>CAWEAB010000001.1:0-42554 GCA_963806745.1 uncultured Acidobacteriaceae bacterium
GACTGACGTCGGGCGTATTTCAGTTTGAATCGCACGGGATGCGGGATGTGCTGCGCCGGTATCAGCCGAATTCGATTGAAGACCTTACGGCTCTCAATGCCCTCTACCGGCCGGGGCCGATTCAAGGCGGCATGATTGACGACTTCATCGAGCGCAAGCATGGTCGGCGCAAGATCGAATACGAACTGCCGGAATTGAAAGAGATTTTGCAGGAGACGCTGGGCGTCATTGTGTATCAGGAGCAGGTGATGCAGGTGGCGAACCGCCTGGCCGGCTACTCGCTGGGTGACGCCGATTTGCTCCGGCGCGCCATGGGCAAGAAAAAGGCGGAGGAGATGGCGGCGCAGCGCGAGCGCTTTGTGCAGGGCGCGACCAAGAACGGGTATCCGCCGAAGAAGATCGAGAAGATTTTCGATCTGATGGCGCAGTTTGCCGGATACGGCTTTAACAAGTCGCACTCCGCGGCGTATGCGTTGCTGGCATATCACACGGCGTATTTGAAGACGCATTATCCGATCGAGTTCATGGCGGCGTTGCTCACTTCGATCACGGGCGATACCGATAGCGTGGTGAAGTACATCAATGAATGCCGCGAGATGGGGATTGCGGTCGAGCCGCCGGATATCAATATCAGCGACGCGAACTTTACTCCGCACGAGCAGGCGATTCGATTTGGTTTGGCGGCGGTGAAGAATGTCGGCGGCAATGCGATTGAGTCGATTACAGCAGCACGCAAGAAACTGGGGCGGCCGTTCCGGTCACTGTATGAATTCTGCGAAGAGGTCGACCTGCGGCTGCTGAACAAGCGGGTGCTGGAGTCGCTCATCAAGAGCGGTGCGATGGATTGCTTCGGGCGGCGGGCGCAGGTGATGCAGGCTCTGGACAAGGCGATTGAACGGGCGCAGAAGACGCAGCGGGACGCGGAGTCTGGGCAGCACGGGCTGTTTATGGGAGATTTCTTCGCGCAAGCCGATGAGGGCGCGCAACGGTAACGACGCGCTTCCGAACACGCCAGACTGGGACGAGCAGGTGAGGTTGGCGGCCGAGAAAGAAGTGTGTGGGATTCTTTATCACCGGCCATCCGATGGAGAAGTACAAAGACAAGCTGATTGACCTGAACGCGCTCTCGACTGAAGACATTGCGGCAATGAAGAGATCGACGGCGAAGGACGAAAACATTACGACGGCGGGTTTGATCACGGGCTTGCGGGTGGCGAAGTCGAAGCGCAGCGGAGAGCTGTGGGCGCAGGCTTCGCTTGAGGACCTGCACTGGAAAGTCGAGCTGCTGGTCTTTCCCGAGGCTTACAAAAAACTAACGGAGAAGGTGAAACTCGAAGTTCCGGTGCTGGTGCGCGGGGGCGTACGCATTGAAGAGGGCGCGAATCCGAAACTGACGGCGAATGACATCATTGCGCTGGATGATGCACGTGTTCCGCTTCCGAAGGCGCTGCGCATACGACTTCTGCTTGAGAGCGCCAACGATGGCACGGTTGACGCGCTGCACACGCTTTTTAACGAGCGCAAAGGCGAGGCGAGGGTGTTGTTTGACCTGGAGCGCGACGGTGATTTCATGGTGGTGATGGAGGCCGAAGGCTATAATGTGATGCCGGACCGCAATTTTCTGAGCCGGGTGGAAGAGTTGTGCGGGCGCGGAAGCGTGCGGGTAATTAGTTGATTTGTGTGACATGAGCCCGATGAACTTGATCGCAAAGATTTGCACTCGAAGAACAGACTCTTGATAAAGCAGCGATTCGACCCATGCGCCGGGCCAAACTAAAACAAGCACGAAAAGCGGAGCCGGGCGCGGAGCATCTTTCCGTTACAGGGGCGGAGTTTCTGCTCTCCATCGTGGAAACGCACAAGACTCAAAGAAATGGAAATGTCATCAGTATGGAATCTGGGCTGAAAGCGCAGCAGGAACTGGACAAGATCGAAGAGCAGATCTCGCGTCTGGAGTCGCTGGAAGGGCAAAGCGGCGAGACGCATCGGCAAATTCAGCAACTGCACGATCGGCTGAAGGATCTGCGGCGCGAGGTTACCACGCACCTGAACGCGTGGGAGCGTACAAATATTGCGCGGCATCCGCAGCGGCCGTACACGCTTGATTATGTGGAGCGCATTTTTACGGACTGGAGCGAGATACACGGGGACCGTGGATTTCGCGATGACCCGGCGATTGTGTGCGGGATGGCACGCTTCCATGGCGAAGAGGTGGTCATCGTCGGGCAGCAGAAGGCGCGGGACGCGAAACAGCGCATGTATCGGAATTTTGGCATGCCGCATCCGGAGGGATATCGGAAGGCGATGAGGGTGATGAAGATCGCCGAAAAATTCGGACGGCCGATTTTTACCTTCGTCGATACCGATGGCGCATATCCGGGATTGCACGCGGAAGAGCGCGGACAGGGCGAGGCGATTGCGCGGAATCTGCTGGAGATGTCACGGCTGGAAGTGCCGATCATTGCGACTGTGATTGGCGTGGGGGGGAGCGGAGGCGCGCTGGCGATTGCGGTCGCGGACCGCGTGCTGATGCTGGAGAACTCGGTTTACTCGGTGATCTCGCCGGAGGGCTGCGCGTCGATCATGTGGCGGGACGCGAGCAAGAAAGAGTTAGCGGCCGAGGCGATGAAGATTACGGCGAAAGACATGGCTGAACTCGGCTGTATTGACGCAATTATTCCGGAGCCGGCCGGAGGCGCGCAGACCGATCATGCGCGGGCGGCGGAGTTGCTGGACGGCGTGCTGCAAAGTCAGATTGGCGGAACTCAAAGGCCTGCCAGCGCGCGAACTGCTCGAAAGCCGATATCAGAAATTCCGCAAGATGGCGCAGTTCTTCCGGGTGGAAGCGTAGGATCCACGGGGGCTAACGGCCAGTCCGAAATTGTGTATCGTGCGCAGCTCTGAGCGCCGCTCTTTCACCTTCTACAAAATCGGCATGTGCAGGCACGGCTGCACCAAGAAATCCAGCGCGTTGATTTGTGTCAGGGCTTGATCCACGAGGGAGGTCTTGCATTCCTCCAGGCTGATCAGGAATGGCAGGTGGGATTTTGGAAAGCCGGGCTTTTGCAATACCGAGTCAATGTTGATGCCGGACTTGTCGAGAATCGTCGCCAGGCTGGCGATGATGCCGGGACGGTCCTTCACCAGAAAACGTAAATAGTGCCGAGTGGTGAAATCGCGCGTGACGGCTGGCGATTTTGCGACGGGTATTTCGGAGGCGTGCCCTCCGCGGTCACTTTGGGCCCGCTTCGCATGCACGATAGCCAGAATATCGGAGACGACAGCGACGGCCGTCGGATGTCCGCCGGCTCCGTGACCACCGAAAACGGTTTCTCCGCCGTAAGTCCCGGTTGCCACTACCAGATTCTGGCTGCGCTCGACCCGCGCGAGCGGCGAATTGAGCGGCACCAGCGACGGATGAACAGCCGCGAACAGTTGGTTGCCTTTCAGTTCGGCCAGAGAGATTTGCCGGATTGTGCATCCCAGCTGATTTGCATACTCGAAGTCGATGGCGTCTATCGGTGAAATGGATCGGGCCATGATGCTGTTCGCCGCCACGTTGCAGTGCAGTCCCACGCGAATCAGGATGGCGAGTTTAGCGCGGGCGTCGAGGCCGTCGATGTCGTCAGTGGGATCGGCTTCGGCAAAGCCGAGCTTCTGCGCCTCCCGCAGCGCGGTGGTGAAGGGAACTCCGCTGGTCTCGATCTGCGTGAGGATGTAATTGCACGTGCCGTTCAGAATTCCGCAGATCTTAAAGAGATCGTCTCCGGCTAATCCTTGATGGAGGCCGGAGATTACGGGTACGCCTCCGGCGACGGACGCGCCGAACTCTATGTACTGATGCAAGCGGCGCGCCATGCCGATCAATTCAGGACCGCAATGCGCGATGAGTTGTTTATTGGCGGTGACCACGGACTTGCCGGATGCCAGGGCCCGGCGCACCCAATCCTCGGTGGGGAGTACTCCGCCCATTACCTCGACGACGATGTCAACGTCGGAGGAGAGAACATCGTCGATGTTCTCTGTCCAGACGACTTCCGGTGGAATCCAGTCAACTTTTTTGCGTGCGACGTTGCGGTTGCAGACGTGCGTTAGCCGCAGTGGAATGCCGGAGCGCTCGACGAGAATTCTGGCGACGGACCTGCCGACGGTTCCAAAGCCGGCCAAGGCGATCTTCCATACTTTGTCGCCTGGGATACCGGACGTTGGCTTGACCGAGCCGAGTATGTCTGCCGATTCGCGAGCCATTGATCGTCCATTGTAGCGGTCGATGCAAGTCTGGGCGAGGCTGGCTCGCGATCCTCGGCGTTACCTTAGGTCCGGGTGCTTGTTTCCGAAGAGGTTTTCTCCGGGAGATTGTCGGGTTCCTTCATCGCGGACTTGAAGCCGCGAATGCTTTCGCCGATTCCTTTGCCGAGTTCTGGAAGTTTCTTCGGGCCGAATAAGAGCAAGGCGATTCCGAAAACCATGAGGAGATGGGTGGGCTGAAAGAGTCCTTCAAACATGCTGTGCTCCTTGGATCGAATCAAATTGGAAGATCAGTGGTGAAGTGGCCACGCGGTTCGTTCAGGGAAATAACGGGCGCCGAAGAAGATTTATTCCCGCGGCGCCCGCTTCGCAACAAAACTCCAGCAGATCAGAAACCGCGTTGAGCTGCGTCGGCTTGCTTGGCCAGCGTATTGAGCGCCTTGAAGAACGCCGGCGATTGGCCCTGGAAAAGACCGTCGGCGGTTAGAAAGTTCACGACTCCTCCGGCAATCCCTTTGGGATTTGTCGGGCGAATCACCGCGCAATCCGGGAGACTCGCATTGATGAATTGCAAGGAATCGGGAAGATCAGATTGGTTTGCAGTTGAGGGTCTCCGGTTGCATTGAAGTCCGGAAACGTGAGCCCGTTGGTTGGATCGGTGAATGGTGCGATGGGTGTCTGCACGCCATTTCCCGCGAAATCGACCCACTCGAGAAAGTGCGCCACTTCATCTCCGCCGATGCTGAGGACGATGCGGAGGACTTCGAGGTTGCTGGCCTTCTGGGCCATGGCGGAGTAGAGCGTGCTGCCGCCCTGTTCGATGGTTCCGAAGTGGAAGGCGGCGGTATTGGCGATGGCCTGGATGTGATCGGCAGGGCCGAAGTCATCATCGTTTCGCGGAATCGCCGGTACATTGACGAGATCGATGGCTTGGGGGAAGGTGTCGCCAAAGTCCGGATTGCCGGTGCTGCGGTAGCGGGTGTACCAACTCGTATCGACAGTGAGGTTCATCAGGTTAGTGAGACGCCCGATCTGCTGCGCGCCGGCGGCCTGGCTGCTCGGCAGAGTGCGGAAGGCATCGAGGGAGACCGGCTCGGCGCCCTTCGAAATAAGGTAGGCGTTCAGGAATGTGGCGTGGCTCTGTTCGTCGAGCGTGTTGCTGGAGATGTATTGTGAGCCGTCGCCATCCAGTTTTTGAAGAGCCTTCTGATACGGGTTCTGCTTGCCGGGTGTGACTCCTCCGAGCTCGGCATATTGTTGCCACAGGTCGGCCTCGATGAGCTCCGCCGCGGCGAGGAAGCGCAGGATCGCCGTGTCGCCGGCGCTGAGACTCTTCGGGGACTGCGCGTGAGCTTCGCCCTCGCCGAGAGTGGCGAGGAGGGAACCGCTGGCCAACGCGGCGCCAGCCACGCCCATGCCCTTTAGGAAGGAACGACGTTTGACGCTTGTTGATTCGGTCGAAACTTCGGTCGAATTTGCGGATTCGGATAATGGTACCGGTGCGAGTGTTTCGTTCTTCATGTGCAAGACTCCAGACTTTCGAAATTGAGTTCGGCGATTCGCCTCGTGAACCAAAATCGCCGCAACCTCACGGTAGGTTGTCCGGAGACGATTGGTGTCATGGCGTTGTCAAGTGAGTGTCAAACTTTCTCAGCCGGAGCGGTGAACGGCAGTTCTGGCCTGTGGAGAGAATCAAGGTTGTATCGAGGAGGCGAGGCGGGACGGTCGTTTCGACTCGTTCGGAGGCGGTATAATAAGGGGTTTTCCGCTCTCCACTTCGAGTCACTTGCGGGCGGGTCGCCTGCGAAGAAACATTTTTTGTTGGGGTCAAACAAAAGGAAGGCAAAGGGAAATGGCAACTACGGACATCGTGCCTCGGGAGTCGTCGGGGCAACTGGGGCAAAAGCGCATTGTCAATGACATGACCATTCAAGTCGCTACCGTGAATGGCTCGGGCTCGCAGAGTTCGAATACGGTTCTGCTGCGCAGTATTTTCCAGATGGGCGTGCCGATTTCCGGGAAGAATATGTTCCCGTCGAACATTGCCGGTCTGCCGACCTGGTTCACGATTCGCGCCAATAAAGATGGCTACATCGGACGTAAGAAGGAGATCGATCTCCTGATCGCGATGAACGCAGAGACGGCGCACGACGATGTGCGGACCCTGGCTCCCGGAGCGAGCGTGCTGTATGACGAGCCGCTGGGGCTCGACAAACTGCGCAGCGATCTTAATTTCTATGCCGTACCTTACGACAAGCTGGTTACCGCGGTTTGCTCGGAAGCCAAGCTGCGCAAGCTGATCAAGAACATGATTTACGTTGGCGTGGCGGCGCAGTTGCTGGAGATTGAGTTTGCCGAAGTGGAGAAGGCGATCCGCAAGCAGTTCGCGACCAAGGCGAAGGCCGCAGCGCTGAACCTTGCCGCGGCGAAGGCTGGCCACGATTATGCGGCGGCGAATCTGAAGAAGCGCGACCCGTTTTACATCGCGCGCATGGACAAGACGAAGGGCAAGATCATCATCGACGGAAACTCCGCGGCCGCGATGGGATGCATGTTCGCCGGATGCACGGTGGTGACGTGGTATCCGATCACGCCGTCATCGTCGCTGGTGGAGACGATGATCGAGTACATGAAGGAATATCGCATCGGGCCGGATGGCAAGGCGACGTTTGCTATTGTGCAGGCCGAGGATGAACTGGCGGCGGTCGGAATGGTGATTGGCGCGGCCTGGGCTGGCGCGCGCTCGATGACGGCGACTGCCGGGCCAGGGTATTTCGCTGATGTCGGAATTTGCTGGACTGGCTTACTACGTGGAAGTGCCGGCCGTGATCTGGAATATCCAACGCGTCGGACCGTCCACCGGCCTGCCTACGCGGACTGCGCAGGGCGACATACTTTCCACGGCATTTCTGAGCCACGGCGACACGAAGCACATCATGCTGTTTCCAAACTCGATGATTGAATGCTTCACGATGGCGCAGGATGCATTTGATCTGGCAGAGCGGTTTCAGACTCCGGTGTTCGTGATGTCAGACCTTGATCTTGGCATGAATAACTGGATGTCGGACCCATTTCCGTATCCGGAGAAGCCGATGGATCGCGGAAAAGTACTGACGAAGGAAGATCTGGAGCGGCTCGGCGGTTTCTCCCGTTATGAAGACGTGGACGGCGACGGCATTGGCTATCGCACGCTGCCGGGCACGGATCATTCGGCGGCCGCGTGGTTTGCTCGCGGCAGCGGGCACAACTCCAAGGGGCAATACAGCGAGCGTCCGGACGACTTCGAACGCAACATGGAGCGCATCAACAAGAAGTTCGAGACGGCGCGCGGGGCGGTGCCGCGTCCTGAACTCGCAGGCAGCGGAAAGGCCAAGGTTGGCATTATTGCCTATGGCACTTCGCACTGGGCTTTGATTGAGGCTCGCGATCAGCTGAAGAACGAATATAACGTGGAGACGGATTATCTGCGGCTGCGGGCTTATCCGTTTACGCGTGAGGTGCACGATTTCATCGCGCAGCATGAGCGCATCTATGTCGTTGAGCAGAACCGCGACGGGCAGATGGCGAGTTTGCTGAAGCTGGATATTAAGGCGGAGATGACGCCCCGGTTGCGGTCAATCTGTCACATTCACGGACTGCCGATCGATGCGCGGTCCATCACCGACGAACTGATGATGATGGAGGGTAAGTAAATGGGAACCACGACGACGCCAACTCCCACGCCGAAAACGAATCGAATTGGTTTGCAGGTCATCGATTATCGCGGCGGAAAGACGACGCTGTGCGCGGGATGCGGGCATAACGCGATCTCGGAGCGCATTATCGACGCGATGTATGAGATGGGCGTGAAGCCGGAGCGCGTGGCGAAATTCAGCGGGATTGGATGCTCGTCGAAGAGCCCGGCGTATTTCATGAACCGCTCGCACAGCTTCAATTCCGTGCACGGGCGCATGCCGTCAGTAGCGACGGGCGCGATTCTGGCGAACAGGAATTTGCTGGCGCTGGGTGTCACCGGCGATGGCGATACGGTTTCGATTGGCGCCGGACAGTTTGTGCATCTGATGCGGCGCAATATGCCGATCATTTATGTGATCGAAGACAACGGCTGCTACGGGCTGACGAAGGGTCAGTTTTCGGCGACGGCGGATTTGGGATCGACACTGAAGAGCGGCGTGGTGAACGATCTGCCTCCGGTGGATACGTGCGCGATGGCGATTCAGTTGGGCGCGACGTTTGTGGGACGGTCATTCTCGGGCGATAAGAAGCAGTTGCACACCATGCTGAAGGCGGCGATCGCGCACAACGGCACGGTCATGCTCGACGTGGTGTCGCCGTGTGTGACGTTTAACGATCACGAGGGCTCGACGAAATCGTACAAGTACATGCAGGCGCACGAAGAAGCGCTACACGAGGTCAGTTTCGTGCCTGCCTTTGAAGAGATCAATGTCGAATACGATCCGGGAACAACGATGGAAGTCACGATGCATGACGGATCGAGCCTGCGGCTGAAGAAGCTGGAGGAGGATTACGATCCGACGGACAAGATCAAAGCGGTGCAGCGGTTGATGGAATCGCACGCCAAAGGCGAGGTGCTGACGGGCGTGTTCTACATCAATGCGAAAGCGCCGAGCTTCGTCGACATGCTGAACGTGACGGATGCGCCGCTGGCGACGCTGCCGGAATCGGCCGTGCGACCGAGCCGGGAAGCGCTGGCGAAGTGCATGGAAGAGTTGATGTAGGTTTGGCCGCGAAGAATCTGAGCCGGCTGCGTTTTGGGGCCGGCTCTTCTTTTTGCGCAACACACGCTATGCGCCCATCGTCAGTACAACGCGGAATCTCGCTTTTCCGCTGATCATCTGCTCGTAGGCTTCCGCTACTTTTTCCAACGGATAGCGCTCGATCATTGGGCGAACTCCAGTCAGGACGCTGAAATTTAGTGTGTCCTCCCAGTCGATCGACGATCCGGAGGCCCAGCCCTTGATGTCGCGGTTTTGCAGGAGGAGTTGAACTGGGGTGACAGTGAGGGAGTCAAAACCTGCGCCGACCACCATCATCTTGCCGTTGGGGCCCAGTCCATCGACGAGCGCCGACATCGATTTTGAATCTGGAGCGGTCGCGAGAATCACGTGGGCTCCGCCGAGCTTTTGCAGCGCTTCGGATGGGTTCGCCGCGCCGGAATCGATATATTGAAATGCGCCGAGTTTGCGGGCCAGTGCTTCCTTGTCGGCCCCACGGCCGACCGCGACCGTCCGAAATCCCATCTGCCGTGCGTATTGGACTCCCAGATGGCCGAGACCTCCGATGCCTTGCACGGCGACCAGATCGCCGGCACGCGCTCCCGAGTTGCGCAGCGCATTGAATACGGTGATGCCGGCGCACAGCAGAGGCGCCGCTTCATCGGCCGGAAGGTCGTCGGGCATAGCGGCGACCGCCTCGGCGGCTGAAATCATGTACTCGGCATAGCCCCCGTCATTGCTGATAGCTGTAATCTTCTCGTTCTTGCAGAGAACGAAATCGCCGCGGCGGCAGGGATCGCAGATAAAGCAGTGGCCGCCGTGCCAGCCGACGCCGACGCGCTGACCAGCTTTCCATTGCGCTACGCCTTCACCCACCGCGTCGATGCGGCCGGCAATCTCGTGCCCGGGGACGCGGGGATATTGAAGGCCAGGCCAGTGGCCGTCTTTGACGATGGCATCGCTATGACAGATGCCGCATGCTTCCACCTTAATGCGGACTTGTCCACGTGCGGGTTGGGGGATGTCGCGTTCGACCAGTTCGAAGTTGCCGCCGGGCTTGCTGACTTGGATGGCTTTCATGCGTGGCATGGCTTGTCCTCAGGAGTTGAATGGATTCGACGACAGGAAATGTCAGCGTAAAAGATGACGGGGACAAATAAAACGACTCAGAATTGAAGAGGTGAGTGGGGCGGCGAGGGACGAGGACCCAGCCTCGCCATCGCCGAAGTGCCGTCGAGATCGGCGGTCCGAGATGCGGAGCAACCGGCAGCTATTTCTTTTTCGTTACTTGTCCTTCGAAAGAGTGCTCTGGACTATAGCCGGGCTCGGGAAAATCACTGTCAGCGCCTTCCACGAGCGGAGTTTTGTCGCGGTGCGAGAGCTGGCCTCGCATGGAATTATTTCCTTCCTGATTGCGTTCATCGGGTTCACGGGAACCTTTTTCACGGTCCGCATCATTATTGAGATGATCACTGACGCTCTTTGGCATGAGAACCTCGCGTGCGCGCGTGCGCATTTTATGACGACAGGATGAGGCTACACGGAAAGCTCATGGCGAGCAATACGGCGGCCGACGATGCCTGGCGCGTCCGCAACGCTTCGTAAGTTATTGTGATGGCTACCATAGCGAAATTTTATCGTCGGTTAACCTACCTTTGAATCTAATATTGAACATGGCTAACAAGAACCGAAAACACTATCTGTTCGCCAGTGATTTCGATCAGACGTTGACCTTCAACGATTCGGGTTACGTTCTGAGCGAACTGGTGGGTATCTCTGTCGAAGAGTTTGAGCGCAAGATCAAGGGAATGGTGAAGCTGAACCTGGTTCAGCAGGGCGCCGAACTTTCTTACCTGCTGCTGCATGATCCGGAGTTTAGGGCGCGTGTGCGGCGCGACGATCTGGTCGAAGTGGGCAAGCGCATTCGTCTCAAGGAAAATATTCAGCAGGTTTATGAGATTCTGGACCGTCGGATCGACGGATTCCATTTCGATTTTTATGTCCTCTCGGCCGCTCCGGTGGAAGTGATCCAGTCAGCGCTCGAAGGCATTGTTCCGCAAGATCACATCTTCGGGACGGAGTTCGAGTACAGCGCGAGCGGAGAAATTGAGACGCTGGTGCGTGCGACTGCGGGATATGGCAAGGTCGCACGGCTCGAGCAACTATCCGCGGAACTGGGTGTGCCGCTTGACCATGTCGTGTACGTGGGCGATGGCAGCTCGGATATTCATGTAATGCTGCACGTCAACCGGCACGATGGATTCACTATCGCGGTGTCTGAGTCGAAGCACGTCGCGCAGATTGCCAAACGGACCGTACTCAGCGATAACGCGCTGGCGACATTGGTGCCAATCCTGGAAGAGATTGCGGGATGGACGCGCCCGCGCATCCGTCAGCTGTTTGAATCCTACGGATTCCTGATCCAAGGCTGGGAGAGCACTCAGACGGATTGGGTGACGTTGCGATCAACTAACTCACTTGCGGAAAAGTCGGCTGTTGCGGCCGATGCGCGATAACCTACTGCCCAGGAAAAAGTCGTACAACTAATTGTGATGCGCCGGGTTCTTACGGCTTGGGACTGGCTCACCTTGTGGGCCGGTTCCACGTCTAAGAATCAGCCACTTTCCTCGAGGCGCAGATGAGACTTTCCCGCATTCTTTTTCTTTTGGGTGTCGTTATTTCTTCCGCCATGTTGGTTATGGCGCAGCAGCAAAGTGCGCCCGCTCAGTCGGAGCGCGATTTTATGCCGCGCGGCATCGATGAGTTGCGGCAGAGCGCTTCCTCGAAGACCGAGTTCAATCTCGATCACTCCATGCTGGTTCTCGCGTCCAAGATCGATTCTGGGAATGAGGATCTACGGCGGGTGATCGCGGGCGTGAGCGGCATATCAGTGCACGACTTCCGCTATGCCAACCCAGGGGCGGTCGATCCGCAGGCCATTGAGTCGATCAGGGACGATTACCGTGACGCAGGCTG
Organism: uncultured Acidobacteriaceae bacterium; assembly: GCA_963806745.1. Taxonomy (GTDB): domain Bacteria; phylum Acidobacteriota; class Terriglobia; order Terriglobales; family Acidobacteriaceae; genus Acidiflorens. The sequence continues at coordinate 11,961 of CAWEAB010000001.1, forward strand.
GAAGCAGGTGCTGAACAAGTATCAGAAGAACGGCGGGCCTGGCGTAACTGATCTATGGGTGCGTATGGAAAATAATGCGATCAGCAACGTGGCTATTCTGGTGGCCAGATCCAATGAGGTTGACTTCTTCGTCGTGAGCGGATCAATCAGCCCGATGGATATCGCTCATCTTGGCGGACATTTCGGCATTCCCAAGATCGAAGGCGGCGTCGAAGTGCCGAATACGGCGCGGCGATAACGGCTGTATTGTGCGCTAGCGATTCTTCGACGGCACCGTCCCAAGCTTCCGCAGCCGGTCACGCGCCTGCATGGCTTCATTGGTTCGCGGATAGCGCTGAATGACGTGCTTCAGTTCCTGTTCGCCCTCATCTTTCTTGCCAAGTTCGAGGAGCGCGAAGCCCTTCTTCAATTGCGCAGAGGCCGCTTTGTTCCCGCTGGGAAAATTCTTCAGCACCAGATCGTAGTTGACCACGGCTTTTTGATAGTCGCCGGCCTTGAAGGCCATTTCTGCCAGATAGAAGTAGGCGTTCCCGGCAAGATCGGTGTCGGGATAGTACTTGATGTAGTCGGTAAATTCCTGCACTGCGACGTCACTGCCGCCGTTATAGTCACGCAGGGCATTGTTATAGAGCACATCGGGCGGCGGCGCCTGGGCCATCTGCTGGGCCTGTTGTTGGGCCTGCGCCTGTTGCGCGGCCATCGATTGTTGCGCCGCCTGCATATCCTCTAGTTGCTTGCTGACCTTTGCCAGGCGGACTTTGAGTTCGTCCATAGTGTCGTTCAGAGCCTGAATCTGGCCGGAGATCTGGTCGACCTGTCCGGAACGATCCGTCTGTTGGCGGTTCATGGACGATTGAAGATTGTCGATGGCGGCGCTCACCTTGTTGGCAATGACCTTATTCTCATCGAGCATGTTCTTCATGATGCCCATGCGCTCGTCAAACGATTGCTTCATCTGCGTCATCGCCTGTTGGAGTTGGTCAACCTGCGTTTGCAGTTGGACGATGTCGCGATTGGCGCCCGAGGCCGGCGTAACTGTGGCCAACATTATTAGACCAACCGTCATTACGACTGCGAGAAGATTGCGATTTGATTTCATAGTTGTTCCCAATTGCCATCCAACTGCGCACCGTTAGATGCAAGAATTGCGCGTTTATGGAAAGGGACGGAGTGGCGCTCCGTCCCCAATCACCTGGTCGTCAGTTCTATTTTTCGTACACGAAGTGGCCGCGGCGGTTTTGCTGCCAGCAGCTTTCGTTCGATTCGGTGCAGAACGGCTTTTCTTTGCCGTAGCTGTACGTCTTGATGCGATCGCCGGCGACGCCCGCCTGAATGAGCGCGTTCTTCACCGAGTCAGCGCGGCTGGTGCCGAGTGCGAGGTTGTATTCGGTCGAGCCGCGTTCGTCGCAGTGTCCTTCAATGGTGATGTGGATTCCGGCGTGCTGCTGAAGGAACTGCGCATCGCCCTGGATCGTTGCCTGATCGCTGGGGCGAATATCCGACTTGTCGTAATCGAAGTAGATATCCTTCACGTTCTGCGCGAAGAGTTCTTCTTCGGTGGCGGAAACGGCCGGCGGCGGAGGCGCGGGCGCGGCGTTCACGGTAACGCGTGCCGTCGCATCTTGCGTGCCGCCGGGACCCTTGGCGACGAGGTGGTATGTGGTCGAATCCGCAGGCGTGACCTGGCGCGACCCGCTGGGATCGACCGGGCCGATGCCGTCAATGCTGACGTCGGTGGCGTTGGTGGTCTGCCACGTTAAGGTCGTCAGCTGACCCTGGTTGATGGTGTTCGGGTTCGCGGAAAGCGACGCCGTGGGCGCGGTGGGTGAGGGCGGCGGGGTGGGTGGGGGCGGAGCCGCTTTCTTCGCGCATGCGCCCAGAAATACTAGCGCGCCCAATGCGACTACGAGGCTCAACATCCTCATCTGGTGCTTCACTGAATCCTCCAATTTTCTGTGCGCCCGAATTGTGGCGTGCAATTTGCGGAATCGCGGCGGAGCGCACATTTGGCCGGCCGCGAGGCCGTAACTACCTGAAAACTAAATCTACTTTTCAAAGCAAAAACTTTGCCAGTAAAAAAAACAAAAAACTGCTAACGAAATAAACACCGCAGAGGACGCCGAGGACACGGAGGATTGTTCTGAATTTTCAATTCCTAATATTACTCTGCGTCCTCGGCGTCCTCTGTGGTTTTCATTTACCTTCCTGCGCAAAATGCGAGTCTACTTCCAACTCCAGTTGGGTTGCGTGTTGTTGCCCTTGTATGTCAACTGCTTCACATTCGTGCCATCAGCCAGCATGGTAAAGATTTGATCCGTACCGGTGCGGTGCGACTGAAAAATGATGTGGCGGCCATCGGGCGACCAGCACGGATAATCATTGCGCCCCGCATCATGGGTAAGCTGTACCCATTGTTTGCTGGCAATATCCATTAGATAAAGATCGTTGGATCCGGGTTCCCCTGGGCCATACTTTCTCATCCAGGAAAACGTCAAAAACTGCCCATTGGGCGACCAGTTGGGCGAGACGGCATAACCCTGGTCGGTGATGCGTTGGAGATTGGTGCCGTCGGCTTCCATGGTGTAGATCTGCGGCAGGCCAGTGCGCCCGCTGACGAAGGCGATCTGGGAGCCAGTTTTACGGTTCCAGGTTGGGGCAACGTCGGGGCCTTTATCGGTAGTGAGCCGGGTCAGATGTCCGCCCGATCCGTCGACCACGAAGATATTTGGATAGCCGTTGCGGGACGATGAAAACGCGATTTTGCCGTCGGGCGACCATGAGGGCGAAAAATTCATGCCGCCAAAGTGCGCGAAGCTCACCATGCGGTTCAGGTCGAAGGAGTACATCAGCGTCTCCCAGCCGCTCTTGGTCGCGGAACTGAAGGCGAGCCGCGAGCCGTCAGGCGAGATGCGCGGCGACAGGGAGATGGTTCCCTGGTGCGTAATCTGCTGCTGGTTAGCCCCGTCGTAGTCCATCATCCAGATTTCTTTGTGGCCGCTGCGGTCGCTCACGAAGAAGATTTTGGTTTCGGCGATGCCCTGGATGCCGCCGCCGAGTCGGAAGATGATCTCATCCGCAAATTTGTGGGCAATCACGCGCACGGCATCGCTCGTGGCAGAGTCGCTATATTGCTTGGCGAGCACCTGCGGCGAACCCTGGTTCTTGACGATCGTAAAGCCAGCCTTGGACGGAGACTTTGTCGGCGGTCACGCCCAGGTTGCCAAATGCGAGCATCGAGGCCTCGGGGGGCGGCGACGCCCAATCTGCGAACTTGACCTCCGCCGGCTGCCCGGGAGTTTGCACAGGATAAAAGCTCTTGGAGACGAGCGCGAAGATTCCGGCATTATCGAGATCGTTCCAGAGAGTGCTGTCGAAGGTCTTGAGCAGGTCGGCGTTCTTGGCATCCTGCGTGGAAGGCTTGAAGTCGGCGGCGGCGAGGCGAACCTTCTCGACGCCGAGGCCGGTGCCGGTGCGAATCCAGTCTTGTGCCGAACTGGTGGCCGCCAGAGCGAAAACGAATGCAATCGCGAAGAGAGCAGTGAACTGGCGGCTAAGCGGGGATTTGAGATCGTGGCGCGACGTAATCCTCTGGCCTAGCGAGCGAATTTGTGTCTTCTTGTTCAGATGTGAAATTCGGTACGTTGCGTTGCTCAATTCTCGCTCCTGAATCGCTCTTCTTCGTTCTCGCTTTGCTAGTTACGCGAATGACTACCTCTTGTAATCAAACCAAAACTCTACGCTGACGCGACTGCCGGAATACTCCGGCGGCAACGGTCCAAACGTGTCGATGCGCTGAATCGCATACACCGCCGAGCGATCAAGCGAGGGGACGCCGCTGGATTGTTCGATTTGGACGTTGCCGGGATGCCCGTCGCGCGCGATGTCGAAGGTGAGATAAACGCGATTCGCCTCATGGATGGTCGGATCGATCTCGTACTTCAGCCAATTTTCGGAGACCTTGCGCTGCACGGCTTGTACGTACCACGAAAACCGGCTTCCGAAATCGCCGCCGCCGCCCGTGAATCCGAAGCCGCCTTTCGCACCGCCCGCGCTGAACATGGCATAAGGACCGCTGACTGGACCGCCTTCGCCATAGGGAATCTCATTCGATTCAGGCTCGGGCTGTGCCTTACGCGCGGTTGTGCTGGTCACCGGCTTCGGTTTCTTCTTCGAATTCTTGTCAGCAATAGGAATCGCATCCGGCTCTTTTTCCTCGGCCTTTGGCTGGGATTGCGAAAGACCCTTGGATTCGGTCGCGAGCACATTGTTTGTCTGCACTTCGCTGGCCGGCAGGGGAACTGAGTTCACCAGGGTGGCGCCCATGGCGTCACCGCCCCCGCCGCTGCCCCAGCCTTGTCCGCGAATGCCAGTGATGTAGGTTGCCCAGAGCAGGATGAAAGCGGTAGCGCCGACATGCAATCCCGCCGACCAGGCAAGTGGACGGCTGAGCCCACCGCGTTCGAGTTCACTAGTGCTGGCCATGCGAATCAATGGGCTGCGTGACGATGCTTACGTTAGCAATGCCGGCCGACTTGATGGCGTCCATGACAGTGGCGAAAGCGCCGAATGGGACATCCTGGTCCGACCGCAAATAGATTGCCTGATGCCGCGGATCACGAATCTTCTGCTTCAGCGTTGGTCCGATCTGGTTGATATTGATGGGATCGTTGCCGAGAAAGACTCGTTGCGACTTGTCGATGCTGATGACGAGCCGTTCTTCGGTGATTTCCTTAACGGTGCGGGTGCGAGGGACGTTGACCTCAATGCCGGACTGAAGAACCGGCGCGGTCACCATAAAGATAATGAGCAGCACGAGAACGACGTCGACGAGCGGAGTGATGTTGATATCCGCGAGTGCGGTTTGTGTGCGGCCGTTAGAGGAGGTGAAGGCCATCAGCGGCGAACCTCGCCGACAGGCTGCGCGTTTGCCTGCGGCACCTGCTGGCGCTCGACCAGATTGAGCATCTCGAGGGTGAAGTCGTCGTTGCGGGAAGCCATCTCGCGGATTGACCCGATGATTAAGTTGTAGGCGATGACTGCGGGAATCGCGGCGGCCAGACCCATTGCCGTGGTAATCAGCGCCTCGGAGATTCCCGGAGCGACCGCGCGCAATGTGGCGGCCCCTGCCGTGCCCAGCCCGTGAAAGGCATCGATGATTCCCCAGACCGTGCCGAACAACCCGATGAAGGGCGTGACCGCGCCCGTGATCGCGAGCCAGGGAACGTTGCGCTCGAGGCGGGTAATCTCTTCCGAGGATGCGATTTGCATGGCGCGCTGGATAGCCATCGGATTGTGAACGGTCCCGGTGGTTCCCATCTGTCGCTTGAACTCGGCGACCGCTCCTTCGAACACGCCCACCAGGGGGCTGGGGCGAAACTGGTCGGCGACCGACACGATGTCCTGGAGGCGCTGCGCCTTGCGGAAGGCTCGCACAAAGCGCTCACTCTGAGCGCGGGCGCGTTTGATTACCTTCCATTTGGAGAGGATGACTGCCCAGGAAAGGACGCTGAACACGAGCAGGATTCCCAGCACGGTCTTTGCGACAGCGCCGGTTTGTGAAATGAGATCGACTATTTCGCCGCCGACAAAAGACAGGAGGACGGAAGGCAAGTGCATTGATATTCGATGAAACCCCTCTTGGAATTATAGCCCCAACGCGGCGAGGGCCACGTTGGGGTACCGTATCGGTCAATGAGGAATGGGCCGTAGACCCGCATCAGATGCGGGATCAAGCCGGCAACCCGGGAACGGGAGAAACCACGATCAGGGAATCGTGACTTGCGCGATGTTTGAGTAGGGGCTTTCCTGGCCTTGATCGTCGACTTCAGTTGCACAGTAGTAGTAGGTCATTCCGTCCTGGACGGTGATGTCCGTGTAGGCCGGCGTGGAGTCGAGTTGGGAATTGATCTTGGTGTACGGGCCTCCATCTACGGTGGAACGGTAAATGTTAAAGCCGACATAGTTCTCGTCCCCGGGCACCCAGGAAAGGGCTACGCTGTGGGAGCTTTGATCGATGCCGGTTCCCGCCAGATTAAGCGTCAGGGAAGAATCTTCGCCGGTATCGTTCAGCGTGACGCTTCCGGTCACACGCCCCGCTGACGTGGGCGTGAAGATAACGGGAATTTGAACGGTGCCCCCCGGTTTGAGCGTCATAGGCAACGGGAAGGTTCCCACTGAGAACTCACTCCCCTGAATGGCATCGGAAGTGATTTTCAACGAGCGCTTGCCGGAATTAGTGAGGTTGATGTTGAAGGATTTCGAACTTCCGGTTTGCACTTTGCCAAAACCGTGCCGGCAGGGCTGGCATTCAAGTTCTTGCGCTGCGACTGGGGTTGCCGCCGGGCCCAAAAGCACGATCGAGAGCAAACACACGTATGAATAGGTCGCACGGGGGAAGGACTTCATGGGCCGATTTTCGCGAAGCGCCCACTGTGGTTTCAAACTCAGTAGGGCAAGCGGAACACTCACTAGTACCTAAACCTGGGCTTCGCGACGGCGCAGCCTGTGCTATGCTGCGCCTGAATTGGGAGTTACGGTTTTTCCCGATCTGGAACGGCATGTCCGACCCATCACTGAATTTGCCATAGCGAGAAGCTTGTGCTCACTGAATTGCGGCTGGAAAACTACGCGGTCATTGACAACGCTGTGATCGAGTTCGCCGCAGGATTGAATTTGCTGACCGGCGAAACCGGCGCGGGTAAGTCAATCCTGATCGACGCGCTCGGATTGTTGTTGGGAGAGAAGGCGTCGGCGGATGTAATTCGATCTGGAACGGAGAGAGCCGTCGTAATGGGCGTCTTCGAGAGCGACGGCGCTGCCACGAAAGAGCTCGAAGACATTCTGGAAACGAATGGACTGGATGCGGATTCGGGAGATGCGTCGTTGATTCTGCGGCGCGAGATTGCCGCTGGCGGCAAGGGGCGCGTTTTCATTAATAATCAGCCGGCGACGGTCGGAGTGCTCAAACTGCTCGCTCCGCATCTGGGCGTGATTCACGCTCAAAATGAGTCGATCGTGAACTTCGACGCCGCGGCGCGACAGAGCCTCCTTGATGCTTATTCGGGAATCGAACTTGAAGCTGTAGCAGCGGCGTTCGCGGCGTGGAAGCAGATTCGGGCTCGCATTGCGGAGCTGGAGCGGGATGAACAGGATCGGATGCGGCTGCTGGATCTGTGGAGCTTTCAGGCGCGTGAGATCGAGGAGGCTCGGCTGAATGCAGGAGAAGACGAGCAACTGGAACCGGAGAAACTCGTCCTGGCGAATGCGGAGAAGATTTACGGCGCGGCGATGAATGCCTTCGATTTGCTGTACGAAGGCAACGCGTCGACCTCATCGAGTTTGCGCGCGGCCCAGAAGCATCTTGAGGAACTTGCTCGCTACGAGCCGAAGTTTCAGGAGGCGCTGGGGGCGCTCGAATCGGCTCGCATCAGCGTGGAAGATGTAGGCGCAACGCTGCGCGACTATGCGGGCGGCATTCAAGCGTCTCCGGAAAGACTGGCGGAGCTTGAAGAGCGGTTGGCGATGCTCGACCGGCTGAAGCGGAAGTACGGTCCCGAACTCGCGCAGGTGATGGCGTTCGGCGAGGATGTCCGGCGGAAGCTTTCGGAGATGGAGAATAAGGATCAGGTGCTGGCGGAACTGCGAGCACAGCTGTCCGTTGCCGGCGAGCGTTATCGCAAAGAAGCCCGCGCAGTTTCGCGCAAGCGAACGGAAGCGGCGCGCAGATTGGAGAAACTGGTCGAGGTGGAGATCAACGATCTGGCGATGCGCGCGCATTTCGTCATCGCGGTCGAAGAAAATGATGCGGAAGAACATTGGACGGCTGCGGGCATCAATCAGGTTATTTATCGCATTGCGACGAATCCTGGCGAGCCGATGCGGCCGCTGGAGCAGATCGCTTCGGGCGGTGAACTCTCACGCGTGATGCTGGCCCTTAAGGCGAGCGTGGAAATGGGTGTGAGTGGTGCGGGGAAGAAAAAGAATTCTGCCGCGCAGCGGACGCTGGTCTTCGACGAGATCGATACCGGGATTGGGGGGCGTGCGGCGGAGGCGGTCGGGAAAAAGCTCAAGGCTCTGGCGAGAGGGAATCAGGTGCTCTGCGTAACGCATCTTCCGCAGATCGCCACCTTTGCTGATCAGCATTATTTGATTGAGAAGCGGGCCGGGGGGGGGCGAACCAAAACCACGGTTCGCCAGATTACCGGCGAAGAGCGCACCGAAGAAGTAGCGCGCATGCTCTCGGGCGCGAAGTTGACCGAGACCTCGCGGAAGCATGCCGAGCAGATGATTCGGGCGAATGGGTGAGATTGGAGCTGTGGGATCCTCGAAACTCGTTTTTGAGACTTACGCTTGAGGTCAGATATACCCGCCAGACCTAGCTCGCCGTTCCCTGTCCCAATTCCCCATTCGCTGCTAATCCCAGCTCCTGCAATGGCTTACGTTGACCCCTAGGTGTATTCTTCGGTACGCTTTACAATAACTAAAAGCATCTTTTTCAGGCTGGCGGTACCCTAATCGAAGGGGAGGATGGCATTGTCGGAAAGTAAACAGCTGTTGCTGCTTAAGCCGCGTGGATTTTGCGCGGGGGTGGTGCGGGCGATTGATATCGTCCGGATTGCGCTGGAGGCGTTTGGGCCTCCAATCTATGTGCGCAAGGAAATTGTTCACAACCGGTTTGTGGTGGAAGAGCTCCAGCAGAAGGGCGCGATTTTCGTCGACTCGGTCGATGAGGTGCCCGAGGGCGAGCGCGTGATTTACAGTGCGCACGGCGTTTCTCCGGAGGTGCGCGAGAACAGCAAGCTGCGCAGCCTGCGCGTGATCGATGCCACCTGCCCGCTGGTCACCAAGGTACACGTGGAGGCGGTCAAGTTCGCAAAGGAAGGGTATTCGCTGATTCTGATCGGCCATCGCGATCACGATGAGGTCATTGGTACGCTGGGCGAAGCTCCGGCGGTTACGCAGGTGGTAGGGTCTCCTGAAGAAGTCAAGTCGGTAACGTTGCCCGATCCGAACCGCGTGGCTTATCTCACGCAGACCACGCTCAGCCTGGATGAAACGCGGGACATTATCGCCGCGCTCCGGGAACGCTTCCCGAATATCAAGGGTCCCGCTGCACAGGACATTTGTTATGCCACGGAGAACCGCCAGGTGGCGGTGAAGCATGTCGCTTCGGATGCCGATCTCCTGTTGGTGGTCGGTTCGGATAACAGCTCGAATTCCAAGCGTCTGGTGGAAGTTGCGAGGAGTTTAGGCACCGAGGCGCATCTAATCGACAATTACAGCAACATTCGGGCGGAATGGTTGCGCGGGGTGCGGACAGTGGCGCTGACCGCGGGCGCGTCGGCCCCCGAACACCTCGTGCAGGAAGTCGTGGAGTTCCTGGGCGGCAAGGGTTTCGGGGATGTGCAGGAACTTGAGATCATGCCGGAGAATGTGCGGTTTGGATTGCCTCCAGAGATCGTGGAGACGATCGCGGCTGCCCCCGGAGCGGGCGCGTAGCTCGACCCGAAATATTGTTGGATAGAACCAGAATGTTTGCAGTAGAGGATAGGCTAGGAGTTTGAATGGACGAATCTTCCTCCCCCCATCGATCGGCCTCGGCGCCGCAGATGCGATTCGGAAAGATAGACGACCTGGTGAGCCGGGTGGCGGTGGCCGTCGATGCCGCGCGCAAATTCCTGTTCTCGCAGCAGCATGAAGAAGGCTATTGGTGTGGTGAACTCGAGGCCGACACCACGCTCGAGTCGGATTACATTCTTCTGCACACGCTGCTCGGCACGGGAAACGCGGCGCGATTTCAAAAAGCTGCGCGCTATATTCTGAAGCATCAGAACGAAGATGGCGGCTGGAGCATTTATGCGGCCGGCCCGTCGAATATCTCGGCGTCGGTGAAGGCTTATTTTGGGCTGAAGCTCGCCGGATATCATGCCGACCATCCAGCAATGGTGCGGGCGCGCAAGAAGATTCTCGAACTCGGCGGAGTGACCGAGGTCAATACATTTACCAAGATCTACCTTTGCTTCTTCGGGCAATACGATTATGACGCCGTTCCGGCTGTGCCGCCGGAGATTGTGCTTTTTCCCAACTGGTTCTGGTTCAATATCTACGAAATTTCTTCGTGGTCGCGCGCGATCCTGGTGCCGCTCTCGATCTGCTACGCGAAGAAGCCGTTCAAGAAGATTCCCGACGAGATGGGTGTGGAAGAGTTGTTCGTCGGTGGTCGCGACAAGTCGCGTATGCATTTGCACTGGGCGAAGAAGCGCATCTCGTGGCGGAACTTCTTCCTGGTGTTCGATCGCCTGACTCACTGGTTTGAGACGGTGCACGTGCGACCGCTGCGCTCGCTCGCCTTGAAGAAAGCCGAGAAGTGGATGCTGGAGCGCTTCGAGATGAGTGATGGCCTGGGCGCGATTTATCCGTCGATGATGAACGCGATTATCGCGCTGCGCTGCCTGGGATATTCGCTCGACGATCCGCAGGTGATTCGCGCGATGGATGAGTTTGAAAAACTCGGCATCGAAGATGAAGACACTTTCCGGATGCAGCCGTGCATGTCTCCGGTGTGGGATGCCGCCTATGCGTTGTTCGCGCTGGGCGAGGCGGGGGTTCCGGCGACCGACCCGCGTCTGGTGAAGTGCGCGGACTGGATATTGCAGAAACAGGTTCGTAAGCCGGGCGATTGGAAGATCAAGAATCCGAAGGGCGAACCGGGCGGCTGGTACTTCGAATTCAACAATGAGTTTTATCCGGACGTGGACGACAGCGCGATGGTGTGCCTGGCGCTCAGCCGCGCAGAACATCCGAACGGCCGCTATCAGCGCGAATCGGTGCAGCGTGCGATTGACTGGATCCTGTCGATGCAATGCAAGAACGGCGGCTGGGCCTCGTTTGATAAAGACAATGACCGGATGGTGTTTCAATACGTACCCTTCGCCGATCACAACGCCATGCTCGATCCGCCGACCGTCGATATCACCGGGCGCATCCTGGAATGCCTGGCGACATACGGGTTCGATAAGAATCACCCGGCGGTGAAGAGGGCTCTGGAGTTTATCCGCAACGAGCAGGAACCGGACGGCAGTTGGTTCGGACGCTGGGGTGTGAATTACATCTATGGCACGGCGCTGGTCCTGCGCGGCTTGCAGGCGATGGATGTCGACCTGAATGAGCCAATGATTCAGCAGGCGGCCGAGTGGCTGCGCATGGTGCAAAATGCTGACGGCGGCTGGGGCGAGACCGTGGGTTCCTATGACGATCCGAACCTGCGCGGTCAGGGCGAGAGCACCGCTTCGCAGACTGCTTGGGCGATTATGGGATTGCTCGCTGCTGGCGATACTCGTACGGAATGCGTGGCGCGCGGCATTGCTTATCTGCTCAAGAATCAGAAAAAAGACGGTTCGTGGGACGAGGCGTTCTACACCGGAACCGGTTTTCCGCGCGTGTTTTATCTGAAGTATCACTTATACCGGCAGTACTTCCCGCTGATCGCGCTGACAACGTATGGCAAGGTGATGGCGGAGAAAAACTAGTTGTCAGTTCTCAGTTGTCAGTTATCAGTTCGTGCCCGGCAAATTTGGTTTTACTGAGAGCTGAAAACTGAGAACTAGGAGAGCTGTTTTGAGGGCATTTGTCACTGGCGCGACCGGATTTCTAGGCAGTCATGTGGCTCGCGCCGTGGCCGCTGGGGGCGCGGAGTTGAGATTGCTGGTGCGGCCTACCAGCGATCTGCGCAACATTGCGGATCTCAATGCAGAGCGCGTCACCGGGGATCTGCGCGACCCGGCCTCGATTGAGAAGGCGCTCGCCGGCTGCGAGGTGGTTTTTCATGTGGCAGCCGACTATCGGTTGTGGGTGCGTGATCCGGCCGAAATGTACCGGTCGAACGTGGAAGGCACGCGCGGACTCCTGGAGGCGGCGCGGAAGCAGGGAGTGCGGCGCGTTGTCTACACGTCGAGTGTGGCTACCATGGGTTTCGGTTCGAATGGGCACGGAAGCGCGCATCTGGCGGACCGGCGTTTGACCGACGAGGACAGTCCGGTCTCGGTTGCGGACATGATCGGTCACTACAAGCGGTCGAAGTTTATGGCGGAGCAGGCAGCGTTCGAAGCGGCAAAGTCGGGACTCGATGTGGTGATCGTGAATCCGACGACGCCGGTCGGCGAGCGCGATATAAAACCGACGCCTACGGGCCGGATTGTGCTGGATTTTTTGAAGCGGAAGTTTCCCGCGTATGTCGAGACGGGATTGAACCTGGTCGATGCGACCGAGTGCGCGCGGGGACATATTCAGGCGCTCGAAAAAGGGAAGCGCGGTGAGCGTTATATTCTGGGCGGCGAGAATCTGACCCTGAAGCAGATTCTGGACCGGCTGGCGGCGATTACGGGCTTGAAGTCGCCCACGGTGAAGTTGCCGTATGTGTTTGCGTTTGCGACCGGTGTTGTGGATGAGATGGTGACTGGACGCCTTCTGGGACGCGAACCACGTGCCACCATCGACGCAGTCCGCATGGGACGGAAGATGATGTTTGTCAGTTCGGCAAAGGCCGAGCGGGACCTCGGCTGGCGAACGATTCCAGTGGACGGAGCCTTGCGCCGGTCGGTGGAATGGTTTCGGGCGAATGCGTATGTCTGAGAACGTTGCAGCCGAGACCAGGCAGCGAGTGCAAATTGCACTGGTTTCCGCGATGAAGGAAGAAATCGCTCCGCTGGTTCGCGGCTGGAAGGCTCAAAAGCTTTGGCACGATGGCCGCAGCTATCCGTTCTTTGAAAAAGAAGAAAACGGAGCGGGCATGCGTGGTCGCGGTTTGCAGCGGCATCGGCGCCGAGCAAGGGCGCCGGGCAACGGAGGCGGTGATCCAACGAGTCCATCCGGCGAAGATGATCTCGGTTGGATTCGCCGGGGCGCTGGATTCGTCACTCAAGGTGGCCGACATCGTAGAGCCGCGTGTGGTGGTCAATAGCGCGGACGGCTCTCGCACCGACACCGGTTCGGGACAAGGGACGATGGTCAGTTCTCTAGCGGTGGTTGGCCGGGACCAGAAACAGCGCCTCGCTTCCGCTTATGACGCCATTGCGGTGGACATGGAAGGCGCGTCGGTGGCGCTTGGAGCGCAGGCTCACGGGCTCGAGTTCGCAGCCCTGAAGGCGATTTCCGATGAGCTCGATTTCGCGATGCCGCCTATGAACCAGTTTGTTTCGCATGAGGGAAAGTTTGGATACGCGCGCTTTGCTATGCACGTTGTAGTGCGCCCATGGCTCTGGGGGCGGACGATCGCGTTAGCCCGGAATAGCCTGAGGGCCAGCCGGGCGCTGTGTGCGGCGGTTGAGGGCTACTTGAAACGGGGGAGTTAAGTTCCCGTTTGGACGACGAGGGCGAGACGTGCTCGGCAAATCGTTGCGGTGCTAAAACTTTTTTATGGCAATGGTTGAGACAGTTGGTGCAGAAAGCGTGATCGGCCGGATTCCGGCCACAATGAAGGCTGCGGTCTATCGCGGCATCAATGACGTCCGCCTCGAGGAAGTTCCGGTGCCCGAGATTGGTCCAGGCGAAATGCTGGTCCGGGTGCATACCTGCGGAATCTGCGGGACGGATCTGAAGAAGATTTCGACTGGGTCGCACTCTGCCCCGCGCATTTTCGGACACGAAACTTCCGGCGTGGTCGCGAAGGTTGGCGCGGGCGTGACGGAATACGCCGTCGGTGACCGCGTGATGGTCTTTCATCACATCCCGTGCCGCGAGTGCTATTACTGCCGCCAGAAGACATTTGCGCAGTGCGCTACTTACAAAAAGGTCGGATGCACGGCGGGTTTTGAGCCCTCAGGTGGCGGATTCGCAGAATACGTCCGTGTCATGGACTGGATCGTTCGACATGGTACAGTTCGCATCCCGAACGGCGTGTCGTTTGAGCAGGCTTGTTTCGTCGAGCCAGTGAACACCTGCATCAAAGGAATCGAGACCCTGCGCCTAGAGCCGGAAGAGACGGTATTGGTAATCGGGCAGGGCCCTATTGGCATGATTCTGGCGATGCTGGCCAAGCGGGCGGGTGCGCGCGTGATTACTTCCGATTTGTATCCGGCGAGGCTTACAATAGCTAAGAGCTTCGGCCTCAATCAAAACATTAACGCGGCGCAGACCGACGCGGGTAAGGCCGTGCGTGAGATGACGGAAGGACGCGGCGCAGATGCTGTGATTCTTGCGGTTGGGGGGAGCGGTTTGATCCGCCCGGCTATGGATGCTACGCGTCCCGGCGGTCGCGTTTTGTTGTTTGCGCAGACGGCGCGCGGTGAAGTAACGATTGATCCGGCCGCGGTTTGCGTGGACGAGAAAGCGTTATTGGGCTCGTATAGTGCGTCTGTGGAATTGCAGGAGGAGTCGGTAAGGTTTGTGATGAACCGAGAAATGGACCTGGAACGCCTGATCAGCCACCGTTTTCCGCTGGAGCGGAGCGTGGAAGCGCTGAAACTGGCCGCCCACCCTCAACCGGATTCAATGAAGATAGTGATCCAGCCGGGCAGTGCATGGGCCCCTGGAACGCCGGAAGTCGGCGTGACAGGGCGCAGCTCATGGGAAGGACATTCACTGTGACGAGCAAGATGACGGCGGCCGTCCTGTACGGCAAAGAAGACATCAAAATCGAAAGAGTGCCGATCCCACGCGTAGGCGACGGCGAAGTGCTGGTGAAGGTGCATGTGGCGCTCACCTGCGGCACGGATTTGAAGGTTTATCAGCGGGGTTACCATGCGCGGATGATTGTGCCTCCGGCTTTGTTCGGACACGAACTGGCGGGGACCATCGAACATGTCGGGTGAGGGCGTGCGCGGCTTCAAGAAGGGCATGCGTGTGGTGGCCCTGAACTCGGCGCCCTGCGGTATGTGCTTCTACTGCTCCAAGCATCAGGGAAATCTTTGCGAGGATTTGCTGTTCAACAACGGCGCTTACGCGGAGTACATCCGGATTCCGCGGCGCATCGTTGAGACGAACATGCTCATAGTGCCTTCGCATGTGAGCTTTGAAGATGCGGCCATGACCGAGCCGCTGGCGTGTGTGCTGCGCGGTCTGCACGAGACCGGCGTTGAAATTGGTGACACGGTTGCCGTTATCGGCGGAGGGCCGATCGGCCTGATGTTTGTGCAGGTAGCGAAGGCCATTGGCTGCAACGTGATCGCGGTTGTGAAGCGCGACTCACAGGTCACGCTGGCGCGGCGCAAGGGTGCGCATGAAGTTGTCCAGATCGGGCAGGTCAAGGACGCGGTGGAAGCTGTTCGCGAACTGAGCCCGGAGCGGCGCGGCGCCGATGTCGTGATCGAGGCTGTCGGACGTCCTGAGGCATGGGAGTGGGCGGTGCAGATGGTACGCAAGGGCGGCACCGTCAATTTCTTCGGCGGCTGCGCGACGGGAACGAAAGTGCAAATCGATACCAACCGGTTGCACTATTCCGAGATCACCCTGAAAGCGACGTTCCATCACACCCCGCAGTCGGTACGGCGGGCGTTTGGGCTGATTGCCGAGAAAAAGGTCCGGGGCACCGATTACATCACCGGCGAGGCGCCGCTTTCGCGCCTCCACGATGTGCTGCGGCACATGTTGAATCGCACGGACGACATCAAGACCGCAATCATTCCGGGGCACTGAAGTTCGATAGCTACCAGGGACACGAAGGCCACGAAGGTTGGAAATATCTCTGCTGAACTCCTTCGTGATCGTTTGTGTCCTTTCTGATTTGGAGAACTGCTGCAAGAGTGGCAACCGCAATCAATAACGAGAGATTGATCGCGCAGTCATCGGACTGGCAGAGGTTGCCATCCACCTACGCGATTCCCGAGGTCGCGCCTTCGTTGGAAGAGGCGCGCGAGTATTGCCGCCGCCTGGCGCGCTCGCACTACGAAAATTTTTCGGTGGCGTCGTGGTTTCTGCCGAAGCATCTGCAACAGCATTTCTTCAATGTTTATGCCTACTGTCGCATCTCCGATGATTTGGGCGATGAGGTAGGCGATGCTGCGGCATCTCTGCGGCTTCTGGATGAGTGGGAATCAGAGCTGGAGGCGTGCTACTCGGATGATGTCGAGCCACGGCATCCGGTGTTTGTGGCGCTCGCCGAGACGGTGCGCAAGTTTGAGATTCCGAAGCATGAGTTTGTCAATCTGCTGACCGCGTTCCGGCAGGACCAGCGAACCACACGCTATGAAACGTTCGACGAACTGCTCGGATACTGCCGGTATTCGGCAAATCCGGTCGGCCATCTCGTGCTGTATTTGTGTGGCTATCGCGACGCGGAGCGGCAACGGCTCTCCGACTACACCTGCACCGCCTTGCAAATTGCCAATTTCTGGCAGGATGTGAGCCGCGACTACGAGAAGGGCCGGATATATCTCCCCCTCGAAGACCTGGGACGATTTGGAGTCGCCGAAGATACGATTCGACTCGGTGAAAATACTCCTCGCTTTCGCGAGATGATGCGATTCGAAGTCCGACGCGCGAGGGAGTGGTTTGTGCAGGGACTGCCGCTGGTGGCGAAAGTCGAGGGCAAGCTTGCGTTGGATATCGAACTCTTCAGCCGCGGCGGGCAGGAGGTTCTGAACGCGATTGAGCGGCAAGACTACGCGGTGCTGGGCCGGCGCCCGTCGATTTCCAAAGCGCGGAAACTGGCTCTGGTAGCCCGTGCCGCGCTACATCCGATCATGCGAAGGACGCGCGTGACGCCAACTCCGGGGAAGGCGCGATGAGCTCGGCCGTGGGAAATGCGCCTATCCAATTTGCGCCGACACGCTCTCAGCTCAACATGGCGTATGCCGTATGCCGCGGCATAGCGCGTTCGGCCGCCAAGAACTTTTATTACGGTTTCATGGTTTTTCCGAGAGGCAAGCGGAATGCGCTGGCCGCGGTCTATGCCTTCATGCGGCACTGCGACGACATTGCCGACGATACTACTGCTGAGAGTTGTCGACCGGCAGAACAAGCTGTCGGAGTGGCTGGATAGAGTGCACCGCGCGTTCGCCGGCCAGCCCACCGACGATCCTGTGCTCATGGCCTTGACCGATGCGCAACGGATTTATCAGATTCCAATCGGGCTATTGGATCAGCTGGCTTATGGCACTGCGGCGGATCTGGATCAGAGCGAGGTTTCGGAGTACGGCCCGTCCGAATCTCCGGCGCTGGTGGCGCGCTACAAGACATTCGACGACTTGCGCCAGTATTGCTACGGCGTGGCGTCGGTGGTGGGTCTGGTGTGCATCAGGATTTTCGGATATCGCGATCCCGCCGCCGAACCGTTAGCCGAGCAATGCGGCCTGGCGTTTCAGTTGACGAACATCATTCGCGATGTGAAAGAAGACGCTGCGATGGGACGCGTCTATCTTCCGGAAGAAGATTTGTTGCAGTGCGGGTTGCAGGCCAGTGATCTGGCAGCGCCGGAAGTTTCCCGCATTCGCCCGGTACTGGCGCTGGAAGCCGACCGCGCGCGCGAGTGCTACCGCGCTGGCGAGGAATTGATTCCGCTGGTGAATGAGGACAGTCAGCCTGGTTTGTGGGTGCTGATTACGATCTATCGTCGCCTTCTGGAAAAAATTACGGCCAACGACTATGACGTTTTCGGAAAACGCGTCTCGCTGACGGTGCCGGAGAAGCTCGGCGTGCTCGCGCAGGGAATGTGGAAACGCCTGCTGTGATGCCGAGTTCCGTTCCACCGGAGAATCACGGGCGGACTCGCTGCGAGATCCATCGCTCTCCATGCAAAATCCCACGGTTGCGATTGCCGGCGGAGGTTTGGCTGGGCTGGCGGCGGGATGCGCCCTGGCCGGCGCGGGATTTCGCGTTACGCTCTTTGAGCGGCGCGCGTTTCTGGGAGGCCGCGCATCTTCTTATCAGCACCCCGGAACCGGAGAAGTTGTCGACAACTGTCAGCATGTGCTGCTCGGCTGCTGCACCAATCTCATTGATTTTTACCGGCGCACTGGAGTTGAGAACCGAATACGCTGGTACCAGGATCTGACGTTTCTCGAACCCGGCGGCCGGGCGTCCATAATCGGACCTTCGTCTCTGCCCGCTCCGCTGCATACCTCACCCTCTTTCCTGCGCGCGGCCTGCCTTGACCTCTCCGATAAATTGGCCATCAGCCGCGCGATGATGGCGCTCGCTCCCGCATTGCCGCCGGATGAGGGCAAGTCATTTCTGGATTGGCTCCATCAGCACGGGCAAACTGCACAGGCCATTGAACGGTTCTGGAAGACGATTCTGGTGAGTGCGCTGAACGAAGATCTGGATCGAGTCTCGGTGCCATATGCGGCGCAGGTCGTTCGCGAATCGTTCCTGAAGTCGGCGGCAGCCGGGCGCATGGGAGTGCCGACCGTCCCACTCACCGAACTCTACAACGCGGCTGGAGAATACATTCGCGCGCGCGGCGGAGAGATACGCTTTCGCGCGAGCGTCGAGTCGTTTTCGACGGGTGCGTCGGGAGCGATTGTTGTCTCTAACGGAACACAAGAAACGTTCGACTATCTCCTGCTGGCCGTGCCTTTCGACATTTTGGCGCGGATGTTGCCCGATGCTCCCGACACGCAGCCGTTGGCCGCGAAGCTGACGCACTTTACGACCTCGCCGATCACCGGAATTCATCTATGGTTCGATCGCGAGATCAGCGACCTCGATCACGCGGTGCTCCTGGATCGCACGATTCAGTGGATGTTCCACAAATCACGCCTGCTCGAGACACGGGAGAAGGGAAGCGGCAGCTACGTCGAACTGGTCGTAAGTTGCTCCCGCAGTCTGGTCGAGAAATCGAAGCAGGAAATTGTTGACCTGGCGGTGCGTGAGGTGCAGGAATTCTTTCCCGAGGCGCGCGCGGCAAAGCTGCTGAAATCGACAGTGATCAAGGAAATAAACGCGACGTACTCACCGGGGCCGGGGATGGACCAGTACCGTCCGGGGCCAGTAACCGCGTGGCCGCGCGTGTTCATGGCAGGCGATTGGACGGCTACGGGCTGGCCTGCAACCATGGAGGGCGCGGTGCGCAGCGGATACCTTGCCGCGGAGGCGCTGAGCGGGGCCGCAGGCATCGGTGGCAAATTTCTGGTAGCAGACTCTGCCGGCGTCCGGCCTGATGAAACTCTTCTCCTGAAGCCGCGCACGGCCAAGCAGCAGGCTTGAAAAGGCGAATCGAGACCCGCGAGCTCGGTTACCAGCGATTACCTTCGGTATGGCAGCCGGTTATCCTCGCTAATGCGAACTGAATTCTTCGCCGATTAACCGTCATATCCCTATGCCTGTCTCTATGAATAATGACGATCGGCGGCGACACAGGCGCGTCGTGTGCGGGGGACAGGCCGAAATCAGTTTGCTGCCTTCGGATGGCGCGCTGTATCTTGGCCAACTTCGAAATCTGAGCCAGGGCGGAATGTGTCTGGAGATGCCCTGTCCCCTGGAAGTGGGAGCGCGCGCCGAACTGATGGTGCGCATCAACGGCCTGACATTTCGCACCCTGGGTCAGGTGAGAACGCTCGAACGCCCGCGGACTGGCATGGAATTTGTCTATCTGAGTGCCGGCGGAAGGAAGATGCTGGAAGAGTTTCTCGCCGATATCGAAGAAATGCACAAAGCCATGGCAAAGCTTCGATCAGGCGGCCTGAGCGAGGCGGAGCTATCGCGCGAGTTAAAGTCGGCAGGAGTTCGTTCGTCGCTCTTGAACAGCCGCGCGCGGGCCGCGGGTTTAACGGAGAAAAGTCCGAACTCGGCCGGGAGTGAAAAAATGATCGAGCCGGTGGAAGCGATCGTTAAAGTCGACATCTTTGGCTAGTTCCAGCCTTGCCATCACATCGCCATTAAAGCAACGCCGCCGGCCACCAGAATAGCCGCCAGCCAGCGCCTGCGGCCGACGCGTTCGTGAAGAAAAATCTTGGCGGCAACCGCATTGGCTACGAATGTCAGCGAAGCCGAGGCCGGCACGACAAGGCTGAGATTACCCCATGACAGGCCGAACAGCAGGCTGTAGAAGGCGACTGCCATGGCCAGCACTCCAAGAAAAAAAGATGGAGTGGCGAAGATGCGCCGTATAACGGCGAGCAGCCCGTGTGTCTGCCAGAGTTCACCCACGTCGCCGACGCGCTTCATGGAGTATGCGAGAAGGACGTCGCCGGTGGTCGCGGCCAGCGTGATGAGAGCGACTGCTGCCCACGCGTAGGTGTTATTCATGAGCGCGCCTCTTCCTTTACCTGGAGATCGCCAGGAATCGCATTTCACAGGACGAAGGTCAGCAGGGCGAAGAATCAGGACGAGCTCGGGTCGTGAACGGGCGTCGCCGATGGCCCGGCCGCCACGAAGCCAACCCCCGCGGCAATCAATGCAATGCCGACCCAACGCGTGGGGGAGATCTCCTCATGAAAGCCGATTCGCGCGATCAGCGCCACCAGTACATAACTCAACGACGTCGCGGGCAGCACGTAGGTGAGATCGGCCCAGGAAAGCGCCGACATGTACGACGCAAAAAATGCCAGCAGCAGAATGATCCCAACCCCAACGAATGGATTCAGGATGGCAAGCAGGAGGCTGGGGATATTATGCAGCGAGGCGCCGCCCAGATCCTTCATGCCGCGCGCCAGCAGCGAATCACCCAGCGTGCTGAAGACGGTGATACCGGCCAGTACTAGGTATTTGCGAAAGGTCACAGGGATCCAGAGGATTGAATCATCGAGACATTGAGTGATTGAGTCATTGCAGAACCCAAGAGCCTTTGACTTTCAATGACTCAATACCTCAATCAATCAATGATCCGGTGTCCTAGGCTTTGACAGGCTCCGGCGTCGCCGCTTCGTCTTTGCGGTTTTCCTTGACCCACTTATGCCGTTGGGCACGAAGCTTCAGGAAAGTGCGCGCCTCTTTGTACAGGCGCTTGCGCTCGTCGTTGTTGAACACGGCTTTCCGCAAAATCCGGTATGCGGCCTTGGGCCGGAAATAATATTCGTCGTAAAAAGTATGCACAGCCTCGAGAATCTCGGTGGCCGGAAGCCCGGGATACGAGATCTGCACCATCTGGTGGCCCATGTCGTCGACCATTTTTGTGTCGGCGGTCATGAATCCGTTCTTGAGGGCGGATTCGTGCAACTCCGTGCCGGGATAAGCGTGCGCAACCGAGACCTGAATCGTCTCGACGTCGAATTCTTTCGCGAACTTGATGGTGTTCTTGATCGTTTCGCGAGTCTCGCCGGGCAGCCCGAGAATGAAATCGCCGTGCACAACCAGCCCAAGCTTGTGACAGTTCTTGGTGAACTGCCGAGCGTGCTCGAGAGTGGCGCCCTTCTTTATGTTCTTCAGAATCTGCTGATCGCCCGACTCATATCCCACGATGAGCAAGCGACAGCCAGCCTCCTTCATCGCCTTCAGCGTCTCATAGCTGGTAGTAACCCGCGAGGTGCAAGACCACGTGAGTCCCAGCGGCTTCAGTTTTCCGCACAGCTCCACCGTGCGCGCCGCTTGAATGTTGAAGGTGTCGTCGTCGAAGAAAAATTCCTTCACGTACGGCCAGTACTCTTTCGCCTTAGCCATCTCCCGTGCCACGTCATCAGTCGAGCGCTTGCGCCACGGATGTCCGCTGAGCGTTTGCGGCCACAGGCAGAACGTGCACTGGGCGGGGCATCCGCGCGTCGTGTAGAGCGAGACGAAGGGATTCAGCAGGAAGGGAACGTTGTAGCGCCGCACGTCGAGGTCGCGCCGGTAAACGTCGGTCACGTGCGGTAACGCATCGAGATTTTCGATCGTCGGCCGGTCGGGATTATGTACAACCTGTCCATTCTTGCGATACGAGATGCCGAGGATCTCGTCCAGCGGCTTGCCCTGAGCGTATTCGACGATGGAGTAGTCGAACTCCTTGCGGCAAATTACGTCGATCACCGACTCTTTTAGAGCTTTATCGGGCAGCACGCTGACGTGCGGGCCGACGAACGCAATCTTGATCCGCGGATTCGTGTCTTTGATCTTCTTCGCAATATTGATGTCGCCCTGAAACCCGGGCGTGCTGGTGAAAAGCACGAGCAGTTCGTAGTCCTGCGCGATGCGGATGGTCTCTTCCGCGCTGATGTGATGAGGCGGAGCGTCCAACAGGCGCGCGCCTTCCAGCATGCCAGCCGGGTAGGCGAGCCAAACGGGATACCAGTAAGACTCGATTTCACGAGTTGCGGGCCAGCGCGAGCCGGCGCCCCCATCGAAATTCTCAAAGGAGGGAGGATTCAGGAAAAGCGTCTTTAAAGGCATAATTGTCGTTTCTCTATTCTAACATTCCAATCGGCGCAAGGACCTGCAGCCAGGCTACCTTTTAGGTACGCATAAGACCCCAGGAACCAATCACTTCGAGGCTCCAGAAAGCGCCCATTTTTCCAGGTCACCAGTAGCGCGCAGCAGGTTCAAGCGCGCCCGCTGAAATTCGAAATCTGCATCCTGATAGAGCAGATACCGTTCATTCGCCTGCACCTGCGCATCGGCCAGTTCGTGATACGTGCCTGTCTGCGCCTGAATTCGAGTCTGCGCTGCTTCCAGCGCGGATTGTGCCAGCTCGTATTCCAGTTGAGCGACATCGCGCGCGGCCTCCAGTTGCTCCGCGGCGTGCTGGAGCTTTAACGTTTCTTCGCTAACCTGGTTGCGCGCGGCCTCGGCTTGCTTCTTTGCTTTGACGGCGGCGAAGTCAGCTTCCTGTGCGCGCGCTCTCTGGCTGGCATTAAAAACGGGAAGCCGAATGGCAACTCCGATGGTCGCGTTGTCCGGACGGAACGTCCGATAGAACTCAGCGTAGTTGTTGAAGGTAGAGAGGCGGGCATATTGCGCGGAGAAATCGAGTGTCGGATAGATCGCCCGATGTTCAGCCTTGGCGCGCATCGCCTCTGCCAATGAATGTTGATCGGCAAACTTGATCGTGGGACTGGAAGCGACAGCCTGAGCTGCGGCATCCTCCGTTTCGGCCACCGGCGGCAAGAGCGGGGATACTCTCGGGCACCAGTTCGATGGAGGCGGCGGGCACGCCCGTAAGGTCGGCAAGATGGTGGCGGAGAACGTCAGCGGAGCCGTTCGCCTCCGCGCGATGCAGCCGCACGCGAGCTGCTGCGAGCTTCGCTTTATTAAGATCGGTCGTACTGTCTACGCCCTGCTGCACGCGCTCGGCAACCGCCTTTTCGATCTGCTGTGCTTGGGATTCGTCCTGCTGTAAACGAGTGAGCCGTATCTCCCACTTGGCAAGTTCCGCATAGCTCACCGCGACATCCTGAATTACCGCTTCACGCTGCTCTTTGGATTTGAACTCGGAAGCGTGAATGTCCGCTTTAGCTGCGCCTAGATATTGACTTTGCGCCGGATTGAAAACCGAGCTTTGCGCCACCGCGGTAACCAGCGACGGAGCCGACCCCTCAATCGTGAGTGGAAACCCATAGCTCCAACCAAGGCCTGAGCCGACAACCAGCTGGGGGATGAAAGCGTTGCGCAGTTCGCGGTAACCAGCAATCGTCCTCTGCACGTCGGCATCGGCTATCGCTGCCGTCGTGCTATGCGCCAGAGCCAGGCGGATGGCGCGCTCGAGCGGCAGTGGCTCCGCCTGTGCCTGGGTTGCAAGCATCACGAACATCCCAGACATGACGACTAGCGACGCAGCCCGCAAGCTACGTGGCAATCGGAGATTCATCTCGTCACCTCGATCGAGTCAACGACTTCTTACCATGACGAACGTGCCGCAGCCTGGCGGCAATGCAGAAATTGTAGTGCTTCGCGTGGACTGTGGGCAGCAACTTACCAGCTTCTTCGATGCTGGCGCCCGTCAGTGACTTACCCGATTAAGCGCCTGTTGAGCCAGGCCGAATTGGCGAGCCAGGGAAAGGGAAGAACGATACTCGCGCGCCGCGCCGGCTCTGTCGCCCTGGCGCTCAAGGAGCATTCCCAGCAGGTAGTGGGCCTTGAATGCGGGAGCCTCCTCGACCGGGCCAGACGCAAGATAACGCTGAAGCAGTTCGATGGCAAGCGGCGTGTTTCGATTCGTGCGATAAAGATTCTGCGCCGCATCCACCAGCACGTCGGGCTTCGACATAGGCGCTTGGCTGGTTCGAATCAGGGTCCTTTCCATGTCGTCATAACGCTTTTGATGGCGGTAGAAGAGCGCAAGGCTGAGCCATGCTTCCGAATCACCGTGACTGGCTTCGATCATGCGGCGGTACTCGCGCTCGGCCGTCACCGGATCGCTATTTTTCTCCGCGATGTGCGCGTAGACCCAATGTTCGCGGGCGGGCGCGGCCGAGGCGAAGACCTTTGCCTCGGCTCGCGCCTTATCCTGCCCCCCGCCAACGATGCCCGGCGCCTCAAAATAAAACTCGGCAAGATCGCTGCGGGCTTCAATGTCGCTGGGATCGAGTTGAACGGCACGTTCGAACTCCTGGCGAGTTTTGCCCGCGAGGCCGGCGGCGGAAAGAAAATTCACGCGATCCGCCTTCGCTCCGTAGACGTGGCCCATCCAGCGGTGATAGCGGCTGTTATTCGGCTCGATTGCAACCGCCTTCTTGCACAATGTCTCGGCGCGATTAAGATCCTCGATCGCCAGGTACGCGCGGCACAGCAGGTTTGCAGCCTCCGCATCGCTCGGCTCCAGAGAACGGCCATGGAGAGTTGTAATAACGTCATCGATGCGTCCGGCCGCAAGCATATCGCGCGCCGAGTCGAGCGGCGTCGCGGATAACACCGTCGCCGCGACGAGTAGCAGAGCCAATACCTCGATTATGCGTTTAGTCGTTGATTGGACCATTAAAAGTCAGCCATCAAAACATCAGCCACTACAGAATCAACCCGCTTCCAGACCGTGAGTTTCGTTAGTACTTTACCTGTGTTCCGTCAGCGATCGCCTTGCCATTCGTCGAGTTGATCGCGATCAGGTCGTGCGCGGCTACGCCATGTGTGATTTCCACTTGTGTTAGGTTCGAAATGGATGTTTCCACATTGCGGCGCTTGAGCTGGTGATTCACAACCTGCAACAGATAGGGAGCTGAATCGTCAGTGCGCAGCGCTTCGCGCGGCACCACCAGCACATTGTCATGTTCGGCGGTCGTGATCGTGACACCAACGTTCACGTTAGGGAGACAGCTTAAGGTCCTTGTTCTCGACCACGCTCGTGATTTCACCGACATTGCGCGAACTGTGCAGCTTGACGGTGGACGGCACCGCGCTGACCGTAGCCTGCCAGATGCGCCCCGGCACCGCGTCCCATGTGATCTGGATCGGATCGCCGGGAGCGAGCCGGGCCACGTCAGGCTCATCGACAAAAGCGCGGACCAGCACGGTTCTAAGATCGGCCACTTGCAACAAAAGATCGCCGCTGGCCACGAAGCCGCCCTGCTTGACTGGCAGCGAATAAACAATTCCGTCAAAAGGCGCACGCACGTTGGATTTCGCCAGCGTATCCTGCGCGGCATCGTACTCGGCGCGCGCTTCGTCGCGCTGGGCCTCCACATGCGCGATTTCGGCATTCGAGTAGCGTTTAGCCTGCTTCTGCTTGAGGAACGCAAGTTGCGAATCGGCGCGGGTAAGCGCGTTTTCCGCTTCGCGGACTTCACCTTCCGACGCCGCGCCCTCCTGCTGAAGCTTTTTCAGCGCGTCAAGATTGCGCTGGGCGAAATCGCGGTCGGTGCGGGCCTTGGTCAACTGAACGTCGAAGCTCAGCACTTCTTCCTGATTGCCGCCGCGCTCGATGGCCAGGAGGTCGGCTTGCGCAGCCTTGAGCTGCGTTTCGGCGTGCGCCGCTTTCGTGCGGGCATCATCGTCGTCGAGCACAATCAATAACTGGCCTTTCTTTACTTCCGCGCCTTCCTTCACCAGCACGCGTTCCACGCTGGCCGCGATCGGCGCATGGGCTTCGAAATTGTTCACGGGCTCAATTTTCCCGTTGGTGGCAATCATGCTGCGAATCTTGCCCTGGTCAACTTGGGCGGTGCGGATGGGCACAGCATCATCGCGACGAAAGACGACCGACGCAAGCAGAGCCACTGCCGCTAAAATGACGAGCGCGCTAACCGGCCAGCGTCGAGGCTGCGAACTGTTTCCATTCAATGGCATGCGAGGAAAAGCGCAAGCTTTAATCTATCATTCCAGCGCCACAACGAGGCGCGCAAATTACTCTTGGGACGTGGTTGATTAGATGCTGCCCGACACAGTTTTGCGGCAAATTTCACGGACGAAAGTGCATCCGAGCCAGGTCACGAGCACCCGTCACCTGTGCGCCGCGATCCCGTTACAATCAACATATGCCGAAACAGCGCCGCTACACCGACGAGCACGCCAGCGCGGGTCTCGACCACAATTTCCCGGAGATCGAAACCTGGCCCAACCAATTCCCGGGATACGAAATCGTAGTTGACGATCCCGAGTTCACATCGGTCTGTCCGAAGACCGGACTGCCGGACTTTGGAGACATCATCATCCGCTACCAGCCCGACAAACGGTGCCTCGAACTGAAATCATTGAAAGAGTATCTACAGTCGTATCGCAATCTCGGCATCTTCCAGGAAAACATCGTGAACCAGGTGCTGGAAGATGTAGTGCGCTGGGCGAAGCCGGTGTGGGCCGAGGTGAAGGGAGACTTCCGTCCACGGGGCGGGATTT
Organism: uncultured Acidobacteriaceae bacterium; assembly: GCA_963806745.1. Taxonomy (GTDB): domain Bacteria; phylum Acidobacteriota; class Terriglobia; order Terriglobales; family Acidobacteriaceae; genus Acidiflorens. The sequence goes on from CAWEAB010000001.1 coordinate 38,568, forward strand.
CGACGGTAGTGGTCGCGCGCTGGCCGCGGGACAAGAAAGGTCAAAAGTAAGAGCGACACCAGTAGTAAGAGATCAGATTGCATAGGTAGGGACCCAGGGTCTTCACTTCCGCAATCTCACTTCTGACCTCCGATTCCGACTTCCGGATGCTCCGCATTTCATCTGCATGCTCGGCTTTCACGCGGCTGATTTCGTACGCTGCCTGCAAGTTCAACCAGAACTATTCGGTAGTGCCAAAGAAGCGGGAGAGACGGACGGCAGTATCTGCGCTAATACCGCGTCGCTCGAGAACAATATCATTGACGCGCGGGGCGGAGACGTGCAGGCGCTTGGCCAATTCGTAGGCGGAAATGTCTATGGGCTTCAGGAATTCCTCGCGCAGAATTTCGCCGGGGTGAAGGCTCCAGTGCGGCCTGCTCTTTCTGAGTTTGGTCATTTTCTCTGCCTCGCTCGCGAGGGGCCAGCAACCAGCTTTATCTTACTTCTTTAATGCTCTAGCCTTTATTTCATCCCACAATCTGCTATATTCGCTCGACCCGTGCCAACAAAGCTCTATCCGCGCACCGCCCTGGCCCTGCTGACGGCGCTGAATCTGCTGAACTACATCGACCGCTCCGTTTTGTTCGCGGTGCAGGATCTGGTCAAGGCTGAGTTCCATCGCAGCGACGCGTCGTTCGGTCTGCTGACCAGCGTCTTCTTCATTTTTTACATGTGCGCGGCGCCGTTTATGGGCCCGCTTTCCATTCGCTTTTCGCGCAAATCGGTCATTATCGCGGGCGCGCTTCTGTGGAGCGTCGCTACACTCCTCACCGCCATCACGCACAACTTCACCGAGTTGCTGATCCGGCACACCATTGTCGGACTCGGCGAGGCGAGCTTCGTCATTCTCTCGCCTACGTTTGTCGCCGATATGTTTCCCGAAGATAAGCGCGGCCGCGTCATGGGAATCTTTTACCTCGCGATCCCCGTGGGCACGGCGCTCGGTTACCTGCTGGGCGGAATCATGGGACCAGCCCACGGCTGGCGCGCCCCGTTCTACGTTGGAGCCGCGCCGGGCGTGCTGCTGGCGTTTCTTTTGCTGTTCATTCCCGAGCCGCAGCTCGGCCAATTCGATCCGCCGGAAAATGACGCCGAGCGCGCCGCGCCCAAAGGGCTCTCGGGATGGGCTCGCGCCGTCAAGGGGTTTGCCCGCAATCCAGCCTTCCTGACCGCGACCTTCGGCATGGCGATGATGACTTTTGCTCTCGGCGGATTGCAGGTCTGGATGCCGACCTTCCTTCATCGCGCGCATGGCTACAGTCTGCTTCAGGCAAATGTGATGTTCGGCGCGAGCACGATTTTCAACGGCATCTTCGCATCGCTGGCGGGAGGATGGATCTCCGACTGGCTGCTGCGGCGAACCAAAGCCGCGCACTATCTCGTCTCGGCCGTCAGCCTGGGGCTGGGAATTCCGGCGATGTGCTTCGCATTATTCGCCGACGGCAAGCCAATGATCGTGGGAATTTTCCTGGCCGAGTTTTTCCTCTTGCTCAACACCGGCCCGCTGAATGCCGCCGTCATCAACTCGGTCGGTCCGCATGTGCGCGCCACGGCGCTGGCGGTTAATATTTTCATCTTTCATCTTCTCGGCGACGTGCCCTCCGCCTACCTGATCGGATTGGTTTCCGACCGCTATTCGCTGCGGTTGGCATTTCTGGGACCGGTGCTCACGATATCGCTCTCCTCTGCCATACTGTTTTATGGGATGAGATTCGCGCCCGAAATCGAGTTCGTCGAAACCGGACTCGGCGAGCGCAAACCGTTTAGCGCATCCCACCTACGAATGGTCCTGCAAATTTTCTACTGGATTGCCGGCGTCATTCTAGCGCTCGCCTGGTTCTCGCGCATTCTCCAAGCGGCTATCGGCATGCCGGGGTCGCTGACGTGGCCCGGCCGGAATGGGATCGCAAGCCGCCCACGCCACAGGGCGAGCCGCGCGTCAGCATCATCATCCCCGCCCGCAACGAGGAACAAGACATTCGCGCAACCCTCGAGAGCCTGCTTGGCCTCGACTACTCCAACTACGAAATCATCGCGGTGAACGATCGTTCCACGGATCGTACCGGGCAGATCATGGATGAGGTTCTCGCGAACACCGACCAGCACAAAACTGCGGCGTCATCCATGTCTCCGAGCTTCCGCCCGGCTGGATGGGCAAGACGCACGCCATGTGGACGGCCGGTAACCAGGCGACCGGCGACTGGCTCCTCTTCACCGATGCCGACGTTTTCTTCAAGCCGGATTCGCTCCGCCGTGCGATGGCCTATGCGGACGCGGAAAAGGCCGATCACGTCGTGCTCTTTCCCCGCATGATCATGAAACATCCGGGCGAGCGCATGATGATTGCCTTTTTTCAGGCGCTCTTCGTCTTCGGCCATCGCCCCTGGAAGGTCGCCGATCCGAACGCGCAGGACCACATGGGCGTGGGCGCGTTCAACATGGTGCGGCGGCCGGTATACGATGCGATCGGCACTTACCAGGCCCTGCGCATGGAAGTGCTTGACGACATGAAACTCGGCAAAGTCATCAAGAACGCCGGCTTCGCGCAGCGCAATGTCTTCGGCGAAGACCTCATTTCCCTGCACTGGGTGAGAGGCACGTTCGGTATCGTCGACAATCTCACCAAGAATTTCTTTGCCCTGCTGTCGTTTCAGTGGCCGCGCACGGTGGCCTCGATCGTCGCGCTGGCTTTTCTAAACCTGGGGCCGTTTGTCGGAATCTGTTCTGGCGCACGGCTGGGCGCGCCTGCCCTATGCCATCGCACTCGCTTCGCTCTTCGGAATCTACTACGGAATGTCACGGCTCTCGGACGTGCGCTCCTTACTACGTCTTCCTGCACCCAATCAGCACGTGCCTCGTTACATACACCGTGGCCGGTCGATGGTACTCACGATGCTGCAGGGCGGGATCGTGTGGCGGGGGACGAAGTATCCGCTGGAAGAGCTGCGGGCGCGGAATGGTTTAGGCTTGACAAGGATGGGGCTCAAAGAAACGGATTTACGATTCGCATTCCATCGATCTCTCTTCCTTGCTGCATGTCCTCCGAAAGAACTACGGTACAGCCCGTCTGCTTGGCTGAGCGGAGAATCAGCGCGTCCCAAAAAGACAGTGCGTGGAGACGATGAAAGTCAATCGCCGCGAGGATATCGGCGACGTCGGGCGTTGCCACGTCGAACTCGGAGAAGAGCTCGACCTTTCGACGCGCAATTTGTGGGTCAACGCCGAGCTTTCTGGTTACCGTTACAAAATACTCCTGGAGAACCTGAATCGAAACTACTCCGGTGCGCGCCTGGCGATTAGCGGCTATGAGATTAATTGCTACATCCCGCTTGGCGGCTGCAGATTTGTCGTCCGCATAGACGAGGACATTTGTGTCAAAGAAAGTGCGCGCGGTCACGAATCGCGCCGTTCATGAATCTCGTCGCGATTGAAGCGCCAGCCCTTGGAGTCGCCCGTGCCGGATAGCCTCTTGAACTCCTCGATACTGCGTTCAGGATCGTCGCCACCCGCTATGTTTTGTAAGTAGTCTCGAATCATTTGATTGAGACTCTTACCAGAGCATTGGCCTTCTTGCGTGCACGCGTGACCACTTGCTCATCGATCGACAGAGTCAGATTCATTGACACAGTATACGTGCACACGTATTATGTGTCAACAGCTACGGGTCTTCAGCGTCCACAATCGACACCGGCGGTCCTTGTGCCTTCCGGACTGCCTTCTTCGTCTTTGCCGCGCGGAACGTTCCTGCGCTGAAGTGTCCTCGCTTCTCCACGTCGTACTCTTTGGGGATGGCGGTCAGCAGTTTCCCGTTCTCTCCCAGTTGTTGCGCGCGGTGCAGGACGATCTCGGCCCGGTCGTCGTATTCTTCGATCCTGCCCTGGATATTGACCACCTGTCCCTGAAGCTGGTGGACATCCCCGATTCGCCTCATGTCGGAAGGAAAGACGA
>CAWEAB010000002.1:0-19809 GCA_963806745.1 uncultured Acidobacteriaceae bacterium
CAGGTTCACGTCCGGCAGCGCTTCGTCCGTAATGGCGGGATTCATGGCCTGCTCAGCCGGAGCCGTTGAAACCGAAGAATCTCCCGGCTGTTGCGCCGGCGAATAAGCGGCATTCCCCGAAAATGCTCCCAACTGCTCGAACGCGCCTTTGATCGCCGCCGACACCTGCACCACTTTTTTCTTGTCCATCTGCGACGACGCGTAGAGCACCACAAAAAACGCGAACAGCAGCGTGATGAAGTCGGCGTAGGAAACCAGCCAGCGCTCATGTCCCGCATGTTCCTGATGCTTCCGTCGACGGCTCATCAGGCGGGCTTCTTTTCTGCGTCATCGACCCGCAAGTATCCCAGCATCTTCGTCTCGATCATTCGTGGATTCATTCCTTCCAGGATCGAAATCACGCCTTCCAGCGTCATCTCCCGCCACACCAGCTCCTGGCGGCTCTTGATCTTGAGCTTGCCGGCGGAGGGCAGGAAAAGAAGATTGGCCGACCCCACGCCGTAGATCGTGGCCACAAAGGCGACAGCGATACCTTTGCCGACCTCGTCAATGTTCTGGAGATGTTGCATCACCTGAATCAGGCCGAGTACCGCCCCGATGATGCCGATCGTCGGCGCAAATCCGCCGGCAGCCTCGAACACTTGCGCCACTTTGTCCGAGTGGTCCATCTGATTGTCGAGATCGAGCTCCATCATCTTTCGAAGCTCTTCCGGATCCGTCCCGTCGACCGCCAGCATCAGCGCCTTTTTCAGGAACGGATCGCTGATCTCGTTCAGCTTGGAGTCCAGGGAAACGATGCCTTCGCGGCGGGCGCGCTGCGCATACACGAGCAACTCGCTCACCAACTTTTTGGGATCCTCATTCTTGTCCAATACAACATGCGCAACTCGCTTGAACGCCTCGGTCACGAGGGGCAGCGGGAACTGCACCATGACAGCGCCTAGCGTCCCTCCGAAAACGATCATCGCCGCCGTGGGCTGGAGTACCTGCGCGACCTTTCCACCTTCCAGAAATAGGCCCGCCCCGATTCCGCCGATGGCGATCAGAATTCCGACAAAAGTACTCTTATCCAAGGGAAGGAGTCTCCGACGGCTTGTGCACTTCTGGGTTCGTATGTTTCATGCCGGCCTCAACCTGGGGGTTGATGCCCGCTGTGGACATGCCGGCAATCAAGGCGCGGCGAAATTCGATTACCTTCTCGATCACTCGTTCGGGAGTTTCGAGCACCACGATCTTCTCGCCCGTGGTCAGGGCCACAACCGTGTCCGGCGCCTTCTCGATGAACTTGATCAGATCGGAATTCACCGCAAATTGCTGATGGTTTAATCGAGTTAGCTGGATCACGACATTACCTTTGCCGCGGGCTGTGTCCCGCGAAACTGCCGAACTGTAATCGGCACAATTGACTTCTGATGCGTGGCTTTCCGTCTTATCAATCCCCCGGAAGTAACGTGCCTGAGTTACGTCGTCCAACCGGACCAACGCGTTCGACACCACTCCCTCGCCTAATCTCTGCAATTGGTCTACCTCATTCGGCCCTAATCTTGATGCTCAGCCAGCCGCGTCCGCATCCGGCGACGAAGCGGAAAATCCGCTGCGTATCGGTTTGAAGTCATGGCCAGCCGCGTGCACCGCTCTCTCGGAGCCCGCGCGAATCTCACATCTTTCACTAATCCAGACGCGGAACAGGAGTCTGTCTTGCCGGCTGTAGGCCTCTCCATGATCGTGAAGAACGAAGCGCACACGATTCGTGCTTGCCTGGAGAGCGTTCGCGATGTCGTCACCCAGATCGTTATCGCTGACACCGGTTCAACCGACAGCACCTGCGACATAGCCCGAGAGTTTGGCGCGACCGTGGTCAGCTTCCCGTGGCAAGATCACTATGCCAATGCTCGTAACGCGGCTCTTGCGCCAGTCAAGGCCGATTGGGTCTTAGTCCTCGATGCCGATGAAGAGCTCGACCGTCAGGCCGCGCGCAATGTGCAAAGCATCCTGCCAGCCTCATCCATCGGAGGCCTCACTACGCCCATCCGCAACTACGTGAAGTCCCGCTCCAATCGCGGATGGGACCGAATCGCCGTCGAGAACGATTACCGCCACGCGCGCGCGAAAGGATTCTCCCGCCTTCTTTATTCATGAGAATTGCCGATTCTTCCGCCGCCGCCCCGACATCTTCTTTACCGGCCGCGTACACGAACTCGTCGAGCCCCAGATCGCCGCCGCCGGCCTCCAGCTCGGAGTTGCCCCCTTCTTCATCCATCACTTCGGGCATCTTGAAAGCCACGGGGAAAACGCGGGAAAGCACGCCTATTATCGGGATCTTCTGCGCAAGAAAATAGAAGAGGAGCCCGATAATCCGGCCGGATGGGTCCATCTCGCTCTCCAGGAATACGAATGCTTCCAGAATGGGGAAGAGGCACTGCGTTGCCTTCAGCGTGCCTTGGAGCTCGAACCGCGCGCCGCGGAAGCGTGGCTGTTCCTGGCCATGATCTATGTCGACACCGGCAGATTTCAGGAGGCGCTCTCCGCCCTCGACCACGACACCCGCAAAGGTCCTGGCGCCGCATTAAGGGAACAGATCCGCGGCGACGCACTCCACTCGCTCAACCGTCTGGACGAAGCGCGGGCCGCCTACCGGCGCTCCATGAAGGTGACCGGCTGTGATCCGATGCTGGAAAGTAAGCTGGGATACATTGAGGTCAAGCTGGGCCATCGCGACGCCGGTCTCGAGAAGCTCCTGCACGCGGCTCTCGCATCCCCCGATATGTTCGCTGTGCAGGACCGCTTGATGAAGGCCTACATCATGGTGGGCAAACTGCCAGAAGCGGCTATGACCGCGGAAAAAGTGGCGCAGGCATTGCCTCATCCAAGGACGCACCTCAGGGCGGCCAGCCTGTACGCCGCCCTCCATGACTTTGACCGCTGCCTGCAACTCCTGCGGCGCGGCCTTCAGGAGTTCCCCGACTCCCCCGAATTACAGCAAGCGTACGCCGAGGCCAACCGGGAAGCGGCCGCCGGTAGGCCGGTTCTCATCGACCTCTAATGTAGGTGCGCCCGTAACTCCATGATTCTTCTTGCTTAGTGCCAGTGTCAGGGTAACAACACAGCAGTGACCGACGTGACTATTGAAGAACTTCGCATAGTGCCGATAAGTAGCCCGCAACAAACAATCTCCTGCTCGAAGGTGACGAGTTCAGCATCAACGAACCTCGGGCTTCAGAGTAGGAGAAATCCAAAACTTAATCGGAGATTTTCGAAATGTCACTCTCAATCCTGACTAACGTTGCTGGCCTAACAGCGCAGAATTCACTCGAAACCAACCAGATGTCCCTGAACCAGACGCTGCAAGCCCTCTCCACTGGTAAGCGCATCAATTCCGGCGCAGATGATCCGGCTGGTCTCGCAATCGCCAACGGCCTGCAAGCGAACGTCACCGCCCTGACTCAGTCCGTGCGGAACGCAACTGACGGTGTCGGCATGCTTCAGGTCGCCGATGGCGCCCTCTCGCAGATCACGACTCTCTTGAACAACGCGGTCAGCCTGGCCACGGAATCGGCCACCGGCACGGTTAGCGATTCGCAGCGCGGCGCTCTGCAAGCTGAGTTCGCGTCCATCCAGACCGAAATTACCAACATCGGTCAGAACACCACTTACAACGGCCAGGCGATTTTCGGTTCTGGCAACTCGCTTGCTGTTTACATGAGCGATTCTTCCGGCGCGGGCACGACCACCGTGACTGTCAACCTCGCTACGGTCAACTCCTCGAACCTCGGTACTGCCAGCGGTTCGACCACGCCGATCAGCATCGCCAGCAACGACCTGTCGAGCGCCTCGGACGCGCAGGCCGCTCTGACCAACATCAACTCTGCCATCGCGGGCATCGCCCTTCTGCGCGGCAACCTCGGTGCCAGTTCGAACCAGTTGACGGCTGCCAGCAACGTTATGAGCAGCCAGATCACCAACCTGACCAACGCCGAGAACAACATCATGGCCGCGGATATGGGAACCGAAACCGCCAATCTGTCGCAGGAAAGCATTCTGCAACAGACCGGCATTGCCGCACTGCAGCAGTCGAACCAGATGCAGCAGTCGGTACTGAAGCTGTTGCAATAGTCCTGAGCGGAACATGGGATGGGATGGAGCTGACCGGCTCCATCCCGTTTCTTAATGGCTCAGTGATTTTTCGAGGAGCACGAAATGGGATCGTCGTCGATCGACCTTAGTTCTATCCTGTCCGCTCTTGGCTCCACTTCTTCCGGCATTAACGTTCAATCCGCCGTCGCCCAGGAAATCTCTCTCGAATCTCAGCCCATGCTTCTCTGGGAGCAGCAGCAATCGAATCTTTCCAATCAGACCAGCGACATCCAGGGCATCGAAACCGACATCACTACCCTTCAGGACGCGTTGAGCGCATTGAGCGATCCGGCTGGCGCACTCGCTAACATGACCGCTTCTTCCTCGAATTCCGCCGTTGCGACCGCATCGGCGGCGGCCGGTACCGTTGCCGGCAATCACACGGTCGTCGTGAACAATCTCGCCACCACGGCTACCTGGTATTCCACCGACGTCGCCAGCGAGACTACGCCTCTTACCGCTGGCTCTTTCAACATTCAGGTTGGCTCCGGTTCCCCAATCACCGTCACCACCGGCAGCGGAGTCAATACACTCGACGATGTCGTCAACTACATCAATGGCCAGAACGCCGGCGTGACTGCCAGCGTCGTGAATGACGCGAACGGCGCCAGACTTGCCCTGGTCGCTACAAACTCCGGTGCCTCCGGCAATTTCACGGTTAGCAACGGTTCGGGTTTGACTTTTACGCAGCCAGTCACCGGCCAGGATGCATCGCTCACCATCGACGGCATTCCGATCGACAGCGCGTCCAACACCGTGTCTGGAGCTGTAAATGGATTGACCTTCAATCTGACGGGCACGGGGCAATCCAGCATCTCCGTCGCTCCCGACGCCAGTTCGGCTTCGAGTGCTGTCAATGCCTTCGTTAGCGCCTACAACAAGGTCATCGGCGACGTGAATTCCGAGTACAAGGTCACCAGCAATCAGCAAGGACCGCTGGCCGGCGATCCCGCTCTCGCCAGCCTGCAATCGCTACTGTTAGGCATCGGCGGCTACAGCGCCGGCGACACCGCCGCGGGCACGCTCGGGCAACTTGGCATTTCCATGAATAATGACGGAACTCTCACCGTCGACAGTTCCACCCTGAACAACGCCATCCAGACAAACTATGCTGCCGTGCAGAACTTTTTCCAGGGCGCGTCTTCAAACGGCTTTGCCGCCAATCTTAATACCCAGTTGAACTCCATTGTCGATCCGGTGAGTGGCGCTTTCACGGTCGATCTCCAGAGCATCAGTTCCGAAAACACCGACTTGCAGAACCAGATCGATGATTTCCAGACTTACCTCAACACCAGGACGACTTACTTGACAGCTGAATACAACGCGGCAGATGTTGCGCTGCAACAGTTGCCAACTCTCGAAGCCCAGCTCAATGCGGAGCTAGGCATTACGACTACGACAAAGAGCTAAATGACACGAAATCAGACTGAATTGACTTATTTGCGCGCCGGCATTCAGAGCGCGTCCTCTGTCCAACTCGTAATCGTTCTTTACGATCTCTTGATCGGCGCGCTCATGGGCGCGATTACCGCAATCGGAAAGAACGACGTCGAAGAGCGCTCCCGTGAAGTAAAGCGCGCCTTCCTGGTTCTCGAGCACATGGAAGGTTCTCTGAATATGGAAGACGGTGGCGATGCGGCAAAAAACCTGGCCCGTTTTTACGCCGCACTCCGCTCCAACATCATGAAGGCTCACTCTCAGGTGAGCCGGAAGGACTTTGAGCGCCAGATTCAACTTGTCTTTCAAGTAAGAAGTGCGTGGGAGAAAGTCGATAGCCAGCAGGCTCCGCACAGCGAGCCTAAGTCTTCTCAGCCGCAGGAAGCTGAGAGTGGACGCGGCCAACTGGCAGCCAACTGGACGGCCTGAAGATTTTGCGTCTGAATGTGGTTCGTGAATATAACGGCGAATCTGATCAAAGCTGCGCTAAGTCACAACCGGCATATCCGTAATTCTTATTCCGTAATTGCCATCTACGGTCACCACCTGGCCGCGCGCAATCACCCTGTCGCCGAGCAGAAGTTCCGCGGGTTCCTCTACGGCGCGATCCAGTTCGATTACGGACCCGGAGTTCAGATCCAGAATCTCGCCCAGCGTGAGGTCGCGCTGTCCGAACCGCAGAGTTAGCGCCAGATTCACATCCAGCAGGAGTTCCAGCTTTTTCTTATCGTTCCCCGGCTGTCCCGGAACGGTCTCCGGCGCCTTTCCCGGCGGTGGTGTGGCGGAGGTCGACATCCTAAGCAGTCCTTTCTTGTGCGGATTGCAATCGTTGCTGCCCGAGTTGTGCCGCCCGCTTTCGTCCCTGCCGCACCGGGTTCGCGTCAAAGGCGTTTCTACCAGCGATAATCAGCGCGGCCGACTGGCTCACCGGCACTCCCAAATCGCAAACCTGTCCCGGAGCGAGCCCCATAATCTCGTCGACCGGCAACCTGATCGCCGTTACACCCAGTGACACCCGAAACGAGCATTTCAGCATTTTCTCGCCGAGTTTCGACCCGCTGCCCCCGCTTCTTGGTGATTTGGCCTGTCCAGCGTCGCTCGAGAGTTTTCGCAGCAGGGCATTGAACGTCGTTCCGGGAACGAGGATTCGCAGGTGCCCCGTCACTTCTGCCATTTTGCTTTCAAACTGCAATACCACCACTCGATCATTCGCCGACAACAACCGTTGCACCTGCGTCAGATGTTGCGCCCCGATCAGTTCGCAATCGTTCGGCTCCGCTCCCCAAGCCGCCGCGATCTCATGACAGATGATCTTTCCGACACCCTCCATCACATGGTCTTCAATCTCGGTAACAGCGCGGCTCTCCGCCGGCCCCTGTCCGTTTCCGCCCAGCAGTATGTCGATCAAAGGAAACACAAGTGTCTGTTCGATCTGTATCACTGCCGGCGTTTCCTGAAACTTCACCGCGAGCAGATAGGCGCCGCTGGCGGCTTGTTCAAGGGCCTCGCGAAATGTCATCTGCGTAACCGCGACCGAGGTTGTCTCAAAACTCGCTCTTAGATAAGCCCCAAGCGATTGGGTGAGCCCCTTGGCCAAACTATCCTGGATGTCGCTGACTATGCTTCCCTGATCGGCTCGGAATTGTCCCGCCCTCTCCACTTGCCAGGGCGTAACGGTGCGATCCTTCGCGGCATCGCTCTTGGCCGCCTGATTAGCGGCTTTCAATAGGGCTGCGATATCTTGTGGGCTTAATTCGTTTTGCATACAACTCGCGCTCTCTGACAAGTCAAGTTAGAGAGAAATGAGCACCTCGGCAATCTTTGCCCATATCGCGTGCACGTCCCGTTCCAACTTCGGCTTGAGTCCGCAGTCTGGTGGAGTGCGCAGATCGATAACTCGCCAAGGCTCCTATCGGCCCGCACACGTTAGGGCGCTCTCGTTTGCTGGCCTAATCATCCAGCATGCTGGTTGAGTCTCTGTTTTCAGCGGCTTCGGGAGGACCTCGAGTCGGTCCCGTTACATCCCGCGTTTCGTTACGAAAACGTAACAAATCTTGCCTCTTGAGCTTATGATAGAGGGTCGGGTGATATACCAGGCTGGGGTCGAGTTGTGCGCGCGGAGACGCAATCCAGTCTGCCCGATGGCAGTTGCTCCGGATGAGTTTGATCGATACCAAACGGAGTCTCTTGCAGTCCTAGGTTCCGGCCATGAGTCCTGAATGCTCATCATGCCCGATTCGAGCTATCGGATTCACAAGCATGGCAGTGCCTGAAGTTCTGTCGACGATAGCGGCCCCTCGGAGCGGTGTTATTTTGAAGGCTGACGGTTCCCGCTTGCCATTTAAGTTCAGAGGTTGAGTGATCGAAGGCAATCGACCAGCAGTCTTAAGGCTTATATGAGTGAACACAAAATTGCGAGGTTGTTGGCGATCGATGATGAACCGCAAAGCCTCGAGTTCATTCAGGACGCTTTGTCCGAACAGAGCCTTGAGATTCACACTGCGAATGGGCCTCAGGCGGGCCTCGAAAAATTCAGGCAGCTTCGCCCCCAGATTGTGCTACTCGATCTCATGATGCCGGGCGTCCGTGATTGGGAAATGCTGGATGGACTTCTCGCCATCGATCCCGGCGTCGAGGTGATTCTCATGACCGCACACTATTCCACGGAGTCTGCGGTCCAGGCCATTCAGAAAGGCGCCTCCGATTATCTCAACAAGCCCATCGGCGTGGAAAAGCTGCGCTCGCGTATTTCCTCACTTTTGTCCGAGGCTGAGAGCCGCCGCAGAACGCTCGAAATCGATCATGAGCTCCTCGACGCCTGTCAGTTCGAGGGCATCGTCGGCCGCAGCCCGGTCATGCTCGATGTCTTCGCCAAGATTCGCCGAGTGGCTCCGCATTTTCAGAATGTACTCGTCTCCGGCCCCACCGGAACCGGGAAAGAACTGGTCGCTCGCGCTCTGCGGAAACTGAGCCCGAGTTCGAACGGCCCCTTCGCTATCTGCAACTGCTCGGCCATCGTCGAAACACTCCTCGAAAGTGAACTGTTCGGCTATGTTCGCGGTGCCTTCACTGGCGCCAACCGCGACAAGGTCGGGGTCTTTGAATTCGCCAATCAGGGAGTCGTCTTCCTCGACGAAATCGGTGAGTTACCCCTGCCCGCGCAAGGCAAGCTCCTCCGTGTTCTTCAGAACAGTGAAATCCAGCGCATCGGTTCGCCCGCCCCGCGGACCGTAGACGTTCGCGTCATCGCCGCCACCAACCGCAATCTTCGCTCACTGGTAGCTCAGGGCAAGTTCCGAGAAGATCTTTTCTACCGCTTGTCGATGGTGGAAGTATCGCTCCCCCGCCTCATCGACCGCCGCGAAGACATGCCGCTTCTCCAGCGCCACTTCGTGGAAAAGTTCGCGCTCAAGTACAACAAGCCGGTCACCGGTATCACGCGCCGGGCGCAGAACCGCATGGCTCTTTACAACTGGCCCGGCAACGTCCGCGAACTGGAAAATGTCATCGGCAACGCCTGCATGATGGTCGAAGGACCGGTGATTGATATTCAGGATTTGCCCGAACCCGTGCGCAGCCAGTGGGGCGGCATGGCCACCCCGGACGAAAACCTCGCTCCCATGCACGAGATGCAACGCCGCCATGTTCTTCGCGTCCTCGATCATGTTGGCGGCAACAAAGCTCAGGCCGCCGAGATCCTCGGTATATCTCGCGCCACTGTCTACCAGCTGCTTTCACAAACAAAGGAGGAAATCGCAAATCGCCAGGGATAATTGCGGCCCGATGCAGTCCCTTGGGCAGTTGAGCACGCCGCCTTTTGCGTCCGTTGCCTATTCCTGTGCGAAAGAACGTTGCGAATGGTCTCTCACTGACTTCGTGGCCTTCTCTTCCGCCCGGTTACTTAAGTCATACACAATAGTGACGACGATCACACGATGATTCCTGACTCCGGGACAATATTGAACTTTCCACTTTTTCTAGTGTTCATCGAGGCCACTTAATGCCATCCCGGAAATCACGGCGCAAAGATCAAGGCCCGATATTGATCGCCACCGTGTATCTGATGGCTTCCAGCATCTGGATCGCTGCGACCGATCGTCTGCTTAGACATATTTCCTCCGACCCCGACTTCCTCACTCGTGCCGCTATCGCCAAGGGTTTTCTGTTCATCTTTGTTACCACTGGTCTTCTTTACGTCCTCATCCGCAGACTCAACCGCACGCAACGTGAGCTCCATGATACAGTCGCAGCCCGCACCGATGCTCTAGCCGACAGCGAAGCGCAATACCGGCTCCTCTTTGATAAGCAACCCCTTGCCGATGTGGGTCTTTGATCGGAAGAGCTTGCAGTTCCTGGCTGTCAACCAGGCCGCGATCCGTCATTACGGCTATTCGCGCGACGAGTTCCTACGCATGACCATCCTCGACATCCTGCCATCCGATGAAGTCGAGCATGTACGCGATTTGGTGGCCAAGCCGTCTCCCGGACCGCAAGGCGTGGAGAACGGACGGCATCACAAGAAGGACGGATCAATCATCGATGTTGAAATCACTTCGCACACCTTGATCTTTCAAGGCTGTGAAGCCGAGCTCATCCTGGCGCACGATGTTACCCTTCGCCGGAAAAGCGAAGAGCGATTGCTCCAGTCGCAGGAACGATTTGCCAAAGCCTTCCGCTCCAGCCCCGTTGGCATCACCATCAGCAGGGAGGTCGATGGCCGCTATCTCGACGTCAATCCCACTTTTCTCAAAATCATGGGCTACGAGCTCGATGAAATGCTGGGACGAACCGCCACCGAACTCCATATCTGGGCTGACATCGAGCAGCGCTCGGTCATGATCGAGCAGCTCAAAGCCCACCAGTATTCGAAGCCGATGAGGGTTCGCTTCCGTACCCGATCGGGCCAGTTCCGCCTGGTCGAACTTGCCGCCGAGCGAATTCAGTTGGACGACGAACCTTGCATCCTCGCCATCATTCAAGACATTACCGAGGCGAAACTACTGGAACAGCAATTCCTTCAGGCTCAAAAAATGGAGGCGGTCGGAAGACTGGCAGCCGGCGTCGCTCACGACTTCAACAACATGCTGGGCGTCATCATCGGCTACAGCGAAATCGCCAGGGACCGCCTGGGCCCGGACAATCCGCGCAAAAGTATTTGCAGGAAATCAAAACGGCGGGCGACCGCGCCGTCGCTCTCACCCATCAACTCCTCGCTTTCAGTCGCCAGCAAGTGCTCGATCCGCGCAGCCTGAATCTCAATTCCGTCGTTCATCATGCCAGCCGCATGTTGCTGCGCATGATCGGCGAGGATATTTCGCTGGTTTTCCGTCCCGCCGAGCCTCTCGGCAGCGTCCACGCCGATCTCAGCCAGATCGAACAGGTATTGATGAATCTCGTCGTCAATGCTCGCGATGCCATGCCCAAAGGCGGCAGGATCGTCATCGAGACCGCCAATGTCAATTTGGACGAAACCTCGCAGCAGGAAAATCAGTCGGTCAAGCCTGGTCAATATGTGATGTTGTCATTCACGGACACCGGATCGGGCATGGACGAAGCGACGCTCGCTCAGGCCTTCGAGCCTTTCTTCACCACAAAGGAACCGGGAAAGGGTACCGGACTCGGCCTCTCAACCGTCTACGGAATCGTGCGGCAAAGCGGCGGCTATATCTGGGCCTACAGCGAAGTCGGCCGTGGAACAACCTTCAAGATCTATCTCCCTTCCGTCGACAAACCCGCGGAACGTCTCGATCCGCCGAAAGCCGATTACATTCCTCCGGCCGCCACCGAAACCGTTCTTGTCGTGGAAGACGAGCCTGCCTTGCGCAACCTGACCGTCCACGTTCTGAAAAACAGCGGCTATCGCGTTCTTTCCGCCGAAAGCGCATCGCGCACCCTCGCGCTCGCCCGACAATACGACAGCAACATCGATATTCTCCTCACCGACGTCGTCATGCCCGACCTGCCCGGCCCGGATCTCGTTACCGAAATGAAGAAGATTCGTCCCGGAATGAAGGTCCTCTACATGTCCGGATATTCCAAAGATGCGATGATCGAGCAGGGATTGCTGCGCGACGATTCAACCTTGCTCGTCAAGCCGTTCTCCACCAGTGCTCTGTTGAACAAAATGCGCGCCGTATTGGAATCCTGAACGTCCTCTCCCCAGTCCCGCTCACCGTCCTCGCCACTCCGCCAGCCGCGCTCTCACTTTCTCCGCATTCCCGTCCGCAATCTGTTCCCGGATTCTGAGCGCCCCTTCCGCAAATTCGATCGCCTTGCTCCTCTCTCCAACTTCGTCGAGCGCCAGGCTCATGTTCCACAGCGCGTTTCCCTCTCCGCGCTGGTCGTTCCCGGAGCGCGCGATCTCCAGCTGTCTTCCGTAGCAATCGACGGCTTGCTGATGCTGCCCCAACCGGTAATACGCAATGCCGAGGTTGCCGAACGCAACGCCTTCGCCGCGCCAGTCCCCGGTCTCGCGATGAATGGCAAGCGCCTGTTCGTGATACTCGATCGCCCGAAAATATCCGCCTGACGAGTGATACGCCGTGCCGATGCAGCCCAGCGCATTCCCTTCCCCACGCCGATCGTCTAACTTCTTCGCGAGCTGCAGGTATTGCTCGTAGAACTCGATCGCGTGCCCGTACTCGCCGAGACTCTCATACGCATCGCCCAGATTCGCTAAGTCCTGTTCCTCTCCGCGAGCATCACCGAGTTCCCGCGCCATCTGCAAATGTCGTGTCGTAGCACTCAATGGCGCGCCTGGACTCCCCAAGATTCCGGTATGCCATCCCAAGATGTCCCAGGTGCCCCCGCTCCGCCGCACGGTCTTTCACCCGAATAGCCGCCGCCAGAGCCGCCTCGCGCCATCGTGCCCGCTCTCGCCCATGCTGCCTCTGACTCAGGCAGTGCGCTCCCGCATTGGGATACCGGCTGCACAACGCCGCGGCCTGATCATCCTCGGACGCACGGCTCGCCGCCCATGACTGCCCAGCCTCAATGTTTTCCCGCTCCACATCCAGCAGCGCAAGTCCTTTCGCCAGTGACTCCCCGCCATCCAGATAAAGATCGTCCGCCTGATGAAGCACGCTCAAGGTAATGCTGAGCATGCCGCAGTCCGGCTTCATACGACTCACTCTCAGTCATCTGCTGGCGCGCAAAATCGCTCATCATGTCACGCAGATAATAACGATTCACCTGCCCATCCCACTCCACCACCGCCTGCTGGATCAGAGAATTCAGCGCGTTCTCCGCCGTCTTCCGATCTACTCCCCAGACGGCCGCAGCCGCCGCCACGTCGAACATCTCCGGAAATACTCCCAGCATTCGCCACCGCTTTTGCGCCTCGACCCCAAGCCGTTCGTAGCTCCGCCCAATAGCCGGCGTTCCTTCCCCTCGACTCATCCTCTGCGCGCCATCATCTGCCATAGAAGCTCAGCACTAGGGTGTCACAGTGCGCCGCAGCCGTAAAGCGTCCGGCCACGACCATCTTCACTTTCTAATCGTCCTCTCATTCGTGCTCCGCGACCGCGTCAAAATCTAATCCCCCAATTAACCTGACAGGCGTTTTCGAAAGCAACAACTCACCAAATCTCCCATAAACAAGCGTATTCCGAACGTTCTCCCGCGCACCATAACTCGGGAACACTGGCATCTCAAGTGCTTCAGTTACATTCCCACGAGATCAAACCAACATGCGAATCGCCTACTTCCACACCGGAACCATCCTCTCTTCCTGGTCGATCTTCTCCATGGGCTCCACGCTTCGCTCCATGGGACACGAGGTGCTCGAGGGCACGATTCCCACCAACTACCACGGCGCGGTCGTGAACAACCTTGGCCGCGGCGACTACGAACGCATTCTCAAGAAAATGCCCACGCTCATGGATCTCGAAAACTGCGACGCCATCCTCGTCGCCGGCCCCGAGTATGTCGCAGTTTGGCTAAACACTCTCTATGGCAAGGACCAGTGGTGCAAATTGAAGGCGCGCCGCATCGCGCTCTATCTAGAGTCCACCGACCGCAAGGACAATCCGTTCCGTTACGACATATTCGCCGACTGGTACAACGTGCACTATTTCCCCGATCGCGACGATGTCGCGCGATTCGGAGGAAAACATCTGGAAGGTTTTATCGATCTGGAGATGTTCAAGCCGTGCGTGCTGGAGGGCCAGCCCGGCCACTCATGCAGCCAAAGTTGCGATGCGCGCCGCATGGCGGAGAAGAAATATCAGGCGGCCTTTGTCGGTTCGCTCTACCAGAAGCGCATGCAGTTCCTGACCGATTTGCTTCCGCTTATGCCCGACGTCGATTTCCACGCTAATGGCATCGCTGTCCGCGATCTCAGCGGAGAATGTCATCGCGAGTGGGCCGAACTTCTCGCAAAAAACATCCGCCAGATCAAGGTCCACGTCGCGCTCCCCAGCAACAACATCAAGATGATGGTCGCGCGTCCCTTCGAGACCATGGCCTGCGGGACGTTTCTGCTCACCTATCGCACCCAAGACAATCCCTTTCGCGACGGCGTGCACTGCCGTCTCTACGATCCTGACAAGCCGAAGGAGCTTGCCGAACTGATTCGCTATTACGCGACTCACGAAGAGGAGCGCGAAGCGATCGCCCGCGCCGGTTTTGAGGAAATACGAAAGAACTACTGCGTACGACACCGGCTGACGGAAATTTTGAACTCCGCCACCGCCAGCGCTGCCTCGCAAGCCGGCTGAGTTCCCAAGCGCGCTGCCTTGCGCACTACGGAATCCACCACACTTCCTCATTCACAAAGCTCGAGTTGGCCTTGTAATTCTGGTCACCTGAATAGGACGCGGTCACACGATACGTCCCCGCGACCGAGAACGACTCCGTAATGCTGGCCTGCCCATTCACCAGCGGCATTGTCCCTAGTGAGGTCGTCCCCTGTTGGAACGTCATCGTGCCGGTCGCTACCACGCCGCCATCCGCACTCACCGTGGCCGTAAAAATAATGTTCTGGAGAATGTAAACCGGCGTCGCCGACGTCATCACATTCACCGTCGCAATTTCCTGATTCACTTGTTCGGTCACTACCGCTGAAGTGCTGCCTTGGAAAACCGCGTCTCCTCCGTATACCGCAGTCAACGAGTGTGATCCGGCTGTCATGCTTGAAGTGGTAAATTGCGCTACGCCCGAAACCAGCGTCGCGGTTCCCAGAACCGTAGCCCCGTCATAGAAAGTCACCGTTCCCGTCGGCGTGCCTTTGAAAGTCGGCGTAACGTGCGCCGTTAGTGTGAGCACGTGGCCCACCACGACCGGATTAGGGTTCGCCGTCAGCTTTGTGCTCGTCGTGTTTGTCTGGCCGGTGCCGTTCAGATTCGCTGTCTGCGGACTGTTCGAGGCGTCGTCGACAAAGGTCAATGTTCCCGTGCGGGTGCCCAGTTGTGTTGGAGTGAACACCACCGCCACATTACACGACACTCCCGGGTCCAACTCGCTCCCGCATCCGTTCGTCTGGATCGCGAAATCGCCCGTCGTCGCCACGCTTGAGATGTTCATCGCAATGGTCCCATTGTTCAGCAGCGTGACGGTCTTCGGGCTGCTCGTCGAGTTCACGACCTGCCCTCCAAATGCCACCGTACCGGGCGTAACTCTTCCAATTGCCGTACCGCCAGTTCCAGACAGCGGCGCGCTGTGCGGGCTGCCCACAGCATCGTCTGTAACTACAACCGAAGCGCTGCGCGGACCAAGCGCGGAAGGCGTAAAGTTCACATTGATTTTGCAACTGCCGCCCGCCGGAAGTTTCGTACCGCAATTGTTATGCTCGAGGAAGTCACTGCCATCTGCGCCCGCAACGTCGATGGACCCAATATGCAGCGTGCTCCCACCGGTGTTGGCCAGCGTCAGCGTCTGCCTCCCACTGGTGACCCCCACTTGCTGATGTCCGAACGCTAGACCTCCGGTAGAAAATCGAGCGGCCGGAAGTCCAGCGGCCCCGGTCGCGTTGTAAAGAACGGCGACTCTGCCGGCATACGATCCCGCGGCCACAACATCCAGCCATCCATCTTGGTTAAGATCGGCAATCGTGACCGCAACCGCCCCGCTCTCGGCATGGAACTCGGCAGGTCCGTAGAATTCGCCATCGCCATCATTCAGCAGAACTCCGACGGTGCTGCTCTCCGCATTCGCATAAACAATGTCCGGATACCCATCTCCATTAACGTCCGCAAGCGCCATGTCCACCGGAGCAGAAGCCATCAGAGTCGAAACGCCGGCCGCATAAACCGTGGGCGAGTTAAATGTCCCGTCACCGTTGCCCCGCGCCACCACAATTTTCCCTGTGGCCGGGGAGGTGATAACCAGGTCCGCCTTCCCATCATGATCGACATCCGCCACCGCGATCCCGTATGGCGATGCCACCGTGGTCTCGTAGTCACCCGCGCTGGCAAATGTCCCGTCGCCCTTGCCGAGCAGTATCGCCACCCGTGATGTGTCGCTCATGGCCATGCATAGATCGATCTTCCCATCGCCATTAACGTCCGCCGCCACGAGTTCAAAGGCGCGGCCTGACAAAGAATAAGCCGTTGCTGCCCGCAGCGATCCCTTCCGGTCGTTAAGCAGAACGTAAACCTTTCCTGTGCTTCCCACCACCGCCACATCTACCCAACCGTCACCATTAAAATCGCCTGCGACGACTCCGCGCGGAATGTCAGGCAGCGGAATCGAAACCGGCTCCCGAAATGTCCCATCCCCTTTGCCCATCAGAATCTCAAGGCTGCCGGTCACGGCATTGGTCGCAATGATGTCAAGCTTCCCGTCGTGATTTATGTCGCCCACTGCTACATAGCCAGTCGCATGTCCCGCCGCATACACGGCCCCTTTGCCCAGACTGCCGCCGATGCGGCCAAGAAAAACCGTGACCCCCGCACCCGGAAAAAAGGCGCTTTGCCCGATTACAAAATCCGGAATGCCATCTCCATTGAAGTCTCCCGAAACGATACTGATGGCGCTTCTTCCCGCATGAAAGCTCCCGCCCGTAAAGCTAACGGCCTCCGAGAAGGCTCCATCGCCCGCGCCACCCGGATCCTCCGCTTGCGATCCCGCCCGAAAATGCACGGGCGCCGGCGGCATCGCCGTGCATTTCCCGATCAAGCCAAGAGCAACGGGCAACAGCAGCGTAAACGATAAGAGTCGGGCCTTCATAGCTTCCTCGCTTTTGACGCCTTTCCATCCCTTCCTCTGGACGCACTTCGAGGTGGCGGTCAAATTCTTATCGGTACAACTCGCTAAGTTCATGAGAACGGGCGCCGGACACCCGTGACCTTGGTAATTGGCGGAGTGGGAGGTTAGGAACCTGGCGTGCCTTCGCGGGGCAGCTCGATTTTGTCCTCTACCCGTCTCCCTTCCGTCCCGCTTACTGCTGAAGACTTTCGGCAGACGTGCCGATTAGGGCAGGTTCCCATGCCAGATCAAACTCAACCACCGGATCAGGAACACCAGATTCCCTGCATCGCAAGGCAACCGATTCTTGCAGGAGACAGCGACGTTTTTGGCTACGAGTTGTTCTTTCGTGAGGGCCACGCGGACAACCGGCGCGCCTCCGACCTGGAGAATGCCACCCGCCAAACCATCAATACCCTCAGCACTATCGGCCTCGATGTTCTCTGCGACGGGCGAACTGCTTTCATCAACTGTTCCCACGAAATGCTCTTGAAAGAGTATTTCCTGCTTCTTCCACCCGATGACATCGTGGTCGAAATTCAGGAAAGCGTCCCCGCCGATGCTGCCACGATGGAGGCATGCGATCGGCTGAAGTCCTCGGATATACCATCGCCCTCGATCGCTTCGTGCCAGAGGATCCCCGGGAAGCTCTCGTTCCCTTCGCAAAATTCATGAAGGTGGATGTCAAGGTCCTTCCTTTCGATCAGAGCGCTGCCTTGGCGAAAACCTATTCCGGGAAATGCCGCATGCTGGCGCTGAAAGTCGAAACTCAGGCCGACTTCACAAGAGCCAGCGAAAATGGCTTCGACCTCTTTCAAGGTTATTTCTTCCGGCGTCCCGAACGTATGCGCGCCCGGGACATCCCCGCAACGCAAGCCACTTACCTCCTCCTTCTCGAAGCGATCTCCAAGCCTCAGACCGATTTTTCTGAAATTGAAAACTTGATCAAGCGCGAGCCCTCCCTCTGCTACCGCCTGCTCAGCTACATGAACTCTCCGCTTCTGGCGATGTCCTCTCCCATTCTTTCTATTCGCCATGCGTTGAATCTCCTGGGAGAACGGGAACTCGTGCGCTGGATCGGCATGGCAACCACCCTGGTGATCGGTCAGGAAAAATCCTCTGATCTGGTCCTTTCCGCTCTCGTCCGCGCCCGGTTTTGCGAACTCATCGCGGAAAAGGTGAAGCACGGCGACTCCGATGTATTTCTCATGGGTATGCTCTCGATGATGGACGCCATCCTCGAGGTGCCGATTGGAGTCATTACCGAGAAGCTGACCCTCTCGGGGGACATAAAAGCTCAGCTCTTGGGCGGGAAGGTCGGCGTCGAAACGCCGCTCTCCCCCATCTACAACCTCATGTTGGCCCGCGAAGAAGGCGACTGGGACCGGGTGAACTCCATTGGCAGAAAGCTCAATCTCTCGCTCTACTTCATGAACAGCTCCTACAATGAGGCCATGCGATGGGCTCGCCAGATCACCAGCACGATACCTCGACAGGCCAACGCTAACGCCCAGACTGTCTAGGCAAAAGCTGTCCAACAGCCCTTTACGATTTCAGACCCCAGCAGGAACAACCTTTACCAGTGACAAGATGTTCTTGAGATTTAAGAGATATTTCTCTAAACGCTCATCGCGTCCAGATACCGCTCCAGAAGCTGTTTCCCGCTCCCTTCAAACTCGGCGAACATGAGGCCATTGCCGAATTGAGGATGGCTGGTAACAACCCGTGCCCGCACCCGCACCGGAGAGTCGTCCAGCCATAGAGTCGCCTTTACCCACGTACCAACAGCTAGCGTCATCATCATTTGCACATAACACCCGCCTTTGCTCAGGTCGGCGGTCTGAAGCCGAAACGGAACGTCACTTCCTTCTTTGCGCAGCTCAATCTGGACCTGCACTTCCAGCCGCGGATACGCCCGCCGATCATGCGGCGCCGCCATCGGGCTCGACGTTTGTTGTTTCTGGAAGCTCATGACGAATCGGTTTGGCCGCAGCCAACGGTCCTCGTTCCGATGGAGCAGCACCTATCTCTATCGGCACTGCCGAACCACCCCACTAGGGCTGCGGTTACTTATTCGTAAACCTCAGGACATGCGTGAAAGTTACCAATAGGCCCCTCCGAAGCCTTACCCCGTCTGATCACCTCCAAAGAAAGGACGCCTTCAAATCACGGGCCTCCCTAAACCCGGCGGCCCAAATCGTCCTATCGAAACCCAATCTCGCGCTCCCCCCGAATCCCCCGCTTCGAAAATCCGTTTTCGCCTGAATCCTGTTGGCCCAACGGGACCTGATAGAAAATATCGCCCCGGGAATATGAGGAGGCCCCATGGCAGTGGTAGCGGCAAATGGAATCATCGCCAAACCAAGCAATCACTCGTAGACGATACGGTGGAGAACCTCAAGAAGATCCTGCAAGCAAAAGGAGTCGCGCTCTTCGCCCTCGTTGACCACAGCGGTGAAGCAGCCAAAGTCGGCCTGAAAATGCCGCCCACCAAACTCCTGATCTTCGGCAACCCCAAAGCCGGCACCCCCCTCATGCTGGCCACTCCCTCCATCGCCATTGACCTGCCTCTAAAAATTCTCATCTCCGAGGACGCCCAGGGAAAAGTCTGGGTTTCCTACAACGCACCCGAATATCTGAAGGAGCGCCACGGCCTTCCTCCGGATCTCTTGCAGAACATCGCTGTAGTCGACACCTTGGCGGCCAAAGCCGCTGAATAAATCTGTGACCTGGGTCAGGCGTCGAGCATCAAGACATGCGAGCGTCTTGCCTCAAATAGCGACTGGGGTTATGCTGCTGCAACTCTTAGTAAGGTTTCCCGCCGCTTCCGCATCACCGGGGTCCATCACAAAAGCAGTACACAATTGAAAGGAGAAAGAGTTATGCCAACCATCACCGTTAAAGACGGCACACAAATCTTCTATAAGGACTGGGGCTCCGGCCAACCTATCGTCTTCAGCCACGGCTGGCCTCTCACCGCCGATGACTGGGATTCTCAAATGATGTTCTTCGGCGGGCACGGCTATCGTGTCATCGCGCATGATCGCCGCGGCC
>CAWEAB010000003.1:0-179792 GCA_963806745.1 uncultured Acidobacteriaceae bacterium
ACGGGCGACCGGAGCAATATCCAGCTTGCGTAGGGAGTCTAGGCGAAGAGTATTAGCTGCAGGGTGGAACGCGGCCTGGGTTAGAATACCGAGATGGAAATTCGACTTCGGCCGGAACTTGAGGAACTGATCAAACAGGATGTTCAGCGCGGCCCTTACGAAACCGTCGATGAGTTTGTTGAGCAGGCCGTTTCGATGCTTCATGAACAGGAATCCTGGCTAGCCGCGAACCGGGCTGAGATTCAAACGAAAATTGCCGAAGGTTGGGCCTCGGCCAAGCGCGGTGAGTTGTTGAGTGCCGACGAAGCCCGCTCCAGGCTAGCCGAACTAAAGCGAGCGCGATCCGGACAGCAGACTCTCCACTAGCCGGCCGCGTGAGAAAAGACTTGACCTCGTTGCCTGTGCGCTTCTGGGTGGTGCATCCCTATCCGAATTACTTGATTGTCTATGACGGAGAAACTAAACCGCTCCAGATCATCCGAATCCTGCACGGCGCCCGCGATCTGCAATCTATTCTGATGTAGGCGTACGCCAACAGGCGTTGCCAAGGTGCATACCAAGCATCTCGGAATCCCCGGACCCTGAGCCATCCCGTATAGCGCAGTACTTTTGCGAGATCGTTTACCGCAGTATCACCGGCAGCGGCTGGTCGTAGGGCTGGATCGTTACTTCCAGCGATTTGCGTTTGTCGAAAGCTTCCTTGTCAACCGGGAAGCTGAACATGAGAGTTCCTCTCTTTGTGGTTCCGGGCAGGAGTTTTGTCTCTGGCGGAAGCGGCGGCTCGGAACTTTCCTTCAAAACCGGAAAGGCCTGGAAGTAGCGGTCGAGATCGACGGCGGAGGCGGCTTCGTCTTCGTAGCTGTGGCCGTCGGCGGTGATGAGCTCGGCCTTGAGGGTGTGAATCCAGAGGGATTTTTCGGCGGTGTTGCGCAGGGTGAGGGTGACGGCGACGAGCAGGTTTTTGGGAGCGTCGCTGGGCCCGGGAACTTCGGCGGCGGAAACGAGGTCGATGGAGCCGCCGCCCTGGGGCTTGGGACGCTGCTGGAAGGCGATAATGGCGACCACGACTGCGATGGCGGCGATGCAAATCAGGACGATTCCCGCCGGAGGGAGATTGCGTTTGGCGGTGCCGAATTCTTCGCCGATGTTGAAGTTGGTTGGCGGTTCGGCGGAAGTTGGCGCCGGCGCAGGCGTGGATGGGGAGTTCGGCGCTGATTGGTTGGGGAGTTGGTCGGGCATCGATTGATTGTAGAGTTTAGCTCCGCATCCGAGAAGTCGAGGCGGGATGGTTCACTCTTCACATCGCGCTTGGTAGCGATTGCTTGCTGATGAATCCTCGCTGTTTTTTCCCTCGGATATTGAGTTCAGAAATTCCCGACCCCAACTGATCGAAAGCTGCGGACGTTAACGGTGGGGCACCCTTATGGTTCCAGCCTCTGAATGGGCTTCCGGGCAATGACTTTGGTTACCTTGTGTGAGGTAACGGGTGCTGTCAGGATGCAGGAGAGTTCCCATTGGGAGGAAACCTGCGGTGAAATGCAAACACATTCTAGCGGCGCTGGCATGCGCCCTTCTGGTTTTGAGCACGGTGGGCTGCGGAGCGTTCAAGGGACAGACGAGCGATCTGAAGTCCATTAGTCTTGAGTGTTGACTTGATCAATGGTGCGCCAGCGGCACTCAGTCGGCGTCGTTAATTTCGTGGGTAATGGCTCAACAATCCAGTTGAAGGCTATTGGCGAGCAGACAGGTGGGGCGACTGAGGATATAACCCACGTCGTTACGTACAACGTAATGGTCGACCCAAATTATTCGCAGGATGCCTATGGTAATCGCGTTGATTCCGCCTTGCACGCCGGGTAATTGCCCAAGCCCCGCAGGATGGGCCGCCGTTCACGAGTGGGACTATTGAATATAATCCGACGGGTCTGCTCACAGCTGTTGAGCCAGCCAGTTGCACGTGGGTAGACATTGCGCCATTGCAGAATGGAGAAGTGCAGCGCTCCTGCGTGGTTCTACACTGGCGATTATGTCGTGACCGTGTCGTACCATGGTATTACCTCCAATCCGATTTATTTTCCGATGGCGTCTGAGGCGGGCGATCCAGTCTTCTACCCTATTTGAATGGGGTTCCGGACAATCCGGCACGAAAATAATCCAGCGGAGCTTGCGGACCGACAGCTAGCTAGACGCCAACTCTGAAGCAGATTCTTGCGGGGGTGGCGCAACCGATGCCATCCCCGTTTTGATTTTGCCGGCGTCGAATCCCGCTTCAGCCGACCTCCGCCGTTTGGTGCCTCTGCCTCCCAACCCGTATAATCCTAGGGTTTTGCTGCAATCATTAAAATTGACATGGCATTCATAACCGCAATGCAAGCGGAGCAGGGATGAAGGTCCGCACCGGGATAGAAGTTTCGGGGCAGACTGACATCGGCTGCTTGCGCAAGAACAATGAGGATTCGTTCGGCTACTGGGAGCCGGAGGATGACGCCGAATTTCAGCGCAAGGGCCGGCTGGCGATCGTCGCCGATGGCATGGGCGGCTACGAGGGCGGCCAGGAAGCCAGCCAGATGGCGGTCGACGCGCTCCTGAGGGTGTACGAAGAATTCGCCGCTGGTGAGCCGCAGCAGGCCTTGATTGACGGATTGCAGGCGGCGCATGAAAACATTCGGCAATATGGGCTGACGCATCCCGCTTTGCGCGGCATGGGGACGACCTGCACGGCCATCGCGATCGTGAACGATGGACTTTACTTCGTGCATGTCGGCGACACGCGGCTTTATCTGGTGCGCGATGGGCGGATCATTCAGGTCACGCGCGATCATTCGTACGTGGGGCGCCTGGTGGAAGCCGGAATGATCAGCCGGGAAGAAGCGGAGACGCATCCGCAACGGAATATTCTGACGGCGGCGGTGGGAACAAATCCGGAGCTGATTATGGATTCGCCGGGGCGTTCCGAGCCACTCCATGCCAAAGATGTGCTGCTCCTATGCAGCGACGGGTTGTGGGGAGTGGTGCACGACGCGGAGATTCTGGCGGCCGTCGAGAAAAATGACGTGGAAGGCGCGGGGCGCGAGTTGATCGAGCTGGCGCGGGAGCGCGGCGGCCCGGACAATATTACGGTTACCATTTTGCGGCTGGAGTGATGCGAGGTCAGGGTTTAGATGTCCCGATTCCGGCCTGCCGTTCGCTCCCCACGATCCCTCCTAAGACTGCAAGGTTCTGCACTGGAACGCGTTTTCTATCCTGAAGTCACTCCCTAAGCGGTTGAAATCAAAGAAGTGAAATGGTCGCAGCACTTTTGTGCTTTGGCAACTCGCGTGCGGTGTCTATAATGTCTATGGAACCCATAGGCATTATAGGAAGAGAGGACTAATGAGGGTCTCCCAGAAGGGGCTTTACGCGCTCCAGGCCTTAATGATGCTGGCGCGGCACTACCGGCAAGGCGCCATCCGGATTCGCGACATTGCCTATGAAGAAAACCTGCCGGAAAAATTCCTGGAACTGATTTTGTTGGAACTGAAGAACGCGCGCATGGTGGAGAGCGTGCGTGGCGCAAAAGGTGGATACCAGTTGCGGCGGGCGCCGTCGGAGATTCGGATGAGCGAGATTATCCGGCTGATCGATGGCCCGCTGGCGCCATTTGGTGATGCCGAGCAGTTGCGGGAGTTGATCGATCGCGACGACGACAGCCGTGCGCTTTACGAATTGTTCCTGGAGATCAGGGATGCGGCGGCCAAAATTCTGGAGGCGACGACGCTGGCGGATTTGATTCGGGGCAAAGAGGTTGCTGCCAGGACAAGAAACGGCAAGAAGAGACTGCCGGATGTAAGTGTGCTGCCGATAGCGGCTCAGGCCGGAGGGCATTCGGGCCATGACTAACTTGAGACGGTTGGTTAGGTTTCTTCTGGCCGGCGCAGCGGTTTTGACGGCGGCCGGCTTCGCGTGGGGGCAGACCGTCATTCATGTAGGGGCGTTTCCGAATATTACGCATCCGCAAGCGATGGTGGGGAAGAACAGTGGATGGTTCGAAAAGGCGATGGGGCCGGGCGTGAAGATCGAGTGGAAGAGCTTCAATGCCGGGCCGTCGGCGATCGAGGCTCTGTATGCGGGCGCGATCGACATGACGTACATCGGGCCCAACCCGGCGATCTCCGGGTATGTGCGATCGAACGGCGAGGCGCTGCGCATTGTGGCAGGCGCAACCAGCGGTGGGGCGGCGCTGGTGGTGAGGAATGATTCCGGGATTCAGAAGCCGGAGGATTTCCACGGGAAGAAAGTTGCATCGCCGCAAATGGGGAATACACAGGATGTGGCCCTGCGGGCCTGGCTGATTGCGCATGGCATGAAGTCGACGGACAAAGGCGGAGACGTGCAGGTGATTCCGCTGGCGAACCCGGATCAGTTGACGTTGTTTTTAAAGAAGGAACTGGATGGGGCGTGGGCTCCGGAACCTTGGGCGACGCGGCTGATCAAGGAAGGGAACGGGCGGCTGTTTCTCGATGAGCGGACGCTCTGGCCGAATGGAGACTTCATCACAGCGCACCTGATCGTGCGGACACAGTTTTTGAAAGACCATCCGGATCTGGTGAAGAACTGGATTCGCGCGCACGTGGAATTGACGGACTGGATCAATGGACATTTGCCGGAAGCGAAGAAGATGCTCAACCAGCAGATTGCCAAAGAGACGGGCAAGGCGTTGCCGGATGCGGTTCTGGACGATTCGTTTGGGCGAATGAAAGCGACTTATGATCCGCTGCGACGCGTCGCTGATGATTGCCGCGAAGTCGGCATTTGATGCGGGATTTCTGGGCCGGCAGATGCCGGACCTATCGAGTTTGTATGACTTGTCGTTACTGAACCAGGTTCTGGCAGAGAAAGGGAAGAAGGCCATCCAATGAGCGCAAGTCCACAGAACGCTTATCCACCCGTTGTTCCACCGGTTCCGCGGCGGCTTGGCGTGCGGCCCGATGTTTTTCACGGAAAGCCGGCAGCGTCGGTTGCGGAATTTCCCACGCTGGCGACCGATGTTCTGGTGCCGAAGGTGGCGCTGGATTCGATCTCGCTGAGCTACACGACGAGTTCAAAAGGAAGGCTGATCGCGCTTGAGAACATCAGCCTCGAAGTCAAGCCGGGTGAGTTCTTGTGCGTGGTTGGGCCATCGGGTTGCGGCAAGTCGACGCTTCTGCATTTGATTGCCGGGCTTCAGCCGCAGACTTCGGGGAATGTGCTGGTCGATGGCAAGCCGGTGACCGGGCCGGGAACGGATCGCATTTTGATCTTCCAGGAACTCGGATTGTTTCCGTGGCTGACGGTGGAAGGGAATGTCGAATTCGGCATGAAGATGAAGAACGTGCCGAAGGCGGAGCGGAAAGAGAAAGTTCAGGAGTATCTGCGGTTGGTGCAGCTCTCCAAGTTTCGCGACAGTTATATTCACCAGCTTTCAGGCGGGATGCGGCAGCGTGTGGCGTTGGCGCGGGCGTTGGCAACAGGGCCGGACGTGCTCCTGATGGACGAGCCATTTGCCGCGCTGGACGCGCAGACGCGCGATCTGTTGCACGACGAATTGGAGCGGATCTGGGCGGAGACGGGATGCACGATTATTTTCGTGACTCACAACGTGCGCGAAGCGGCGCGACTGGGAGATCGCGTGGTGCTGCTCACGTTTCGTCCGGGACGGGTGAAGCAGGAGTTTCGAGTGAACCTGCCACGGCCTCGGCACATGGAGCATCCGGATGTGACGCGCATGGCGCGCACGGTGCTGGAGTGCCTGCGGGAAGAGATCAACAAGAGCCTGGAAGCGGAGTACGCCGATGAAAAAGCTCGCTAAGCAGGTCGTTTTCTATGGAGCCCTGATTGGGATTTGGGCGCTGCTGGCCAAGCTGCATATCTGGCCGCCCTATTTGTTTCCTCCGCCGTGGGGAGTAGGGCACGCGCTGTGGGACGGATTTGCGGATCACAGCTTCTGGATCGGTATTGCAGTGACCATGAAGCGGATGCTGATCGGCTACAGCTTGTCGGTCGCGCTTGGGATGATTCTTGGACTGGGCGTTTCAAGCAGCAAGTTTCTGGAAGAGACAGTGGGCGGCCTGCTGGTGAGCTTGCAGTCGCTGCCGAGCATCTGCTGGATTCCGCTGGCGGTGCTGTGGTTCGGACTGACGGAGAAGGCGATTCTGTTCGTGGTGCTGATGGGGTCGCTCTTGTCAGTAACGATTGCCATGGAAGACGGCCGCAAACAGATGCCGAAAATTTATGGCATGGCCGGACGGAACCTGGGGGCCAGCGGATTCCGGCTGTTCTGGTCGGTACTGCTGCCGGCGAGCCTGCCGTTTATCGTGAACGGAATGAAGCAGGGTTGGGCATTCGCGTGGCGGTCGCTGATTCAGGCGGAAATGATTTTTCTCAGTCTAGGGCTGGGGCAGTTGCTGATGATGGGCCGCGACCTGAGCGATATGAACCAGGTGCTGGCGGTGATGATCCTGATCATTTGTCTGGGATATCTGGTGGATGGATTGATATTCCGAACGATGGAGCGCCGACTGCAGCTAAAGTACGGTTTGGCTGTGTAGAGGCAGCTTCCAGCTACCAGCCGCTAGCTTCTAGCAAACAAATTCTAAGTAGGGGCGCGGCATGCAGCTCTCCGTTTTTACCACCTCATTTTCTGGTGGTGCACGCTGGAGACGGGGCAAGGCATATCCTATCCTGTCCTGCTTTGTTCGATGACTCCCTACCTTCGCTATAATCTAGGTAGTGAGCATGAATGCTGCAATTCAATCCGGCCCAACGCCGGGTAATTCCGATACAACTGAATCCGCTGTTGCGAACGAGTACCAGGCTTTGGTCTCGGGCTGCGGAATTTTTGACCTCAGCTCGCGGGTGAAGATTCGGCTGACCGGCAGCGATCGCCTGCGCTGGCTGAATGGGATGGTGACCAATAACATCCGTGACCTTGCCCCGAACCATGGTGTTTACTGTTTTTTGCTGAATGCACAGGGGCATATTCAGGCCGACCTTTACACCTACAACATGGGCGAGTATTTGCTAGTGGACACGGCAGCAGAATTGCGCGACACGGTGCTGGCGCATTTCGACAAGTTCATCATCATGGACGATGTGGAAGTGGCGGACGTAACTTCAACGTCGGCTGCGATTGGGTTGAGTGGACCGCGGGCGAAGGCGATATTGCGCGCTGCTGGAATTGAAGCGCCGGAACTGGCTTCGCTCGAATTGTGCACGCCGTCATGCAACTGCGATTGCGGGTGTCTCGCGTGCACGGTCGTGCGAGGCGATGAGGCGACGGGCGATTCGTATGAGATCTGGCTGGCTCCGGATCAGATGCAGACTGCGTGGGGCGCGCTGGTAGCGGCGGGCGCGACGCCGGTTGGGGCGGAGGCGATGGAGATGTTACGCATCAGCCGGGGCATTCCACGCTATGGGGTGGATATTCGTGAGCGTGATCTTCCGCAGGAAACCGGACAAATGCGTGCTTTGAGTTTTACGAAGGGTTGTTATCTGGGGCAGGAGATTGTGGAGCGTATTCGTTCGCGCGGAGCGGTGCGCCGGGAGTTCAACGCGTTCGAAGTGGAGGGCGCGCTGCCAGCGCCTGGCACGAAGATACTGGCGGGCGAAAAAGAAGCTGGCGAGATTACGAGCAGTGTGGAGTTGCCGCTGGCCGCGAGCAGTCGCGCGGTCGCGCTTGGGTATCTGCGGCGCGAGGCCTCAGGCAAGACTTTGCAGGCGGGCGGGGCGACGCTGAAGCAGGTTTCTTTGCCGATCACCTGAAATTTGAATCGTTGACTCGTGCCGAATAACTCCGAAGAGATCCTTTCGCATAAAACAAGCAGGGAAAAATATATGGCTGAGAAGAAAAAAGATAGCGATTTCAAGGTAAGCGACCGGAGGCTGTTCACAGCAGACGGAGATTTGCGGTCCACGTCGGACGACGAAAAGGTGGAGGCTACGCAACCGGCCGTGGCAGCATCGACGGCGTCGGAGTCGACCGCCTCGGCCAAGACGGTAGAGTCACACAGCGCCGAAGCCACGGCCACGCAAGTTGTGCCGGCGGTGCAAACCGATCCGGCCGCCCCGCCGCCCCCGAGCGCGTCCGAGCAGCAGGCGCAGCACGATGCTTATCGCGAATCTTCGCGCGATCTCGATCGCCGCGTTGAGTTGAGCGGGCATTCATCGAAGGATCTCGAAGTGAATTTCGAGCGTTTCATGGCTTCGCTCTACATGACGGCCATGATGCAACTCGGCCTGATGCACGAGCAGGGCGGCCAGCCTGGAATTGACTTGATCGGCGCGCGACAGACGATTGACACGCTGGGCATGATCTCGGAAAAGACGAAAGGCAATCTCACGCCGAAGGAACAAGGGTTCTTACAGAATTGTCTCTACGAGCTGCGCATGGCGTACGTTGAAGTGACAAATGCGCTGGCGCGGGCTCCGCAAACTCCCGGCCCGGTCACAGGCACCAACGGCTGAAGTCCATCGCTTCGATGCGGGCAACTCTGACAGTTTTCGGCAGCGGCACATCGATGGGAGTTCCCACGATCGGCTGCGACTGCGCTGTTTGCCGTTCCACCGACCCTCATGACCGGCGGACGCGCCCCTCGATCATGCTCAGCTATAACGAGCATCATGTTCTGATCGACACCACTCCTGATTTTCGCGAGCAGGCGTTGCGTGAGGACATCACGCGATTGGACGCGGTGCTTTACACGCACACTCATGCGGACCACATTCTTGGCATCGACGACTTGCGTCCGCTGACCTATCACCACAAGCTGGGCAAACTGCCGCTGTATGCCACGAAGGCGAATTGCGAGTTCCTGCGCAATATGTTCCGGTATATTTTCGAGGCGAATTACAAATTCGGTGGGTTGCCTCAGGTTGAGCTGATCCCAATGGATGGAGCCCTGGATCTTTTTGGCGCGCGTTTTGAGCCGGTGACGGTGATTCATGGCGAGACGCCGATTCTTGGTTTTCGCTTTGGATCGGCCGCTTATCTTACCGATCACAGCGCGGTGCCAGCGGAGTCGCTTGAGAAGCTGCGCGGTCTCGACATTCTTTTTCTGGATGCGCTGCGCCACAAGCCGCATCCCACGCACTCGTCGGTGGAGCAGTCATTGCAGATTGTGGCCGAGGTCAAGCCGAAGCGGGCCTTCTTTACGCATATCTGCCATGACCTGGCGCATGAAGAGACGAATGCGGCCTTGCCGGCCGGCGTGCAACTCTCTTACGACGGGATGAAGCTGGAGTTTGAGATTTGAGTTTCACCGCGGGACGCCGAGCGACGCGGAGAAAACCTGAGAACGGTTTTCGTGGCATCTCGGCGGCTGATTGAACTTGCATGAAGATCTTCCACAAACTCGCTGACATTCCCTCGGACTTTGGCCCCTCGATCGTCAGCGTCGGGAACTTTGACGGCATTCATCGGGCGCATCGCGCCGTAATCGATGAGATGGTGCGGCGAGCGCGCGCCGCGAAGGCTGTATCGGTGGTCGTCACCTTCGATCCTCATCCAGCGCGCATTCTGCGGCCAGATCATGAGTTCAAGCTGCTTTCGCCCACGCCCGAGAAACTTCGTCTGTTAGAGGCCACGAATCTGGACGCCGTTCTTCTTCTGCCGTTTTCGCGCGACCTTTCACTGATGAGCCCGCACGATTTTGCGCATGACATTCTCAAGAACCGCCTGCACGCACGGGAAGTGCATGAAGGTTATAACTTCCGGTTTGGGCATAAGGCGGCGGGTAACGTTGAACTGTTACGTGAATTTGGCAGGAGCATGCATTTTGAGGTGCATGACTATCCCGAGATGCGGCTGCGCGGGGAGCGGGTTTCGAGCAGCCACATCCGCAAACTATTGGCGGAGGGACGAGTGAGCCGCGCGCGCCATCTGCTGGGACGGCCATTCAGCGTTGTTTCTACTCCCGGGCGCGGGCGCGGTTATGGAAGGCAATACACCGTTCCTACCATTAACCTCGCGCGCTATGAGGAACTTGTTCCGAAAGATGGCGTTTACATTACACGCATGCGAGTGGCCAGAACTCCGAACAGCGAGTGCTTTGACTCGGTGACCAATGTTGGCAACCGGCCTACGTTTGGGGCTGACTCGTTCGCAGTCGAGACTCACCTGCTGAATTTTCATCCGCTGGATCTTACGGCGGAAACGGAAGTGGAACTGCATTTTCTGGATCGGTTGCGGGATGAGATCAAGTTTCCATCGATTGATGCTTTGCGGGAGCAGATCGGACGGGACGTGGGGAAAGCGCAGAGGTACTTGCGGCGACTGAGCAACACTGAATGAATAAGATTTTATGCATATCCTCCGCATCTCCCTCCTCCCGCTGATGATCTCGATCTGTGTTGCGCATCTAGCATCGCAGTCTGCTGGTGGCAAGGGCAATGCTCCCCAGACCTCGTCTACTGTAATTCAGAATGAGCCGGCCGGCGTTCGGGCCGGCAAGAACCAACCAGCGCCAATAGGCAAGCTGATCGATGTCGGCGGCTATCGAGTTCATCTCTATTGCACCGGTATGGGAGGTCCCGCCGTTGTCATCGTGGGTGCAGGTTTCTCTTTCGATTGGGGGCTTGTTCAACCGGAGGTTGCGAAATCTACCCAGGTATGTGCGTACGATCATTCGGGAATTGGTTGGAGCGAATCCGGTCCGGCAGATTCCTGTTCATTGAGGGTCCTTGAGGTACACGACGCTTTGAAGAATGCTGGCATCAAGGCGCCGTATGTGCTTGTTGGGCATTCTCTTGGTGCGGTGGTTGCGCGCCTCTACGCGGGAAGGTACCCGGACGAAGTAGCGGGAGTAGTTTTTGTCGATCATGCCTTTTCGGGATTCGCTCCCTCCGATGCTAGAGTTCCGCCGGCAACTTCGAATCCTCAAATCCTGGTCGGCGGAGGAATCGAGGGCGATCCAAACTTCGGCAAGTTGTCTGCGCGTGATCGCCAGCTCCACCTGTGGGCAATGTCGCAGACCCGAAATCAAATGGCTCTACGCACAAACGCGTCGATCATGCCCCAATGTGTCGCGGAGGCTGATGCAATCGCCAACGAGCACAGGCATCCGCTTGGCAACAAGCCTCTGGTCGATGTCAGTGGCGATATGGGTGCTCATGTAAGCGATTACGCCAATTTTGGGTTCCCAAAATCCAAATCGCAAACAGCTTCCCCATACGCACAATTGCAGACTGAACTATTATCCCTTTCCCTAAACAGCAAGCAGATGATTGCGAAGCAGAGCGGGCATTTCGTCATCATTGACAGACCTGATGTTATTGTCGACGCCATCAACCAAGTTGTGCGCTCCGTCCGCAACAAGGCCCCGCTGTAGCGTTTGAAAATCGCACGAAGTCTTTTTAACGCTGATTTCGCCCACACTGATACAATCCTTCCCCGCGTGGCCATCACCCCCATCCAACTCATCAAGCAAGCCACTCCCGGCCAGCGCCGTACGCTTGTCGCCGCTGCGCTGGGCTGGATGCTGGATTCATTCGATGCCATGCTTTACGCGCTCGTGCTGACGCATGTCATGCGCGATCTCGGGATGACGAAGGGCACAGCCGGATTTCTTTCTACCTTGATGCTGCTGGCCTCGGGCATTGGGGGAATTCTCTTCGGCTTTCTCGCTGACCGCATCGGGCGCAAGCGGGCGCTCATGCTCAGCATCGTGACTTACTCGGTGTGCTCGTTTGTTTCGGGGCTCTCGACGACCGTGCTGATGCTGGCGATCGTTCGCTTCATTCTGGGGCTGGGGATGGGCGGCGAATGGAATACCGGCGCGACTCTTGTCGCCGAGACTTGGCCCGACGAACTGCGCGCCAAGGCGATGGCCATTGTGCAGAGCTCGTGGGCGATCGGGTATGCGCTGGCGGCGCTGGTTGCCGGAATTGTGTTGCGTTATGCCAATTGGCGATATGTGTTTTTTATCGGGATACTGCCCGCCTTGGTGACGCTCTGGATTCAGAATCGCGTCCCGGAATCCGAGATGTGGATGGAGCGGGGCAGAGGTCAAAAGGAAGATCAAACAAGAAATCAAAAGCTTGACCCGCAGAGAACGCAGGAAAATGATTCTTTCTTTGCGATTTTTCGCGCTCCGTATCTCAAGAGCACGCTTGCTCTGCTCTTCGTCAACTTCTTTGGACTCTTCGGATGGTGGGGCTTATTTCAATGGATTCCGGCTTATCTGTCTCTTCCGGTTACGCGGGGCGGACGCGGATTTAGCGTGATGGGGACTGCCTCGCTGCTCATCTTTCTTAATCTTCTTGGGATGTTTCCCGGCTACATCAGCTTCGGGTGGGTGGCCGATCATCTGGGACGGCGCCGGTCTTTTGTGTTCTATTTTTTCGCCGCCGCGCTTTTGATTCCGTTTTACGCGATGGCTCGCTCGCAAAGTGCGTTGCTTTTGATTGGAGCTGTCGTCGCATTTTTCAGTACCGGTTTTTTTTCGGGTTCAGGGATCATTGGCAGCGAAATTTATCCGACGCGCTTGCGGGCGCGCGCCTTGGGATTCACCTACACCGGAGCGCGCGCTCTGAGTTCGGTGTCTCCGTATGTGATCGGGAAGGTCGGCGATCTTAAGGGATTGGATTGGGCGTTCTATCTTTGTGCGGCGGCGTTTCTGCTGGCGGGTTTGGTGGCTACGCAACTCCCAGAGACGAAGGGGAAGAGCTTGGCGTAAGCGAAACCTCTAGATATTTTGTCATCCCGAACGCAGTGAGGGATCTGCATTCTGTGGCGAACTGCAGATCCCTCACTGCGTTCGGGATGACAAGCCTGAGGAAGTGAAGTCGAAGAGTGAAGTCGCTATATACGACTGCTATATACGACCGTCGACGCGCTCACTCGATCGGCTCAACCAGGAACTCTTCTTCCCGCGCCGCCCGTTCCGGCATCTGAATGAGTACGATTGCCACCAGCACCAGCACGATGCCGAGCGTCTGCACCGGGCGCAGCAGTTCTCCCAGGAAGCCGGCCGCGAGTACGATGCTGAAAACAGGTTCGAGACAGCTGACGACTATGGCGCGGGTTGGCTCCAGGTGCTGAAGGCCCGCGAAGTAGCAGGAGAATGGCACAAGCACAGACACAAGCGAAAATACGGCCATGAACGCCCACTGGTCACGGCCGTAGTGGGCGGCCACGATTTTCCACGGCGGATTGACGACCAGCCAGAAGGTTGAGGTTCCGAGGAGGACCCACAGCAGCACCTTCCATCGGTCGTAACGAGCGAGGACGGTGTGTCCGCCGACGTTGTAGAAGGCAAAAGAAAATGCGGCGAGAAGTGCCGCGATGACGCCCAGAGTATCCATGCGAAAGGCGCCGGAGCCGACTAGACCCACCGCTAGCGTGCAGCCTGCGACCGCCAGAGCTACAGCGCCGCTCCGGCGTAAGGACGGACGCTGCGCTCCGCTCGCCACCGTGTAGAGCAGGACCCATACCGGTGCGGTGTATTGCAGAATGATGGCGGTTGCTACGTTCGTGCGCTGGATGGCGACGTAGTAGAGGTAGTTCGACGCGGCGACGCCGAGAATGCCGAGCAGAAACAGCCGGATCAGATCGTGCCGCGGAACCGTCAGCGCGGCCCACCCTCGGCGCGCTAACAGAATCGGCAAGAGGACCGCCAGCGATAGCGTCACGCGGCTTTGCGAAATAATCAGAGGATTGATGGCGCCGAGCGATGCCCCTCCGGGCAACAAATGCCCGGTGAATGCCGCGCGACCGAGCGTCGCGGAGATTCCCCAGGAAAGAGCCGCGCTCGCGATGTAGAGGTAGCCGCGTAGCGCATGTGGATGTGGTCTCGTCCTTCACTCAGCGTGCTCAATAGTGTAGGTGATCTTGGCCGTCTTTTCGAGCATTGCCGAGACCGAGCAGTATTTTTCCTTCGAGAGTCGCACCGCGTCTTCCATGGATTTCTTGTTCACTTGTCCACGTACTTTATAGGTCAGATGAATCGAAGTGTAGACTGCGGGGTATCCCTCCGCGCGCTCCCCTTTGGCCAGCACTTCGAGTCCAGTGAAGGGCTCGCGCTTTTTACGCAGAATGCCGACTACGTCGGACGCGGTGCAACCGCAGAGCGCGATCAGCACCAGTTCCACGGGGGAGTTCGCGGTTTTTTCGGAAGCGGTGTCGAGCACAATCGAATGTCGCGAGGTGGCCGAGCCGATGTAGCGTTCGTTATCCGTCCAACTGACGGCAGCTTCAATCATGAGTTCCTCTCCTCAGTACCGCTGTAGACCATGCTCGTTCATAGATGAGCTCGGCGTGGGATATGGCTTCAGGCTGAGGCTAACGCCGATTATCCGTCACCGGTTCGGGATGGATGAGTACGCGGAAAAGATCGGGTGAGTCCCGCTTGAATCGGATTTCGAGCGCGGTCTGCACGTCATGCACGCGGGAGAGCGGCATATCGTCCGGGTAGCGTGCAGTGGCAGGAGACATAGAGCCGGTCGCGAATCCGCTTGAACTGGAACTCGTGCATGTCCATAACTTCGGGAAAGTCTTTTGCGGCATCTTTCAGGCGCATTTCGAGCGCCGGATCGAGGACGATCTGCTCTCCACTCTCGATGGTGGCGGGCTCGCTCTCGATATGCGTAAGGATGGTCACGATCTCGGGAACCTCTTTGCGCATTTCGGCTTCCAGATGAGTGACTTCGTCGTGAGCCTGTTTCATGCTGAGGCGCTCGTCGAGTTCGAGGTGTTGTTCCACGTGCAACTCGCCGGCGAGGTCCTGCACGCTGATGTCGTGCACATTGAAGTTATGCCGGGTGGCGACGGCGCGAATACGATCAAAAATATTTTCGCCGCGCATGGCGCGTGGAACCGAATGCACCATGACGTCGGCCTCGGGCAAAATCTCGCGAATCCGCGCCGTTACCGTATCGGAGACCTGCTCGGAGCGCTGGAAGGTGAAGTTGCGCGCCAGGCCGAGAGAAACGTCCGCGAAGTAATGATTGCCTGATTTGCGAATGCGCACGCGGTCGACATCCAGCACACCATCCACCGACGCGATACGGTCGAGAATACGGCTGCGCACTCCGGCCGGCGCGGCGTCGAGCAATGCGTCCATGGTGCGGCGCGCCAGGCGCCAACTGACCGACACCACCACGCACGCGACAAACAGAGCGGCGATCGGATCGGCGGTTCGCAACCAATCGGCGTGGTAATTTCGTCCAGCCCAGACCAACGCAAGCCCTAGAATAACTACCCCGCTGGAGAAAATGTCGGTCGAGAAATGGAGCGCGTCGGCTTCGAGCGCCTGGCTGTCGTATTTTTTCGCCATGTTGCCCAACGCGCGCGATCGCCAGAGATCGACGCCCATCGACAGAAACATCACGAGAAACGCATAGGGAGTGGGCTCGATATCGACCGTCTGGAAGAAGAGGCGCTTGAAAGCCTCATAGACGATCCACACGCAAGTAAGCAGCAGGAGGCCGGTTTCAATGAAGGCCGAGAAACTCTCGACTTTGCCGTGGCCGTATTGATGGTCGGCGTCGGCGGGCTTGTCGGAGACGCGCACCGAGAAGAACGTGACCAGCGCGGCCACCAGGTCGAGGCCGGAGTGAGCCGCTTCGGACAGGATCCCCAGCGATTGCGTGGCGACCCCGACCACGATCTTCAGCGAGGTGATGACGAGCGCGGCGAGTACCGAATTTCCCGCCACGTCACGTTTTTCCCGCCGCATCGACTCGGAGCCGAGTGCACGCTGGGTTTCCGGCATATTCGTCATTATCGCTGCCGCGGGCGGTGCCGCCAACCCTTTGATTTTATGACTGCGGGAGAGCCTTCTCGTGGGACTCAACATACGTGTCTCTCAGTGCCCCACCTTGCGTCCTCGGCATGCTAGGATTACATGTTTCTCGCATTTCTTCCTGGAGGACGCGTTTCCATGTTTCGTCAGTTACTCGTGTGTCTTTTGCTGGTTGCTTTTGTGAGTGGGCAGACCGCCCCGCCCGCTGCGCCTGCTTCTGCCGCTCCCGCCGGAGCCCCAACCGCTGCTCCCGCCCCCGGAAAAGCGCCCGATACACCAGCCCCGCCCACCGTTAATCCCGACGATCCTGTCGTTACCATCAAGGGTTTCTGCACCGACTCGTCATTGACGGGCGATGCCTGCAAGACCGTTATCACCAAAGCCCAATTTGAAAAGCTGGCCGATACGCTGCAACCGGGCATGTCGCCGGCCATGCGCCGCCAACTTGCCACTGCTTATGCCCGCATGCTGACCATGTCGTCGGCTGCGGAGAAGCGTGACCTCGATAAGACGCCGCATTTCCAGGAAGCGACCCATTTCGCACGCATGCAGATCCTCTCGCAGGAACTCGGCAAAGCCCTCCAGGCCGATTCAGGCAACGTAAGCGATGCGGATATTCAGGATTACTACACCAAGAACCAGGCCAATTTCGAGCAGGCGACGTTCATCAGAATCTTTGTGCCGCATACAAAGCGTGTCGAAACGCCGGCTCCGCCCGTGAAGAAGGCGGCGGCTGCCAAGGCTGCGGGCAAAATGGATAACGACGACAAGAGTTCGGCGCCCGCCAAAACATCGACAGCGTCGAAAGCCGGCGCGAAAAAGCTGACGCCCGAAGAGCAGCAAAAGCTGGGCGAAGAAGCGATGAAGAAGGAAGCCGCGAAACTGCGCACGCGAGTTAATCGCCGGTGACGATCCGGAGAAGTTGCAGAAGGCGGCATTCACGGCTGGTGGCCTGCCCGGCACTCCGCCTCCGCCGAAGATGGAAAAAGTCCGCCGCACCAGCCTTCCGCCAGCTCACCAGTCAGTGATGGAGTTGAAGGAAGGTGAGGTTTCGGAAGTGATCTCCGATCCGAGCGGCAACTACATTTACAAGATGGTGAGCAAGGAAACGATGCCGCTCGACAGCGTGAAGACGGAGATCAAAAACACGATCTCGGCGCAGCGCTATCGCGAGGCAATGCAGAAATACCAGAACAATGCCGAACTCAACGACGCGTATTTTGGACCGATGCGGGGACCCGGCATGCCGGTGCCGCCGCGTGGACCGAAACCGCCTCAGAAGCCCCAGGAGGACGACGACCGCGACTAAATGGAAACGGCAAAGCCAACCATCCTCGTAACGGGGATCTCGGGCAATCTTGGCCGCCGGCTTCTTCAACAGCTGTCAGGCTATACGGTGGTGGGCGTCGATCTGATGCCCCCCACCGATGCTCATTCCATTGACCGTTTTGTTCCACTCGACCTCGGGCGAGAGGATTCCACCCGCCAGCTTTTTCTGCTCATCAAGGAACTCCAGCCAACCTCCGTTGTCCATCTTGCATTCGTGATCGACCCGCAGCGCACCGGCGTGCTCGACGTTGACCGCATGTGGCAGATCAACGTGGCCGGAACAGCTCGCGTGATGGAAGCCATCAGCGAAGCGAACCGGATTGCCCCCAGCCCGGCGGCGATGGTCCGGCAGCTGATCGTCCCGAGCAGCGTTTCGGTCTACGGGCCGGATTTGACCGATGCCGTTGCGGAGGACGCGCCGCTGCACGCGCACACCTTGCCCTACGCGGTGCACAAAAAGGAGAGCGATCTGGTGGTGCAGCATCGAGCACCATCGCTGCGAGGCTGCGGAGTCTTTCTATTGCGTCCTCATATTTTTGCGGGGGCGACCGTCGAGAACTATCTGATGGGAGCGTTTCGCGGCACGCCGAACGGCAAAGGGAAGAGAGCCGCGCGCATGCGCGACGCGGGCAAGCGGCTGCCGTGCATGTTGCCGTATGGCAGGAAATATCTGGAGAATCAGCTTCAGTTCATTCACGTGGACGACATGGCGCGTCTGATCGCGTGGATTTTGAAGCGCGAACCAGAGGCGCAGCGGCTGACGATATTAAACGTTGCAGGCCGTGGCGAGGCGATGACCTTTGAGCAATGCATCGCGCTGGCACGCGCAAAGCTGATCCGTGTTCCTGGACGATGGACAATGCGTCAGATTCTACGCCTGCTATGGAACATGAATGTTTCGGCGATCCCGCCCGACGCCGTGCCTTATATGACCGGTCAGTACACCATGAATACCGATCGGCTGAAGAATTTTCTGGGCGCAGATTATGAGAGGGTAATCTCGAAAACCAGTCTCGAGGCTTATACCGACTCGGTGCAAAAGGTCGCTACTACCAACTGAAAGTACCGCTACTCCGCGCGGTATCGACCTAGCCTTTCCTATCCGATTTCAGGCTTTCAATCCGCGGTAGAGGCCCGCAATGCCGAAGGTGTATGGCGTCCACGACGCTTCGGCGAAGCCCGCCTGCTTCATCCGCATCAGCATTTCTTCGGGCGCCGGAAATCGCTCGACGGATGCGGGAAGATACGCGTACGGGCCCTCCACCCCGGAGATTAGCGTGCCGATCTTTGGCAGCACGGTTTTGAAGTAGATGCGATACACGCTGCCGATAAGTCCGCCGGGCTCGCCGAAATCGAGAATGCCGCACTCACCACCGGGGGCCAAAACGCGAAAAATCTCGCGGAGGCCTGCATCGTAGTCGGCGAGGTTGCGAAAGCCGAAGGCGGAGGTTACGAGATCAAAATGCTTATCGGGAAATGGCAGGTGAAGGGCATCCGCTTCGATCCATCGTAGAGAAGGGGCTTGCCCCGCCCCGTCTGCCGCTGAAGTTTTCGCGGTGGCGCGCTGTAACATGGCGTGCGAAAAATCCGCGCCGACGATCTGTGCTCTTCTGCCCTCGCCGCCGCAACGCGAATGCCATGTCGCCCGTCCCGCAACAGAGATCAAGCACACGCGCCCCCGGCCGTCTCAGGATTGCGTCAAAGCGCCGC
Organism: uncultured Acidobacteriaceae bacterium; assembly: GCA_963806745.1. Classification (GTDB taxonomy): domain Bacteria; phylum Acidobacteriota; class Terriglobia; order Terriglobales; family Acidobacteriaceae; genus Acidiflorens. Next base: position 18,795 of record CAWEAB010000003.1, read on the forward strand.
GCCGTCCGCCACCACCACATGCGGTCGATGTTGAAGGAGAGAACATGATTGAGCAGATCGTAGCGGGGCGCGATTGACGTGAACATCTCACGTACGACCTTCGATGCCGCATCACGATCGGGCGCTCCCGCGGGCGCTGCTCCCACAACTTTTTCTTTTGCGACTGGGTTCATGCTTTGAATAATTGGGCCGTTAGTTCCGCGCCAGCTTTTGCATCTCCTCGATCGCCGTCCGCACGGCTGTTTCCGGGACGTCGCTGGTGATCTCCACCTTACCGATTTCGCGCGGAAGGATAAAGTGCACGACGCCCTGACGAGTTTTCTTGTCGAATTTAAGCCGCTTGAGAATATTTGGCGTCTTTACATTCACGCGCGGAAGTTCGCCGAGCCCGAGAACGGCGTTCATGATTCTGCCAGCGGTTACGCTGTCGAGTTTGCCGGTGGAGAGCGAAATATAAGTCGCCGCGACCAGGCCCCAGCCTACCGCCTCTCCGTGGAGCAAGGATTTGTATTCCGTTTCGGCTTCGAGCGCGTGTCCGATGGTGTGGCCAAGGTTGAGGACCTGGCGAAGGCCGCCCTCGCGTTCGTCGGCGCTGACCACCGAAGCTTTCAGGCGAACTGAATCGGCGATAACTTTTTCAACAACCTCAGGCTCACGCTCAAGAATCTCCTTATGTTTTTCCTCAAACAACCGGAACAGTCCCGGGTCGCCGATAATCCCGCACTTTAGCGATTCATACAGGCCAGCGCGATATTGGCGCGGCGGTAGTGTCTCAAGGACGCCGGGATCCACTAAAACTGCGCGCGGTTGATGAAATGTCCCCAGCAGATTTTTCCCCGTTACCAGATTGACCCCGGTTTTGCCGCCGATGGCAGCGTCGACCTGTGCCAGCACGGTGGTGGGGATCTGAATTACGTCGACTCCGCGCATGTAGATCGAGGCCAGAAATCCGGTTACGTCGCCGACAACACCGCCGCCGAGCGCAATCAATGTTGCACTTCGGTCGGCGCCGGACTTGACGAGTTGTTCTGCCAGTTTTTCAAGTGTCGAGAGACGCTTCGCGCGCTCCCCGTCCGGCATTTCGAGCAGCGTAGTTTTGATTCCTGCCGCGGTTAGGGATCGCAGGAGAACCTTCGCCCATCGCTTTTGCACTGGTGGGACAGTGACTACAAATGCTCTTCGGCCTGCCAGCAGATTCGCGAGAGATTCGCTGGCATGCTCCAATGCGCCGCTCCCAATCAGTACTTCATAGGAGCGCGACGGCGTGGTGACTGGGACGCGAATCATGAACGTTCATCATAGCGTATGCGCAGGCGTGGAGTGACCGGGCACGGCGGGGGGATGGCGTCACATTACGGGTAGCGGGCGCTATGCTCGTGACTTGGGGAGTGCGACCGACGCCAGGATCGACGTTCCCAGCACCACGAGCACGATCGCCAACGCCCATTCGGTGGGCAAGTCGACATAGTGCTGACCAATCATCTTCAAGCCGACAAAGATCAACACCAGTGACAATCCGTAATGCAAATAGTGGAACTTGTCGATCATGCCTGCCAGAGCGAAGTACATGGAGCGCAGCCCCAGAATTGCGAAGACATTCGAGGTGTAGACGATGAATGCGTTCAGCGTGATGGCCAGCACGGCCGGAATCGAGTCGACGGCAAAGAGAATGTCGGTCGTCTCAATCACCACCAGCACTATGAATAACGGGGTCGCATAGAGCGCTGGCCGGCGCACAAAGAAATGTCCGCCTTCGTATTCGTCGGTGACGGAAAACATACGCCGGAACAGGCGCAGTACCGGGTTTTTCTCCGGATGAATTTCCTGCTGCCCCTGGCGCAGAAACTTCAGACCCGAGTACACGAGCAGTGCTCCAAATGCGTATGTGATCCAGTCAAAGCGTTCGATGAGTTGCACTCCCGCGGCGATGAACAGACCGCGCACGAGGAGCGCTCCGAGAATTCCCCAAAACAAGACTTTGTGCTGGTGCTCACCGGGAACGTTGAAGTAGCGGAAAATCAGGAGAAAAAGGAAAAGATTGTCCGCGCTTAACGACAATTCGATGACGTAGCCCGTTACAAATTGCAGAGCCGTCGTGCGTCCGTGCCAGAAAAACACGAGAACCGCAAATGCCAGTGCCAGTCCGATCCAAAGAGCGGACCATGCGATGGCTTCGCGAAATTTGAGTTCGCGCCCGCGCCGACCCACGACGAACAGGTCGAGCCCCAGCATCGCGAGAACGAAAACGTTGAACAGGACCCAAAAAAGGAGCACAAGGAATCTTACGATATTGATCGCGTACGAGCCGCGGTTTGCCGCCTAATGGTGTCTATCCGGATTCGAATCTGGTATCTTCGTCTCGCGTGAACCAGAAAAAACGAATTGCTATGATTCCCGGCGACGGCATCGGGAAAGAGGTCATCCCCGAGGCCGTCCAAGCAGTGCACGCATCCGGCGCGGCGGTTGAGTTCACCGCTTTCGACTGGGGGGCGGACCGGTATCTTGCCGACAATACGACCGTTCCAGCGGATGGATTCGCTACGCTGGCCCGCGATTTTGATGCGGTGCTGGTTGGCTCGTTTGGCGATCCGCGCGTGCCTTCGAATATCCATGCGAAAGAAATTCTGCTCGGCATGCGCAGCAAGATGGACTTGTACGCCAACGTGCGGCCGGTGCGGCTGATGGATTCAGAGTTGTGCCCGCTGAAGGGAATCGGGCCGAAGGATGTGGATTTTGTCGTCATCCGCGAAAACACCGAGGGAGTTTATGGCGATCTGGGTGGAGTGTTCAAGCAGGGCACTGCGGACGAGATCGCGATTCAGGAAGACGTGAATACGCGCAAGGGGGTGGAGCGAATTATCCGGTACGCGTTTGAATTTTGTACGAAGAACGCGAAGCTGGATGGCTGGCCACGGCGGCGCGTTTTGATGTGTGACAAATCGAACGCCATGACGCACGCAGGCGGGTTGTGGCAGCGCGTCTTTAAAGAAGTCGGAGCGGGATATCCCGAGATCGAAAAGCAGCACATGTATGTGGACGCGCTGGCCATGCAGATGGCGCGCGATCCGCGGGGCTTTGACGTGATCGTCACGAACAACATGTTTGGCGACATCCTTACCGATCTGGCGGCGGCCCTGCAAGGCGGGCTGGGAATGGCGGCGAGCGGGAACCTGCACCCGGGAAAGACGTCGATGTTCGAGCCGGTGCATGGGTCGGCTCCGCCCCTGGCAGGAAAAAATGTGGCGAATCCATTCGGCGCGATCCTTACAGCGGCGATGATGCTGCAGCATTTGGGGATGACCGCCGAAGCTGTGAGGATTGAAGCGGCTGTGCTGGAGGCTGTGCGTCGGAAAAAGACGACCTCAGACATTGGCGGTACCATGGGTACGCGCGAGTCCGGGGAGTGGGTGGCAGAAAACATCGCCGCCGTTCACTAGGCTCTCACCCGTCGCTGCCTGCGGAAAGCCGTCAAACGCGGCTGTGAACCGCGCTCCCATTGCTCTCGTTCGCACGTCCCGTTACACTCGTACTCTCGGAGTCCACAATGCTGGTTGTCATGCAGGCGCAGGCCACCGAAGAGCAGGTGCGAGCTGTCTGCCAGAAAATCGAATCGCTCGGGTACCGCGCGCATTCCATCCCGGGGGCGCAACGCACCGCTATCGGCATTACAGGCAATAAGGGCGAAATCGATCAGGGCGCGCTCGATGATCTGCCGGGGGTGCAGGAAGTAATCCGCGTCTCCAAGCCTTACAAGCTGGTCAGCCGCGACACCAAGCCGGATAACACGATTCTCAGGTTTGCGAATGGTGTCACCATCGGCGGTTCCGAGTCTGGCGGTTATGGCCGGCCCCTGCGGCATCGAGAGTCGAGAGCAGGCTTTTGCGATTGGCGAGCGCGTTTCTCGCGCCGGAGCACAATTCTTTCGCGGCGGCGCTTATAAGCCGCGCACCTCTCCATACTCGTTTCAGGGAATGGGCGAAGAAGGCCTCAAGATCATGGCCGAGATTCGCGACCGCTTCGGACTGCTGATCGTGACCGAAGCCGTCGACTACGAATCGCTTGACCTCGTCGATCAATACGCCGACATGATCCAGATCGGTGCGCGGAACATGCAGAATTTCTCGCTGCTCAAGCGGGCGGGGCGCGCGCGCAAGCCGGTACTCCTCAAGCGCGGCATTGCCGCTACGCTGGAAGAATTTCTGATGGCTGCCGAGTACATCATGAGCGAGGGAAACTACAACATTGTTCTCTGCGAGCGTGGTGTGCGCACCTTCGCGGATCACACGCGCAACACGCTCGATCTCAGTGTTGTGCCCGCCGTGCAGAGGCTGAGCCATTTGCCGATCATCGTTGATCCAAGCCATGGGACCGGCAAGCGCAACAAAGTCACGCCGCTCTCACGGGCAGCGGTTGCCGTCGGAGCCGATGGATTGATCATCGAAGTGCACAACGATCCGGATCGCGCTCTGTCGGATGGAATGCAGTCGCTCTATCCCGACCAGTTCGACGCTCTGATGGTGCAGGTGCGGCAGATTGCGGCGGTGCTGGGACGTGGCGTCCCGTCGTCAGTCGGTGTGCCGGCTAGTGTCGCATCTTCAACAGATTGAGTTTTCGTCGTCTGATAATCTCTTGCATTCAGCAAGAAGACACTTTCGCCCGTGCGTAAACTTCTTCTCATCGCCGTCTGTGTTCCTCTCCTCATCGCTGGGGGCTGGTATTACTTCCACCAGCGCTCGCTTTTTCCCGTTTATGGCCCGCTCTATCACGAATACGCCTATGTCACGAACGGCAAGAGCAATTCGGTTTCGGTCATCGATCTGACGACCGATCCGGTCAAGGGATTTACAGTCGTCAGGACGCTGGCAACCGGCATGGAGCCCACCGGGGTGGCGGCTAATCCGCAAAAGAACGAAGTTTATGTCGTCAACTCCGGCTCCGCGAATGTCAGTGTGATTGATGCGGAGCGCAACCAGGTCGTCGCGACCATCGGCGTCTATGGCCGACCCTACTTCATCGACGTCTCTCCCGACGGCCACCGCGCCTACGTTGCCAACTCAGGATCGAATAATGTTTCAGTGCTAGACCTCGACCATCGCACCGTTGCGGCCACGCTGCGAGTGGGCGCAAATCCAGGCCTGGCGCGCGTTTCCCCCGATGGTTCTACAGTCGTGGTCAGCAACCGCGCTGACAACACGGTGTCGATCATCGATGCGGCCCGCCTGACGGTGCGCTCCGCCATTGGCATTTGTCTGCAACCCGAAGACATCGCTATCCTTCCCGATTCAACGAAGGCATTCGTTTCGTGCTCGGGATCGGGGCAGGTCGCAAGCATCGATTTGAAGAATGACAAACTGCTTGCTCTTCTCGATGTTGGAAAATCTCCGGTAAGTCTGGCGCTCAAGCCCGACGGCGGCGAACTGGTGACCTTCAATTTTGATGCGGGCAGTATCTCGATTATCGAAACGACCCCGAACGAGGTCCTTGGCAGCTATCTCGTCGGAGCACAACCCACACGCGGCGTATTTTCGCTGGATAACTCGCGGCTGTATATCTCGAATTTCGCGTCCAACAATGTGGCTGTCTACGATATCGATCTCGGCAAGGTGGTGGCGTTTTTGCAAGTAGGTACACGCCCGGATGCGCTGGCGCTTTCGCAGAATCAGGAGTACGTGCTGGTGGTCGATTCGGGCTCTTCCGATGTGGCGATTCTACAAAGACGAGTGCCGGGCAGAAAGAAATTCGAGCCCTCGGAATATTCGCTGCTCACCATTCTTCCAGTCGGCATGCAGCCCAATCAGATCGTGGTGAAGTCTTTCCTGGCGACCAAACATCAAGGCGACGGCCGCTTACTTCAACACTAGATCCGCATACTCGGGGTGTTCCTGGATATAGCCAGACACGAAAGGGGCAGATCACATCGACTTTTAGACCACGCTCGCGCGCCCAATCGAGCGCGGTCATGGCGAGAGTCTTGGCGATGCCGGTACCGCGGAGGGCGTCAGGGACGGTGGTTTCAAGGAGAGTCAGCACCTTGCTGTCGAGCATGTAGTCCAGCTTCGCGACGTGGCCATTTTGTTCCAGTTCAAACTGGCCAGATTGAACTTCTTCAGCCTCGCGTTTCTTGCGGCCAAATAAGTTCACGGGCGCGCCTCTTCCGTTTCCCGGCTGGCACCGCGAAAGTGCTCCAGGATCGCCTGCGCCTGCGATCGGGTCACCACTGCGGAGAGCGCCGCCACGTCCGCGTGTTTGACGGCCTGCAAACTACCGAAATGTTCAAGGAGACGCCGCGTGGTGGCTTGGCCGACGCCGGGGATTTCGCGCAATTCGGTCGAGCGGTCGCGAATCTGCCGGCGTTTGCGATGGAAGGTCACGGCGAAGCGGTGCGCTTCATCTCTGATTTGCTGAACGAGGTGAAGCACCGGAGAATGATGATCGAGCGCGATGGGATCGTCTTCCTGCCCATAGACGTAAATAATTTCTTCGCGCTTGGCGATCGCCGCCAGGGGCTGGTTGATGATCTCAAGACGGTCGAGCGCTTCCGCGGCGGCGTGTAACTGGCCCAGGCCGCCATCGATGAGAATGAGGCTGGGTAGCGCCTTCTTCTCTTCGCAGAGCCGCCTGTAGCGGCGTGTGACTACTTCGCGCATGGAGGCGAAATCGTCTACGCCCTCGACCGTCTTGATGATGAACTTGCGGTAGTCGGACTTCTTCATCTTGCCGTCTTCCCACACGACCATCGAGGCGACGGTCTCCGCTCCCTGGATGTGTGAAATGTCGAAGCACTCGATGCGCTTGGGTAGTTCAGGAAGCGTCAGCGCGTCTTGCAATGCTTCGGCGATGGCGCGCGCGTTCGGCTTGAGTATGCGGAAACGCTGATCGTAAGACTGCTTGGCATTGTTGCCGGAGAGGTCGATGAGTTCACGCTTGTCGCCGCGCTGGGGAACCGAGATGTGCACGCGCGCGGCACGGCCGGTGCCCGTGAGTTGGTCGCTTAAGACATCTTCAAGTTCCTCGCGATCCTCGAAGTCGACCGGGACGTAGATATTTCGCGGGACGTAGGGCTGCCCAAGGTAGAGTTGCTTCAGCAGCGCAGAGAAGAATTCTCCGGGATGGAATGTCGGGCTGGTGATCGGTGAGGTCTGCGCTTCGGCGGCGGGATTGAGGGACACAGGCAGAGGCGAGCTTTGCTCGCCCGGACAGCCGGGGGCGGCTGTCCCCACGTGATTTTCCTCGTCGAGCGCTAATTGTGGCGCTGCAAACTCCGGCAAATCTTCCCAGAAAAATTCCCGCCGATCGAGCACGCGTCCTCCGCGCATGTGAAACAGATTCACGGCCAGCATCCCGTTTTCGTAGTGATAGCCAAAAACGTCGGCGTCATCGCCCTCCACGGAGGCGATACGCTGCTTCTCCTGCAGCTGCTCGACAGTCGAAATCAGGTCGCGATACTTGGCGGCGCGCTCAAATTCTTGCGCCTCCGCGGCCTCGGCCATGCGCTGCCGCAGTGATTTCACCAGGTCGGTCTGGCGGCCTTCCAGAAAAAGCTTTACGTCTCGTACCGCTTCCTGATAGGTCTCAGGCGTTGTCAGACCTTCAACGCATGGGCCAAGGCAGCGCTTGATATAGAACTGCAAGCACGGCCGCGGATGAAAACGATTCAGGTCCACCGTGCAAGATGGAATCAGAAAATGGCGGTGGATCAAGTCCACAATGCGATAGGCGAGGTTGGTGGGGAAGTAGGGCCCGTAATACGCGCTGCCATCCTTGCGCAGGCGTCGCGTCACGTATACGCGCGGATAGCGTTCGCCAAGCGTTAACTTGACGTAGGGATAAGTTTTGTCGTCGCGCAGCAGAATGTTGAAGCGTGGCTTCTTTTGTTTGATGAGGTGGTTTTCGAGGGCGAGCGCTTCTTTGTTGTTGGCGACGACAATGTAATCGACGTCGACTGCCTCGCGCACCAGCGTGCCAGTTTTTGCGTCCTCCCAACGGCCTTCGTGGAAATACGAGGACACGCGCGAGCGCAGGTTCTTCGCCTTGCCTACATATATGACCTCGCCCTCGGCGTTCTTGTAGAGGTACACGCCGGCGGAGGTGGGGATGGTGCGGATTTTGGCGAGAAGATCCATCACAAGAGACCGAACTACTTATGATAGAGCGGAAGGGCGGAAGGATTCAGGGCGGAATTCGGGGCAAAAAAGAGACGCGGCAGGCCGCGTCTCTACGAGCGCTTTGTCTCCAGTGCCTTACGCTCCCCAGCCCTTCACAAACTCGATCAGGCTCCGCACCGCGATCCCCGACGGTCCCTTGGCAATCCACGGTTTCTGATCTTCCATCCAGGCCGTGCCGGCGATATCAAGGTGGATCCAGGGCGTATCTTCAGCGAATTCTTTCAGGAACATGGCCGCGAAGATCGCCCCGCCCCAGCGACTGCCTGCGTTGGCCATGTCGGCTATGTTCGACTTGATCAGATCTTTGTATTCGTCATCGAGCGGCATACGCCACATTTTCTCGCCAGCCTGCTTCATAGCTTGCGTGAAACGGTCATACATCTGGTCATCGCTGGCAAAAATTCCCGCGTTGGCGTATCCGAGCGCGACGACAATGGCCCCGGTAAGCGTGGCCGCGTCAACCAGGTGCGTGCAGCCGATGTGCCGGGCATAAGTAAGGCCGTCGGCCAGCACCAAGCGTCCTTCGGCATCGGTGTTAATGATCTCGATTGACTTGCCCGACATGGCAATCTGGACGTCGCCCGGCTTTTGGGCTTTGCCGGACGGCATGTTCTCGGTCGCGAGAATGATTGCCGTGACCTTCACCTTCGGCTTCAGGAGCGCGATCGCACGCATCGTGCCGATCATGGCCGCGCCTCCGGCCATGTCGTATTTCATCTTCTCCATGCCGTCGGCGGGCTTGATGGAGATGCCGCCGGTATCAAACGTAATCCCTTTGCCGACTAGCCCCAGGTGAACGTTGTCAGGGGCTCCAGCCGGGTTGTAGCGCAGCACAATCAGAGCAGGTGGCTCGTCCGAACCCTGAGCCACTCCCCAGAACGCGCCCATTTTCAGCTCTTTAATTTTGTCCGGCCCGAAAACTTCACAGTTGATTCCCACTTCCGATGCCATCGCCTTGGCGCGGTCGGCGAGGATGTTCGGCGTCATGCGATTGGAAGGCTCGTTCACCAGATCGCGGGTGAAGTTCTGTGACTCGCCGATGATGCGGCCAGCCTCCAGGGCGCTCTGAAGAGCTTTCGCATCTCCCTGAACGGCGATGGTCAGCCCTTCGATCTTTTGTTCAATCTTGCGATCGCTCTTGTAATAGTCGGGCTCGAAGCTGCCAATCAGAGCGCCTTCTACGATGGCACGCACCCCATCGGCTGCTGGAACGGCGGTCTCCGGCGCGACAAAGACGAAGTTACGAATGCTCTTCCCTTTAAGTGTGCGCACCGCTGCGCCCGCGAGCTTCCGCAGGTCGGAGGCGGAGAACGCTTTAGCCTTTCCGCCGCCGAGCAGCAGCAGGCGCTTAGCCTTTAACCCCGCTGGTTGATGCAAGAGCGTTGTCTCGAAGCTCTTGCCGGTGACTTCGCCGCTGGCAATCACGTCCTTTGCGGCCTCTGCCACAGCGGCATCGCCGCACTCAACGGCTGGAGACGGCTTATCTTTTTCGCCCTTGTCGAGCACCACGACAACCAGGCATTCGGTTTCAATCGCAGACGGAGCGGTGGAAGAAAGAGTTGTATTCATGCGTTTTCTAAGTATCCACGCGCAACGCGGGAGGCGCAAGCCAGTGGGGAGGGGGGATGCGCGACGGAATTCGGTTGGCTTGTCAGGGCGCAGCGTGGTTAAGGCAAAGCCATGTTGTGTACCTGATCATGCGGCAGAGTCACGGACTGGGAAATCAAATTGCTGCCTGCGGCCTGCCTCTTCACCACCACCGTGTAGGTTTTCTGTTCCAACCCGCCAATGTAAAAGCGCCCGTCGTCGCCGGTGAGCGACCGGCCCTTCAGTTGGCTGCCGTCGAATACCATGACCCAAACAGAGCGGACTGGACTGGACGGTCCGGAGGTGACTTTGCCGGTCAGGTAATACGACGCAGCCAAGGAGTCCACCCGAAGAATTAACAGGGCGAGCATGATGCCGACGAGTGCAAGCGCTTGTCTCTTCATCGCAGTCACTCCTTGGAAAAATTGTAGGTGATCGTCAGCTCGTCGGTATCCGTGCGGGGATCGGGATCGCTCGGACTGATCAGGACGCGATAGAGCTTCCCGCCCTGGGGCTGGACGACGATGTAGTAGGGCTCATTGGTCATATTGCGGAGAGCAAATTTGCCATCGTCGCCGAGCGGCTGAGAGTCGTTGGCCGCCGCCACGACCAGCATTGCGTCTGTGAGTGGCGCGTTGTTCTTCCTGGTTTTAACCGACCCGCTGATGAGGTAGGTGTCCCTGGCTTTGTGGGCCGCGGTTACCTGAGAACTCAGAGCCGAAACTTGCGTGGTGAGATCATCGATCTGTTTCCGGTCGCCCTGGCGTAAGGCGGGGACGATTCCAATGAAGGCAGTCAATACGGTGGCGGTCGCGGTCACGATCGCTGTCCAAATAGCTATTTTGGCGTTTGAGCCGGCAGTGGCGCCCATAGATTTTTCCTCTTGGAAATAGGCTGAGATCGCGGGCATGATATGCCCAGTTACTTGGGAAAGCAATAAAAGATAGAAATGTCAGGTAATGAGTAATGTCGCGCTGATTGAGTAACCTGCAAGCTTAGCGAAACGTGCCGCTCATACCGCTCGCCTTCCGCGCGCGATCGCTTCCCGCGCCTCCTTGTCGGCGGTGCGGCGGCGTTCCGTCTCGCGCTTGTCCCACTGCTGCTTGCCTTTGGCGAGAGCCATCTCGACCTTCACCCGGCCGCCTTTGAAATAGATGCGCGTCGGAATAAGCGTCAATCCCTTCTGCTGCGTCTTGCCGACCAGTTTACGGATTTCTTCACTGTGGACGAGCAGCTTGCGGGTTCGCGTCTCCGCATGGTTGGAATAGCTGCCATGCTCATAGTGGCTGATGTGGAGGTTGAGCAGCCAAAGCTCGCCGTCTTTCACCAGGCCGTACGAATCTTTAAGAGTCGCCTTGCCCGAGCGGATGGATTTAACCTCCGTCCCCGTCAAAACCACGCCTGCCTCGAATTTTTCGAGCAAGAAATAGTTGTGGCTCGCGTTCCTGTTGACGGCGGCATCTCTCTGTCCCGCCGCTGTGGGCTGACGGCGGGGATTTTTCTCCGCGTTAGACTGCGTCTGGTGGGTGGTCTGCTTGGGCATTGCTAACAAGAAGTTAGCACGAGGGCGGGGCAAAGGTCTCAGGGAGGATGACTTGACTGGGCGAAGCAATTTGTAGGGAGACTTTGGATCGGTGACCGGCCGCCAGTTCACGGCTCGCAGCATCGGTCCAGGAAACCCGGCGGTACAGGTACTAATGAGTGTAAACATCAGGGCTCCAATCACTTCGGGACCCAATTGAGGCGATGCTATAATCCAATTTTCCAAGCCTTTCTGACGACAAAAGCCGGTCGGATACCGATCCCTCCGGTTCTTTTGTGGTTTTAGGTTGAAAATGACTGCCCGGTGATCACCGGCGAGAGAACTCATATGAGGATAGTTTGATGACACGGCTGAAGCGTCCGGCTCTGTTCTTGCTGGTGGTTCTGTGCGTTTGCACCGCGGGCATCGCGGGCGATAAGGCCAAGGCTCTCTATGAGAAGGGCGACGACGCGCAGGCCCGGCAGGATTACGAGAAGGCTTTCGAGTACTTTAAGCAAGCTTACGAGTTGACGGCCGAAAGATTTGCGCTACCGTACCGCTTACGAGCGCAACAAGTTCCTCGCGGCCTCCTCCCATGTGCATCGCGGGCAGATTCTCCGCGATGGCGGCAAACTCGACGAAGCCAAGCTCGAATTCGAGAAGGCGTTGGCGATCGATGCCTCGTCGTTCATCGCCCAGCAGGAACTGAAACGCACGATCCAGATGATCCAGGAGGCGCAGAACCCGCAGCCGCAAGCCGAAAATGCGCGCGGCGGCGAACTCCATAAAATGCTCTCGCAAGCGCGCGGCCCCATCGATCTGGCGCCGATCTCGAATGCTCCCATCACCCTGAAGCTGACCGAGAAATCGAACGTGATTTACGAGACGGTCGGCAAACTTGCGGGCGTGAACGTCCTCTTCGATCCCGACTACACGCCGAAACAGGTACGCATCGAATTGAACGGCGTGACCCTGGAAGAAGCGCTCTCCATCGTTTCCTTCGAAACCAAAACCTTCTGGCGTCCCATTACACCCAACACGATTTTTGTCGCGCAGGACAATCCCGCAAAGCGGAAAGAGCTGGAACAAAACGTTCTCAAAACTTTTTATCTTTCCAATCTTTCGCAGCCGACCGAATTGCAGGATGTCGTGAACGCGATGCGTACGATCCTTGAGGTGAGCCGCATCCAGCAACTGCCCTCGCAGGGAGCCATCGTGGTGCGCGGCACGCCCGATCAGGTGGCGCTGGCGCAAAAGCTGGTCGACGATCTGGATAAGGCAAAGGCGGAAGTCCTGATCGATGTCGCGGTTATGGAAGTCAGCCGCGACAAGATGAAGAATCTGGGAATCAGCCCGCCCACCAACGTCTCGGTGGCCTTGCAGCCGAACGTTAACACTACTTCGACCACGTCCACGGGTTCGACTGGTGGGGTCTCCACCTCGACGAACGGTCAGACTACTACCGGCGTCACGCTCAACACCCTGGATTATCTGAATGCGACCGACTTCCAGGTAACCATTCCTCCGGCATCGGCAACCGCGTTGTTGAGCGATAGCACCTCGAAGATCATCCAGAACCCGCAGGTCCGCGCTCTGGATGGCCAAAAGGCGACGCTCAAGATTGGTGAACGCGTGCCGGTTGCCACCGGATCGTTCCAGCCCGGCATCGGCGGCGTCGGGATCAACCCGCTGGTCAATACGCAATTTCAATACATCGACGTCGGCGTGAATATCGACATTACGCCGCGCGTGCATGCCAACCGCGAAATTTCGATGAAGCTTACGCTCGACGTCTCAGCCGTCACTTCATATGTCAGCATCGGGGGCATCAGCCAGCCGGTGATCGGGCAACGTAAGGTTGAGCATGAAATCCGCCTGAAGGACGGAGAGGTCAATCTGCTGGGTGGCATCATGGAAGACCAGCAGACCAAGGCTTTGACTGGAATACCGGGCTTAGCGCAGATTCCGATCCTGAAGTATCTGTTCTCGCAGACCAACACCGAACATCAACAGGACGAAATCGTATTCGTTCTGACGCCGCATATCATTCGCGGAATCGAGGAGCCTCCGGGAAGCCGGGATGTACTCGATGTAGGGACGGCTAATTCCATCGAACTGCGCCGCACAACCTCGAAGATCGAGACTGTCCCGGCAACGCAAACTCCCGCGACCCAGCCCACGGCTACACCTCCGCAAGGCGCTGTGGCGCCGAATCCGGGCATGGCCCAGCCCAACCAGGCTGCCAACAATCAGGCTGGCGCGCAGATGCCGGGTGGTCCGGGTGCACGCAACGGAGGAGCCCGCCCTCCATGCCGCGAATTTGCCTGCCCCGATGGCGGGAGGAAATGCAGCCGGAACGTTCCTGTTCGATCCTCCGGTCATGACGCAGGCCAAGGGTTCAACGTTTACCGTGAACGTCATGTTGACTGGCGGGCAAAACGTCTACTCGGTGCCGGTGCAATTGAACTACGATCCCACCCAATTGCAGGTCATCAACGTATCGAACGGCGGCTTCCTGTCGCAGGATGGACAGGCGGTCGCGCTGGTGCATCGCGACGATCCAGCAACCGGAACTCTACAGGTGACCGCGACCCGGCCTCCGGGGGTGGGAGGCGTTTCGGGCCAGGGATCGGTTGTGACGTTAACCTTCATGGCCAAGTCGCCGGGCCAATCGGCGTTGACCATTACACGGGGCGGCGCGCGCGATCCGGCCATGCAGCCGATCGCTATGAACGGCGCCCAGGCTGCGATCACGATTCAGTAAACCGTGATTCACTAAACATGGCTCAGTAAACAAAGTGCGGGGATGAATCATCTAACAATCATGCGGCCATTACGGCAGAAGTTCGCGCGGCAGCGTGGCTTCACGCTGATCGAGTTGATCGTGGCGACTGCGATTCTGCTCGTGCTCACCGGCATGGTCATTCCCCTCGCGGAAGTCCAAATCAAACGGGAGCGCGAAAGGGAACTCAGGCAGGATCTGTGGATGCTCCGCGACGCCATTGACCGCTATAAGGACGCCGCCGATCGCGGGTCGTTTCAGACCAAGGTGGACAGCAATAACTACCCTCCCGACCTCGACACGTTGGTGAAGGGAGTGGATGTGGCGGGCAAAAAGTTGAAGTTCCTGCGCCGCGTTCCGGTCGACCCGATGACCGGCAAAGATGAGTGGGGGCTGCGCTCCATGCAGGACGATCCGACTTCAGATTCATGGGGAGAGCAGAACGTCTTCGACGTCTACAGCAAGTCGCAGGGCACGGCTTTGGACGGTACGAAATATAAGGATTGGTAGGCCTGAAATCAGCCGATGCATGGCGCAATTCGGCGGTCGAGAGGCATTCTATTACTGGGCAAGAGATGAAGGTCAATTCCAAGTCGCGCGGTTTCACGCTCATCGAGATGGTCATCGTCATCCTGGTGATGGGGGTACTCATGGCGCTCGCCCTACCCATGTACACCCAGAGCATCACGCGCTCGAAGGAAGCCAAGCTCCAGCACAATCTGGTGACGCTCAACAATCTCATCCAGCAGTACACGCTGGACAAGAAGAAAGAGCCGCAGCAATTACAGGATCTGGTGGATGCGGGTTACATCAAATACATCCCCGAAGACATTACCGGCAGCACCACGACCTGGCAAACCGTGACCGTCGATCCGGAACATGCAGTGAATCCCGACGATGCCGGTGGCATTACGGGTGTCCACAGCGGCTCTGATCAAACGGCGCTCGATGGCAGTCAATATTCGACCTGGCCCGAGGCTCCACATCAATGAGGAAAATAGGCCAGTGCGACAGCCGCGGCTTTACCCTCATCGAGATGATGGTGGCCATCAGCGTTATGGTCATTCTCCTGTCCATAGCGATGCCGCTCTACAGCGCGAGCATCCGCCAGGCGAATGAAAACAATTTCAAGAAGAATCTCGAGACGCTGAACAAGTGCATTGTCCAGTACACGCTGGACAAGCAAAAAGCGCCCAAGTCCCTGCAAGACCTCGTCACCGCAAAGTACATCTCCAGAGTTCCTAAGGACATCAGCGGAACCGAAGACTGGCAGACCGAAGAAGACGATAAAACCATCCTGTCACTGCAACAGACCGACGGCGGAATCTATGCGGTGAAGAGCAGCTCGAACCGCATCGGCAGTAATGGGAAACCATACTCGGAGTGGTAGATCCGGTCAGCTTTGCTTTTTCGTAGCCTCTCGATTCATCTCACCCGTCGTTTCTGCTACCTTATTTCTTCCGCTTCCTGGAGGAGAATTTGAATTTCAATTTTCTGAACCGGCTGCAACCGTTCGCGCAGCTTGTGATGCGTCTCGTCCTCGGCGCGATCCTGATTGCCCATGGCTATCACAAGGTCTTTGGCGGATTTCATCACCACATGGATATGGTCGGATCGCTTGGCCTGCCTCGATGGATGGCGTATCTGTCAACCGGCACAGAGTTCTTTGGCGGTATCGCGCTGGTGTTGGGACTGTTTCCCCGCTTCTTCTCGCTCGCTGTCGTAATCGAAATGAGCGTGGTGATCTGGAAGATTCATTTCAAGAACGGATTTACCGCTCCCGGAGGGTTCGAGTTTCCGCTTGCAGTTGGGACGATTGCCCTGGCACTGCTTTGCTTCGGTGGAGGTCCTTGGGGTTTCTCGTTTCCTCGATCGGGTGGGGCGCGCAAGGCAAAATGACGAAGTTTTTTGGCGCCAAGAGCTCCCTATCTCTTGCTCCGACCTCGCGAAATCCAGGGCAGCCTCAGTAGATTTCTCTCCCTTGTCGCTTACCTCTGCCGTCCAGAGTGACCTCGGTAACCTGCTATGAGACCAGTTGTGTCTTTCCTCGCCTTCAGTTTGTGGGCCAAGCAGCCGATGTAAGTAAGTTTGGGGAAATGCCTTCCATGGTAGGTACTCGTTCGCCTCTGCTGCGTTCCGCTGCGCTTCTATTGCTGGTAAGCGCACAGTTGGTTTATGCGCAGGACTCGCACGACCAGGATCTTATGTCGCTAAGCCTGGAGGATCTGTCGAAAACCAAGGTCTTCAGTGCTTCGCGTCACTTGGAAGAAACGCGATCGGCGCCATCGGCTGTCACCATCATTACCTCTGCCGAGATGGCCCGCTATGGCTGGCGCACGCTGGGTGATGTCCTTAACGGCGTGCGCGGGTTTTACACTTCCTACGATCGTGACTACACCTACCTCGGAGTGCGGGGAATCCAGCGGCCGGGCGATTACAACTCACGAATTCTGCTGATGTTGAATGGTCATCGCCTCAACGACAACATTTATGACAGCGCCGCATTTGGAACCGAATTCGTCTTCGATCTCGACTTGGTGGATCACATCGAGATTGTTCGCGGACCGAGTTCGTCCTTGTTCGGAACGAACGCAGTCTTCGGAGTGATCAATATCATCACGCGGCGCCCGCCAGACGGAGATGGAACGACCGTGGAGGCTTCCGGAACCGATTCCTCGTTCCTTGGACGAAGCGGGCAGGTAACCGGAACCTACCGACAAGGTCAGCTTTCGGCAATACTATCGGGTGGCCTGTTTCACAGAAACGGAGTGTCCGATCTTTATTTTCCGGAGTTTTCGGGAATCGATGGAGGGATCGCTCATCACCTTGACGGCGAGCGCTCGGAGAACGTCTTCGCGGATCTTCAGTATGGTGGGTTCCGGCTGCAAGGCATTTTTGGCAGCCGAACCAAGGACATTCCAACGGCTGCATATGGAGCGGATTTTGACACGCCCGAAGCCGGAAGAGACTCAAGAGGATACCTTGAAGCAAGCTACCATCGCAGCCTCTCCGGGCTTACCGACCTGGATGTCCGCACGTATTACGACTGGTACAACTTTTTTGGCTCGGGTCAATATAGCAATCCGGGGTCGCCTGACGCTTTCATAGCTGAGTCGCTGGCTCGCGCTGATTGGTTTGGCACGGAAGCCGTTATCGGCCGGCAGATCGGGCAACAGAGAATTACGGTGGGAACTGACTTCGAATATAGCCCAGAAGAATGGCAGAAGAATGTTGCGGCGGGCCAGCTGGCCTCGCTGGATGCCACGCATACCTTCTGGCTGGCAGCTGTGTATGGCGAGGCGGAACTGCATTTCATTCCGAAAGTCACCATTCGCGCCGGCGGACGGCTGGATTGGTTCGATGTGTATGGCGCTGCGTTGAGCCCCCGGGCCGCGGCCATCTACCAGCCAAATTCCAAGACCGCGCTCAAATACATCTTTGGTCGGGCTTTCCGTGCCCCAAACGCATACGAAGAGTATTACGCCGATGGCGTATCCATAGTGGCACCAACCAGTCCGTTGGAGCCGGAGCATATCACTTCGCACGAGGTAGTATTCGAACGGACCTTGAAGCCATGGCTGTCGATGACAGCGGACGGGTTCTATAACAATCTGACGGATTTGATCGACGAAGTACCCGATCCAGTAAGCGGGCTCAACCATTTTGTAAACATTGGCAAGGACCGGGGTAGAGGCTTCGAATTCGAGATTGCCGCGAAACGCGAATCAGGACTGGCTGGCCAGGCCAGTTACACCTTCACGGATGCCAGTGACAAGGTGCAGCAAGCAGACTTGGCGAGCTCGCCGGCGAGCCTCCTCAAGTTACACGGTGTAATTCCCGCAACGCGGCATGCCTTTGTAGGAATGGAATTGCTTTATACGAGCTCGCAGAATACCTACCAGGCAACCGAGGTTCGCTCTTCAACGCTCACCAACTTCACGCTCTCAAGTAAGCCGCTGCGGGGATGGGAGCTTTCGGCGAGTTGTTACGACGCCTTCAACCAGCATTGGTATGCGCCTGCGGGACCGGAACTCGTGCAGCCTGAGATCCGCCAGGATGGCCGAACGTTCCGTTTCAAACTCAATTACCGCCTTCGCCTCAATGAGAAGCGGAGCACGCAATGATGCGAGACGGGTTACCAGGCGGCAAAGAGGGAATCGAAACCGCCACGCGGTGGCACATTCTCCGTGGGGGGGGCCGTTTCGCTTTTCTCGCGCTTCTTTTGGTTATTCCTGGCTTCACGGCCGCCCAGTCGCATGACGAACGATCCGTCAGAGCTGCTTTTGTCTTCAATCTGACCAAGTATGTGGAATGGCCGCAACCCAACAGCGAAATGGTGATCGGCTACCTGGGAGAGGAGGGGACCGGCGAGATATTCAAGAAAATGCTGGACGGCAAGAAGAGCGGATCGCAGTCCATTCGAGTGCTCCTGCTGCCTTCGACCGCTGACCTGCAACGTTGCCAGATTCTCTATGTCGCAGAGTCTTCGGAGAACAAGGTTCGCGTCGCTCTCGAACAGGTACGGGGCAAAGGTGTTTTGACCGTGGGCGACACGGATTTATTTATACGCGAAGGAGGAATGGTCGGACTGATTACGATGGGTGAGCAGATCCAGATCAAGATCAGTTTGGAAGTCGCGCAGGAGTCGCGGCTGAAGATCAGCTCCCGGTTATTGAGCATTGCAACTCTCGTGAAGCCCGTCGCGGAGGCGAGAAACTAGAATGCGCCTGGGGAAAAACAGCCTCGCGTACCGCATGACTCTTACCGTGCTCCTGGCGAGCAGCATGTCCCTCGCGACTTTGACGGCTGCGATTCTGGTCGTGGATAGCATCAGCTCCCGCACCCTGTTGGACAATCGCTTGTCCGCTCTCGCCGACGTGGTCGGCCAAAACTCCAATGCCGCTTTGAGTTTCGACGACCCGCCTGCCGCGGTTGAGGTTCTCGAAGCCTTGCGCGCGGAACCGCCGGTTGCTTCCGCGTGTCTGTATAGGTCCTCGGGCCATCTTTTCGCCCAGTACGTACGCGAGCGCGGTGCTCACCCGTGTCCTACAGTCTTGGAGCGCGCACTAGGCGCAGCGCACGGCTATCCGATGGTTGCGCGCCCGGTGACGCGGCGGGGCGAAATGGTGGGAACCGTTACACTGACTTCCGATTTACGGGATCTCAGAAAAAGACGCAACGTTGTGCTGATGGTCTCGATTCTCCTCTCACTGCTCGCCCTGGCAGTAAGCGGCGCCACCGGGGCGCTCCTTCAACGCAGAGTCTCACGGCCGGTATTCGAGCTCGCCAAAGCCATGGATTCGGTCACTCTTGAACAGGACTTCTCGGTCCGGGTGATGCCGTCCGGAACCGATGAAATCGTGCAACTAGGTAAAGGCTTCAATGCCATGCTCGCGGAACTGCAGCGCAACGAAGCCGCTCAGAAGAGCACCGAGGCAAAATTGCAATACCAGGCCCTGAATGATGCGCTCACCGGACTTCCGAACCGCCGCTTGTTTTCCGACCGGCTAACGCAATTGCTGGCCAGTGCCAAGCGGCAAGCGAGATTTATTGCCCTGCTTTACATCGATCTGGATGGCTTCAAGCTGGTGAACGACAGTCTCGGCCATTCGATCGGAGACGCGCTGCTCGTGCAGGTGGCGGAGCGACTGCGAACGAGGGTTCGTGAATCGGATACGCTCGCTCGCCTTGGCGGGGACGAGTTTACCGTCGTCCTCTCGAATCTCCACCATAAAGAAGAGGCTGGCCTGGTAGCGCAGAGTTTATTGGATGCGCTGGCGACGCCGTTCATTATCGAGAGCCAACAGCTCACCATCGGCGCCAGCATCGGCATCAGCATTTGTCCAGACAATGCCCAAGATACCGACACCCTGACGCAACAGGCTGACAGCGCCATGTACGCATCGAAGCGTGACGGCAGGAACCGCGCCACCTACTTCACGCCCGAACTCGGGTCCCTGGTTCGGGAAAGGTTGAACCTGGAGAACCAGTTGCGAGGAGCGATCGGACGCGGTGAGATTCAAGTCCATTATCAGCCGGAGTTTGACGTGGCGACGAATCAGTTGGTCCGGTTTGAGGCGCTGGCACGGTGGACTCATCCGACCCTCGGAATGATTCCCCCGGATAAGTTCATTCCCGTCGCAGAAGAGAGCGGCCTAATCGTCATGCTGGGTGCCTACATCATGGAGATGGCCTGTATCGAATGCCTGCGGTGGCAGAAAATTACCAGCCATCCCGTACAGGTTGCGGTGAACGTTTCGGCCGTTCAGTTTAAGCGCGACGGATTCGTCAAAGAGGTGGAGGAGGTGTTGCAACGCACCGGATTGCGGCCCGAGTTGCTCCAGATCGAACTCACGGAATCCATCATGATGACCGGACTGCATCGAGCCTCACAGACCATGCAGAAGCTCCGCGACATGGGGGTCGGCTTCGCTATCGACGATTTCGGAACGGGATATTCGTGTTTGAGTTATTTGCCGGCGTTGCCTTTTGACGCGTTGAAGATCGATCGGGCATTTGTACGAGACATCGAGCACAAGACGGAAAGTCAAGCCATGGTCAATTCGCTCGTGGCATTGGCTCACAATTTGGGAATCCGCGTCATCGTCGAGGGCGTCGAAACGACTGGGCAACTCGACTTGATTCGCGGATTTGGGGGAAATGAAATTCAGGGGTATCTGACCGGACGGCCCATACCCGACCCGCTACATCAACTGCCCTCTCTTCTTAACCGCGGGACCGAAGTGCAAGAGACAGAGAAGATAACGCTCGAGATTCCATCGCCAGCCGTGCCGCACTGAGTCCAGGCTAGAAATCCGACAATTCCTTCATTGCCCGAAAAAGATCGCTGGCCTGCGGCAGAATAGCGTTCTCCAGTAGCGGCTGATAAGCGACAAATGTGTCGGTGGCTGCTACGCGTTTAACCGGTGCATCGAGATGCTCGAAGAGTTGGTCGGCAATGCGGGCCGCGATTTCCGCCCCATATCCCCAGCTTAGCGAATCCTCGTAAGCGATCAGCACGCGGTTCGTTTTCCTGACCGATGCGGAAATCGTCTCCCAGTCGAACGGATTAAGCGAGCGCAGGTCAATCAGTTCGACGCTGACCTGGTAATCGCGCTCAACTTTCTGCGCGGCCTGGAGCGCGCGCGGCACCACTGCGCCGTAAGTAATCACGGTGAGATCGGTGCCCGGCTGCACGATTTTCGCCTTGCCAAACGGAATCATGTAATCGGGTCCAGGGTACGGCGCTCGCCCAAACGTCTCGCGGTAGAGGCGCTTGTGCTCAAGGAAGAGCACCGGATCGTCGCAGCGGATAGCAGTCCGCAACAGGCCGGCGGCGTCGAGCGCATTCGATGGAAAAATCACCCGCAGTCCCGGAATGTGCGTGAAGATGCTCTCACCGCATTGCGAGTGATAAATCGCTCCTCCAGTGAGGTAGCCGCCGATGGCGACGCGCACCACCAGCGGCGGCGAGAAGGCATTGTTGGAACGCCAGCGTATCAACGGCAACTCGTCGCGCAGTTGCATCATCGCCGGCCATATGTAGTCGAAGAACTGGATCTCGACGACCGGCTTTAGCCCACGCGTGGCCATACCAATGGCGCGGCCGACAATGTTAGCTTCGGCGAGCGGAGAATTAAAAACGCGGTCAGCGCCGAATTCGCATTGCAGCCCTGAGGTGAGCTTGAAGACTCCGCCCTTGCCTTTAACCTGTTTGTCTTTGAGGTACTGATCGCGGCTGCAATCGGCAACATCCTCGCCGAACATGACGATGCGCTCGTCGCGCCGCATCTCGTCACGCAGCGTGGCATTGATCAGGTCTGCCATCGTCTTGGGCTGCGAGGCGGCTACACGCTTGCCGTCTCCTCCGGCGTCCGGAGCCGCGAATGCCGGGTGCGTATCAAAGGCCTTGGAAGTGGGATCAACATTCGGCGAGTACACGAAGTTGTAAATGGTGTCGGGCTGCGGTAACGCGGCTTCAAGCGCGCGATCCGCGGCCGCCTGAATTTCCTCCTCCACCTCAGTCTCGATCTTGTTAATGCCCTTCTCGTCGAGGATGCCTTCGCGCAACAGGAACATCTGTAGCCGCGGAATGGGATCGCGCGCGGCATCGCGCTGGCGCTCGCTGTCCGGACGGTAAAGCCGCTCGTCATCGGAGAGAGAGTGCGAGTAAGGGCGAATCACATGCGCGTGGACAAATGACGGGCCGTGTCCTGCCCGGCAGTATTCCGCGGCACGATTGAATGCGGCATAAGCGACCACGGGATCGGTGCCATCGATTTCTTCGAAGTGGAAGTTGGGGAATCCCGACACCAGGCGCGAGATGTTGCCGCCGGCGGTTTGCACTTCGACAGGAACGGAAATAGCGTATTCGTTGTCCTGAATGCAGAAGATAACAGGCAGTCGTCGATTGGCCGCAGTGTTGAGCGCCTCCCAGAATTCGCCCTCGCTGGTTGTGCCGTCGCCGAGTGAAACGTAGCTGATCTCGTCCCCATGGAACTCGACATCCTTATACTGGCGGTAGTCGCCTTCGGCCTTGGCTGCCGCTCCCGGATGCTGCGAGAAATAACGTCCAGCCTCGGCGCAACCCACTGCGTGCAGAACCTGGCTGCCCGTGGGTGAAGACTGCGTGACCACATTAAGCGCCTGAAACGCCCAGTGCGAAGGCATCTGGCGTCCGCCGGAAGCGGGATCGTCAGCCGCGCCGACTGCCCCCAGCAGCATTTCATAAGGTGTGGCCCCGAGCCCGAGGCAGAGCGCTCGATCCCGATAGTAGGGAAAAAACCAATCGTAGCGTGACTTAAGCACCAAGCTGGCGGCAACCCCGACCGCCTCATGACCGGCGCCGGAAATCTGGAAAAAGATCTTCTGCTGCCGCTTGAGCAGGATTTCGCGGTCATCGAGCCGGCGCGAAGTAAACATGATGCGGTAGGCATCGACGAGTTGCTGGCGGGTGAGGCCCTGATAATTCGCGGATTTCTTCTGCGCCTCTTTTTCAGCGAGTTTGGGATTCACTTTAGTTGTGGCCATGCTTTCCAATCACCCCACGGAGCGCCGTGCCGGGGTTTATTGTAAACGAGGCGGGAGGTCTGAGGTTAGAGGTAATGAGTCAGAGGTCGTCGCCCATCGCACCAGCGATCAGCCTTCCTGTTTACTCTGCAATCCGACCTCTGGCGTCTGACCTCGAGCTTTGGTCTCGGCACAGGCCGCAATCATTTATTCTGTTTTGTCCATGATTCGTTTTCTACGCCGCTTTGATCCGCAGTCGATCCGCCTTCTAGTTTTCGATCTCGATGGCACGCTGATCGATTCGCGCCTCGATCTGATTCATTCCGTCAACGCCATGCTGCGGCATTTCGGGCGTCCCGAACTGCATGGGGACGTTATCGCCAGCTATGTGGGCGACGGAGCGCCCGCGCTGGTGCAGAGGGCGCTGGTCGCCGATGGCGGCGTTGGAGACGAGGCGTTTTTCCGCGGCGCGCTCGAATATTTTCTGGGCTATTACCGGATGCATAAACTCGATCACACGACCGTCTATGAGGGGATTCCAGAGACGCTGGCGGCGCTGGCGAACGGCTCGCGCGCGGCGGAGAGTTCTGCCCGCCCGGGCATGCATCGTCTGATGGCCGTGCTCTCGAATAAGCCGGTACGGCCCACGCAGGACATTGTGCAGGCGCTCGGAATGGGAAATTACTTCGTCCATGTTTACGGCGGAAACAGCTTCGCAACAAAGAAGCCCGACCCCCTGGGCGCGCAAACCCTGCTCGCGGAAACCGGCGTGTCAGCCGAACAAGCGCTGATGATTGGGGACTCTTCGATCGACGTGCTCACCGGTCGCAATGCAGGCATGTGGACCTGCGGCGTGACCTACGGTTTTGCACCCCAGTCGCTGGAAGAAGTAACGCCGGATGTCGCTGGTGGATAGGCCGCGAGAGTTGGGAGAGTTGCTGAGGTGAGGCCGGAAATCACAGCGACTCTAGTCCTCCGGTCTCCCGGTGACGGCCCGCTGCACATGAACCCGCTCCTCCATTCCCAATCATCCACTGCTCCTGCTACTTTCGAATCACGCCCAGAATGAGAGATCAGAACTGCCAGACCTTCACTCCCGCCGAACTCCGCAAGCTGCGCGCTCTAAAAACCCCGCATGGCATTCAACGCGCCCTCGATGCCATGCCTTATCACCTCGAAGATAGTGCGTGGTCTCCGCGCCGCGTGCTCGCGGAGAACACATCGCACTGTTACGAAGGCGCTCTGTTTGCGGCCGCCGCTTTGCGCGTGAACGGCTATCCGCCGCTGATCATTGATTTTGAAGCCGAGCACGATACCGATCACGTCCTTGCCATTTATAAGATTGACGGGTGCTGGGGGGCGGTGGCGAAGTCGAATTACACCGGATGCCGCTATCGCGAGCCCATATATCGTTCTCTGCGCGAGTTGGCCTTGAGCTATTTCGAGGTCTATTTCAATCTGCGCGGTGAGCGCTCCCTGCGGACCTTTTCGCGTCCGGTTCATATGAAGCGGTTCGATCACCTGAACTGGATGACGACCGACAAGCCGGTCTGGTTTGTGGCGGAATATCTGCTGACGATTCCGCACACCCCGCTGATTTCGGCGGCGCAGGCCAAGCGGTTGCATCGGCTAGATGGACGATCTTTCCGCGCCGGATGCCTGGAACGCGCGGAGAAGTAGCCCGTTTTCAGCGGTCAGTTCTCACGCCTCAGTGCTTAGTTTTCGGCAGGAACTCCTGCTCCGTACAATACGTAGTAGCTGCATGCGCTTTCATCCCGTAATCTTCGGCCTGGTTATAGCGGCTTCACTTGCTGCTTCGCAGGAAGCCCCATCGCCCAAGTCAGCGCCCGCGGCTCCCCTCAAACTCGAACCAGACGCTTCCGGCGTAGTTTCGCAGGAGCAGTTCCGCGAGTTGCTGCGCTATGCCCAGGATCGCGAGGTCGAGAACGAGAAGCATCTGCGTGACTACACCTACATCGAGCGTGAAGAGGAACACAAACTCGACAGTGACGGCCATGTCAAAAAAGTCGAAACCCGCACCCGCGAGGTGCTCGAAGTCTACGGCGAGCCAGTGGAACGCCTGATTGCCAAAGATGACAAGCCTCTGTCTCCGGAGGAAACGAAGAAGGAAGAGGAACGCATCACGAAGATCACGGATAAGCGCAAGAACGAGTCGGACAGCGACCGTCACAAACGGCTTGAGAAGGAAGAGAAAGAACGTCAGGAAGATCGCAAGTTCGTGCTCGAGATCGCGGATGCTTTTACTTTCCATCTCGTCGGCTCGGAGACGATGGACGGACGCGACACCTGGGTGATCGAAGCCGAGCCCCGCGCCGCATATCAGCCGAGGGAGCGCAGCACCAAGATCCTGAGCAAGTTCAAGGGCCGAATATGGATCGACAAAACCGAAGCGCAATGGGTGAAGCTCGACATTGTGGCGATTGATTCGATCTCAGTCGGATGGTTCCTGGCGCGGGTCCACAAAGGCATGCATGTTGAGGCGGAGCAGACCAAGATCAACGATGAAGTCTGGCTGCCAAAACACGTAGCCGTGCAGGTAGGCGCCCGTCTCGCCCTGTTGAAGAGCGTCAACGAAGATATGGAGGAGACCTTCCGCGACTATAAAAAGTTCCGCGCCGATTCGAAGATAACGGTCATGGGTGAGACGCAGTAACGATTTTAGGTTAGATGAGATTTTTCGACTTCCTACATTGGCGATTCATTCAACGGCGGCGAGCGGCCTGGGGCGGAGAGGTGGTTGGCCGTATAACTATTTACCTCGCATCGGGGCCAAATCATGCATGCGCCGTAGCCGTTCGCTCCAATTCCATGCGCAACTTTTGTGCGGAAGTGTGTACGGACGCCAGCCGTTCCATTGCGGCCGCGGGCAGACTCCTCGTCTCCAGCGCGAGTTCACAGTCCAGAAGCAGCGTCGTGAGCGTACCGTTCAATTCGTGCCGTAAACACTGGGTAGCCGCTTGCCGCGCCGAAGCTTCTTCAAATTTGCGGCGCCGCAACGCCGAGCGCACCTCCCGCACCAGACGCGCGGCTCCACTGATTGCCAGGTTGATTTGCAGTGGAACGGCTGTCCCAAGGTGCTGGAGCGCCGTTTCGATCTCATCCGGTTCGCTCTGCGCGATCGCATCGTCGAACACGACCGCAGTGTAGCTTTCGACACGAAGCCACGTCGTGGCTTGCAACAGCGTTTGCGCTACCACCACGGACTCTTGCAGCGCATTTCCAAGCGCTTCCGCGCATTCCTCACGCCGCTCGATTCCACTCACAAGCAGGATCATGCCTGATCCCTTGCAAGGCGGTAGCCAAAGTGTCCTCGATTGAAACAGAGCGACTTACGCGCGAGATTCGCAGGAGCTTTCCCTTTACGGTCCCACGCTCCATTCCGTCATCCGCTTTTGGAACCCAACTCGAAGGACAGAAGAACTTAATTCTCCGTTTCATACTCCTTTAGTTTCCGGTACAGCGTCGTCTTGCCGATTCCCAGCAACCGTGCCGCCGTCATCTTGTCTCCGTTGACCTGCGCCAGCGCATCCAGAATCGTGCGCTTCTCCAGTTCCGCCATCGGAATGACTCCATTCATGACTCTCCCTGTCATGCTGGCCGGCGCGCTCGAGAGATGGGTGGGGAGGTCGCGCGCCTGAATTGAGGTATTGCTCGACAACGCGCATGCCCGCTCCAGAGAGTTCTCCAGTTCCCGGACGTTTCCCGGCCAGTCGTAGTTCATCAGCATCTTGAGCGCGTCATCGGAAATCATCTTCTCCGTCCCGGCATCGCTCCCAATGCGCTCCAGCATATGGGCCACCAGCAGCGGGATATCCTGCCGCCGTTCCCGCAGCGGGGGAATCCGCAAGGTCAGTACATTCAGGCGGAAAAATAGATCGCGGCGGAAGGTTCCTTCATTCACCGCCTGCTCCAGATCGCGATTGGTGGCGCCCAGAATACGCACGTTGATCGGAATCTGTTTCACGCTCCCGACCGGCCGAATCTCTTTTTCCTGAATTGCGCGCAGCAATTTGGCCTGCAAATCGACGGGCAGTTCCCCGATCTCGTCCAGAAATACCGTTCCTCCCTCGGCGATCGCCAGCAGCCCATCTTTTGGATTGTTCGCCCCGGTAAACGCCCCGCGCACGTGCCCGAACAACTCGCTCTCAATCAACGTCGGCACCAGCGATCCGCAATCCACAGGAATGAACGGCTTGTTGCGCAGCGGTCCCGAGGAATGAATCGCTTTCGCCACCATCTCCTTGCCCGTGCCGCTCTCGCCCAGAATCAGCACCGGATGCACGCTGTGCCCGGCCTTGGCAATAATCCTGTAGAGCCTCTCCATTTCCGGGGCGTGTCCCACAATGCTGCCAAACCCTTGCCTCGATTTGCCGGTCTCCTGCCGCACCCGTCCCTCGACCTTCACGCGCAGATGTTCCGCCACGCCGCTCAGCAACTGCCGCAACTCGTCCATGCTGAAGGGCTTGGTCACAAAATCATAGGCGCCATCTTTCATCGCCTGGACGGCAGCCTGCACGGTTCCGTATCCGGTGACGGCAATCACGACGGCGTCTGGTTTCTGCTGCTTGATCGTCCGCAATGCCGTCAATCCCGCTGATCCCGGCAGTTGCAGGTCCAGCAGGACCGCATCAATGGCATGGCTCTCCATCATGCGCTGCGCCTGTTCCGGTGTTTCTGCCACCTGTGCGCTGAAACCGAGGGAGTGTGCCACGTCTCGCGCCGCCTCGCGCACTGCCCGATCTCCATCAAGGATGAGAAGGTTCAGAAAATTTGCTCCCTGCATTTGGGGAAGACGTGTAGCGATGCTTTGGGGAGCGTGGTTCAACGGAGCATGCCCGAGTGCGGTTCCAGTGGTGGCGCTTGACATGGTGAATGTCCTCTATTGCGGGCGGTAATCCGCCGAGAATTTAAATGCCTGAGTATCGATTGAACTTTGAGCCTTCGCACCGTCACGAAGGGTCGTATCGGATCGGTCAGAGCCATGCTTGCCCGATTCCCCTTCCCATGCTGGCAGAAACACTTCCACGCGCGTTCCCCACTCCGGGGAACTGGCAACCTCGATCCTTCCGCCGAGTTCCCGAACGATCCGCTGCACGGTCCCGAGGCCAAGTCCCGTGCCTTCTCCGTCCTTCTTGGTGGTGAAGAACGGCTCAAATAGATGACTGCGCGTCTCCGCACTCATCCCGCAGCCGTTGTCTTCCACGGTCAGCACGCAGGTGCGCGATCGATCACCGTCGCGCAAACTGCCAGCCGGAACTGCCGAGACCCGTGTGCTTATGCAGATCTTTCCTTCCGTCGCCTGTCCGCGTCCCAGAGCATCCCGCGAGTTGAGCGCCAGATTCAACAGGATTTGTCGCAAGCCGTTTGCGTCCGCCATTGCCGCGTCGGCTCCCGGATCGAGCGCCGTGGTCAACTTAATCTGTTCCCCAATCAGGCGTTGCAACAGGCCCTCGGTCGCCGCAATCACCTCGTTGATTCCGGCAGGCATCCACACCGGGCCCGATTTACGCGCGATCGCGAGCAGTTGTTGGGTGAGCGCCGCACCGTGTTCGCAAGCCAGACGCAGCTCCTGCACATAACGATGGGGCAGGCTCACGGGTTCGAGATCCGCCAGCAGCAGGTCCGAATAAAGCAGAATGCCGGTCAGCAGGTTGTTGAAATCGTGCGCGACGCTAGCCGACAGCCGTCCTATCACTTCCATCTTCTCCGCCTGCCGCAGTTGTTCTTCCAACTCCCGCCGGCGGCTGACATCCTCCAGTACCACCATCAGTGATTCAGGCTGCCCCTGAGCGTTCCTGGCGAGAGTGGCGGTCATGCGCCCCCAAAATTCCGATTCATCCCGCCGCTGCCATCGCTTCTCGGTCGTGAACGTCTCGCGTTCTCCGCGCAACAAGGCCTTCGAGCGAATCAGGAGTCGGAGGTTCCGTCACATCTGGTTGGCCTTCGCCTGAGCCTTCACGCTCTTTCCGCTGATCACTCTGATTCCACAGATCAACCCGAAACGCTTCCTTGAGTTCGTATCCCAGGATCGCGGCGAGGGCCGCATTGATCTCCACGACCTGCCCATCCAGCCCGCAAATCGCCATGCCAATCGGAGCGGTTTCGAACATTCTTCGAAAACACAACTCGCGAGGCTCGCGTGGGGCAGCCATGTGCGAGGCGGTGGCGCGAAACTTGAGCGCAGCATCCATACCGAAACCAATCGTCCTGTTGTTTCAGCCCGCCGCCCGAGGAGTCACACCGCTCGCAGCCGGAGCGCCGCGAGGGTTAGCCGGAATTCGCGTTCCAAGCTGGGAGAGCTATTTCCGCGAATGGTCCCCGCCAACCTAATTGGGAAGACTCTAGCAAGAATGCCGCGGCCACGAAGTGTGCGCCATCACATTATTTTTGTGATGAATCGGATGCGGGAAACCCGCGAGAGAAAATAACTCTGCCAAAACGGGAAGGCCCAGCGCCGCCTCTTTGCGCAGCCTGCTAGGGCAGATCCACGTCTCGCGTCAGATGGAACCTCAGCTTGTGATCGGGCGAGAACACCACGTCACGCGCGGGTCCACCATCGCGACTGCCTGCCTTGGCGCCGCCTCCCTTATCAAAGATGCTGGAGGTGTCCAGCATCACCGTCTTCCCGCTGGCCTGCATGCTCACGAGAGCAATGCGCAGATAACCGTTCTCTTTGCCTTCCGACCGCTTTGCCGCAAGCACTCGTCCTACCGCTGCCGCGCCCCGCGCGACCAGCGTCTCGCCTTCGTTGATGACAGGCTCGTCAATGATCGCGTCAAACGTGTCCCCAACATGTGCCGATGCGCTGGAGAGCGGGGCGCGCAGACGGATCACGATTGATGTGCCCTCGCTCAGCTTGGTCGTGGCGGGCACTAAAGACCGCGAGGGCGAAACGCCATTGGCTCCTGCCTCGCGATCAAACGGGAGCTTCTGCTCTTTAGCGTGATCGTCGCTGGACGAGGCATCTGGCACGTTCGGCTGCCGCCCGCAGCCGGTCGCGAATCCGAGCGCGACCAGAACGACGATGCCATGCCAGCGAAGATGCACTCAAAGTCTCCTCTGCCTGCGATTGTATAACTGCTTGCGCGATGTCCCGCAGATTCGATCGCCCGCAGGTTCACTCTCCCGCTTGCTAGAATCACAACAGCCTGCCATGAGCGACGATCCTTCAAAACCAGCCTTCTCCGGCGCCGATTCCGGGTCGCACAAAGACGATTGCGCCTCGCCAAGAGCGGATTCCGGCTCCGAGTTGGATAATTCTGGTTCTCACGGAGAAGATGCACGCGCCCAAGCGGAAGACCACTACTACGCTGCGCTCGACCACGTAGCCGAAGGCCGCGACGAGCAGGCCGTCGAGGAATATCGTCGGGCGCTCAGGGCCGATGATGGCTTTGTCGACGCGCTCCACGGCCTGAGCCGCGCGCTGCAAAATCTGAACCGCCTCGACGAAGCCATCGCAGCCGCCAACCAGATCTCGGCGCTCGATCCCGATGATGTGCTGGCGCACACGAGCCTTTCGATTCTGTATCAGAAGAAGGGAATGATTCCGGAGGCGGAAGCGGAGGCGAATAAAGCGCGGATTCTGGGATGGAAACAGCAGTTGAAAGGGAAGTGACGGTTGAGAGCCCCCCTCCGAAGCGGTCTTTTAGAATCAGTAAGTTGCAGGCATTTTTTCGCCAGGTCTTTGAGAAATAAAGGGTTAGGAGCGGCGAGGCGGGCGGGACCGCTTGTCAAGGGGGGCAAGGACCGGATTTCGAAGTAAGTTGCTCTATTTATTGGAAATATAAAGTTGGGAAAACTGTCGGGTTCCCCCCAGCGAAAATGAAATAATAGATATAGGTGGATCAATCAGGCGCGGCCTTTGGGTCGCGCCTTTTGTTTTGCGCGAAGTGGGAGAGGGCGGGGATTATGTCGAGTTATCCGGTGGAGATACGGCGGTGCCAGCATGTGAGAGCGAGCGGGACGCAGTGCGGGTCGCCGGCGCTGAAAGGGAAGGAAACCTGTTATTACCACGAGCAATGCAACTGGGAAGAAGTTCCGAGTTATGCGAATTGGGAGGATAAGACGGCGGCAGGGACGGTCCGGATGCCGCCGCTGGACGATGGACATTCGGTGCAGGTGGTGATCCGGCAGGTGATGGTGCTGCTGATGCGGAGGCAGATCGACCAGAAGACGGCGGGACTGATGCTGTATGGATGCCAGATGGCGTCGGCAAATTTGAAACGGATGGCGGAGGAAAAGCCGCAGCCAACGCAGGTGGTGGTGGAACCGGAGAAAGTGGCGGAGACGCCACTGGGGATGACACCGTGGTCGGCGAGCGGGGAGGGGCACGATCCGGAGCCGGATCCACGGGACGAGGGCGGAGAAGGCGAGCGCTCGTATCAGGAACTAGAAGAGGATCTGAATGAGGCTACCGAAGAATGCAAGAGGCAAGCCGAGTTTGCGGAGGTGGTCATGGGAGAGAGCCGTCTTTCGGCGCGAGCCAGCGCGAAGTGGCTGCGAAAGTGGATTGAGAGGGAAACGACGCTGGAACGTCTGAAAAAGGAACTGGTAGACCTAGCGGAATCCGAGGAGTGGCAGGCGACGCCGGAGAGATGGGAGTGGCTCAATTTGTCGCCTTTGGAGTCGGTGAGGAAGAGTTTGGCGGAGGAGTAGGGGGTAAGTTGGGCGCCGGGCCGAGAATCATTGGCGCTCCAGTAAAGGCGTTTTACGTTGACCCGAGCCCTGTTCGGGCTGAGAATGGGCGGGCGACTTGCGGAGGATTCTTGCCGGCCATGGGGAGTTGTCGATGACAAGACGAGTTCAGGGTTTTGGGATTATGGCTTTAGCTGGGCTTTGGGCCTTTGTGTTTCTGGTCACGCCTCGGGTAAGTGCCCAGACAGAAACTATCCTCTACAGCTTCGGCGGCGTCCCGGGCGACGGAGCTTTCCCCTATGGAGGCTTGCTCTATTAGAAGGGCAATCTGTACGGGACGACGCATGCCAACGCCCCGAGCGGTAATTTGGGGAATGTATTCGAGATTACCGCAGGGAGGACAGTACAAGGTGTTGCACAACTTCGGTAGCCAGCCGGGCGACGGGACTGGACCGCGTCGCCTTCGGCGGTTTGGCCTTCAAGGGCGGTAAGCTCTATGGCACAACGTTCGTAAGGTGGCGCGAGCCGGGTCGTATGGGACGGTGTTTGACCTGACGCTGAAGGGAAAAGAGAAAGTTCTCCATACTTTCGGCAGCGAGCCGGGCGATGGGGTTTATCCCACTGCGGCGTGATCCTTGACAAGGCGGGCAATCTTTACGGGACCACGGAAGGGGGCGGCCCCTACAGCAATTTTGTGTTGGTGGCTGCGGAATTGTGTACGAGGTGACTAAGAGCGGAGAGGAGAAAGTACTCTACAGCTTTCAAGGCGACCAATACGATGGACGCGATTGGTCCCACTGCGAATCTGACCTTCGACAAGGCGGGCAATCTCTACGGGACCTCAGAAGTGGGTGGGATTTACCAGGGCGGCACGGTGTTCGAACTCAGCTCGACGGGAGTGGAAAAGGTTCTCTATAGCTTCAACCGGCAAAACGGCGACGGAAATTATCCCTCCTCAGGCGGTAGTCTTCGGCAAGAAAGGCAACATCTACGGGACCACTTTTTATGGCGGCGCCTACGGCCAGGGTACTGTCTTCGAACTCAGCCCGACCGGAGAGGAAGAAGATGCTCTACAGTTTCGGCGGGCAGTCCGGACGACGGGAATAACTCCATACGGCAATCTGGTCTTCGATAAGAAGGGCAATATTTACGGGACGACAATCGCGGGCGGACTTTATGGGCAAGGGACGGTTTTCGAGCTTAGTCCGACTGGCGAGGAGACGATACTCTACACTTTCGGCAGCCAGGCTGGCGACGGTAATACTCCGCTTGGAGATCTGGTGTGGGACCCGGCGGGCAATCTCTACGGTGTGA
This sequence comes from uncultured Acidobacteriaceae bacterium, assembly GCA_963806745.1. GTDB lineage: Bacteria > Acidobacteriota > Terriglobia > Terriglobales > Acidobacteriaceae > Acidiflorens. Next base: position 51,829 of record CAWEAB010000003.1, read on the forward strand.
CCGCATACGGCGGAGCTTACGGCTTCGGCACGGTATTCGAGATAACCCCGTAATAGACATCCTAGCGGAGAAATAATCGCCCAACTGCCTGCGACTTCCTGGGTCGAAAAGTAAGCGGGTAAGCCGAAGCGATCATTTCCCAGATGACTTATTCGCGATTTGGTCCCACCTTGCTGAGCCGCCATAGTCACCCGATTGCGCCCGTCGCGCTTGGATTCATAGAGAGCCTTATCGGCTGCGTCAATCACCTTCTCCAGCGTGTCGCCGTGCTCGCTGAAAACCGCGACGCCAATGCTCACTGTAATCTGCGGAAGCGGATCTCCTGTATTGGAGGGCACGGCCATTGCCATCACCGCGCTGCGGATCCTTTCCCCCACCAGAAGACAGGCCTCGGAGTTTGCGCGGTATAGCAGCAATATGAATTCCTCACCTCCATAACGGGCGAAGAGGTTGGCTTCACGAACCGCGGTGGCGACCGTCCTGGAAAACTGTCGCAGGACGTTGTCGCCGATGCTGTGTCCATATTCGTCATTGATGCGCTTGAAGTGGTCCAGGTCAATCATCAGTATCCCCACAGGCTGCTGTTCCCGCCGGGCGATGGCGATCTGTTTACGGCCGTAATCCTGCATGAAGCGCCGGTTATAAAGTCCGGTCAAGTCGTCGAAATTGGCCTGCTCCTCCATCCGGCCGAGATGCCGCAGGTTCGAGAGTGCGGAAGCGGCTCCGCTTAAATAGTTTTCCACCAAACGCCGCCGGTCGGCTGTTAACACATCGACGGTCGCCTGCATGCGAAGGGAACCGATGATAATGCCGCCCGCGATCAATGGGCCGCAGAAGTAGTTTCCTTCGGAAAGCAGGGCAAACCGGGAAGGGCATGGCGCCTGGCTGCGAACGTCATTGACGAGGAAAGACCGCCCCTCGCGCACGGCTTTGCAATTGTGCGGTTCTTCGATGATGGGCCGGCCGCGAACTTCCCTTGGCAGCGGCGTCAGCGTTGCCACCGTCTCCAGAAAATTTTCCGGCGTCTGCAATTTGAAGACAATGATCTGCCGGGGCTGGAAGCGTTCTTTCAGGGAATGCAGAACGAGATCGTAAACCTCTTGCTCCGAGGTGCATTGGGTCACCGCCTGCGAGAATTGATTCACCGCCGCCAGTTCCTCGCGTTCACGTCTTAAGGCGGCAGTCATGCGGGAAAAGCTGCGAAAAAGTACGCCGAATTCGTTGTCGCCGGACGAGGGCAACTCCGGCGCCAGATCACCCTGTCCCACTCGCTCGGAGGCCTGGATCAGTTGCAGCAATGGAGCGACAATCTGGCGCGTCCATACGCCCTTGAGAAAAACCAGGACGCCCGCCATGACCAGGGTCAGGAAGAGGCCCGCCACCAGCAGTTGTCGCATCACCTGTTCCGCTGCCTGCATCTCGCGCCCGGTCTCATCTTCATCTTCTTTGCGAAGTCGGGCGGACTCCGTGCCGATGGCGTTCAAGCGCTGCCGGCCCTCGGCCATGGCCGAGGTGGAGTCGTAGTTCGATTGAGCGCGAGCTCCGGCAAGTGTGGACTGCGCCCAGATGTTCCGAAACACCTCGAATTGCTCGCGCATGCCAGCGACTTGCTGGGCGTGCTCAGGATCAGACGCTTCAAGATCGGCGAGGGCGTTGAGATCTGCCAATCCGTCGGCTGCCAGCCGGTCGTAGGAAATGAGTGCGGTCTCGTCGTGGCTGCCGGCATATTTCTGCACGGCAAAGAAAATCTGCGATACGTGGCTGTAGAAAGCCTGATTCCTGGCCATTCTTTCTTTTGATCGGGCTGCTTCGCGATTGCTGCTGTCGACGCTCCGATACGCAAGAAACGCGAGCCCTAAGGCGCAAAGCAAGGCAAGCAGGGGAGGGAGAATAAAAAGAAGTATCTGATGACGGACTTTCAGGTTGCCCATTGAATAGGCCATAGGGGAAGGATACGGAATCGACTGAGTTTTCTGAATTGTTTTAGCGTGCAAGTAACCCAACTAACACTCCCCGTCAAGACAGGTAACTCTCAATGCAACTCAGAAACTCCGTTGCGCCGTTGTACGTGGCGGGTGTCATTGATCCCTCACGGCATTCGGGCAATCCTATCCAACGTCCGAGACTCATTTGTGCCCTGCACGATTTGCCATCTATTCTCCCTCGGCCGGAAGGATGTACGTACAAGAATGTCACCCATTGCTTCCTGTGGAGCATTTTCCAAAATGCTCTTCACTGCGAGTAAAATTACCCCATGCGTGAAGTCATTATTGCTTCTTCCGTTCGCACTCCGGTTGGGCGCGCGTTCAAGGGAACGCTGCGCGCTACGCGTCCTGATGAACTGGCTGCTGTCGCTATCAAAGGCGCGCTGGAACGCGTGCCGCAACTTGACCCGAAAGAAATTGAAGACGTTATCCTGGGCTGCGCCATGCCCGAGGCCGAGCAGGGCATGAACGTCGCCCGCATTGCCTCGCTGCGGGCAGGGCTCCCCGTGGAGGTTTCCGCTGTCACCATTAATCGTTTCTGCTCTTCCGGATTGCAGGCTATTGCCATGGCTGCGGAGCGCATCATGAGCGGGGGCGCCGAGGTGATGGTCGCCGGCGGGACGGAATCCATGTCCATGATCCCAATGGGCGGGAACAAGATCTCGCCAAATCCGTGGCTGGTGCAGAATTATCCCGATTCATACCTCTCGATGGGCTTGACCGCCGAGCGAGTGGCTGAGCGCTTCGGCATCACCCGCGCCCAGTGCGACGAGTTCTCCTTGCGCAGCCATCAGAAGGCGCTCGCCGCGCTCGCTTCAGGCAAGTTCGAGGAAGAGACTGTGCCTGTGCCCGTCAGCTTTACCACTCCGAACGGTTCCAAGCCTAAACGTCAGGAGATTGTCTTCAAGGCCGATGAAGGGCCGCGCGCAGATACTTCGCTTGAGGCGCTCGGGGCGCTCAAGGCTGCGTTTCACGTCAAGGGCGTTACTACGGCAGGGAATTCGTCGCAAATGTCGGACGGCGCGGCGGCTGCGGTGGTGATGTCGGCGGAGCGAGCGAAGGCGCTGGGGATTACGCCTCTGGCGAGGTATGTCTCATTTGCCACGGCCGGCTACAAGCCGGAGGAGATGGGGCTGGGACCAGTGTTTGCGATCCCGAAGGCATTAAAGCTGGCTGGGCTAAAGTTGGCCGACATTGACGTGATCGAGCTGAACGAGGCTTTCGCGGCGCAGTCGCTGGCGGTGATCAAAGAGGCGGGGCTTGATCCGGAGCGCGTGAATCCGAATGGCGGAGCGATTGCACTGGGGCATCCTTTGGGCTGTACTGGGGCCAAGCTGACGGCTAGCGTGATCCGGGAACTGAAGCGCCGGAAGGGGCGCTATGGCATGGTCACCATGTGCGTCGGCGGAGGCATGGGCGCGGCTGGAATATTTGAGAACCTCGCATAACACTTCTTTACCCAATCTCTACGTACGTTTACTCGGTTCGGGAGTAGCCTTGCAGTGAGCCGCCGCCGTATGCCGTGTGATGGGCACCCGGCAGTGCTCGAGAGCGAGGTAACTACCTTGATGAAGAGTATTTCTGATCAGCACGCTATTTGCCCGACAACCGGACTTTTATCCCGAAGGCTCCTCTGCCGAACGATACTTCTAATTAGCCTTGCGCTAATCGCAACTCCGCCTCAAGTCGTATTTGGGCAGGCCAGTCAGCAAGAGCAGCAGCAGGAGCAACAACGACAGCAAGAAGAACAACAGAGGCAGCAGCAACAGCAGCAGGAGCAGCAGCGACAGCAGGAAGAACAACAAAGGCAGCAGCAACAGCAGCAGGAACAACAGCGACAGCAGGAAGAACAGCAGAGACAGCAACAACAGCAGCAGGAACAACAGCGACAGCAGGAAGAACAGCAGAGGCAGCAGCAACAGCAACAGGAGCAACAACGGCAGCAGGAAGAACAGCAAAGGCAGCAGCAACAGCAACAGGAGCAACAGCGACAGCAGGAAGAACAGCAAAAGCAGCAGCAACAGGAGCAGGAACAACAACGACAGCAGGAAGAACAGCAAAGGCAAGAGCAGCAGAGACAGCAGCAAGAGCAACAGCGTCAGCAAGAACAGCAACAACGCGTGCAACAGCAACCGGAGCACATCTCCAACACTTCTGCGCCCCCGGGTTCGATTGAGAGTTCCTCAGGATCCCGTCCAGTGGCGCCGGCGGCGTCCGAGGTGAAGAATGCGGTTCGATACGAAAGCGCCGGCCGTCGAGCACAGAATCGATCCCACGATACCCGCAACTGGCACTGATGTGACGAGAGGCCAATCGAGCGTCCCTGAATCCGATCTGCGGCGCAGAATCTGCGAAGACGGTCCATGCAAGGAGCCTGCGCCAAAGCCGGTCGCGCCCCCAGTGCGGGCTAAAGTCTGTGAAGGTGCCGCTTGCCAGCCGTGCGGTCCGGGACAATCGTCAGGGAAAGACGGCTCCTGTGTATCTTCTCCGAGCGCGAATGCTGTGTCCCCGCGAGCTTGCGCCGGCAACCAGGTCTGGGATGGGAATCAATGCGTGGCAGTCGCCCAGCCGGCTGTTAGTTCGGCTCAGGCAGATTGCACGGGGTCGACGGCCATGGCACAGAGCACGATCCTGCGGCTGAGGGCTGCGCGGTTGCGAAAGAGTGAGGCCTGTGGGCCGAATTCAAAGGCCCGGGAGTGCCTGGAGGCGGAGGGTCAGTACAATTCGGTGCTCAACGAATACATGGGATTTTTGGGCAGCGTGCCGAGCGAGTGCCGGCCGGGGCTGCCGGATCCCACCGCGATCTAGGATGACGGCCTTGAACGCCGCCAGCACGGTAGGGAACGGATTTTGAAGGGCGGAGGTGGTCAGGACCCATAGTCCGGTCTTTGCGCAATGGCATGTTCTTTTGGTAGGTGTTGCGGTAACCTTTGTTTGTTGGAGATCGTCGAAGTTAGCGGAACGACGTTAGCGGAACGACAAGAACGATATTTCGACCGGCCAACCTGAAGAAGTCTTGAGGTGCTTTATGCGTCTCTCCTCTCTTGTCACCACTGCGGTTCTACTTTGCTCTGTGGCGCTCTTTGCTCAACATTCTGCTGGAAGCGGAGGGTCTAGCGGGGGACACTCCGGCAGTGGCGCCTCGGGCGGAGGTTCCTCGAGCGTATCTCACGGTTCCTCTTCAGCCGGTTCTCACAGCTCGGGCGGCGTCTCGTCTTCGGGTGGGCATGGTGGTTCCGGCGCCGGGAGTCCAGTGCATTTTTCTTCGGCGCGGACTTCTTTTGCAGGATCGGGCGTGGAGCACGGGGTCAAGGATTCGAAGGGGACGGGACTGAATATCCGGCCAGGTTTGTTGAGGGGGCCAGTCGCCGAGAAGGTCGAGGAGAAGCCGGAGAAAAAGGGAATTTTCTCTTTTCTGCATCACAAGAAGCCCGCGCCGCAGCCTGAGCGGGCGACTTTCATTGCTCCGCGGCCTCACTGCCGGCCAGGCCAGCCATGCTTTGTGCGGACAGGTTGCCAGACGAAGTTGGCGTGGTACAACTCGTATTGCAGCGGGTTCTACGATCAATACTATTGGTTCAGTGCCTGCCAGTCGCTGGCGGATCAGCTGGCGCGACAACGGCAACAGATGCGGACGACGAACGATCCCGGCGTGAGCCTGCGCTACCAGATGCTGGAGGATCAATATCGGCAATGCATGATGCGTAATGGAACTACGCCGTTTTCTTCTTACTTGTTTCTGAGCGACCTTGAGTATCCTTAGAGTTTTCCGCGATTACTCTCCCATTTTCGATCCGGCTCGGAGAGTGTCCATTTGCGTGCGTGCGCGTTAAAATGGACCTGCTCGTTTCTGTGCCCTTCAGTTTCTTCGGCATGAATTCGCAAGCTCACTATCAACCTGGAATCGTTCGCGAACATGAGTCAGGGGTTTGAAAACATGGCTACTACTACAGCAATTCCTAAATCCAAGATTTCCGGCGGCGGATTTCTGCTGGAAGAGCGGCAGACCGCCGAAGTGTTTACTCCCGAAGATTTCTCCGATCAGCACCAGATGATCGGGCAAACGACCGAGGAGTTCGCGGTCAACGAGATTCTGCCGAATGCGGAGAAGATCGAACACAAGGACTTCTCCGTGTCGCGCGATCTGCTCAAAAAGGCGGGCGAACTCGGTCTAAGCGGCGTGGAGATTCCAGAGGCTTACGGCGGATTGGAGATGGATAAAGTCACGGCTGCCGTGATCGCCGACCACATCGCCAAGTATGCCGGGTTCGCGACCACATGGGGTGCACACAGCGGTATTGGCCTCTTGCCGATTGTTTACTTTGGCACCGAGCAGCAGAAACAGAAGTATCTGCCGCGACTGGCGGCGGGAGAGATTGTCGGGGCGTATGCCTTGTCGGAGGCGTCTTCGGGTTCGGATGCTATGAATTGCCGGGCCCGGGCAGAGCTTTCTCCGGACGGCAAGCACTACATCCTCAACGGCGAGAAGATGTGGATTACGAATGCCGGGTTTGCCGATTTGTTCACCGTGTTCGCGAAGATTGGCGGGGAGAAATTCTCGGCGTTTCTGGTCGAAAGAACTTTCCCTGGATTCTCGGTCGGCGCGGAAGAACACAAGATGGGGATTCGCGGGTCGTCGACGTGCCCGATCATCCTGTAATGATTGCAAAGTGCCGGTGGAAAATTTGCTCGGCGAAATCGGTAAGGGCGCGACGATTGCGTTCAACATTTTGAATATCGGGCGGTTCAAACTTGGTGCGATGTGCCTGGGTGGAGCGCGGGTTTCGCTCGAGCAGGCTGTGGGTTATGCCAAGCAGCGCAAGGCGTTTGGCAAGACGATCAGCGACTTCGGGTTAGTGCGCGAGAAGATTTCGAACATGGCGACGCTGATCTATGTTGGCGAGTCGCTGGTTTATCGCACGGTCGGCATGATGGACGTGCTCCTGTCGGAGATCGATAAAACGGACTCAGAAGCTGCGAAGCTGACGCGCAAAGCGATCGAAGAATATGCAGTCGAGTGCTCGATCCTGAAGGTCTGGGGCTCGGAGATGGTGGACTACGTTGTCGACGAGACCATGCAGATTTTCGCGGGATATGGATTTGTCGAAGAGTATCCGGCGGAACGGGCGTATCGCGATGCGCGCATCAATCGCATTTTCGAGGGCACGAACGAAATCAATCGGCTGATCATTACAGGCTTTTTGCTCAAGCGGGCGATGAGCGGCCAACTGGCGCTGATGCCGGCGATCAAGAAGCTGATGGACGAGGTGTTCAGCGGGCCGTCGATGGGCGAGGAGATCGAGGGACCGCTGGCGGACGAGCGCAAAATAGTGGCGAATGCCAAGAAGCTTGGGCTGTTTGCCGCGGGTACGGCGACGCAGAAATACATGGCGAACATCCAAGATCAGCAGGAAGTGATGGGCGCGATCGCCGATATGACGATTGAGATTTATGCCATGGAATCGGCAGTGCTGCGCGCGCAGAAGCTCGTGGAGCAAAAAGGAGAAGCGGCGGCAGCGTTGCCGGTTGCGATGGCGCGGGTCTACATGACGCAGGCGCTCGGGAAGATCGAAGCGGCGGCGAAGAAAGTCGTTGCCGACGTGGCTGAAGGCGACATGCTGCGGTCACAGCTCGCAATCGTGCGGCGATTGGCGAAATATGAGCCGTTCAACACGATTGCTCTGGGACATCAGATCGCGCAAAAGACGCTGGAGGCAGGGAAATACGTGATCGGGTAGTCGCCAGATTCCTGTTGCGAAGACTCGGGTTGGCGAGCGTCTTGTGCGGTTGCGAATCCGAGTTTTCGGAACTTCGTCTTCAGCCAGATCAATCAGCTAGGGCAGGTCCAGATCCAGGGCATAGAGATCGCGAGTGCTGAGGTCGTGGAGCAGAAGGATTTCATTCTTCGGTGTAAGGCCGAAGGTCACCCCGTTGTTCCCGTTCAAAAGGAAGTCCGGATAGTTCACAATGCTTTCGGTTGTATTGGTGGCGAGCTGCCAGCGGTAAACGCCACCGGTTCTTCCGGCGGGACTGAAGTAAATAGAATTGAAGTACACATACAGGCCGTCTGCCGACCATCGTGGGTGGTCAGCCTGTTGCGCGAGAGCGCGAGTGGTATGCGAAGCAACGTCGTAAAGCATTAGGCGCTGCGAAACGTCTTCCAGCGCGATTACATTGCGGCCGTCGGGAGAAATTCGGCCCCAATGGAGCCCCGCCGAGTTAGGGAGCTGCGAGATGCTCCTGTTCTTCAAATCCAAAATCTGAAGAGACGGGTTGGAGTGGTCCTCATCCCAGATGGAAAAGAGAATAGTGTTGCCATCGGGTGCCCACGACGGGTGGGTCTTAGGTTTCGAATCGTCAGGCATCGCCGGGACAGGCAGGCCGCCAGCGGAGGGCACGAGGTAAATTTTTTCTTGAGCTCCCTGGTGGGCCAATGCCTGGAAAGCGATCTGAGTGGCGTCCGGAGACCACTGGGGATGAGCTACACGCATGGGTGAAAACGTGAGTTGACGCCGCTCGCTGCCGTCGACGCGGCTGCGAACCAGCACAGCGTCGGGAAACTCTACATAAACCATCCATTCGCCGTCGCGAGAGTAGGCCACCTGATCAGCGGAAATTCCCTTGGCATAAGGAACGAATGCCCGCGAGGCCACGTCGTAGCGGAGGAGTTGCCCACGTATTTGCTCGCCAGCTACGAAGATGGTACTTCCGTCTTTGCCGGGCGTTGGTAAATAAAAATTCAAAGGACCGGCGGACAGTTGCACTGGCTGGGGGTTGACCTTTCGCAATATCTCATCCTTCTCACGAATCGCCCAGATGTTCCTGGTACCTTCGCCGAGCGCGGTGAAAAAGAAATAACGGGTGTCGGGCGTCCAGCCGCCGGGCAGAAGGCGCCAGGTACTTGGCCATTCGGGAAGCAAACGCCGTGCCGCTTTGGTCGCGAGATCGAGTTGCCAGAGGGTTACGCCTTTGTTGGCATCGTCTCGTAATGCGAAGCGGAGATGCTGTCCGTCCGGCGACCACACAAGATACATGGGGCTGCCGGGAAGCGTCGCCAACCTCCTGACGTTTGTCCCATCGGGGTCGGCAGCGAGGATGTCGGACCCGACCGCACACGCGATGGTATGGCCATCGGGAGACCACTTTGTTTCACGAGCGCGCAGAGTGCCCAAAGGCCGAGGCGAGCCCGATGGCACCGGGATTCGCCAGATGGACGGGTAGATATCCGGAGCACCCGGGCCATGGCTCTGATCTATGAGGTTAGTGACCAGGAACTCCGAGCCATCAGGAGAGAGGTCCTCGACATCCATCTCGAGGAACGGCCTGTCCACGGAAAAGGCCTCCCCGCCTTCAGGAGACACGTAGCGGAGCATGCGTTCGTGTGCTTCCCATGCCCGGAAATAGATACGTGGACCATCGGTGAGGATCTTGGTGTTGTGAACCAAAGAGCCAAGGTGTGTGATTTGACGGACGCGAGTTATTTTTGGCGGCGGAACGGCCGGACGGAAGGCGAGGGCAAAGGCAGCCAGTCCGAAAACAGTGGCTGCCAGTGCGAATTTCAACCGCGTATTCCAAGGCTTTCGGACGCTTGCAACTGCCGTGGTTGAACCTACGGCAGGGAAGGTCTGTTCATCGATGACGATGCGCGTTCTGGAATGGCTTTCAATCACTACCTTCTCGTCCTGGGAAACCGGGCGAACTTCTTCAGCAAAACGGTAACCGCGTCCCGGGATGGTGACGATGTAGCGCTGTCCACCGGCCGCTTCCCCAAGGGTCTTTCTGAGCACGAATATGTTCTGCGCCAGGTTCGATTCCTCGACAAAAGTGTCTGGCCAGACGGTCTTCATGAGCTCGTCCTTGGTCAAAACCTGTCGAGGTTGGCGCACCAAGGCCAAAAGAGTCTCGAATGCCTTCAGTTGTAAGGGGACAGGCTCGTTGTCGCGCAGGAGCAGGCGCTTGGCGGAATCCAGGCGGAAGGGGCCAAACTCGTATAACTCATTGTCCCGATTGCTCATAAAGCGCCTGATAAATTTCTGAGAATTCTCTAAAGACCACCGAGGACCGTTTGCGGCAGGATGCCGTCTGTCGGCGGCAGAAGCCAAAAACCTCGTCTTGCGTGGCAAGCAATCTATCACGATTTCTGCGCTGGGCAAAGGTCTCGGAGGGCGATATGACGGCTCACAGGCGAACCGAAATCACGGTTGAAACGGACCAAGTCCTGATCATCTGGGGACGCAACTCGAGCCGCGGCTGGTGCCGAGAGTGTGGCGCCGAGGTGGAAAGAGTCGGCATTGGGGAAGCAGGTGTATTGACCTCCACTTCGACCGAGGAGTTGTACGTCCAAGCGCAGGCTCGCGGGTGGCACCTTTCCACAGGACGAGGTGGAACTCTGATCTGCCTGCCATCGGTGATCAACTCGAAAGGCTGAGTAGTGGTTACTAGAGAACGCGGTAAAAAATTCAGCGAAACAAACCAAGGAGAGATTCCATGAAGACAGAGGTGGTCACAGAAGCCGGGCAGTTTGGGAGAGTATTTCGAAACGGAGTTCTAGTCGCGGCATTACTTGTGCTCTGCACGTTAGCCAGCGCGCAGCACTGGACACCCGCGCCGCCCTTTCCAGGAAGCGCAGCGGCCCAGGCCATTCTTACTCCGGTAGGCGACGTTCTTGTGCAAGAGATCACAGGTCCCAGCGGTGCTGGAACCGGGTTCTGGTATGTTCTGCATCCGGACAGCTCTGGCAGTTATGCCAGCGGTACATGGAGTGGTCCAATTTCTACTCCGTCCGGCTACGCTCCTGAGTTTTTCGGATCGGCGGTTCTGCCCGACGGCCGGGTCCTGATCATGGGCGGCGAATACAACTTTGGAGTCCAGGACTATATCAATGAAGGGGCGCTATTCGATCCGGTTTCAGGAACATTTTCTGGTTTGATTGCTGGTCCGAGCGGATGGGCGAAGATCGGGGACGCCCCGACCGTGGTTCTGCCGAGCGGGAAATTAATGATCGGGGATTGCTGCAGTACCAATGAAGCGATCTTTGATGCGGGAAGCTTGACCTGGAGTTCGACCGGGGCTGGCAAGGCGGATTCGAACTCAGAGGAAGGCTTTACGCTGCTACCCAATGGACAGGTTCTGGTTGTGGATACCCAGAATGGTAATAACACGGAGATCTACGATTCCTCGACCGGGAACTGGACTTCGGCAGGCAATACGCCGGTAGGGCTTGCGTACAACTGTGCGGAGAAAGAGGTGCCGGAACTGGGGCCAGCCGTGCTTCGGCCCGGCAGCACGGTGTTCGCTACCGGCGCCAATGGGTACACTGCGATTTATAACATCGCCAAGAAAAAGTGGACCAAGGGACCGGACTTTCCTCCCAACTCGGCGGGCTTGGGCCAAGATGGAGTGGCAGACGGTCCGGCGTCGATTCTCCCTGACGGAAACGTTCTGGTGATGGCGTCCAATATCAACCCGTGTAATGTTCCTCCCAGTGATTTCTATGAGTTCGACGGCAAGAAGTTTATCAATGCGCCAAGCCCGCCCAATGCGTCGAATGACATCTCCTATTACGGAAGAATGCTGGTTCTGCCGACGGGTGGACATGTGATGCTCACCGACAATTCGACGGACGTTGAGATCTACGTGCCGGCGGGAGCGGCGAAGAGTGGATGGGCACCCACTATTACTTCCCACCCGAAAACCATTACGGAGGGCGGTAGCTACACGCTGAAAGGGACGCGCTTCAATGGCGTTTCGCAGGGCGCCGCCTATGGCGATGACGCGCAAAGTGCCACGAATTTCCCGCTCGTGCGGCTCGCGATTGGAGGCTTCACGTATTACCTTCCAACCAAGAACTTCACGATGGGGGTGCAAACCGGCACGTCGACTGTGCAGACCGACTTTAGTTTGCCCTTCTTCGTCGGGAGTGGAGCGGCGACGCTGGAGGTGGTCACTAACGGACTGGCGTCGAAGGCAGTCAACATCACGGTGAAGTAGAAGCAGTAGGCAAATCCGAAACGATGGGGTGGAGTCGCGGGGAGCGGATCCACCCCATCGTCGTGAAACGGATTATTCTTTCGGAAAATTTGGATCGGCTTTTACTTCTTCAATCTGCTTGGTGTGGCGGGCGCTATGGGCGGAGATGAGCAGAATCCACTGATAGGCGTCGAGCGTTCCGAGAACCGGGTGCGGGCCGAAGTGGTCGCGGAGATCGTCTTGCGTGGTCTTGACGTAGTCCATCGTCTTGGCGCGAGCTTCTTCGAAGGCTTTAACAGTCGCTTCTTCGTTGGCGAAGCGACCGGTGGGCTGGAGGAATTCGGGGGCCTGCACTTTGCGGCTACGGTCTGGAACCTTGGTCAGGATTGTTTCGTCGGTTGCTTTTACCTCGGCGCGTTTTTCCGGCGTGGCTGGACCGTCCATAATCTTGCCCTGAACAAATCCGAGGATCATCCCCTCGGCTACCGTGATGTGTTCGGAGACTTCCGCGACGGACCAGCGGTCGGGGGCCGGTTTAAACTTCCACTGCTTTTCGGAGAGGCCGGAGATCGACTTTAGAAACGCGTCGTGAGTTTCCTGGAGGCTTTTGAGAGCCGCATCGCGCTCGGCAGCGGTGAGCGTCGGGGTGGGTGCCGGGGTTTGGGCGAAGGCGGCCACAACAGCGATCAGGCAAATTGCGGCGGCTAGCGAAATGCGGGAGAGATTGCCTTGCATTAATTTCCTCCAGAAGGGAATTGGGTCTTGTGACTGGCACATCGATAGGTCTAGTACGGAATTCGCCACCCGCGAGTTCCACGGCATCGAAGGCGTTGCCATTTTACACAGATTGACGGCTTCAGCGGGATTGCAGGCTTGAGGTGTCAGGGATGGGAAGGACTTGCCTTAACACACAAGCCTTTGTTAGAGGACAGGAATTCAAACCAGGCTTCCTTTGCTAAGTCAGGCTGTGACACACTTTGGTTACTATGCCGACACCAGCGCCATATATCACTTATCGAGAGCTCTTCGACCGGGCACCAACCCATGAGGAGTTGGTCAGTATTGTGAAGGGTTTTAACGCCTTTAATACCGTCCTCCTCGCGTGCCGATTGAACACTATGTTCAGGCATGCCGCGTGGAGCGGGCATCCGCAAGACGAGGCTTCGATGGAGGAATTTCAGCTGTGGTTTGCAATGGCGTTCTTTGATCAAGAAACGAAGGAGAGGCTGTTAAAGCGCTTCGGTCCGCAAGACGCAAAGATGCGTCCCGTCTGTCATACCCTCCAATTGCTGAACGTGATGAGGCTCGCATTGCTTGAGGCGGAGGGCGATGAGAATTCGCGCCCGGACTCTGATTCTCATCGCTTTCAGTTTGGAATGGCCTGCCTAATGGCAAATGACTTACTCATCACGGAGCAAGAAAAGGAGAATCTCAAGAGCGGCTCGCTTGACGAGAGGCGCAGGCAATTGATGCTTCAGGCATTGCCAACCCTCGAAGTATCTGCTCCCACACCGCTACGCCATCTTCTTTTCCGCTGCTATGCGACGTACCGAGTCGCGCTGCGGGACGAGCAACTAGTCGCTCGGATATTCAATGAATGTGGTGGACTGGATTTAGAAGAAGAGTTCGAAAGGCAAATCGGAATCCCCGTATTCGAGTGGCTGAGCCTTGTTTTCGGGGTTCAGACGCTGCTGATGATGAACACGTTCCAAGACCTGATAAACAGGCCCGAGCTATTCATCATAAACAGAAAGACTATTCTCACGAATCCGAACCTCACTCAGGGACAGATCGATAACTTTTTTGACGCACTGGCGAGGGACTTTGAGGGACTGAAGGGAGAAATTCGCAAATGCCGTCCGGTAGATGATCGCTTTGACTTGGTTCCCTTCAAATCGGCTCCTCTTCTTAATACAGCCCCCGACAACTATGCCTGTCTTGACTTCACCCTGTTGACGGAAAGGTTACACAACGGCCCCTACTTCTTGTTGGGCAACAGATTGCCCGAGAGCGAACGCGGGAAGGTATTTAAGGCGTGGGGACTGCTGTTTGAGGTCTATGTTAACTGGCTCTTGAGCAGTCTACAGCGACGCCACTCAGTTGCGTTTTTCCCAGACACATGTTGGGAAAATGGCGATAAATCGTTTGACGCGGTGTTCGTTAGGAAAAGAATGGTCGTCGTTATGGAGTTTAAGGCGGGGTTCTTGAAGCAAGACGCAAGATATTCCAATGACCTCGATGCGTTCACAAAGGACTTGCAAAGCAAGATCGGGGTGGGTTGCCAACAACTCGCACGTGACGTTTCGGGTTTGTTCCCAGCACATGGCCCCGCGAAGAGACTGCAAAACGTGGCCATACCTACTAACGCTCTGTGGGTTCTGCCAATTTTGGTTGTGCAAGACGTCATGCTTAGAACTTTCGGCGTCAACTACTTCCTGAACCAACGGTTTCAATCTGAGAGACTAAAGTTCCAAACGAGGGAAGGGGTCGCGGTGCTGCCTCTCACGGTAGCCCACATAACGCAGGTGGAATCGTTGGTAGAGATGGCAGAGGCTTTCGACCTTGACGTGATCCACTTTCTTCATCGCCGATGCCAAGTGGACAACGAGATGCTAGGCGATCTGCAGGACTTCATTAGTGCTTTACCGCAGGCGAGAGAAGCCCGTTGCTCCGAGAGATTCGAAAAGATTTTCCAGATGAGCAGTAACGAAATGTCGGCGATTTTCTTTAAGGATCGAGCAGCCGTACCTCGTTCGGACACGGTAGGATGACCTTCTTGGTCCAAAGCAAACACGGTCCATTCACCGTGTCCGAGGTGTTGGGAGGATTTGGTGGACCTGGTCGGGATCGAACCGACGACCTCTTCCATGCCATGGAAGCGCGCTCCCAGCTGCGCCACAGGCCCACAGGAAACTCGAGGAACCAACAGCGAACAGTTAATTCTCGCTTAGCTTTCGCGTTGCGTCAAACTAATCTAGGATATTGGAGAAAATCGAAGGTATCGGAGCCCCATGTTGAACTTGCCAAACATCATCTCCCGCGGCCCGCAGATTGGCCGGCGAAGCATTCTCAGAGCGATCCGATTCGGATCCCTCCTCACAGTTGTGGCCGGTTCGATTGGGCTGGCGCTGGCGCAAGGCGGCTCGGGTTCGCCGGCTCCCGTGTCCTACTCGTCAGTAAACGAGCTGAATGGGATCCTGGGGTCGCTGAAGACGACGGCGAGCGCCATGCAGACCGATGTCGAGAACATGCGCATTGAGAAATGGAAGACAGACGCGTCGAATAAACGGCAGACGCAGGCTAACGTGGATTCGATCCGGCGGAATCTGCAAACGGCCTTGCCTGAGATCATGGCGCAAGTGAGCGCGTCGCCAGAAGACCTGGCTGCAAGTTTCAAACTCTATCGCAACCTCGATGCTCTTTACGACGTGTTTGGATCGGTGGTTGAGAACGCGGGGGCGTTTGGATCGAAGGATGAGTTTCAGAGTCTGAGCAACGATATGAACGGCATCGAAAGCGCGCGGCGGTCGTTCGGAGAGCGGATGCAAAAGCTGGCGAGCGCTAAAGAAGATGAGTTGACCCGGCTGCGGTCTCAGGTCAAGACGTTGAGCGCAGCGGTGCCGCCGCCTCCGCCGAAGAAAATTGTTGTCGATGACGATGAAGCGGCACCGAAAAAACCCGCAGCCAAGAAAAAGACGGCAAAGTCAGGGACTACGGATTCAAAGGCGCCTGCTAAGAAGCCGAGCCCAAATTCGACAACTCCCAATTCCTCACCCAATCAGTGAGTTGGTGTAGTGGCCTCTTCTTATAGTGGTTGTGCCGGCACGGGCGGGGCGCGCCCTTGCCTTGTTTCTGTGCATCGCAGGATTATGGAGTTAACGTGAATACCGTTCCGCCGCCGTTTACGCCGCCTTCTTCTGCCGTCCCATAGAAATTATCTTTCGAATCGCGGATCAAGCCGGCGTATGGAGTCTGGCCGTCGGTTCCAGACAGATTTCGCAGCACGGTAATGGTTCCGTCGGGAGACATTTCAAAGACGGTGCCTGATGTGCCTGAACCGCCCGCCGAGTTCGTGCCGTAGAGGTTGTTGTTGGAATCCAGAAATAGAGTGCTGTAGGGATTGCATCCATTCTGGAAACCCTGGAACCCGAAGAGCAGGCTCGGAACTCCCGTCGAAGTTAGCTCGAAGACCCCGCCGCAGTCGTTACCGGGACCGATGTTGGTGGTTCCGTAGAGATTTCCTTCCGCATCTCTGACGATGCCGCCAAAGGGATACGCACCGACCTGCATATAGCCAAGGCTATAGAGCACGGTCTCCTTGTCCTGTTGTTTCCCCTTGGTTGGAAGTTGAAATACGACGCCTGAGCCGTTTCCGCCAGCTACGGTCGTGCCGTAGATGTTGAATTTTTTGTCGAAGATCAGTGCTCCAGCCGGAGAACTGCCATCGGCACACCCGGAGGCCGAACAGAATGTGTAGATCACAGTTTCCTTACCTGTTGAACTAATCTCAAATAGCGTTCCGCAACCGGCAGAAAGGCCGCAGAGAGTGTTGCCACCGTCCGAGGTGCTCCCATAGAGATTGCCCTTTGAATCGCGAAGCAGGGCACCGCGAGGCATGGCGCCATCCGGAATGCCGGCAAAGTTGTAAAGGATGGTTTCGGTTCCAGATGGACTTAGCTGGAAGACTGTGCCGTACCCAAACGCGCCGCCTCCATACGTAGTGCCGTAGAGATTGCCGCGGGAGTCTCGAATCAGATTACCGAACGGATTAGAGCCGTCTCCCGTTTGCGAGCCGAAACTGTACAGCACAAATTCCGCACCCTTTTTGGTGATCTCATAGACTGTGCCGGCATTGTGAGCGCCGCCAAAGACAGTGGTGCCATAGAGATTTCCATGCGAGTCGCGGAGAATGCCGGCAAATGGCTGGCTTCCGTCTCCAGCGTAAGCTGGGAAACTATGTAACACGGTGAAGGTCTGCGCTTGCGCAACCCCCGTCAGGATGAAAATGAACGAAGCGAGGATCAACGAAATTGCGGTGACAAGGCGCTTAGGGTCGATTCCATGACGAGTCATGTGGCGCACCTTTCCGATGCGGTACAAAATTTCTTGGGAAGGTTATGATGTGGCCTGACAACGCGCTGTGAGCCGAGGCACAGCCAGAGGTGACAGGAAGGAGCCCCGTCTTCCAGGTTGAGGGCCAATCAGCAACAAAACAAGGTAGTTAGGAGAAAGAACAATCCGGGAACCCGGATGCCGGCCGCGGGGTCTAAGTAACTAAGCGGGAAATCTATCAGATAAATGACGCCGTGAAGATTCCCGCCCGTTCGGACCGCAGTGACCATATAATTAAGGCACGCCGTCAAGGCGGGAGCTAACACAGTGGGCAACTTCGCCAGCGCTATCGGAGCCCGGCTCGAAGAATCGGCCGTCATTTCTGAATTGAAGGCCGGGTCCGAGGAGGCGTATGCGTGGCTCATCGGCGAATTCCACCAGCCCATTTATGGCCTTATTTACCGCCTGCTGAATGATCCTTCGGATGCGGCTGATACCACGCAGGAAGTATTCCTCAAAGTTTTTCGCGGGATGAATCATTTCCATGGCGAGTCCAGCCTGAAGACATGGATCTACCGGATTGCGCTGCACGAGGCGTCGAATCGGCGGCGTTGGTGGTTCCGGCATAAGGCGCAGGAGACGCCGATTGATCCGATCGAGGGCGGGGACATCGAATTCCCGACCGAGACACGGTTGGTGGACCGGGGCGAGTCGCCCTTTGAGCAGTTTGCCCATGGCGAGGTGCAGGCGGTGGTGGCGGAAGCGCTGACGCACGTGAGCGAGCCGTATCGAACCGCGATTATCCTTCGCGATCTGGAAGAGATGTCGTACGACGAGATTGCCGAAGTTTTGCAGATTTCGCTGGGGACGGTGAAGTCGCGTATCACTCGTGGGCGCGATGCGCTGCGCAAGAGACTTGTCGGCTTACGTCCGCGAGGTAGGACCGGAGTTAGGGCTGGTGTCTCCCGGCTGGCGCCGATGCCGCGACAGAAAGCGCCGCGCAACAGGATTTGAGTTCGAGTGGGGGTAGAGAGGCTGAGGTGGTGTCATGAAGTGCGCCGAATACAAGCGGCTGCTTTCTCCGTATCTCGACGGCCAGGTGAGCGGGGCCGAGATGTTTGCGCTCCAGACTCACATGAAGGGGTGTGCCAGTTGCGCGCGTGAGTATGCCGAAACGCAACGCATGCTACAGATGATCGTGGCCTTGAACAAAGCCAAAGTGAAGGCTCCGACAGATCTGTCGCTGCGTTTGCGGGTGGCTATTTCGCGGGAGTCGAAGCAGGCGCGGCGCCGGCGTTTTGAAGGCGCGATGGTGCGGCTGAGAAATACGATCGACGCCTTTATGTTCCCGGTGACGGCGGGGGCGGTGAGCGCGGTACTGATTTTCGGGATTCTGCTTGGTTTCTTTGCCCTGCCTCAGCAGTTGCAGGCGAGCAGTTCCGATGTGCCGCTGATGCTCTATGTGGCGCCGCAACTGAAGCAGTCGGTGTTTGGCACTTCGATCGGCAGCGTGGGGGAAGATTCGGTGCTGGTCGAGGCTTACATCGATGCCAATGGCCGGGTGGAAGATTACAAGGTCCTGTCGGAGTCTGGCGACGCCAAAGCGGCGATGCCGGAGGTCAAGAACCTGCTGATTTTCACCACCTTCAGCCCGGCGCTCTCCATGGGCGTGCCTATTCCGAGCCGCGCGGTGATCTCGTTTTCGAAGATCAGCGTGAAAGGGTAGAAAACAGTTGTCAGTTCTCAGTTCTCAGTCTGCCCCAAGGTTGCCTGCGGCTTTGGGGCTGGCGTTTGAGGAGTGCTGCTGCACGATTGGTTTGAAGGCGTTCTGATTTCTTTGGATTGACTGACAACTGAGAACTGAGAACTGCCGTTTGACCTCACGATTCGCTACTTCGTAAACTACACTCATCGGTCCTACACCCAAGGTTCGGAGGAGTTTCCTGGTACGTCGTCTTCTATTCCCGTTGATTCTGAGCTTAGCCCTTTTGTTAGCGCCCTGTGCTTGGACGCAGGGGCATCCGTCGGTTTCCCTGGAGACTAGCGAAACATTGTTCACAGTTCTGACCGTGATGAATGTGTGCGGGTACGACCAGGAACTCGACACCTCGGACCCCTTGCGTCTGAAAATTCGGGCGGAGGTTGAGAAGGCGATTGAGACCACGGATGGCGCCGATAAGGTGGTCGCGCCCATGTGCGAGTTCTACAAGCACCGGCGGGTGGGCGATCCGGCGCACGACCTGTCGCAATACGTATCTTTGGCGCTTTACCTGGGCGAGGCGCCAGCGTTCACGCCGAAGTTGAAGACCGAGGAATTGCCACCGGACGCGGCCGTTGTGGTTGATATTCTTCCGCTGATGAAGGCGTTTTACGACAAGATCGGCTTGCACAGCATCTGGGTGCGGCATCGGGCGCAATATCAGCAGATGATCGAGATCTATCACGAGCCGCTGTCGAAAATGACGTTCGACACGGAGATTTATCTCAAGCTGCCGTCGGCGGGCTACCTGGGACGTCAGTTCACGATTTATGTGGATGCGATGGCGGCGCCGTCGCAGACGAATGCCCGCAACTACGGGGCAGAGTACTTCGTCGTGTTTTCGCCGAGTCCGACGACGGCGATCAAGATGCAACAGATACGGCACGCCTATCTGCACTATGTTCTCGATCCGTTGGCGATGAAGAACAATGTGTCGATCAATAAGCTGCAACCGGTGCTGGCGTCGGTGCAAGCTGCGCCCATGGATGAGGCGTTCAAGAGCAACATCTCGCTTCTTGTGACGGAGTGCCTGGTGCGGGCGATCGAGTTGCGGACCGATCCGAGCAAGAATGAGGAGCAGCGGAAGAAGGCGCTCGACGAAGACGACAGCGACGGTTACGTTCTTACGCGTTCATTCTATTCGGAGCTCGGGACGTTCGAGAAAGATCCCTATGGCTTGCGGAACGCATATCCGGGACTGCTTAGCGGGATCGATGCGGGCAAAGAGGCCAAGCGGGCAAAACGAATCGAGTATGCGAGCGAAGCGGTTCCCGAGCTTTTGCGGCAGACACGCCAGAAGAGCGAGCATCTTCTGATGCATGCCGAGCGGGAATTGTCGGAAGGGAACGCGAAGCTGGCCCGGCAACTGGCGATGCAGGCGCTCGAGGAACAGCAGGACGATCCGGGGAAGGCGTTTTTCGTGCTGGCGCAAGTCGCTTCCATGAATGGCGATATGGAGGGAGCGACTGACTTCTTCCACAAAGCGCTGGATACCGCGCATGAGGCAAAGGTGCTGGCCTGGTCGCATATTTATCTCGGCCGCATTTTTGATTTGAAGGAAGAGCGCGATGCGGCCCTGACTGAGTATCGGGCTGCCCTGACGGCAGCGGGTACAGAGATTCCGGAAGCTAAAGTGGCAGCGGAGCGCGGCCTCGGCCAGCCCTATGAACCACAGGGCTCGAAACGGCCAGAGTGAGATGAAAAAACGAGGGTGTCGAAGGTTGGTGCCGCGAGATTATGTGGCTTCTGGCAAGCGGCCATCGGCGCTGGCGGAGATGATAAAGTTATTGCTCGCCCGTAAAATGAGAGGTTTAAGAGCGCCCGAAAGAATTAACTTTTGGAAGTATGGAGACAACATGAAAAGAGCGGCAATTATCGGAATTTTAAGTGTTGCAGTTTGGGCCGGAGCGCAGACTACGGGCTCGGCACCGGCAGCGGGGCAGGCAACACCGGCGCAGGGTACTGGAGCGCCCGCAGCGGGCGCACCGGCGGCCAAGCGTCCACCGCAGGCCAAAACGCAGCCGGAGTATGACGCCTACAAAGTAGCGGCCGGGAACACCGATGCAGCGACGCTGGAAAAGGCAGCCGACGATTTTGCCACCAAATTCCCGGACAGCGAACTCCGCATCATTCTTTATAAGGCCGACATGCACGATTACCAGAACGCGAACAATGCGGAGAAGACAGAAGATATAGGGCGAAAAGTACTGGCCATCGATCCGGACGATCCGGATGCTCTGACGGTGGTAGCCGAGGTGATCGCCGAGCGCACCCGTGAGACCGACATCAACCGCGACCAGCGCTATGAAGAGGGAGTCAAGATGGCGAGCAAGGCGCTAACCACCATCGATACCGACATTGCAGTACCGGCAGGCACGCCGCAGGACAAGGTTGATGCCTTCAAGGCTGGCATTCGGGCGCAGGCCTACTCGACGATGGGCACGATCGAATACAACAAGAACAATTACGCGGGCGCGCAGGACGACTTTCAGAAGGCGATTGATGCATTCCCGAGCCAGCCTTATGGGCCCGACGTGCTTCGCTTGGCGCTCGCGCTCGATAAGCAGGGAAAGTATGAAGAGGCGTTGAAAGCTGCGAACCGGGCGGTGGAATTGAGCCAGGAGAGCAGCCCGATCGGGGGCTCGGCGCGGCGCGAGCAAGATCGTCTACAGAAATTGACCGGACACACTCCGGCAACTACGCCACCGGCACAGCCTCCGCAGGGTCAGCCTGCGCAGACTCCGCCCCAGAGCCAGCCTCCCAATAAATAATGCTGGCGGTCGAAAGGGAGAAGCTCGGCGCTTTCCAATGAAGTCACCCGAACTCATGGCGCTGGAAGAAAGCCTGGGACATCACTTCCAGCGTCAGGAACTTCTAGAGCAGGCCCTAACCCACAGTTCGCAGGCGCGCGAGACAGAGGCGGCGGAGGCCGCAGCTTCGAAGTCTCCCCCGGCGGGCCGCGGCGACAACGAACTGCTCGAGTTTCTCGGCGACGCGGTGCTTGGCCTCGTGACGAGCGAAACACTGTTTCATCGCTTTCCCGCGCTTGACGAAGGACATCTTTCCAAGCTGCGCGCTCACCTGGTAGGGCAACGTCATCTGTTGCGAATAGCCGAGCAGTTGCAGGTCGGCCGCTTTATGCGCCTCGGCCGGGGCGAGGAGAAGAGTGGCGGACGCGCCAAGGCAAGCCTGTTGGTGGATGCACTGGAGGCCATCCTGGCGGCGATGTATCTGGATGGCGGCTGGCAGGTGGCTCGGGACTTTATCGTGCGCTCGGTTCTGGATCCGGAATTGGGGCGCATGAACCTGGAGACCAGCGCGATTCCGGTAATGGATTTCAAGTCTGCTTTGCAGGAGACGCTGCAAGCGAGCGGACGGGCACAGCCACTCTACGTGCTGGTCAAGGAAGAAGGGCCGGAGCACCGAAAGACCTTTACCGTCGAGGTGAGGCTGCCGCAGACGGAAGCGGCGCAATTTGTGGGACGCGCCGAGGGCGCCACCAAAAAGCGCGCGGAACAGGAAGCCGCGCGGCAAGTTCTGGAACATCTTGCGAAATTGGCGGACGCAAGTCCGGCCCGGGGAGAATCCAATATAGGAAAGGGTGAATAGCACGGCGTCAACTGGTCGACTGTTCAACCTCGATCTCGATATCAATACCAATGTCCTGGAGCGAGAAAATCCTGACCGGCGATTGGGCCGCCACGATTCAAGCAATTGGCGAAGCGGTCGTGACTGCTATTTTTCTGGTTACGTTTGTGGTGCAGGCCTTCACGATCCCTTCAGAGTCTATGGAACAGACGCTGCTGGTTGGGGACTATGTTCTGGTGGATAAGTTCTGCTACGGAACGAGCAACACCTGGGGCCATCTCCTGCCCTATCGCAAAATCCGCCGCGACGATGTTGTCGTCTTTCACTATCCCGTGAACCCGGCGCAGGATTTCGTAAAGCGGGTGGTTGCCGTGCCGGGAGATCGCATCCGCATGGTCAACAAGCAGGTGTTCGTCAACGGCATTCCCCAGCAGGAAAACTTTGTGCAATTCATTTCGAAGACTCGAAATGCCTACCGCGATGACTTTCCGCGGCTGGAATCCCCCGATTACCAGGTTGACGCAAAATGGTGGAAGCAGATGCCCAAGCTGGTCGAAGACCACCAGTTGATTGTGCCGGAGGAGAATTACTTCGTAATGGGAGATAATCGCGACGACAGCCAGGACAGCCGCTATTGGGGATTTGTGCCGCGAGAGAATATCATCGGACGTCCGATAGTGATCTACTGGTCGTCGGCTAACCCGAACAACGACCTTACCGGATCGCCGAGCGCGGGTGATAGACTTTATCACTTCGCCTATGCGTTAACCCACGTTTTTCAGACGACGCGCTGGACGCGTACGTTAAGGATGGTGCGGTAAGTTTGATGCGAGTTGAAAGTTCCGATGGACAACGAGATTCGTAAGAACGAAATCGAGATTCAGGAAGCGGAGAAACCGCGCAAGATCGCGGCCGGAGTTCCGCGTAAGGCGGAAAAACAGGTTCCTGAGGTGGAAGGACCGAGCGAGACCGTGGTCGAATTTTTGGCGTCGATCGCCGGCTTGCTGGCGACGGTGCTGTTCATCATGACGTTCGTGTTCCAGACCTTCGCCATCCCCTCCAGTTCAATGGAGAACACGCTGCTCATTGGCGACCACGTGCTGGTGGACCGTGAACGATTTGCGCCGAGAACGTCATGGTTAGGCCCGGTCGTTCCTTATCGGGAAGTTCACCGGGGAGATACGGCAGTTTTTCTTTCGCCCGAGCAGCCGGGGCTGTTTCTCGTGAAGCGCATTATCGGAATTCCAGGAGACCGCATTCACCTGCGGGACGGCGTGGTTTATCGCAACGGAGAGAAGTTGGACGAACCGTACGTGAAGCATGTTGCGCCTCCGGAGGATCGCAGTCCGTATGCCGACGATTTCCCGGCGGTGTCGCCCTCGCCGGTTTGGGTCACGGAATGAGGTTTGGCGCGAGGAGATGCCGCAACATGTGCAGGGCGGCGAAATCGTGGTGCCCCCGAACAGTTATTTTGCGATGGGAGACAACCGGGACGTGAGTTATGACAGCCGCTTCTGGGGCTTCGTTCCACAGGCCAATCTGATTGGGCGTCCTCTGTTTGTTTACTGGTCGTTTATTACGCCACCGGACGAATATCAGAATCAGGGTTTTGGAGATCGCGTGCAGGCCGTGGTGCACACCGTGCTTCATTTCTTTGACGAGACACGGTGGTCGCGCACGCTAAGGATCGTCAAGTGAGAGCGAAGAACCCAACACCGGCCGAAGTGAAGGTGCCACCGCCAACGAAAGCGGCCAGGAAGCAGAAAGATGAGCCGATTGCCGAGGAGCAAAAGCCTCAAGAATCGGCTAGCGAATTCCTGGCTTCGATCGCCGGGGTGCTCATAACCGGCCTCTTTATCATTACCTTTATTCTTCAGGCGTTCGAGATTCCATCGAGTTCCATGGAGGATACGCTGCTGATTGGCGACCACGTTTTCGTGAACCGGGAACGCTTCGCCACGCCCACGCATTGGCTGGGGCCGCTCTTGCCGTATCGCGACCCGCAGCGCGGGGACACAGTGGTGTTCCTGTCGCCGGCCGAGCATGGGTTATTTGTTGTGAAGCGGATTATTGGGATTCCCGGCGACCGGATTCATCTTAGAGACGATGTTGTCTACCGCAACGGGCAAAAACTCGACGAACCATATGTTCAGCACAAGGGCGATCCTAGCGATCCTTATGCGGAACGCCGCCCTTATCGAGCCAATTTTCCGGCAGTTTCGCCGTCAAGCATCGACGGCCTGGCTCCTGACTGGGAGTCCGAAATGAGTTCACATGTGGTTGGTCAGGACATCGTGGTTCCACCCAACAGTTATTTCGCTATGGGTGACAACCGCGATGTGAGCTATGACAGCCGCTATTGGGGCTTCATTCCGCGCTCGAATGTGATCGGACGGCCGATGTTCATTTACTGGTCCTTCATCACTCCGCCCGACCAGTACCAGATGCGGGACGCAAGTGACCGTCTCGGGTTCCTGGCGCATACCATCATTCATTTCTTCGATGAAACGCGCTGGCGCCGCACGTTCCGGATCGTAAAGTGAAGTTCCTGCGTTCCAAGCGCGGGTTGGCGGCGATCGCCGCGGTCCTGCTCATTCTGTTTCTTTTCCGCCCCGGCATTCACCAATTGCGCGACCGGATCGCGAACTCGATCGGATCGGCGCTCGGGAGGCGGGTCGCGATTGACGATGTCCGGATCCACGTCATGCCCCAGCCGGGCTTCGATCTCGAAGGCATTGTCATTTACGACGAACCCGCGTTCGGGGCCGAACCGATGATCCGAGCCCAGGAGGTTTTTGCGGCGATTCGCCTGCGGTCTCTGTTTCGCGGCCGATTGGAGATAGCGAAGCTGAGCGCGACCGATCCCAGCATCAACCTGGTTCGAAACGAGCAAGGGCGCTGGAATCTGGCAAGCCTGATTGAGCGCAACGCGCAGATTCCGGCGGCGCCCACTCAGAAATCCGCTTCCGAGAGGCGGCCGGCTTTTCCGTACCTGGAGGCAACGGGAGCGCGCATCAATTTCAAAATCGGGCCGGAGAAGAAATCCTATGCGCTAACAGACGGCGACGTTGCCTTGTGGCAGGATTCCGAAAATTCCTGGGGTGCGCGCATCAAGGCGCAACCACTGCGCACGGACTTCAACCTGACGGACACCGGGCGAGTACTGATCGACGCCCACTGGCAGCGTTCCCGGAATCTGCGCCTGACGCCTCTGCGAGTCACGATGGCTTGGGAGAAAGGGCAGCTCGGGCAGATCACGCAGCTCTTGAGCGGCCGGGATCGGGGATTTCGCGGGGCGGTGGAATTAACGGCGAGCCTGACCGGTACTCCGCTGGCGCTCGCGATTGAAAGCCGGATGTCGATTGACGGGTTTCGACGTTATGACATCGTTGACAACCGGGTGGTAAATCTTGCGACTGGCTGTACGGGCAAATACAACGTCGGCACGAGGTCTCTTACGGATGTTCTCTGTGAGTCGCGGGTGGGCGGTGGACTGGTGCGGCTGCGGGGAGCGGTCGGCACAGGACATCTCATCGAACATGCGGGGACGGCGGGGACCGACCCAGCTGCTAGATACGAACATCCGGCGTATGACCTGGAACTGAGTGTCCAGAAGGTACCGCTAGCGGCGGCCCTGGCGCTATTTCATCAGGCGAAACAGCAACTGCCGGCGGACCTGACGTCGGATGGCACGATGGATGGCGAGTACAGAATGGTGGGCGGGGCTGGCGATGCCCAGTTCACCGGAACTGGCGTTGCGACCGATGTCCGCCTTGTTTCCAATGGGGGGAAAGATACGATTTCTCTGGGCAATGTCCCGTTGACGCTGCTCGGGAACATGGTGGGTCGGGCGCTCTGGCCAGTTGACGCGTGCCAAGGCAGGCGCGAAGGCAGGTGAGTCCGAACCCGCCGAGCCGTATCTCCGGATCGGGCCTGCTTCATTGCAGGTCAATGCGGCTCCCCCCGCGACGGCGGGTGGCTGGGCTTCGGCGAGTGGCTACCGATTCTTTTTGCGCGGCGATCTGGAATTACAAAATCTGTTTCGTCTTGAAACTGCGCTGGGCTTGCCGGCGGCTCGTCCGGCGGCCCAGGGCGAGGCCAAATTTGACGTCAGCATTTCAGGCAACTGGCAAGGCCTGGCAGCGCCCAATGCGCTCGGCACGGCGCAACTTCGCAATGTGCGAGCCGAGACACATGGGCTGAATGCTCCCATCGAGATTTCCGCGGCGACGGTGGTGCTTGGGCAGGAGACGTTCTCGCTGCAAAAAATCATGGCGCAAACGGGCGACACTCATTGGACCGGCTCGGTCTCGGCTCCGCGGCACTGTGCGCCCGGGTGCGTGTTTACGTTCGACCTTAATGCCGATCGTCTGTCGACCGACGGCCTGGCTCGGTGGTTTTTAACACAGCCCGCGAAGCGTCCCTGGTACCGCATTTTGAATGCGGGTGATCCGCCTGGACCCTCGCCGCTGCTCGCGCTTCAGGCGCACGGAAGTTTGCGAGTGGGGCGGCTGGAACTTAAAAAGATGATGGTCACCCAGGTTGCTGCGCAGGTCAGCGTGGAGCGGGGCAAGGTTGCCATCAACGACTTGAGCGCAACGGTTCTGCAAGGCAACCACCATGGAAGATGGACTATCGATGCGACTGTCTCGCCGCCACGATATCGCGGCAGCGGCACATTCCAGAACATCGCACTGGCGCAGATTGGCGCGCCTCATGAATGATGCCTGGATTACCGGAAGTGGCGAAGGCACTTTCGATCTCGACAGCGCGGGCGGAAATTTTGGAGAACTTGTAGGGAACTCCGAGGGCAAGTTGCAGTTTGTCATGCGCAACGGGAACCTGGCGCACGTTCAGATTCCGGGCATGGATGGACCATTATCGGTGCACCGCTTCGCCGGAACTTTGCGGGCAAAGAAGGGCATTTGGGAGCTATCCGAAAGCTGGCTTGAATCCCGCGACGGTCTCTATCAGGTAAGCGGTAAGGCGGATACGGAGAACGGTCTTGATTTCGTGCTTACGCGAAGCGACAAGCAGCTTTGGAGCGTGAGCGGGTACGCTGGCCAAACCGCATGTCGCAGCGGCCGCGAGTGCCTGTTCCCACGCTCTCCATGGCTCCCACCCGGGCGTTACCACGGCTGCGTTAGTCTTTGTCGAAGGGCTTGGGCGGCAACAGGAGTTGTATGCCGAAATAGCCCACGAAGAAGGGTTGATTGCTTCGCGCGGGCTCGAAGCCGCGTCCCGCCATAAATAGCAGGATAACCGGTGGATGGAGTTTGTAGCGGCCGCCGACGTCGAAGGTCGGCTGGGCATAGGACGGGCGCCAAGTCCCGGTGGCATAGATTTCCGAATCCAATTCCAGCTTCCTGGTGAATTCGTGGCCCACGACGATTCCCGCCAACCATCCATCCGGCCCCTTCTGAACGAACTGGTATCCGCCTTCCACGTCTACATCGACGGGCCCGAATTTCCTGGAAAATTCGACAGGAAGGATCAGGCTGTTTCCCGGCGGCGTGATGTCTCGCCGCACCGAATGGTTGGGATTGTTGACGGAGAACTGCGGGAAGACGGAGATGGACGAACCGTTCTCCCCTCCATCGTGGAAACGCCACTTCACGCCTAGCTGGTCCTGCTCCAATCCATATTTCACGGTCTGGCCAGGGTTGTGCACGCGCAGCCAGGCGGTTTCAAGAGTGAGTTGGACGCGGTCGCCAGCGCCAAAATTGATGTCGACATCCGGGGTGTGCGACACGGAATCGCCCCGAAAGAGAAATGGCATGTAGCCGAAATTGATCTCCCATTGTTTGTTGCCCGGCGTGCCCGGATCGTTGGTGTAGTAGGGAGGGCCGGCTTGCGCTAGTAACGTGCCGGAGATGCCGATCAGCAGGGCACACAGGAAGAGGAAGCGGGGAACCGCCTGGGACCTGAACTGCGAGCCGGTGCTGTGGCTGAGCCTGGATTCCGATTTCTTGATGAGCATTCTGAACAATCAGTCGCAACCGCGGATTTTCCTATCCTTCACGCCCGCCGCAAAGCGGCATCGAGTTTTACGATTTTACATCTTAGATAGGCGACTGACGCTCCAGGCGCAAACCTGCGGACCTGGCGTGGATTAACCATGCGTCCTCTCGGGAGCATCGGAAGTGCGGTGCGGATGGCCAACCAGGCTTCCGAGAAGAATCCAGATGCCGAGGGCGAGCCACTCCCAAGGAGAAAAATGTCCGGGGATGAAGGGCAGAAATTTCATAAGCACCATCGCCAGTCCGACCAGAGCGCCCAGCAGTGCGATCAGGTAGTCGCGAGTGCGCGGCTTTGTGTACAAGAAAGCGGCGCAAACGGCGAACCATCCGGTGGCGGAGGCAACGGAGCCGACTTCGGAGATGGGAACGAGGATCGCGGTTCCGAGAAACATGCAGAGTCCGGTGGCGATTCCAATCGAAAGCACGGCTGCGCTGGGAGTTTGATTCTCGGGATGCACGGCGGCAAGCTGGCGCTTGAGCAATCCGCGCCGCGCCATCGCGAACAAGATCCGGCTGGCGGCGACAAAATTCCCATTAAAGACTTTGAACAATGACAGCAAAGCGGCGCTCATGATGACGCTCACAATCCAGCGCGAGCCCATGGCATGTTCGAAGGCGAAGGCGGTCATAAATGGCGCGTCCGTTAGTTCGCGCCAGGGCGCTACGAAAGCCACGGCGGCAATCACGACGATATAGAACACGAATCCAACCACGATCGCGCTGAAGATGACGCGCGAGAATCCGCGAGCACGAAATTCCGGGTGCGCCTCCTCGGCAGCCTTGGTTACCGACTCGAAGCCGGTCATGAAATAGGGAACGATCTGGAGTACGAGGAGAATCGAGACGAACGGAGTATGCGTGAACAGCGGCGGGAAGTTGGTCGCAGATCCGCGTGCAACGCCGAGACCGACGAATATTACGAACAAGGCGATGGTGCCGAAAGTGGTCCAGTTCTGGAAGGTCGCGCTCAGCCGGATGCCGCGATAGTTGACGATGGTCACGAGGGCGGTTAGGGCAAGACCAATGACGAGATGCGGCAGGTAGACCGGTTTTCCAGAGATGCTATACAGGGGCACGCGGTTGAGCGCAGGAAAGATGAAGCCGGCGAGGCGGCCAACCGCGACAGCCTCCCAGGGACAGACGATGAAGTAGGCGAGCATCATCATCCAGCCCGTGTAATAGCTGACCGGACGAGGAAAAACTTTGGCGGTATAGGCTACCTCGGCGGCTGCGTCGGGCGTGGTCGTAACCCATTTGCCATAAACGAAACCGATGGGAAGCAGAAGAAGGCCGCCGATGGCGAAGCCGAGAATTCCGCCCAGCGGGCCGCCGCGCAGAAGCCAATCGTCCATGACGACCAGCCATCCGACGCCCACCATCGTTCCCCAGCCGAGCGAAAAATAGTCGGTGATGCTGAGTTTGCGCGCCAGACGGCTCAGCATGAGCGGGCTCTGTTGGGAAAATTAACGCGAGGAGAGAACGAATTATAAGCCGGAGACGGGAGGCAGAGGACTCTTCGAAATGCCGACTGCGGCACAGCGGGGAAGCGCCTCAAGTGCGCGCGCCTGCCGCATTCTTCTCATGGGCGCGAATTATAAAGCATCGCGCCCATGAGGTGGGTTTGCTTCAGGCGACTGCGAATCGAGGAGAACACCCCGGCCGCAAAATGTGCAGGGCATCTTTCAGCGAGGAAATCTCGAATACAGAGCTGAGCTTGGTCGCCTCCAGCACTACGCCGGAAAAATATCGGCGGATTTACCAGTTTGAGGCGCGCCGAGTTCTGCACTGCCCATCGGCGAACCAGCAGTAAAGTTCCCAAGCCGCCCGCGTCGATCTGCTGGATATCAGAAAGATCAAGGACGAGCACGCGCAGACGATCGAGTTGCTCAATGCGGCGGCGAAATGCGTCCAGTGCCGCCCCGCGCACCATACGGCCCGCGCAACGCACGACGGCTACGTCCTGCAAGCGTTTCGATTTCGTATTGAAGTTCCATACTCTTCACTTCCGTTTTCAGCATTTCCGCACTCTTGATCATACGAACCAGCCTTGGGAAAAGTTCCCGGTTAGCGATGCGTTGTACTTGTCTTTGACCCGACAATCTGTTGTTGCTTATATAGACGCGCGGGCGGGGCAAAAGTCACCGCCCAGATAGTAAAAGGATTGTCACAACGGCCAGTAACGATCGGCGTTGCGGAAAACCAATGAAATCAGGCGATTAGCGAGCGATCACGGTCGGATGGGTGTCAGGTCGCAGAGATGCCCTTACGATTTTGTGAAAGGGAAGTTGCAGGAGCTTGGAGCGAGCTCAGATCAGGAAGGGATTTCCCAGCCTTCGTTCTTCATCTTCTGATTTGTCCAGCGCTGCAAATGCTGGAAATAGTTCGGGCTCGATCACGACAAAGCGAAGGCCGGCTCGGCCGCCCACGTCTGCCCAAACCAGGCGCCCTTTGGCGTGCATTACGGTTTCACTTTCCGGCAGCAGGAAGCTGACATCGAGCACGCCGGAGAAACCCAGCCGGGTCGTTCACCGAATCAAGCCCCATGCCCCCGGTGCTCAAGTTGATCGCCTGCGCCTGCGTTTCTTTACCGCTCGCATTCCTCAGCGTGACGGGAAGACTGACTTTTGCGCGGAAAAATTTCTGCTGCTCCTGACTGATAATTCCGAGCGGAGTTGAGCCCTCGCTCGATATTGGCGTCGATTCCATATTCGCGCAGCTTGCGGCTCAACGTGCGGCGCGAGATGCCGAGCTGTTCGGCGGCCTGCGTGCTGTGTCCGCCAGTTTGCTCGAGAGCCTGAATGATCATCTGCTCTTCCATGTTTTCCAGATTGCCTTGCGGCAGCGATCGGCGAACTGGAGGAGCGGCGATGACTTCCTGATTTAGTTCGGTCGTCACCTCGGCCGCGCCGATCTCGCGATCGAGCGGCTGACATTGCGAGCTTCGCAACAGAGTTGCGCAGTTCGCGGATATTGCCCGGCCAGGGATAAGACTGAAGCGCTGCGATTGCGTCGTAGGAAAAGATTTGTCCGGTGCTTTCAGTGCCAGGAAGTATTGCGCCAGAGCGGCGATGTCTTCGGGGCGCTCGCGCAGGGGAGGCACGCGCAACTGGAACTGGCTCAGGCGGTGAAACAGGTCCTTTCGAAAGCGGCCTTCTTTCACGGCCATCATCGAGATCCTGGTTGGTGGCCGCCACTACGCGCACATCGACGGTGATTTTGCGATGGCCACCAAGCCGGTAGTACGGCGCGCCGTCCAGCACGCGCAGCAGCTTCACCTGAATCTGGGGCTGGAGTTCGCCGATTTCGTCGAGGAAGATCGTGCTCTGGTCGGCGAGCTCGAACAGTCCGGGCTTGGACGAGTCCGCGCCGCTGAACGCGCCTTTCTCGTAGCCGAACAATTCGCTCTCGACCAGATGTTCGGGTAGGGCGGCGCAGTTGATATCGACAAGCGCTTTCTTGTGCCGGTACGACGATTCGTGGATGGTGCGTGCGACCAGTTCCTTGCCGGTTCCCGTCTCGCCTACCACCAGCACCGTTTCGGTGTGTCCGGCGACGCGGTCCACGAGGCCCATGAATTTGTGCATGACGGGGCTGGCGATCAGGAACTCCGTTCCCTCGATGACGCGCCGCGCCGTTGCGTTCTGGAGAGGTTCCGGAGCCTGCTTCGCTGCGGCCTTGCATCCGCGGCTTTTCTGCAGCTTCGGAAACGACTGCCACCATCCCGATGGGGTTGGAAGTCCCATCGCGCAGGAGCGAAAGGCAAATACGAACGGTATATTCCTCGCCTCGCCTGGTTCGACCGTGAAGAGTGGCTTCGCAGCGGCCTTTCTCGCGGACGGCGGGAATCACGAGCTGGGTGAGCACGGACTGATCCTCGGCGGAAAACAGGTATGCCAGGTTCGTTCCCACCACGTCTTCAGGCTCTAATCCGAATCGGCTTAAACCCAGATTGCAGCTGTTAATGATGCCATCCAGACCGGTCGTCAGGATCGCATCTGTTAATTGATTCGGAAGCCTCGGGCGGAGGGACACTGCCGCGGGTGGTGGAATGCGGAACGTCGTGGCCGCTTCTCGCAAGATCCTTAGCCTTGTCCATGGGCGAAGACACGTAGTAGTCGAAAGCTCCTGAAGGTTCCTTACGTGGCTAAATCAGACTTAAGACTCATGCTGACACAGGCTCGCGACCTCATGAAACCGTTCGGCATCAGACCGTTACACCAAAGTAACGGGCATTTGGCTCGTGCCACTTTGTCTCATGCGCCAACCTGTCCTCGGAAAACCCGTTTCTAATGTTTCTTCCGCCAATGGTTTCAAGCACTTCGCGAAAGGGGCACTTTGGGGGGATAACTGCAACTGATGGAAGGGTTATGGTGCAAACTATGAAATCCAGAACCTCTCTCGTGCTTGTCATTCTCGCGCTTGCGGGAGTGGCCGCCGCCAGCAAAGACAAACTGGCCCCAGAACTCCAGGCCCCGACCAGCGGGAACAACGTTGACGTGATTGTCTGCTACAGGGTCGTTCCCAGCGTGCCAAACACGGGCAGAGGCTCCAGATCACCAGGGCCACGTCACGAAGGATTTGAGTCTCACTCAAGGAGTTCGCGGTAACTCGTGCCCGCGAGCCAGGTCGATGATCTGTCAAACGACGACGACATCGCCTATATCGCGCCCGACCGGCAAGTAACCAGTTTCCTGGACACGCCCGCACCGGCCGTGCTCGCCAACTACGCCTGGAATGCGGGCCTGGACGGCAGCAATATCGCGGTAGCGGTGATCGACAGCGGAATCCGTGGCTCCGGCAAGGTGAATTTCAAGGAGCTCGATGCTCGAAATACCTCGAATTCCAGAATCGTGTACTCACAAAGCTGGATCAGTGACGGGTGGGGAACAGCCGACCATTTTGGGCATGGCACGCACGTCGCCGGCCTCATTGGGGGTAACGGTTTCTATTCCACGGGACAGCAATATACCGAGACTTTCAAGGGTATTGCGCCCAATGTGAATTTCGTGAACCTGCGCGTTCTGGATCAGAACGGCGAAGGGCAAGACAGCAATGTGATTGCCGCCATCCAGACGGCGATCTCAGCTGACAGAAAAAATACAACATCCGCGTCATCAATCTTTCGTTGGGCCGGCCGGTGTTTGAAAGCTACACGCTCGATCCTCTGTGCCAGGCGGTTGAAGCGGCGTATCAGGCTGGCATTGTGGTGGTGGTTTCGGCTGGCAATATGGGCCGCGACAATTCCTTCCGGAACAATGGCTACGGCACCATAACAGCACCCGCCAACGATCCTTATGTGATCACGGTAGGCGCGATGAAAATGATGGGAACTCCGGATCGCGGCGACGACCTCATTGCTACTTACAGCTCGAAGGGGCCAACCATCATCGACCATATTGCAAAACCGGACCTGGTGGCTCCGGGAAACAGGTTGGTCTATTGTTAGTGCGGCAGCCATGCTTAGCTCCGACTTACCCGCAAAGACGTTCCCCTGAGCGATTACCAGACGGGCGGACGTACGGTTGCATCCACCAGTACTTACGTCATGAGCGGCACAAGCATGGCTGCGGCGGCGGTGAGTGGCGCGGTCGCGCTGCTGCTTGAGGCTCAGTCCGCACTGACCCCGGACCAGGTCAAGGCGCGCCTCATGAAGACGGCCTACAAGACCTTCCCGCAATACAGCAGCTATACGGATCCGACAACTGGAATCACGTACACCGATCAGTACGATGTCTTCACAGTGGGTGCGGGCTATCTGGATATGCAAGCGGCGCTCGCGACACAGAACTGAGCACCGGGTTGGCAAAGTCGCCGGTGGTGCAGTACGACCCGACAACGCAGAGTGTGTACTTCGTGACTGACAGCTTTGCCGTTTGGGGCGGCAGTTCGCCGGATTGGAGCAGCTTCGCCGTTTGGGGCGGGAATGTGTTTCTCGGCAGTAACTCAACGGTATCGGGAGGATCGAGTCCGTGGGCGAGCTTTGCGGTGTGGGGTGGATCGGCACCGTGGGGGCAAAGCACGGACAGCGGGTTCTTCGCGGTGTGGGGTGGAGCTCGGTGGCGAGTAGCAGTACTTCGGGCACCGAAAACGTGAGCGTCTTGATCAATGGGGACAACTAACCAGGGGCAGGACACGGTTGCCAACGTTTGGCGGGAACAGAGAGGCTTGGGACATGTTGGAGTCGAATCGATGACGGATCGCTCGATTACCTCAGTAAGTACCCGCTCCTTAATCGCTCCTTTACCATCGCGTAAAAGGGACGATTCTGTTCTAGCGGATTGGCGCCGGAGCAGCGCGGACTCGTGTAACAGCTTGGCGGCCGGACTCAATGATTCCAGGTCACGCGAATGGGCTGAAAGAGTAGGCGAGGTCAGGCAACAGTCGATTGGTCCCTACTCACGGGGCCCAAGCGGAAAGGTGCGATAGCATCCCATGTCGAAGCGGGCCACATTATTTATCACCTCGACTGCCCTTATCGGCATTCTGGTGGTGGCCCATTCCGTCTGGCACTGGCACAGTGACAATCTCACCCGCTTCCTTTGCTATCTGCTGATCGCCACACTGGCGTCCGGCCTCAAGATCCAACTGCCCGGCATCGACGGCACGATGTCGGTCAATTTTCTCTTCATTCTTTTAGGCGTGCTCGAAATGAGCCTGCCGGAAACACTGGTGATCGGCTGTACCGCGAGCCTGGCGCAATGCGTGTGGTCGGCGCGGCGGAACGCGGATCCCGCCAAAGTGCTGTTTAACGTCTTCAGCATGATGGCCAACGCCATCGCAGTTTCGTATTTTGCGTTTCACCGGTTCGAGAGAGTTCTGGGCGAAAGCACGCCGTTGCTGCTGATCGTCACGGCGCTGGTGTTCTTTCTGGCGAATACGCTGCCGGTCTCCATCATCATCTCGATGACGGAAGGCAAATCTCCGCGCAAGGTCTGGTCGGAATGCTACTTCTGGTCATTCCCGTACTACCTGGTCGGCGCCGCCATTATCTTCTTCGTGGACTTCGTCAACCGGCACACGGGATGGCAGACCACGTTGATGGTTTTGCCGATTATTTATTGGGTCTACCGGTCGTATCGGCTCTATCTCGGACGCCTGGAATCAGAGAAGATGCAAGTCGAAACGGAGCGGCGTCACGCTGAGGACGTTGCCCAACTGCACTTGCGGACGATCGAAGCCCTGGCTCTCGCCATTGAGGCCAAGGATCAAACCACGCATAAGCATCTGCAACGCGTGCGCATCTATGCCATTGAGATCGCCAAGGAACTTGGCTTTTCGCATGACGAAATCGAGGCGCTGCGTGCCGCCGCCCTGCTGCACGACATTGGCAAACTGGCTGTCCCGGAACACATCATCAACAAGCCCGGACGGCTAACGCCAGAAGAATTCGAGAAGATGAAAATTCATCCCATCGTAGGCGCCGAGATCCTGGAGCGGGTCGCATTTCCGTATCCGGTGGCGCCGGTGGTGCGTGCGCATCATGAGCGGTGGGACGGCTCGGGCTATCCCGACGGTCTTAAGTGCGAAGAAATTCCGCGGGGCGCACGAGTTCTGGCGGCAGTTGACTGCCTGGACGCCCTTGCGTCGCATCGTCAGTACCGCAACGCGCTTCCGCTCGACGCAGCCATGGAAGAAGTTGCGAAGATGTCCGGCACTTCCTTCGATCCGGCGGTCGTCGACATATTAAAACGACGTTACCGCGAGCTTGAGACCATGGCGCATTCGTCGGAAGACAGGCTCGAGCCCGGACTTTCCGTGCAGGTTCGAGTCGAGAAGGGCGAGAAGCCCGCGGCTGGCTTTGAGCAATTTGGGGCCCCTTCCGGCACGGAAGCGGATTTTCTCTCTTCTATCGCTTCCGCGCGCCAAGAAGCGCAGACCATGTTCGAACTCAGCCAGGATTTAGGCAACTCGCTGAGCCTTGGCGAAACGCTCTCGGTTCTTTCCGTGCGCCTGCGCCGGCTGGTTCCGTATGACTCCATGGCCGTATTCCTTCTGAAGGGGGATCGCCTTGTTCCCGAATTGGTCAGCGGCGATAACTTCCGCTTGCTCTCCTCCCTGAACATTCGGATAGGAGACGGGATCTGCGGATGGGTGGCGGAGAATCGCAAGCCGATCGTGAACGGCGATCCCGCGGTCGAAGCAGGATACACGCCCGATCCGGCAAAATTCATCACGCAGCGTTCAGTGCTGGCCGTTCCGCTGGATGGGCTCAACGGAGTGGTTGGCGTCCTGGCAATGTATCGCGCGGAACAGGACGCTTTTACGGCCGACCATCTTCGCATCCTGCTCGCGATCAGCTCGAAGATTGCACTCTCCATGGAGAACGCTCTCAAGTATCAGCAGGCGGAGAGTTCGGCGACCACGGACTATCTGACCGGCCTGCCGAATGCTCGTTCGCTGTTCGTGCACCTGTCGCGCGAACTGGCGCGCTGCCGCCGCACCGGAACTTCACTCGCAGTCATGGTCTGCGACCTCGATAACTTCAAACAGATAAACGACCTTTACGGCCACCTTGAAGGCGACAACCTGCTGAAGGATTTTGCCGCCCATTTAAGCGAGGCCTGCCGTGGTTACGACTACGTCGCGCGCATGGGCGGAGACGAATTTGTGGTGGTCGCTCCCGGGTTGAACCAGGATGCGAGCATTGAAAAGGCACGCCGTTTGAACCAACTGGCTATTGAAGCGGGATACCAGATTGCCGGTCGGAATCTCGTCTCGCTTAGCGTGGGCACGGCATTCTGCCCGCATGACGGTTTTGACGTTGAGCGATTACTTGCCGAGGCCGATCGGCGGATGTACTCGATGAAGCAGCTGCATCACTCGGAACTGGCGTGCGAGCCGGAGATCCCGAATACTCGTTCTCGCGGCGCGACGGTTAACTAAGGACAGGTTCATACCGCAATATGTACCGCAA
The DNA here is from genome assembly GCA_963806745.1 of uncultured Acidobacteriaceae bacterium. Lineage (GTDB taxonomy): Bacteria > Acidobacteriota > Terriglobia > Terriglobales > Acidobacteriaceae > Acidiflorens. The sequence goes on from CAWEAB010000003.1 coordinate 89,116, forward strand.
CACACTCCGCAGAATCGCGCGGCACCTGCTCTCCATCGCGGCTCTGGTATTGCTGGGAGGTTTGCTCTCGGCCACGCTGGTGCGAATGGCGCCGGGGTTTGATTCCGACGAACGTGAACTCGATCCCAGCCTCAATGCCGAGAGTGTCCGCGCCTTACGCGCGGAGCGGGCCGGCGAACACAATGTGCTCAGCTTTTATGCCGGCTATCTGCGGGGCGCGCTGCATGGCGATCTCGGCAAATCTCATGCCCTGGGACAGCCGGTCAGCGCCCTTCTGCAAGAGCGTTGGCCTGTAACATTACGGGTAGCCGGGATCGGACTCTTGCTGGGTTGGCTGCTGGCTTCAATCCTGGCCTTCAGTACGAGCCTTTGGCAGCAGCCCGTTTATGAAGTTTTCGGCACTACTTTGAGCGGGGCGTTTCTCTGTATTCCGGCCGCGGTGCTGGCGCTAGTCTCTGTGATTTTGAATACGCCCGGGTACCTTGCCATTGCGCTGATCGTGTTTCCGAAAATCTACCGCTATACGCGCAACCTGCTCGCCAAAGCCTATAGCTTGCCTCACATCACTGCGGCGCGGGCTCGGGGGCTTGGAGAGTTACGTATCCTTGCCTGGCACGTATTGCCGGTAGTCGGGCCGCAACTCATCGCTCTGGGCGGAATCACGATCAGTCTCGCTCTCGGCGCCAGCGTCCCGGTCGAAAGCCTTTGTGGGTTGCCGGGCATCGGCCAACTGGCATGGCAGGCCGCGCTCTCCAGAGACCTTCCTCTGTTGGTCAATCTGACGGTGCTGGTTACGCTTGTAACCTTGCTCGCCAACTCCAGTGCCGATGTAATGATTCATGTACTGAAGCCCTCGGAACAATAGAGCAGGACGAACTCCTGATGAGCGTTGCATGAAAGCAGCCCGCGTGCTGGCGTGTGTCATAGTGGTCGCGGTGTGCCTGCTCTCGCTCGGCGCAAATTGGCTTGCGCCCGCCGGATACGCCAAGCAATTCCGTGAGTTGCCAGGTGCCCCTCCATCGCGCACCCATTTACTCGGAACAGACGAGGTAGGTCGGGACCGCTTTGCGCGCGTGCTTTATGGGACACGCATCTCGCTTCTGCTGGCTCCTGCTGCGGCCCTGATCTCTACCTTGCTTGGCGGCGGTCGTGGGAGGGCTGGCTGGATATCTGGGCGGAGTCTGGCTCAAATTGGCGCGCGCTTTTACTGATCTGTTTCTCTCTTTGCCATGGCTCTTTCTGCTGATTACGGTGCGGGCTCTATTGCCGCTTAACGTTTCGCCGCTGGTATCGGTGCTGATCACGTTTGCAATTCTCGGCTTGCTCGGCTGGGCGGCATCGGCGCGCGTGCTTTCAACCAGCGCTGATGCCTTGCGTAATTCTGACTTTGTGCTTCAGGCGCGCGCCTCCGGACTGCATGGCGCGAGACTCTTTCTGATTCATGTTCTGCCGAATCTGAAGCCCGTTCTTTACGCGCAGTTCTGGATTTCGATTCCGGTTTTCATCTTGAGCGAGGCCAATCTCGGAGTGCTCGGGCTGGGAGTCGCCGAGCCCTTGCCTTCATGGGGAAGCCTGTTGCGCGAACTGGAAGGCTTGATCTCGTTCCGCGAAGAGCCCTGGCGTCTGGTTCCTTTGGTCTTGCTTATTGTCGTGATGACTTCGTTTCAAGTTCTGCTATCCAATGAGGAGGTGACCGCATGATCGGCCGCCAGAATTTATCGATGAAGTTGTCACCACCCAAAACATCTTCACCATCCATGAAATTAGTCATCCCAAGCGCATCGAGCGATCGCATTCTCCTTTGTCTTGCCTTCGTTCCTCACCCTTCCCGCCCTATTCGCGCAAAACGGCGGCGAACTGCGCTTCTGCCTGCGGACAGAACCCAAGACCTTCGATCCCCTCCTGGTCGACGAAGATTCTTCGCTCTCCATCCGTTATCTGACCGGGAGGCGTACTGGTTCGCGTGAACCGTCACACGCAGGAACTCGAACCCGAGCTTGCCGAATCGTGGAAGGTTTCGCAGGACAGCAAGCAGATTACTTTCAAGCTCCGCCACGGCGTTCATTTCTCCGACGGCACTCCCTTCGCCGCGGAGGATGTTGCCTTCACCGTGCGGCGTCTGATGGATCCATCGGTCCATTCGCCGGTTGGAGACGACTTCCGCACGGGCACGGGAGAGGTCGCCATCAAGGTGATCGCGCCCGACCAGATTTCCATTACCTTTCCAGCGCCGGTGGTCAATCTCGACCGTCAGTTCGAAGAGGTAGCGATCATGTCGGCGCACTCGCCGAAGAAAGAAGCGGCAGTGCTCGGGCCGTTCATGGTGGCGGAATACAAGGCGGGCTCAAGCGTCCGTCTCGAACGCAACCCATACTATTGGAAGAAAGACGCGCAGGGGCGACGTTTGCCTTATATCGATGCCATCCACATCGATATTCAGCCGAATCGGGATGTAGAGATGCTGCGCTTCAAGCGCGGCGAGCTCGACCTCATTAATGCTCTTGACACCGATTATTTCGACCGTCTCGGCTCAGACCTCGCCGCAGCTCGTGCATGATGCAGGGCCGTCGCTCGATTCCGATTTCATGTGGTTCAACCAGGTTGCCGCCGCTCCCATTCCCGAATACAAGCGGGCGTGGTTTCGCTCGGCGAATTTCCGGCGCGCGGTTTCCGAAGCCATCAATCGCGACGATCTGGCGCGCATTGTTTACAACGGCCACGCTCAGCCCGGAGTCGGCCCGGTTTCGCCGGCCAATAAATTCTGGTTTAACAGCAGCCTCAAGGCCGAGGCGCACAATCCGCAGGCTGCGCTCGACCGTCTCAAAGCCGACGGCTTCCACATGCAGAACGGAGTCCTTCTCGACAAAAGCGGTAATCCGGTCGAGTTCTCCATCGTTACCAACGCCGGCAATAAGCCCCGCGAGCGCATGAGCGTGCTGATTCAGGAAGACCTCGGCAAGATTGGAATCAAGGTCAATCTCGTTCCGCTAGACTTCCCCTCGCTGCTTGAGCGCATCAGTCAGAAATTCAATTACGAATGCGCCATCCTCGGATTCCGCAATGTCGATCTCGATCCCAACGGCCAGATGAACATCTGGCTGAGTTCGGCCCCGCAGCATGCGTGGAATCCGCAGCAGAAGTCGCCGGAAACGGCATGGGAGGCGGAGATCGACAAACTGATGCGCGCGCAGGCGTCGACCGCCAACCTGAAGAAGCGCAAGGAAGCGTTCGATCGGGTGCAGCAAATCGTCTACGAGCAGGCGCCGTTGATTTATCTCATGAATCAAAACGCGCTGTCGGCGGTGTCAACATCGGTTGCCGGAGCGAATCCCGGAATTCTTTATCCGCAGACGTTCTGGAATGCGGAGCGGCTTACGATCAACGGGACCACGACAGCCAAACGCTGAACGCAGAAGATGACAGGGGATTTCCATTCCGAGCGACGGGAGGATCCTACGGCTCGCGACGCGAGCCTGCTCTCCGCCAATGTGACAGTGCGCTATCCGGGGAAGCCTCCGGTGCTGCGTGGCTGCTCGCTAGAAGTGAAGTCGGGTGAGGTGGTTGGACTGATCGGCCAGAGCGGGTCGGGCAAGAGCACGCTGGCTCTGGCGATTCTCGGGCTCCTCGGCAGGCAACGTGCTAGGGTGGAAGGTAGCATCCATTTTCAAGGGGCTGATCTGCTCACCATGCGCGAGAGCGAACTCCGCGGCCTGCGCGGAAACTCGCTCAGCCTTGTTCTGCAAAGCCCGCTGGCCTCGCTCAATCCCGCGCTTCGTCTTCGCACCCAACTTCAGGAGGCGTGGCGCGCGCATCGCCCGGACGCTGCCACCAAAGCCGATTGCGACGGGGCGATCCAGCAAGCGCTCACGAGCGTCAGCTTGCCGGCCGATGCCGATTTTCTGCGCAAGCGTTCGTCACAACTCAGCGTAGGCCAGGCGCAACGAGTGCTTATCGCCATGGCTGTCATGCATCGACCGGCCTTGCTCATTGCCGACGAGGCGACCAGCGCTCTCGACGTAATCACACAGTCGGAGATCCTTCAGCTTTTCGCCGCTCTCAATCGCGAGACCGGCATGTCGATTCTCTACATTTCGCATGATCTGCCGTCGGTGGCCGGCATCTGCCACCGCATCGCCATTCTGAATGAAGGCGAGATCGTCGAATGCGGCCCAACAGCACAGATCTTTGCGGCGCCCGTGCATCCCTACACGCGCCGTCTGATGTCATCCCTGCCGCAAATTCCGGCCCGCCCCGCGGATACAATGGCCAAGTCGCAAGTCGCCGCACTCTGAAGCCACGGCCCGCTCGCGTTCTATTTACCACTAAATACGAGGGAAAGATCGGCTGCGAGCAGCATTACTTTCCGAGCCCCCAGGAATTGCCCTTATAACCCCGTTGGAGCCCTTGCTCGCAAGATAAGCGAGGGATACGGACGCATCCTGCATGGTCAACCCCCGTCTGGCAAATCTGCTAAATTGGTATGACTGTTAGACCGAAGGTTTCCTACCGTGTCGGATGCCTATGGGGAACAAGAAATCAGAAATCTGGTCCAAAGCCTGTCTATCAGGCTATTAAAACCTCACGACTTTTTGAACAGATCGTTCAGCAGGTGGAGGACTCTATCCTCCACGGCCAGCTTAAGCCTGGCGACCAGCTACCTGCGGAACGCGATCTCGCACGGCATTTTGGTGTGAGTCGCACGGCAGTGCGTGAGGCCGTCAAGACGCTTGCCGAAAAGGGACTGGTCGAGGCCTACTCCGGGCGTGGCACATTTGTGACCGATGGCACCTCCCAGGCAATTCGCCAGTCGCTTGACCTCATGTTTCGGATCAACAAGCAGGGAGGATTGGCGCATCTGATCGAGCTTCGCCAGTTAGTTGAGCCTGAAATCGCTGCGCTTGCGGCCTCTCGAATCGACGCGTCCCTCCTCTCGACCATGCGCGAGGCGGTTGCCGCCATGGATCGCAGCCTTCAGGACCGCGACGCTTTTGTCGAAGCGGATCTGGATTTCCATCTGGCTCTCGCCGAAGCCGTGGGGAATCCTCTGATCCTCTCGCTCCTCGATTCGGTCGTCGGGCTTCTGCGCGAACAACGCATTCTGAATTTTCACGATCAAGGGGGGCCCGCAGCGGGGCCAGACTCATCACAAGCGCATCCTTGACGCGATCGAGAAACATGACCCCGAAAAGGCTCGCGAAGCCATGCGGGCGCATCTGAAGCAGGTGCTTGCGGATTCGTCGTCAACCGCACCGGGAAAGAAGCGCTCAAAATCCGTTCGACCCAGCCACGCCGGTAACTCCATAAAGTAATCTCCCAGACGTTGAGAAGGCGAGGCGGTAGAATCTGCAAATCGCCGGTGCGTGTCAGCCGATGTGCCGCAAGCCTTCCACGATGCCCAGGTGCGACGCACGATAGGACGGGATGACGGCGCTGACGAATCCAACGAAGGCTGCGACCAGCATCACGACGAGCGCGGTATCCGTGGTCATGTGCATGGAAACTGGCATTCCGATACCGGGCCGTGCCATCCCGCGAATCACTAAACTGCCGAAAATAACGCCGACTATCGCCGCCAATCAGCGCGATCGCAATCGATTCACTGAGCAGTAGTCGCAGAATCGCTTCCGCGGGTGAACCCGAGGGTCCGCAAAAGCGCGACTTCGCGCGTTCGCTCGCGGATCGACATCGCCATCGTATTGGCGCAAACCAGAAGCGTGGTGAAGACGACGGCGCCGCAGATACTCAGGATAAAACCTTTCACATTGCCAAGCGTCGCGATGAAGTCGAGTTTGAACGCCTGTTCGCTTTCGCTCTTGGTGGGAACGGGCGACCCGCGAAACAAGTCATCGATCGCATGCGAAACTTTTGGCATGTCATCAGGCGTATCGACGCGAGTGAAATAGAATCCCGCCGTATCCTTGAACCAATCGACCGACTCCTCCAGATACTTGGTATGGAAATAGAGATTGCTCGAGGGCGGGTCGATCGTATAGATGCCGCGGATCGTCAAGTCGAGATTGGCCGGAAAGATCGTGCCCTGCAAATGGATGTGATCGCCGATCTTCCAGTTATGTTTGCTGGCCAGAACCGTGTCAACGACGCAGCCCGCGCGGTCGCGCTTCCATGCCGCCAGTTGATCGGCGGGCATGACTTTGTCGGCCGCGACGTCAAAATATTCGTCAGGATCGGTGGCAAATTGAGCGAAGAAATTTGCCGGCTTATTGTCGATATACGTGCCGCCGAACCATGTCATCGGGACGACATGCACCACGCCAGGAATCGCGCGAATCTTGTCACGATAATAAATCGGAAGAAAATTTGCCAGAGACACTTTATGGCGTGTCATGATGCGAAGCGCGGAATCGGGGGCTCCCTTGTCGATGTAGAAACTCCGCCAGACGCTCAGCATGACGCTCAACAGGAGCAAGGAGAAGGCGATGCTCGCAACCGTAAGCACGCTGCGCCGTTTGTTGCGGAAGGCGGACTTGGTGACGAAGCGGGAGAGAGTCATGGCTGGACGAACATAGTTTACATCCGAGATATAACGCCCGAGCCCGTCGGCACATTACCTGGGCATGGCTGTTACAGACTTTTGCGCAGCTCTCGCCGCAGTACTTTCCCTGATGGTGTCCGTGGAACCGCATCAACAAAGTGCACTTCTCGCGGCTGTTTGTGACGCGCGAGGCGGTCGGCGACAAAGTCGCGCAGTTCCAGGTCAAGCTGCGACGATGGAGTGAAGTTTTCCCGAAGGACGACGAACGCGCAGGGAATCTCTCCCGCCTCCAGATCAGGCTTCGCGACGACGCCGCAGTCGCGTACTGCCGGGTGCTCGAGCAAAACTGATTCCACTTCCGCCGGCGCGACCGGAAAGCCTTTGTATTTGATCATCTCCTTGCGCCGGTCGAGCACGTAATAAAAACCATCGGCATCGGTGCGAACGATGTCGCCGGAGTAGTACCATCCGTCGCGCAGCACAGCGGCAGTCGCCTGAGGTTCTTTCCAGTAGCCGAGCATGAATTGCGGGCCGCGCATGACCAGTTCCCCCGGCTCCCCGGGCGCAACCTCCTGGTCGTTGAGATCGAGAATGCGGCACTCAGTGTGCGCCAGTGGCTGGCCAATCGACGACGGCCGGTTCATCTCCGGTGGACTGCAATAGCCGACATGGGTGACCGGCGACGCCTCGGTCATTCCGTACCCCTGATTGACGGTGATGCCCGTCAGTTCGTTCAACCGTCGCGCGAGTTCCGGAGCGAGTGGCGCCGCCCCGCTCTTGATCCAGCGGACACGGTGGTTCTTTGGAAACGCGCCCGCCGCCGCGGCCTGGCAAAGCGCGTTGATTGCAGGCGGCACCATGGGCATGAAAGTCACTTCTTCCTGAACTACAAGGGAGCAGAGCTTCTGCACGTCGAAGCGAGGCATCAGGACGAGTTTCATCCCCAGTACGAGGGAGAGCGTAAGTCCAACCGTCAATCCGTATATGTGATAGAGCGGCAGAAAGCAGAGCATTGCGTCCGCGTCGGTGAGCATGACTGCGCCCGGGCTGATGAGCTGAAACACATTGGCGACGAGGTTGTGGTGGGAGAGCATTACGCCCTTCGGCAGTCCTGTCGTTCCGCTGGAGTAGGGAAGAGCTGCGATGGTTCTTGCAGAGTCGGCGGCTTGCGGAAGCTTTGCAGATAGAGAAGGCCGAAGCAAATTGGCGAACGGCTCGCAGCCTGCGCGCTCCTGGCGGGTAGTAAAAACGCGGCGCAATTTTGGCAGGCCCGAGAGATTGATGCCGTCGATGAGAGGAGCGTCGGTGATCAGGAATGTGGCGTCGGAATTTTCCAGCTGGTACCGAATCTCGCGCTCGCGGTAAGCGGGATTCAACAGGGTTGGGATGCCCCCGCCAGTGTCGCCGCATGATAGGCAATGCCAAACTCCCACGAATTCGGCATGAAGATGGCGACGACCTCGCCCGGCGCAAGTCCAGCCGCGACCATGCCGCGAGCCACAGATTCAACCAGTTCACCGTACTCCGCAAAGGTGAGGCGGCGATCACAGGAGGTATCGACCAGAGCGACCTTGCCGGAATTTCGCCGGCAGCTTTCGAGCACAATGTCATGAACAAATCGGCCCGTCGGATCAGGAGAGATTTGGGTTCGCAGCATTGGGGAAGATTGTAATCGAGGGAAAGCAAGAAGAGGTGCCGCGCAGGGCGTAGTTATTTATCGCGCGAGTTTCCGCAGAAATTCCTGCTCGTCCATGTGGTACTTGAACGCCTTACGCCCGTTGATGAACACGACGGGCACTTCGTCGTTGTAAAGGCGCCGGGTCTCCGCGTCGGCATCGACATCGACCTCCTGCCATGTGAAGCCGCCGCGCTTCTGTAGCTTGCAGAGGCTTTCCTTGACGATCTCGCAAAGATGGCAGCCCTTTCGCGAATAGAGAATGACTTCGCCCGAATCCGGCATGCCGGGGAGTGTAACAGCTCTCGTATCCCTCGCGGAATCAACAGGAACACCACACCACAAGTAGTAGAATCCGGGCATGGCTCCGAGCACTGCCGAGAACGCGAAGGTGTTGAGTGGAAAGGTTGTCCTGGTGACGGGCGCGGCCCGACGTCTTGGTCGCGCGATTGCCCTCGCCGCCGCGGAAAAGGGCGCTGACGTGGCAATTACCTATCGCAACTCAGCGGCTGAGGCTCGTGGAGTGATTCGCGACATCGCGCGATATGGAGGCGAAGCCCTTGCCCTCCGTTGCGACATCACCGATGAGATTAACGTCCGCGAGATGGTGAAAGAAGTTGTCGGCGTGCTGGGTGGTATCGACGTTCTGGTCAATAACGCCGCGAACTATGAAACGGTGAAATTCGAAAAGCTCAGCGTTCAGCAGTGGGACGCGATATTCGCAACCAACACGCGGGGTCCATTTCTGGTTTCGCGCGAGGCGCTGCCGTACTTGCGGAAACGGCAGGGTCGGATCGTGAACATGGGCTCGCTCGGCGGGCTTCGTCCCTGGGCGACGCATGCGCACTACTGCTCGTCAAAGGCGGCCGTGCACATGCTCACAAAGGTGATGGCCAAGGCGCTCGCTCCGGAAATTGCCGTGAATGCCGTGGCTCCGGGAATGATCGAGCTGGGCGAGAAAGCCGCGGCTGCGTTTATGAAACGTATGGCCAAGCAGACGCCGATGCGGCGGAACGGCACGGCTGGCGATATCGCTGCGGCGGTAATGTTTTTCGCCACCGCTCCGTCGTTTATTACCGGGCAGATTATGGCGGTGGATGGCGGTCTGGCGCTGTGATCGAACTCGATTCCAACTGACGTCTGGATTACGGGACGCTCACCGTCACCGTAGCGCTCGAACGTCCATACTGATTCGTTGAATATAGCGTGTAGGTAGTCGTCGCTGACGGACTCACAACCACGCTGGTGTCGCGCACGGCTCCGGCTCCGGGAGCGACAATATTGTAGGTCGCTCCGCTTACATTCCACGAGAGCGTCACGCTTCCTCCCGCTTGCACGTGCGCCGCGGAGGACGTAAAGCTGGCAATCGCTGGCGCGGCCCCGGTCGGATAATTCGAATCGTTATACAGAGGATTGATCTGCACGACCTCGAATGCGGACGACGGAACCGTCTTCAGTTCGCCGATCTCGACGCCCCAGCGGTTGTCAGAGACTCCGGTTACGTAGAGTGCGCTGCCATTGTCGGCCAGAATCAGGCCGTAATGCTTCATCGCCGTCAGGATGGTTTGGGTGTTCGCGGAAAATCCTGAAATGTCATAGCTGGACTTGAGCCGAAGCCGCATGCCCATCGGCGGAGCCGACGAGTTGCTCGTGTTCCCGGCGTCGTGCGACGCCGGAGGCGTGAAGGCAGCGTAAGTGTGAGGAAGCGTGAAGCGGAAGGCATGCTTGATGCTTCCCGAAGATGCTTCATCGTAGCGGACTAAGCCTGGGAAGATGGGCAAGCCCGCGGCATCGGCCGAAGTCCATGTCCATGGGCGCTGCGTGTTGCCATTACTGAGCAGATCCCAGACCGCAGTCGAATCGGCATTCCACGAGCCGTCGCCGTTCGCCGAAGCGTTATAGAGTTCGTAGAGAAAGCAGTTGGCATTGTCGAGCACCAGCACGTGCTGGTCACCGCCGCTACCTGCGCCGCCTTCTACCGGTGCGTTGGCCGGAATCGGCATCGGGCCGGGATCACTCTCATCGGGATAGGCGCCAAGATGCACGTCGACGAGCGACTGGCTCCCATCCACTACCACATAAGGAATTCCGTAGGTCGGATCGTTTCCCCAGTCGGGATGCATGTTCACCGATCCGACCCAGTTCGTCATGATGCTTGACGAATTTGGATCGACCGGCGCGGACGAGATGTCGGTATTCCACAAACTGGCGCTGGTAAAGGGCACGAAACCGTTCAATGCAGCAGTCTGGCCTGTGCTCATGACGTCGCACGCCAGATTTCCGCCGCCGGTACCACCACCACCGCCGGTTCCGCCGCCTCCACCAGAAGAGGACGACACGCTACCGCCGCAGCCAATGAGCAGGATCGTCAACAAGATAGGCGGGATTCGTTTGAACATCACCTCACAATTCTCTGTCAGGCCGCGCCTGGGTGAAAGAGCGCCTTCGTACATGTCCGGATTCCGCTTTTAGTCATCGCGCCCTTCCGCAAGCTCGTGAGCCAATTTCGAACGATCCTGCGCATGTATCGCTAGAAAGGGAGAACTTGCCCCACCCAGGAGGGAATCCGATGCCACGAACCAGCTTCCAAGCGACATTCCGAACGACGACCTTAGCCACCCTGACTCTGCTGCTCGCCGCACTTACCGCCAATATGTCGGCGCAGAGCGGGGCCCGCCAACTGCTTCGGCACAGACCGTTAAGCGGCCGCAGCCAGTCTGGTGCTCCCGCAGGCGCGCCTACAGGATTGGGGGGCAACCCCTTCCTCCTGATTGACTATCCGGGCGGAATTGCGGACCAGTTTGCTACGGGCATCAACGATAAGGGAAAGATCGTCGGCATCGTCGATTTGCCCGACGGATCCTTTCAGGGATACCTGCTCCAGGGAACAACATTCAAGCTGATTGCCTATCCCGGAGCTCCATCCTCGGGCGCATTCGCGATCAATAAATCCGGCGTGATTGTCGGCTTCTACTGCGACGACGTAGCCTGCGACAGTGGCCACGGCTTTGTGCTAAAGGGGAAGAACTACACCGCCCTCGACTACCCTGGCGGAATGAACACGGAAGCCCTCGGTGTGAATGCCGCGGGCGACATCGTGGGCTCGTACCAGTCTTCGGACGGCGTCCTCCACGGATTTCTGCTGCGCAACGGGAACTACACTTCGTTCGACATGCCCGGCGCAGTGCAAACCTCTGCTTATTCGATCAACAAACAGGGAACGATCGTGGGGGATTTCGTTGCGAGCGACGGGGGCGGCCACGGATTCATCTTGCAGGGTGGAGTCTTCACGCAAGTTGACTATCCCGGCGCCTACGCCGCTGGGCTCTACGGCATCAACGACAGCGGCGATATGGTTGGCGGCGAAGAGGACTCGCAGGGCGTCAGTCACGGTTTCCTGCTCAGCGGAGGGGTCTTCTCGGTCTTTGACGTTCCTTTTCCAGGACAGATCGAAAGCGGCCCTGAAGGCCTGAACAACAATCATCAGATTGTCGGCTCCTATGGCTCCTTCGGCCCTGGTCAGCCGTATTACTATTTCGGCTTTCTGACGACTTATTGAAAGATGCGCGGATCTCTTCCTTATTGGAAAATCCCACACATGACACGATTTGGAATGTGTGGGATTTCTTCTGCATGGTGAACCCGGCGAACTTGTGTCGGCCGTCGAAGACTTCTTCCGCTCTACTCGGTCAGATTTTCCGTTGCAAGAACTACCGATGTGATCACGGTCACTCGAAGGAGTGATCCCGCCTACGACCCCAACGACCGCTTTGCCTCCATACTTCTCGCAGACGGCCCGGGGGTGGCCAATAAAGCCCGAAATACAGCAAGGAGCAATTTGCATGGTATCACCAGCAATCGTCTGGCGAAATCCGAAGACCATACGGCGACGCAGACTGTGGAACCAGGCGCGCCAGAGTGCCAATACTCGCGTTTATATTGTCGTTCGCTCAGGTTTTGGCGAAGAGTCGGAGTGGGAAGGGTTGCCAAACCTCGAGATGATCGAGGGTGGCGTGAAGGGAAGGGGAAAGCAAGAACGCGAGCTGTACTCGCGCGCATAAGCGCGCGAACCGCAATCGTCAAACCGCGTGAGGCTAAGGTGCATCCAAGGCAACGGGGATGACCGACCTCATGGACCTTCGCACACCTCTTAGGATTTCGATGATTGCGGTGTTGCTTGCGCTCACCGGTTGCCAGCAAAAAGAAAGCCCACAGGAATTGCGGGAAAAGACGGCGGAAGCCACCGCGCAAGCCAAGAGCGATGCCAAGGCCGTAGCGGACGGAATCCGCGAGGGCTGGAAACGGAATCAGACCGTCGATCTGAACTCAGCCAGCAAGCAACAATTGACCAGCCTACCGGGCGTCAGTTCATCGGAAGCGGACCGCGTGATTGCAGGACGGCCTTACACCGAGCCCAGCGATCTGGTGACACGTCGCATCATGTCCAAGGCTGAGTATGACAAGATCGCGGACCAGGTTACCGCCAGGAGATAATCGGCGTTCGTCCGCCCTCAACCCAAAAGACTGCGTGTTCGGTGACCAAGCCCCCAGCCGGTACACCATCACTTCGATTTCCAAACGTAGAAATTCTTTTCGTCCGCTAGCGTCTCAATAGAGATGCCTGCCGAACCAGCGCCGCGATGGACGGCGGAGCGCAGGTTGGCTAGCCCGATGCCGCCTACATCAGTCAGCGGAATTTCAAGCGCCGAGCCTGGTTCGGCCGTTTCCAGTTCTCGCAGGATTCCCTGTATCAGTTCGTGATGCTTGCCCCGGCGACCGCGGTCGAGGCTTGAAACCTCGACGCGCCTGTACTTTCTCGCGCCGGGTTTCTGCAATCTGACACTTTCTTCTTTTGCCATGCTGGCACCCCCTGACGTGGAATATGGGGACAATACCAAAAGTGAAATCATGCGTCAAGAATATTATAACTGTACGATAAACTATTCAATAGTAATGTAAATATTGTTGATACGTTTACGATATGTATGAATCTTGAGAGCGTAAAGATCGGTTCCGGCCTGCGTCTAGAATTATTCTCTTCTGGCTACGCCCCACGAACCCAATATCCTCTCCTTTTTTTAGTGGGAGGGGTATGCTCGAAGAATGAAACATATTGAGGATGGTCGAATGGGAAAACTGTATCCCTGGCAATCGTGCTATCAAGACGCTCTGCTCGAACTGGATGCGGACGAACTGCGCGTAAAAATCGGGCGCGCGGTTGCCGAATTAGAAAAGCGAAGCCAGGAGCTTGTGTTCTCGCAGGACTCGGAATCTCTCACAGAGCGGCAGGCGATCGCTGACGCTTTTAATGGGCTTGAAGCCATTCGAAGACATGAACTGGCCATGCCTTTCGACACGGGCGGTCAAATGCGTCCAATCACTGCATAAAGGAGAGGGTCATGAAACAGACATGTCGTGCTCTATTGTCGACCGGACGGGAAGGGCGATTGGCAAGACGAGTTCTGGTGCACGCTCGCATCGTGACAGACCCTGAAAAACTGGCATACCTCCGGCGTGAGGCGGCGAAGCAAAAGCGGCGTGCAGAGGTCATCTTGAGAGGTACAATGGAGTAAAGTTTGCTCCAACGGCAACTTCTCAGTCATCTAACAATCATTTTCTGACAATCGTTTTCTGAATGCCGAGCCGCATCGTGGGGCGGGTATGGAACCTCAAGCTTCCTCAGCGCATAGACAGGAATGGGATCGCACGGAGACGAAAGATCCCGCGCCTTCCAGAGAAGGGTTAGCGGTTGGACGGTACGGTCTAGCGATACTGACCGCCATCCTTGCCCTGCTCCTGCGCGGCCTGTTCTCCCCGATTCTTGGAACCAACAATCCGTATCACACGGCATGGGCAGCGGTGGTATTTGCAGCGTGGTATTGCGGTGTGGGTCCGGCGATCGTCACTACCCTGATGAGCGCGGCCGGCGTGTGGTACTGGTTTCTTCCTCCGGGGCACACCTTCGCGGTTGCCGATCCGAAGGTCCAGTTCACTGGCATGGCCGGGTTCCTGATTCTGGCGGCATTTATTATCGCGCTAGGCGAGGCCAACCGTCGGTCAAAAGAAAGATCCGAAGTTGAGATTCGCGAACGAATCCAGACGGAGCGGCGGTTGCGCGCCCGAGAGCGGGAACTGGAGACACTGCACTCGGCACTGGCCGATCGAGTGGAAGAAAGAACAAATGAGCTGAACGCCGCAATTTCGGGTCTCCGTCAACTCTCCGCGCGTTTGCTGCAAGCGCAGGACGATGAACGACGGCGGCTGGCACGCGAACTCCACGATAGCGTCGGGCAGTTGCTGGCGGCGATCAGCATGAACATACAAACGGTGCGATCGACAACGCTTGAGCCGGTTGCGGCTGAAGCGGCGGCTGAAAATGCCAAGCTGGTCGAGCAGATCAGCAGCGAGATTCGGACCATGTCGCATCTACTGCATCCGCCTCTGCTGGATGAGGTGGGTCTGGCGTCGGCGCTGCGCTGGTATATTGACGAATTCTCGGTGCGCAGCAAGATTGCGGTGAGTCTTCAGATCGCCGGCGATTTTGGCCGTTTGCCGAACGACATGGAGATCGCGATCTTCAGGATGGTGCAGGAATGCCTGACGAATGTGCATCGCCATTCGGCCAGCGATACCGGGGAAGTCCGACTGCTGCGCGATGCCGAGCGAGTTTTCATCGAAATCAAGGACAAGGGCAAGGGCATCCCGGTCGAGAAGCAACGCGCCCTCAACTCGCAACGAGGCGGCGTCGGTTTTCGCGGAATGCGCGAGCGTATTCAGCAACTGGGAGGCCGGCTGGAAATCCATTCGGACGAAGGAGGCACTCTAGTGAAGGCCATAATGCCGGTAGCGAAAGCTGCCGCTGTTGGTGACCGCGAGGTAGCGTAGGCCGCTGCTTAGGCTAAACGCTTTTTCGATTTCCCTGACTGGGGCTTGGCAACATTACCATCCTGAGACTCATCTCCTGACTCACTGCCCACCTCATTGACGAGTTCGATGGCTTTCTCGCTTTTGGGACTGAGAACCGTGACACGCGGGCCAATGTAGATTTTCTTTTCCTTGGCGCTCTTCACGTCTTTCTCGTTTTTCATATCCCCCCGGCGAAAATCCGCTCCCATCTATACCTATATCGTTGCCATTCGAATTGCTAACGCGAAGTGAACTGCTGTTCCGTTTTCGTAACAATTCTACGGTGAATCCCTTAGATGAAACTCTGCAATCAGTGTGAAATCGGCCTGCCCTTGGCGGACTAGCGACTTCTGCACTTGTCTGGCACACTGAATGTCTTGTTGAGTGCAACTTGCTGGGCTCAAAGATTTCATGGGAAAGATTCACGTATTGCCGGAGCGGGTGGCCAACCAGATCGCGGCGGGCGAGGTGGTGGAGCGTCCTGCATCGGTGGTGAAAGAGTTGCTGGAGAATGCCCTGGATGCCGGGTCGACTCGTATCCGCATCAATGTCGAAGCGGGCGGAAAGAAGCTGATCCAGATCACCGACAACGGCTGCGGTATGGTGCGCGATGACGCGATGCTGGCATTCGAACGGCACGCGACCTCGAAGATCAAGGATACGGACGATCTGCTCAGCATAGCGACTCTCGGATTTAGAGGGGAGGCGTTGCCTTCGATCGCGTCGGTGGCACGGCTTCATCTGGAGACGCGAGCGGAGGAAGAGGCCGCTGGAACAGTGCTTGAGATCAATGGCGGCAAGATGATTCGGGTGGAGGAAGCCGGATTGCCCCTCGGAACGTCGATCACCATTCGGGACCTCTTCTTTAATACGCCGGCGCGGAAGAAGTTCCTGCGCTCGGAGTCGACCGAGCTTTCGCACATCGCGTCGCTAGTCACCCACTATGCGCTCGCGCATCCCGAGAAGCACTTTGAGCTGCATTCGGCTACGAATGCGTTACTGGTTGCGCCTCCCGTGGCTGGACATCGCGAGCGCGTCTACCAGGTGTTTGGCAGGGAGACGCTCGATCAGTTGATTCCGCTGGCTGCGGTGCAGCCGCTCGAGCGGGTCGGATTGCCGCAACCTCCTCCGTGGAGACGCGATCCCGAGGAGGAACTGAAGAAGGCGGAGCCTGGCGAGATGCGGCTGCATGGTTTTGTCTCAAAGCCCGAGATTCAGAAGCTCAATCGCAATTCGATCTACATCTTTGTGAATGGCAGGCTGATTCGCGACCGCCTAATCCAGCACGGGCTCACCGAAGCCTACCGCAACATTCTGCCGCCAACTGTCTATCCGGTCGTGCTGCTGTTCATCGAAATGCCTGCTGCTGAGGTTGATGTGAATGTGCATCCCTCGAAGACCGAGGTTCGTTTCCGGCAGCAGACTGTGGTGCATGACTTTGTGCGCGACGCGGTGCGGGAAGCGCTGATGAAGGCTCGTCCGGTTCCACAGTTCCTGGCGGAGATCACGGCGCAACCGAATGCGAGTCCGGGACTTAGTCCGGGTGCGCGATCGAGCGATGGCGCGGCGCGGGCGCCTTGGCAGAGCATGGATGAGCCCGCTGCCGCTGGCGTTCGGGCGGATGATGCTGAGCATAATAAAACTGCCGGCTTTGCGCTGCGGCCGCCGACGATTCCGTCAGTGACAGCGCGGCTGGAGTTTGAAGGCGGCATTGCAATTGACGCAAATGCAGCGGTGTCGCTGGCGCGCCCGCACGAGATTTCGGTCCCGGATCACGGTTGCGCGCCACCGATCGAAGCGGCTTCGCAATCCGCTCCTACGCTTGAATCGTTGCGCACGCTGAAGGCGCTGGGGCAGATTCGGAATTCATTCATCCTGGCGGTGAATGAAGATGGGCTTTGGATCATCGATCAGCATGTGGCGCATGAGCGCGTGCTCTTCGAACGCGTGCTGCGGCAACGCGCGGCACAACGCGTCGAGAGCCAGCGCTTGCTCATGCCGCTGGTGATTGAACTCACTCCCGCGCAGCAGGCGGTGTTCAGCGAAATTGCGGGCGAGCTGGCGAACAACGGATTCGAGGCCGAGCCCTTTGGAACGCGCAGCATCGCTGTGAAAGTCGCGCCCGCAGGCGTGGATGCGGCGCAGATCGAGCACATGCTGAACGAAATTCTGGAGCAGCTCACGCGCGAGGATCAGGCAATTAATCTAGAGGCTGTACGGACGAGAATTGCGGCATCGATCGCTTGCCATGCCGCCATCAAGGTCAATATGCCTCTGGAGCAAAACAAAATGCAGTGGCTGCTGGCGGAGCTTGCCAAGACCGAGCATCCGATGTCCTGTCCGCATGGGCGGCCGGTTGTTTTGCGTTACACCATGACGGAGATCCAGCGGGCATTTAAGAGGATTTAGCTGCGAGCTGCCAGCTGCTAGCTGGAATCCAGCAGCCTTGCGCCGGCGCCCCCGACCTTACTCGACGGGCACAATTTTGAGAGTTGTGACCTGCCGTACCCAACGGGCCATTCGCTTTTCGTCGGGTATCACGATCCTGTAAGGCCCTTCCTTTTCGTCCAGTGGCTTTCCATTCCGCGAGAATACCAAGAGAATTTGTTTGTCCGTGAAGGTGGGGTCCAACTCCGGCAGGGCGATCACCGCGCGATAGCCGTCGGAGGCTTCGACCAGAAGGCAACTGGCAAGGCGCTTGCCCTTAATTGACTCGCCGAAAGAAACGCCGGCCTTTTCCAGCACGCCCTTCAGGGTTACGCCCCCAAATTTCACCGCAGTCCCCGAGTGATCGGCAGCCGTGACACTGACCGGGGGCAATCCCTCAAGATCGGCCCGACTCAGGACCACTGCCTTCCCAGTCTCAGGTTGAACTGTCAATTGCTGGCAGGGAGCAGCCGTTGCACTGAGGATCACAGCGCACAGAACTGTGAATGCCGCTGCGGAAGGCACCGCGGAGATTGAAGGAAGTTTTCTCATATCACACCCGGAGGATCATGACTTCGGTCGCCTTGATAAGGGCTGCAGCTGTCTGTCCGGCTTTGAGGTTCATTTCGCGAGCCGAGCCTGCGGTGATGATCGAAGTGATTTGCTGCTCCCCGATGGAGATGACCACTTCCGCCATGAGTCCGCTGATGCGGACGCTCTCAATCCTGCCCACTAACTGATTGCGGCCGCTCACGCGGCGCAGGACCAGGTTGCGCTCGGGCGAGGTTTTCGCGCGGGTGCGAAAGAGGAAGCGGTCGACTTCACTTTGCGGAATGCGGTGGTGTCCGCCGGCGGTTTGGACGCTGCGAATCTTTTTCTTGTAGATCCACTGCTTGATGGTGGGGAAGCTGACGCGTAGTTCGAGGGCCGCGTCGCGCGGTTTCAAAAGCCCCTCCTCGGCAGTTTTTCCTCGCGTCGTTCTTGCGTTTGCGGGGCATTTGAAACGGAATCGTATCGCGAACGTATCGGGCGGTCAACACAACCCCAGCCAGGGAAGGCCGGAGGCGAGCGAGAAGAAGAAATCGTGCATCTATTCGTCTATGAACGCATCATATTCGACACTGTAAACGTCTGTCATATACACTTTGTAAATTCCGGAGAATCTTCTCCCGTGGGGCGAGAAAAGATGCGTCACTTTCAGCAGAAGTCCAGGCTGCGCGTGTTCCGTGTGTCGAGTTTTACCCGCAGAATCGTCCGCAAGACAATCTTGTCCAGCCTGTTCGGAATTGTTTTTCTCCTTTGTCTTTCTTCTGCTGTCGCGCAGGTTTCGGCGAACCTGTCGGGCACAATTACAGACCCCTCGGGCGCAGCTGTCGCCGGGGCGAGTGTGACTGTCACGGACCTCGATACCGGAGTTCCGCGCAGCGTTCCAGCGGACGCGTCCGGCCATTACAAAATGTTCGCGCTGCCTGTCGGATTGTATGCAGTGCGAGTCACGAAGAACGGATTCGCCGAGGCTGTCCGTTCGGGCATTCGACTGGTGGTAGGCCAGGAGGCGGAAGTCGACGTGAGCCTGCGCATCGGAGAGGTCAGCCAGCAGATCAGGGTGACGGAAGACGCTCCGATCGTGAACCTCACCACGCAGGATATTTCGGGACTAGTGGGAGAGCAGCAGGTGAAGGATTTGCCGCTTAATGGGCGCAGCTATGATTTGCTGCTCATGCTGAATCCCGGGATTGTGAATTTCACGTGGGAGAAGACGGGCGGCACCGGCGTTTCGAACTCCACCAGCGGCAACGATTTTTCCGTGACCGGCAACCGGCCGCAGCAGAACCTATTCTTGATGAATGGCGTCGAGTTTACCGGGGCGGCCGAGAACAACATGCAGCCCGGCGGCGCCAGCGGGGAAGTGATGGGCGTGGAGGCGGTGCGCGAATTCAATGTGCTGCGCGACTCCTACGGCGCCGAATACGGCAAGCACCCGGGCGCGCAGGTCAGCATCGTAACCCAGTCGGGGAGCAATCGACTCCACGGCAGCGTGTATGAATTCTTGCGCAACAACGCGCTCGATGCGCCCAATTACTTCGATCAGGGCTCGGCTCCGCCTTTCCAGCGCAATCAATTTGGGGCCGCTCTCGGCGGGCCGATTCGGAAGAATAAAACCTTCCTCTTTGCCAACTACGAAGGACTGCGGCAGCATTTGCATCAGACCTCGGTGGCGTTTGTGCCGGACGCCAATGCACGCGCGCTGGCAGCCCCCAGCGTTCAGCCTTTGCTGAACTTGTGGCCGATCGCACCGCCCGACGCCCCGGATTTCAACGTGGGTTGTGCCAACGGAGCGCCGTGTGGAATCGCCCAAGTCTTCAGCAGCCCGCTGCAAACGATCCGCGAGGACTTTGGGACGGTTCGGTTTGATCACGTAGTTTCTTCACGAGACTCGCTGGCCTCCGTCTACACGATCGACGACGGCGACGACCTTACGGCAACCGTGCTGAATCCGTACAGCTCGGACATTCTCCGGCTGCGCGAACAGGTATTCAGCCTGGAAGAGACGCACACATTCTCGCCGACCGTCCTGAATGTTGCGCGGGTGGGCTACTCGCGAGCTGGATACTTTTTTACCGGTGAACCGACTCCGGGAACGCCGGCGGCGGGCGTGCCTGGTTTTCTGCTGGGACACCCTGTTGGCGCGGTGGTGGTGGGGGGGAGTGCGGCGTCGAACCCGGCGGCGCAACTGGGCCTGGCGGGCAGCAATAACGGAAGCAACCTCAGCATCGCGCGAAATCTGTTCACGTTTGAAGATCGCATGACGTGGGTCCGGGGGGGGCATCAGCTCAGTTTCGGAGCGTGGTTTCAGCCGTTCCAATCGAACGAGACGATTGCGCTCAGCCAGTTTGGCCAGGCCACGTTCGCCAGCCTGCCAACGTTTGTGCAGGGAACAACGTCATCTTTTCTCTGGGACCCGTCGCCGACCGAGATGAATTGGCGGTCGCTATTTGGGGCCTGGTATGCGGAGGACGTGATTCGCGTGATGCCGCGGCTGACGCTTTCGCTGGGGTTCAGAGACGAATTCAGTACAGGCTGGAACGAAGCGCATGACCGGGCTGCAAACTATACGTTCCCCGATGGCGTGATTTCGAACGAGCCAAACATCGGGCATTCGCTATTTACGACCAACAATGCGAAGTTTCTGCCGCAGCCGCGCATCGGGGTCGCGTTCAGCCCGTTCGCAAGCAAGACCGTCTTTCGCGCAGGCTTCGGGATGTACAACGACCTCCAGGATGCGCTGGGGTATCGCGCCGATCAGAATGCGCCGTTCAATCCGACGTATAGCTTTAAGGCGCTTACCGTCTCGCAACTTCCCATCGACCCTACGCAGCCACCGCCGTCGGGAGCGTTGCTCGTTCCGGGAGGCGTGCAGCCGGACATGAAGACGCCGACACTCATCTCCTGGTCGCTGCGGGTGGAGCAGGAGATCTCGCCGAACACCTCGTTGACCATCGGCTATGTTGGCAGCCACGGCTACCATGAACTCATCGGACTGGACGCGAATGAGCCATTTCCTGTGATTTGTCCTGCCTCGCCTTGCCCGGCTACCTATCCATCGGGCTTTGGGGCATTGGCGGGGACACCCGTTCCCGCGGGCTCTTACTATGTGCCAACTACTGTAAAAGCGAACCCCAATATTGCAAACACCTGGACATGGTTTTCGCAGGGCAACAGCAATTACCATGCGCTTCAGGTGGACGTGAACCGGCGCTTCAGCCGTGGATTTTCCGTGCGCGGCGTCTATACCTGGTCGCGGGCGCTGGACGATGGCGACTCGCTGAATGGAACAGCGGCCGCAAATGCGCCAGGACTTGTCTCGAATCCTTTCGATTTACACGCCGACTACGGCCTCGCGACTTATGATGTGAGGAACATCGGCGTGATCAATGCGGTCTACGAACTGCCGTTCGGACGGGGCCGTGCTGTCGGCGGCAGCCTGAACGGCTGGGCGGACACTCTGGCGAGCGGATGGTCGGTGAACAGCATTCTGACCGCGCAAGCCGGATTCCCGTTCACTCCCCAGCTCAGCTATAACCCATCCAATAACGGCGACACCCGCAACCCGGTGCGGCCGTTTATTAACCCAGCCTTTAGAGGTCCGGTAATTGAGGGCACGACGGCGCAATGGTTCAATCCCAACGCATTTCTGGCGCCGCCCAACAACGCCGCCAATGCGGGTTTCTATGGCAACCTTGGGAGAGATACATTGATCGGGCCGGGCCTGGCGACCTGGGACTTCTCGACCTTCAAGCAGGCCAGGCTGCGGGAGCGGCTCGACCTTCAGTTTCGCGCCGAGATTTTCAATCTCCTGAATCGGGCGAACTTCAATACTCCCAACCTGATTGCGTTTACCCCGTCAGGAGTCAGCGGCACTGCCGGGGCCATCACTAGCACGTCGACCAGTTCGCGGCAGGTGCAGTTCGGATTGAAATTTATCTGGTAAGCCGGTTGCGCGTTCACCGCTCGCGCCGAAATGGGCGAGCAAACCGAACAATTGGGAGGTGCGTCGGGTCACATCATGGCCCGCCGCACTTTGGTATATAGACAGCAAGGCTCTCCTGGAATCCCCTCCGATTCCGAGGTTGCGAACACGAGGGGATTGGTATGCGCCGCCGCTTTGCGTCTTTCTTAGTTCCTCATCGACACATTGTTCTTCGCCACGGTCGTAGCGTTGCTCCGCTTCGAGTCATTTTTTTAGCATTCATGTTTCTGGCGCTCGTACTCCTCACCGTAATGCTGGGCGCCTCAATTGCATGGGCGCAAGACGCGTCCACGGGAGCATTGCGGGGCACGGTGCTGGACGCCCAGGGCGCGGCGGTGACCAACGCCGACATCGTAGCGATCTCAGTCGAGACGGGTGTGCGCTATCACACGGGGACAGATTCGGCGGGACGCTTCGTCGTCGACCTGCTGCCGCCGGGAAATTATTCGGCTCGAGCAGAGGCGGAGGGGATGTCGCCGCAGATTTCGCCCGTGATTCGCGTCGAGGTTGGGGCGGCGCAGCGGTTGACTTTCAAGTTGAGTGTCGCCGGGCCTAAGGAGACGGTGACCGTGTCAGGTGCGCCGCCGCTGGTGGATACGTCGCCGACCGGGCCTTCGGCGCTGCTGGACGAGTCGGCAATTTCGAACCTGCCGCTGAGCGGGCGGAGGTTCACCGACCTGGCGCTGCTGACACCGGGGGTGACGCAGGATCCGCGGGGGCTGACTTCGGGATCGAATGGCGACCTTTCGTACGGCGGCATTCGCGGCTACAACACGACCTACATGATCGACGGCGCGGACGACAATAACGGATTCTTTGCGCAGGCGCGAGGGCGCTACCGCGCACCATATCAGTTTTCGAACGAGGTGGTGGCGGAGTTCCGCGTGTCGTCGAACAGCTATGGGGCGGAGTCGGGGCGGTCGGGCGGCGCGGTGGTGAATGTGGTAACGAAGTCGGGATCGAACAACTGGCACGGAGGAGCCTTCTACTATCTGCGCGACAACTCCATCGGCGGGGCGGCGCCCGCATTTGTGGGATTCAATCCTGGAGGCGCACAGCACCAGTTTGGAGGGACGTTCGGCGGGCCGATTCAGAAGAGTAAGACGTTCTTTTTTGCGGGATACGACCAGCACATTTTTCATCTGCCGACGGTGGTGGAGTTCGACAACGGCGCCACTAACGGTAGTGCCGGCGCTAGGTACGCCGGGTTTTCCGCTGGATTACGAGGTCTGTGATCCGCACATCGGAGGCTCGGCTTGCGATCAGACGCTGGTGTTTGGGGCGGCTGCGCAGCTGTCGCAGCAAGGCGGCACATTTCCCGGCGCAGATGCTGGGAAATACCGGCTTCCTGAAGATCGATCGCGTGCTGGGGACGCGCAACTTGTTGTCGGCGCGCCTGAGCACGTCGCGGTATTACGGACAGAATAATGTGTTTCTCGATCCCTCAAGCCCGGTAACCAATGACGCACTGAGCGGCAACGGGGAAGAGCAGGTCAGGACCGAGAGCGCGGCGCTCACGCTGACGAGCAGTCTGTCGCCGCGTTGGACGAGCCACCTGCGTGCGCAGTTCTCGCGGGATTTGCAGCAGTCCTATCCGAATTCGACGGCGACACGGACGGAAATCTATAACTGGCTGGACGATATGGGGGAGTCGTCGATCCTGCCGCGGCAGACGCGCGAGCACAGACTGCATCTGGCCGAGACGATGAGCATTACTCGCGGCCGCCACGAATGGAAATTTGGCGGCGACATGATGCGGACCTGGGACTATAACTATTTTCCGTCGCTCTATGGTGGCGAGTATCTCTTCGATTACATCTCGGTCAATCCGTGGACATTTGTGCCGATGCGGGAAGGCGTCGATTTGAGCCCGCTGCGTGCCTGGGCGCATACGGTGATGCCGAGTTGGGATTTTGATTCGGGAACATGGACCGGACCGGTTGCCAACCTGGCGCGATATTACGTGCAGAATTTCGGCAACCCCGTTTCGCATCCGGATAGCAATGACTACGCGGCGTTTGTGCAGGATACGGTTCGCCTGACCAGTCATCTCTCGGCGAGTCTGGGCGTGCGTTACGACCTGCAGACTTTTTCCCGTACTGGCATGGTGAGCAATAGTCTCTGGCCGCTGGCGGGCAGGATGCCGGAACCGAATAAGAACTTCGCGCCGCGGATCGGACTGGCTTATGCGATCGGGGATAAACGTCCAATCATGGTGCGCGCGGGGTTCGGAATCTTCTACACGCGGATTCCGCAGCTCTATCAATCGGCGGTAATCAACGACAATGGTGTGACCAACCAGTTCCTCTCGCTCGACAATACCGATTTTTACCAGAACCAGGTGTTCCCAACCTATCCGAATGCGGCGGTGAATTGTCCGCGCGGGCCGGTTGCCTGCACGCTGCCGGCCCAGTGGCAGCAGTATTCGACGAATGAAATAGCGGCCTTTGGCCCGGGTTTCAAAACGCCGCATGTACAGCAAGCGAGCCTGCGACTGGAGCGTGAACTGGCGGATGGCTTCACGGGCGAAATTTCGTATCTCTTTGTGCACGGAGTAGACCTGATCCGGGCACGGGATGTGAACCTGCCGGCGCCGACGCTTTATAGCTATCCGATTTTCGATCCGACTGGCAGCGAGTTCCAAAATTCTTTTTACAGCGTCGAATCGTTTTCGACGTGGCAGACGACTCGCAGCATCAGCTGTCCCTACCCGCCGTGCATCAATCCGCTGCAACGGCCCATACCGCAACTCGGTGCGATTGACCAGTTCGAAAGCGCCGCCTCAAGTGTGTATCACGGCATGACTATCTCTCTGAACAAGCGTATGTCGCGAGGGCTGTCGTTCCGCCTCGCATACACGTGGGCGCACGCCATCGACGATGGCCAGGATGCTCTGGTCGCGGGGCAGCCTGCGACTGTCCAGAATTCATATTCCGCCAACAGCGAGCGCGGGCCGAGCGTAACCGACCAGCGCAGCCGCCTTACTGTAGCGGTGATGGAGGAGCCCCATCCGTTTGAGGGGGGCCAGAAGATTCTGGCCGCCATGTTCAATCACTGGAAAATCTCCGGGGTGATGACCTACGGATCGGGGCGTCCCGCGAATGCCGATGTCTCCGGCGATCCCAACCAGGACGGCAATACCAGCAACGACCGACTGGCGGGCTATGGCCGCAACGCGTTCACCGGCCCGGATTACGCCACCATGGATCTGCGTATGGGAAAGAAAATCAAGTTGCGCGGACATCTGCGTCTTGAGCTGAATGCCGAATCATTCAATCTGTTCAATCGCGATAACAAGACTTATGTAATTTCCAGTACCGGCTTTTATAACTCCTCAGGCCAGTTTATTAAGTACAGTCAGTATGCAGGAGGGACTTACTATCCCGCATATTATCAGCAGCCTACAAACTTCTTGAAGTTGAACAGCGCGTTCGCTCCGCGGCGCCTTCAGCTCTCGATGCGGATGAGCTTCTAGGCAATGGAGGTGGAGAAGTCAGCATCGAGTCACGTCGCACGGTAAACGTATTCTCAGGTGCCATTCCACGCCATGTCGCGCCAGGAGTCGCGGAATTCGGTCGAAAAATGCGGAAGGCGGAAAATTTCTGCACATTCCACTTGACTTAGTGGGCAAGGCTTGCCATAACTTAAAGGTCCCGTCAGGACGAGCAGGGGGGTGTAGTCAGATTGGCTGAAGTTCGACTTCAAGAGGGTGAATCCCTCGAGAACGCTCTTCGCCGCTTTAAGCGGAAGGTACAAACCGAGGACATCATCAAGGAAGTAAAACGTCACTCGTTCTACCTGAAGCCTGGCGAACGAAAACGCGTAAAAGAAGCTCTGGCGCGAAAGCGCAGCCGCAAGAAAGCGCGGAAAGAGCAAGACTAAAAAACGAACCAGGCCGGGCCGTTTTTGGGGTAAAGCGGCCCTAGCCTCTTACTCGAAAATTCCAGGACAGATCCGGGATATTTCAAACTGTAGTTCCAGGGTTGTAAACCACGCTATCTACCGGCGTGGCGGGCCGAGTCCATTGGGGAAATACGAGGGGGTCGAAGTCTCCTGCCCACGTTGTGAACCGGATCCTTCCCATTCGGGTCTCCCGTGTTGCGCAGGTTCGGGGAATGGGAGCGCCTCTTGCAATGGAATTCCAGGACAAGATTCTGAAATGCATCGATTGTGGTACGGATTTCGTATTCACAGCGGGAGAACAACTGTTCTTCCATGACAAGCAGTTTAAGAACGAACCCAAACGGTGTAAGAACTGCAAGGGAAAAAGGGTAGCCGGCCCGGGAATGGGTTCTCAGCCGCACACCTTCACCAAAACAGAAACGCGCACTAATTGCTCGCAGTGCGGGAAAGAGACCACGGTTCCGTTCCGCCCCACCCAGGGACGGCCGGTCCTGTGCCGCGAGTGTTTTCAGCAACAGCGGCGCGTGGCAAGCGCCTGAAGATCTCCTGAAAAGATTGGAACGTGTCCCGCGGGCACTTAGCCCGCCGAACGCTTAGGCATTGCTGTCTGCTCATTCGCCAAACGCTGCCGAAGTTCTTGCGCGTCGGCATGGCGGATGAGTAGCGCTTCGATCTGGCGAACCAGATCGCGAGTGCCGACCGGCTTGATGAGCAGGGAGTCAGGGTGGTTGTTGCCGCGCTGCCGCTTCCGTTGATGGAAGTGTCCTCTGAAGGAGGAAAAGCCGTCAGCAAGGCTGTGGCGGGCGCATAGCTTTGGCGATGGGCGGCGCGGATGACCTCAAGGCCTGCCTCTTCGGTCTCCATCTTCAGATCGCTGATCACCATGTGATAGGTGCCCGAGTTCATGCGGGCCAGCGCCTCGGCCGTGCTTCCCGCAATTTCTACTTCGAAGTCATGTAATTCAAGGACAGCTTTCAGGGTAAGCAGGACGGCAAGATCGTCGTCGACGAGAAGGATGCGTCGTTTCATATGCACCTCTGTGGCTGGTCGAGATGCAGCAAGTATCGATAAATGGTCGACGGCAGGCGGTCTGTTCAGCCTCGCGTCGATCCACTCATTTAGTATATGAACGTGGCCCGTTTCTACATAGAGAATTTTGGGTGTCGCGCGACACAGGCCGATGGAGCCGCGCTGGAGCGCCAGTTTCTGGAGCGCGGCTTGGAGCGAGCGCTGGTTGCGCGTGACGCCGAAATCGTCGTGCTCAATACCTGCACGGTCACGGCTGGCGCGGATAAGGACGCGCGGGCCTCGATCCGGCGGTTGCAGCGCTCGAACCCGGATTGCCGGATTCTGGTGACAGGATGCTATGCACAAAGGGCCCCCGAGGAGTTGGCGGCGTTGCCCGGGGTGACCTGGGTCGTTGGAAATTCGCACAAGCACCAGGCGGCCGAGATTGCCACAGCTTCGCCTTCGAGCGGATTCGTTCCTCTCTCGCACCTCGCGGGAGGGGCTGTGGATCTCCCAAGTGATCACGCAATTGGGTCCCCGCACAATCACAGCCAATCGCATCCAGAAGTCATTGTCGGGGATATTTTCGCGCACACGGAACTGATGGCGGCTCCGGTCTTTGAGGCCGCGAACGAGCGCACGCGGCCGAATCTGAAGATTCAAGATGGATGCGACAACCGCTGCTCGTTCTGCGTAATTCCGTATGTGCGAGGCCAGAGCCGGTCACTGCCTCCGGCGCGTGTGCTCGCGGAAGTTCAAACGCTGGTAGAGGCGGGCTATCGCGAGGTGGTGATTTCGGGGATTAACCTTGGGCGATGGGGAAGAGACCTTAGCCATCAGTCGTCAGCCCTCAGCCATCAGGTAACCCAGCCATCCGGTGGTCCGGGGCTGGTGAATCTGATTCGCGCGATTCTGGCGCAAACATCGCTTGAGAAACTCCGCATCAGTTCCGTGGAGCCAATGGACTGGAGCGATGAACTGATTGAACTGGTCGCTTCTTCACCGCGCATTGCCAAGCATGCTCATGTGCCGATGCAGTCCGGGAGCGATGCGGTGTTACGGCGCATGCATCGCAAGTACCGGCCGTGGCATTATCGTGAAAAGATTTTAAAGATACGCGCCGCCATGCCCCACGCGGCGATCGGTGCGGACGTGATGGTCGGGTTTCCGGGAGAGACCGAGGCGGAGTTCGCGGAAACCCGGCGCATGGTTGAAGAGTTGCCCTTCACGTACCTGCATGTCTTCACCTATTCGGCGCGCCCCGGAACTCCGGCGGCGGAGCAACCGGCACAAGTTCCTGTGAGCCTTGGCGCGGGAACGAAACGCGGTGCTCGCGAGAACTGGCATCAGCCAAGAAAGCCGAATTTCTGCGATCGCTGATTGGAAGGGAAGTGGAGGCAATCACGCTGCAATCCGGCGGCGGCTCAGATTTCACGGAAGCGCTTACGGATAATTATTTGAAGGCGAGGATCGGCGGCGAGCATCGAAGCGAATCGTTGGATGCGCCTGCAAATTGGAAGCGTGGAAGGCGAAGCGCTGATCGCGCAAGCAAAAGCCGCCTGACGGGCAACCGGACTGCGCTAGTTACTCGAAGGTTCCCCGAACCTACAAACACATTGACCTCAAACCCTTTGCTTGCTTACGATGAAGTCAAATCAACATGCGGGAGCCGTCTCTAGTCATGTCGTCGTCAGCGTTTCGATCGATCGTTTGCTGCCTGCTGGCGTTCCTGTTTCCTGCGCAGATGATGGCGGAGGATTCGGCATCAGCTATGTTGTACACCGCAGGATCGGCATGGTTGAATGGCAGCGCGGTGCCGAAGTCGGCGGCTGTCTTCTCCGGAGACTTGCTCCAGACACGCTCGGATTCCACGGCCAGCATTCAGGCCAACGGATCGAGCGTGATGGTAATGGCCGATTCGCTCGTCAAGTTCGAAGGCCCGGCGGTGGAGATCGAGCACGGCGGAGTTCGCGTGACCACCTCGAAAGCACTGGTGGCGCACGCCGGCGATGTGACCATCAAGCCGGCAGGCAATTCGTGGACTGAATTCCAGGTTGTGGACGTCGACGGGCGCGTACAGATCGCCGCGAACAAGGGCGATGTGACGGTTCAGGACGATCAGGGAACCACCACCGTTTCTCAGGGCCAGCAAACGACGCGCGATGACACCGCGAACCCCGATAAAAAGAAGAAGAAAAAAAAGAGGGAAGGCGCAGCCGCGGCAGGATCGGGCGGAATCATGAGTTCGCCCTGGGCGGTCTATGGAGGCTTGGCGGTCATCGGAGGCGGGGCAACCTGGATATTCCTGCAAAACAGCCCGCCGGCGAGTCCGTCATGCCCGACGAATCCTTGTCAGTGAGTTCTTTTTGGAGTCATTGAAGTTCTTGCAGTCTTTCCCGGAGTTCCTCGCAGAGTTGCCGATGTATCCTGTGGTGGGCGGCTGAATTTATGTCCCGCTACGTTTCCTACCGAGATTTCGATTGGGTCCTGTTCGGCTTCGTGCTGGCGATCTGTACGCTCGGCGTGTTTCAGATTCACAGCGCCACCGAGCACACCAAGTTTGCCGGTTCTCACATCAGGCAGATCTACTGGATATTGGGCGGAGCTGGGGGCGATGTTCCTCGTCAGCCTCGTCAACTATCAAGCGCTGCTTGAACAAGTGCACTGGATGTACGTGGTGGCGTTGACCTCGCTGATCGCGGTGCTACTGTTCGGCCAGCGCTATCTGGGCGCAAAGCGCTGGATCAAGATGCCCGGCGGAGCCCACTTTCAGCCCTCGGAATGGGTCAAACTGATCCTCATTCTGGCGGTAGCCAAATATTTTGCTGATCTCCAGCAGCGTGAACTCTCGTGGCCCGATTTTCTCAAAGCCGGCGCCATCGTCAGCATCCCGATGCTGCTGGTCCTGAAGCAGCCCGACCTCGGCACCGCCCTCACTTACCTGCCCGTCGCCATCATGGGCCTGTTCCTCGGCGGCATGCGCTGGAAGCAGGCGATGGTTATCTTCTTGATTCTCGCTCTGTTGCTCCCGGTCGCTTGGGTAAAGGTTCTGAAGCCTTATCAGAAAGAACGTCTGAGCAGTTTTCGTGATCCGGATGCGGACGCCAAAGGCTCCGGGTATCAGGTGAATCAGTCACTTATTGCGGTGGGTTCGGGCGGCATCTGGGGTAGCAGCCAGGGGTCGCAGACGCATCTGGCTTTCTTGCCGGTGCCGCAAACCGACTTTATTTTCGCCGCTTTTGCCGAGGAGCATGGGTTTGTAGGTGCTCTCGGGGTTCTGCTGTTATACTTTATTGTGCTGATGCGTTTGACGCAGAATGCGCAGACGGCGCCTGATCGCGCTGGCGCATTCCTGGTAATGGGTGTGGTGGCTGTGCTTAGCTTTCACATCCTGGTCAATGTCGGCATGGTGGTAGGTTTTATGCCTGTCACCGGAATACCTCTGCCGCTCATGAGTTACGGTGGGTCTTCCGTTCTTTTCATGTTTTTGGCGCTGGGGATAGTAATGAACGTCAGGATGCGCCGCTTCGTGAACTGAACTGGGGAAGTGAGCCGGGGAAGGCAGAGCTTGGGGCGCCCCTCAGGATTGAGAATGGCGCCGTGAAACAGGATCCAGCAAGAAACAAGATTACGAGTCGCCCTCGCGAAAAGTAGGGCAGATTACCGGCGATGAAGTCAATGCCGGACAGGATTGAAGCCGGTCAGGCGGGGAACGGCCCCCTCGAGGCGAGTGTGTGGCCACAAGCCTGACAGACGGCTCAAACGCGATCAGTGCAGAGACGTAAGCAAGAATCACTGCAACCGGGTTCTCGACATGCTGTCGGGCACTCGCCTGCTTGTCTCTTTCGTACGAAGATCTCCAGGGATCTCGCACAAATAAGCGGCACTGAAAGCCACCAGTCCATCCGTCCTCCTTGCTTCTCGTCCGGTTACCACAACCGGAGTATCGATGAACAAAGAATTGTTTGTGTCAGCAACACCCCATGAAACCAAAGTTGGGATCACGGAAGACGACCAATTAGCCGAAATTTACCTCGAACGAGAAAACGAATACACCTTAGCCGGTTCAATCTATAAGGGCCGTGTCACGCGCGTGCTGCCCGGCATGCAGTCGGCCTTTGTCGACATCGGCCTCGAACGCGATGCCTTCCTGTACGTCTCCGATTTCATGGATCTCGAACAGCAGGATGAAGACTTGGATGAGGCGATTCCAGCGAATCGTCCGGTAACAGAACGGACGCGGCGAGCAGCCAAG
Organism: uncultured Acidobacteriaceae bacterium; assembly: GCA_963806745.1. Taxonomy (GTDB): domain Bacteria; phylum Acidobacteriota; class Terriglobia; order Terriglobales; family Acidobacteriaceae; genus Acidiflorens. Next base: position 120,314 of record CAWEAB010000003.1, read on the forward strand.
ACGAATCGATCAGGCAAGTTCCTCGAGCGCAGATGCGCAGGCAACTGACGCCGGATTCGAAGAAGAGAGTTCCATCGAGGCCGCTGCGGCCGAGCCCGGAACCGCCAGTGAGACATCGCGAGAGGGCGGCCGTGACTTCCGCGGACGCCGCCGCCGTCGCGGGCGTCGAGACAATGGAGATCGCGGGCGTCCTCCCGTCGCGGACCGCGGAGAAAGCCGCGCCGATTCGAGAGGCGATTCAAGAGGCGAGTGAGCCGCGAAGCAGCGAGACTCGAAGCGATAGTGATCGCACGGAACGTGACCGCCCTCGTGGTTTTGAGACTCGCGGCAGTTCGAGTTCACGTTTTCAGCGGCCCGCTTCGCCGGCCCGTCCCGGGCGCGACTACGATTACGGTCCACCCCCTGGCTATCAGCCGATTATTCTGCCGGGCGAGTCGATCTCCAAGTACCAGCGGCAGGCGCAGGTCGTGGCTCCGAGCGCGGGGCTGGAGTCGGAAGCGGCGGCTGAAGCGCCGGTCGTGACCAGCTTCCCGGACGATGAGCCGATATTCGCGGCAGCGACCGAGCCTCTTCACGAGGAACATGACGCGGCTCCGCAGGCCGAAAATTATGCCGAGACCTACGAAGATGCGTCCGCGGATGAGCCCGAAGATTCGGCGGCGGTAAGCGCCGCGCCGCAGATCTCCGAGATGCGGCAGGAGACGCAATTCGACACTACACAACCGGCGGATCAGGCCGGCTTGGGAGTCGTCAGTGGCACTCATGAATTGGCCCACGAGTCGGATTTTGCCAGCGCGCTGGCGCCGGACACAGCCACCGTGCAATCGGATCAGGAAGACTCGACCGAGGAAGAGGTAAGCGAAGAGGTCCATGTCGCGTCGCCGCAAGGCCATCTGGAAGAGCAGGAGATTGAGGAAGAAGAGGCTGAACTCGCGGCCTACGGTGAAGAGCCCGGCGACGACTATGGCTTTGAAGAAGTAGAAGAAGAGACGCGCGCGGCTGGAGGAGAGTTGCTGCCGGCTGCGGTCGGCGAAACGATTCCCCCGTCGGGCGAACTTGGAGCAGGTGAGGCTGGAGCAGTGGCCGAGAATGGCGAGGTGCCCGAGGCCGTTCTCGAAGCCGAAGAGCGTGAGGCCGAAGAACTCGAACTCGAAGAAGCACAGGCGGAAGCCGAGGCTTTGCTGGAGGCTGAGGCTATTGGCGACGGCACCGTCGACGCCAGCGCTGAAGTTCGCGCGGCAGCGCCTGAAGCAAGACTGATGCAACGTACTCAACGCCGCGGCTTCGAACGAGGCGGCGATTCCGATCGCAGGCGCGGAGGGCGGCGCGGTCAGCGCCGGCGTTTCCGTAGCCGTGAAAATCAGGTTGTACCCCAGATCAGCGAACTGCTGAAAGAAGGACAGGAAATTCTCGTCCAGATCGCAAAAGAGCCGATCGGCAAGAAAGGCGCCCGCATCACCAGCCACATCGCGCTGCCCGGCCGCTTCCTTGTCTACATGCCGACCGTCAACCATACCGGCGTTTCCCGCAAGATCAATTCGGAAGAAGAGCGGCAGCGTCTGAAGCACATCATCCAGAGCGAGCGCGAAAACGGCGGTGGCGGATTCATCGTACGGACTGCGGCGGCTGGCGCCAGCGATGAGGAATTGCGTGCGGATATTCGCTTCCTGAAAAATCTGTGGAACGAAATTAAGTCCCGCTCCGAGGAAAGCAAATCTCCGGCCCTTATCTATCACGATCTCAACGTGGTCGAGCGCGTCCTGCGCGACCAGGTCAGTTCGGACTTCTCGGTGATCTGGGTCGATACCGAACAGGAGTACGAGCGCATCCTGCGTTTCGCCAATCGCTTTCAACCGGCCCTCGTCAAGCGGGTCAAGCTCTACACGAAAGAGACTCCCCTGTACGAGCAGTTCGGCTTGAACGAAGAACTCAACAAGGCTCTGAAGTCGAAGGTCTGGCTGAAGAGCGGCGGCTATATCGTCATCAATCAGACCGAAGCGCTGGTCGCCATCGACGTCAACACCGGCAAGTACGTCGGCAAGACCACGCGCCTCGAAGACACCATCGTGAAGACGAATGTGGATGCCATTCGCGAGATTGTGCGGCAGATCAGGCTGCGGGACCTTGGCGGCATCATCATCATCGACTTCATCGATATGGATGAACGCCGCAACCGCCAGAAAGTCATGCAGGCGCTGGAAGAGGCGCTGCGCGCGGATCGCGCCCCATCCAAAGTCCTTCAGTTTAACGATTTCGGACTGGTGGCCATCACGCGTAAGCGGGTCAAGCAGTCGCTCGAGCGCACCATCGGGTCGCCCTGCCCCTATTGCCAGGCCACCGGCTTCGTGAAGGCGGTGAACACCGTGTGCAACGAGATCTACGTCGAAATGCGGAAGATCTCACAGCATCTCGAGCACAGCGACGTCATGCTGCGTGTGAATCCGGAAGTTGCCAAAGCACTGAAAGCCGGCAATGCGAAGCTGCTGAATGAGATGGAAGAGCTCACGAAGAAGACCATCATCGTGAAGTCGGATCCCGCGCTGCACCAGGAGCAGTTCGACATTCACTAGCCGCATTTTCCTGCTGTACCCAAGGGACGAGCCATGGCTCGTCCCTTTTTTTGTTTGGATGGAAAATTACGGGGCGAACCATTCCGCGGCGTTCAATGGTACATGTGATGGTACGCAGAATGGTATAATGAATACCATTATGAATACCACAATTAGCATGGACCGTGCCGGTCGATTGGTGCTTCCCAAGCGGGTTCGCGAGCAACTACAACTGGGGTCTGGGGATGCGTTGCAATTGGAGTCATTCGAGGACCATGTTGTTCTCCGTCCCGTACGAGGAAATGGAGCAATGCGGGAGAAACAGGGCATCTGGGTCTTTAGCGGCGGGCCGCCCCTTAAGGCGGCAACTGTCCGTGAAACGATCCGAAACATTCGTAAAGACAGAGAAGACGCCGGATGGAGTAAGAAGCGGTGAAATTCTTTCTGGATACTTCCGTATTAGTCGCCGCCGCGGTCGAAAGTCATGAGCATCATCCGCGCAGCCTGGCTCTGTTTAGCGTAGCAAATCAGAGAACTGCCAGTTGCGCCGCACACAGTCTTGCGGAACTTTACTCCACCCTCACGCGGTTGCCGGGAAGAGTCCGTCTGCGTGCCGATGAGGCGTTGTTGGTACTCGACTCAGTCGAAGAGCGCCTCGAGATCGTGTCGCTGGATGCGCGTGAGTATCGTCGTGCAATTCGATCAGCCGCAGCCTCCGGTATCGTCGGCGGGACAATCTACGACGCGTTGCTGGGCTGGTGTGCCTTGAAGGCAGGCGCGACCCGGATCTACACGTGGGACCTTTCTGATTTCCAGAGGCTTGGAGGCGAGATTGCCTCAAAAGTGCAAAACCCCTAGCTGGTTATGAAGGGAGAATCTCAATCTTTAGGCGTTATCACCGCGCCAGGATAGACCGTGGAGATTCCTAGAGTGCGCCCAGCACTTTTTCCGCTTCCGCCGCCCGGGCCCGTAGCTTGTCAAGAGTAATGCCGATCGAGCCGCCGGTTTCGGTTGCCGCCGTCCATCGATTCGGCGTTGCGGTAAGGCTTGCTACTCCGTCGGGAACACGCTTCGTCATGTCGAGAAGGACAGTTAGCGAATCGGCATGCAGCTTCCACAGCGTGCTCAGACGGGGCGCACGTTTGAGCTCTTCCATTTCCGTCATCATGCGGGCGGACATCGCGACCAGTCGCAGAACGGCGCGCGCGACATCGGCGCGCGGACTGTTTTGTTCGAGGAAGTCGGCGGTGCACGCATCGATCTCGGCGGGCGTCAGCATGAGATTGAAGTAGCGCATGGGAACGATCTGCCGGAATTTTGGGTCAGCGACACGCACGAAAACGCGAATCGATTCCTCCACGCGCCTCAGCTTTGCATCCTCCGTCGCTGTCGCCTGTGGCGTAATGGACGCCGGCACATATTTGCGTACCCGTGCGGGCGCGGCAGCCGCGGCGCCACCAGCGCCGCTGGATGCGGCGGACCCCGCAGAACATCGGCTGCGAACGGCGGACCGGTGGCCGCCGTTCCAGTTCTTTTTTCAGCTGCGCGAATCGTCGGAATTTTTCGAGGGCGGACGCGTAATCGACCTTCAGCAGAGCCTGTTCATCTAAAGCAGACACGTGGTCGACCGTGACCTCGAATCCATCAACCGTGGTCAGAATTGTGCCGCCAAGTTCCTCGAGTTGCCGCGCAAAATCACGGATCTCGCGCGCCGCGGTCGAGAAGAGCACATCGAAGCGTCGTCCAAACGCCGCGTTATAAGGCGCGATCGTTGCCAGCACGCCGGGGTGATAGATGGATTCTCCGAGCGAAGCCTTCAGTTCGCGAACGCGAGAAATAATTCCCGAATCCATCAGCGAGTTGAAATCCTGGAAACGGTTTGCCTGGTCGAGCAAGGGCCCGAACTCGCGCAGCAACTGCACGTGCTCTTCGGGAAGCTCCGGCACGTCCGATTCGGAAAGAATTTCGAGAAGGGCGATTTCAAAGGGCGATAAAGGAATCGAGCCGTCGAGTCCATAGCCGCGACGTTCCCATTGCCCGGGAACGCGCGGATGACGATACAGAAAAGTCGCTACGAGATCGGTCTTGTCGCGATTGGAGGCGGAATCATCGCGATGGCGGGCGAAGTACCGAAGCAGCCCCTCGGCCACTTCAGCGTCGAGTTCCGGTGTCATCCCCACCCGCAGCATGGCCGGCGAAATGGCCATGTCCAGGAGCTGGATCCAAAGGTGCATTTTCTGGAGCGTGGGGCGGGGGTCCTCGGCGTGTCCAATGGCTTCGGGAGCGAGATCCGCGGCAACCGGAATCTCTCCGCCCAACTGTTCACTCAGCAGGCGCTGGTAGAAGGCCTGAACAGTGGCCAGAAGAGCAAGCTCCCAGTTGGGATCTTCAACCATTCAACTCCTTCGAGACTGCGCAGCCACGCGCTAGGGAAGCTAATTTAAGTAAAGCCGAAAATGGTGCGCGGAGGCAATTGTTTAGGCGGTTACCGAGGTCACGGAAGTCACACCCGCGCCGCATAAAAAGCGGTTGACCGCGGTATGAAACTGCTCGTCGAGGAGGATTGCCTACTGAAAGACAACCGTCTTGTTTCCATAGAGCAGGATGCGGTTTTCGACGTGCCACCGGACCGCGCGCGAGAGCACAACTTTTTCAATGTCTCGCCCTTTTTGGATGAGGTCCTCGATACTGTCGCGGTGGTAGATGCGCACGACATCCTGCTCGATGATCGGACCATCGTCGAGCACCTGGGTGACGTAGTGGGACGTCGCGCCGATGAGTTTGACGCCGCGCTGAAACGCCTGATGATAGGGCTTCGACCCGACGAAGGCCGGGAGAAATGAATGGTGAATGTTGATGACGTTCCGCGAACCCAGGGCGGCGATAAAGTCACTGGAGAGCACCTGCATGTAACGTGCGAGAACAACCAGATTGCAGGCGTGCTCGCGCACCAGTGCGAGTTGCTTCTGCTCGGCTTCCAGCTTGTTCTCTTTCGTGACCGGGACATAGGAATACGGGATGCGGTAAAAATCAGCGATGCGCTGGTTGTCGGGATGATTGGAGATGATCAGCGGAATCGCGCACTGCAATTCGCCGCTTTGATGGCGATAAAGCAGATCCTGAAGGCAATGATCGTATTTCGAGACGAAGATCGCGATGCGCTGGCGGTCGGAAGAACGGGCAATGCGCCAGTCCATCTTGTAGTCGCGAGCCATGGGCGAGAAGCGCTCCGTGAACTCCGAGAAATCAAAAGACAGGCCGTCGAGGTCGAACTCGACGCGGGTCAGGAAGATGTTCGATTCCTCGTCGGTGTGTTCGTCGTTCGAAACGATGTTGGCGTTGTGGCGAAAAATAAAATCGGCAATCGAGGCGACCACGCCTTTGCGGTCGGGGCAGGAAACAAGAAGAATGGCGGTATTGCGCATTTCCTAAAGAATTACCACAGGGAGCGCGGGATTTCACAGGGGGAAGTGCGAAAGGGGATTACGACGGAGGAGACGGCAACAGGTGAGTTCGGGATGGCTCGGGTTTCGTGAATTTGCGGATAATCAACGTGGAACTGTGACCCGGAGCGATATGACCATTTATCACCAAGCGGCAAGAGATACTTCAGCTAGATTTCTTGCGCGGCCCTACTTCGGAGTCATCCTAATCGTTCTCAGCCACCTCTCCACCAGACCGGGCCATTCCGTGATGGGAAGTTCCGTAAGCCGCAGTCCGAACGCATGACCGCCTTTCGCGTACACGTGCAACTCCGCCGGAACGCCGGCTCGTTGCAGCGCGGCGAAGTAGGCCAGCGAGTTTTGTATAGGATCGACCGGGTCATTCTCCGCTTGCAGCAGAAACGTTGGCGGAGTATCGCGGGTGACGCGAATCCGAGGATTCAGGTTTGAATGGGCTTCGGTCGAAAGGTGTCCGGGATAAATGGGGATTGCAAAATCAGGCCGGCAGCTTTCGCGGTCTGCCGCATCGACAGGCGCGTACAACCGGCGACGAAAGTGTGTGCTGATCTCGGCCACGAGATAGCCACCGGCGGAAAACCCCAGCACACCAACCTTGTGAGGATCGATATGCCACTCGCTGGCGTGCAATCGCACCAACCCCATCGCTCTCTGCGCATCCTCCAGAGCCTGTGTCGATATAGCCTGTCCGTTCGGTCGGCACTTGCAGTGCCAGTCATAAGGCAGGCTGGGCACGCGATATTTCAGCAGCACGCAGGTGATTCCTGTGGACGTGAGCCAATCGCAAACCTCCGTACCCTCGAGGTCAATCGCCAATTCCTGAAAGCCGCCACCCGGAAACACGAGGATCGCCGCGCCAGTACTCATTGCTGCGGGCGCGTAGACGGTGATGGTTGGCTGGGTCACGTTGGAGAGTCCGATCACATGCTTGCCGGCAATGGAAAAGTCGGGGTCAATCGTCATGGTCTCCGGGCCGGGAACAGGCTGCGCATTCGGCGTCGAGCCAGGCCAAATTCGCAACTGGGTGTGTCCGGGCGACGGTTGCCAAGGGGCCGTTTGCGCTCCCAGAGAAAGAACAAATGAGAAGACGAAGAGACCGAGAGAACGCCGGTGCATGATCCTACTTCACCTCGTTTAGGAAACTGTGATGCCTGAGTAGGAGTCTAAGAGGCGCGGTCTGCTGAGCGAGTGAAGGAATCTAGATAGTCATATAGTCAAGAAGCTCTTAGCGGAAGCAGGTATGCCACTTTCCTGCACAGACACAGCGGATATGAGCGGGTATCACCACAAGTGTGGACCGTTTGTTCGCGGCTCGCGAGCACCTTACTTCTTCAGCGTCTTCGAAATCTCTCTCGCGGCATTGGCGCCAGACCCGCCGGTCAGTCCCGTCCCAGGGTGCGTGCCGCTTCCGCAGAGAAACAGCCGCTCGATAGGTGTTTTGTAGCGAGCCCAATCGAGGAGAGGCCGCATGGTGAAGAACTGATCCAGCGCCAGCTCGCCGTGGAAAATATGACCTCCGGTGAGTCCATACGTGTCTTCCAGGTCCTTGGGCGTGATGATCTGGTGGCGAAGGATCAGTTGCGGCAGATTCGGCGCGTATTGCGCGATGGTCTTCACGACTGTTTCGCCGAGCGCTTTGCGCTGGCTCTCCCAGTCGCTGTTTTTCAGACTATAGGGCGCGTACTGCATGTAGATCGACATCACGTGCTGGCCCGCTGGCGCGAGCGACGGATCGGTAACGGAAGGGAACGCAATTTCAATGTAAGGCTTGCGCGAAAAGTTCCCATACTTTGATTCGTCGAAGGCGCGTTCGAGGTAGTCAATCTCCGGGCTGATCTGAAGGCGTCCATTGAGCAGGCCATCTGCCTCGCGCCCTTTAAGCGCTGTGAACTCCGGAAGGCCGGACAGAGCTAGATTGATCTTGGCCACCGTTCCCATGGAACGGTAGTTCTTGATCTTCTGCACAAAGTCGGGCGCTAGATGAATGGGGTCGACCAGGCGCATGAGCGTACGCTTCGGGTCGGCGTTCGAGACGACGGCCTTGGCGGTAATCTCCTCGCCGGAGGCGAGCACGACTCCGACGGCAACGCCGTCTTTCACGCGGATTTCTGAGACGGCAGCATCCGTGCGAATCTCGGCGCCCGCCGCCTTGGCTGCGGCCGCCATGGCAGCGGTGATTGCTCCCGCCCCGCCAATAGGGAATCGAGTGCCGTCGGCGGCAGTGGGATCAGCCGCCGCTCGCAGGAGCAGGACCAAGGCACTCCCCGCGGACCATGGCCCGAGAAATGTTCCGAAAATTCCGCGCGCGGCAATCGTTGCCCGAAGCGGTTCGGTCTCGAAAAACTCCGCAACCAGATCAGCTACCGCCATCGGTCCCCAGCGGAGTACGCGATATAAGTCCTTCTTTCCCAGATTGCGGATGGACCGGCCCGTCTTCAGCATTCCCCAGAGGTCCCCGCTCGACGGATTATCGATGTTCGGCGGCGTCAGCAGCAGCGCCTCGGCGATAACCTTACTGATCTTGCCGAGCGCTGTCGAAAACTCGCCGTACGCGGCAGCATCCTTCGCCGACCACTTCGCAATTTCCTCCGCGGCTCTCTTAACGTCGGAGTAGAGAACAAGCGCTCGGCCGTCGGGTGAAAGGGAAACGGTACTCACATCTGAGGTGGTGAACTTGAGCCCGTGTCGTTCAAGTTGCATGTCACGCGCGACATCGGCGCGGAGCGGTCCGGCTGAGTGCGCAAGAGTCGAGCAGCGGAAGCCGGGATGAAATTCTTCGGTGATGGCGGCGCCGCCGACCTGCGAACGGCGTTCGAGGACGAGCGGCCTGAATCCCGCCTTGGCCAGATAGAAGGCGGCCACAAGCCCGTTGTGTCCGCCACCGACGATGATGATGTCGCGCGTTTCGGCCATCGCCTATGCGGCCTTTCCGTCTTTCAGAATTTCGAGCGCGGCCAGACGCCCGGGCGCGCCCATGATGCCGCCGCCGGGATGCGTGGCCGATCCGCACATGTACAAATTCTTGATGGGTGAGCGGAATTGCGCCCAGCCTGCCACCGGACGCAGAAAGAACAATTGTTCAAGCGAGAGTTCGCCCTGAAAGATGTTGCCTTCGCTCAGTCCCCATTCGCGTTCGAGATCAAGCGGCGTGACGACCTGTCGGTGCAGGATGATGTCTTTGATATTCGGAGCGTATTCGGCAATCGTGTTAACCACGTTGTCGCCGAATTTTTCTTTCTCCGTATCCCAGTCAAGTCCGGCCGCGAGTTTGTACGGCGCATATTGCACGAAGCACGACAGGATATGTTTTCCCGGCGGCGCCAGCGACGTATCGGTCAGCGTGGGAATCACCATGTCGATGTATGGGTGCGATGACCAGTGCCCGTACTTCGCCTCGTCGTAAGCCTTCTCCATGTACTCGACGCTCGGCGAAATCGACATCGCGCCGCGCAGATGCGCGCCAATTCCGGGCAGGCATTTGAAATTCGGCAGCCCGTCGAGCGCCATGTTCACTTTGCCCGATGATCCGCGGAATTTGTAGCGCTTGACGCCGTCCATGAATTCGTCAGGCAGATGGCCGGGCTCGATCATCTTGGTGAAGGTGAGGCGCGGATCGACGCTGGAGGAGATCACGTCGGCAAGAATTTCGTCGCCGTTGGCGAGTGCTACTCCATAGGCGCGGCCGTTCTTGACGAGAATTTGCGCGATCGGCGCTTCGGTGCGAATTTCTACTCCCGCTTCGCGGGCCGCGCCGGCAATCGCATTCGAGATCGCGCCCGTGCCGCCGCGGGCAAATCCCCAGGCGCGAAATGCGCCATCGATTTCGCCCATGTAGTGATGAAGCAGAACGTAGGCGGTTCCGGGCGAGCGCACGCCGAGAAACGTTCCGATGATGCCCGACGCCGACATGGTCGCCTTGAGCACGTCGGTCTCGAACCACTGATCGAGGAAGTCGATCGCGCTCATGGTCATGAGCTGGACCTGGTTGTATTTGTCCTCGCTCGACATGCCTTGAAAGCGGCGGCCGATGAAGAGCAGCTTCATCAGTTCGCGCGGATTGAGAGTCGACGGGTCGGGCGGGATCATGCTGAGGATCGGTTTCACGAAGCGGCACATGGCCTGCATCGCCTTGCCGAATTCGTCGTAGGCCTCGGCGTCAACGCGCGAGTGGCGGGCGATCTCGCGGTGCGTCTTGCCGTGATCATTCACGCGCCAGAGATAATCGCCGCTCGGCATGGGCGTGAACGTGCCATCGAGCGGAAGGATTTCGAGGCCGTGTCGCGGAAGATCGAGGTCGCGAATAATTTCCGGCCGCAGCAGCGAGACTACATACGAGCACACCGAAAACTTGAAGCCGGGAAAAACCTCTTCCGTGCATGCCGCGCCACCGAGAACATAGCGGCGTTCGAGCACGAGCACTTTCTTCCCAGCCTTCGCGAGATAGGCGGCGTTGGTGAGGCCGTTGTGGCCTCCGCCGATCACGATTACGTCGTACTTAGAACCGGCCACTAGCTTCTAGCTCCTGGCTTTTAGCTGTCGTCAGCTATCAGCTTTCAGTTTGAATCTCGCGTTTCGGCGAGGGTGAGTGGGAAACGTTCTTTAATATCGTTTCAGGAATGCAGACGTACGATACCACTGCGGCGGCTCAGAGGCCACTTGGAAGGACGGTCCATTGGATGAGGCGGGACATGATTCAGTTAGACATTCTATTCGAGAGGCGCGAACTTGTCGCTTGAAAAGTGGGGCATGGCTATGTTGCTCGCCGGCGGACGCCGCACATATAATCCAGCATTCAGACGTCCCGGAGGAGATTGCCTTGCCTATCGGAACCGCATTTCACGAGAGAACTTTGGCGCTTTGCCACAGCCTGAATTATCGCGAGTGGTCCGGCTTCTACACGGTCAGCGTGTATGAGGTGCATCATGAGCACGAGTACAACGCCATCCGCAATGCCTGCGCGCTGATCGACATCTCTCCGCTCTACAAGTATCTGATCACCGGCAAGGATGCGACCAAGCTCGTCAATCGCGTGATCACGCGCGACATCAACAAAGTTGCGGTTGGCCAGGTTATTTATGCGTGCTGGTGCGATGAAGAGGGCAAGGTCATCGACGACGGTACGATCACACGCCTCGAAGAAAACAAATATCGATGGACCGCCGCCGATCCGAGCCTGCGGTGGTTCCGGCAGAATGGTTTGAATATGGATGTTCAGATCGAAGACATCTCAGAGCAGACGGCGGCGCTGGCGCTGCAAGGGCCGGCGTCGGCAAAATTGCTGAGGACGGTCGCTGAGGCCGACATCGCCAATCTGAAATACTTCCGGAAAACGAGCGGCAAGATCGCTGGCGTGCCTGTCGATATTTCGCGCACGGGATACACGGGCGACCTGGGCTACGAAATCTGGATTCCGTGGAATGACGCCGTCAAAGTCTGGGACGCCCTGATGGAGAAGGGTAAGCAGTTCGACATTCATGCGGCGGGAATGCTGGCGCTTGACGTGGCGCGCGTGGAGGCTGGGCTTTTACTGATTGAAGTGGACTACATCAGCTCGAAGAAGGCGCTCATTCCGTCGCAGAAATATTCTCCGTACGAACTCGGGTTCGGGAAGATGGTGCATCTAGAGAAGGAAAACTTTATCGGCAAGCGCGCGCTGGAGCGCGATCAAAAGCAGGGCGTCTCGCGGCAGTTGGTGGGACTGGAAGTGGACTGGGTCGAGGTGGAAGAGCAGTTCGACAAATTTGGATTGTCTCCGGCAGCGCCCAGCCAGGCTTCGCGCGTCGCCGTGCCGGTATATTCCGGAGACCGGCAGATCGGGAAGGCGACTACGACCGCCTTCTCTCCGCTGCTCAAGAAGTTGATTGCGCTGGCGAGCGTGAGCACGGAATACGCCAAGAATGGCACAAAACTTCAGATGGAGTTAACGATTGAAGCGCAGCGCATGAAGACGACCGCGACGGTGGTTCCGCTGCCATTCTTCAATCCTAAGAGGAAGACGGCCACGCCGGTGTAGATCTACCATTTGCTCTGTGTGCTCAGCGCTTGATCTGTCTTTTCACGCAACTCGAGCACGGTGCGGTATACGGATTCCAAGTCGTCGATGTCGGCAAACACAGGCACGTCCCCAATGCTGAAACGGCTCATGCCGCGCGTCTTTTGCCCGCGCCCCCCAAATACTGGGTACTTTGGCCCAAACCATAAGGTCCCGGTCATGGAACCTTCTCGTTCAACGGTCGGAATCGAACTAATGTACATCCAACTCGTCTTCCGATTCCATCCTTCTTGTACCATCAAAACGCGTCGATTCGTTACCGCGTAATAGGTGCGACGTTTCAGCCACGCGTCGTAGAGAAAACGACCCCAAATGAAATACTGCCCCGCAAGAATGAACGGAATTCCCCAGAGCGCCATGAACGTCGATGGAGTTCCACCCTTCGCAGTGTTACCCCAATAACCGAGAACTCCCGCTTCCCAGAAGATGGCGAAGCCGCCCCAAAGCAAGCTAAAAGGAATCAAATACAAATCGTCAGAGTGGAAGACAACGCCGACGTTCGGCCTGCCCGTCCAGAGGAGAGTCTCACCAGTCATCAGTTCCGGTTGGACCGCTGACGAGACCTCTGAATCGATTATCCCCACTTCCCGTTCCTCCGCATGTGATCAGTCATGTTCTGGCATCCCTATTTCGTAAACGCGTCATACGGCCGCAAAAACTTTGCCGGCTTATAAGTTTCGAAGGCCGGGTCAGCCGCCACCGCCTTACCGTTCACTTCGATGACGTTATAGGTCGGCCCGAAAGCGTTGGCTTCATTATTCAGATCGGTGGGCGTGAGGTTCTTCCACTTGCCGCTGCTCATGCGCAGTTCCAGAGTCTGCAAAGCGGTGAGGGTTTCCGCCGGAGAGAACTCGCAGTGGCCAGCGCGATGCACAAAGATTTGCTTAAGGTCGGATTGGTCTTTCGCCTCGGTCACCACCGTCGCGTACGCTTGTTCGTCCTGCACGGACACAAGTCCGTCGCCGGTCGTGTGCATGGTGAGCACGGGAAACGGCAACTGGCCGTTGTAGATGACGTTTTCGGTCAGGTAGGTTAAGGCGCCCGGATCGGCTGTAATTCTTGAAGCCGCCTTCAGCGTCGCAAGATCAGCAGTACAGGTCCAGACCAGCCGCGGTATACAGCGCCTGCACCTCATCGTAATCGACCGACTTTTTCAGTTGCGATAGATAGTTCACGCCATTGTTAAATGACGGATTGCCGCCGGCGCGGCCCTCCAGTTCGGCGCGAAAATCGAACACAAACGGGAAGTCGACGTTTTCTAACCATGAAAACTGGTTGGCTTCGCGATCGGTGTAGTCATTCTCAGCGGGCTCAGGTGACGTGGGATCGTACCAGCCGGGAGTATCGGCGAGCGCCGCAGTCAAGGCGATCCGGGCTTGCCCTTGTGGCGTGGCCTGAGCCGCGTTCAGAAGTACTTCCGCTGCGGTAAGATTCGCCGTGGGGTTGCTGATGTGTACGACTTGAAGCGCCCCGCCCGCGACCAGCGTATTGAATGCAAACTCGGCATCCAGAGCCTGGTTCCACGTGCCTACGGCTCCGCCCACCACTCCGCACATGGGGAGCGCGCCATTGAATTGCGTCGGATACTCCTGCACCAATGCAGCGGTGATCATGCCTCCGAGCGAATGTCCCCACGCGATCGTGGTCGTCGGAGTGCCAACATCCGCCTGAAATACGCCGAGGGTTGCAATCTGATCAGGAACTGCCTGTTGAACCGCCCAGCCCGTGCTCGCATAGGATGAACCTGCGAGCGCATAGCCCGCCGCCAGCAAATATCCCCCAGTAAGAGGATCGCCGACATCCTCCGCCGGGTTTGAACCGCCGGGCGCGACATATCCATGACTGTAGAGAAGCAGCGTGCCGTTCCACGCAGCCGGAACATCGATCACATACGTAGCTCCGTCGGATAATGTGCCGGTGATATGCTTTTGCGCAGCGGCGTTCACCGAAACGAAGACAAGTAGAACGGCGGCTGCGGACAACAGTGTTTTCTTGACGATTCGTGACATAGGATTCTTCCTTCGCTTGCGGGGTGAGGTAGGGGTCCAGCCGAAGTCGGGTGAGTTACCGGCTAATCGGCGGCCAAAAGTTTGTACTGTTGCTCAGAACTTGTCAACCCGGAAATTTATAGGAAACCGCTCTCTGGCGCTGGTTCTACCGGGTCAAGCGACTTTACTTACTGAACGCGTCGAAGGGCCGCAGGAATTTCGGCGATTTGTAGGTCTCAAAAGCCGGCGACGTGTACACGTACTGATTGTTCAGGTAAAGGTAGTTGTAATAAGGGCCCAGATCGACTGCCACGTTGTCGAGAGCGGTAACGCTTAGACCCTTCCATTTTCCAGTCGAAAGACGAGTGAAAAGCGCCTCGACCGCCGCGACCGTCTCTGCGGGAGTAAAGGTGCAATGTCCGGCGCGATGGACAAAAACATCGTGCACCAGCGCTTTGTTCCCGGCTTCGGTCGCTGTTGCCAGATAAGCCTGCTCATCCTCAACCGGTACGAGACCGTCGCCCTCGGTGTGCAGAGCGAGCACTGGGCCCGGAAGCTGGCCGTTGAAGATGATGTTCTGGATCAGGTAGTTCTCGGCATTGGCGTCCTGCGCGATTCTCGGAGCTTTAGCCAGGGAGTTGAGATCTCCGGTAAGGCTGAGGCCTGCGGCGTTGTATAAAGCCTGCACCTCGGCATTGTTCGCCGAGCGTTGCAATTGCTTGGCATAATTCACGCCTACATTCCAGGATGGATTTCCGCCCGCACGTCCTTCGAGTTCGGCGCGATAGTAGAAGGCGAACGGAAACACGTCATAGGCGAGCCAGTAAAACTGATTGACCTCCTGCGAAGCGTAATCCGTCGGCGACGGTGGCGGAGCGCCCGGATCCCACCACCCCGGCACGTCGACCAAGGCCGCCGTCAGCGCAATGCGAGCTTGTCCCTGTGCGGTTCCCTGTGCGTAGCCGAGCCAGCCCTCTGCGTTGTTGTAGTCTGTGGCGGGATCCGTGAGATTGACCACTTGAAGACTATTGCCGGCGACCAGCGTATTGAAGGCGAATGCGCCGTCGAGCATTTCGTTGAAGAAGCCGACACCGCCGCCAACCACGCCGCACATCGGCATTCCCGCCTGAAAGCGATCGGGATATTGCTGCAAGAGTCCGGCGGTGATGATGCCGCCCATGGAATGTCCCCACGCGATAGTTGTCGTGGGCGTACCGAACAGCGATTCGAAGACGTCGAGCGTGGAAACCTGGTCGGGCAGAGCTTCGTGCACAGCCCATCCGGTGGTCGAGTAGGAAGATCCGGCGAGCGCATATCCATTGGCAAGCAGGAACGCGGCCGTTGATCCATCGCCGGCGTCGTAGGCTACCAGCTCCGATCCAGGAGCGGTGTACCCGTGACTGTAGAGCAGGAGGGTGCCGTTCCAGTTCGCGGGATAGTCCATCACGTAATTGGCGCCATCGGGCAGGGTGCCCGTAATGTGTTGCTGGGCGGCAGAGATTCCGCAAAGAAACAAGAGGAGGGTAGAAACAATCGCCGACAATCTGTGATGCGACATAACCGGTATTTCCTCCCGGAACAGAGCGAGCCAAAAGGGCTGCGGTTAGTGTGTGAGTTGGAAGAGCGTGCCGCCACTGTCGGTGCCGCCGACGGGCGTGGTGCCCCAGAGAACGCCGTCCGCAGCGGTCAGTCCGTAAATCGGATACGAGCCATCGCGGCCCTTTCCAAAGAGATGGTCGATTTTTTCCTTCCACGTTCCGTGCGAGAACTTGAGGCTGAAGATGGTGCCGCAGTCACAGGATGGACGTCCGCCCGTGGTAGTCGTGCCGTAGAGGGTGGTGAAAGGATATGCGAAGAACGGCGTCGAGGTCGGGAAGCTTCCGTCTGTGCCGCCCTGAAAGCTGTAGAGAATGTTTTCCTGCCACGCCCCGTTCGGCCCGTGCGACAACTGGAATACGGTGCCCATTCCAAGCTCGCCGCCGAAATACGTGGTGCCGTAGAGATTGCCGATGTTGTCGAGGACGAGGCCGCCGTACGGATTGGCGGCGTCCGGCATTCCCTTAAAGTCATAGAGCGTCGTGAATTTCCACGAGCCTTTGCCCGTCGGCGAAAGTTCGTAGACCGCCCCCGCTCCGGCATCGCCGCCGAGCTCACTTGTGCCGTAAATATTGCCTGCGGAATCCATGAGCAGCGCGCCGAGCGATCCGACAGCGCCATCTCTCTTGCCGGTAAAGGCGTGAAGCACTCTTTGTTGCCAGCCGTTGTCGGTGGGCGAGAGCTCAAAGACCACCCCGTTGCCGTCCTTGCCACCGTCCGGCGCAGTCCCGTAGAGATTGCCGGCCGTGTCCCAGATGAGCGGACTGCCGGGACCGAAGCCATCATCGCCGCCTGTGAAACTGTAAATCGGGAAAGCGTTCCACGTGCCGCCGGAATTAGTGAGTTTGAAGACGACGCCGCATCCATCGCCGGAGCAAAAGCCCGAACCGCCCGCGACTGCCGTGCCATAGAGATTGCCGTCGAAGTCGAGGATGACTCCCCCGTGGGGATCGGAGCCGTCAGGGCCTCCAGTGAAGCTCCAGATTATTTGCTCCTCGCCAGAGGGGGTGATCATAAAAACTGTGCCGAGGCCGAAGTCCCCACCGGCTGCGGTGGTCCCATAGGCATTTTCGGCAGCGTCGAAAGAGAGAGGGCCGGAGGGATTGATGCCGTCGAGCCCGGAGCCGAAGTTGTAGAAGCGTTTGTACCCGGCGGCATGGGCAAGGCCGGCAAGTATGGTCGCGGTGGTCAGCAGCAAACAAGTCTTCTGAAGAATCGCTTTGAGGTGGGGATTCATAGGTGAGCCTTCCTCGGGCGGACCGGTTCCAGAGGGGAATGGTGGCAGAACTATAGCACCAAAACGAACCGGTCGAGCACGGTGGTCTGAACGCCTACGAAAAGTTCAGGCAAAGAACTGCACTCTTTGAGCAGAGAAGTTTCGCGCCTTTCACGCGAATTTCAGGCCGAGCTCGTATGGCTCTTTCGCTTCCAGTAGAGATAGCAGGGAACGCCGAGAAGAATGATTGCGCCGCCACCGAGCGCTTCGATCGGACGGGTAACAATCGTGTTCAGAGTCCATGCGCCGCCCACCAGAACATAGATTGCCGGCAGCCACGGATATCCGGTGCAACGGTAAGGGCGTGGAATATCGGGCTTTTTCCAGCGCAGCACGAACAGGCCAACAACAGTCAGCGTGTAGGAAAGCACCATGCCGAAAATGACATAGGTGTAGAGCTGATCGTAGCGGCCGCTTAGCGTGAGCACCGCTCCCCAGATGCCCTGGCCGATCAGGCTAACGGCGGGAGTGCGCCACTTGGGATGGATGTTGGCCATGCGCCGAAAAAAGACGCCGTCCTGCGCCATGGCCATGTACACGCGAGCGCCGGAGAGCGTACAAGTGGCAGCCGCGCTGAAGCACGAAATCGCGATCATCGCGGAAAGCCAGAACGCGGCTCGGGGCGAAAACAGGGCGGCCGCTGCTGCGTGCGCGATGGTTTCGTGTTTCGCGACTTCGCTCAGAGGCATCGCATAGACGTACGTCATGTTCATTGCGAGGTAGATCACGCCAACCGCCAAGACGCCGAGCACCATGGCGCGCGGCACGTTTCGGCGCGGATCTTTTACTTCACCCGCAACCCAGGTGATGTAGACCCATCCGTCATAAGCCCAAAAGACGGCGATCAACCCGACGCCCAAAGCGGAGATCAACTGGCTGGCGCTCAAGCCCATGGTCAGCCCGCCCGGCGTGGGCGCGCTGAAGTTCGACCAGCGTCCTTTGCCGATCGCGAACCCCAGCACCACGAACACGGCCATGGCGGCGAACTTGGTCCAGGTAGAAACGTTCTGGAGAAGAGCGCCCCAGCGCAGGCCAACGACGTTGACGTAGGTCAGGACAAATATCAGAACCAAGCCGACCAGGTGTGCGCGGGTGAAGACGATGCCGCCGTGAACTTGGACAAACAAGGAGAACATCACACGGTCCTGTGAGATGGCGGGAATGATGTTTCCCATGTAGGCCGCTGAAGCGACGGAGAGCGCGGCAATCGTTCCTCCATTGGCGACCGTGAACAACATCCAGCCATACAGAAAGGCGGGCAGGTCGCCATAGGCCTCACGCAGGTAAATGTATTGGCCGCCGGAGTCGGGAAACATCGATCCGAGTTCCGCGAAGGCAACGCAGGCGCAGAGCGAGATCGCTCCCCCCATGACCCACACCAGAAAAAATAGCTTGGTGTTCGGCAACGGACCAGCGATGTCTTTCGCGGTCAAAAAAATGGACGAGCCGACGATGCCGCTCACCAGCAGCAGGACGGAATCGAGCAGCCCCAATCCGCGGATTAGCCCCGGCTGCTCGGCTCGATTTTTTGTTCTCGGGAACCGCGGCTACGGGGTTCATAGGGTAATCACACGGACTCTCATTACTGCTCCGCACCGCCAATTTACGAGTTGCCCGTCCATGCTTCGTCCTTTACCCCATCGCCAGTTCATCGGAAGATTCGAGTGGGGTTCCGCAGCGGCGGCAGATGACGGCCGAGCAGTCACCGCAGGTCAGCGGATCCCTGACTTCAATCGCACATACTGGGCAGTAGAGCACGTCAGCTTGCTTCGTTTCTGGACGCGGGGTCTCGGAGCCGTCTCCATGAGCACGGACTGTAACACAATCTCCAGGGAAGGAATTCGAAATCCGGAAAGTCAAAGACTGCCGGATCAATTTTCCGGCTTGCGCAGCTCAGGGTTTCCAGCTGATGGTGGCAGAGAGAAAGGGAACTGCCACACTTTTCCTTTCGAGTAGACGGAGAGAATGAAGTCCTCGCGTTCTTTCCACGGACCAATCCATTTGTTGCGGGTAGGGAAGAGCACCCATCCGTGCGTTTCGGGATTGCCGGCATTGAGGACCATCGAAGAGAGATATTGCGTCGACAGGAATTCGATGAACTCCGCGCCTTCTTTTTCGTCGATACGCAGTCGCGCCAGCTTTTGCTCCTTGACCTCAGGATGTTTCTTGATCTCGCGCTCCGTGTCAAAGACCTTGGTGTCGAGGTCATTCTGCAATTTATTCTGGAGCATGGCCGGATCCATCGTGCTCTCGATGACGTCGTGGTGGCGGACAAAGTCGAGGCGCAGGTCGGCCGGAAATTCGAAGTTGCCTTCGCCCTTATAGTTCACGGCCAGGTACAGGGCCAGGACGCGGTAAAAGCCGTGATGCATGCTCTTGGCCAGTTCCTGGGAGTCCACGAGCAGTGTCAGATCGATGTCCTTGTCGTTCAGCGTCCAGCGCTCGCGTCCGTCGGCTCCGCGTTCGAAGGAGCAGCCGGGCGCACCTTCAGTCCAGCGGACGGTTGGCAAGGCGGGCTTCTTTCTCGCATGGGCCGGTGCCGGAAACAAAGCCATACCCATCGCAAGAAGCGCCATTGCTGTTGCGAACCGAAAACCCTTCATTCATGCAGAGTGTATCGCGTTTTCGGATTGCGGGTCACCGCGCGAAATTAGTGCGTGGAGGGAGAATTCATCTTCAAAA
The DNA here is from genome assembly GCA_963806745.1 of uncultured Acidobacteriaceae bacterium. Classification (GTDB taxonomy): domain Bacteria; phylum Acidobacteriota; class Terriglobia; order Terriglobales; family Acidobacteriaceae; genus Acidiflorens. Next base: position 139,918 of record CAWEAB010000003.1, read on the forward strand.
AAGAGAGCAGCCCCAGGTTTGAGGCTGCTCTTCGGATAACCATTATTTCGAGGAACTGGCTTTCTGATCCTTGACCTGTACGTCGTTGACAACTTGCTGAACGTTCGGGACCGCCGTCGCCACCTGTGCCGCCTGCTCGCGCCGGCGTTGCGAATTCACGTCTCCCTTTAGGGTCACGACGCCGTTCTTGACGCTGTATTTCACGTCGTCGTGCATTTTGTTCTGAATCAGCGCGGCATCTAGATTCTGTTCAATGCCTTTATCCAGGTCGGAATTTACCGCCTTCGCCTCGCGCTCGCTGCCGTTCGGAACCACCGCAATCTCATTGGCCACTACCTCCGAGCCCACGACGGATTTTGCCAGCGATTCAGCTTGCGCTTTGGCATCGTCGCTATCGACATGTCCGCCGAGTGTCACCACACCCTTATCTCGATCCTGGCTGACCGATACATCCTTCAATCCCGCCTGATCGAGCGCATGCCTGACATTGTCTGATACATCGGGCGAACGTTGGTCGGTCTTCGAGCAACCGATTGCGATTCCTACCGAGAGCAATGCGAGCAGAGTGATCAGTAGTCTATGGGTTGTTTTCATATTGTCCTTTGGTCCGTTGAATTAGAGTTGCGAATTGGCAATCGACTTACGCGTGCAGCTTCTCGTCCCACGTTTCGCGGGAACAGCCCTTTTTTGCTGCGGCGGCCCAACTCTGGCCATGGTTCGTTGCAGAAAAGCTTCCAGGAGTTGGCTTGCACTGTTGCTCGCCGCGACTCTGATATGATCGATTGAGTGTTTTAGGGTGGGGCGCGTAGCTCAGGTGGTAGAGCAACGCCCTTTTAAGGCGTGGGTCGCAGGTTCGAATCCTGCCGCGCTCACCAAAATCAAGCGGTTTCGTGGCCCTCCACAAGAGGGCCTAACATTTTTAGAGCCAATTTAGTTTAGAGCCAATTTAGAGACCAGTCACACTCCGGCCAATGATCGAAATTTTCTGTCAAGCAATTCTGTTTGACCTGGATGGCGTGCTCATCGATTCGACCCCCGCGGTCTCCCGCGTCTGGCATCGCTGGGCGAGTGAGCATGGCTTCGACCCCGAAAAAGTTGTGAAGATGGCGCATGGGCGGCCCAGCCGAACGACGATCCACGACCTGCTGCCGGACGCCGACATCGAAGTTGAAGACCGCGAGGTGGAGCGGCGCGAGATCGAGGATCTGGAAGGTGTGGTGCCTTTGCCCGGGGCGCGTGAGTTGCTGGATCGGCTGCCTCCAGATCGCTGGACGATCGCCACTTCCGGAACGCGTCCGTTGGCTCAGGTTCGAATGCGCGCCGCTGGTTTGCCCGTTCCCGCCACGATGATTACGAGCAGCGAAGTCAAGATTGGTAAACCTGATCCGGAACCGTATTTGAAAGCGGCGGCGGTGCTCGGCTATCCAGCATCGGACTGTATCGTGATTGAAGATGCGCCGGCGGGAGTTCGCTCCGGTAAGTCAGCCGGGGCTCGTGTCATAGCGTTTCCCACCACAATGCCGGTCCCCGAACTCAAAGCAGCGGGTGCGGATTGGATTGTTCGCGGTTGTTTGGACATTGATACACGGTGCGCGGATGGCAAACTGATACTGAGCCTTCGGAGTCTGTAATCGCGCTGCATTTGCGCCGTTGCATGCGCTCAACTAGAATCGTCCGTCGCATCGAACTCCGTCGCGTCTAGCTTTGTCATGTCTAGCGTGCGGAAGACATCGTCTGAGAAAATCGTAAGACAGGCAGGGCCATGTGATCATCGGTGTTCCTAAGGAAATCTATCCCGGAGAGCGGCGGGTTGCGCTCGTGCCCGCGGTTCTCCCTACCCTCACCAAAGCGGGCTTCGAAGTTCATGTTCAGGCGGGGGCCGGAACCGGCGCCGGCTACACCGATGCGCTCTATACGGAGAAGGGCGGCAAGATCGTCGCCGATCGTGCCGCGGTCTTTGGCGCCGCCGACATTATCGTTCAGGTGCTCCCCTACGGATCGAATGACATCAATGGCGAGCAGGATGTGCCCCTCTACCGCCCCAATCAAATTCTCGTCGGATTCATGCGGCCGTTCGGCGAACTCGATGTTCTTCAGCAAATCGCCAAGGCAGGAGTCACGTCGTTCTCCGTGGAACTGATGCCGCGCACGACGCGCGCGCAGAGCATGGACGCGCTCTCTTCGATGGCTACCGTTGCCGGCTACAAAGCCGTGCTCCTGTGCGCCGACACTCATCCTCGCATCTTCCCCATGCTTACGACGGCGGCAGGGACCGTCACTCCGGCGCGCGTTTTCGTCATCGGATGTGGCGTGGCCGGTTTGCAGGCGATTGCTACAGCGCGCCGGCTCGGCGCTGTCGTCTCTGCTTACGATCTTCGGCCGGCTGCCAAGGAGCAAGTGCAAAGCTTGGGCGGGCGATTTGTAGAGCTTCCCATCGAGGCGAAGGACGCACAGGACGCCCGTGGTTATGCCCGCGCACAGGATGAAGACTTTTATCGCAAGCAGCGCGAACTTCTGGGACAGGCAGTAAAGGAAAGCGATGTCGTGATCTCTACGGCGGTCATTCCCGGAAAGAAAGCCCCCATTCTCGTGACGGAAGAGATGGTAAAGGGAATGGCGCTCGGTTCGATAGTTCTCGATCTGGCGGCCGAGCGTGGCGGGAACTGCGACATCACCGAAATCGGTAAGACCGTGGTCAAACATGGCGTAACCGTCATCGGCGAGATCAATCTGGCGTCGCAGGTTCCATATCACGCCAGCATGATGTATGCCCGGAACCTTACTGCGTTTCTCCTGAACCTGATCAAGGATCAGAAATTGAACTTGAATCTGGAAGATGACATCGTGCGCGACACACTGCTGACGAATGGCGGAGAGATCGTGCAACCGCGCGTGCGCGAGTTTCTGAAGCTGCCCGAGTTGGCCAAACAGGCCTGACTTGGGATAGCCGGCCGGATAGAAACCAGATGACCATCCAGCCGGAGGATTGCGAACGAGATTTTGAACGGAGGACAGAGGACAGATGAACAGCAGTTCCACTCTGATCAATGCGCTTTTTATTTTCGTGCTGGCCGGCTTCATCGGCTTTGAGGTGATCCGGCGGGTCTCGCCTTTGTTGCACACGCCGCTGATGTCGCTCACCAATGCCCTCGATGCCATCGCGGTCGTGGGCGCGATCGTGCTGGTAGGCGAGCATCAGTCCCGGCTCTCCTTCATTTTTGGATTTATCGCGGTGGTCGCCGCCACCAGCAATATCGTCGGCGGCTTCGTCATCACCGACCGCATGTTGAAGATGTTCAAATCCAGCCGTCCTGCGACCAAGTCATGAGCCCCGAATTCGCCGGTAGTCAGGTTGTAATCGAAGTCCTTTATCTCATCGCCAGCGTGCTCTTCATTCTGTCGCTGAAGTGGATGAGTTCACCGACCACCGCTCGCCACGGCATTTGGGCAGGCGAAGCGGGCATGCTGCTCGCCATCATCGGCACCTTGCTGCGGCATGGCCTGCACGACTACCACATGATCGCCATTGCGCTCGTACTGGGAGCGATCATTGGCGTGCCACTCGGCAATGTAGCCATGACGGCGGTTCCGCAGCGAACCGCCCTGAGCCACGCCTTCGGCGCGCTCTGCGTCACGCTGGTGGGTTCGGCGGAGTTCTATCTGCGCACGCCCGGTCATCTCGCGCTTCATGATGTCGGTGCTCTCGATCGAAGTCATCCTCGGCGGTCTGACGATCACTGGCAGTTTAATGGCGGCCGGCAAACTTCAGGAGGTTCTCCCGCAGAGACCGCTGACTTATAAAGGCCAGAATTTCGTTAACTTTCTGCTCCTGACCGTCGCGGTGGTGATTGCGGTCACGCTGGTGCTGCATCCCGAGCAGAAGGCACTTTTCCCGTTCATGATTCTGCTCGCGCTGATCTTCGGCGTGCTGCTGATCATTCCGATCGGCGGCGCGGACATGCCGACCGTCATCTCGCTCTTGAACGGCTACGCCGGCTTGTCGGCCGCGGCCATGGGCTTTGTGCTCGACAGCAAGCTGCTGATCATCGCCGGCGCGCTCGACGGATCTTCCGGTCTTATTCTCTCCATCATCATGTCGAAGGCGATGAACCGGTCGTTTTCGAACGTGTTGTTCGGAGCGTTCGGGCAGGTGCAGGCGGCAGCGGCGGTCGGCTGAGGCGAAGCCTGTCCGGAGCGCGACGCCGGAAGAAGCGGCGGCCATACTCTCCGCCGCGAACCGCGTGATTATCGTGCCGGGTTACGGCATGGCCGTAGCGCAGGCGCAGCACAAAGTGCGCGAGCTTTATGACGCCCTAACCAAACGTGGAGTCGACGTTCGCTTCGCAATCCATCCGGTGGCGGGGCGTATGCCGGGACACATGAATGTCCTGCTGGCCGAGGCCAACATACCCTACGACCGCCTGGTTGAGATGGATGAGATTAACGGCGACTTTCCCCAGACCGACGTGGCGCTGGTAATTGGAGCCAACGACGTAACCAACCCGGCTGCCCGTTCCGACAAAACCAGTCCTATTTACGGCATGCCCATTCTCGATGTCGATAAGGCGCACACTGTGATGGTGATCAAGCGCAGCATGAATCCGGGTTTCGCCGGCATTGATAACCCGCTCTATTATCTGGATAACAACCTGATGTTGTTCGGAGATGCGAAGGCGTTCGTCGGGCACATTGTCCGCGAGCTTGGCGGCGGACACTCATAATCTTGGTAGCTTTCACCAAGAAATAAGACTTCAGTATGTGTGACTGACCTGTCGAAACTGGCTGGTGAAGCGCCGCGTCCACTCGAACTCTGGGTCCGAGTTGAGCGGCGGACATCAGTCTCGCGAGAGGAGAGCATCGCGAGACCGGGGCCCGGAAACAACTTTCAGGCAGCTTTCTTACTCTGCCTGAGTTTTGCCCAGCGCGCTTTCTGGGCGAGTGAAATTCTCCGGCGTCCTGCCGCGGAGAGTACACGCTTGGTGCGTTGCGAGCCGCCGCCCGCGGTTATTCCAGATCCCCGGGTTAGCTTCTCAAGAGCTGAGATTGCCTCCCCAAGTTTCTGGACCTGGTTTTGTGCATCCCGGCGTTCCTCTCGGAGCCGAGCTAGTGCCTTGGCAATATTCGTCATTCAGTAGTACCCCCTCAGGTAACTATCCGTCGGCCATTGTATTACCAGCTTCGATATCCTGCACGCATTTATTGCTTATAGAAGAAGGATTACTTGAATAATTTCCCAGAATGGTGACTTGAGGATAAGCGTTCTCTCTTTGGGAAACACTCCACCCAGCCTCATCCTATCGGCGGTAGCAAGCCCGAAGACCCGAACAGGAAGAACGCACCAACCGCCAGGCTATAGATCGCCGTCAGTGCGGTAACTACAAATTTGAAGCGTGGCATCCTCGAACTGACGCCGAAAAGTCCAACCGCCACGCCCGTCATGATTGTATTCATCACGAGAAGACCGGCGATAAACATCCCCAATCCAAAAAACCCCTTGCTGATACCGCCCAGGTTCGCCGCGAGAAGAAAGATCATCAACTGACTCGGCGTTTCAGCTCCCAGACCATGGACTACGCCGATCATGACCACCGACTTGGGCGTGTAATTCCAGGTTTTATCTGCCGGCGCTGGTACGGGATGGTCGTGCCAGTAACTTTTCAGCTTCCAGTGAACCCAGCGCAGAGTCTTTGCCATGAGGTGAAACCGGCTTTTGGGGGCGGCATTTCCCTGAAACAGCGACCCAGAACGTAGATCCCTAGGATCAGCAAAGTTACTCCCACCAGGCGCTCGGCAACGCGGTCCAGTCCGTGTGGTAAGGAAAGCTGAAAGATAATGACGGCGCTACCCAGCGCGGCGACCGTCGCAGCGTGCCCCAGAGCATACAACAGCCCGAGCCGCATGCCCTGCCAGCGGCCTCTTTGGACGCTCGTGATATCGGTGATAGCGGCGATGTGGTCGTAATCGAACCCGTGGTGAAACCCCAGGATCGCAGCCGAGAGGAGCGCGAGTTGTAGGCTGTTGGGCGCGATGGTCATGGATTATGAGAGCCGCATTAGGAGGTTTCATTGTTCCATAAGGCGGCGAGAATCGGAAATAGCCTGAAAAACAGCTACTTGGATGCTTGCACCAAAGTTTGCGAGGTCTAATCTCAGTTAACCCTTCCGCCAGCGAAGTGCGGCTAGAATAACGACATCCAACCGCATCTGGAGGTCGTCGTGAAGGTGAAGCATCCGTACGGGTCGACGTTCTTGTTGTGCATGGCCTTGGTCTTTTCTGCCCAGAGTCTCTGGGGCCAGAGTGAGGCTGCTCCCAGGCACGTTGGAGTTCCGCAGGGCTGGTCTGACCGCAGTATTGTCTTCAGCCTCGACGGCCTTGCCAAATACCCGAACCTGTTGGACCAGGAACCTCGCATTCGGCATCAGGTCATGCAGCGCTTTCGCGCGTTGAATCCCGAATTTTTCCAGGATGCGTGGACCCGGAGGCCAAGGCGAACAACTCTTCACAGGGCCGCGATTGGAATGTCAACTTCGTCCGCGGCCGCGTCGCTGCCAACATGTATCCCGCCAAATTCTCGTTTAATCCCGGAGCTCCGCCCGATTGCATCAACGACTATGTCGTATTTGGATTGAACGTCGCTGGGGCAACGGGCAAACAGGCGAATCTGATCGCATTCAACAATCTCTATTCCGGTCCCGGCGGCATCTGTGGCGCGGCCCCGACTGTGTTGTTTGCTTATAACGTAACCACAGTAAAGAGCGGCGGCAAGGTCAACCTCTCCCCGGTGATTTCCCTGGACGGGACAAAGATTGCGTTCGTAGAGTCGGCGACCGGGCAAGCCATTTTCCACGTCTTGACTTGGACGGCGGGCCAGGGAGGGATAAGTTCCGCTGCGGCCCCAACCATGACTTCTCTCGCTTATTCCACCACCGCCACGGGCACGACTTCCGCGCCTTGGGTTGACTACACGAATGACGTGGCTTATGTCGGCGCCGACGGCGGGCTTATGTATAAGATCAACGGCGTTTTCAATTCGACGCCGACTCTCGCCGGCGGGCCATGGCCGGTTACCGTCAGTGGCGGACATAAGCTCACACCGCCGGTGCTCGATAGCCAACTCGGGTTGCTGATGATCGGAAGTGCCAACGGCAATCTCTACCAGGTCAATGCGACCACCGGCGCCCTTGCCGTCGCTGTGGTTGGCGCTGCAGGAAAGACGAGCCCAGCCATCGTACCTCCACCGGTCGTCGATATAACCAATGGCACGACTTTTGTGGTCGATGCCAACGATGGTACTTCCGCGGTTCTCGTGGAGTTCGACACCGCGACTCTGACGCAGATAACCAAGTCGCGTATTGGTTTGGGTTCTACGACCAAGACTGCTCTTACCCTCGGCCAACCCGCTTTCACCAACGACTACTACAACGACCCCTCTACGGGCCAGATACGTCTTTGCGGTACTGGGGCGTCCGATACCACGCCGTGGCAATACGGATTTGCCTTTACCGGAAGAACGATGCACTCGACGGCGGCTTTCTCGCAACAACTGCTGACATCGACGGCGGCCGTTTGCACGAACTGGACAGAGTTCTATAACCCCAACATCAATGGCGGCACCGATTTCTTCTTCTTTGGATTGACACAGGACTGTTTCGGGACCGGTACGGATGGATGCGTGGTGGCTGCGACCACGGAAGGTTCGCCGGTTACGACCGCCGATGTTCCCGGCGGCCCCAGCGGCATCGTGATCGATAACTACAGCACGGCCGGGCAGGCTTCCAGCCTCTATCTCTCATCGGAGACGGGAAGTACGGGCTACAAATTCACTCAAAACGGTTTGCAGTAAGTCGGATATTTGAATTGAAATGCCATTGCCGCAGGGAAGACCTGAGATGTAAAAGGCCCTGCCTGGACTGATGGCAGGGCCTTTGATCTAGATTGCGCGTCGCTTCTGCAAGTAACGATTGCTCGCGGCCTCGCACTACTCGTTGGAAATACTCCAGCCTTTTGTGTCCTTCACCAGGAGTACCGTAATCTTCGTCGGCGCCGCGTGATAAAAATTCGCGCCGTACTTGTCGATCAGGATCGAGCGATCCCAGGTGTTGAAAGCTTTCACCGCCGGACCCGCCGCATCGAGCAAATCGCCAGCCTTTGTTGTCTCCCATTTCCAGGTGTATTCCACAGTCGCTCTTGACGGGCTCAGCATGGTGATCTTGCCGATCTCGCCGAGCTTTCGTTCCGCCAGCGGCACCGTGTACTCGTCGTTATTGTCTTTTTTTGATTTCTTGACCCCCGGAATGCCGTTGAGCCACGCTTCACCTTTTGGCGTCAGCGCAACCGGCGTCTTCCAATTTACGTCTTTGCTGACCTTGAGGTAGCCTTCCTTCTCCAGCAGACGGTAGTGAGGATCGTGTGGCTTCTGATCCACCGAGGTGGCCACAATCCCGGTTGCGAACTGCAATGTCACCGGCCCCAGCGAACTCACGCTGGCTTCGAGAACCGGGGTGACTTCCGCGGTTGTAAGAACCCTTCGGCTCTCCATCACAAAATACAGAGACACGCCTGCAATCGCGACGATCAGGCTGATGATCAAAAGCAGCGGGACAATCGACGACGTCCTTTTCTCTAACTCAATTTCCTGCTCGAACATGACATCCTCCGGGGAGTCGGTGCGCAGAAAACACCACCATTTCCAACTTCATTTTGCGCCCCCGACACCCCACGCCCTGTGATGTAGCTCACAGGTCTTTGTGGAGACGGTCACGGGCATTCGCGCTGCCATCTTCCTTCATCCGGGTGGCAATCCCTTGCAGTTTCGCTTGCAGTGATGCGCGATAACTCACCTGTAAGCTACCTATGGCATTGGGTTTACATCTTAGGTGGAGTTGGAGGCTGAATTGCCCCTCTGCCGTGGGTTTTGTGTGCTAAGGCAGGACTGACAGTCATCGAATGCGTCTGAATGTTCCAGTTGACGATTGCAGAAGGATGGGGAAGGCGCTCTGCGAGCTCCCGCTTACGGGGCGTATTGGCGGGACTTCTTATCGGTGGTGCCCTCGGCTTTTGTGTTCCCGCTCGGTGCTCGCCGGTCGTGTCATGGGTAAATCCGATGCAGGTTCCTCTGAAAGAATCGGAGCGTCACCTGGGCCGGGTACCCGCGCATATTTCCGAATTCAATCCTGTCTCCGAGCCTTTGGCGTTGCCCAGATGCGGTAACGTTCGTCCTCCCGAAGCGCTTCTTACGCCCGACCCGTTGCTGCCCGGGGAGGATAGTGACGTTCCGGTACGCGTGAGCTTCATAGTAGGTTCGGACGGCCACGTGCATAGCGCATTCGTCCTCAATGGCGCGGGCCCGGGCGAAGACGAAGCCGTGCTGCGGGCAGTCCGGCAATGGCGTTACCGGCCAGCCCTCTGCAATGGCGTTCCTACGGACGCTGAGGCACGTGTACGTTTCGTCATCCACTAAGTCCCAAATTCTCCTACAATGCTACGGTGAGGTGCGGCACGGGGAGCGACATTCGCGCTCTTCTTGATTCTGATGAAAGCAATTATGAAAAGAAAATTATTACGGATGATGTTGGTCGCCTTCGCCATGTTTTTCGGTATGGCTCTGTTGGCGCAGGCGCAGGATGACGAGGGTCCAACTTCATCCGTCAAAGTCGTGGTAGTTCGCGACACGGATGGCAAGCCCATCAAGTACGCACAAGTCGTACTTCATCCGGTCAACCGCAAAGGGAAGAGCAAGGGCGAGATGGATCTGAAGACCGACGTCGATGGACGTGTGAGCGCGGAATCAATTCCTTATGGAACGGTCGAGGTGCAAGTAATCGCCAAGGGCTTCCAGACTTTCGGCCAGGACTACGAGGTCAAGCAGCCGGACCTTGAGATTACGGTGAAGTTGAAACATCCAGGCGGGCAATATTCAACCTACGAAAATCACGACGATAAGACTCCGCCTGCAAAACCGCAGTAGGCCGGAGAGAGTGGAAAGTTCTGGCGTAATAAGTTCCGGGGCCAGAAAGTATGAACTGGAAAGGTTGGCAGAGCAGTGCAAGAACTGACAGTCGAGCGTTATGAAGGGGTAGCGGATGACCAACGCATACTGCTGCTCAAGGGACCGATCACCATCGAGACCACGCCGATGTTCGAGCGCGCCGTGCGCAACGAATGCGCCGACACCATGATCCTCGACCTCTCCGACGTCCCCTACATCGATTCCGTAGGCCTCGGCTCGCTGGTCTCAACCTACGTATCGCATCAGAAGACAGGCCGCTGCCTCGTGCTGACCGGCGTCAAGCCGCGCGTCGGCAAGATTCTCGAGATCACAAAAGTGAAGGATCTGTTCGTGACGTTTGCCACCACATGGGAAGCGGTCGAGGCGCTGGCGAATACCGGGACGGCGTAAGGGAACCAATAGCTAGGAGCTAATAGCTGCTTCTCACTCCCACTCAATCGTTCCCGGAGGCTTCGAGGTAATGTCGTAGACCACGCGATTCACCCCGCGCACTTCATTCACGATCCTGCTGGAAATCGTCTTTAGCACCTCATACGGCAGCGGCACCCAGTCCGCCGTCATGCCGTCCTCGGAATGCACCGCCCGAATCGCGCAGGTGTAAGCATAGGTTCGCTGGTCGCCCATGACGCCAACCGACATCACCGGCAGCAGCACGGCAAACGACTGCCAGATTTTCTGATAAAGCCCCGCCCGCTTGATCTCGGTCACAACGATCTCATCACACTCACGCAACAGGTCAGCGCGTTCTTTGGTGACTTCGCCTAGAATGCGCACCGCCAATCCTGGCCCCGGAAATGGCTGCCGTTGCAAAAGATCTTCAGGCAGTCCGAGATCGCGGCCGATCCGCCGCACTTCATCCTTAAACAGATCTTTCAAGGGCTCGATCAGCTTAAGCTTCATCTTGTCGGGCAATCCCCCGACGTTGTGGTGCGACTTGATCACCTCCGACGGCCCTCGGACCGAGCGCGATTCGATCACGTCCGGATAAAGCGTCCCCTGCACCAGCCACTCGACATGGCCCTCGGTCTGCTCGATCCGGTGCGCTTCGTCGTCAAAAACTTCGATGAACTCGTTACCGATGATCTTCCGCTTGGTCTCCGGATCGCTGACGCCGGCAAGCTTCGTCATAAAGCGATCGGTCGCATCCACCGCAACCAGATGCAGTCCAAGTTTGTCGCGCAGATTCTGCTGCACCTTCTCAAATTCGTTCTTGCGCAGCACGCCGTTATTGACGAAAACACAGGTTAGTCGTGATTTGCCAGACCCATCGCGCATGGCACGATCCACCAGCACCGCCGCGACCGATGAATCCACGCCGCCTGAAAGCGCGCAAATGGCCCGCCCATTGCCCACCTGCGCCTTTACCTGCGCAATCGTGGCATCTATGAAATGCTGCCCAGTCCAGGTTGGCTTCGCCCCGCAGATATTCAGGGCGAAGTTGCGCAGAATATCCGTCCCCAGCGGAGTGTGATGGACTTCCGGATGGAACTGGACCGCGAACATGCGGCGCTCGGCGTTCTCGATGGCGGCGACAGCGTGAGGAGTCCTTGCAGTAAGTCGAAATCCCGGAGGCAGGTCCTCAGCCGAATCGCCGTGCGACATCCATACCGCCAGCAATTTCGGCAGCCCCTGAAACAACTGCGAATCACCGACCTGAAGCTCGACCTTGGCATGTCCATACTCGCGCTTCTCGGCCGGAGTTACCTTTCCGCCTAGCGCATAGACCATGAATTGCAAGCCGTAGCAGATGCCAAGCACGGGCACGCCTAACTCGAACACTTTCTTGTCGGCGTGTGGCGCGCCCTTGTCATAGACGGACGAAGGGCCGCCCGAGAGAACGATGCCAACAGGGTTGTAGCCGCGGATCTCGTCAAGGCTGGCGTTAAACGGGAGAACGACGGAGAAGATTTTGTTTTCGCGGATACGGCGCGCAATCAGCTGTGAATACTGCGCTCCGAAGTCGAGGACAACGATGGATTGGGTTTCCACGAATGAGTTTCTCAGATTGGCAAGTCAGTGTAAAGCAAGAACGCGAGTCTGAGCCAACAACGCCTAGAGCCGTCCCCCACTTCGCCAGGTAGTTCCCGGTTGCGGCTTAGGGATATCGTTCGAGTGCCTACTTCACTGCAAATGCGTGGGGATCGATGGATATATTGTTCGCGATGCTTAGCGCTCTGACCTCCCACTCGATGGTTTTGGTGAATCCGCTTTCGCCCTCAAACGTGTAGCGCAGGTCATAATGATTGGGCAGCGTGAGTCCATCGGCGGATTTAAAATCTGTAAAGCGCTCCTCAGCTCGATAGCGCCGCGTTTGCTTTCGGACCTGCGCCATTTCACCACCGACGTCGGTCGTTGAAGGCTCCAGTCTGTAGATCGTCATGACGTGCTGGTAGCTCTGCGGATCAAAATATAAGAAGATTTCCAGATCGGTGATTTTCTTAGGTTGATAACGCACGGCGAGAAGCTCTTTTCCGTCGATTTTCTTCATGCCCTCGACGTGGAGTCGCGCCTTGTGGCTCTCGAGATCCAGAAGCGGCCAACCGGTGGACCAGACGCCGCCGAGCAGGTTCTCCCGCAAGATGATGTCCTGGCTGAGGATGAAATTTCCGAACTCCGAGCGGGTCTTATCCGACCACGTTCCAGCCACGCTCATTTTATTGCCGTCAAAAATGAACTGCTCGCCCAGATAACCACTCGCGTTAATGCGAAACAGATAATCGGATTTTGGAGCCTCAGAGGCAAATTGGAACTTGCCGTCGACAGCCCCATTTCCACCAACCAGAACACGGTAGGTCGTGCCCCCCTGGATTGCTCGGGACTTGATATTCTTCCTTGCCTGCGCAGAACCGATCGCGTCGAGATGTTTGGCCACGACTTCTTCGGGCTTGATATCAATCGCGCAAACAAGAGAACCAGCCGTCAACACGAAACATAGAGCCGCGAAAAACTTCGTACTCAAGCCGGATAATCGCATAAATGGAACCTCCTTTAAGTCAACGGGTAAGTCTATTCTCTGACTGTTTTCGAGTAAATGTGTACAAGGAGCGAATGAGATCAGATGGACGCATAGGCTATCGACGCGTGCCTAGCTTATTAGGGAGAGACAAACACCTCAACCAGGGAATCGTTTCCTGACGGTTACTCGAGACAAGCGGGTGCAATCAACGTACTACCATGTTTAGTAGCTTGCCGGGTATAACGATTACCTTCATGATCTGTTTTCCGGCAAGCGCGGCCTTCACCTTTTCGTCCGCCAGCGCGGCTTGCTTTACTTCCTCGTCGGTAGCGGCCGCGGGCACTAGGACCCGGCCGCGAAGCTTGCCGTTTACCTGCACAGGGATCTCAATCTCATCTTCCGCCGCCAGCGCAGGGTCGTACTTCGGCCACGGAGCCTTCAGCAAGTTGCTGCTCTCCCCGGTCATCTCCCAGAGTTCATGTGCGAGATATGGAGCCATCGGCGCAAGCAACAATGCGATCGACCGTTGCACGTCGGCGACCAGCCACGCGGGGACGCTGCCTGAGGCAATCGCTTGTTCGGCGCCATACATCTCATTCACCAGCTCCATCACCGCCGAGATGCAGGTATTGAAGTGCCAGCGTCCCCGGAAGTCGTCGCTTACGCGCTTGATCGTCTGGTGCAGTTTGCGCTGAATTGCCCGCCCTTCGCCCGATAGAGGCACGTAATGACCCGAGGAATTCTCTGAGGAGTTCATCCCAACTGCGTTGCGCACGAAGAATCGATACACGCGCCCAAGAAATCGCTGAATACCTTCAATTCCGGTATCCTGCCAATCCAAATCGCGGTCGGGAGGCGCGGCAAACAGCGTGTACATGCGCACGGCGTCTGCTCCATAGCGCGCCACCATCTCATCGGGCGATACTGTGTTGCCCAGGCTCTTCGACATCTTCGCGCCGTCTTTAATCACCATGCCCTGCGTGAACAATCGCTCGGCTGGTTCGTCGTTCTTGACCAGTCCCATGTCGCGCATGAACTTCGTCCAGAATCGCGAATAGATCAGGTGCAAAATGGCGTGCTCAACTCCGCCAATATATTGGTCGATGGGAAACCAGTACGCGATCTTTTCCGTATCGAACGGCGCCCCATCGTTCCGCGCGTCGGCATACCGGTAGAAGTACCACGAGGAATCGACAAACGTATCCATCGTGTCGGTCTCACGCCGCGCCGCCCCGCCGCACTTCGGGCACGTGGTATTCAAAAACTCCGGTACACCTGCCAGCGGCGACCCGCCAGCCAATGTCACTTTCACGTTATCCGGCAAAATCACCGGCAGATCTTTCTCCGCCACCGCCACCACGCCGTCCTTCTCGCAATACACCATCGGAATCGGCGTGCCCCAATATCGTTGCCGCGAGATGCCCCAATCTTTCAGTCGAAAGGTGACCGTCGCTTTACCGAATCCTTTTTCCTCGGCGAACGCCGACATTTTTTGGATCGCTTCCGCGCACGTAAGCCCGCTGAACTCGCCCGAGTTGACCACGATGCCGTCTTCACTGACGAAGGGAAGGGCCGGCTCCGCCATCGTCTCTTCCGGATTGCTGCTGGCCGGTAGAATCACGAGGCGAATTTCCAGATCGTACTTGGTGGCAAACTCGTAGTCGCGATCGTCATGCGCCGGGACGCTCATGATCGCGCCCGTGCCGTAATCCATCAAAATGTAGTTGGCGACCCACACCGGCAGGGTCTCGCCGTTGAAAGGGTTCTTGGCATAGCGGCCCGTAAACACGCCATGCTTCTCGATCTCGCCGATGTTGCCCGATTCTTTCGCGCGGCGCTGTTCGGCGATCATTCCTTCAACCTGCGCCCGCAGCTCCGCCATTGCGCGCGATCATGTCCGCCACAATCGGATGCTCAGGCGCAAGTTGAATTGAAGTCGCGCCGTAGATCGTATCGATGCGCGTGGTGAAGACGGTGATCGTCGATCCCGCCGGGCCGATCGTGCCGCCCAAGTCGAAATCCACCAGCGCTCCTTCACTGCGCCCGATCCAGTTCTGCTGCATGATCTTGACCTTCTCAGGCCAGCCCGGCAGCTTTTCCAGATCGCGCAGCAACTCGTCCGCATACTTCGTAATCTTCAGGAACCACTGCTCCAGTTCACGCTGCTCGACGGGCGTGTCTTCATGCCGCCAGCACATCCCGCCGACTACCTGCTCATTCGCGAGCACAGTGCAGCACTTTGGGCACCAGTTCACCTTGCTCTTTTTGCGATACGCCAACCCCTGCTCGTAGAGCTTCAGAAAGAACCACTGGTTCCAGCGGTAATAATCGGGCAGGCAAGTCGTGACCTCGCGCGACCAGTCGTAGGCAAAGCCCAGCCGCTTCATCTGCGCCTTCATGGCCGCAATGTTCTGCAAAGTCCACTCGCGCGGAGGCGTATTGTTCTTAATCGCCGCGTTCTCCGCCGGCAGGCCAAATGAATCCCAACCCATGGGATGCAGCACGTTGTAGCCGTTCATCCACATGTAACGCGCCAGCGCGTCGCCGATCGAGTAATTGCGCACGTGCCCCATATGCAGTGCGCCCGAAGGGTAGGGAAGCATCTCCAGCACGTAATACTTTGGCTTGGAGGATCCCGGTTCGGCGGCGTAAAGAGAGGGATCGCCGAGCCAGCGCTCAGACCACTTTTGTTCGACGCGCTGGGCGTCGTAACGCTCATCGCGATTCGTAGACTTATCGTCTTCTGCCATAGAAAAGTTCAAGGAGGAAAAGTTAATCCTTCATTTTACAACGTGGAATGGATCGTCTCCGCGTCTCCACCAAGTTCTTCGTCCGAAGGCGACAAGAAATACTTCTGGATCGATGGTCCCGCGCGATAGAACCATTGCACCGCGAAGAACAGGACAATCATTCGCAGCAACCGGAAAGAGAGCCAGAGCAAGTCCTGGTTGCGCCAATACGGCGTCGATACGGCCCTCGCGGTGCCTGCATGGAAATAGAGCGAGTAGAGACTGGATGGTATATAGGTGAGATCAGTCAAAAACCACACGAGGAAATAGATCGCCAATGCGCGGGAGACGATGGTAACGGCTTGTTTTGCCGACATGAGCCCTCCTGTACCGGACTGAAAAGTATAGTCGGCGAAAGCGTCATCGCCGAGAACCACGCGTGGCGAGAACAATTTTTTCCTTCTTGCTCACCAACGCTTTCAATGCCTGCACATTCCGCCAATCGTCCCCGGGCTCATCAATCGGCGTCTCGGCGATGAACGCCGCGTGCTGCAATCGCCGGTCGTTCAAAAGCGCCCGAAAAACATCCAATCCCAGCTTGCCGTGCCCAATATGCTCATGCCGGTCAAGCCCCGAGCCGCGCTCCGCCTTGGCGTCGTTACAGTGCCATACGCGAACGTTCTTGAGGCCAACCGTCGCGTCGAGATGTTGAAGGGTCAATGCACGTCCGTCGTCACTCACAATGTCATATCCGGCGACGTGCGTGTGGCAGGTGTCAATACACGCTCCAACCGGCACATGCCCGCGCAAGCGTTCAAGCAATTCCGCCACCTGCTCGAACGTCCCACCCAGACGAGAATTCGGCGCCAGCCGTGTTCTCGATCAATACAGTCAGCCCTCCTAATTCCACTCCCCCCCGCGCGTGCCAAGCCCTCCTCGCGGCTTGCCCCGCGAAACGATCCCGGATGCAACACCAGGTAATCTGCGCACAAGGACGCGCCGCGCTCCAACTCACCGCGAAACGCAGCAATCGACTTCCGCCGAAACTCCTCGTTCCCTCCCGCCAGATTGATCAGATAATTCGCATGAATGACGAGCGGCTTCAAATCATATTTCTGTCGCAGCCTCGTCATTGCCTCGCATTGCGGACGCGCCAGTGTGTAAGGCTGCCATTGCCTAGGGCTCGTCGAAAAGATCTGGAACGCGTTGCAGCCCAACCGGTAAGCGCGTTCGGCAGCATTCTCCACGCCGCCGGCAATCGACGTGTGAATGCCAATGCGCCGAGCAGGCAGACTCGGAGGTCTTTTCGGCGCAGGCCATTTCAATGGATCTTTTTCAGTTGGATCAAAGTTCTCCACAACTGTCAGCTTAAATCCCTTCATCCGCTCGCTGCGCGAGCCCTGCTAACATCAGAGTACGCGGTGAGAATTCCCCTACAGCGGAACGCGCTCGATACTGTAGAGGGTATTCGACTTCGCGATGGTCGTTTTTGCTCCATTCGCTCCGCTGAGGATGACATTGCAAATGAAGTTTTGGAAATATTTTGCGTATTTCGCGTTCGCGGTTCTGCTAAGCATGTCGGTTGGAATCGCGCGGGCACAAGAGGGCGAGACGCCGGCATCTCCGGATCATCAGGCTCAGCCACAACAAACCCAGCCGCAACAGAGCCAGCCTCAGGAAGGACAAGCGCAAAGTCCAGCGCAAGCGCCTGAGGGAGACTCGGCACACGCCGCGCCCGAGAAGGTAATTACTCCGCAGGAAGCGAAGGAGCTATTCCGCTCTGTCGATGAGCTGATGAAGTTTGCCAGCGACGACACCGGTCTTCCGATCAAGCACGAGGTCAAGCGCAAACTCGCAGACCGGCAAGAGGTGCAGTCCTACCTGGAAAAGGGGATGAAGGACGACAAGGACGCGAAGCGCCTGGAGCGCTCCTCGGAGGTGTTGAAGAAGTTCGGCCTCATTCCACGCGATTTCCAACTCGGACCGTTCCTGGTCTCGATGCTCAAGGAGCAGGTCGCCGGCTACTACGATCCCAAGAAAAAGACAGTCAATATCCTGAACTGGATCGACCCGGAGCAGCAAAAACCGGTTCTGGCGCACGAACTCACGCACGCGCTTCAGGATCAGTCCTTCAGCATGGAAAAGTGGATGAAGGAGGCCGAGACCGAGGGCGACAAGAAAAACGACCCAACTCCAGCCGACATCGACACCGACGAAGAGTCATCGGCCCGCGAAGCCGTTGTAGAGGGGCAGGCAATGGTTGTGATGCTCGACTACAGCCTGGCTTCGACCGGCCGGACGCTCCTCGACATGCCACAGATCGGCGAAGCGATGAAGCAGGGGATGCTCGACGGCCCAGACTCTCCAACCTTCAGCAAGGCGCCAATATTTCTAAAAGAAGAGTTGACGTTCCCCTACCGCTTCGGCATGGACTTCACTCTCGCACTGGAGAAGGCAGGCGGCAAGAAACTCGGCTTCGAGGGAGCGTTTAATAATCCGCCCACCACCACGCGCGAGATCATGGAACCAGACACCTATCTGGGCCACGAAAAAATCGAGCCGCTGAAGCGCATCGACTTCAAAAGAGATTTCGATAGGTACGACACATTCGACATCGGCGCCATTGGGGAGTTCGACGTTGACGTGTTGGTCGAGCAATACGCCGGTCGAAAGGAAGCTGAGGCGATGTATCCGGCATGGCGCGGCGGATATTACTTTGCCGGCCGCATGAAAGGCACAAAGTCTGGTCCGCTCGCCGTCCTGTATGTCTCCAAGTGGTCCACTCCGGAGAAAGCGGCGGAATTTGCTGCCGTGTACGCTAAGTCGCTCTCCACCCGTTATCAAAAACGGCAGCCGCTGGGCGGCGATGGAAAAGTCGCAGAGGATGCGCCCCCGGCGGAATCATGGAAGACGCTGCGCGGCCGCCATGCCTGGATGACGGAGGAGGGAGCAGTAGTCATCGAAGTGCGTGGCGACGAAGTGCTGGTCAGCGAAAGCTTCGATGACGAGACCACGAAGAGAGTGGAGGGCGATTTTTTCGGGGACGCAGCGTCAAAGAAGTAGATTCCAGACTTCGTTCGAAAGTACTGTGGTCTTTGATCCTCGGAGTTCGATAGTCGGACTTCGTCGTCTTGTATAATCACCAGTTCCGCAATCATTTCCAGCCTTTCGGGAGCGCATTTGCAGCAAGCAGAAATCGGCATTATCGGCGGCAGTGGCCTGTACCACATGCCGGGCTTCAGCGACACGCGCGAAGTTCAGCAGCAGACGCCCTTCGGCGACCCTTCCGACGCCTACATTCTCGGCACCCTCGAAGGACGCAAGGTTGCCTTCCTTGCCCGCCACGCGCGCGGCCATAAATTTCTCCCCAGCGAGTTGAATTTCCGCGCCAACATCTACGGCTTCAAACAACTCGGCGTGGAGCGGATCGTCTCCGTCTCCGCTGTCGGCTCGCTGAAAGAGGAGCACAAGCCGCTTGATTTCGTTATCCCCGACCAGTTCTTCGACCGCACCCGTCATCGCATCGACACGTTTTTCGGCAACGGGATCGTGGCCCACGTTGGTTTCGGCGACCCGGTCTGCGGAGAGCTGACAAAGATCGTCGCGAATGCATGCACCGCATCGCAGGTGAATGGCAAGCTGGGTGGTACCTACGTTTGCATGGAAGGTCCGCAATTTTCCACCAGGGCCGAATCGAATGTCTACCGCAGTTGGGGCGCAGACGTGATTGGCATGACCAACCTCCAGGAGGCGAAGCTCGCACGCGAAGCTGAGATCTGCTATGTAACGATCGCCATGGTGACCGACTATGACTGCTGGCATCCGCATCACGACGATGTAACGGTCGCGCAAATCATCTCCGTGCTGACAAAGAATGCGGAGAACGCGGCCAAGGTCGTGAAGGCCACGGTCGGCGCGATGCCAAAAACCAGATCCTGCAAGTGCGGCTCAGCCCTCGCCCATGCGATTCTTGACCGATCCCACGAAGATCCCCGCCGAAACAAAAGAGAAGTTGAAATTGATCCTGGGAAAATATGTTTAGCCGATAGTTACTAAGAGCGATCAGCCAAGAGCTGACGGCTGCCTTTGGGAGACTCATGAGCATTCTGGTAGTAGGTTCGGTTGCGTTTGACACGATTGCCACACCTTCGGGGCGTGTCACTGACATTCTGGGTGGGGCGGCGACTTACTTCGCGTTGGCCGCGAGTTATTTTACCGACGTGCGAGTGGTCGCGGTGGTTGGCGACGACTTCGCGCCCGAGCATGAGGCTGTCCTGACCAGACGCGGCGTGGACACGCGCGGCATCGAACGCACGAAAGGTAAGACCTTTCGCTGGGGCGGGCAGTACCTCGACAATCTGAACGAGGCGAAGACCGACTTCACCGAACTGAATGTCTTCGAAAAATTCCAGCCGCGTATCCCCAAAGAATATTCCGACACGCAGTTTCTTTTTCTCGCGAATATCCATCCGACTCTACAGGCGGCCGTCCGTCTCGAAATGAACGATGTCCGCCTGACCGGTGGCGATACCATGAATTTCTGGATCAACGGTACGCCGAAAGAACTGGCAGAAACGCTCAAGCTGGTGAATGTTCTTCTGATCAACGACACCGAAACCAAGATGCTGGCGGGAGAAAAGAATCTTCTTAGAGCTGCGCAGAAAGTGATTGCGATGGGCCCGAAAGCCCTGGTCGTAAAGCATGGTGAATATGGCGCGACCATCTTTTTCCGCGAAGGCGCTTTCGGCGTCGGCTCGCATCCCTTTCGCGCACCCGCCCTGCCGCTCGATGAGGTCAAAGATCCGACCGGCGCGGGCGACTCCTTCGCTGGCGGATTCATGGGCTACATTGCATCGCAGGGCGAAGTGAATCGGGAAGTGCTGAAGCGGGCTCTCTTTTACGGTGGCGTGATGGGATCGTTCGCGGTCGAACGATTTGGAACCGAGCGTCTCCAGAACCTGACTCGCGAGGAAATCGACGCGCGTTTCCAGATCTTCCGCGAACTTACGCACCTCAGCTAAAGACGAAACGATGTACCCAGGGGAAACGGTGGGCCGCTTAGCGGGCTACGGCGGGCTGCCTGTATCGCTGCCTTTCCATCATTTATTCTCAATCCATGGCAAACCGCACCGTGATCGAATCTGCCGGCGCCGTGCAGGATCGCAGCGTGATTCGCGTCGGCGGGCTCGCAGTGCTCGCGTCCTTAAGCTCGCTTTTCTATTACGCGCAGCGCGGCGAAATTCTGATGCACGGCGACGCGACGGCGCACATCAATATCGCCCGGCGCGTTTTTGACTCGCTCACTCCCGGTCCGCTGCAATTCGGAACAGTGTGGCTGCCGCTTCCACACCTGCTAATGATGCCTTTTATCTTCCCCGACAAGCTTTGGCAAAGCGGAGTGGGCGCCTCGATTCCTTCCATGGCCGCATACGTGCTCGGCGTCCTTGGGATCTTCCGCCTCGTCGGTGGATTGCTGGAATCAAGTGTGCGGACGCGGTCTGCGGCCCACGTCGGAGCATGGATCGCGGCCTTCGCCTACGGAGCGAATCCGAATCTCATCTATATGCAGGCCACGGCTCTGACCGAGCCTCTTTACCTGGCATTTCTTCTCTGGGCGGTCGTGTACTTTTCCGAATTTCTTCGCGGACTTCAAGATCGTGACCTGGAAGGCAAGGGGGCGGACGGCTCGCTCCGTCGTTGTGCCTATTGCGTGGCTTGCGCCGAGATGACGCGCTACGATGGCTGGTTTCTGGCCGGTGTCATCGGCCTCCTCGTTTTTGTAATTGCCGTGCAGCACTGGCAAGATCGCGCTCTGCGATGGAGCGCGTTGAAGTTCATGGTCGGCATCGCGATCGCTCCAGCCCTGTGGCTGATCTATAACGCGGCGGTCTTCGGCAACGCTCTGGCTTTTGCCAGCGGGCCCTACTCCGCCAAGGCAATTGAGCTGCGAGTGGGCGCGCCCAACCCCGCCTTTCACAATTACTGGCTGGGCGGCTTGTACTTTCTGAAATCGGCGCAACTCACGCTCGCGGTCGGAAATTGGGGGCGGTTTTGGCTGGCGGGCTCGCTGCTCGTCTTGCTCATCGCGATGTGGTTTTTGGGAAAGCGGAGCCTGACCATACTTACTATTCTTTGGTCTCCAGTCGCGTTCTACGCCTATTCAATCTCCTACGGGTGGGTGCCACTGCACGTGCCAACGTGGTGGCCGCATGCTGTTTTCAATCAGCGCTTCGGGCTGGAATTGCTGCCCATGTTTGCTGTCTCAATCGGGCTGCTGGCGGCAATCGCGTCTGCCAAGTCGAGTTCGGAGTCGACCTCAACGTCGAAATGGATCGCGCCAGCCGCAGTCGTTGCGCTCATCGTTGCCAGCTACGCATTTGTACTGAACGCGCAACCGCTCTGTCTGGTCGAGGCCGAGAGAAGCTGGAATACGCGCCGCGGTATCGATACATCGGTCGAGCAGGTGCTCAAGGCACTCCCGCCGGATTCGATGTTCCTGATGGATCTCGGGGAGCACGTCAACATTATGGAACGTTTGGGAATCCCGCTGCGGCGCGTTGTCAACGAGGAGAACCATCGCCCCTGGCTGCGCCCTTCGGATCCCCAGGGCATTTGGGAGAGAGCGCTTGCTGATCCGGGAGCCTTCGTGAACTACGTAATCGCTTTTGAGGGCGACGCTGTTGACCGCGGTGTGAACCGAACGAATCTCACATTGGTGACCGTCATTCACTCGCTCGGCCAGCCCCCAGCGAGAATCTACCAGACGACACGTTCGGCGAATCAATCGCGTTAACGTTTTCCCAAGAACCCGAGCAGGAACGCCCTGACTCGGGTGATAGAATCCGCCCGAACGATCAAAACGCATGAGCCATTCACACAACAAAGCGATCACGTTCACCAAGGCCTCGGCGTGCGGCAATGATTTCTTGATCGCGAAGGGCGAGGGCCTCGCCGACCTGAGTGGGCTCAGCCAGCGCATGTGTGATCGCCACAACGGAGTGGGCGCGGATGGTGTGGAGTGGACGTTTCCCGACTCGGACGAAGAGCTCGAGCCGATGTCCGCGTTCGCTTGTTCAACGCTGACGGCTCCGAAGCCGAGATTTCAGGCAATGGCACGCGGTGTGTGGCCGCGGAAATCGCTGAGCGCACCGGCAAGAAGGAGGTCCTGGTTCGCACCGCAGCCGGATTGAAAACGTGCCGCGTGCTTGAACGGGAGGGAGCGGCGTTCGAGTTCGAAAGCGCGATGGGCAGCGCCGAGGTCGCGGGTCAGTTGGCGATTGAGACGGTGTCGGTGCGAGCAATCGGCACAGTCGTATCGATGGGGAACCCGCACTTTGTGATCTTTGTCGAGCGGTTTCAGGAAGGCTGGCAGAAGGAAGCGGCCCTCATTCAGACCCAGCCGCAGTTTCCGCAGGGCACCAACGTTGAATACTTGATGGTGCGTGGACCGAATGAAATCGAGATTCGCCTCTTCGAACGCGGAGTCGGCGAGACGTTGTCCTCTGGCACGGGATCCTGCGCTTCGGCAGTGGCGGCGATCGCCAACGGGCGCGTAGCTTCTCCGGTTAAGGTAATTGCGCCGGGCGGAACTCAAACCGTGCGCTGGGAGAGCGATGCGGGGCGCAACGAAGTTCATCTGCGCGGCCCGGCGACGCTCATCTGCCGGGGAGAATTCTTCGACTGAGGGCTGCGGCCGTTTCGGCCCGAGGCCATACGGAGTTGTCGATGAGCAAAATATGGAAGCGGAACATGCGTTGGTTCATGAACGCATGGTTCCCATTTCTCGGCGCCGGAATCCGTGTAACTCGGCTGGACGATGACTGGAAGGCAATCGACGTGGAGATGAAGTTGCGACGCTGGAACTCGAATTACGTTGGCACTCACTACGGCGGTTCGCTCTATTCCATGGCCGACCCGTTCTACATGCTCATGCTGATCGAGAATCTGGGACGCGATTACATCGTGTGGGACAAAGCCGCCTCTATCCGTTTCCGCAAGCCAGGGAAGGGAACGGTGAAAGCCGGCTTTCGGCTGTCGGACGAGCAAGTCGAGGACATCATGCGTCAACTCGAAACCGAAGACCGAGTCCAACCTGTCTTCAAAGTCGAAATCCGGGACGAAAGCGACGAGATAGTTGCGGAGGTCGACAAGGTGTTACACATCCGAAAAAAGAAAGTCGCAGCGGCAGCATGATGCCCATTAAGATCAAATCAACATGAGCCGCGATCTCCAATCCCCGCGCGTAAAGCCGCACGCGTTGCGCAGCGGCGACAAGGTTGGCATCGTCGCGCCCGCGTCCAACATCAAGCGCGAACTCCTCGAAGCGGGCTGCGATGCCCTGCTTGCGCTCGGCTACGAACCGGTTTATTCCGAGTCCATTCTCGACCGCGATCTGTACTTTGCCGGCTCTGTCGAGCGCCGCGCGCGCGAACTCGAAGAGATGTTCATTCGCGACGACGTCCGCGCAATTCTGTGTGCCGTGGAGGCTATGGCACGAACTATCTGCTCCAAGCTATCGACCTCAGGAAGATCGCCGCGCACCCCAAAATTTTCGTCGGATACAGCGACCCGACTACGTCTGTTGACCTGGTTCGCCGACTCAGCCAATCTCGTAACATTTCACGGCCCAATGGTCATAAAGGATTTTGCCATCGTTGATGGCGTAGATGCGGCGTCATGGCAAAGTGCGGTCAGCGGAGCAGGGAACTGGGAGATCGGCAGTGACTCCGGTGCGAGACCGTTGCGTGCGGGAACAGCGGAAGGCATTCTCTACGGCGGATGCCTCTCGCTCCTGACTGCCGCGCTCGGGACGCCTTTCGATATTCAAACCGCGAACACGATTCTCTTCCTCGAAGACGTAGCCGCTAAGCCCTTCCAGATCGACCGCATGCTGATGCAGTTGAAACTCGCGGGGAAGTTCGAAGGCGTGCGCGGAATCGTCTTCGGTGAAATGACGGATTGCAGTCAAAGCGCCGATCAGGACTACTCGTTGGAAGAAGTTGTAATGCGCGTGATCGGCGATCTGGGAGTTCCGGTAGCCTTCGGTTTGCGTTCCGGGCATGTGTCGCGTGCGAACATTACGTTGCCGATCGGCGTTCGCGCACGGCTCGAAGTCGGCACAGATGTAACACTCACCATCCTTGAGGCAGCAGTCGAACGATGAGTCCCAATAAACATATTCACCTGATCGGCATCTGCGGCACCGCGATGGCTTCGCTGGCAGGCATGTTGCGCGAGCGTGGATTTCGCGTCACCGGCTCCGATGCTTCCGCCTATCCGCCGATGTCCACCTTCCTTGAATCTCTTGGAATCCCGGTCGCGCAGCCCTTCGCTGAGAAGAATCTCGATCCACGCCCGGATTTAGTCGTCGTCGGCAATGCGCTTTCGCGCGGCAACGTGGAACTCGAGCGCGTCCTCGACGAGCGCATTCCGTTCTGCTCGCTCCCGCAAATTCTTCACGACGAATTTCTCATTGGCAAAGAAGTTCTCGTAGTCGCTGGCACGCATGGCAAGACCACTACGACCTCAATGCTCGCGTGGATCTTCGAGACCGCCGGTCTCCAGCCATCATTTCTGATCGGCGGTATCGCCGAGAACTTCGGCAGCAGCTTTGGCCTCGGCAGCGGCCGGCACTTCATCCTCGAAGGAGACGAATACGATACCGCCTTCTTCGATAAGGGTCCGAAGTTTCTCCACTACTTTCCCGACGGCGTCATTCTCACCTCCGTCGAGTTCGATCACGCCGACATCTATAAAGACCTCAATGCGGTCGAGACGGCATTCAAGCGCCTGGTGAATCTAGTTCCGCGTCGCGGACGAATTGTCGCCTTCGACGGCGGTCCAAGCGGAAGCCCAAGCCTGGAACGCTGTCTGGCGAAGGCGTTTTGTCCCGTTGAGCGTTATGGAGCTTCGGATCGCCCGGCATGGAAGATCACCAGTCTCACGTTGGGGGCCGAGCGAACAGCCTGGACCGTTTTGCGCGACGGAAAACACTGGGCCGATTTTGAATTCGCGCTCGGCGGAGAATATAACGTCTGGAACGCGACGGCGGCCGCAGCGCTAGCGGCTCATTACGGCGTGCCCAAAGACGCCATCGCCAAAGCGCTGGCAAGCTTCCGCAGCGTGAAGCGCCGCCTCGAGGTTAAAGCCGAAGTCAACGGCGTCACCATCATCGATGACTTCGCCCATCATCCCACGGCCATCGAGCAGACGATCCACGCTCTCCGTGCGCGCTTCGCAGGACGTCGACTCTGGGTTATCCTCGAGCCGCGCTCGAACACCATGCGTCGCAATGTACTGCAAGACGCGCTGGCCGCGAGCCTCGCGCTCGCCGACGAAGTTGTCCTCGCCGCCATCTTCAAATCCGAGGCAATCCCGGAAGCCGAGCGTCTTGACATCAACCGCGTCACCACTGCTATCGAAGCCCGCGGCAAGCGCGTACGAATTTTTCCCGACGCCGATGCCATCGTCCGCGCCATCGCTCCCGAACTTCGCCCGCGCGACGTAGTCGCGATTCTTTCGAATGGCGGATTCGGAGGCATTTATGAGAAGCTACCGGAGCGGCTCCGCACTCTGGCGGCCAAAGCGTAATTCAGCAAACGCACTCCGCAAACGCAGATCAAAATCTGGCGCAGTCGGATAGCGAATCGGAAACGTGCAAGCCGCGGCACCGGTTGTGGAAAAAAAGATGGAGCGAACTGAACGAGCCGTCGAAGTCGAAAGCTGTACTCAGCTGCCGCGTGCCGCTTCGCCCATTCGCACGATCTTAATGCTGGCCTTCTGGGCGATTGCCTTGCCTATCGCCGCACTTACCGGGATTCCCTGGACCTACCTCACCAAGGACGTCAGCTTTCTCTATCGCACGTGCATGTTCGGCGCATGGACTGGAGTTCGCATTGCGGGCGTCAAGGTGCGGGTCGTGGGCCTGGAAAAAGTCGATCCCACGCGCACCTACATCTTCATGTCGAATCACATCTCCAACCTCGATCCGCCCATCCAGCTTCCACTCATCCCGCGTCGCGGCTCGGTGATGGTGAAGAAGGAACTCTTCAAGATGCCGATCCTGGGGGGGATCATGCGGCTCGGAAGCTTGGTGCCTGTCGACCGCGGGAATCGCGATGCCGGGATTTCAGCCGTGCGAGAAGCTTCCAAGGTGCTTAAGAGCGGCGTCAACATGACTGTCTATGTCGAAGGCGGGCGGTCGTTTGACGGGCGGCTCCTGCCGTTTAAGAAAGGGCCGTTCTATCTGGCGGAGGAGTGCCAGGTTGCAGTCGTGCCCATGACCATCTCCGGGACAGAGCGTGCCATGCCCAAGGCGCGCTTTGGCATTCAGCCTGAATTGGTTACGGTCCGCTTCCACGACCCGATTGAGCCCGCAAATTTTGGCGATCGCGAGTGCCTGATGGCTAAAGTGCGGTCGGCAATCAATAGCGGGCTGCCCGCGGAGTTGCAGGAATAGGAATGCTCCACGGGGAGCATTTGTGATTTCATGCTCCACGTGGAGCAATAATTGACACTATTGTACGTACATATTCCGTTCTACGTTCCGGTGCCGCTCAGGCTCGAGGTTTGCGGACTGCCTTGGGCGCTGTCGCTTACGCTTAGCTGGCCTGTTCTTATACCTGTTTTTGTCGGCGTGAAGGTCACGCTGATGGTGCACTTCTGCTTCGAGGCAAGCGTGGCCCCGCAGGTGGTCGATTGGACGGCGAAGTCTCCGGTAGTCGCGATCGTGATGCCGGTCAGCGTTGCGGTCTGGTTGTTCGCCAGCGTGAACTTCTTGGCGGCGCTGGTGGTGCCGACCTTCGTCTTCTTGTAGGTGAAACTCGTGGGTGTCAGCGTGACGGGCGCAACGCCCGTGCCCGAGAGCGGCACACTTTGCGGGCTATTCGAGGCGTTGTCGGTGAAGGTCAGGGTTCCGGTCCGAGAACCGCTCTGGCTGGGAGTAAAGGTCACTTTTACTTTGCAGGACTGACCGACCGCGAGAGTTGAGCCGCACGCGTTGGAGGCGAGGTTGAAGTCGCCGCTCACTGTGACGCTGCTGATATCAAGAGTGGCTGAGCCGGTGTTCGAGACGACCAGTGTTTTCGGGGCGCTGGTGGCACCGACGGGCTCGTCTCCGAAGATCAGCGAGCTGGGCGTGAAGGTGACGATGGGGCCTGCTTGCGGGCTTAACGCGTAGACTACGCCGCAGCCGCCAGCATCGATGCAGTTGGAATCGGTGAGATCGCCGCCATACGCCGTGGTGCCGAAGAGGTTGCCCTGCGGGTTGAGAACAGGCGCTGCGTAGGCAAAGCCCCCGTCGCTCTCTCCGTTGAAGGCATAAACGGGAGTCTCCTTCCACGAACCAGAGCCGCCCGCGGGTGGGGTCAGCTCGAAGACTACGCCGCAGCCGTCGGTGGGACTGCATGTGGAACTGGTCGTATTGCCGCCCTGCGCGGCCGCGCCATAGAGATTGCCATTCGAGTCGAAGATGACGCCGGCATAGGGATAACCGCCGTCTGCTCCGGCGCTGAAGGTGTAAAGGACAGTTTCAGTCCAGGGGCTGCTGCCATTCGGGGCGAGTTCGAAAACGACACCGCATCCGTCCGTGCGCTTGCAGATGGTTCCTTTCCAGGATCCCCCGACGGCGGTGGTGCCATAGAGATTCTTGCCGCTGGAGTCGAAGATCACACCGGCGTAGGGAGCACCACCGTCGCTCTTGCCGGTGAAGGTGAAGAGGGGAGTCTCGGTCCATGATCCGGAACCACCGGAGGGGGGAGTGAGCTCGAAGACGACGCCGTGGCCGGTTCCGAGGGTGGGGGCGCCGCCGCTGTTGGTCGTGCCATAGAGGTTGCCATTGGAGTCGAAGACGACGCCAGCGACGGGAGTTCCACCGTCGTCGCCGCCGGTGAAAGAGTAGAGGGTGGTCTCGGTCCAGGGGCCGGAACCGCCCGGAGGTGGAGTGAGCTCGAAGACGGTGCCTCCAGTGCCGCTGCCGCCGCCCGCTGCCGTGCCATAGAGGTTGCCGTTCGAGTCGAAGATGACGTTCGCATAAGGAACGCTGCCATCGTTGCCGCCGGTGAAGGTGAAGATGGGAGTCTCGGTCCAGGGGCCGGTGCCGCTGCGAGGCGGGGTGAGCTGAAAGACTACTCCGCATCCGCCCAGTCCGGAGCAAATGGATCCGGTCATGTGGCCGCCGTTGGCGGTGGTTCCGTAAAGATTTCCTTTGGCGTCGAATACGAGGCTGGCCTGCGGATAGGCACCATCACTTCCGCCCTGGAAGGTGTAGAGCACACTTTGCGTCCAGGGACCGGTGCCTCCGGGAGGAGGCAAGAGTTCGAAGACGACGCCACAACCGGTCGGTGGATTTGCGCCCAGGCAATTCGATCCGGAGCTGTTGCCGCCGTAAGCGGAGGTGCCGTAGAGATTGCCCTTGGCGTCGAAGATGAGGCTGGCGCTGGGGGAGGCGCCATCGGATCCGCCGGTGAAAGTGTAGGGCACAGTCTCGGCGAACTGCGCCTGCGCGGGCAGGATAAAAATACAGAGCAGGAAGGTGAGCGTTGCAAAAATCGCGAACTTTGTGGAAATGGGCGTGGGCTGGAACAGCGGGGAGGACATAGGAATTCCTTATAGCGATCCGGTCTTGTCAATCGGGAACGCCGGTTGGGGCTACGTCTCCGGCGCCCGGAGTGTAACACTTTAGGGAGCGCTGGAGCAATGTGGATAAGGCCGACAGGCGCGGGTTTTGCGCTTTGCAGGTCGGGCAGCAAGTTAGCGCTGGTCTGATAATTTCTTGATCGCCTTGGCCATCTCGGGAAGCTTGGGGTAGATAGCGCAGCAGCGCAGCCACAATTTGTGATCGATGGCGGGAGCTCCGCTGACCATGGCGCCGGGCGGGATATCCTGAGGGATGCCGCTTTGGGCGATGGCGATGGCGCCGTCGCCGATTTTTACGTGACCGGCTACGCCGACTTGGCCGGCGAGAATGACTTTGTTGCCGACATCCGTCGTGCCGGCGAGTCCGACCTGGGCGCACAGGAGCGTGTCTTCGCCGATTGAGCAGGCGTGCCCGATGTGAACGAGGTTGTCGAGCTTGGCGCCGCGGGCGATGGAAGTGTGGCCGACGTTGGCGCGGTCGATGCAGGTGTTGGCCTGGATCTCGACATCGTCGCCGATGATGACGTTGCCGGACTGGACGATTTTGTGCCAGTGGCCGGAGTCATCCTTGGCGAAGCCGAAGCCGTCGGAGCCGATGATGACCGCGTTCTGAAGTAGGACGTTATTGCCGATCTGGCAGAACTCGCGGACGACGGCGTGAGTGTGGGCGAAGAAGTTGTGCCCGATTTTGACTCCACGATAAATGGCGGTGTGGGCGAGGAGGACGGCGTTGTCTCCGATTTCGACGTTTTCATCGATGGTGACGTAGGGGCCGAGATGGGTGTTCTGGCCGATCTTTGCGGTGGGATGGATGATGGCGGTGGGATGAATTCCGGGAGCGTAGCGCGGCGCTTGATAGAACAGTTCGACCGCCTTTGCCCAGGCCAGGTAGGGATTGTTGGTGCGCAACATGCCGGTGGAGATGGCGGGAAATTTTTCGTCGACGATGACGGCCGAGGCGCGCGTGGTCTTCGCGGCGGCTGCGTATTTGGGATTGTGGACGAAGGTGAGTTGTCCGGGGGCGGCCTGGTCGATGCCAGAGATGCCGGATATTTCGGTGTCGGGATCGACGTTTTCGATTCTTGCGCCGATGGCTTCGGCGATTTGAGAGAGCTTCATGGGATTGGACCTTTCTGCGAAAGGTGATTGTAAATGCAGGGAAGTTCGAAGTAGGTGATGTCAGGGTTGACCTTCGTCTCCTGTGCACGCTATACAACCACAGATCTGGAAAGCGGAAGGCAGAAGCGACAATGGGAACGGAATTGCTGCGATTCAACGGCGCTGTGGAGCGGGATCCCGCCATCGATAAGTGGATGAGAGAGCATGCGGGTGAATTGGGAGCCATGGCGCATCAGTGGTTTGAGGTGATGCGGAAATGTGGGGACGAGGTCCGGGAGCTTTTGCACGACGGCTGTCCGGTGGCATGTTTGGGAGATGCGCCGTTTGGATACGTCAACGTATTCACCTCGCACGTCAACGTTGGCTTCTTTCAGGGCGCAGCGCTGCCGGATCCGGCGCGCCTGTTGCAAGGCACCGGCAAGTTCATGCGGCATGTGAAGTTGAGACCGGGAGAGGCTACAAACGCCGCAGCGCTTACCAGGCTGATCGAAGAGGCGTACTCGGATATAAAATCGCGGGTCGAAAACGGCTAGCTCGGGAAACGCCTTCGAGAGCGACGCGGATGTGAGCCGCGCGATTAGTTGAGGATATTTCTCGCGGGGTTGCTGAGCGCAGAGTCAAGTAGGGAAGCCGGATGTTCGCAACTGATTTACGCGGTTTCTTCGCCCTCTTATCTTACCTGCAATACCTTCGAGAATTGGCGCCCGCAAATCTGACCTAAAGTTCGCACCCCGATTTGCCGATAACTCATAAACGTCGGGTGCGGGCCGTCCCGCGTGGATCTGCGATATGGATTTCGACGAAGCCGCCATAAGCCACCTGCAATGGAAAGACACGTTGCTCAATCATCTCGCCCAGCGGGACGAGAGGCTCGATCCTTTTGAACTATCCCTGGACGATCGCTGCGCGTTAGGTCAATGGATCCAAGGTGAGGGGGCAAAATATTCCAGCGATCCCGCATATATCTCCCTTAAGACTCAACACACCCGATTTCACAAGGCTGTGGGCGAGGTTGTGCGGGGAGCGAGTTTGGGACTTAAGATCCGGGTAGAAAAGGTTCTAGGCACAGATAGCGAATTCGGCGAGGCGTCCATCGCGGTCATCACGGCCCTGGTGAATCTCAAGCGCGAGGTGACCATCCATTCCGGATCGATGGCTGCCGTGGCCGGAGGAGGCGAAGACAACGCCACGGCCGTTATAGTCAGCCCCGCCAGCAGCATGGATACGAGATATCCGGGCTGGGACCCATCCTACAGCGTGGGGGTCGCGCGACTCGATGAACAGCATCAGTATCTCTTTTGCCTGCTCAACATTCTGCTGGAATCAGCCGGCAAGGGCAGGGAGCGTTCCGCCGTGGGGATGGTGCTGGCTGAACTGGCGGACTATACCGAGAACCACTTCAAAGTCGAAGAAGCCCTGATGGAGCAAGCAAACTATCCGG
The DNA here is from genome assembly GCA_963806745.1 of uncultured Acidobacteriaceae bacterium. GTDB lineage: Bacteria > Acidobacteriota > Terriglobia > Terriglobales > Acidobacteriaceae > Acidiflorens. The sequence goes on from CAWEAB010000003.1 coordinate 171,807, forward strand.
CGCTGGCGGAGCATCGGCGCGAACATCAAATGTTTGTCGCCCGCGTCGCTGACTTCAAGAAAAACTATGATGCGGGAGCTCTCAAAAACGGGTTGGCGGTTATGAATTTCCTGAAGAAGTGGCTGATCCGGCATATTCACGGCGCGGACAAGAACTATTCGGCCCATCTGAATGCCATCGGGGTCCATTGAGGCGGCGCACATCGCCCCTTCCGAAACACAAAGAAAGAAACATTCGGGAAGTCAGGACGAGCACCAGATAATCCGGTTCGCCGCGGAGATGGGTTCCACGTCCTACACTGCGGAGCCCGGCCGCCAACCCGAATCCCATCCGAACGCCTTGATGGCCTTGTCGCTCAATGTTGCCCCGTCTGATTCGGCGACATTGTAGATCCCAGACTCGCCTCGTGTGACGGCCAGTTCGGCCGCCTTGGCGGCAGCATCAACATGCACGGACCCAGGTGCGATGGGGGCATCAAATCCTGTACCCAGGCCCGTAAATCAACCCGTAGCGGAGAACAAGCCCTTCAAGCGGCGCCTCTGTGACCTGGCGTTCCAGGCTGAGCACTCCCTGCACCGTCTCGCCATAGACCGGATGCGTCACCGGCAGCAGCGGGTCCGTCTCCCGGTGTGGTTTCGTCCCGTCGTCATAGATGAAAGAGATGCTCTGGGCGATCAATCGTCTGGCGCCGGCATGCAGGGCGGCGGCAACAAGATTGCGTGTGCCAACGTCGCGAAGACGGGCATTGCGCACAAGTGCGGCCGTCATTTTGCTTGCGTCCAGCGCGTAGGGAAGGTCGGTGAGTTGATGGATCACGACGTCTGGTCGGATCTCGTACAGATGGTTCCGCAGGGTATCTGCGTCGAAAACGTCGACCACGACCGGTTCGACTCCGGCTTTCTTCAATTCCGCGGCTTTGTCCACGGATCGAGTGGAGCCAAACACGCGCCATCCGTTCTCTAAGAGGAGGGGAGCGAGGCGCCGGCCGATGGCGCCAGAAGCACCGGCAAGGAAGATACGCGCAGTCATAATTTATTCTCCGTTGTAATGGGCGGTTGTCGACGTCAAGTCAGGAACCCTTCGAAAAGGCCCCTATTTTCCATGAGGGGCGAGGGTTGGCGGCAAATTCTCATCCAGCCTATCCAGTCGATTCTCGCGCGAAGCCGTCCGCACCATTGCTTGTACCAGCATACCTGTGCCGGACCTCGGTGCAATTCCTAGGATTCGAAGAGGGTGACCTGACGGGTGTCGGGCGGGCCCTTGCGGCGGCGTTTGCCTGATCCTACTACTGCGAGGACCGTGACTGACGTGAGGGCTTCGCGAGGCACGAAGACTCTTTGCGTGTTGGAGCGGAGGTCGGGAGGGTTGATGAGAAATCCTTCCGCCGGATTTTGCGTCAGGTCGTTGGGAAGAATGCCTTCGATTACGTCACTGTCTTTAAATTTGAGGCGGACCCAAAGGCCCTCGGTGCGCGGGCGGGTGGTGAAGGTTTTGCGGACCAACAGGTCGGAGTCGGAGAATTCGCGGACGAAGTAGACCGCTTTGATGTCGCGCAGGTCGATGGCGACTACGTTGCCGGTAGTGTTGAGGAGTTCGAGTTTGCCGTCGACGACAAAGTTGGCGGGCGCGACGTGGCCATGGATGGAGTCGCGGTCGGCTTTGCGAACGATAACTTTTTTGTGCGTCGAGGACATGGGGTGTGAACGAAGCCGCTACATCTAATTGTGGCATGTTGCGGAGTTGCAGAGAAGTTACCATGCGCGCTCACCTCACCGGCTGAGGCCCGCAGAGCAGGGTTGCGCTAGACACAGCGGACGGTTGCGGAGTTCGCAGAGCAAATCGTCGACTGCCGATAAGGATTCTCGTGATTTTTCAGCATGGAACCGAACAGTTTGCGTGTTCACAGTAGCCAAAACGGTAAACCTTGTGTTATTTTCTGTAGCTTGCTGAAATTGCGCGCTTCCTGTATAAGTCTAATGGCTAGAGCAAGTTAGATTCTGCTTTCTGGGAGCTCTTTGCGGGCTTGTGCATTCGCCTGTGGAAAAGTTGTGAATTAGTGGCGGATCCAGCCCCGGCACGACGATTAGGACGGCATGGCCGATTACATCTACACTCTGGAAACCCGGCTCTCACCGGATCAACAAAAGGCAGTCACACTGGTCGTAGACGCTGCAAAAGCGGCGGATATGAACGTGTATCTGACCGGCGGAGCGGTGCGCGACATCATCACCGGATTTCCCATCCGCGACCTTGATTTTACGGTGCAGGGCAATGCGCTCAAGCTCCAGAAAGATCTGGAAAAGGCTGGGGCGGTGATCGGGGACGCGGACGACGATACGCGATCCTTGCTGCTGACCTTCCCCGGCGGTGTGCGGGCCGAGATTGCCATGGCGCGCTCGGAGCGCTATGAGAAGACGGGCAAGCCTCCCATCATTGCGCCCGCGACCATTATTGAAGACCTGCGCCGCCGCGATTTCACGGTGAACGCGATGGCGCTCTCGCTGAACGAGGGCTCGCGCGGGCTGCTGATGGATCCGTTCAACGGCGCGGCCGACATCGAACTGAAGGTCATTCGCGTTCTGCATAACTATGCCTTCCTGGAAGACCCGTCGCGGATGATTCGCGCGACGCGCTTCACGACGCGCTTCCACTGGCCGCTCGAGGAACGAACGCAGGCGCGGTATGAGTCGGGCAAGGAAAACAGCTACATCGACCACATCCGCAACAGCAGCATCGGATACGAGATTGAGCAGCTGGCGTATGAGGACGATGCACTGGCCGTGCTGAAGGCTTACGAGAAGGAAGGCTGGCTGAAGATTCTGCATCCGCGCTGGAGCACGGCGAAGGTGGATGCGTCCGGGATTGAGTGCGCTGGCGAAAACCCGGCAGCAGATGAACGAGCTGGGCTATCTGCCGGACATGGCGCCGGCCGTGACTTTACTTCCTGACCGAGCGGATGGGCGACAAGGATGTGGCGGAATTGCGGCGGGCGATCCCGCGCAAGGATCTGGTCGAGGCGTGGAAGGATCTGGAGGATAACGCGCGCGACCTGGCGAAGCGGTTGATGGGCAAGGAAGCGGCGACGCCTTCGCGGACATGGCAGTTGCTTTCGTCGGCGCGCCCGGAGATGGTTTTGTTTCTGGCGGTGACGGCGAAGCAGCAGGCGGTGGCGCAGAAGATCAAGAATTTCTTCACGAAGTGGCGGCAGGTGCAGCAGAAACTTCCTCTGCTGGAAATGACCGAGTTACGCATTACGCCGCAGATGCCGGAGTATCCGAAGATTGCGAACGATGTGTTCATGCTGCTGCTGGATGGCAAGCTGCGGTCGCGGACCGAGACGCTGAAATATTTGAAGCCGCTGGCACCGCCTCCACCGCCACCGCCTCCGGCGCCCGCGAAGCGTGGCCGGGGAGCAAAAGCGGCTGCGGCTGCTGCTGCGGAAAAAGGGAAGGGTAAAGGCAACGGCGGCGGCAGCGCCCGCGGCGCCCGCCGCAAAAGCGGAGGGGAAAGGTAAGAAGGCCGCCAAGGGGGCAGCGCCTGTTGTCGCCGCCGCGATTCCGCAACCGGCTGCGGCAAAAGTTGGAAAGCCCGTGAAGGAATTGGTTCAGCCGGCCAAGCCCGCGAAAGTAAGCGGCGCCTCCGGCCAAGCCGTCCGTGCCCATAAAGAGCGCCAAGCCAGCGAAAGCGGAAAAAAAGAAAGCAGCGCCACCAGCGAAGAAAAAAGCTGCTAAGCCCGCGAAAAAAGGCAAGAAGTAAGCGAAGCTGCGGGCGCTATCGCTACGTTCCTTTGCTTGCAGTGCCTGCGAGCCGGTGATTTCTTCTTTAGTTTCCCTTTAGCAAGACCTGTCCCGTTTGCTGCGGCAAAGTCACATCCGGGCCGACAGGATTTCCGTTCACATCGATCCACGAGCCATTTGGGAGGGTTACCGTGGCCGTCCGATTGAACGGATTCACGATCGTCAATCCGTTGGAATAGGCGCGCTCCCACACCCTTTGTATTTTTTGCATGGCACCGGTGGGCTGCCCTATGTCGATGGAATATTCCGGGAAGAGGATGAGGCGGCCGTAGTCCTGCTGCTGCCCATTAAAGCCCGACATGTACATGTAGGTGCAGTCATTCCTGACGAGCAGGTAATTTGAGATCACCCACAAGCGTTCCTGCTGCGAGATTTTCTTCGAAGGGCCGAGTTCTTCTCCGTTGGTCATGTAGCAGAGACCCTTGGACTGGACATAGTTCAGGACGCTCACGATTTTCGCCCACTCGGACGGCGTGACCGGATTGCCATCTCCCCAGTTAGTGAAGCCGCGCTCATCGAAGAGAAGATCAGTGGTCGTCATCAGTTGCAGGTTGTCCTGCATGGATTGTCCGAACTGATAGGAGATATTAACCTGCATCGTGGCGGTGGGGGAATACTGCTGCACGTGCTGATAGGTGGCGGACTCCCACGCAAGAACATCATGGCGAAATTTGGGATCGGTGGGCTTGCCGCTGTATTGCTGAACCCATTGCCCGGCGGCGGTGAAGTGGCCACAACGGGCCCAGTCATTCGTGAGGTCCATGGTGTCGACGGCGATTCCCTGATAGCCCTGGGCTAATGGCGCGTCGACCCAGTTCGTCCATTGAAATTGCATCACGTCGGGATTAGCGAAATCAAGAGGCGCGATGGTTGTACTGCCGAACTCGAAGGCGAGGGTTTTCTTGTCGCACTGATACTCGAGCCAATCAGGATGGTTTTGCTGATACCAAGAAACCGAGTAGCCATAATTGTCTTCGGCGTAGGGAATGTAAGCGGAGTTGTACATGCCGGTGGGCTGGGTCGCGTAGGACGATCCCCAGACGAGGTCGACCGCACCGGACTCCTGGCTGAGATCCTGCTGATCGAAATTGAAGACCATTTCGAGATGAATGTTATCGGTGGTTCGGGGGAAGAGATTGGCGCGATTCTGGGCGCTCGCGGTGACCGTGGCGAACTGGATCGCGGAGAGGAGCATGAGGGCAGCGAGGAAATGCCGGGCCATAAAGCCTCCAAATGTTGGGAAACGCGGTTGGCGCTGATCGCCGACTTGCGTGGGGCTCACGGCGAAGCCGGATTATAGCCAAAGATGAACCGGAAACCAGGTGCGACGTGCACTTTCGCGTGACGGTCGCGGAATCCGGACTGGAATCAACAGGATGCGGAAGGCTTGGCGGGCGCGGATTTCCGCGCCATTTCAGGTCAAGCAGGCATCCAAAACAGTAGTAGAATAGAGCCCATGCGTCGCCTCATTACCCTCGCGGCGTTCTTCCTTGGCATCCTGGTAGTGCCTGTCTGCGCCCAACGCGGCGGAGGGCATGCCGCGTCTGGCGGTAGCCATGGCTGGCTTCAGCGGAGGCCATAGCGGCTTCAGCGGCGGGCATGTGGGCGGCGGGTTTGCTGGCCACGCTGGTGGATTCGGAATCTCGCCGGGATTTGCGGGGCACGGCCCGTTAGGCGCCGGGTCACACTTTGTGTCACGCATGGGTTCGGGGCACTCCTACGCGCGCGGCGGCTATGGGCACAACGGGCACTACGGTGGACGATACGATCACCGCTTCCGAAATCGCTTTGGGTATGGGTACGGCTACGGGTATCCGTACGCCGGGTATTACAGCTATCTGCCCGGGATCGATCCTTACTGGTGGTGGGATACGTATCCGTCGGATGACGCCGAGCAGCGGCAGATGGCCGACGAGATGAATCAGGAGAATCTCGAGGAGCAGCAGGCGCTGCGGGACCAGGATCAGGATGCATATGCGCAGGCGCGTCCGATGAGGCGTCAGGCGGAGCCAGCGGCGAGCAAAGAAACCGACAACGATCCGGCGACGGTTCTTGTTTATCGCGATCAGCATCAGCGCGAGGTTCGCAACTACGCGATTGTGGACGACCTGATTTACGTCTTCACCCCGCAGCGCACCGAGAGAGTTCCGCTTTCCGTGATCGATGTGCCGGCGACTGTTAGGGCGAACCAGGATCGCGGTGTCGACTTCCGGTTGCCTGGAGTTAGCGAAGGGCAGTAACGCGGATCTTTTCGTCTCGCGCTTCCGCTTTTTCTGCTGTGGATAACTTCGCACTTTTCCTTGTGTCATTCATCGTTAAAATGAGCGCAACTGTTTTTGTGCGACTATCCGCGTCACTGAGAGCCCATGTCTGAATTTGTTCATTTGCATCTGCATAGCGATTATTCGATGCTCGACGGAGCGTGCGACGTCGAGAAACTGGTTGACCGCGTAAAAGAGCTGGGCATGCCGGCCGTGGCTATGACCGACCACGGGAATATTTTTGGCGCCGTGCATTTTGTGAATGCGGCGCACAAGGCCGGCGTGAAGCCGATTGTCGGGTGCGAGCTTTACATCTGCAAGAAGGACGATCACGACATCCAGCGCCTTCCGCCTGACGGCGATACCTACAACCATCTGCTGGTGCTGGCGGAAAACGAAGAAGGCTACCGCAATCTGGTGAAGATTACGTCGGAGGCCTCGCTGCACGGTTTTTATTACAAGCCGCGCGTGAGTAAGAAATTCCTGGCGGAGCATTCGAAGGGATTGATCGGGCTTTCGGGATGCCTCAAGGGCGAGGTGGCCGAGCGGTTGACGGAAGGGAAGTATGAAGCGGCGCGGGCCGCGGCGGCGTTTTATAGCGATTTATTCGGGCGAGAAAATTTCTTTCTGGAGATTCAGGACCAGGGGCTGGAGATGGAACACCGCATCCACGCGGGATTGTTCCAACTCGAAAAAGAGCTCGGCCTGCCGCTGGTGGCGACGAATGACAGCCACTACCTCTGCGAAGACGATGCGCATGCGCAGGACGTGATGCTGTGCATCCAGACCGGGAAGTCGATTCAGGATACGAACCGGCTGAAGTTCGAAGGCAACCAGTTTTTTGTGAAGAACGCGGACGAGATGCTGCGCGTGTTCAAAGATGCGCCGCAGGTTTTGTCGCGAACGATGGCGATCGCGGAGCGCTGCCATTTTGAACTGACGAAGGTGCCGACGCCGTTTCCGAGGTTCGACGTGCCCGATGGATTTACCGCCGACAGTTATTTTGAGCACATCACGCGGCAGGGATTTGCGCGGCGCATGGAGAGTTTGCGGCGGCACTTCGAACAGGGGCGGCTTAAGCATTCGCTGGCGGATTACGAGCAGAGATTGTCGCGCGAGATCGGGATCATTCAGCAGATGAAGTTTGCCGGGTATTTCCTGATCGTTTGGGATTTCATCCGGCATGCGAAGGAGAAGGGGATTCCGGTGGGTCCGGGGCGCGGATCGGCGGCGGGCGCGCTGGTGGCGTATTCGCTCGGGATTACGGACATCGATCCTTTGCAGCATGAGTTGCTGTTTGAACGCTTCCTGAACCCGGAGCGAATTTCGATGCCGGATATCGACATCGATTTCTGCATGAACCGGCGCGGCGAGGTGATCGAGTACGTCACGCAGAAATATGGGCGCGAAAATGTCGCCCAGATTATTACCTTCGGGACGATGGCGGCGAAGGCGGCGATCAAAGACGTGGGGCGCGCCATGGATATGCCCTACAGCGATGTGGACCGCATCGCGAAGATGGTGCCGACGACGCTGAATATCAAGCTTGACGATGCGCTGAAAGATTCGGCGGCGCTCCAGGAGGCGTACGAGAAAGAGCCGCAGGTGCGGCAATTGCTCGATACGGCGCGAAAGCTCGAAGGGCATGGTGCGCAACGCGGGTGTGCATGCAGCGGGTGTCGTGATTTCTCCGCGGCCGCTGATTGAACTGGTGCCGCTGCACAAGACGAAGAACGACGAAATCGTGACCGCTTTTGACATGGTCGCCATCGAGAAGATGGGGCTGTTGAAGATGGATTTCCTCGGGCTGACGACGCTGACGATTCTCGACGACACGATCAAGTTGCTGGCGCAAGCCGGTAAACAGGTCGCGCTCGATGACATTCCGCTGGAGGATGAGGAGACATATCAGAAGGTATTTCATCGCG
>CAWEAB010000004.1:0-44732 GCA_963806745.1 uncultured Acidobacteriaceae bacterium
TCGCGTCGATCAAGAGATACACCTTGCCGTGAAATGGCTTGCCCACAGGATGGATCACGTCTCCGCCGCCGGCGTCGTCGTACTTCGTCAGTGTGAAATATTGGACTGGGGGAGCGGTGGACTAGCGTCGCGCCAGTTCCGCCGCGGCAGGTCCCCAGTTCTTGAAGCTTGGGTCCCAGGTGTCGAGATAGGGATCAAGTCGTCCGGAATCAACGATAGCGGACGAGTCGGCGATATCCTGAAACTCTTACATCGTCCGAACCAGGCGCTTCAAAATTTTATCGCCAAAATACATTACCGCCTTCATTGCCACGCAGATCGATGACAAGGGCGGAAAAGTCTTTTCTGCGATTTCGTCCAGCCTGGTATTTAGCCAGGTTTTCCAGTCCGATTCGCTGTCATAGAGTGCCCATGTCGGCATGCGCAGGAGGGTGCGCCATCATCCAGGTATTTCGATTCAAAAACAACGTCATCGCCGCCCTTTCGGCCCGCCTCTCTCTCTTTAATCGGAGCGATCCGTTGCTCAAACGTCAGCGCTTCCGCGTCGAGAGTCTGCGGCGTTGCCTCGCCCGGTCGCTGCACGAGTAAATGCAACGTGCTGCTCTTTTCAGGGAAGAACATGGGGAAGTACACGTCGAACGCCTCGTACTTGCTGTCACCGGTCACCTCCAGATATGCGACGCGCTTGGCATCGTTCGATCCGTCCGCCCGTGCCACGGTCATGAGCCGGTCGAGAATCGCGTGAACCGGAGTTCCATCAATCGCGAGCACCCGCGTACCGCGCGGGAGTTTGTGGTCTGGCGTAAAGTCCCGGATTACGACCATCTCTCGATCGAGCCAGCGAAAGTAGAAGGGAACACGGTCATGTCCTTCAAACAAGGCGGTTGCAACGGCATTCTTCTGATTGAAAAAGTTCGGATAGGTGTGGCCGCACTTCACCTGGGCAGCGAACACAGAAAAGGCAACATAAGCGTCCTGTAGAGATAGATCGTGCGAGAGACTCTTCTGTAGCGCGTCAAACTTCGCATCCATCTCAGCCTTGCTACTGTAGCGATAAAGGCCCGGGTGCAGCGCTTCGTATGCTTTGCGAAGGACGGCTCCGTCGCTTTCCAAGTCTGTCGATTTGATCATCAAAGTTCCCGCTGCGGAGGGCGCTTGCGGACCTACAACTTGCGCACCGAGCATCAGGCCGTGAAGAAGTCCCGCACACAGGACATTCGTCATTCGTGTTGCTTGTTTCATGCGGGACATGTTTCTCACAGCTTGACCTCCATACCCATGCGTAATCCGTACGACGAGATGACTTGCCGAAGTATTCGGCACAGCGGCACATATAGGACAAAAATCGCGGGTGGACCAATCAGCAACCAGGCAAAAATGGCATGGACGTCCGCCAGCCACAGCGTCGAGACCGCATGCCGCAGGTCGGCGCGCACCATCGTCAAAATCTGCGCCAGCGAAAACTGCAGAGGCGTTGCGCCAAGCAACTTCTCCCCGATGCGGATGAACGGTATCAGAAGGAACAGCTGCAAGGGATAGATCAGGTAGTTCACCAATTGAATGGCAGGCAGGTTCAGCCCGAAAATCAAAGCTGCGGCCGCACACAGAACGGTTGTGGAACCGAGTACCGGAAAGACGCCCAGCACAATGCCAAAAGCCAGGCTCAAGGCAATCTTCTCTGGAGTCACCCCCTGGGTAAGAAGGGCGGTGATTGGTGCAACCACGCGGCGATGGAGGACTCCACGGTTCATGATGCCGGTCTTACCACCACTGTCTATTACGATTCCCGCCCACGTTTGGATTGCTTTATCCGGAGCTAGAATCTCGCTCCACGTGCAGCCAATTGGTGTTCCAACGCGGCGAAATCCTGCACCACGAGCCAACGAGATCCCGCGGCTACCTCCTCCAAGCGCAACGCGGGAGGTCCGCCGAGCCAGAGAGCCGCAGCCCGCGGCGCCTTGCGGGCGATGTAATCGAGATCGTCCAGCGCTTCGGACATGGGCGCGGATGAAAGGCTGAGCAAGACGATGTCGGCTTCGCTCTTTCGTGCCGCCAGCACGATGTCCGCCGCCGGCAAATCGGTTCCCAGGTAGATGGTTCCCATGCCTCCCGCTGCCGCAAGCATCGCCGCCGCCAAGGTTGGGAAGGCATGGTGCTCATTTTTCGGAGTGGCCAGCAAGACTCGCGCCGCCGGATTGGACGGAGTATAGGTCCGCACCAATGAAGCCAGGACGGCAGTGAGCAGGCTAGTCAGCATGTGCTCCTGTGCGATGCTGCACTTACCCTCATGCCAGCGCTCGCCTACCGTCCGCATCAGCGGCAGGGCGGCCTGATGAACGAAGTTTCTCGGGCTTCCCAGCGCTGCTGCTAGTCGGTTGATTTCGCGATCGGTCGCGGCGTAGTCAAAGCGGTCAAGAGCGTGGAGAACCGGCGCCAGCAAAGCTTTCGCATCGGTCCCGTTCGAGGCGGATTCCCCAGTTGCTATGACAGAACTCTTCCCCAGGAGTTCCCGCAATTGCTGGTCTCTGAGGGCGGCTACCTGTCCTATGCTGTGCCCTTCCTCGACCGCCCGTCGCAGCAGGATCAGTCTCTGGATCTGGGCCTCGGAATAAACACGTCCGCGCGCCGCCCGCTTAGGAATGACCGTGCCGTAGCGGCGCTCCCATGCACGCAGCGTGTCCAGCGGAATCCCAGTGAGTTTGGCCACGGCGCTGATCGGGTAGGCGGTCGGCATCTGAGAGAATCCTAACAATTCCTCCAGTTGTTGTCAAAGTATTGTCATGGACAGATGTTTGACAACAAGCGCGCCGACTGGTAGAACAATTCCACAGGCAATCCGACACCTGCCAAAGCGCGTACTCCTGACAGAGGTTCTCAAACCAAAGTCAGAAGTCAGAACCAAACTCAGGGATTCTTTGTGATCAAGCAACTGCGCAATTACAGTTTCGGTACGGTCATTCCGTTTGTGCTGTTGCACGTGGGTTGTGTCGCCGTGTTCTTTGTCCCCTTCCGCTGGTCATGGGTGGGGCTCATGCTGGCGATGTACGTCGTGCGCATGTTTGGCATTACTGCCGGATACCACCGTTATTTCAGCCACCGCAGCTACAAATTGGCTCGCGGCTGGCAATTTCTGATGGCTTTTTTGGCGGAGACTTCGGGGCAGAAAGGCGTGCTGTGGTGGGCGGCTCATCATCGCGTTCATCACCGGCATGCAGATAAGGAATCAGATATCCACTCCCCGTTGAAGCGTGGATTCTGGTGGGCCCATGTAGGTTGGGTGCTGTCGAACGAATACGACAAGTATGACGCCGCCCTGATCCGAGACTTTGGCAAATTTCCAGAGTTGTGTTGGCTGGACAAACACTACCTCGTTCCTCCAATCGCGTTAGCGGCGTTGCTACTGCTCGGCGGCGGGCTCGGAGCTTTTGTTTGGGGATTCGTGGTCTCAACCGTCCTCTTGTTTCACGGGACCTTCACCATTAATTCGGTGGCGCATCTATGGGGATCGCGACGCTTCAACACGGCGGACGATAGCCGCAATAACTTTGTCCTCGCCATCATCACGCTCGGCGAAGGCTGGCACAACAATCACCACAAATTCATGTATGCGTGCCAGCAGGGACTTCGCTGGTGGGAGTTGGACTTTACTTACTATGCGTTGAAGATGCTGAACTGGCTGGGAGTAGCGACGGACCTTCGGGGCATTCGGCTTCCGCTTTCGGAAAGTGAGGCGAGATGAGCCGAATCGCAGTGATCGGAGCGGGGATTTCAGGAATGGCGGCTGCCTACCAGCTCAGTCAGAAAAATGAAGTATGGCTGTTCGAAAAAGAACCTCGCCTCGGAGGCCATACCCATACTCATCAAATTGAAACCACTCGCGGCGTTCTGCCAATCGACACAGGTTTCATCGTGCACAACGACCGCACGTACCCGAACTTGGTTCGATTATTCCGACAGTTGGGCATTGCCCGGCAGGCGAGCGACATGTCGTTCGGAGTTTCTTGCCGCCAGACTGGATTTGAATACAGCAGCCGTGGCCTGAGCGGATTCTTTGCGGGGAGGAGCAATTTGTTCCGCCTGGGACACTACCGCTTTCTGGCGGAGATCATGCGCTTCAACCGTGAAGCCCGCAAGCTTCTGCAAGATCCGGCTAACGCGGAAATCACGCTAGGGGATTACCTGCGCGCCAATCATTTCGGAGGCGAGTTCGCACGTTATTACTTGCATCCAATGGCCGCGGCAGTTTGGTCCACGTCACCGGAAGAGATCGAGGAGTTCCCGGCCTTCACCTTGATTCGCTTCCTCGAAAATCACGGGCTCCTCGGTTTGACAACCGCTCCGAAGTGGTACGTGCTAAAAGGCGGCAGCAGCGTTTACATTCCGCCACTGACTGCACCTTATCGTGAACGGATTCGTCTGGGCGCGAAGATCGACGGAGTCAGGCGCACCTCTGCCGGAGTGGAAGTTGGCTTTGAAGACTCGCCAGCGCAGTCCTTTGACGAAGTCGTTTTCGCGTGTCACGCGCCGCAAACCCTCCAGCTGCTCAAAGACATAACCCCTGTCGAGCGGCAGATCCTCGGTAGTTTCCGCACCAGTCGCAACGAGACCGTGCTGCATACCGATTCCACCCTGTTGCCGCGACGGTTGGGGGCCCGTGCATCGTGGAATTACCATCTCGGCATCCAAAAGGCGAGCCGCTACGCTCACATATCACATGAACCGACTGCAAAGCCTGCCCACGTGCGAGGACTACTGCGTCACGCTGAACGACACGCCGGCCATCGATGAGCGTCGCATTCTGCGGGAAATGACGTACTTCCATCCTCTTTATACGTTGGAAGCGGTGCGAGCCCAGGCACGTTGGCCGGAGATCAGCGGCCACAACCGGACGCATTTCTGCGGCGCGTACTGGTTTTACGGCTTCCACGAAGACGGAATGAATTCTGCGATCCGCGTCGCGGAGACACTGGGCGTGTCCTGGAACGGGGCAAGGGAAGTGGCGGCCTGATGGAATCGGGAATCTATAACGGAACATTGCGTCATCGCAGGTTCAATCCTGCTCGTCATGACTTTACTTACCCATTGTTCATGGTTTTCCTCGATATCGATCGCCTGCCGGAATTAATGAACGTGTCTCCGCTGGCGGGATACAACCGGTGGAACTGGGCTTCTTACCAGGAGCGCGATCACTTCGGCGATCAAGCTAAGGCGCTGCGCGAAAGGGTTTCGCGCGATGCGGAGCGAAACGGTATTGTCATTCCCGAAGGTCGAATCTTCCTGCTCACTCATCTCCGCTATCTGGGGTACAACTTCAATCCCGTCTCTTTCTTCTACTTCTACGACCAGCGAGACAAATTGCAGATGATCATGGCCGAGGTGAACAATACTTTCGGAGAGACCGCAAACTACTGGCTAACGCCCGCTGTTGAGCGTCCGGCTGGCGAAAACAAGCGCTATCGCTTTTCGAAGACATTTCACGTCTCGCCCTTCCTGAAGCTGGGTCACGAATACGATTGGACATTCACGCCGCCCGGCGATCGGCTGATCAGTCAGAGCGTCAGTTATGAGGACGGGCGGGAGATCTTCGATTCCACGCTGAAACTGGAACGGCGCGAGTGGTCACGGGCCGAGTTGCACCGGGCACTCCTGCGATTTCCCTGGATGACGGCCAAAGTAATCACCGCAATTCACTGGCAGGCGTTGCGTCTGCTGCTGAAGCGAGTGCCGGTGGTCGCGCATCCGGGCGCCGGCCATTTCGAGCGGTCAACAGTGCAAAATTTGGGGGCGTCATGGCGAGCGGAATAGCTACGAACATCGCGAAGAAGATATTCCTGAAAAGTCTGGCGGAGCTCCAGGTTGGAACCCTGGAGATTGTCTGTCCACAGGACACCTACTGTTTTGGCCAATCCCGCGCGGGCCAGGGGAAAAACTCGCAGCACGCCGTAATAGCCGTACACGACGAGCGGTTTTTCCTGCGCGCACTGTTAGCAGGAGATGTCGGTATTGGCGAGGCGTATATGGACGGAGACTGGTCGACTCCTGATCTGGTTGCAGTTGTGCGGTTGGCGGTAAGAAACCTCGACCAGGTGGACGGCAGCAATCGCATCTTCACTCTATTTCGCAGACTCGCTGACTTTCTTGAACATCGCGGACGCCGCAACACCCAGACCGGCAGCCGCCGCAATATCGCGTATCACTATGACCTGGGCAATGACTTCTATCGCCTCTTTCTGGACCGGAGCCTCGCCTATTCCTGCGCTTATTACGAAAACGCCAGCGATACTCTGGAGCAGGCACAGATCCGCAAGTTCGACCGCATCTGCCGCAAGCTCCAACTTGGGCCGCAAGACCATGTGCTCGAAATCGGCACCGGCTGGGGCGGCTTCGCGGCCTACGCGGCCGAGACTTATGGCTGCCGCATAACCACCACGACTATCAGTCAGCAGCAGCACGACTACGCGCGCGACGTGTTCTCTAGGAGCAGGGCGGGGGAGCGCATCCAGTTGCTGTTCGAAGACTATCGCAACCTGCGCGGACAGTACGACAAGATCGTCAGCATCGAAATGTTCGAAGCCGTCGGCTATGAACATTACGACGACTACTTTGGAGCCTGTGATCGTCTGCTCAAACCGGACGGCAGCATGCTCCTTCAGACCATCACTATCCTGGAAGCGAAGTTTCAGCAATACCGCACGCAGAGCGACTGGATCAAGAAGCACATCTTTCCCGGAGCTGAGTTGGCTTCGACCATCGAGATTCAACGATCGCTGGCTCGAACCACCCGCATGCAGCTTTTTCACATGGAAGACATCGGAATGCACTACGCGCTCACCCTTCGCGAATGGCGCCGGCGATTCCTCGAACATCTCCCCGAGGTGCTCCAACTCGGGTTCGACGATCGTTTCATACGCATGTGGGACTACTATCTGGCGTATTGCGAAGGGGCATTCCAGGAACGCTACATCAGCGATGTGCAATTGGTGCTTAGCAAAGTGACGAGCGAAATCGAATTGATGAATGAACCCGAAATGGAGTCAGCATGGCAGGAGAGATCTTAATGACACGAACAGGATTAAGAGCGGCGCTTTTGTTCGTGGCTCTGGCGGCCCTGACATCTGGAGTCTTTGCCGCTTCCGGGCCGTCAGTGGGGAGCGTGGCGCCCGAATTTACGCTTACCTCGCAGGAGGGCAAGCCGGTCAGCCTGAAGGATTATCGCGGTAAGTGGGTCGTCTTATACTTCTACCCCAAAGATTTCACCAGCGGCTGCACCATCGAGGCACACAACTTCCAGCGTGACCAGGCCAAGTATCAGCAGAAGAATGCCGTCGTGCTTGGCGTCAGCGTGCAAGACGCTGATTCCCACAAGCAGTTCTGCACGAAAGAAGGATTGAACTTCAAGCTATTGGCCGACACTGATCACAAGGTCTCGAGTGCTTACGGCTCGTTGACCAACCTAGGCCTCGTGAAATTTGCTTCTCGTCACACGTTCATCATCAATCCCGAGGGCAAAGTGGCCAGAGTATTCATCGATGTGAATCCTAACCAGCATAGCGAGGAAGTGTTGGCAGCTCTCGCCGAACTTCAACCCTGAAACGACGCTCAGGCGAACATCTGCGCTGTTGGAGCTTGATCAAACGTTGCCATCTTGACGCGGCAACAAGCGCAAGCCGAGCTATCCGGAGTAACCCGATGTCCAGATTTACCACGTTCACTTGGGGCGGTTATTTGTCACCCTGCGAATCACCTCTGTAGCCATTGTCCCGATCGGATAAACTTCGGTTGCTTGTCCTGCTCCCACCACCGCCCCCGGCATTCCCCACACTACCGAGGTGGTTTCGTCCTGAGCGATCACATCTCCGCCGTTTTCACGGATCCAATGCGAGCCTCGAAGTCCATCTGCCCCCATCCCGGTCAGAACAACGGCCAGAACATTAGGACCGTAGACTTGGGCCACGGACCGGAATAGCACATCGACCGCCGGTCGGCATGAATTCTCGGGTGGATCGTCATTGAGGGCTAAGGCGACATTCCTTCCGGCCCGCGCCACCGTCATGTGGTGGCCGCCAGGTGCGATCCAAACACTCCCCGCCTCCAATTTCTGGCCCGCTTCTCCTTCGCGCACGCTTATGGCGGCTACCTTATTCAAACGCTCCGAAAGCAAATGAGTGAAAACCGGAGGCATGTGCTGGACTACAACCACGGGCACCGGGAAATCCTTCGGCAGACTGGGAATCAGCTCACCCAGTGCATTCGGCCCGCCAGTGGAAGTGCCGATCGCGACTATATCGATGCGCTGGCGGCTGGTGACTCTCCTGGGCGGTGAAACTTGCGATTGTGGAGTCCCCGCTCGCTGAGGCCGTCGCGCCAGGCAAACAATCTTGGCCACCAACTCCTGCCCCACCTGCTCGATCGTGTCCGTCAGACTCTGACTGTTAGTCGGTTTAGTGGCGTAATCGGACGCGCCTAATGACAACGCTTCCAGCGTTATCGCCGCTCCCCGTTCAGTCATGGTGCTGAACATGATGACCGGCAGCTTGGGGTATAGCTTGCGTATCTCGACGAGGGTTTGGATCCCGTCGATGCCCGGCATCTCGATATCCAGCGTAATTACGTCAGGATTCAGTTGCGGAATTTTAGCGAGCGCGATTGCGCCAGTGGCAGCCGTCCCGGCAACTTCGACATCCGCGCTGGCGGCCAGGGCATCGCACACCACTTTGCGGACCACTACCGAATCATCGACGATGAGAACCCGAACCGGAGGCATGATGCCTTTCTCTCGAACAGATGCCGCGCCTTCGGGGCGCGGCATCCATTGTGAAACGTTGACGTTGTTGAACGGATTTCTTCATCTTGGTTAAATCGTGAACTTTTGTACCAGTTCACGAAGTTCGGTCGACATCTGGGCAAGAGTTTCCGCGGCCTTCGCCGAATCACTGGCGCCCTGAGTCGTGCTCTTGGCGGCTTCGGCGACACCACTTATGTTCTTGCTGATTTCGCTCGACCCTTTGGCAGCCTCGCCAACATTTCGTGCCATCTCATTCGTCGTGGCGTTTTGCTCTTCCACGGCGGTCGCGATGGTATTGGAAATGTCGTTGACCTGTCGGATGACTTCGCTGATTTGGCCAATCGCGCCGACCGCGCCTTTCGTGTCGGTTTGGATGGCTTCGATTTTACGGCTGATGTCTTCCGTTGCTTTCGCCGTCTGCTTGGCCAACTCCTTGACCTCGTTCGCCACCACCGCGAAGCCTTTGCCTGCTTCCCCGGCGCGAGCCGCTTCGATAGTAGCGTTCAGGGCCAGAAGGTTGGTCTGTTGAGCAATCGAGGTAATCACCTTGATCACTTGGCCGATCTCCGTGCTTGAATCTCCCAGCTTGCTGACAATCTGGTTAGTGTCTTCGGCCACTTTGACAGCGCCAGTCGCCACCTTTGCCGACTCATGAGCGTTCTTTGCGATCTCGCGAATGCTCGCGCCCATTTCTTCGGTACCCGTAGCAACGGTCTGAAGGTTCCGGTTCACCTGCTCCGCTCCAGCCGAAACCACGTTGGCTTGAGCTGATGTCTCTTCCGCGTTTGCGCTCATCTGTTGGCTGGTGGTCTGAAGTTGTTCTGCGGCGCTCGATAGGGACTGAGCATTCTGCGCGATGGATTGCATGTTCGACTGCAAGCCATCCGTCATGTCGTTGATGTTCTGCTTGATTTCAGCGTGATCGCCCTGGTAGTTGCCCACCACTCGGGCTCTTAGATCGCCTGCGGCGATCTTTCTAAGCACGTCACTTGCCTCCTGCACAGGCTTAATTACTGCATCGAGTGTGTCATTTACTCCCTGGACGACCTTCCGATAGTCGCCTTTGTGCCGAGTGGCGTCTGCGCGAGTTGTCAGCTTGCCTTCTACGGCCGCTTTCGAAAGCATGATGGCATCGGCGACCATCGCATTGAGAGCGTTTTTCTCTGCCGTGATGTCAGTGGCATACTTCACCACTTTTACGGGCTTGCCGTTTAAGTCCAAAATGGGGTTGTAGGAAGCCTGAATCCAAACTTGTTTACCGTTCTTGCCAATGCGCAGGTATTCCGCCGCCTGGTATTCTCCACGGTTCAGTTTTGCCCAGAATTCCTTATACTCGGTACTCTGCCGGTAGGCTTCCTCGACAAACATGCTGTGATGTTTCCCTTTAATCTCCTCCAGCGTATAACCCAAGGCCTTCAGGAAGTTCTCATTCGCCGTGACAACCGTGCCGTCCATGCTGAACTCGATAACCGCCTGAGCCTTACCAATGGCCGCGATCTGGCCCTGATAGTCTGCGTTCTTCAGCTTCTGCGGGGTCACATCCGTGGCAAACTTCACGACTTTGGTTGGCTTGCCATTCAGATCGAGGATGGGATTGTAGGACGCCTGGATCCAAACCTCCTTCCCATACTTGCCGATGCGCTTGTATTCCGCCGCCTGATACTCACCGCGGTTTAGTTTTGCCCAGAATTCCTTGTAGTCAGCACTCTGCCGGTAGGATTCATCGACAAACATGCTGTGATGTTTCCCCTTAATCTCTTCCAGTGTGTATCCCAATGCCTTCAAGAAATTCTCATTCGCGGTGACAACGGTGCCGTCCATTGTGAACTCAATGGTGGCTTCGGCTTTGTTGATAGCAGCCAACTGCCCGGAAAAATCGACGTCCCGCAACTTTCGCTCGGTCACGTCCCGGAAGTAATTAACGACCTTACAGGGCCTGCCATCGACGTCAAGAATGGGGTTGTAGGAGTATTCGATCCAGATCTCTTTTCCCTGCTTGGTGGTTCGCTTTGCTGTACCAACGCAGGTTTCGCCTTGATTCAGTTTGTCCCAGAGCGCCTTAGATGCCGCCTTGTACTCGGGACTGTGTCGCATAGTCTCGTCAACAAACATGCTGACGTGCTGGCCGATCAATTCCGCACGGCTGTAACCGAGGAGCTCTTCGAAGTTTTCGTTTACGTTCAGGATTGTGCCATCCATCGTGTATTCGCTGACCGGCTGCGATCGGCTGATTGCCTGAATCTGCCCGGCGAATTCGATGTCCCGCAGTTTGCGCTCGGTTACGTCGGTTGCGAACTGCATCACCCTGACGACCTTTCCGGTCGTTTCCGGAATCGGATAGTAAGTACAGGCGACCCACTTCTCTTTGTGATCTTTGCCGAGCCGCCTGAACTCACCAGTCTGAGCAGTTCCAGCTTCCAGTTTTGCCCAAAGCTCCGCATTTTCCGGACGCTTACGATCAGCATCGGTCAAGAAGAACGTGTGGTTCTTGCCCTTAATTTCTTCAAATGTATAGCCTGTCAGCTTCAAGAAGAGGTCATTTGCGCGTACGACGGTGCCGTCGATGCTGAACTCAATGCAGGGCCGCGAACTGTAAATGGCGTGCATGGCCCTTTCCAGGCGGTTTTTCTCGGTGATGATGGCCCAGGTCGCCATATAGCCGGCCAGTTGGCCCTTTTCGTCAGAGATGGCGTAAGCAGTCAGCTCCATCATTTCCGGGCCGACATGGAAAATGGCGTGGTGGGGAAGGGAGCCGGGGTCGGCCAGAATTCGCCGGATGCGGGTGGCATCTTTGTGGAACACATCAATCGATTTCCCGACAATCTCGTCCACTTTGCACGGCAGGAGATGCGCGATCGCCTCAAAAGTCTTCTTTGATGCGGCGTTGATGTAACGAATTGTCAAATTGGAGTCGGTCCGCATTACGTTGATGGGAGTGTTTTCGATCATTTGTTCGAACAACAGAGCATTCTGATACTCCGCCGTCTTAGCTTTTGCAGGGGCGGCAGCGCCGCGTCCGTTGGTACTCTTCATCGCTTCTCCTTTGCCCTTCTATAAATGCGTTCTGGAACTTGTTTCACGCGCTTACCGCGTAACTGACTGTGCAAACATCGAACTTGCCGGGTGGTCATGCATGCAATCCACTACCCGCTACTGCACCGCGCGCGCCGCATCGAACCCGCTTACCGCTCGCTCGGTGTTCAGGACTAACAGGAGGTGTTCCTGTAACTTGTAAACTCCGTGGACCAAATCCCGGGCCGGCCCATGTAGGGTTTCAGGAGGCATCTCGTAAGTCTCTTCGTCGACCTCCAGTACGTCCCCAATCTCGTCTACGAGAAAGCTCACGGCTCCATCGTCGGTGCGCACCACTACATTCATGGGCAACTGGTTCTCCGGACGATCTTCCATGCCAAACCTCTGGCGCAAGTCGAGAGCCATGACAATCTGCCCGCGCAAATTGATGAGCCCGCGTATCTCTCGAGGCACAAGCGGCACGCGCGTCATTTCCTGATAGCGGATCACCTCTTGCACCTGCTGCACCGGCACCCCAAAGAACTGATCCTTCAGAAAGAAAGTGCAGAATTGTCGTGTCGTGTTCACTGACTTCTCCTTAGGCGTGCGCCCCTTGTGATAACTCCGCGCCGCTGGTGGCCTCTATCAAACGCGGTACATCCAGAATGTCGGTAACGCGCTTCTCGATGACGGCCGAGCCCAAAATACCCTTCCGTCCCGTCTGTTGCTGAATCACGAAAGATTCCTCGGCGATATCCAGGATGCGGTCGACCACCAGTCCGACACTGCGTCCCTTGTCGTCATAGACCACAACCTGTACAGACTGATTGCTCATCCCGGCGATCTTCGTGCGTCTCGAGTCAATAACGTCAGACACGCGGATAAGCGGCATGATCTGGCCGCGATACTGCACGACTTCCTGCCCTCCCGCGACCTCGATCGTGTCGCAGGCAAACTCCTCCAGACGTGCGACGGCGCTAAGGTCAATTGCCATGCGGCCGTTTTCACCGTGCTGGAATAGAAGAACCGAATTCCGGCGGTCCATTTCCCGCTGGGTAGCCGATCGATCGCCCTCTTTCTCGGCCAGGGCGTGATCGCGTACCTCGGTGACTACGTTTGCGTACTGCGCTAATCCCAGGACGTCCAGAATTAGCGCTACTCTCCCGTCGCCCATGATGGTGGCCCCGGCGAAAGTCTTAATGCTTTTCAGTTGCTTGCTAAGAGGTTTGACCACGATCTCTTCCGTGTCGTTGATCTCGTCGACGACTAATCCGAAGGGCCGGTCATCCGCCTGAAGCACCACGATGTTGGCGTTCTGGCACTCCAGAACTTTTCTTTCCACGGTGGTCGTCAGCTCCATGATGCGGTGAGAGATGCGCGCGACCGACTCGAGTTCCTGGTGAGCCAGGCTCTCGTGGCCGTCAAGTTTGCTCTGGAGCACATTGCGCACATGCTGGTGGAACTCTTTGTGCGCCTTCTCCAGAACGTGCATTTCTTCGATTAACCCGAAGTCCTTCAACCCCGACCCGTAGAGCCACTTTCCCAGGGCGCATGACTCGTGTGATCCGGCCTGCTGCACCGTCATCGCCGTTTTTCCCTGGATGACTTGTTGCAGCGTTTCCACCCACTGCCGGTGCTTGTCCCTTACCACCGTGAAGTCAACATCGGTCGTGGAGATGTTGCCCTTCTGCAACTGGCTATCTGTTCCTGTTTTAAGTTCCCGGTTCAGATAAACAAGAGGAAGTAGTCGCCCGCGCAGCCTGTGCACCGGCGCGCCATGGACTAGTTCTATGCCTTTGGTCGCCTGTTCTCCCTCCAGCCGCACAAGTTCGAGAAGACTCACCTGAGGAATCGCATATCGATCCCCTCCGCTGGTTACGATCAGGGCTGGAATGATGGCCAGCGTCAACGGAATCTTCAAACGTACGGTTGAACCAAGTCCGGGCCGCGACTGCACGTCAACTGTGCCGCCGATCTTCTCGATGTTCGTCTTGACCACATCCAGACCAACGCCGCGGCCGGAGACGTTTGTTACCTTTTCGGCCGTGGAAAGACCGGGGAGGAAAACGAGATTGCTGACTTCGCGATCACTCAGGCGCGCCGCCTGGTCTGAACTGATGAGGCCCTTTTGAACAGCCTTATTTATGATCCTCTCGCGGTTTAGACCGGCGCCGTCGTCCGAGATTTCGATGTTGACCTGCCCGCCTTCGTGAAAGGCTCGCAGGGAAAGCAATCCTTCGACGGGCTTTCCTAATTCCTTGCGCTTTTCAGGAGACTCAATCCCGTGATCGACCGCATTTCTGACCAGGTGGGTAAGTGGATCCTTGATGGCTTCAATGATCGTCTTATCTAACTCGGTATCCTTGCCCTCCATCTCGATGCGTACTTGTTTACCGCATCCGAGAGCAACGTCGCGGACCGTACGGGGAAACTTACTCCAAATATTTCCGATGGGCTGCATGCGCGTTTTCATTACACCTTCCTGCAATTCGGTGGTAATGAGGTTCAGCCGTTGGCTGGTCGCGAGCAAGCCCTTCTCTTCGATCGTATTGGTAAACTGGAGCACCTGGTTGCGCGCCAGCACAAGCTCGCCCACCAGGTTCATGAGTTGATCAAGCAAACTCACGTCAACTCGGATGGTACTATCCCCAGCTGCCACGCGGGCCGAGGCTTGCTGCTGGATGTTTAGCGCCTCAACCACGTCATTGGGCTTTACCGCGCCCTGGGCCACTAGAATTTCTCCGAGATGCCGGGGATCTCCTGAACCTTGTTCTGAAAGCGCGTCGAAAACTTCGCTGACCTTGGCCGCTCCCTGCTTAATTAGGATGTCGCCCATGTTAGGCACAGTCTGACCCGACTCATGCTTGGGTGACACTTCTTTCTCTTCCGGGGCGGGACTGGGAGCTTGGGTCGCTTCTGCCTTCGGCTGTAACAGTCGCGCCAACTCCGCGATCAGCTCCTGATCGTCTCGTTCGCCTTCCGTCCCCGTCGCCTCGATGCTCCCCAGCATTTGGCGAACGGCATCGACCATCTTGAGTAGTGCCGTCGTGATCTCAGGATTCAACGTCAGCTGTCTGTCGCGCAAGCGCGCCAGTAAGTTCTCTCCCACGTGAGCGAGCGCACCAAGTTTATTGAATGCCAGGAACCCCGATGTTCCCTTGATGGTGTGTATCGTTCGGAAGATGCTCGCCAGAATCTGCGGATCGGTTGGACTTTTCTCGAGAGCAATCAGTTCCTGATCGAGATGGTCCAGGTTTTCATAACTTTCGACGAGAAACTCTTTGACGATCTCTACATCGCTCATTGACGATCATCCCTCAGAACAAATTCTGTCTTTATTTCTTTCAATAACCGGACCGAGCAAGCTGTCAACCCATCGAGCAGCGTGGTCACGCAAGATTCACCGGAATTCCGTGACTACGGCGGTTGATGAACGGTTGGTTAGGGCGAGACATTTGGAATCTTTCCTGCAAGCACCTCCGCTGCCATGTTTACTGGGAGGCACTTCACATTCGGTACCGTCGTAATCACCTCCTCCTAGAACGCCGTTGAACATAGGCAGCCCTGCTGCCCCTCATTCATGCCTCGCCGTAAAGCCCGGCGCGAGCTGCATCCGGTTCTTTCGCAGTAAAGGCCATTACTTATTCGTAAATGAGACGCAGATTAGAGGCTGTCCGCGTTTTGTCGATAAGGCGCACGGCGGTGACTTACTGCGGTAACCGGGGCTCTCGTTAAGTTTTGTGCGGTGAATCCCGATCAAGGTGGGTTTTAAAGACACTTTATCTGTGACGTGGATGAGGCATGTTCAAGCCGATCCCGCCGAACAGGAGAAGAATTAGTGGAAAATGGACATCGAAATATCGCAATGATCGTAGATGATTCCAAAGCCATGCGCATGATCCTGCGCAAAATGGTGAACGAACTTGGCTACGACACGACCGAGGCGGCGAATGGACAGGAGGCACTGCAGAGTCTTGAACGGGAGCCGTCCCCGCCGTCCCTAATGTTCATTGACTGGAACATGCCGGTGATGTGCGGCATAGATCTGGTCAAGGCGGTGCGTAGTGACTCCCGATATGCCGCGAGCATCCTGATCATGGTGACGACGGAGACAGACATCCAGCATATTTCGCAGGCACTCGATGCGGGCGCAAACGAATACGTGATGAAGCCCTTTACGAAAGAGTCAATCGAAGACAAGTTGCGTGCTTTAAGTGTCGAGCAGTGAGAGGAAAGTAATGCCATCGCCCAACCCGAGTGTCTTCACCTTGCAAGCTGGTGATGCCGTCTTTTCTTGCGGCGCACGGTCTTACTCTCCTCGCAGGGGGAGTCGATGAGCGCCGTCGTCCAAACCGCCGTGGATCGCGGCGCGGAACTCACCGATCTGAACTATCAGTTCCTGAAAGACTACTTGTATCGGGAGTCCGGGCTCGTACTGGACAATGGGAAAAATTATCTTCTCGAATGTCGATTGATTCCGATCTTGAGGCGCCAGAAGTTATCGACTCTGAACGACCTTTGTGTGTCGCTGCAAAGGAATCCGGCAAATGGTCTGCACCGCGAGGTGGTCGAAGCGATGACCACCAACGAAACAATGTTCTTTCGCGATCCCGACCTCTGGCACGAAATGAAGGCTACGATACTTCCGGAGTTGGTTGACTATCGGAAGGACGTCAAGAGATTACGCTTCTGGTCTGCCGCCTCGTCGTCAGGACAGGAGGCCCACAGCCTCGCCATGGCACTCCTTGAGATGGGCCTGGGCGGATGGGACATCAAGATTGTGGGCACGGATTTTTCCCAACAGATGGTGGACCGGGCACGAGCCGGCCAATACAGTCAGTTAGAAGTGAACCGTGGGCTTCCAGCTCCCTATCTCGTCAAATATTTCACGCGAAACGGGCTGCAATGGCAGGTCAAGGAGGAAGTCAAGCGTTGGGTTCGCTTCGAACAACTGGATCTTCGACAAAAATTTGCGGCCCTCGGACCTTTCGATCTCGTCTTTTGCAGAAATGTCCTCATCTACTTCGACGTGCCGACCAAGCAAAAAATCCTTGCGGAGATCCGCAAAGCCTTGTTTCACGGCGGCCATCTTGTTTTGGGTAGTGCTGAAACAGTCCTCAATTTGGACACTTCTTTTGAGCGGAGACCGATCAGGAAGGCATCGTTTTATCGTGCCCCCTAAATAGGAAAACATGGATACCAAAATCGCGGAAAACACTTACCAAGCGGACGTCGACCAAATCGTCGCTACATTGTTTCTTACGATGCTGGCTACCGAGGCATCTCCCACGCCGGAGGATCCTCCCCGGGGGCAGGACGTCATAACCAGCGTTATGCCGTTTGCGGGCACTTGGAAGGGGGACTTGGTCCTTGAGTGTCAATGGCCTCAGGCTCGCTGCTTCGCTAAGCGGTTCTTGCAGACCGAAGACATTGACGAATTCAGCGAAGACATACCCAGCACGATTGCAGAGTTAGCCAACATTATTGCGGGAAACGTGAAGAGTGTCCTCCCCCCAGGCGTGAGTATTGGTACACCCTCGATCATTCAAGGAAAGGACTATACGGTTCGCGTATGTGGGGGTAAGACTCTTTGCCATCGGGCGTTCTCCACCGACGCAGGAGGATTTCTCTTACGATTGATCGAGAAGCAGGATAATACGGAAGGTAAACAATGAGCATCTTAATCGTCGACGACAGCAAAGCAATGCGAATGATTGTACGCAGGACATTGCACCAGGCGGGCTATCATCATGAGCTTAAGGAAGCTTCGAGCGGAGTTGAGGCCCTACAGGCTATGGAATCAGGGGGAATTGAGCTGGTCCTCTGTGATTGGAATATGCCTGAGATGAACGGACTGGACTTGTTGGAACGGATCAAGACCATGGGCCGTCAGGTCAAATTCGGGTTTGTCACATCAGAATGCTCGACCGATGTGCACATGCTCGCGAAACAGTCCGGCGCCCTGTTCTTCATTACGAAACCTTTTACTCCAGACATATTCCGGAGAGTTCTGGAACCGATCATTGGGGAATGATTTGTAACTGTACTCGCGCCAAAGCGGGCGTTGGCGTAAGATCAGCGCTCGGGAGGATGATGTGAGCTGTTACCTTCCAGGTAGAGAAGACAGCAAAGCTATTGAGTGATTTGCTGGGCCGTGC
Source organism: uncultured Acidobacteriaceae bacterium (assembly GCA_963806745.1). Taxonomy (GTDB): domain Bacteria; phylum Acidobacteriota; class Terriglobia; order Terriglobales; family Acidobacteriaceae; genus Acidiflorens. Next base: position 17,956 of record CAWEAB010000004.1, read on the forward strand.
CGTTAATGCCAAGGTCGGGGTGCCCCCCGCTGCTACATACGAGGCCGCAGTTGTCGCGGCCTATGCCGTTGACAATGGGGATCTCGTGGCCGTGTGCGTGTGCGATTTAGAGTTTGTGCTGAACGGCGGCGCTGCGCTTTGTCTCATCCCGGCAGTTGAAGCCGCTAGCAACGTGAAAGCCAAGCGTCTGGATTCGGTACTGTTCGAGAACTCTAAGGAGATTCTCAATATCTGCGCCCAATTGTTCGGAGGCACGAATACGCAACGAGTTAAGCTCGCATCTGTCCACTCGAAGTTCGACGAGGCGCCCGCGGGAGTGAAGGAATTCATCAAGACTGCCCGGGTACGTCGGGAATTGCAAGTGTCGATCGCCGGGTACGGCACAGGAAGAATGGCAGTTTTCTGTTGAGGCCCGCTTCCCCTTGTAGACCGCGTCGTACCGTTCGAAATCGAAATGCGCTACAACGAGCCTCGACAAACTGAAATGTCTTGTGACGCTGAGTAAGTGGGGAGGATTTTACCGTTCACTCTTATATGTCCATGAGAGTCACTGCCATCATTGTTGTCCTTTGTAGTGTTATTTCATTCAGTGGGTGCAAGTCGAAGGCTCCAATCTCGGCTCCCCCCACACCTGTCCCGGCGCAGGGTACGGCTCTCTTGCTGGATTCGTTTCGCAACGCCCACGAGAAGCATGATCTTAGCGAATTTGCGAAGCTCTATTGTGATGATGGGGTGCCCCACGTCGTTCGCACGGTCAGTCTAATCGAAGAAGGGCGCTATTTTGCAATGCCAATTGCAAAAGTGAGTTTCAATGCTGTGCCAAAAAAACCGATCACCATTGTTCATGAGCATGGGCTGGTCATCGAACCGAATCTCACGCAAGTGGGGGAATTGGAAGTTGAGTTCAAGTCAACGACTGAAACCGCTACCCGTTACTATCCAGTCGGACTAAAGAATGGCGTCTATCAGATTATTACTGGCACCATCGCAAGTAGTCCTGATGAAAAGGGTGGAGACGTGGGGGCCACCACCACTGGCCCTGCAGTCGGAACGCAAGACGCTGTGAGTTCAGAACTCAAAAAAGAGACTGCCAGAGTAACCAACCCGTAGTGATTCGTATCGAAATACTTGCGAGCACCCTGAGACTTACGGAAGCGCGCTTTTGTCCACTGGCGGCGCCGGAGATCTGTTGCGAGCGCCCGGGCCCGCTTATAGTGTTCTAGGGTTGAACAATGGAAGTCTATCTGGTTGACGGGATCTACGAACTATTCCGCCACTACTATGCGCTGCCTTCTGCACGAGATGCCGACGGCAGGGAGATCGCCGCTGTACGTGGCGTGCTGTCCTCGTTATTAGGGATGATTCGCGGTGGCGCAACGCACATTGCGGTCGCGACCGACCATATCGTAGAGTCGTTCCGTAACGACCTGTGGGCGGGCTATAAGACGAGCCAAGGGGTTGAGCCTGATCTACTGGCACAATTCCCAGTTCTTGAAGGTGTGCTTTCGGCGGCTGGCATTGTTGTCTGGCCAATGGTGGAGTTCGAGGCCGACGATGCCCTGGCAAGTGGATCCTTGCTCGCCTCCCGCAATCCGCAAGTCGAACGTGTGCTCATCTGTACGCCCGACAAAGACCTCTCCCAATGCGTAAAAGGAAAACGCATAGTTCAGTTGAATCGAAGGACCCGCGCAGTTCTGGACGAGCAGGGCGTTATCCAGAAGTTCGGCATACCGCCGGAATCGATCCCTGACTACCTCTCCCTGGTGGGCGATTCCGCGGATGGCTATCCCGGCCTGCGTGGCTGGGGCGCCAAGTCGTCAGCCGCCGTGCTGGCCAGGTTCGGGCATCTCGAATCGATTCCTGAAGACTATCAGCAATGGCAAGTGAAGGTAGCCAATGCCCGCGCCCTTGCCGATACCCTCACGCGCGACCGTGAGAGCGCATTGCTTTTCCGCAAGCTCGCGACGCTGCGATCTGACCTGCCGTTGTTTGAGGACGTGGAGCAACTACGCTGGACTGGTCCTACCCACTCCTTCAACGCAATAGCCGCCTCACTCGATGCGGCAAAAACCGAAACACGACATCCGCGTTCCGTGTCCTGACCCGCAAACCGTATGACGCCGAAATGTCCCGTTTCTCCGCTTGACGCCCATAAAGTTACCAAGTGAGTTACGTCGGTCAGAATGGATTCACAAACTCTTAACTTTGCCTTCACCATGTCGCAACCCAGGCTGGTGAAAATTAAGGAATGTTCGAGTTCCTGACGAATGCGAATGACCCGAACCATATCTTAACAATACCTCCGCAGTTTCCCGGACTTCCGCCCTTCGCCGGAAAGTTCGTTCCCATGCAGCAGGCGCGCGATCTCTATCGTCGGGTGCGTTCCGCCCCGCCAGGGCTTCCTTCTCGAGACTCTTCTCTCGGAAATGAAGATCGATGTCGAAGTCCCGGCCAAAGACCTCGATCGCATTCCTGCGAAAGGGCCACTCGTCGCAGTGGCAAATCATCCGTTTGGGGTTCTCGATGGCGCGGTCCTCTCTGTGATCTTGTCCCGAGTGCGGCCCGACGTCCGGGTTGTCACCAATTCGCTGCTGGCGGATATTCCCGAACTCCATCAGTACTGCGTCTTCGTCGACCCCTTTGGCTCACCAACCTCGGCGGACAAGAATCTGAAAGGGTTACGTCAGGCTTTCGACTGGTTGCGGCAGGGAGGTGCTCTTGCCGTTTTTCCCGCCGGCGAGGTCTCTCATCTCGATGTTCGCCAGGGACAGGTCACCGATCCGCTCTGGAATACCATTGCGGCTCGCCTCATTCGCAAGACGGGCGCGGCCGCAGTCCCCGTTTATTTTGCCGGCGGCAACAGCATGACCTTCCACCTTCTCGGACTGATCCATGATCGCCTGCGCACACTTTTCCTGCTTCAGGAATTCCTGCAACAACGCGAAAAACGGATTCGCCTTCGTATCGGCAAGCCGATTCCCTCCGCTCTGCTCACCAGCCTCGATTCTGATGAGGAAGTGACCGAATATCTCCGTCTGCGCACCTATCTGTTGTCGCATCGCGGAAAACAAGCATTTTCTTTTCCGGCAAAGGTGCGTTCCGCGCTTCCCCGCAAGCCGCAAGAGCCGATAGCTCCCGCTGTACCGTCGCGTTTTGTGCTCGACGATATCGCCGCATTGCCTGCCAGCCGCGTGCTTATTCAAAATTCCGAGTTTGCCGTTTATTATGCCCGCGCCTCCGAACTCCCCCACTTACTAGACGAACTGGGTCGCCTTCGTGAAATTACTTTTCGCGCTTCCGGCGAAGGCACCGGGCACAGCATCGACATCGATCAGTTCGATGCATACTACTGGCACTTACTTCTTTGGGATAAATCCAGCCACCAGTTGGCAGGTGCCTATCGCGCCGGCCACACCGACGAGATCATCCGCGCCCATGGCATTAAGGGACTCTATACCCACACCGTGTTTCGCTACGACGAACGTCTCTTCTTGAAAATCGGCTCCGCGCTCGAACTTGGACGCTCCTTCGTCCGCCGCGAGTATCAGCGCCACTATGCCCCGCTCCTGCTCCTGTGGAAGGGAATTGCCCGCTTCGTCGCCATTCATCCGCGTGCGCCTGTTCTCTTTGGCGCAGTTAGCATCAGCAACGACTACACTCATCTGTCTCGCGGAATGATCGTGCAATATTTTCAGCACCGCGACGATGGCCGCGAATTCGCCGACCTCGTTCGCCCCCGTACGCCCTTCCGGGTCCCGCGTCTTCGCCGATGGGACACCACCGCTCTTTGCAACGCCGTCCGCGATCTCGACCAACTCGCCGAGCCTATCTCCGATGTCGAGGAAGATGGCAAAGGCATACCTATCCTTATTAGGCAATACGCCAGGCTCGGCGGCAAACTCGTCGCCTTCAACCTCGACCGCAAGTTCTCCAATGTGGTGGACGGTCTCGTCATCCTCGATCTCCGTGAGACCGATCCCGCGATTCTTGAGCGCTATATGGGGAAGCCGAGCCTAACGTCGTTCCGCCGTTTCCATAATCTGGATACGGCGCTACGCTCTACAGTTCCATCGTGAGGGCGCTGTGAGGTGGGTACTCTCATCGCGGGACGTACTTTGGCAGCTGCGGCAGAAGGTCATTACCAATTCGCTGCATGATCCGCTCCTGGGCCGCGTCGGCGGATTCTCCTTCATACATGGGAGTCATTAACCGGATGAGCGCGCCATCGCTGCGATGCAATCGAATCGAATCAGCTACCAGGTAGTACTTCAGCCGGTATTCGCTTGCCACCTCCCGGCCCTGGGCCTGAAACCAATACAGCACCAGTTGGCGCTCCCCCCGCTGCGCGATCACATAACGATTGACCGGAAATGAAGACCCATCCTGCCTGTGGAAAGCAATGATCTGCCGTTGCGTGGGAATCCAACCGGAGCCGGGCAGGCAGTGTGCGGGAGTGTGCGGAGTCTCGCCCGCTTTCTGCGTCGCATAGTAAGCAATGAATAGATTGATCGGAACGTCTCGCCCGCTGGGGTCCGAATAATCCCGGAGTACATATTCCGGGTTCCCCAGGATTTCGAGCGTGGGCTGATCGAGCGTGCCATCGACGCTGTTCCAGCCGTTAATCTGCGTTGGAATCGCGCTCAGTCGGCTGGCGCGCCGGGAGGATTTCATCCTGCGCCTGGGACCAGAGATAGCCGGCGGTTCCAAGCATCAGCAGCGCCGTGACCAGGAACCGCGGCGACCAGGCACTCCCGGACACTGCAACCGGTTCCAAATTATCTCCGCGCGATCGCGGAACATCTTTCTGTTTGCTACTCGAAGAATCCTTCCAGATCAAGCCAATCAATCGATGCAAGGCAAAAAGCAGAATTAATGAAACGACGAAGACCAGCCACCCCTGGAACTCATGATAAAACCCGTCGGCTTTCTCCGGATCCCAATACTGCACGATCAGACCCGTGCCAAAAATTCGAAAGCTGTTGGCAAACACCGCGATCGGTACCGCTGAGCAGGCCAGCACCACCCGCAACCAGTTACGCTTCTCCATCAGGTAGCCGTAAATAATGGCCAGCGTGACCAGCGAAAGAAGAGAGCGCAATCCGCTGCAAGCCTGCGCCACTTCGAGCGGTTCGCGCGGGAGAATGATCATGTTCCCCTCTCGCAGCACAGGAACATTTACCAGTTGCAGCATCTCCGTCGCGAGCCTCGAGGCCAATAACTGGAGCGGAAAGGTGAATTTTTGCAGGATTAGGTTCGGTAGTGGGATCATGAGAATGAGAAATGCCAGCGGGAACAATACCGCCCGGAAGAATTCCCATCCCCGAAAAAGAATAATGAGTCCCGCAAGCACGAAAAGGAGCGACATACGGGCTCGGTAAAAATTTCAATGCCCAACTGTCCCACGACCAGCAGGCCAAGCCCGAAGACAAGCAGCGGCATTCCACGCCAACTTGGTTTAGGCGCAATGCTTATGAGTCGTTTGCGATCTTGCCAGAGGACGTACAAGCTGAAAGCTGGGACGAACCAGCCATGTTGGAAATTGGGATCTTTTCCCCATTGCAAGGCCAGGCTGAAAAGAACGGAATGGTAGAGCCAGCCCACCAGCAGGAGCAGTGACCAGCCCTGAAAGTGCAGCAAGCCGGACAATAAACGGCTTTCTCCCGCCGGCGCGAGCGGGGCAATTTGGGCTGAATTCCCCATAATACCTGCTGGAAGTTGAGGATACGCGATGCCTGGTGTTTTCGGCAAAACAATAAGGCTAAGGCCGAGGACAATATCTTAAGCAACAGTACTATAAGGATAAGAGATCCAGTCCTTCAAATTTGTAGCGCCTTACGCCTTCGAACGTCGGCGTAAAAGAGGTCCCGAACCAATCGATGGAGGAGACTAGTGTCCAAAGGACATGCCTCTTATTGTCCCAAAGATTTCTCAACATTACCGGCGATGTGGGCAAAACTTTTCCCACTTATGCGCATTGTGGTAATTTAGAAGCACATTGCGCCCAGCTTTCAGGGCGCAAGCCATTGAAAGAAAGGGATGTGCAACTGGAATACCTTGGGCGCATTCTTTCCGAGTTGGCAACGATTGTGCAGTAATGGTTTGCACGCCTGATCCGAGATTCCCTCCGCCTCGGAACGGATTTGTCTTTTATCATGGATTTCCAAACTAGCAAGATTGCGGAAAACGCCGGAACTGCTCCTGCGCGAAATGGCTCGGCGAAGGTGTGGCTGGAGAGCGTCAGCCCGGGCATGCGAACCGTCGAAGCGGTGCTCCGCGAACTCTCACAGAACGATGTGCCGGTGCTCGTCGTCGCCGAACATGGTTCGGGGAAGGCTGCGGCTGCGGCGCGAATTCACAGTCTCTCGCGGCGGGCGGCGGAGCCTTTCCACGCCTACCTCGCACGGGACGCCAGTCCGCAAATCTTAGCCGCTTGCCAGGGCCAGGGTGGAACAGTCTATCTTCAGGAAATCAATGACCTCACAGCCGCAGCGCAAGCGGAACTTGTCCGGCAAATCGGTCTGAACGATGCTGATCGGGATCGTGTGCCGCGTTATATTTGTGGGTCGACCTGCGAGCTCGAACCCGAGGTGCGGGCAGGGAAGGTGCGCGAAGACCTTTATTACCGTGTCAGCGGTGTCTGTTTGCGCCTGCCGCCATTGCGCCAGCGGCGCGAAGACATTCCGTTTTTGCGCGACTGGTTTCTTTCCGCTGCGGCCCACGACCTGGGACGCGATGTGCCTCCGCTCAGCCCCGGAACGCAAGGCTTTTTTCTGGAGTACCACTGGCCGGGAAACATCCGCGAACTTAAAGAGGCGACGCGCGCCATTGTGGCCCTCGGCGACGAGGAACTCGCCATGGGCGGACTGCGCTCGCGTTTGCGCCGCACCGACCAGGCGAACGGTGAGAAAGTCTCGCTGAAGGATGCGGCCCGTGCCGCTTCGCGCGAGGCGGAACGCGAGCTTATTCTTCAAGTATTGACACGGACCCGCTGGAACCGTCGCCGGGCCGCTCAGGAATTGCAGATCAGCTACAAAGCGCTGCTCTACAAGTTGAAGCAAATCGGCTGTGAAGAGTACGGGGCCTGAAAGATGACCCTTTTCAAGAGTAGGTTGTAAACAAGATTTGAGGAGAGGATATGAAATTGATATGCAAAGCGGTCATGATGGCGTCATTGGCCTGCGGCATCGTTCTGGCGCAAGGCGCGCCGGCGCAGGCGGTTGCCAATCCCGCTTCTGACGGAAACGGTAACGTCGCTCCCGCAGCCGCAGTGGATTCGACTTACATAATTGGTCCCGAAGATGTTCTCCACGTCGCCGTATGGAAAGAGGCCGACCTCACTGCGACCGAACCCGTGCGCGCCGACGGCAAGATCTCGTTGCCTTTGCTCAATGACGTTCAGGCAGCCGGCCTCACTCCAATGCAATTGTCTGAGTCGCTCACCGAGAAACTCAAGAAGTTTGTCGCCGATCCGCGTGTGACTGTGGTCGTCACCGCCATTAACAGCAAAAAGGTCTACCTCCTCGGCGAAGTTTCGCACAGCGGTGCGATGACCATGTCACCCAACATGACCGTAATGCAGGCGCTGGCAAGTGCCGGCATCAATCAGTTTGCCAATACTAAGAAGATCTACATCCTGCGCACTGAAAACGGCAAAAAACAAAAATATCCGGTGGACTATCGCAAGCTCATCAAGGGCCAGGATATCGAGCACGATTACGCTCTTCAGCCAGGAGACACAATCGTTGTCCCGTAACTGCAACAAATGAAAGAAGAGGTCGTCCCGTGAGAGGACGGCCCGAAAGAACACAAAATGTCAAGAATGCGAACAATCTGGTGGGGACTGTTGCTGGCCGGCATGAGCATCGCCGTCGCGGCGCAGAACACGACCCCAACCGGGGGCAATTCCCAGGCTCCGCCCACATCGCAGACGCAAAATACTACACAGAATGGATCGCAGGGAACTCCTCCCTCGCCCGCGTTCGGACAGAATGCGCCCATCCTGAATCCCGAGAACCCTCCGCTCTCCGGCCTCGACGAACCTAGCCTTGAGATGCGAATGGCCAATCGCAGTTTCGTTTCCACTGCGATTCAAGTCGGCGAGTCGGGCGACAGCAACGCCAATAACGCGCTCGGGGGATCGAGCGGCCAAGCCGTCACGCACGTCCTTGGCGCAGCCGACCTTCAGAAGTTCTGGCCCAAGAGCGATCTCTTTCTCGAGTACCTCGGCGGTGTGGTCACGAGCGACGATCGCTCCTTCGTGCGGCAATTGCAGGCGGCCGGGCTGGAAGCGGTTACGCGTTGGCGCACCGGTCAGCTCACCTTGCGCGACGGTGCCAGCTATCTTCCCGACGGTTCTTTCTCCGCGTCTTCTGCGGGAGGCCTGCCGGGATTCGGCATCGCCACCGGCCGGTTGGGACTCGGCTTGCCCGGCGTCTTTCACCTCGAAGAAGGCTCGGTGGGAACGATCCCCAGGCTCTCGAACCTGGCTTCTCTTGACGTGGTGCAGGCGATCACTCCGCGATCGGCATTCACCGTCATCGGAGCCTTCGCCAACGATCACTTTTATCACAACGCCGGTAACGAGTTGATCAACGGCGACAATACCACTGTCGAAGGCGGCTGGAGCCATCTTGTCTCGCGGCACGATCAGATGGCGATCGTCTATGCCTATCAACTCTTCCGGTTTCCGCTGGCGGTCGGCGGCGAGATCTACAACAACATTCTCAACGTGCGCTACAGCCATGTGATCAGCGGCCGCATGAGCTTTATCGGCGAGATCGGGCCGCAGTTTACCGACCTGAAATTCGATCAAACTAGCAATATACGAGTCTCGCCCACCGGGCGTGCGGTCCTTCGTTACCGGTTCCCGCGCACCTTCCTCACCGCAAGCTATGAAAAATTCCTCTCTCAGGGCTCCGGATTCTTTGCCGGCGCGGATGCGCAGATCGCCGAATTTACCGCTCGCCGTCCCGTGGGACGGACTTACGAACTGTTGCTCGAGACTGGCTACTCGCGCGAGAGCAGGCTGGCGGCCTCAAGCGAGGGCGCCGTCGGAGCCAGCATCTTCAATCAGGGTTTTGGTGGCGCGGTGCTGCGGAAACACATCTCGCGAAGCTGGGACGCGCTTGCTGCGTATCGCTTCTCGATCATCAATTTCAACAACCCTGTCAGCATCGACGGGTCCACTGGCAAAACGAATCACCGGCAGATTGGCACGATCGCCATCGAATGGCACCCGAAAGCGGTACGGCTCGAATAAATTTTTGGCCGCCAAGCAGCGGCCGGATTGATGGAGAAACATTATGGCTGATGGACGCGAACTCACAATGGACGATTATCTGGCGATGGTACGCCGCCGCCTCAAGGTCGTCATTATTCCTCTGTTGGTTGCCCCCATCGCGGGCTTCCTCGTCTCGTACGGCTTTACGCCCAAGTACAACTCTCAGGCGGTCATCCTGGTGGAAGGGCAAAGAGTTCCGACGAGCTTGGTGCAGCCCGTGGTCACGGCGGATTTTGCCCATCGCGTCGACCAGCTCAGCGCTCAGATGATGAGTTCCGCCAAGCTCCGGCCCATCATTGCCGAGCAGGATCTCGCTAAGCCCGGTGAAGAAACCAAGCTGATTGCCGACATCCGCAGCAATCTCCAGCTCTCCCCCGGCATCAGCTCGATGAGCCAGGCGGCTCAGACCGCCGGTCTGGCAGGTAAGAAGAAAGCGAATGGTGTCGAAGAGTCGCTCCCGTCAGTCAACGTTATCTACAGCGACAAGAGTGCAGATCGCGCTCAAAAGATCTGCAATGCCTTGGCCCAGGCGATCATCACCGAAAATTTGAAAAATCGCGGCGCCATCGCCTCCCAAACCACCAAATTCATGGAGCAGCAGGTCGCCGATGCCAAGCAGGCGCTGGATGACCAGGATGCAAAGATGGCGGAGTTCAAGAAGCGCTATGCCGGGCAGTTGCCGGGCGACCTGGAAAACAACTTGCGCGTTCTGGCGGCACTGAGTACGCAGCTTGATACCACGACCCAGAGCCTCAATCGTGCCCAGCAGGATAAGGCCTACGCTGAGAGCATGCTCGCCCAGCAGTTGGCGGCATGGAAGAGTTCGCAATCCAGCACCAGTCCGCAGACGCTGGAACAGCAGTTGACGGCTCTCCAGACCCAACTACTGCAATTGCAGGCGCGCTACACCGATGACTATCCGGATGTCGTCAAGACCAAGGCTGACATTGCCAGGGTGCAAGCCAGATTGGATGAGATCAATAAGCAGGCGAATAATCCGACCCCGGCCAACCCCAACGAAAAAGCGAATGTGAACGAGCCGGCTGAGATCCGGCAGTTGCGCCTTCAGATCCATCAGTACCAGCAGGTGATCGAGCAGTCCACCAGCGACCAGAAGAGACTCCAGGCGTCGATCAATAGTTATGAGGCGCGTACCTCGGTCAGTCCCGACGTCGAGGAGCAGTGGAAGGTGCTCAGCCGCGATTACGAGAGTGAGCAGAAGTCTTACAACGACTTGCTGGCCAAGAAGAGTTCGGCCGATCTAGGTACGAACATGGAAAACAACCAGGATGCCGAGCAGTTGATCATTGGCCAGCCTGCCACCCACCCCGAATCCCCGGCCTTTCCTAACCGGTTGTTCTTTATGGCGGGCGGTCTCGGCGTGGGCCTCGCCTTGGGTTGTGTGATCGCGATCTGGCTCGAGTTCAGCGATAAGTCGATCCGCACAGAACGCGACGCGGCTGTGGCTATGGATCTGCCGCTGCTCATTTCCGTGCCCTGGGTGGGGGCGGAACCCATGTCGCTCAATGGCAACGGTAACGGCAACGGGAAACGACCGTTCTTCGGGCGCAGAACTCCGTCTCAACAAGACGAAGTCAAGGTCTAAGGCAAGAGTATGTATAAAGAGTTCTTTGGACTGCGGGCCAACCCGTTCAACGTCAATCCGGATCCGCGCTACCTCTTTCTGACGCGGCATACGGAAGAGGCGCTGGCCTGCCTTACCTACGGCATTCAAAGCCGCAAGGGCTTCGTGCTCCTCACCGGCGAGGTCGGCACGGGCAAGACCACGCTCATCAACAAGCTGATGGAGTGGCTGCGCCTGCAGCAGGTCGCCACCGCCTTCATCTTCAACTCGCGCATGGATGTGCCGCAGCTCCTCGACTTCATGATGGCGGACTTCGGCATTCCCTGTGACACGAAGTCGAAGAGCGCGGTCCTCCAGCGGCTCTACAACTGGCTCCTCGACCGCTACCGCGCCGGCGAAACCGCCGTCCTCATCATCGACGAGTCGCAGAACCTCTCCGATGAAGTGCTCGAAGAGATTCGCATGCTGACCAATCTCGAGACCTTCACCGAGAAGCTCCTGCAAATCGTGCTCGTCGGTCAGCCTGAACTCGAACAGCGGCTGAAGCAGCCGAATCTGCGCCAGTTGCGCCAGCGTCTGACGCTGCGCGCCAAAACGCATGCCTTCAATCTGGAAGAGACCAAGTCTTATATCAACCAGCGGCTGCGTATTGCCGGATCAAATGGCGACCCGATTTTCAGCGACGAGGCGGCAGTGGCCATCTTCCGGTATTCCACCGGTATTCCCCGCGTGATCAACCTGCTCTGCGAGCACTGCCTCGTCAGTGCCTTCGTGGATCAGCAGAAAGTGGTCAAGCAGGAGATCGTCGACTCGGTCGCCAGGGATTTCGATCTGGCCGACGGAACCGCCGGAGCCATGATGCCGGCGCCGCCGCCCGCCGAAAACAAGTTTGATCTCGTGGAAGCACTACGGACACTCGCGACGCTGGCTGATAAGCTGCGCGAATCCGAACGCCAGGATCTCCCCAAGGAGAGGAAACTATGAGCCGTATCCATGACGCTTTAAAACGCGCCGAACAGGAAAGAGCATCGTCCATGGGGACGCACGTCGAGCCCGCTTATCAGCAGCCGGCTGATCCGATGCCCATGCCGCCGCTCCAGAACTCGGGCTCGTCCGGCATGCCGATGGCGTCCGATTCCAGCTACGAGTCCTTGCTGGCCCGCTGCCAGCCCATGCCATGGAATCCGGACACAACGACCATGCTCTTTTTCCAGGAAGACGAAACTCGCCTGGGGACCGAGGAATTCCGCACTCTCCGCTCGCGCCTCTATCAGATCCGCGAGAAGATGCCGCTCAAGCGTCTGCTCGTGACCAGCGCCATGCCGAAGGAAGGCAAGTCGTTCGTTGCCGCCAACCTCGCGCAGGTATTGGTGCGTCAGCACGGACGGCGCGTTCTCGTCGTCGATGCCGACCTCCGCAACCCCGGCATGCACCGCCATCTCGGCACCTCCTCGTCGCCCGGCCTGTCCGAGTACCTCATGGGCGAGTGCGACGAGTTTTCCTGTCTCCAGCGCGGGCCCATGGACAATCTTTTCTTCCTGCCCGCCGGCCGCCTGGTCGCGGGAGCGTCGGAACTTCTGGCCAATGGCCGGCTCAAGCTTTTCTTGCAGCGCATGGAGCCGCTATTTGACTGGATCGTTCTTGACTCCGCTCCGGTCATTCCGGTTTCGGATTCGACCATCGTCGCTGGCTCCTGTGACGGCGTGCTCATGGTCGTCCGCTCGGGCATGACGCCGTCGCCGCTAGCCAAGCGCGCGCGCGAGGAATTTCCCGACAAGCTCCTTTTGGGCATCGTGCTCAACGGGACTTCCACCGACGATATGTCGCAATCGAAGTACTACTATGGCGAGGCTATAGCAACGTCAGCGCGTTAACTGAACAGATTGAGGGGATAAGTTGATCCGGCTGTTCAACGTCTATTATCCGGTGCGCACGCTGGTCCTCCTGATCGGCGAGGCCCTCATCGTTTTTACGTCTCTGCTGCTGGGGACGCTATACGCCTGGAGAGAAGACAGCTACATTGTTCTCAACTTCAACCACGGGTGGGAAAAGATCTTAGGTTTCACCCTACTCGTTCTGCTCTGTTCCCATCTGTTTGATTTGTACGATACGGCTCGGTTGACCACGAAAGGCGAATTATATTTTCGCTTGCTCATGGTTCCGGCCCTCCTGGCCTTCCTTCTGGCGGGCGTCTCGTGGTTCTGGCCCGATTTCTTGCTGGGAAATAATTCGGCCGCAGTCGGCGTCGTCATCCTCACCGTTGGATTGATCGGATGGCGGCTGGGCTTTACCTGGCTGATTCAGCTGCCCATTCTGATCGAACGAGTTTATGTGCTTGGAACGGGCGAGCGTGCCCAGCGCCTGGTTCTCGGATTGCGCCGGAATCCGGATATCGGTGTCGAGGTCGTCAGTTGGACCGGCAAACTCGAAGGGGCCGTCACCCGCGAATCGGTTGCTGTCCACCTCCTCGAAATCGTCAAGCGCCAGAAGGTACATCGCGTCATCGTCGCCATGCCCGACCGGCGCAACACTATCCCCATGCAGGAACTGCTCGATCTCCGCATGGAGGGGGTCAAGATCGAGGAAGCGGCGACTTGGCTGGAGAGAATCTCCGGCAAAATCGAAGTCGAGAATCTCTATCCCAGCTGGTTGGTTTTCGGCGACGGCTTCCGCCGCAGCGCAACCTTCCGCATTGTGCGGCGCCTGGTTTCAGTCGTGATCGCGCTCGTTGGCCTGGTGGTGAGCCTGCCCCTCTTGCCGCTGATTATGCTGGTCATTCGCCTCGATTCACCCGGCCCGATTTTGTACCGCCAGCGCCGCGTGGGCAAGGGCGGCAGGACCTTCGACGTAATCAAATTCCGCACCATGCGCCAGGACGCGGAAAAAAGCGGTCCGCAGTGGGCCGGCGCCAACGATCCGCGCGTAACCCGCATCGGAAGATTCTTGCGCTCGTCGCGGCTCGATGAGATTCCTCAGCTCTGGTGTGTGCTGAAGGGCGACATGGCATTTGTCGGGCCCCGGCCAGAGCGTCCGGAATTTGTCGAGTGGCTTTCGCGCGAGATTCCCTATTACGGTGTGCGCCACATGGTTCGCCCCGGCCTGACCGGATGGGCGCAGGTGAGATACAAATACGGCAGCACGGTTGAAGATGCGCGTGAAAAATTGCAGTACGACCTGTTCTATATCAAGAATGCCTCGATCGGGCTGGATCTGCTGATCATGTTCCAGACCGTAAAAACTGTGTTGCTCAAACGGGGCGCGCAATGAAGTTTGTGTTTTGGGCGTCGGCGGCTGTTATCGCCTACGCCTACGTGGGGTATCCGCTCCTCCTGTGGGTGAGAAGCTGGTGGTCGCCGCGGCCGGTAATGCACGGCGTGAACACTCCGCTGGTTTCGGCAGTGATGGTGGTACGGAACGAGGAAGCGGCGCTCCCGGCCAAGCTCGAGAATCTGCTTTTGCTTGACTATCCACGCGAGAAGCTTGAAGTCGTGGTCGTTTCAGATGGTTCGACGGATCGGACGGGCGTGGTGCTCAGTGAGTTTGCAGAACGCGACTCGCGCTTGCGCATCATAACCAAGCCGGAATCGCGAGGCAAGGCGGCAGGTTTGAACGACGCGATTCAGGAGGCGCGCGGGGAAGTACTGCTTTTTACCGATGCGCGCCAGCCCATCGAGCCGCAGGCCTTGCGCCTGCTGATCGAGAATTTTGCCGACCCGCAGGTCGGCGCGGCGAGTGGGGAACTGATGCTGGGCGACCCGGCAAGCGGAGAGACTGGAAAGGGAATGGGATTGTACTGGCGCATCGAGAAGAAGATTCGCGAGCTGGAATCGGCCTCGGGCTCGGTTGCCGGAGCCACCGGCGCGATCTACTGCGCGCGCCGCGAGTTGCTCGATCCGCTCCCCGAAGGCACGATTCTCGATGACGTGCTCCTGCCCATGCAGGTGGTGCGCCGCGGCTCGCGCGTGATCTTTGACTCGCGTGCCCGCGCCTGGGATTCGCCCGATCTCGGTTCCAGCCGCGAGTTCTCCCGCAAAGTCCGCACCCTGAGCGGCAACTATCAGCTTCTTCAGCTCGCGCCGTGGCTCCTCGGCTCGGGCAACGCGATTCGCTTCGAGTTCGTCAGCCACAAACTCTTGCGACTGAGTGGTGCCCTTCGCGCTCCTCGGGTTGCTGATCTCCTCAATTTTCCTGCCCGCGCCTCTCTACCGTGCCGCGCTCTTTGCCCAACTAGCTTTTTACGCTCTTAGTTTGGTCGCAATCGCTGGCATGAAGATTGGGCCACTCTCGCGCATCGCCGATCCCGCGCGCACTTTTGTCGTGCTCAACTCGGCAGCCATGGTCGCCTTCGTGAATTTTGTCACGGGCAGAAAGGCGGTCTGGGCTCGATAGAGGACGCTCGATAAAAGGCGCGCGACCAATGCGCCCGCTCACCGACGCCGCCATCATGCGAATTCTCTGGGTCAAAGCCGATAAGCTCTTGCCGGTTGAGAACGGCGGCAACATCCGCACGTATCACGTGCTGCGGCTATCTCTCCACTCGGCATCAGCTCACGTTTTATTCTTACTACGGCGGTAAGCCCGATCCCGCCTATGAAAGCGCCTTGCAGCAACACTTGCCCGGGTCGGTTGCGGTCTGCACCGGCAAGCCCGAGCTTTCTGGCGTAGCGCGCGGCCTCGACTACTTGAAGCATGTTGGCAATGGCGCGCCCTATGCCGTCAGCCGTTTTGCCGATGCGACCGTGCAGCGCGACCTCGCAGCCTGGTTTCGCGACGAGCGCTTCGACGTCGCCGTCTGTGACTTCCTCGACGCCGCAGTGAATTTTCCCCAGCGCCTCAATATTCCCAGCGTCCTCTTCCAACACAACGTCGAGGCTGAAATCTGGCGTCGCCACGCCGAGACCGCTTCCAGTCCGCTCAAGAAGGCGATGTACGCCGTCGAATTCCGCAAGATGCTGCGCTACGAACGGGACGCCGTCCAGCAGTTCCATCGCGTAATTGCCGTCTCGGAAAACGACCGCGCGCTGATGACCCGGTGGGTGGACGCCGATCGCATCGCCGTCGTCCCTACCGGAGTCGATCTCGCCGGATTCACTCCCGACCCGAGGAACACGTTCGAACCAGGCCCTCTCGTTTCCTTTGTCGGTGCTATGGACTGGGAGCCGAATGTCGATGGCGTCGAATATTTCTGTTCCGAAATCTGGCCAGCAATCAAGGCCGAAGTGCCGGACGCGCGCTTTCGCATCGTGGGACGCAATCCGGTCCGCCGCGTCGAAAAGTGGGCCTCCGACTCAATCGAAGTTACCGGCCGGGTTCCTTCGGTCGTCGAGCATCTGCGCGAATCCGCGGTCGTCATCGTTCCGCTGCGCATCGGCGGCGGCACACGTCTCAAAATTTATGAAGCGATGGCTGCGGCAAAAGCAGTCGTCTCCACCACGGTTGGCGCGGAAGGCTTGGACGTCCATCACGGCCGTGACATCATTCTGGCCGACGATGCACGCGCCTTCTCCCACGCCGTGATCATGCTGTTGCGCGATCGCGAACTGCGGCGTCGTTACGAGAAAGCTGCTGCCGACACCGCCGCCCGCTACGACTGGCCTGCGATCGGCCAGCGCTTCACCGAAGTGCTTCAATCGGTGGCAGAAAAGAAATTCGATACAACCGGCGCGGTTTCAGTGCGCTCGGCATAAAGAGGGCTCGGCATAAACAGAAAAAGAGGAATTTGTGGCAATCGGCGAGAACATAACAACAACGGCGGAAACCGGCACTGGCCGGCGATTGAATTTTCGACTGGCGGATCCTACCAAGGCCGCCTTCTTCTGGTTGAGCATGTTTTTCGTCGTCTACTGCGCTCGGCCGGGTGACTACGTGCCTTTGCTCGGATACATCCCCATGGCCAAAATCACCGGCATTCTCGCCATCTGGGGCCTGTTCAACAGCGTCGGCCACACCAAGCGCACTCTCAAAGACATGCCCCAGGAAGGCAAGCTTCTTTTCTACATCGTTTGTCTGTTTTTCGTTGGCGGCTTTCTCTCTCCCGTCTGGAAGGGCGGTGCGGTCAGCAAGTCGATCGAATTTTCGAAGATCATCGTCGCCTGGTCTCTGATCTTCCTGCTCATCACTACCTTTGATCGTCTGCGCCGCATCATCTGGATTCAGGCCATCTCCGTGGTCGTGGCGTGTACCGCCTGTATCGCCAAGGGCCACGATGTGGATCGCCTGAATGGCGTGCTCGGCGGCATTTATTCGAATCCCAACGATCTGGCCTTCGCCGTGGTGCTCGCTTTGCCCTTCGCTCTGCTGTTCATGGTCATCAGCAAGAACGTCCTCGTGAAAGTGTTGTGGCTGGGCGGAATGTTGATCATGCTGTTACGATCTTTTTGACCGCGTCGCGCGCCGGCTTCATCGACCTCGTGATCTCGGGTTCGGTCACTCTGTACTTCTTCGCGATAAAGGGCAAGCGTCCGACCCTGCTCGTAGGCACGATTTTTACGGCGGTGCTGATCGCGGCTACTGTCGGTGGCAAACTCTACGATCGTTTCACGGCCCTCGAAGGCGGCACCACCACCGAGCAGTCCGCATACGGATCGTACCAGGACCGCATGTATCTGATGCAGCGCGCCGTCGACGCCATCGAGCACTACCCCATCTTCGGCATCGGCGCACGCAACTTTCCCACGTACTCGGGAATCTGGCGCGACGTGCACATGACCTACCTTCAGGCCGCCGCCGAAGGCGGCATTCCCGTCCTCGTCCTCTACCTGATGTTCTTCCGGCGCGGCTTTCAAAACCTCAAAATATTGCGCAAGCGCAAGGATCTGGACACAAATACAACGCTCTTCGTCGGCGCGTTGACCAGTTCGCTGGTTGGCTTCATCATCGGCGCGCTCTTCGCCCCTGAGACATTTCAGTATTTCCCCTACTTCGCTGTCGGTTTCACCGCCGCTCTGGTGCGGACGATTAAAGAGATGGATGAGGAAGCCGCGAAAGGGCCGAGCGTGGATGCTCCCCCGCCCAAACGCGGACGTCATTTCCTGGAGGCTTATGATTTCGGAAGAACAGATGCAGTCAGCACTGTCCGCTGATTTGCAGGCCATTCTGCGCTGTCTCGGTTGCGGTTCGCATCTCGAGAGCGATAACGCCGGCGGCTACCTCTGCCCCGCGTGCAAGCGCGCGTATCCAAACGTCAACGGCATCGCTCGTTTCGTCGACGCCCAGCACTATGCCGCGAGCTTCGGATTCCAGTGGCATCGTTATCAGAAAACCCAGCTCGATCACGATCAGGTTCGCGAATCCGACGCCAACTTCCGCTGGAAGACCGCGCTCAAGCCCGAGGAACTCAAAGGCAAACTCGTCCTCGATGTCGGCTGCGGCATGGGCCGCTTTGCCGAAGTCGCCACCAGTTGGGGAGCCCGCGTCGTCGGCATCGATCTCAGCGCCGCCGCCGAAGTCGCCGCCAAAAATCTTGCCGACCGCGACTTTGTCGCCATGCAGGCCGACGTCTTCGCGCTCCCGTTCGCGCCTGAAAGTTTCGACATCATCTACAGCGTCGGCGTCCTTCACCACACGCCTGACTGCCAGGCCGCTGTCAAAGCGCTCGACAAATATCTCAAGCCCGGGGGCATCCTCGCGGTCTGGCTCTACAGCGGATACAACAAGTGGTACCGCTTCAGCGATTTCTGGCGTCGTTATACCAGCCGCATGAAGCCCGAAACGCTGCACCGCATCTTGAACGTCGCGGTGCCCGTCGTCTACAACACGGAGATGGCGCTGAGAAGAGTGCCACTCGTAGGTCGTCCTGCCGCCGGCCTCCTGCATCTCGTTTTCCCCGTGAACCGCCAGAAGACCGCCGAGCAGCGCACCCTCGACACCTTCGACTGGTATTCGCCGAAGTATCAGTCCAAGCACACATACGAGGAAGTTTTTCGCTGGTACGAAGACATGGGCATGGAGGACATGCGCATCGGCGAATTCTCCATCGCGGTACGCGGCCGCAAGCCGCTGACCGCCAAGTAGAGGCTGCGGATGTTCACGTACCGAAACGCTTCAAGAGATTTTGGGTGGCGCAGCGCTTTAGCGCTGCGATAAGCGGCTAAAAGTGATGCGGCTTTGGCCGCTGAGGTCATCGGAACACTACGCTTAGAAGATGCGTTTCTTCCACAAAAAATTCGCCTACAGCCGCCGAGTGCTGCCCACCATCACGCTGCACGCGCTGCGATCGGGTGAGCCTCGCCCCATCCACATCATCTTCTGCCTTGCCGACCACTTCGAGCCCGCCTTCGATCCCACCAGCGGCTACAAGCGCGTCGCCCGCGACGAGCAACTCCGCCGCGAGGAAGCCTGGTTCCGCGAATATCCTAAGGTCATCGAAAATCTCCGCGACCACGACGGCCGCGCCCTCATCCACACCTATTTCTATCCCGCCGAGCAATACGACGAAGAGTTGGTCGAAATGCTCGCCGAGCATTGCCGCTCCGGCTGGGGCGAAACCGAAATCCATCTTCACCACGGGCATGCACGAGCCCGACACAGCCGAGAACACCCGCCGCCAGCTCGTCGAATTCCGCGGCCAGCTTGCCTTCCGCCACCGTTGTCTCTCCGTCGTCGATGGCTCCAGCGATCCGCATTATGCCTTCGTTCATGGCAACTTCGCCCTTGCTAACGCGGCCGGTGGTCTTTTCTGCGGCGTCGATTCCGAGATGCAAATCCTCGCCGAGACCGGCTGCTACGCCGATTTCACCATGCCCACCAGCGTCTGGCATCCCGCGCAGACCGCGAAAGTAAATTCGGTCTATGAATTCACACTCCCGATCGACAAAGTCGCGCCGCAACGTCAAGGCCGCGATCTCGCCGTTGGCCGCTCCCCAAACACTTGGCCTCTGATCGTGCAAGGTCCGCTTGTCACCGACCTGCTGCGCTCCTGGCGGCGCAAAAAGCCCATCATCGAAAACGGCGCCATCACCGGTGTCTTCCCGATGACCCTGCATCGCCTCTCGCTTTGGAAGAAGGCTCAGATCCGCGTCGTCGGCCGTCCCGACTGGCTCTTCATCAAAGTGCATTGCCACTCCATGGACCCGACGCAGCGCGAGGCCGTCATCGGCGCCCAGTTCCGCGACTTCCTCGATCATTTCGTCAATGGCGCTGCCGACAGAAAAGAAACTCTTCACTTCGTCACCGCGCGCGAGATGGCTAACATCCTCCTCGCCGCCTGCGACGGCCGCGAAGGCAATCCCGGCGACTATCGCGACTACCATTTCAAGCTTTATCGAATTCGGCCATTCATCGATGCGGGTGCCCCATCCTAACCTCGCGTTCTGTGCGATGGGTGGGAAGCGAACCCGAAGTGTGAAAGGATAATGCGTCATGTGCGGCATAGCCGGAGTCGTCAGCGCAACCCGCGAGAGCAACATTACCGAAGCTCTCGTGCGCCACATGTGCGACGCCATCCGCCACCGCGGCCCCGATGATGATGGCGTCTACGTGGCCGACGGTGCGGGCCTCGGCATGCGTCGCCTCTCCGTCATCGACGTTTCCGGAGGGCATCAGCCCATCTTCAACGAAGATCGCAGCGCGTGGATCGTCTTCAACGGCGAAATCTACAATTTCCCCGATCTTCGCCCCGACCTCGAACGCCGCGGCCATCGCTTCACGACCAGGACCGACACCGAGTGCATCCTCCATCTCTATGAAGACATGGGCGCCGATTGCGTGCAAAAACTGCGCGGCATGTTCGGCATCGCCATCTATGACAAGCCGCGCCGCAAGCTGATGCTAGCTCGCGACCGCTTCGGCAAGAAGCCAATGCACTACGCGCTGCACAACGGCAACTTGTACTTCGGCTCAGAGATCAAAAGCATTCTCGCCGTCGCGCCCGAACTCGCTGAGGTCAACTCGCAGGCGTTGCTCGAGTATCTCTACTTCGGTTACGTGCCCGAGCCCCTTACGGCCTTCACCGGCATTCACAAGCTGCCCGCGGGCCATCTGCTCGAATTTGAAAACGGTGAAGTCCGCATCCGCCAATACTGGGATCTGCCCGAATACAACACGCACGCTCCGAAAAACGAGGAAGAATGTTTAGAAGAACTCGACCATCTGCTCTTTGAAGCCACGAAGATGCGGCTCATCTCCGACGTCCCGCTTGGCGCGTTCCTGAGCGGCGGCATCGACTCCTCCACCGTCGTCGGCCTTATGGCCCGCGCCAGCGCTGGCCCCGTCAAAACATTCTCCATCGGCTTCAAGAAAGACGATTTCGACGAAGCCCAATACGCGCGCATGGTCGCGAAAAAATTCGGCACCGAGCATCACGAGATGATTCTCGAGCCCGACGTCGTTCAGACTGTCGAGCACCTCACCTCGTCCCTCGAAGAGCCCTTCGGCGATTCCTCCATGCTGCCGACCTATTACGTCTCGCAGATGGCGCGCCAGCACGTAACCGTCGCGCTCTCCGGCGACGGCGGCGACGAAATTTTTGCCGGCTACGATCGCTACCGCATCCAGGCCGGACGCCAGGTCTACGAGCGCATCCCCGGCTGGGCCCGCAATTTTTATCGCAACACGATCTTTCCCCTGCTTCCGAACAAGATGAACGGCCGCCGCCTCAGCTACAACGTCACTCTGCCCTGGCAGGAGCGCTACATCGACGGCCTCGCCTTCCTGCCCAGCTTCGAGCGCGACATTCCGCTCCTCTCCGACGATTTCCGCGCTATTCTCCAGCGCAGCGACGACCCAGCCAACGTTCTGCGCCGTCGCTTCGCCGCCGCCCCTGCAAAAGATCCCGTCAGCCAGACCCTCTACGTCGATACTAAGACCTACATGGTCGATGACATCCTTGCCAAAGTCGATCGCATGAGCATGTTGAATTCGCTCGAAACCCGCGCCCCGATCCTCGACCACGTCTTCGTCGAGTACGTCACCAGCCTCCCGCCCGACTGGAAACTGCGCGGCAAAACGCAAAAATATATCTTGCGCAAACTAGCCGAGCGCGTCGGCGTGCCGCGCGAAGCCATCTACCGCGAAAAACGCGGCTTCTCCCTCCCGCTCGTGCACTGGATGCGCCACGAACTCAAAGACATGCTCATGATTCTGCTCGAGCCGCGCACGCTCGATCGCGGCTACTTCCAGGCCAGCGGCATCCGGCGCCTGATGGATGACCACCTCGTGCGCGGCAAAACCATGACCGGCCGCATCTGGCGCCTGCTGATGTTCGAACTCTGGCACCGCAACTTCCTCGAAAAATTCGTCAAGCCTGCCGGCCTTTTCTCACTCTCCGTAACTGCCGACTCGCGCAGAAGGTTTCGGACGCACCTCTGGTGGAATATGGCGCGGGCTCCCCCGCCCGCGAGTGTAGCGCGGACACTCCTGTCCGCGTGCCCGGAGCGTAACCAAGTTGGCCACCACGCCAGTCGCGAATCGAGCAAGGGTCGATCTTCAGCCCCGCCCGTCGGCCTGTTCCTCATGATCAACACCTTTGAAACGGGCGGCTCCGAGCGGCAGTGCGCTCTCCTTGCGCAGAATATCGGCGCGCGTTTCAACGTTCACGTGGGATGCGTCAATCCGCGTGGCCCTTTGATTAGCCAGTTTGGCAAGTACGAGCAATTTCCCTTGGGTGGAAGCCTGTTCGGATGGAAGGCCCTTCGCACGCGCTTCGCTCTCGCTCGCCGCCTTCGCCAAAATCATGTCCAGGTGGCGCATGCATTCGATTTCTACACCAACTTGACCATGATTCCCTCTGCGCGCCTCGCGCGCGTCCCCGTCGTCATCGGCAGCCATCGCCAACTCGGAGACCTTCTCACTCCGGCGCAGTTCCGCGCCCAGGCCGCGGTATTTCGCTGGTGTGATGCGGTCGTCTGCAACTCGCAGGCCGGAGCCGATCGCCTCGCCTCTTCCGGCGTCGCTCGCGAAAAACTTGCCATCGTCGGAAATGCCATGCCCGACGCGGTATTTGAGCCCACCGTCCCCGCTCTTCCGCCGAATGGCAAGCCACGCGTCACCATGATCGCGCGCATGAATGCGGACTACAAAAACCACGCCGGATTTCTGCGCATCGCCGCCGAAGTTCACAAGCGCATACCCAACGCAGAATTTCTTCTCGTCGGCGACGGTCCCCTGCGCGCGGAAATCGAAAAGCAAGCCGCGGCTCTCGGACTAAAAAACAACATCGTTTTCCTTGGCGATCGCCGCGACATTCCTGCCATCCTCGCATCCTCTGATATTTCCGTCCTTACCTCCGACTCCGAGGGCCTGTCGAACGTGATTCTCGAATCCATGGCGGCGGGCGTGCCGGTAGTCGCCTACGCGGTCGGCGGCAATCCTGAACTGGTCACCAACGAACGCGGAGCGCTCATTGCCGCCGGTAATGAAGATGAATTTGCCGGTGCGGTCGCCGGCTCCTGTCCGATGCCGACCTTCGCCGCGAACAAGGCCACAACGCTCGCTCCTTCGCCGAACAGAACTTCAGCCTCGCCCGGGTCTGCTGCCAGTACGAAGATCTCTACATGACTTTGCTCGCCCGCAAAGGCAAACTATGATTTGCAACTCTCGAAAGTTAATTTCCGGCTGCGTTTGGGTGGCGCAGCGCTTCAGCGTGGCGCAGTGCTGTGGGTGGCGCAGCGCTTTAGCGCTGCGATTAGGCCGCTGAGCACGCGGCTTTAGGCGCTACGGAAGACGCAAT
Organism: uncultured Acidobacteriaceae bacterium; assembly: GCA_963806745.1. Taxonomy (GTDB): domain Bacteria; phylum Acidobacteriota; class Terriglobia; order Terriglobales; family Acidobacteriaceae; genus Acidiflorens. Next base: position 41,488 of record CAWEAB010000004.1, read on the forward strand.
CTACCAAAATGCACTCTGGTTTAAGAAATCAGAGATCGCATCAAGGTCGCCATCGTCGCACCCCAGCCTGCGTTACGTCGGTGGCCAGGCCGTCCAAGCCGACCTGCTCATGCGCCTCTGGCAAAACGATCCCGACGTCGAAGTCACATTCATCGGCGTCGATCCTTCACTCCCCGCCCTCTTTCCTGGGCCGAGCGTATCCCCGGCCTTCGCACGCTCCTCCGCGAACCCATCTACTTCTGGCATCTGTGGCGCGGCCTCAAGAATGTTGACGTCGCCCACATCTTCTCGGCCTCCTACTGGTCATTTCTGCTGGCGCCCGCGCCGGCGTGGTTGTTCGCAAAACTCCGCGGCAAGAAAACCATCGTCAACTATCGAAGCGGCGAAGCCCGCGACCATCTCCAGCGCTTTCGTTCCGGCAAGTACGTGCTCTCACGCGTCGATCAAATCGTCACGCCCTCCGGCTATCTGGTCGACGTCTTCCGCGAATTCGGACTTACCGCCACCGTCGTCCCCAACCTCGTCGATCTCTCGCAATTCCATTATCGAGAGCGGAAACCGCTCCAGCCGCATCTGGTCTGTACGCGCGGTTTCCAGGAGTACTACTCCATCGATGTAGTCGTGAAAGCCTTCGCCGAAATAAAGAAGGAGTATCCCAATGCGCAACTCGACCTGGTCGGAGGCGGCCAACTCGAAGCGGAAATCCGCAGCCTAGTTGCCGGCCTAAAACTAACGGGTGTCAACTTCACCGGCATAGCCACGCGCGCCAACATCGGCAAGTATTACGACGACGCCGATATCTTCATCAACGCGTCCTGGCTAGACAACATGCCGGTGTCGGTAATCGAAGCCTTCGGCAGCGGCACGCCCGTGGTGTCAACGTCGCCCGAATCGATGCCCTACCTCGTCGGACACGAGCGCACAGGCTTGCTCTCCACGGTAGGTGACGAGAAAGCGCTTGCCGCAAACGTAATCCGTCTGCTGCGCGATCCCGTGTTGGCCGCACTCCTCGCCCGCAACGCCTACCAGGAATCACGAAAATTTACCTGGGAAGTTGTTCGCGACCAGTGGCTGAACGTGTACAGGGACGTCCAGTCGTAGCTATCTTACGAAGTTATTCGCTGAGGCTGAAACAAAAACGCGCTAGTCTTTGGAATCTCTCTCTGGGAACACCTATCCCGATTCCTCTGGCGCTGTCCGTCCCTACTCCTGTTTCATCCCAACCCGCGCCACCAGCGCCACGAATACGCGGATTCGTCCGTGCGGCAGCGGCGGACTGACGCAGTGCCTGGCGGAGGCCGGCCACCGCGTCCTCGGCGTGGACGTCGCGCCGGCGATGCTCCGGCTGGCGCGACGGCGGGCGCCGGGGGCGACATTTCGCGCGGCTTCCTGGTACGATTTCCCATTGCCCCCGTGTGCCGCCATCGTGGCGGTGGGCGAATGCCTCAATTACATGACGGCCGGGCGCCGCCGGCATGAGGCGGCGCTGCGACGCTTTTTCCGCCGGGCGGCGGTGGCGCTGCCGCCTGGGGGCCTCCTGCTGTTTGACTTTTTGACGCCGTGGGTTGGACGTCCGCGCCACCGCAATTTGGAGGCGTACGGCGCCGACTGGTTGGTGCTGGTGGCGGCGGGCGAGGACCGGTGGCGGCGGGTGCTGACGCGGCGCATCACGGCCATCCGCCGCGTGGGCCCGCGCCAGCGGCTGTCAGTTGAGATCCACCGTCAGTGTTTGCTCTGCCGGCGCGAAGTGAGCCGCGCATTGCGCGCCGCCGGTTTCACCGTCCGGTTTCATGCGGGCTACGGGCGCAGGCGCCTGAAGCCGGGCCAGGTGGTCGCGGAGGCGGTGCGGATCGCCCGCTGAGCCAGCCTGTTGCAGAGCGAATTCGCTGTGCCATGTACCGCCGGGCGCAACATTGGCGATGCTGCCAACGCTGATTTCGGAAACACCATGGGGCGCGGTTCGGCCGCCTCCGCATAAAGCTGCCGCCGTCGCTTAAGAGCTATGGCGAGCCGAGCCGGCGAGCCAGGGCGACCGCGCCCTACAATATTCGCCTGCTCCGTGATTGTAGGGCGGCATCGTCCGCCGTCGCCAGGAGGCCATGGCGGGACAAGCCGAATGCCGCCGTTCCGGCTGTATTGAGCCGGCGGCGGGATCGCCACCGTCAGGGTTTCGAGCCGAAGATCTCGATCTGCGGCGCCCGGCCGGCCACGCGCTGCCCGCGGTACATGCCGGGGGTGTTGAACGGCATGGCGATCCGGCCCCGCGCGGTCGATGGCGACGAGGCCGCCGGTGCCGCCGAGTTTTGCCATCTGGCGGAGCGCCTCGGCCGCCGCCTGGGCGAGCGACAGGCCGCGGTATTCCATGAGCGCGGAGACGTTGTGCCCGAACACCGTGCGGATGAAAAACTCGCCGTGGCCGGTGGCCGACAGGGCGCAGGTGGCATTGCGGGCGTAGGTGCCGGCGCCGATGATGGGGGAGTCGCCCACGCGGCCGTACTGCTTGTTGGTCATGCCGCCGGTCGAGGTGCCGGCGGCGAGATTGCCGCCGCGGTCCAGGGCCGCGCAACCCACCGTGCCGAATTTGTTGTCGTCGATGGTGGCAAAGGTGACCCGCTCCGGCCGGAGTTTGGCGGTCGGCCGGCCGCCGGCGTTCGAGCCGCCGGGCCAGCTCGCAGTTGCCGCCGGCGCCGGGCGGTCTGGAAATATTTGTTCGGCACGAACTCGTAGCCCAGTTGGCGCGCGAAGGCCTCGGCGCCGTCGCCGATGAGCATGATGTGGGGGGTGCGTTCCAGCACGTCGCGGGCGAGGGTGATGGGGTTGCGGATGTGCTGCACCCCGGCGACCGCCCCGGCGTCCTGGGTGCGTCCGTCCATGATCGAGGCGTCGAGCTCGCACACGCCCTCGGCATTCATGGCGGCGCCATGGCCGGCGTTGAACAGCGGCGAATCCTCCAGGACCTTGATGGCGGCGACCACCGCGTCGAGGCTGGCGCCGCCGCGCGCCAGCACGGCGTAGCCGGCGTCGAGCGGCCTCCCGTGAGTTTGGCCCGGTATTTCGCTTCAAGTGCCGGGGTCAGTTCCTGCCGCAGGATGACGCCGGCTCCGCCGTGGATGACGAGGCCGAAGGGACGATTTTGCATGGGGGAAAAGTCAGCAGCTTCCGTTTCCGTGGCAAGCCCCGCAGGGCGGTCCGCCCGGACCGCCGGCCCCGCCGTGGCGTCAGCAAGGCAAAGGCGAGCGCGCCTC
>CAWEAB010000005.1:0-9854 GCA_963806745.1 uncultured Acidobacteriaceae bacterium
TTAGGCGTTGCCCCGCGCACTGATCTCGATTCCGGCAGGCGCGGCTCACTCGCGATTGCACTCAAGAACCGCTCACGGGAACGCGCCGGCGGTTTGGCTCCGCTCGTGCTGAGTGCAATCAAAGCTAGATCGCCGCGCAGCACTTCCAGTTCGCGCCGGCAGGAGGCACAAGTCTGCAAATGCTGCTCGAGCGCATAACGCTCGTCGCCCGAAAGTGTGCCGAGAGCATAGAGCCCTAGGTCTTCCGCGAATTGTTCGTGTTTGCTCATGCGGCCAACACTTTCCGCAACGACAGCAGGCCCGTGCGAATTCGGGTCTTGATCGTGCCCAGCGGCTCGCCGGTTTTTTCGGCAATTTCAGCGTGCGTCAACCCTTCAAAGTACGCCATCTCGATGGCAGAGCGCTGCGGTGCGGCCATCGATTCGAATGCTTCGCGCACCTTGGCCATCGCTCGCGACCGGTCGGCATCCGAGGCAAGATCGGGCTCAACCGAAACGACTACGTTCTCAAAATCGTCTTCGGGCTTGCGCCGCCGCAGGGCATCAATCGCCCGGTGCCGCGCGATCACTGCCAGCCATGCCGCCATGTTACCGCGGGTGGCGTCGAAGGCTCCGGGATTGCGCCACAGTTGCATGAAGATGTCCTGCAAGACATCCTCGGCCGCCCCGGTGTCCTGCAACACGCGCAACGCGACCGAGTACACAATCGACGAATACCGATCATAGAGCGCCGTCATGGCGCCCTGATCGCCCGACCGGATCGCCGTCACCAGCGTCAGGTCCGAGATCGCCGCGTTGGTGTCAGTACTCGGCACCGCGAACTGTTCCTCCTAAAGTACGTCTCAGAATGAGCTTTGGATTGTCGCGCCCGGCGACGGGCGGCCCAATGAAAATAGCAGTCCGCTCAGGTAGGAAGCAAGCGATGGGCGGAAGCCGCAGTCGCGTTATTTAGTAGATTTCCGCCCTGGCTGCACGCGTCATCAACTCTTCAATCGCCTGCTGCGGCGCCTTGCCTTGTTCGAGGATCGCGAACATCTGCTCGGTGATCGGCATCTCGACCTTCTTCTGCTGTGCGAGGCCGACGGCGGCCTTGGTGGTGAAAACGCCCTCGGCGACGGCACCGTGCATGCCGGCGATAATGTCAGGAAGCTTGCGCCCCTTGCCGAGTTCCACGCCCACGCTGCGATTGCGCGAGAGATCGCCTGTGCAGGTTAGAACGAGGTCGCCCAGTCCGGCCAGTCCAGCCATCGTTTCGAGACGGCCACCGCAAGCCACCACCAACCGCGCAATCTCCGCAAGCCCGCGCGTAATGAGGGCTGCGACCGAGTTATGTCCGAGCCCAAGGCCGTCGCACACGCCGGCCGCAATGGCGACAACGTTTTTGAGGGCTCCGCCGAGTTCGACGCCAATCACATCGTCATTGGTATAAACACGAAAACGCGAACCGTTGAAGGCGTTCTGCACGGCGCGCGCCAGGTCGGGGTCATCCGAGGCCACAGTTACTGCGGTCGGATCACCACGCGCTACCTCCTTTGCGAATGAAGGTCCGCTGAGCGCGCCTACTCTTGGAGTGAACTTGCGAACACGCAAGGCATCCGCGATCACCTCGCTCATCCGAAGCAGCGTTTCGTTCTCCAGTCCCTTGGTACAACTGACCAGCAGGGTCTCGGGGCCGAGGTCCGGCGCCATGCGCTCAAATAGTGTTCGGCAATGTTGCGAAGGCATGACGCTGACGATGATTTCCGCACCCGCTAGCGCCGATTTAAGGTCATGCGTTGGCTCGATTGACGAAGGTATTTCGAATCCCGGAAGGAATCGCTCATTGACGCGACGGGTTGCGATACTTTCCACCACCTCGGGCTCATTGGCCCAGAGGTGGATCGTGTGCCCACCTTTGCGCGCGAGTGCCAGCGCCAGGGCCGTGCCCCACGCGCCTCCTCCGATCACGGCCACACGGCTCATTGGGGCCTTCCTGAATCGGCCGACGACGTCTGGTCGAGTTTCTGTCCGATCCGGGATTCCGTGCCGGAAGTCAGCCGGTTTATATTCTGCCAGTGCTTCGAGATCACCAGCACGGAGACGATCGCCATGATCAGCAACTCGCAGGGTTGGCGGTACTCGCCCAGCGCCCACGCCAACAGTGGAAATGCCGCCGCGACCGCGATGGATCCAAGCGACACATAGCGAAATGCGACGGCCAGCAGAATAAAGATCGCCACCAGGCACAGTATAGTTTTCGGCGTGAGGAGAGCGAACGCACCGAGGCTGGTCGCCACACCCTTGCCACCACGAAACTTCAGCCAGACAGGAAACAGGTGGCCGCATACCGCAAAGAGCGCGGCGATCGACATCAGCAGATGGCGCTCGGTTCCGCCGAACACGAGTCCGGTGAAATAAACAGCAGCCAAACCTTTCGCCGCGTCCAGAACGAGCGTTGCGATACCCAGCGCGGGCGATTTGCGCGCGACGTTGGTCGCGCCAATGTTTCCGCTTCCGGTGGCACGCACATCTTCGCCGGTGACTGTGCGCACCAGGAGATAGCCGAAGGGAATCGATCCCATCAGATAGCTGACGGTGGCGGTGATCAGAAACGGAACTAGGTTCATCTGGACGTCAGTGGCCTTCGGCCGTTCGCATCGAAAAGTGCTCCAGCTTCGTATAGCTTCGATCCTGCTGGCGAAAGCTGGCTCTGGTAGAGAATAAACTCGTCGGCGGTCATGCTGCCGAAATTCACTTTGCTCGAGCTAAGTGTATCGGAGTCAGGCTCGCTCATCGCTGCAAGACGCTTTTGCAACGTCGCGAACGTCGAATTTGTAGCATCGCCTTTACGCCATTTTGGATCGCCGGAGCGTCCGCCGCCGCGCGCGAGCGTCAGGTGCGGACTGAAGGCGCGCTCTTCGCGGGGAATGCCTAGTTCAGCCATCGCGGAATCAACGTCGAGTGCGAGCTTGGCTAACTCCGGTCCAGCATGAATTCCAATCCAGAAGACTCGCGGCGCCTTGGCCGTGGGAAAGAAGCCATATCCCGACAGGCGGATTTCGAAGAGATGGCATTCGATGCCTCGTAGCTTTTGCGTGATCGCTTCGACCTGTTCCGGCTTTTGCTCTCCAATAAATTTCAAAGTGATGTGGAGCGATTCGCGACGGACCCAGCGGGCATCGGGAGCGAATGGGCTTACGCCGTCAAGAAAGCGGGAAATCTTGCTGCGGATATCGTCGTCGAGGTCGATGCCTATGAAAATTCGCACGATTTTTCAAAAAGACACTAAAACGCAAGTCAGGGAAATTTTCTTTCCGAACTTGTCATCCCGAGCGAAGCGCTATGCAGTGCGCTACCAATGCACGTTCCTCGCCGCGCTCGGAAGGAGAAGATATGGAACTCGCCAATATCATTCGCGATTTCACCGCAGTTCGCAACCTCACAGCAGCGCGCGCCGAATCATCTCCAGCGCCTGCATGCTTGAAAATTCCCGAATGCGCCGCCGGTCGCCGGGGAAGGTGCGCTCCACTACCTGTGTCCCTTCTTCCCCCGCGAGCGCGATATAGACCAGTCCTACCGGCTTCTGCTCTGTGCCGCCCGTAGGACCGGCCACGCCGGTGATTCCAACGCCATAGCTCGAGAGGCAGCGCTTTCGAATGCCCTCCGCCAGCGCCTGGGCCACTTCGCGGCTGACCGCGCCATGTTTGTCGATCAGCGCCTTCGGAACGCCGGCAAACTGCGTCTTCAGTTCATTCGAATAAACCACTGCGCCGCCAAGAAAATAGCGTGAACTCCCGCTCAGCGCAGTGATCCGCTCAGCCAGCAGTCCGCCGGTGCACGACTCCGCCGTCGCCAGCGTCATGCCGCGCATCTGGAGCAGGTAGCTGACGATCTGCTCGATGGTCTCGCCCTTGCGCGAGAAGATAGCGTCGCCCATCTCGTCTTCGATCTTCGAGGCAAGCCCTTCCACTCGGGCCTCGGCTTCGGCCTGCGAATCCTTCCGGCAGCGCAGGTGAAGTTGAATCTCTCCGCCGCCGGCGAGAATCGTGGTTTCAACGTCGGCGTAGGTTTTGTAGATCGGCGAGACACGCGCATCCACCTGCGACTCCGGAATGAGCGCCATCTTCAGCGTGCGGGTGGCAATGTAGTGCGCGGGAACTTTCGCGCGCAGCCGCGCAATACATTCGTTCTCAAACATGGGCCGGAGTTCATAAGGCGGCCCGGGGAGCAGCATTAGAATGCGCTCCTGTCCGTCGTATTTTCCGCTGATCCACTGGCCAGGCGCGGTACCCATCGTGTTCGGGAGCACAACAGCATTGGCGATCACATCGGCCTGCTTGGCATTGTTTGGAGAAAACTTGTAGCCGCGCTTGGCGAAACGTTCTTCGAGCCGTTTGAGAATGTCAGGGTCGCGCTTCAGCGTAAGGCCAAGCGCTTCGGCGACCGATTCGCGCGTCAGGTCGTCCTCGGTAGGACCGAGGCCGCCGGAGAAAACAATAATCTCCGACCGCCGCATGGCCAGTTTGGCCGCAGCCACCAGGTTTTCGCGGTCGTCCCCCACGACGCATTTGAAGCGCACCTCCACGCCGAGATCGTTCAGTTTCTCGGTGAGAAAGAGCGAGTTCGTGTCCTGGCGGTGAGGCGTCAGCATCTCTGACCCGACGGCGATGATCTCGGCATTCACGAAGGAAAGTGTAAATGAATCAAGCCCGCTCCCGTAATTGCTGGAGGCGTAGAATGAACAAGAATCGCAAGTCTGGCAGGTTGCTCATGTTCAGATTGCTATTGCTGCTCGTCACCGTTTTGACGTCTCTCACTTTCGGACAGGGCACAGATGACGTCATCGCTACCCGCACTGCGCCAACAGTTCCGCCGCAGAGCTCGAAGAGTCCTTCGGGGTGCGCTCATGATCGGCGTACCGACCCTAAAGGCGGAGTGCTGATCTCCGACGTCGTCTTGGAGGGACCTGCGATCAGCTCGGACGAACTCTTAGGAATCGAAAGCCAACTTACGGGCACGTGTTTCGACGAACAAGATGATGTAATTGAACAATTCATTCGAAATGCATTCGCAGACCGCGGCTTTGCTCAGGCGGAAGTGGGGAATGTAACCCTCAAGGCGAGCGACGTGCTCACCATGCCAAAGCCTGTGACTGTGAAGGCAGACGTCACCGAGGGACCGCGTTTTCGAATGGGCGAGATCAAGTTCGTGGACAATCATGCATTTAGCACCGCAAAGCTCCGCGCGGCGTTCCCTATCAAGAGAGGCGACGTTTTCCAAAGATCGAAAATCGCCAGCGGTCTGAGGGAGATTCGCAAGCTCTATTTACCCCGTGGATATTCCGATCTCGCTTTCGTCCCCGATGTTAAGTTCTCGTCAACAGGAACCGTCGCGCTCGAGATATCGATCTCGGAAGGGCCGCAATATCACATGGGCGAGCTAAAGGTCTATGCCAAGAAAGAAAACGCGGATCGCATGGCGAGCGAATGGCAGCTCCGGGAAGGCGCGGTTTTCAATTTGAACTACCCTGAAGCCTTCATTAGGAAGAGTCACTCGATTCCGGAGGGATTCAGCCTGCAGAACATTCGGCTCGTGCGAAATTGCCCGGCAGCTTCGATTGCTGTACTTCTAATCGTCGACCAGACCGACCCGAGGCTGCAAACGCTGCCCGCGGACGTCCGGTGCGAAAAGCACGATGGCAGCTAGGAAATCCATGGCAGCCTCGGCCCTCCCCGTTACCTAAGTCTCACTCCCTCGATATCTCCCCGCCGGCAAACCACTTGGGTATGCTGAAGTGGGCTTCCCCTCCCGTAAGCGAATCGCTCGACTTACAAGGAGATCGCTGTCGTGCTCATTCCCATCCGTCACGAGAACATGGAGGCTCGTCGCTGGCCTGTTATCACCCTCGGGCTCATCGTCCTTAACATCATCATCTTCCTCATCACCAGCACAACGATGGATAAGGAATCTCCCGAACTCGGCAGCACCAAGGCCCACATCATCCTGCTTGCCGCTGCGCATCCTGAGCTCAACATGTCCGACCAGGAGCGGGAGTTAGTCGAGAGTTTCAAGACCGAAAACCCCACCGAATGGGAACACCTGCAAAGCCCAATGCATGACCTGGTCGACGGTTGGGACGCACGGATGCGGCTCAAAGAAGATCCCAAGGATCTTCAGGCCGACATGGATTCGCTCGGCGCAAAGTATGCCGAGCTAGCCAGTGCGTCCATCATCGAGCGCTACGCGTTTACTCCGGCGCACAAGCGGCCGATCACCTATCTCACGGCGAATTTCCTGCACGGTGGCTGGCTGCACCTGATCGGTAACATGTGGTTCCTGTGGCTGGCGGGATTTGTGCTCGAAGACGTCTGGGGCCGGCCGCTCTACCTCGCGTTTTACCTCATAGGCGGCGCGGTTGCCCTGCAACTCCACGCCTTCAGCGATCCGAACAGCATCATCCCATGCGTGGGGGCTTCGGGTGCTGTCGCCGCACTCATGGGCGCCTTTCTCACCCGGTTTCCAAAGCTGAAGATCGAAATGATGTGGATCTTCGGCTTCTTCCGCACCTATCGCTTTCAGGCTTCGGCGTACTGGCTGCTGCCGCTGTGGCTGCTATCGGAGATCTTCTACGGCGCGCTCTTTGGTAAAACGAGCGGCGTCGCACATTGGGCACACGTTGGCGGCTTCCTCTTCGGGGCGCTGGGAGCGTTCGTCATCGGCAAGATGGGCCTGGAAGGCCGAGTGAACGAAAAAGTGGAAAAGGAAATCAGCTGGAGCTGCGACCCGGAAATGGAGCGCGCCAATCAGCTTATGGAGTCCGGCCAGTTCGACGAAGCCGTGGCCGCCACAAGACAGTACGTCTCCACCAAGCCGAACTCCATCGATGGCTGGAACCTTCTGCGGCAAGCGTACTGGCGCAAGCAGGAACTTCCGGCCTATCACGAAGCCACCGCCAAAACGTGCGGACTGCATTTGCTCGCGAAGAATCCCGAGGGTGCATGGCAGGACTACGAGGACTTCCGGAATTCCGGTGGTGAGAAGTTGCCGGCCGTTCCATGGCTGGGGATCTGCCGTTTGCTCGAGGAACAGCAGAGCTACGACCGCGCGCTGAGTGAACTGGAAAACCTGATCAAGGCCCATCCCGATGAGCGTCAGTCTCTGATGGCTCTAATGGCATCGGCGCGAATTTCCCTCAAGCTCGGTCGTCCGGAAGATGCGCTCAAGTTTTACCAGGCTGCTGCGCAGTCGAAGGTGCCGCACTTGGATCTGGAGCCCGCGATTGAAGCTGGTAGAAGGGAAGCGACCGCCGCGATTAAGGCCGTGGGGAAGTCGGCGGCAGCCGGCGCGAACGGGTGAGGCAGCAGGCCGGGCGAAATAGCAAAAATTCCAGCCAAAATGGATTCTGCCGACTTACAATCGACTGTCGTCGCGCGTTAGCGGGGCTGCCCATGTCTCGATTAGCATTCGTCCTTCTGTTGTTCGCACTGGTGATTCCCTGTCCATGTTATGCGGCTAATGATCAACCTCTTGTCGTTGTGAAGGATGGCCGGTACGGCTATATCGATCACGAAGGCAGATGGGTGATCAAGCCGCAGTTTGTTTGGGCCGAGGATTTTTGGCATGGGTTGGGAACCGTCTTCGTGTGCGGTAGGTATGTTTCAATAGATGCGCTTGGAGGTTTGCATCCCCTCCGAATCGCTCTTGAAGGTCATTTGGAACCGCTGAAAGATGGCGAGAAGGTCGGATTCGTTAATGCCTCAGGAGAGTTCGAGATTCTGCCAGCCTTTGATGAAGCACTTCCGTTTTCGGAAGGGATGGCCGCAGTTCGTATCGGTGAAAAATGGGGCTTCATTGACGACGCCGGAAAGACCGTTATCGAGCCGAAGTTTGAAGCCGCGTTTTACTTCCGCGACGGCGTGGGCGTTGTGAGGACAGACCCTGAGGCGGGCTGGGCGCTCATTGACAGAACGGGTAACGTAATCGCGAACTTTGACTATGTCGATTTAATCACCGAAGGGCGCGTACCCGTCGCTCGCGGGGAAAAGCGGGGCTTTTTAGACCTCCACGGGAAAGTCGCGATCCCGTTCGTGTATGACGGAGTCAATGCGTTTTCGGGCGGGCTTGCCGCCGTCGAGAAAGGCGACAAATGGGGATACATCGATCGGGAAGGAAACATGGTCGTTCCCGCGAAGTTTGACTCGGCAGGTCCGTTCGGGCATGGATTGGCTCCAGTCAAACTCGGCAAACGCAGCGGCTTCATCGACAAAACGGGCAATTTCGTCTTTTCGCTCGCGTTCGACTATGCACCGGGGTTTCTAACTGGAGACGAGGAATCGGATCTACTGATTGCCTCCGCGGATGTGTCGCGTTTTTGGACTGAGAATCGCGAATTTGGTTACGTCGATACGTCGGGACACGTGATTTGGGGCCCAGTGGACGAAAGCCCTGACCACCCGCCGCTCTTCGGTTGGTCGGAGCAAGGGGAGGCCGAAAGTTGCGTGGGATTTCCTGAATCGACAATAAAGGCGATTGCTAGTTTCCCTGAGCGTTAACAATCGGCTCCTGCTGCGTCATGCAGTGCAGCGCCCCAAAGCCCCAGATCAAATCGCCGGAATAAATCGGCACGATCTCGCGGGCAGGGAACAGCTCTGCAAGCGTATTCAGCGCAATACGATCGTTCGGATCGTTGAAGACCGGAACCAGCACCACACCGTTGGCGATGTAGAAATTCGCGTAGCTGGCAGGCAACCGTCGGCCTTCGAACACGACCGGTCGGGGCATGGGCATCTCCACGATATTCAGTCTCTGTCCATCCGGATCGCGCGCGGCGCGCAGGCGTCCCAGATTGTGATGCAGCGCCGAATAGTTCTCGTCGCGCTCGTTGGGTTCGACCATTGTGACCACTGTGTCGGGCGCGACGAAGCGGGTCAGATCGTCAACATGTCCGTGCGTATCGTCGCCTTCGATACCCTCACCGAGCCAGATGACCGACCGGATCCCGAAATAGTCGGCAAACATCTGCTCGTAGGCGGCGCGATTCATCGATGGATTGCGCTGCTGCGTGGTCGAGAGCAGGCACTCCTCGGTCGTAATGAGAGTCCCTCGGCCATTCACGTCAATCGAGCCGCCTTCGAGCACGATGGGATACTCGGTCGCTTTTGAATAACCGAATCGGGGACGCACGATCTCGGCTCCCGCAGCCTTTGCCATGCGCGCGCCTAGCTTCGCGTCGAGCTTGTAGTTGTCGTATTTTGCCCAGGCGTTGAACTTAAAATGCAGCGCAATCGGTGGAGCGCCGCTCTTGCCTTCCTCGGACGAAGTGAGAAAAATGGAGCCTGAGTCGCGCGTCCAAACACGATCCGTGCGCCAAATGTGAAACACGACGTTTTCCCACAGTGCTTCAGACTTCTCCAGAAACGCGCGCGCTTTTCGTTCCGCTTTCTCGCTTTTGACGATCAGGTCGACGCGCTCATGCCGCGCAAGATTGCGGATGATCTCGGCATAGACCCACGGAATTGGATCGAATTTTCCCGGCCAGTCTCCACGGAAGTGTGGCCATGCGAGCCAGGTGGAAGCGTGTGGCTCCCATTCAGCGGGCATCCGGTAACCGCGCTCGGCGGGAAGTTTGGAAGGCCTTTTCATTTTCCGTCGGTCATTTATCGTCGATTACTTTCCGTCAATCATTCGGCTGGTGATAGGCGCATAACTGTCGATCCGGCGATCGCGCAGGAAGGGCCAGTTGCGGCGTGTGTCTTCGATCAGTTTGAGATCGATTTTTCCAAGGAGTATCTCCTCTTTGTCATGCGACGCTTCGGCCAGTACTCGCCCAAACGGATCAGCAAGAAATGACCCGCCCCAAAATTCAAGCCCTTTGCC
>CAWEAB010000006.1:0-18786 GCA_963806745.1 uncultured Acidobacteriaceae bacterium
GTAAGCACCGTGTCTCGATCAATACTGCCGAAGACGGCGCGGAGGCAATCGCCTTCCTCCAGCGCACGGGAGACTACTCGCAAAAACCGAGGCCGGATTTAATCGTGCTGGATCTGAACCTGCCTCGCAAGCACGGTCGCGAGGTGCTCTCGGAGGTCAAGACCAACCCGGAACTCGCACGCATTCCGGTGGTTGTCTTCACCAGCTCGCAGGCCGCCTCCGACGTGAACCGCAGCTATGACCTGGGAGCAAATTGTTATTTGCGCAAACCGGGAAACCTGCTTGACTTCCGGGCAGCGGTGCAATCGATGGCGGACTTCTGGCTGAATTTTTCCATTCTGCCCCGTGGAGAGAACCGATGAGCGAACCGCCGAAACGCGTTCTGCTGATCGAAGACAACCCGGGAGACGCGGACCTCATTCGGATGCGGCTGATCGAGAGCAAGAATCCGGTCGAGGTTAAACGTGTGGAACGGCTCGCGGAAGGATTGGATTCGCTCGAACACGAAGTCCCGACACTGGTTCTGTTGGATCTGAATCTTCCCGACAGCCGTGGCGCTGAGACGTTTCGCCGGGTGCTGGCCAAGGCACCGCAAGTTCCGGTCGTTGTCCTTTCCGGCGAGGACGATGAAGGCCTGGCAATCAAGGCGCTCCACCAGGGCGTGCAGGACTATCTGGTAAAAGGCGACTTCAGCCATGGCGAGTTGGACCGTGCCATGCGGCACGCTGTAGAGCGACAGGCATTGCTGCGGTCGCTTGAAATGAGCCGTAAACAGCAGCTGGAATTCAAGAACCAGTTTCTCTCGCATGTTTCGCACGAACTCCGCACGCCGCTCACGTGTATCCATCAGTTTGTGACCATCCTGCTGGACGGGTTGGCGGGCGGGATAAGCGAGGAACAACGCGAGCACCTGCGGACGATTCTGCGGAGCACGAACCAGTTGGGCGCGATGGTGCGCGATCTGCTGGAGGCGACGCGCGCCGAGTCGGGGAAAATCCGGCTCGATATACGGTGCCTTTCGATCGCCGATCCGATGCGCGCGGCAGGCGCCATGATGCAGGCAGCGGCGCGTGACAAAAGAATTCGTCTGGACGTCGCCGACGAGCTGGGCATTCCTTTTGTGCTTGGCGACATGGATCGGATTCTCGAGGTTCTTATCAACCTGATCGATAATGCCATCAAATTCACGCCCGTGGATGGAGTGGTGACGGTGCGCGCCGCCCGCATGCGCAGCGATCCCGATTTCGTGTGTATCTCGGTCTCCGATACCGGGCCGGGAGTGACGCCGGAATCGCGCCATCTGATTTTCGAGCGGCTCTATCAAAGCCCGCACTCGGGGGAAAGCAGCCGCAAGGGTCTGGGACTGGGATTGTTTATAGCCAAAGAACTGGTCACATTGCACGGCGGCAGAATCTGGGTGGCGAGCGAGCCCGGGAGCGGAGCCACATTCTCATTCACGCTGCCGCTGTACGTCCTGCCGAAATTGCTTACCCCGCTGATCACGCAGAAGGACCGGCTCCGCGACGCGTTTGTACTGGTAAGGCTCGACCTGCGGGCACGCGCCAAAGCGCCGCGGCACGGCTGGAAGGAGACCTGCGCGCGCTGCCTTGAGCGCTTGCAGCGTTGCGTCTATCTGGATAAGGACCTGGTACTGCCGCCGATGGTTGGCGCCGGACCGGTTCAGTCCTATTTCGTGGTGGCATCGACGAATCTGGAACGCGCGGAAATCATGGTGGCGCGGATTCGCGGGCAGATGGAAAAAATACCGGAGCTCGCGGCCAGTGGCGAGTTCGAACTTTCGGCATCGGCGGTGCCGTTGGCGGAGCACTTGTCGGAGGCAGGTCTATTGGAGAAGCAAGTGGCGGAGGTGGCAGAGCGCGTAACCGAGATGGTTCGGGCGGCGGTGGCCCCGCCCCGAATGAACCCGCAGTAGCGAGGAAGGAACGGCAACAATTGGCTCGCAAGACAACCAAGGAGAAACGTATGGCTTCAGTCCCCAAAATACTGATCGTGGACGACGACCCAGACCTGAGACAGGCATTGCGCCTGCGTCTACGGGCCAACCACTATGACACCATCAATGCGGCCGACGGCTACTCGGCGATCGCGCAGGCCTATAAAGAGCATCCGGACTTGATCATTCTGGATCTCGGTCTTCCGGCGGGCGATGGATTCGTCGTGCTGGACCGGCTGCAACGGGATGACAAACTCTCGAACATTCCTGTGATCGTGTCTAACGGCTCGCGATCCGCAGAGTGCGGAGCAGGATGTGCTGGAGGCGGGAGCATCTTCGTTTTTCCAGAAGCCCGCGGATAACGCGGAATTGCTGGAGGTAATTCGCGCCACCTTGCTGCACGACGCCGAGGATGCGCCGCTGATGTCCTGAGGGCGCCTTATCCCGGTGATGCAGCTCACAGCTACCTGGTACAGAAACTTTCGCTGCAGCGCATTCCGCGCGGTGATCGAGACAGATGGTCGAGACAAAAGGACGATGCGTTGACCGTGCCAACCCTTGAGGCAACACCTGGAAAGGCGTGCTCTAATGCAAACGATCTCCCCAACGAAACCCGCCTGCTGGCCGAACGGATGCGTGCGCCGGCATGAACGCACGCCTTTCAGCGTGCCAGTCAAACTGCATCACCTCAAATCTGGAGTGAGCTGGACGTCGACAGGGATGAGCCTCGATATCAGCGAAGGTGGGCTAGGGACGCTGGTTAACGGCAAGCTGCGCGCGGGCGAGACGCTCGAGATCGAAATGCAGTTGCTGGCCAACAATCTTCGACTGATCGCCATCGTGCGGTATTGCTCGGATTTTGGATGTGGAATGGAATTTCTGGGTCTGACAACGGAAGAGCGCATGCAGATCAGCGAGTTCACAACGCAGCGTGGAATGGCGCGGACGCCGCGCCTCGCCAAACTGATGGAGTGAAGTTTGGCAGGGCTCATGCGGTCATAGTGGGCTGGGTGGGAGCAACAGGTTGACACGCTCTGGGAGCGATGAAGGTAATCCCCATGAAGGAAAAGACCGATTCCCGGCCCGCGAATCGCTTCAAGATAGTCTCCGTCGCCGCCAGTGCGTTCTCGGGCGTCGTCGGCATTTCGGGCCTGGCAGGATCGGCATTTCATGTTCGAGGCCTGGTCACCTGGGGTGTCGAGCCGGTCACGATGAAGGTGAACGCGGCGGTGTGTTTTCTCCTGGCCGCAGTCGCGCTGTGGTTACTGCGCGAAGAGGGCTCGGTCTCGCACGGAGACCGGACGGTGGGGCGCGTAGCGGCATGTTTGCTGGGCGGACTTGCCCTATTGAGTGGCGTGGAGTTCCTTCTCGACCGCGACTTCCACATCGACCAGCCGTTCATTCCCGCCCTTCCTGATCCATCGAACATCACGCTTCATCCCGGGTTGATGTCTCCCATTACAGCGTTCAACTTCGTGCTCCTCGCGGGCGCACTGTTGCTCATCGATTGGCGGATCAGAAATCGTGACTGGCCCGCGCAATACCTTTGCCTATTGGGCGTACTCG
The DNA here is from genome assembly GCA_963806745.1 of uncultured Acidobacteriaceae bacterium. Classification (GTDB taxonomy): domain Bacteria; phylum Acidobacteriota; class Terriglobia; order Terriglobales; family Acidobacteriaceae; genus Acidiflorens. The sequence continues at coordinate 3,521 of CAWEAB010000006.1, forward strand.
GCAGTTGCGTGGGAGTTCTCGGGCTATTTCTTCAGCCATTACCTGCCGCCATTTCGCCGGCGCTTCCCACCTGCCGCCGGGTTTGTCGCGTTGACGTGCGGAATCATGAGCGCGCGGGCTCATTGGGCCATGGGCGGGCTGCTGACCTCGGATAGCGCGGGCGCCAGGTGGATGCGGCGCACTGGGCTCTCCGCCTTTGGCTTTTTAATTCTGTTCGGCTGGCTGCTCGCGAAGCCTCTGCTCACGACCGAGCACTTTACCTGGGTGCAGTTCGCAGCCATCGCGGTGATGACGTTGGTGCTGCTGGCTGCTGTCACAGTCTGGACGGCTCTCCTGTTGAACCAAGCGGATCTGGAGCGGCGGCGCGCCGAACTGGCTTTGCGCCTGGGTCCGGAAAAACTCGACTGGTTCACGGGCAGATTTGAAGATACGGCGCTTGAAATCAACCTCGAGCGCTGGTCGGCAGCCGCGATTTTTCTCGGCATCGTTCTGACCATCTTTGGAGGCTACCTTTCCTGGCGGAGCGTGCGCCAGGCCACGGAGGATGTCAACTGGGTCGCGCACACCCACGCGGTCATCGAGGCGCTTGAGGGTACGCTCGCGCACATGGCTGCCGTGGAAGGCGGAGGACGTGGTTTCGCAGCAACAGGTGAAGAGATATTTCTGGAGCCGGTCTTTTCGGCGATGCGTGCGGTCCATTCCGATCTGGATACGCTCCAGCCCTTGATAGCCGATGATCCGGCGCAGCAGCGACGACTCAGGACGCTGAGGCAACAAATGGACGACCGGCTGTCCATCGCAAGGGAAGCCATCACCGAGAGGCAGCGCACTGGAACAGTGCCGGCCGCTGCGATTTTTGTGCGGGGCGAGCTTGTGACGGACCAAGTGCGGGCGACCGTCGCGGAAATGCAGGACGAGGAGGCCGGCTTGCTCGATCAGCGGACAAAACGTTCGGAGGCCGCGCGCCGCCGCACCACCAATGTCACGTTATTCAGCACGCTCTCCGGCGTCCTTTTGTTGCTGGTGGCCGGCCTGGTCACACGGCATGAAATCGTAGACAGCGCCAGAATGCGCAGCCAGCTTCAGGCCGTCAACGCCGAGTTGGAGCGTCGGGTTACGGAGCGCGCCTCCGCACTTGAGGAAAGCCAGCAACGGCTACAGGGAATTGTCAATTTGGCGCTGGATGCCATCATCGCTGTCGACGAACAACGGCGGGTCGTACTGTTCAACGAGGCCGCGCAAAAAACGTTCCGGTGTTCGGCGGCACAGGCGATGGGACGGCCTATCGAGGATTTTATCCCGGCGCGCTTCCGCGCCGAGCATGCTGAGCATTTCCGTCGCTTCTCGGAGACGGGCGTGACCAGCCGGAGCATTACTGGCGCCAGCGAACTTTGGGCGCTACGCGCCGGCGGCGAGGAGTTCCAGTTCGAGGCTTCGCTTTCGCAGACGGGAATTCCCGGGAAAAAGATTTTCACGGTCATCCTGCGCGATGTCACCGAACAAAGGGCTGCGGAGAAGGCGCAGCGCGCGCTCGCCTCCATCGTGACCTGCTCGCACGATGCCATCATCGGCAAGAACCTGGACGGCGTCGTGACCAGCTGGAATCCGGGAGCGGAGGAGATCTACGGCTATTCCGCCGCCGAGATAATCGGGCGCTCGATTAGTACACTCATTCCCCCCGATCATACCGATGATTTCGCCACGATCATGCGAGTCATTCAGAAAGGAAGAAATATCCGCCACTATGAAAGCGTACGAGTAAGAAAAGACGGGCAGCCGATTCACGTATCTCTTTCGATCAGTCCCATGCGAGACGACAACGGAAACGTTGTGGGCGCTTCGACCATCGCGCGCGACATCACCGAGCACAGGCAGGCGGAGCAGCGAGTGCGCCAGTCGGAAGAAAAATTCCGGGCCCTGTTCGATTCCATGGTCGAAGGCTTCTGCGTCATCGAAATGATCTTTGACGAAAACGATAAGCCCGTCGACTTCCGCTTTCTCGAAATCAGCCCGTCTTTCGAAGCGCAAACCGGAATCCAGAACGCGCTGGGAAAGAGAATGCGCGAATTGGCTCCCGGGACGGAAGAGCGTTGGTTCGACTTTTATGGAAAGGTGGCGCTTACCGGAGAATCTGCACACGTAGAAGATGAAGCGAGGGAACAATCCCGCTGGTATCAAGTTCAGGCCAGTCGCATCGGCGAACCCGAACAACGCCGGGTCGCTGTCATTTTCTCCGATATCACGGCCCGCAAGGAGGCAGAAAAAGCAATCCACAATCTCAACAATGCGCTTGAACTGCGTGTTCATGAACGCACCGCGCAACTCGAGGCCGCTAATAAAGAGCTTGAGGCTTTTACATATTCCGTTTCCCACGACCTGCGGGCGCCGTTGCGGCACATCAGTGGATTTTCCCAAATTCTGGTCGAGGAATTCGGCCCGGGGCTGCCCGCCGAAGCCCAGCGTTATCTGGAACGCATCCAGGGTGGGACGCGCCGCATGGGCATGCTGGTCGACGATCTGCTTAATCTCGGGCGTATCGGCCGGCAGTCGCTCCAACTGCAAGTCGCGGGATTACGATCCATCGTCGATGAGGTAATTGCGGAGCTCAAGCCAGAATGCGCGGACCGCGAAGTCGAGTGGAAGATTGGCGATCTGCCCTTTCTCGATTGCGACCCGGGCTTGCTGAAGCAAGTGTTGCAGAACCTGCTCTCGAACGCGCTGAAATTTACGCGGCCGCGTACGCACACCATCATCGAGGTCGGTCGGAAGGAAGCGGGCGAAGGCCACTGCGATGTCGGCCCCGTCCTCTTTGTCCGCGATAACGGAGTAGGGTTCAGCATGAAATATGCCGATAAACTCTTTGGCGTGTTCCAACGACTGCACCGTCAGGAAGATTTCGAGGGCACAGGGGTGGGATTGGCCACCGTGCAGCGCATCATCCAGAAACACGGCGGGCGTATCTGGGCGGAAGCCGAACTCGACAAGGGCGCAACCTTTTATTTCACGATCGGGGAGCGCGAAGCTAACGAAATGAAAACCAGAAGCGCGTGTGGCGGGAACATCATGAGCCAAAAACAGATTGAGATTCTGCTCGTAGAAGATAACCAGGACGATGTGGAATTAACCATCCACGCGCTGCGAAAAGAAAACCTCGCCAATTCCATTTATGTGGCTCGCGATGGCGAAGAGGCGCTGGAGTTCCTGTTCCGTGGCGAGGACCATACCGATCGCTCTTTCGCCCAACCTCCGCGCCTGGTATTACTTGACTTAAAACTGCCCAAGGTTGACGGGATGGAAGTGTTGAAGCGTATCAAGACCGACCCACGCACCTGCGCTATCCCCGTCGTGATCCTGACTTCTTCGAAAGAAGAGCGCGACCTGATCGCGGGTTACGGCTTAGGCGCAAACAGCTACATCCAGAAGCCGGTGGACTTTGAGCAGTTTCAAAAGATGGTGAAGAGCGCCGGTCTCTACTGGCTGCTCGTTAATCTGGTGCCTATGAGGGGGGCCGAAGGTCAATCGGCGGGCACGATCTAGCCTGGTGAGACTCGCACGAGCCTCCAAAAAATTGGGGCCCAGAGGCTTTTGGCTTCCGGGCCCGTCCAGGAGATTGGTTACTTGTCTCACGAACCCGGGTAAGAGAGCGGAGGCTGCGGGTTCTCAGCGCTCCGCGCTCAACACCGGTTGACGACGCTTACTGGGGCGTAGCGACGAAGCCGTCGTTGGTCGGCGCCGTACCGTAGAAGCCCACCAGCATCCCCTTATCGTTGATGCCATTCACGATCGTCGAGCCCACGCCGTTCGGATCATCGATGGTCTGCCACGTACTCGAACTCACGGTGTAGACGAAGCCGTGGGAGAGGCCCGAGCCGTCCGTGTAGGTGCCAACGACCTGGCCATTGTTATTCAGCCCGAGCGCCTGGGTGAAGCCGGCCGCGTCCGGGGCATCGAGTAAAGTGAAGTGGCCCTGCATCCTCAGCCAGCCGTGGGTGGCGCCGGAGGGAGATGCGTCGACCGTAAAGCCGCAAACGTCGCCGGCATTGTTGATGCCGGTTGCCTGCGCGCTCGCCGAGCCCGGAATCGTAAACAGTTCGAACACGCCGCCAAATTCGTCATAGACATAAGCGTGATCGGGGCCGGAACCGTCTGCCTTCGTGCTGTAGTAGCCGGCAGACTGGCCGAAGTCGTTCTGGCTGAGGAGCTGGTTGAAGGGCGTCTTCGGATAGGTCACCGTCAGGAAAGTTCCCTGGTAATCGGTGAAGCCGTACGTCTTGCCGTTTTTCAAAACGTAGAAGCCGGAGGTCTTGAAGGGCTCGTTGTTGATTCCGATTACTTGCGTCATCGCCGCCTTGGGGTAATTTTCGGTGGTGAAGTTTCCGGTTTTCAAGCTGTAGGTGAATCCCGAGTTAGACGGCGAAGCCGTGGTAGCCAGCGATGTCACCGGAGTTATTGATTCCCAGTAACTGCGTGAAGGTGTCGCCGGGATAGTTGACGGTCTGGAAGCTGTAGCTGGTTTGGGCAAAAGCTGCGCTCATGCTGAGCAGCACGAACAAGCTTACGGGGAGAGCTAACTTCTTCAATTTCACGGTAATTCCTCTTCCTTTTACGTTCCCTCGGGAACGGAGTTCGAGAGCCCGCCGCCGTGCCGGACTCCTGGCAAAAGTCAGTTACGGGAGGGAAGCTTTTCGCTTCGCTCGCGGCTGATGTTTGCCGTCACTCTGTAAAGCGACGCCAGAGCGGGAATCCCCTCACGATATTCAAAGAATTTTCCAAGCGGCGGGAGCGAGACAGGAGGAAGGAATCGCGGCGGCAATAAAAGATTCGAGCCGGCGACTTGCGCCGGCTCGAATGGAGTTCACTTTCGAGTTAGACAGCCCGTGCCCGCCGATACGGACTACTGCACGGCAAAGATCAGGTCGTCATGGTCATTGTAGGAACCCGTCGTGCATGACGACGCTCGTCCCTGATAGCGGAATTGCGCGCGGACTGCCTGGAGGCTTCCCGTCGGCAAGGTGAAGGTTGTCGAGAGCGTTTGCGCTCCAGCCTTAGTGGGCACGATCGTCTTGATGAAGACCCACGACGGGCTGTTGGCGTTCGCGGCATAGTAAAGGTCAAGCGCGTCGGATGTGTATCCCGAGTACGCCCAGACGGTTGCGGTGATGGTTGCCGTGGTGCCGTGAGTTAACGGACCGCCGCTGGTGGAGGCAACGACAATGCGATCGTTCGATTCGTCGGAGTGGAAGGTGCCCGACGTTCCATCGGCGCAGGAATTGTTGATGGTGTTGGGTTGATTCGGTTCCGCACCGCCGGAGATGTGATCGCGGCCAAGGAGCAGGCTTGGGCCCGAGTCACACGAGGTTCCGACGGTTGAGCATCCAGGGGCTTTCAACGTCGAGTTGTAGACAGCCGTTTGCGCTCCCGAAGCCGGATTTACGGTCAGCGAGATGGTCGTGCTGTGGTTGAGAGAGCCAGAAGTTCCGGTCACGGTAACGGTGGCGGTGCCGGTGGTCGCGGTCGCAGACGCGGTGAATGTGAGCACGGAGGTCGCGGTTCCGTTCGGCGCCGGGGTTACCGGGTTCACGGAGAAGCCAGCCGTCACGCCACTGGGCAAGCCGCTCGCCGCCATGCTGACTGCGGAGTTGAAGCTGTTCTGGCTGGTGATGGTGATCGTGCTCGTGCCGTTGCTGCCTTGCGTGACCGTTACGGACGAGGGCGACGCGCCGATGGTGAAGTTGGCAACGCCAGCCGCGTTCACAGTGAGCGAGACCGTCGTTGTTGCGACCAGACTTCCGGACGTGCCCGTGATGGTCACGGTCGAAGTCCCGGTCGTCGCTGTGGTGCTCGCCGTCAGACTCAGGGTGCTGGTCGTGGCGGTGGGATTGGGATTGAACACCGCGGTAACGCCGCTTGGCAATCCGGAGGCAGCCAGGGTTACGCTGCCATTGAATCCGCCAAGATCGGTCACCGTGATGGTGCTGGTACCCGGCGCGCTCCGCCTTGCGTGATAGTCACGCTATTGGGCGACGCGGACAGCGTGAAGCTGGGCTGCGTGTTGCCGGCCAACGCGTTGATCAGGTTCTGGCCGTTCATGCTGCCCCATCCAGTGACCAGGTCATAGCCGGTGACTGCGTTGTAGGACTTCCCTTTCCCGTTGTTGTTGTTGCCGCTGGTGATGTCGTGGAAGTCACTGGTGTAGCTTGAGCCAAAACCGATGGTGTAGATGGCTGGATTGACAAAGCCCAGCGTCGAGCCGCCGTTCGCGATCCTCTGTTGATTGACGAGAGCGAGGAAGCCAGCCCAGCGCGGGGCGGCGAAGCTCGTGCCACCCCACGTACCCGAACAGGATCCCTGATCGCAGAGGTAGTTATCGAAATTGCCTTCGGCCGCCACGTCCGGAACGTTGCGGATCGTGGTCGACGCTCCGTTGGATCCATTGGCCACTCCAACTTGCCAACTCGGAATCGCGAAGCCATTATCGGCCGGACCGCCGCTGCTGTCAGCCCATGCAGTTTCTGATTGCCATGGCCCGCCCGCGCCGTTCGTGGTCAAATCTGTTCCACCAACTGCCGTCACATAGACGGATTCGGCGGGATAACTGGAATCGGTTGCATTGCTGCCCGTGTAAGCGCCGGCATCGCCGGATGCGACAAACATGTTCTGGCCTTGAGCCGCAAATTCCTGGAAGATCGGATCGTCCTGGGAAGTGTCATCCGGATTCCAGCCCCACGAGCAACTAATCTGCTTCGTGATATTTTCGGTGGCCATCTTGTTGAACATGTCGGTATCGCCGACGCCGATGGAGGTTGTGCCGGGAGCGATATAGACGCGAACCTGCGTCATGCCGGGAGCCATGGCCGCCGCCTGGACGATGTCAAGCACCTGCTCGCCATCGTCGCCGTCGGAGCCCGCGCTGGCGCCGTCGATCAGTACGTTATTGATAGCGACGCTGTTGGCGTGCCCGTCGAAGGTGCCGGTGACGTCGCTCATGTTGTAGCCGTCAAACTCCACCAGGCCTACGGACTGGCCAGTTCCCGTCAGCGTGCCGCCGTTGTAATAAGCCGCGCGCATGTCGCTGCCCAGATACGCGCCGCCGGGTCCGGTGCCGACATTGCTGTGGATCCGTTGCCCTTCCGGCGCGTTGAGCAGTTTGGGGCGAGGAATGGAGAAATCGTTCAGTCCGGCGATGTGGGAGACGGAAACCGCGAGGTCCAGCGAAGGCTCGCGATCCGGCGAATAGAATGTCCGGTTCTCGGTGGGATGCTGGTAGACGCCCATCTTTATGTTGAAGGCTCTTTCGATTTGCGCGACCGTACCACGAACATCGACAAGGAGCCGGTTTTTGGGCGTATCGGTCACGGTGAAACCGTTTGCCTGCGCGAAGTTGATCACGGCCCGGTAGTCCTGCACCGTCGGCCCGAACTGCCCTGGTGAACTGCTCCACGCTGAGATAATGACCGTAATCGGGACTAGTCGGGTCGTAGAGACGCTCGAGCAGGCTGGTCAAATCGCTCTGATTGCGCAGCGGCAACATGATGGCGAGGTTAAGGGTTTGGGTGGGCGGAAGCGCGCCTACGAGCGGGGCCTCGCCGCTCGCGACTGCGGTACGGACGTGATTGTGTAACACCTGCCTCGTCTGCTCCGCTTGTCCGATGCTGGTGAAACAGAAGAGTGTGCTGAACACAAATACGGTTGTGCTAGCCAGGGCTGCGAAGTGATACACGGACCTTTTGCGTCGTTCCATATTCTTAATCCTCTCATCACAGATTTAGCGACATGGACCCTAGACCCAACTGCCACCCCCCGACTATCAAAAGCCCCAGCATCTTATCCCACAACCGCGGTAGTTTCTAACGATCACTACGAATTTCCGTTTTCGTAACGCGAGCACGACAATCACCCTGCCTTGGGAGGGATTCCTCGAAAAGGATTTCCCCGCGGGGGTCGTCGGCGCGGCCGCGTCGCACTACCGAGCGCTATAATGAAAAATGAGTTTCCGACCCTTGCTGCCTGCGATGGCGGTCTGGGCGAGGGAGATCGGCGTGGGGCCGGTTTTCCCAAGGGTGCCGGTGGAAACGCCTGCGCCTCCCGTGCTGGAAAGGAAACGCTCGCTTGCCGTGCTGCGTGTGTTCCCTTCCTGAGATTGCGGAATCCAATAATAGAAATCGTGGCGCTTACCGACAAATTCGGACGATCGATTCACGATCTGCGGATCTCGATTACCGACCGCTGTAATTACCGCTGTGTGTATTGCCGGACGGGGACGAATGGGGCTGCGTATTCGGAGCTGCCGTTTGCAGACTATTTGCGGATGGCGCGAGTGCTGGTTGGGCTGGGGATCACCAAGATTCGACTGACCGGCGGGGAACCGCTTCTGCGCAAAGGTATTATCGAGTTTGTGCGCGAGCTGGCCGGATTGAAGACGGTGGATGGGGACAAGCCGGAGATTGCGCTCACGACCAACGGGCATCTGTTAGCGGAGATTGCGCAGCCGCTTCGGGATGCAGGACTGGATCGCGTGACGGTCAGCATGGATGCCGTCGATCCGGCGCGTTTCGCGCGAATCACCCGCGTTCCAAATGGATATGACAGCGTACTGGCGGGAGTACGGGCATCCCGGCGGGTGGGGCTTGATCCCGTCAAAGTGAATTGCGTGTTGTTGCGCGGGTTCAATGAGGATCAGATCATTCCGTTTGGCATGTTCGCGCGCGAAGAGGGCGTCGTGGTGCGGTTCATCGAGTTTATGCCGCTGGAAGAAGATCGGGTGTGGACGCCGGAGGTGGTGGTTCAGCTCGATGAGATCGTGGCGCGGATGCGCGAGTACCGTCCAATGGTTGAGATTGAGCATGGCCGCAGCGAGACGGCGCGGCGATATCGATTTGATGATGGCGTGGGAGAGATTGGGATCATTGCGCCCGTGTCGCATCCGTTTTGCGGGCATTGCAGCCGGATTCGGATCACGTCAGACGGCAAATTGCGGACTTGCCTGTTTTCAGTTTGGGATCACGATCTGCACGAGTTAATGCGCCGCGGGGCTACGGATGAAAAACTGGCAGAGTTTATTGTGCGTGTGGTCGGGCAGAAGGAAGAGCGGCACCATATTGGGGAACCGGGGTTTGTGCCGGCTTCGCGGACGATGGTGCATATCGGGGGCTAGGGCGCTCATGCGGCATCCGCGCTCAAATTCAACTTCATTTCCGCGGATGCCCGCGGATTTCATGGATCTGTGTCTTTCAATTTTTTTGACCGCAAATAAGGAAGTTGGCTTTGGCCGCTTTGCGGATGGTGCCCCGCTAGTTCACTAAGCGCGGGTTTTGCTGAGTGCGGTCGGCGGGGATGGCTTGCTGGGATGTCTGTGCATCCTGCACGCTTAGTCGCCGAGCAATGATTTGTAAAAGGTCCTCGACACTGATACCGGCGTGGGGCCGGTTTTCCAAGGGTGCCGGTGGAAACGCCTGCGCCTCCCGTATTGGAAAGGAAACGCTCGCTTGTCGTCCTGCGTGTGTTCCCTTCCTTAGATTGCGGAATCCAATAGAAGCCGTGGCTCTTACCGACAAATTCGGGCGATCGATTCACGATCTGCGGATCTCGATTACCGACCGCTGTAATTACCGCTGTGTGTATTGCCGGACGGGGACGAATGGGGCGGCGTACTCGGAGCTGCCGTTCGCTGATTATTTGCGGATGGCGCGAGTGCTGGTTGGGCTGGGGATCACCAAGATTCGACTGACCGGCGGGGAACCGCTGCTGCGCAAAGGGATTGTCGAGTTTGTGCGTGAACTGGCCGGGTTGCGGACGCTGGATGGCGGCAAGCCGGAGATTGCGCTCACGACCAACGGGCATCTGCTGGCGGAGATCGCGCAGCCGCTGAGGGATGCGGGACTGGACCGCGTGACGGTCAGCATGGATGCGGTCGATCCGGAGCGTTTTGCGCGAATCACGCGCGTGCCGAATGGATATGACAGCGTACTTGGCGGGCGTGCGGGCATCGCGGCGGGTGGGGCTTGATCCCGTCAAAGTGAATTGCGTGTTGCTGCGCGGATTCAATGAGGATCAGATCATTCCGTTTGGGATGTTCGCGCGCGAAGAAGGCGTCGTGGTGCGGTTCATCGAGTTTATGCCGCTGGAAGAAGATCGGGTGTGGACGCCGGAGGTGGTGGTTCAGCTCGATGAGATCGTGGCGCGCATGCGCGAATACCGTCCAATGGTTGAGATTGAGCATGGCCGCAGCGAGACAGCGCGGCGATACCGATTTGATGATGGCGTGGGAGAGATTGGGATCATTGCGCCAGTGTCACATCCGTTTTGCGGGCATTGCAGCCGGATTCGGATTACGTCAGACGGCAAATTGCGGACTTGTCTGTTTTCGGTTTGGGATCACGACCTGCACGAGTTAATGCGCCGCGGGGCTACGGATGAGAAGCTAGCCGAGTTTATTGTGAAGGTCGTCGATCAGAAAGAAGAGCGGCACCATATTGGGGAACCGGGGTTTGTGCCGGCTTCGAGGACGATGGTGCATATTGGGGGATAGGACGCTCGTGCGACAGCCACGCTCAAATTAAACTTCATTTCCGCGGATGCACGCGGATTTCACGGATCTAGTTGTTCTTTGGGCCCAAACGATTTCGTGCCGCAAACGATAAGGAACTTAGCTCTGGCCGCTTCGCGGATGGCGGATGCCGCTAGTTTACTAAGCGCGGGTTCTGGTGATTGCGGTCGGCAGAGACGGCTTGCTGGGATGTCTGTGCGTCCTGCGCGCTTAACCGCTGGGCAATGATCCGTAAAAGGGCGTCGACACTGATACCCGCGTTCAGCAGACGGATCAGTTGTTCCACAGTGAAGCCCGCACGCTCGCCTGCGATTGCCAGCTTGTCGATTGCCGAAACTAAGGAGGGATCGTCCAACCCAAGACCGCCTTGGACAAAGATTCCCATGAGGGCAGGCGGATGTTATGTGATGCCGGTCACCGGAATAGGTTCGCCCGACAGTGGCTGGGTGGACGGGATTGAAACGAAATAAGAAGGGCGGCCCGGAGGCCGCCCTTTCCATCGAATTGTGAAGCGGTTTTAGACGCCTTTGACGTTTTCTGCCTGCCAGCCCTTGGGGCCTTTGACTACGTCGAACTGAACTTGTTGTCCTTCTTGCAGGCTGCGGAAACCGTTCGCCTGAATGGCCGAGAAGTGAACGAATACGTCCTCGCCGTTCTGGCGGCTGATGAAACCATAGCCTTTAGCGTCGTTAAACCACTTTACTGTTCCTGTTTCCATGGTGATACTGTGTTCCTTTGGTGTTGAAGTATGCGCTGAAGCTCGCAGGGTAGTGCAGGCAGGTCACGCCGTAGAGCGGGGTACTGCTTACAACCGCAGAAGATCAAACGCGATCACATTTTATCAAAATGACCTTGTAAATAACCAGCAGTTTTGTACCAGCAAAACAGTAGGACCCGCTATCTGAGGTAACTCCCAAGCCTGCCTAGACCCTCTAATGTAGGACAGAATTGCTGGCTCCTCGGAAAATTTGAGATTCTTCGAGCAGCTTCTTCTTTTGTATCCAATTGAAAAATAAGGGTAACTCCGTTTGGCGCGAGGCTTGCTATTTCTGAAGGGACGAACCGACGGGAGGAACTCATGCTGACGATACGCGTGGAGAAGTTCACGGAACTGACGGTGGTGGAATGCCGCGGCAGGATCACTCATAGTGACGCGGTCTTTAAGCTCCGCGATGCGGTGCAGTCGCAGGATGACGCCCGTGTGATCGCAGTGGACTTGTCAGAAGTGGATGCGATCGGCGGAGGAGGATTGGGCATGCTCGTGTATCTGGAGCGTTGGGCCCGTGAGAACAACATTCAGTTGAAGTTGTTTTGCCCTTCCGCGCAGGTCATGGACGCCTTACATCACTACAGGTCAGCGGCAAACTTCGAGATTGCCAACATTCCAGAAATGATCGGACTCCTGGCACAGTATGACTATCCGCAGGGGATGGCCGCGTAGAACTGCAGCGGGACTCGGGCCGGTATCAGTAGAAGATTCCAGGCGTTAAATCACCTACCTCTTCCAAGGGGAACGGGGCATGACCTAGATCGGGCCCGTTCCCCTTTTCTTTTTTGCGTCGGTCATCCATTATCAGACTCATGGGAATTCGAAAGATGTGGGTCACGATTTGCGCTTTCTTATTGCTTGGTGCCGGCAAGAATGTGCTGGCCGACCTCGTCATCGACGTTCGGACACATCTGATGCAGAACTCTTTCGCGGCCGCCGAGTCGGAGTTGCGCGACTATAAAGCACGCAGCGGCGTGACGCCGGAATATCTGGAAGCGCTTTCCTGGATGGCACGGGGTGAGGCGATGGCGCAGCAGTGGGATAAGGCTGCATCCTACGCCGGCGAGACGCGCATGCTTTGCGAACAGCTTTTGGCAAAACGAAAGCTGGACGCCGAACCGCACTTGCCGACCGCGCTGGGAGCGGCATACGAAGTGCAGGCACAGGAATTGAATAGAAAGGGAGAGAAACAGGCGGCCATTCGGCTGCTGCGGGGAGCGCTGGCGAAATATGGAACAACTTCCATCGCTCCGCGGCTTCAGAAGAACCTGAATTTGCTGGCGCTGGTGGGGCGCCCCGCTCCGGCGATTGAGGAGACGCAGTATCTGGGGCCGAAGCCGCCGACTTTGGCGTCGCTGAAGGGATCGCCCGTCCTCTTGTTTTTCTGGGCGCACTGGTGCGTGGACTGCAAGGCGGAGGTTCCGGTAATTGCCCGGCTGCGGCAAGAATTTGGTCCGAAGGGGTTGGTGGTGCTCGGGCCGACGCAGCTTTATGGGTATGCGGCGCAGGGAGCGGATGCCAGTCCGGGAGCAGAGCGCAGTTATATCGAGTCGGTGCGGCAGAAGTATTATGCGAGCCTGCTGGATATGCCCGTGCCACTGAGCCAGCGGAACTTCAAGGCCTACGGGGCGAGCACGACGCCAACCCTGGTGGTCTTGAATCGGGCAGGGCAAGTGGTCACATACCATCCCGGGGCGATGACTTACGAGGAGCTGCGGGCGGCAGTAGAGAAGGTCGAGTGAGGGCTCGATTGCAAATTTCCGTCTCAAACTGCGTGACAAAACATAAGAGATCGGCCGATTTTGGCGGATACTCTTGCCGCACTCGACCCCTGGAAGGCATGACCAATCGTGTTGTTTCCCGTCGCTTGCTTCCCACTTCACATATCGTGACCTTAGTAATTTGTCCAATGCGACCCAACCTAAGAAGCTAGGCTGAGAAGAACAAGACATAACGGCAAGACCTTGTGGGCTGCGACTTTAGAGACACATTAGTTTCGGGTTAGCGGCGCTTGAATGAGTACCCACGTTGAGTACTTTGTCATGGTCGAACGTGCCGTTATCGGATTCTCCCGCTAACTCGAGACCATCAAGCTATGAGCACTTTGACTAAGCCGAACCTCGGCAGTTCCCTTGCGGTTTGTAGCGTGCCCTCCGATCCGAATTTCTACAAAGAGCTGCTCGACCACATGAGTGACGGCGTGTATTTTGTCGATCGCGAGCGGCGGATTTTGTTCTGGAATGAGCAGGCCGTTCGCCTGACTGGTTACGGGCCGGAAGATGTGATGGGGAAATTCTGCCAGGACGACATCCTGTGCCATGTCGATGGCAAAGGACAGAGATTGTGCCAGGAAGGGTGCCCGCTGACGGCGACGATCAAAGACGGAAGGGCACACGAGGCGCGGATCTTTTTACGGCACAAGCAGGGACGCCGGGTGCCGGTTCTGGTGCGGGTACAACCGATTCATGCGGACGATGGATCGGTGGTTGGAGCAGTGGAGATTTTTTCCGATGAGTCAGCGCGGCTGGCGGCGTTGCGCAAGACGGAAGAGATGGAGCGGCTCGCGTTTCTCGATCAACTTACGCAATTGCCGAACCGGCGGTACCTCGAAATGTCGGTGAAGACGGCGCTGACCGAGTTTCAAGTGCATGGCGACGCGTTCGGGGTGCTGGTAATTGACATCGACTGGTTCAAGGCGATCAACGACCGCTTTGGGCACGCGACTGGGGATCAAGCGCTCCAGGAGGCGGCCAAGACCCTGGTGGGAGCACTGAGAACGACAGACATCTTCGGCCGATGGGGAGGAGATGAATTTCTGGCGGTGGTGCGGCATGTGGACGTCGACATCATGAAGCGGCTGGCGGAGCGTTGCTGCGTCCTGGTGGCACAGACTTCAGTTGCGAGCGGGAATAATGGGACCACGCTGTCGGTGTCGGTGGGCGGAGCGGTGGCGCGGAAGGATGACACGGCGGATATGCTGATCAAGCGTGCGGATGAGCTGATGTACCGGAGCAAAGCCGCAGGACGAGGCCGGGCGGTGGTGGGATGACTTCCACCCGCAGCCTCTGAGGCACAAATCTCAGTTCCAACTCAGCCGCACGACCCAGGTCGTGCCTTTCTCTTTTCAGTCCAAATCTTCACGGGAAGTCTACAAGGCTGCGGCCTGATCGCGGCGACGGGCCTGGATCTCTATGTAGACGTTCACGAGTGAGACTGCGGCGGGCGTCACCCCCGGAATACGCGAGGCTTGGCCAAGGGTTTGCGGCTGAATCTGGCGAAGTTTTTCCTGCATTTCGCGCGAGAGACCGCTGACGGAGTGGTAGTCAAACCAGTCCGGAATGCGGCGTTGCTCGGCCTTTTTCAGACGATCGATGGCGCGCTGCTGCTGGTCGAGATAGCCGGCATACTTGATTTCGGTTTCGATGGATTTGAGTTCGTTGCGGACGGCTGAGGAAATTAAAACCGCAGACGACGCGGAGGATACAGGGGAATGTTGGGCGAAGAAGTCCGGTGCAATGACGCGCAAGGTCGGGATCAACTGCTCGATTTGGATTTCGGGGCGCTTTAAGAGTTGAGATAGGGATTGGCCGAGAGCGGGATCGCGTGGGGACAGCCGCCCTCGGCTGTCCGGGTCGAGTGCAGCTCGACCATCGATCTCGCCAGCTGCGGAGCTTCGCTCCGCAGGACAGCCGGGGGCGGCTGTCCCCACGTGTACCGTAGTGTTGGCGGCCATCTGCTCCAGCATTGCGCTTGTCAGCTTTGTGCGGTCCAGCAGTTGCTTCATTTCTTCTATGCGCGTCTGCTTTGCCTGGAAGTCTTGCCACGCTTCGTCGTCGATCAGGCCTACACGGTGGCCGTGCGGCGTCAGGCGGCGGTCGGCGTTGTCGATGCGCAGGTGCAAACGAAATTCCGCGCGCGAAGTGAACATCCGATAGGGCTCGTTCGTGCCCT
>CAWEAB010000007.1:0-196373 GCA_963806745.1 uncultured Acidobacteriaceae bacterium
TCTTGAGCAGCTCGACCAGCCGCTGATCGAGCAGGTATTGTTTCAGGAACAGAAAGAGGGCCAGGACCGCGACGCCTCCCATGGCCACGCCAAAACGCACCCGGCGCAGATAGAGCGAGTCGTGACTCAAAAACAGGGCCACATATCCGAAGACCGGCAACGACAGCAGCGCCAGTTGCGCGAACATCGGGATCGCCAATGCGCTCCGCCTGGCAGTCGTGGGCATGATTTCCTTATTGGCGATCAACTGTCGCCCAATAAGCGTGACCCCAAGAAAAGCGAGAAGCGCCGCGAGAAAAGGAATGTCGAACAAACCACCCGTCTGGTACACCTTGCGCGAAATCGCGGCATTCATCGCTTCGGAGGCAATCGTGTAGAGGAAACTCGCTGCCAGGATGCTCGCGTACAAGTCCCGCCATGGTCCCGCGCTCGCAAAATAGGCGGACGCCGACAAGCCCACCAGCATCATCCCCTCGACCAGATACAGCAGGTCCCAGCGTAGCGTGTAAAGCGGAATATTGGTGACCAGGTACTCGTCCGGAAAAACAAAAAATGCATAGACGACCAGCCACCAGCCGAGCAGAATCAGAACGTTCAATGCATTCAGAAATCGGGCCTCATTGGCGTCCAGATCGCTAGGCCGCAGAGCAACCGCCGCCATCATGGGTACGATATGCAGGAACAGGATGATGTCGCCCGGATACGGATCCGGGATCGTCCGGTGCAGGACGATCTCGTAGAGCGCCCAGCCCAGAAGGTTGAGCCACCACATCGCAAGGCTAACCGTTATCAATCCCCAGAACAGCCGCGTGTGGCCCTGGGTGTCGAGAGTGTTGCGAACGGAAAAGTACGTGGCAACGCCGAGCACGGCCAGCGGGACCAGGTCGCCCATGGCGACACGGAACTCAGCGCCACGGAACACCAGGGGCGCAAGGGCAAAGGCCACAAGCAGGCCAATACCATAGACCACCGCTACTCGGGGACGAAGGGACACCATTTGTATCTTAATGACTTCAGGGCGTTATGTTGAGATCACGGTAGGGTTACTCTCGGTTACCGAAGTAACCCGTTCAGTTCCAAATTTGCATTGGAGACGGGCCCGACCTGGCCAGCCCCCTCCATTGTGATCTCCATCACTATCCCCTGTGACCGTCCCAGCGCCGGCCGCCCGCACTCCGGCTGCTAGAATTCGGCTCATGGCATTCCCAGCGAACCGCTTGCGCCGCCTGCGCCAGTCTGAAACCCTGCGTTCCCTCGTCCGCGAAACCCGGCTGACCCCGGAGGCCTTCGTTTACCCGCTCTTTGTCTGTCCCGGCAAGGGCATCCGCAAACCGGTTGGCTCCATGCCCGGAGTCTTCAATCTCTCGGTGGATGAGGCGGTTAAGGAAGTGCGCGAGGCCCGCAGCCTGGGCGTGCTCTCGGTGATCCTGTTCGGGCTGCCGGAGAAGAAAGACGAAGTCGCGACCGGCGCGTGGGCTGAAGACGGCATCGTGCAGCAGGCCGCGCGGGCCATCAAGAACGGGGTTCGGGACGTGCTCGTAATGGGTGATGTCTGCCTTTGCGAATACATGTCGCACGGACATTGCGGAATCGTGCGACAGGCAGGCGGACCCCAATCGCTGGGAGCGGCGTCGGCCGACCGGGCGGTTCCAAAGAGCAAAGTTGTGGTGGTGAAGGACCGCAAGAAGCTCGGCCCCGTGATGGACGCTGCGGTTCGCGCGCCGCAACCGGAGTACGAGATTGTCAATGACGCGAGCCTCGAACTGCTGGCGCGTACATCGGTCTCGCTGGCTCGGGCCGGGGTCGATATCATTGCGCCCTCCGACATGATGGATGGCCGCGTCGGTGCGATTCGCAAGGCGCTCGACAAAGCGGGCTACGAAAATACGCCCATTCTCTCTTATGCGGCGAAGTTCGCTTCCGGCTTCTACGGCCCCTTCCGCGAAGCCGCCGACTCGACGCCGCAGTTTGGCGACCGCCGCTCCTACCAGATGGATCCCGCAAACTTCCGCGAGGCCATGCGCGAGATCGCGCTCGACATCGAAGAAGGCGCGGATATGATCATGGTGAAACCGGCGCTGCCATACCTCGATGTAATTGCTGCTGCCCGCGACCGCTTTGATCTGCCGCTAGCCGCGTATCAGGTGTCCGGCGAATTTGCCATGATCGAAGCCGCCGCCCGCAACAACTGGATCGACCGCGACCGCGTGATGATGGAATCGCTGCTAAGCATCCGTCGCGCCGGAGCGAGCATGATCCTAACCTACTTCGCCAAAGACGCCGCGAAACTGTTGGCGTAGGTCATTTGTTAGTCTCAGGAATTTTCAGGAATTGTCATTCCGAGCAAAGCGGGAAACCCGCTTTCCTCTGTGTACTCTGTGTCCCCTGTGGTTAAGGGTTTTTGCCGGCAGCTTCCCCAGCCCTCAACCCCGCGAACACCTCCTGCACCCGTCCCTCCGTAGACTCCAGCGGCCCTGAATTATCGATCACAAAGTCCGCCGCTTTGATCTTTTCTTCTTCGGACATCTGCGCCGCCATGCGTCGCGCAACCTCCGCCCGCGCGGCCTCGATGCCAATTCCGAGCCGCCGAGCCAACCGCTCCGCCCGCTGCTCCTCGTGGCAAGTGACTACGACCAGGTAGTCGAAGCGGTCGGCCGTTCCAGCCTCCAGAATCAGCGCCGCCTCCACAATCGCAATCGCCTTCGCATCGCGCGTCCCGATCTCCCGCATCCATTCGTTCTCCTGTTCAATCACCGCTGGATGAACGATGGCATTCAATTCTTTGACACGAGGCGTAGCCCCAAACGCGGCCTCCGCCAGCTTCGCCCGGCTGACGGTGCCGTCCGAATTCAGAATGTCGTTGCCGAATGCCCGGACGACCTTGTCATAGACCGGCCGCCCCGGTTCCATCAGCCAGTGCGCAATCGCGTCAGCCTGAATGAGGTGGGCTCCGAGTTTGACAAACATTTCGCCCACGACGGATTTTCCGCTGGCAATGCCGCCGGTCAGGCCAAGCTTGATCATGGACGGAACGAATTTAACACGGACGAGAAAGCAGAGGTCACCGGTGACCGGTCGCCGCCTTTATTTCCCGCGACGAAGCTTGGCGGCCTTCACCGTGTTCGCCATCAGCATGGCAATGGTCAGCGGCCCTACGCCACCGGGCACGGGTGTGATCGCCCCGGCGACTTCAGCTACTTCGGGATGCACATCGCCGGCCAGCGTCGATCCCTTGGCCAGAAAAGTTTCCAGGCGCTTGGCGTTCCCAGGGAACAAGCGGTCGAACTCGGCGCGGTCATTCACGCGATTGATTCCTACATCGATTACCGTCGCGCCGGGTTTCACGAACTCGCGCGTCACCATGCCCGCCCGTCCAATCGCGGCCACCAGCACGTCCGCCCGCCGGCACACCCCGGGCAAGTCGCGCGTCTTCGAATGGCAAACGGTAACGGTCGCATTCTGATTCAGCAGCAGCATGGCGACCGGCTTGCCGACAATGTCGCTGCGGCCCACGACTACCGCTTCCTGCCCGGCCACCGCAATCCCGCTCCGCCGCAGAATCTCCATCACTCCGGCAGGCGTGCACGGCACCAGCCCCGGACGCTGAGTCGAAAGATACCCGACATTCATGGGATGAAATCCATCGACATCCTTGGCCGGATCGACCGCCAGCAGCACGTGCTTCGAATCCACCTGCGGCGGCAAAGGCAGCTGCACCAGGATGCCGTCGATCTCATCGCGGCGGTTCAGCGAGTCGATGAGCGCAAGCAACTCCTCGGTGGTCGCAGTCTCGGCCGGAGAGTGCTGCTCGCTGTAAAGCCCGACCTCCGCCGAACTCTTCACTTTGCCGCGCACGTAGACTTCGGAGGCAGGATTGTGTCCCACCAGCACCACTGCCAGCCCGGGCCGAATGCCCGAAGTGCCCAGCGCCTTTACTTCGGACGCAACCTCGGCGCGAATTTCAGCCGCGAGTTTTGTGCCGTCCAGAATCCTTGCCGTCATCTCACCTACCTGCACAAGCGTTTGGATGGAACCTGCGATTTTAACGCATGAGTGGCGAGCCACCATGCGCAGTACTCAATTTCTGAGGCGAGCCCTTAGCGGCTAGCCGCATTCAGGACGAAGGCGTGTTTCGAAGCGATAAAACGCTGCGCCACCCAAGAACACAGGCGGCCACGCAGATTGGGGCCCTAACGGACAGCAGGCGTAGAATGACTACGCGATGATTGCGAAGGATCTGCTCGACATGCTGGTGTGTCCGGTCTGTAAGACTCCCGTCATCCTGAACGAAAACGAACTTAACCTCAAGTGCGGGCAATGCCATCGTGCCTACCCGATCGAGGACGACATTCCGGTCATGCTTGTTGACGCCGCCACGATCGACACGACATAACTACCTCGCTCATTAACCTTCAAAGCGGATGCAACATCGCCCTTTCGCTCATTGACCTTCAAGAAGCCGAAACTAAAGCAGATTTTGTGCGCCTGCGCACAACAGTTGACGGCCCCTTCACATGTGCGAATCAGTGTGGTCAAAGCTGTGCGACAACGCCGGTTTCGTCAACTGACGTGATATTCACCGAAGCAAAATGGTGCTATGCCTAAGGGGAAGTCCGCGGGTTAGATGGCACGATAATTTAACTACTAGCCTACGGAGTGACTTCGAACACTACGCCGGCTCCGCTGAATCCGCCGCCAGCCGTGCCATAAAGGGTTCCTTCGCCGTCCAGAACCAGGCTATCCAGTGGAGAACATCCGTCCGCGCGGCTCGTGATATATTCTGTCGATAATTCCGCAAGGTCTTCGTTCGAATTGCCTGCAATGCCATGAAGAAGAGGATCGGTTTTGTAGCGACGATGGTGTTGGTGGGCGTCGCCCTTTTTTCGACCCGGTTCTACATGGTGGACTTGCCGATATGGCATTTGTTTGGCGGGGGCAAGAGCCTTGATCCCGCGACTCTGCACCTGCATGGAGAATTCGTTGAGAGCAATCTCGGAGCGGCGGAAGACCCCGGCGGATCGCTTACTGTGCGCATGATTGCGCAGCAATTTGTCTTTGTGCCGCAGTGCATCGTGGTCCCCGCCGGCGTTCCTGTCAGGTTTCGGGTTACGAGCGCCGACAACGTCCACATGCTTAGCTTTCTCGGAACCGACTACGGCCTTAAGGCGGTTCCCGGGGAGGTTAACGAAGCGACTTTTACTTTCACGAAGCCGGGTGAATTCAAGGTGCCGTGCCATGAGTTCTGCGGCACCGGCCACTATGCGATGCGCGCACATCTGCATGTGGTTCCGCGCGATGAGTTTGGCTCCCTGCTTCCGGGCGAAAGGAGGAGTTGTGAGCCACGCTAGTCGGTCTTCGCGTCCGCAACCCGCAATTTCACGGCTCGCCATTTTGTTCGCTCTACTCGCGCTCGCTCTCCCGATTGCGGGCAACGACTCTGCGCCAGCGCCCGCGAATTCTGCGCCTCCGATTCGCATTCCTTCCGACGTGGCCTGGACCGAAGAAACCCTCACCCTCATCTCCAGCGGCGACGCTTTTCACGGACTACTTCTTGCGCGTCGCTGCAATCATTGTCATGGAGAGGAGGGGTTCAGTTCCGTTCCCGCCATCCCGAATCTGGCGGGTCTGGACCGGTTGTCATTCTGGAAGCAGATGGAGGACTTTCGCTCCGGCAAGCGTATCGCACCGCTCATGCAAACCATCGCGGAGGGACTTTCTGCCCGTGATTTCGCCGACCTGGCTGCGTATTACGCACTGTTGCCGACCGCCAGTGATCCGCTGGAAAAGCGGGCGTTTCCACAACCCGTGCAAGACCCCTCTGGTGTAACGAAGGCCATTCACCTGGTCGTCTTCGGCGATGGCCAGCGCGGCATCCCACCCTGCCAGTCCTGCCACGGCCCGCTGAGTTATGTCAAAGGAGCGCCTCCTCTCGCCTCCCAGAACGGCAAATATGTAGCGGAGCAACTGGATCACTTCTCGAACGGATCGCGGACCAACGACATCAACGTCCGCATGCGGAGTGTTGCCATGCAGCTAACGGCCGACGAGAAGGCGGCTCTTTCCGAATACTACGGCGCCGGACTTGGCCCGGGAGCGAACTCACGCTAGCCAGGGAATGAAGCCAAGCGGCGAAGCCAAAATGTACAATAAACACAGTCGAGGCCAACTGGGGTTTCATGTACGAAGTAACCGTGGAAGACACATTCGCCGCCGGACACTACCTCCGCAACTACAAGGGGAAGTGCGAGAACCCGCACGGCCACAACTATAAGATTCGCGTGACGCTAGCGGGCGCCGAGCTCGACAAAGCCGGCCTGTTGCTCGATTTCAAGGACCTGAAAGAAGTGATGAAGCACGTCATTGACCGTCTCGATCACCAGATGATCAACGACATCGAACCCTTCACGGTCCTCAATCCCTCCGCCGAAAACCTGTCGAAATATTTTTACGACGAGACCAACGCCCGCCTGAAGAGCGTGACCAACGGCCGAGTACGGGTTAAGGACGTCACCGTATTCGAGACAGACACCACAACCGCGACGTATTCAGAGTAGGGTTTTGCCTGACGGCTGATGGCTGACAGCTTCCTTCCATGCAGATAACGGAGATCTACAAATCGCTCCAGGGCGAATCGACCTTTGCAGGCCTGCCCTGCGTCTTCGTCCGCCTGACCGGCTGCAATCTTCGCTGCGACTGGTGCGACAGCGAATTCAGCTTCCACGGTGGAAGCAAAATGTCGATCGATCAGGTCCTCTGTGAAGTTGCCCGCCTGAGCCCAGACGGCGGATTAGTCGAAATCACCGGCGGCGAGCCCATGTTGCAGGAGCGCGAGGTGATCCCGCTGATGGAGCAGCTTCTGGATGCCGACTACCAGGTCCTGCTCGAAACCAGCGGCGAACGCCCCTTGGCGAGGGTTCCAAAGCAAGTCGTGAAAATCGTTGATGTAAAGTGTCCGCACTCCGGCGAGCCCGACACGTTCGACATCGAAAATCTCAAGGCGCTTCGAACTCACGATGAACTGAAGTTTGTCCTCACCGATCGCACGGACTACGAATTCGCCCGTCACTTCATCGAAGAACATCAGATTGCCGAACGAGTGAATGCCATCTTGTTTTCGCCAGCCTTCAAGAAAGAAGCCAGCGGAGCGCGCGACGCCTCGCACTGCCTCCTCGCTCCCGAGCAACTCGCAGAATGGATTCTCGCCGACAACGTTCCCGCGCGCTTAAGCCTGCAACTGCACAAATTCATCTGGGACCCGGCCGCGAAAGGAGTTTAGGTATTGAGTCATTGAGGCATTTAGACATTGGATCATTGAAGAGCCGCCGGCCACGACAGTGGTTGCGGTGAATCAATCCTTAAATGACTCAATGCCTCAATGCGTCAATGATTCAATGCCCCGATGCCCCGATGCCTCAATGTCTCACTGCTTCCTGGTGTCATAGAATTGACTGTTAATGTCGCTCGACTCTCCATGCCGTGCCATCGTTCTCCTTTCAGGCGGAATGGACTCGTGCGTCTGCGCCGCCCTTGCCGCCCGCGATCATCAGGCTGCGGCGGTGCACGTCAGCTACGGACAGCGCACGGAGCTGCGCGAGCGCCGCGCCTTTGAAGGCATCTGCGACCGTCTTGGTATCCGCAATCGCCTGGTAGTTCGCAACGAAGCCCTGCGCGCCATCGGGGGCTCTGCTCTCACCGACAGCAATATCGCTGTCCCCGAATCGCACAACATCGAATCGCATAGCGTCGGCGCAGGTGTTCCCGTCACCTATGTGCCTTTCCGAAATGCGCATTTCCTCGCGGTTGCGGTCAGTTGGGCGGAGGTTCTGGGCGCGGAAAAGGTCTACATTGGAGCCGTCGAACCGGACAGTTCCGGATATCCTGATTGCCGGCCCGAGTACTATCGGGCATTCAATGAGGTCGTCCGCGCCGGGACGAAAGATGGCAAGATAGCCATCGTGACGCCCCTCATCGCCATGCGCAAGGCTGAGATTGTGACGCTTGGCCTTGAATTAAACGCGCCCTTCGATTTAACGTGGTCATGCTATCAGCGGGAGGATCGAGCCTGCGGCGTTTGCGACAGTTGTGTGCTGCGCCTGCGCGCCTTTCGCGACGCGGGTGCCGTGGATCCGATTCCGTATGCGGAAGCCGCCGCCCGCACTGGATAGCGGTGACCAGAATGAGATTCAGCAATCTGGTCCAGCAAAATTTACGTTCACGCCGGAGGGCACATCATGAATAAGTATTTCTTCCTTCCTGTTCTTGCCGTCCTCGCCTTGGTATTGGCAGCACCGCTCGCGCATTCTCAGTCAGCCAGCGTGCAGGGAACCTGCAAGGATATGGACGGGAATCCGATCGCGGGAGCCGAAGTCGAGTGGTATGGAGTCGATACCGGCCGCAAAGCCACCCTTAAGACAGACAAGAAAGGCTCATATTTTTCTCTCGGTTTTGCGCCGGGCAAGTACAACGTCAAGCTCTCGAAGGACGGCAAAGAACTGTTCCACATTAACGGTGTCGTCATCGCATCCGGCGATAACCCGCCAATGGACATCGATCTGAAAAAGGAACAGACCAAAGCAGCCGCTGCCCAGGGTAAAAGCCCCGAGCAGTTGAAGGCCGAAGAAGAGCAGCGTCAGAAGGCGCTCAAAGAAAACAGCACCGTCGGCCAACTCAACGGCAAAATCTCGGACGCCAACGCCGCCATGACGGCGGGCGACTTTGACAAGGCTATCGCAACCTTGAACGACGCCAACGCCATCGACCCTACTCGTGACCTGATCTGGGCAAGGCTCGGCGATGCCTACCGGCAATCGGCAACCAAGCAGACCGATCTTGATCAGAGGAAGCAGCGCTATGAATCCGCTGTGACTGACTATCAGAAAGCCATCGATCTTCGCAAAAGTTCCGAACAGGCGGCCAAAGATGCCGAAAACAACAAGAAGCTGGCCGGCTATTACAACAACATGGGCGAAGCGGAAGCCAAGCTGGGTAAACTGGACGACGCCGTCGCTGCCTATAACCAGGCTGCCCAACTGTCTCCGGAAGGAGCCGCGACCTACTACTTCAACGAGGGCGCGGTCTTAACCAACGCAGGCAAAGTGGATGAGGCGGTCGCCGCATTTGACAAGGTCATCGCGGCCGATCCGAACAAGGCGCTCGCCTACTATTACAAGGGCATCAACCTGATCGGCAAAGAGACGTTGGGCAAAGACAACAAGCCGATCGAGCCACCGGGCACTGCCGAAGCCTTCCAGAAGTATCTTGAGCTCGATCCCAACGGCTCGCAGGCGGAAACCGCCAAGGCGATGCTGGATCACATGGGCGCTCCGATTGAAACCAGCTTTGGCACCAAGAAAAAGCCGACGAAAAAATAGCGACTCCTGAAGCGAAACGATCGAGGCGCGGCAATCTGCCGCGCCTTTTGTTTTCTTTCCATTACCGAGGTCTATGACCCTCTTGTTCTTCGTCCAATGCTCTTTTCGCGCTAAATTCTAATGAGAAGGTTTCCGTCACACCGCATTCCTCCTCGGTGGCGATCGACGCAGTGTATTTCCTGGAGTTTTTTCATGGCCGCGACCGGGAATTCGACGATTTCAATTCCCTTCGAAGGAATAGCACGAGGCGCAGTCCCAACCTCGGTGTTGCTTGCCGCCATGTTACGGACTTCGTACAAGGTCAGCGACCTGATCTTTTCGCCGAACCGTCCGCCGCAAGTCGAGGTTCACGGCCAACTCACCACCATCGATCTGCCCGGTGTCGCGATGCTGAGCGCGGACGACACGCGCCGCATCGCTTCCGACATCATCGGCACCAACAAGCAGGCCCTCAGCACGCTGCGCGAGCAAGGGTCGTGCGACGTTTCCTACGGACTGCCTGGGACAGCGCGTTTTCGCGTCAATGTCTTCATCCAGCGCGGAAGCTGCGCCATCGTGATGCGCGTGATTCCTACGGTCGTGCCGACGTTCGCATCGTTGCATCTCCCGCCGCAACTCGAAGAAGCAGCCCATGTCCGAAGCGGCATCATTCTGGTCACGGGCGGCAGCGGTTCGGGGAAATCTTCCACACTGGCGGCGCTAATCGACCGCATTAACGAGCAGCATTGCTACCACATTCTTACGGTCGAAGATCCGATCGAGTTTCTGCACCGTCACAAGAAGTCGACGGTGCACCAGCGCGAGTTGGGAAGCGACGCGCCGACGTTCACGATGGCGCTAAAGGCGGCGCTGCGCCAGGCGCCGCGCGTCATCATGGTGGGAGAAATCCGGGACCGTGACACGATGGAAATTCTGCTCGAGGCGGCAGAAAACGGCCATCTGATTCTTTCCAGCATGAACACGGTCGACAGCGTTAAGACCGTGGAGCGGGTGGTGAGTTCATTCAGCGCATCTGAGCAGCAATCGGTGCGAGAACGGTTCGCCAAGACTTTCCGCTACATCATTGCGCAGCGACTGGTTCCGCGCGCCAACGTGGGAGATCGCGATTGCGGTCGTCGAAATCCTGAAATCCAATTCCCGAACCCGTGACTGCATTGAGCAAGGCGAACGGCCCGGACGCACGCTGCTCGACTGCATCAAGGTCGGAGAAGACGAAGGAATGCAGAACTTCGACGCCGAGATTGCGAAGCTGGTGCGCACTGGACAGGTCGATTCTGAAACTGCGCTTTGCTTCGCCAGCAATGCGAGCGTGCTGGGACAGGAACTGGGGAGAATGTAGGGTTCAGAATCCCTCTATCCCCTAATCAGCCACCGAAGAGCCCCAGCCCTGTCTCTCGCTCTTACTGCACGACGAACTTCGTTTTGCTGGTTGCGGTTCCACCGGCGGTTGTGACCGCGATGGTGCCGGTCTTGGCTTTGGCGGGAACGGTCGCAGTGATCTGCTGATCGGAATTCACGGTAAAGGTGGCGCTCACTTTTCCGAACATCACAGAAGTGGTCTCGGCCAAGCTGTCGCCGTTGATCGTCACCGAGGTACCAACGGACCCTCTTGGAGGCGAGAAGTTGAGGAGTTGGGGAGTGATCAGAAAGACTTGTATGGTATAGAACTCCCCTAAGCTTTCATCGAATTCAATCACGCCCGACCCAGCACCTTCAGGAATCTGGATCGTCATGAATGTGTCGCTGATCACATGGAAGGAGGCGCTTTGTGTTCCAACAATAACGCGGGTAGTGCCTAAGAATCCCTGGCCAAGGAATTGGACTGTATCTCCCACACGGGCGGTTTTGAGCACGACGGGCGAGACGAACGGGACGGTGACAGCGCCGTAGTCATACAGGACACCGTATCCGGCATTGGGTGTTCCGCCCTGATTGGTAAGACCGTAAATGACGCCGTTGGTATGGAGGATCGGAGTGGAGTAAGGAGTCGCTCCGTCGGCAGTTTGGAAATCATGGAGCACCTTAAGGTCGCCGTTATCCGTATACACCATGAACAAGGTGCCAAAACCCGCAGCTCCGCCGGACGAGCAGACACCGTAGAGTATGTCGGGGACCGACAGCACCAATATAAGACCCGCAGTCGAGTTGCTACCCTCCATGCCCTGGAAATTGTGGATTACAGTTAGTTTGCCTTTCAGCGTGCTGCTGTACACGATGCCCTGACCATATTTTCCCCCGCCAGAGGTCGTGCCATAGAGAGTGCCGTCGTAGTTTTGCGTGACCGGGCCGAAGGGGACGCTGCCTTCGGTGCTGGGATTGAACTGGTGGACGATCTTGACTTTGCCTGAGGGGAGGCTGACCTGGAAGATCGTCCCGCGGTTGTATTTCCCTCCATATTGGGAGGTTCCGTAGAGATTGCCGTCGAAGCCGAGGATTAGCGGAGCCTGGGTGTTGGAGGGCGCGGTGCCGATTACTTTGAAGCCGCTGCCATCCGGGGCGACGCGGTAAATTTGGCCTGGCGAGGCTCCGACGTCGGTGACGCCGTAGAGATTTCCATCCGGGGCCATGATGGGGGGAACCCAGGGGTAGCCGCCATCGGTGCCGTTGGAGAAAGCGTGGAGGTCAGAAATGCCACCTGAACCGAACTTGAATGCGGTTCCGGTGCTCGACTGGGAACCGCCCCAAACCGTGGTGCCGTAGAAATTGCCATCGAGGCCGAGGGTCAATCCGGACTGCGGGGCATTGCCGTCAGTGCCGTTGAAAAATGCCAGAGGGGCGAACGCACCCAGAGGGGTGGACATGAAGACGGAACCGTCGTTGGGGTCGGACGTTTGCAGGGTGCCGTAAAGATTGCCGTCCGGCCCCTGCGCCATCATGGCGGGATAGTTTGGATTGGCTCCCTCGACATGCAGGTCAAAGTTGTGCAGTTGTGTGTATTGGGCCGAGGCGGGTACCGCCACCATGGCTGTCAGGCAAAGCAGTAAAACCGGGACGTTTAACCTAACGTTTTTCATGTCAGACTCCTGGGCTTCGCGCGTGTGTTCCGAGTGGATCTTTATCGGACGGTGAGAAACAGCTGCACGTTATGCAACGAATCGAGTGTGCGAACCGCTCATCCCACTACTCACACATGCGCAAGAGGAAAGGAAACTGGCTCATAAAAAACGAGGGAATTTATAGAGGAACCGGCATCCTGACAAAACCAACAGATTCAGTAAGTTTGGAATGGTTATACGCCCAGAGCTGATCCTGAATGTAGGAAGGTAGCGCGGGATCATTGCGGCCGATGACCTGGAGGCCGTCTGCTCCAGGAATTGGCGCACCTCGTTCTTTGTGCGGCAGGCGCTCTCGGCGCCGCTTTTTGCGAGGAAGTCGTGGCAGGAAATGCAGAGGACTTCGGTATGGCGCAATGACTGCGACATGCCTCTGATCGCCAGGCGCTCTGCGCCCTCGATGTTCATCTTCAGAAAGTGAATGCGGGCGAGGTCCAGGCGGTGACGGATTTCGTCGATGGTAAGTGCCGGGACGGGGAGTCCTCCGCTGGTTGAAAGGCGATTGGCGAGGTAGGTTTTGCCTTCCTGAATGTTGACTGTGGTTGGGCCGGGTTCGGTAACGGCGGCATGAATCGGAATGACGTTCTTGAGTTGATTGTATTGGACCAGCTTTTCGAGACAGCGGAAGGTGCGCGGATGGGCTTCAACGGAAATGACGCGGCCACGGTCGCCGACGGCGCGGGACAGGGTCAGTGTTTCCTCGCCGGCGCCTGCTCCGACTTCCATGACGATGTCGCCGGGGCGAGGTTCGTATCCCCAGAGGAAATTGCGGCGGGCGGACTCGTCGAAGCGGAGGAGGTCGAGGCGCAGATACGGTTGGTGATAGGCGAAGTAGCCGTTTGCGGTTTGGTGGATCCAGAGGTTCCCGTCGAGGAATATGCGCTGCACGCTGCGGCGGCGAGCGCGGAGGAGAGTATTCACGAGCGGCAGCGCCAGCGGCTGAAGGCTCTTGCGGTTGATGATGGTTTTGACGGCGTCGGCAAAGGCCATGACGGTCAGAGTAGCGTTCGACGGTGGCTTTGGCTGTGACCGGGATAACAGCGAAACGGTGATGAATCGTTCCTGCCCTCCGATTGCCTATTCCGGTTCAATTCACCGAATCCTACCGCCGCGCTACGAGGCGAGATGCGTTACTCTGCCAATGATGCGCGTCTTGCGTTTTCTCCGGCCATCTCACCAGCACACGGCGTTCTCCGCCACGCTGCTGATGATGACGGCCATCACGCTTTCGCGCGTGATTGGCTACATTCGCGAGGCTTACATCGCGTATGCGTTCGGGGCCGGCCAGCAGACCGACGCTTACGTTGCGGCCTTCACCCTCCCTGACTGGCTCAACTACATGGTGGCGGGTGGGTCGGCAGCCATCACTTTCATCTCGATCTACACGCGCTTCATGGCCGAAAAGCGCGAGCGTGACGCGCAGACGACGTTCTCGATCATCATCACGGTGATGACCACGGTGCTGATTGGGGGCACCATCATTGCCGAAATTTTTACGCCGCAGTTCTGCGGCTGGATGTTCCACGGCTTTACGCGCGAACAGCTCCAGCTCTGCGTGCATCTGACGCGCATCCTGCTGCCCGCGCAGATCTTCTTCTATGTCGGCGGAGTGGTGTCGGCGGTCCTGCTGTCGCATCGTTTGTTCTTGCTCCCCGCCTTCGGCCCGCTGATCTACAACGTCTTCATCATTGGTGGCGGGGTCATCGGGGGGCGCCAATTTGGTATTGCCTCGCTCGCGTATGGTGCGCTGGCCGGCAGCGTCATCGGCCCATTCCTGATCAACGCGATCGGTGCGGCCAAGATCGGCACTGGCTATCGCATCTCGTTCGACATCAAGAACCCGGCGTTTCGCGAATGGGTTCATCTTTCGATTCCGCTCATGCTCGGCGTCTCGCTGG
The DNA here is from genome assembly GCA_963806745.1 of uncultured Acidobacteriaceae bacterium. Classification (GTDB taxonomy): domain Bacteria; phylum Acidobacteriota; class Terriglobia; order Terriglobales; family Acidobacteriaceae; genus Acidiflorens. The sequence continues at coordinate 14,323 of CAWEAB010000007.1, forward strand.
TCGCTGCCGACGACTGGATTTTGCGGTACTTTGCGTCGAGTGGGATCGGCGATATTGCGCGGCTGAATTATGCCAAGCGCCTGTTCGCGGTGCCGATCGCGATTCTTGGGCAGGCGACGGGGCAGGCTTCGTCTGCCTTTTTTTTCGCGGCTGTACGGTGAAAAGAAGTTTGACGAATTCGCCGCCATCGTTAATGCCTCTGTCTATCGCATCACGGCGGCCTCGCTGCTCTTCACCGGATGGATGATGGCTATTGCCGTCCCGCTGATCGATCTGGTGTACCGCCGCGGACGCTTCACCTTTGCGGACTCGGAATCGACGGGTCTGTATTTCTTCTGGTTCTCACTCTCACTCGCGCTGTGGACGAGCCAAAACCTGTATGCGCGCGCCTTCTACGCCTCCGGCAATACGCTGACCCCGATGATCGCGACCACGCTGATCACGGTCGCATCGCTGCCGCTGTATTCCTTTTTATTCCGCACGCTTTCGGTGACGGGTTTAGCTATCGCCTCCGATCTTGGTATCACGGCCAATACCGTCGTCACCGCGTTGCTTCTGCATATTCGGGGCATGGTTCCGCTGGGAGGATTGAACTGGAAGGAATTAGGGAAGTCGGCGATTGTGGCGACGATCTCCGCGGGACTGAGCTATGAAGTCATGCGCATGGTGCAACTGAGCGGCAGCCGCACTGCCGATATCGAAGCCCTGGCGCTGGGCTCGCTAACCTGGGCCGCGGCGGTGGCGGCGGGATTGTGGCTGCTGCGCTCAGAGCTGCCGGGCGATTTGCGCAGAAGGAAATCCGTGGCCTATCCGAGAGTTGCCGAAGGCCAAGCTGCTGAAACGATGTCTGCGGGAACCGAACCCTAGAGACGTCAGCGGCAAAGGAAGAGGGCATCCCGTTCAGAGGATGCCCTAATAACTCTCGCTTGCGAACGAGGAATACGAAGAGCGCTTTTAGGCGCGCGCCGCAATCGCCGGCTCGGCTGCGACCGACGCAGAAGCTGCTTTCGCGTCTTCGGCTTTGCCGCCTGCCTTGCGGATGTCGATGCCGCCCTTGAAGAACGCGCCGTCTTCGATCGAAATACGTGCCGCCACGACATCGCCGGTCAATGAGCCATCGCTGCGAATGTCTACGCGATCACTGGCGGTCAGATTTCCGCGGACTTTGCCGAGAACTACGATCTCTCTGGCGTTGATGTTGGCCGCTACCACGCCGTTGCGGCCGACGGTTACGCGATTGCCTGAAAGGTTGATCGATCCCTCGACCCGGCCGTCAATATACAAAGATTCAGATCCCGTTACTTCGCCTTTGATCACCAGCGACTTGCCGATCGTAGCCTGATCCGAAGTGGTGCTGACGGCGGGGCGCGGCGCAGCCGCAGGCTCACTCGCCATGGGTGCCGTGGTCGGCATGGAGGTCGTCGTCGGGCGCTCCGGCTCCGCTGGCCGGCCTGGTGTCGCAGGTTGATTCGTGGGCTTCCACATTTGCTCGAAATCCTTTCCTGATAATGGATTGAAGACCACGCCGCACTTCTGTGGCCAAATCGATTCTACTCCCGAGTGGTCGCCGTGCAGCTGTGGAAATCCAGCTTTTTGTAGGGTTTCTCGTAGCTTTCGGGATTCTTGTGTCCACCAAACGACGTTGGCAGCGAGTAATCGTTTCCAGGGCACTGCCATTTTTTCGTAGCACGAAAGGGGGTCGTGTCGGGCGTGCCACTCTTGTCCGCGTGCAACCGGATCGGGCGACCTGCCCGGAGTGGAACTCCCTTCGAGCCTCGAGGTAAACGGGGAATCCCGTCACGCGATACTATGAAACGTGGGCGCATAAGCGCGCGACCTTCGCGCGGCCTTCCGAATCAAACCCCTGAAGGAATTTATGACTACACTTACCGCCGCCATTCACCGCCCCGAACCCACCGAATACAATCCCTACTACGAGCAATACATCTCGCTCGTTCAAAACCGGCGACATTGTCACCACTCTCCAAAAACAAGCCGAGGAAACGCGCGACCTTCTCAGCAAGGTGGGTGCCGGGAAGGCCGAGTTTCGCTATGCTCCCGGCAAGTGGAGCGTGAAAGAAGTTCTCGGCCACATGAACGACACCGAGCGGATCATGAGCTATCGAGTTCTGCGCATTGCACGCGGCGACCAGACGCCGATCGAAGGCTTCGAGCAGGACGATTACATCGCCGGCGGGAAATTCGGCGTGCGGACCCTCGACGACCTTCTTCAGGAGTTCCTGACGATCCGCAGCGCAACCATTCAACTGATCCGTCATCTCGATGCCGAGACCTCGGAACGCCGCGGCACCGCCAACAACAAGCCCATCAGCGCCCGCGCCATCGTCTACATAATTGCGGGGCACGAACTGCATCACCGGAAGATTTTGCAGGAGAAATATCTGGCGTAGATTGAGTAATTTGGGCATCGAGTAATTGGGAAATTTTGAACCGTCGAAAGCTAGCGAGGCCGCGACTGGTTGAGCCGCGGGAGATTTTCAATTACACAATTACCAGATTACTCAATTATTCAATGATTTCCGATTCTTCCATCCTTCGCCACATCGCGCGCCAGCCAAAAAAGATGGCGAGCCATAAACAGTTGCTGCACGATTTGGGCGCGCGAGGCGAAGCGCGCCGCGAACTGGCCGACCGCCTTTACGCACTCGTAAAAAAGGGGGAGTTGCGACAGGTCGATGGCGCGCACTACGCCATCCCGAAACGCAATCCAAGCCGGGTGGCAACACACTAGTCGGGCGTCTCAGCATGCATCGCGACGGCTATGGTTTCGTGATCCCGGATGCGGCCACGCTCGATCCAAAGCTCAAAGCGCGACTTGCGGGCGACGTCTTCATACCGCCGCCCGCTGTCGGATCGTCCATGCATGGCGATCGCGTGCTCGTGGAAGTGACTTCGTTTCGACCCGACGGCCGCGCCGAAGGCCGCATCCTGCGCTCGATTTCGCGTGCGCATCCGACGGTAGTCGGAATCTTCCACTATGACCGCCGCCACAATTTCGTGAAGCCGATCGACGAAAAAGTGACGCAGGAAATCATTATTCCGCCGGGAATGGAAATCCCCAAACCTCTCACCGCCGAGTACGCTGAGAACGCAGAGAAAAAGCCGGCAAAATCAAAAGCCGCCCGAGACCGCGTTATCGGCGATCAGGCTGCCCGTCACACCGATTTTCAGGGAAACGGCTGGCAGGACCTCGACGGCGTAGTCGTTGACGTAGAGATTACCGACTGGCCGAACGCTACCCAAAACCCGCGCGGGCGCGTTGTCGAAATTCTCGGCGAAGAAAACGATTTCGGCGTCGACGTCGAAATCATGATCCGCAAGTTTCATCTGCCGCATCGCTTTCCGCCGGAGGCGATCGAGGAAGCGCAGGCATTCGAACCCATCATCTCCGCCGAGCATCTCCGCCACCGCCGCGACTATCGCGATCTAGCCATCGTTACCATCGACGGCGAAACCGCCCGCGACTTCGATGATGCCGTCCACGTCCGCCAACTCGCCAGTGGCAACTACGAACTGCAAGTCCACATCGCCGATGTCGCCCACTACGTGACTCCGAACTCCGCGCTCGACGAAGAGGCGCGGCTGCGCGGCACCAGCGTCTATTTTCCGGATCGTGCCGTCCCCATGCTGCCGCTCGAACTTTCCACCGATCTGTGCAGCCTGCGCCCGCAAGTCGATCGACTCGTCCTCTCCTGCACCATGGAGATCGATCATCGCGGCGAAATCGTCGGATACGAAATCAACGAAGGCGTGATCCGCTCCGCCGAGCGCATGACCTACACGGCGGTCAATGCCGTGATCGAAGGCGACGCTGAGGCCCGCGGCCCGCTACGCCGCGCAGGTCGAACACTTCGAGCGCATGCGCGATCTGGCGCAGATTCTGAATCGCAAGCGCGAACGTCGAGGCTCGATCGATTTCGATCTCCCCGAGGCGGTCATCGAGTTCGACGAATTCGGACTGATGAAGAGCATCACACGCTCCGAGCGCAACATCGCGCATCGGCTGATTGAGGAATTTATGCTCTCGGCCAACGAGTGCGTCGCGCACTATCTCGAAAACAAGCGCATCGCATCGCTCTATCGCATCCACGAAAAGCCCGACGCTAAGCGTGTATACGATTTCGAGGTAATTGCGGCGACCTTCGGGTATTCGCTGGGCGTGGGCGCGCTGCCGATTGAGCGCATGCAGATGAAAGGCGACCGGCGCGCGGCGCACGGGACGGGCAAACGCGTGCGCGAAATCGAAGTGCCGAAAGAAGTGCACATCACGCCGCGCATGTATCAGAAGCTGACCGCGAAGATTGCGGGCAAGCCGGAAGAGAGAATTTTGAGTTTTCTGATGCTGCGCTCGCTGAAGCAGGCGCGGTACTCAGAGGAAAACGTCGGCCACTTCGCGCTGGCCGCGCCGACTTATACGCATTTCACCTCGCCGATTCGCCGCTACCCAGATCTGATCGTGCATCGACATTTTGAAGGAAGTGCTGCGCGACAAGGCGGAACGAATTGACGGCGAAGTTCCGGTGGGAACCGCCCAACCTTCACATGATCGTCATCCTGAGCGAAGCGAAGGACCTCATTCTCATCCGATCAAAGGGGAGAAGGAGGCTCCGTCCCCTTGGTCCAAGCGCCGCGATCACGACGCCCACCAAAAATCGCTCGAACCGCTGGGCGGCCCGATCCCGCTCGAAGAACTCCACGCCATAGCCGATGAGTCCAGTCAATCCGAGCGCCGCGCCGACGATGCCGAGCGCGAGTTGATGGAATGGAAAAAAATGAAATTCATGGAGCGCCGCGTTGGCGAAGACTTCGACGGCCTGATCATCAGCGTGACCAAGTTTGGCCTCTTCGTCGAACTCACCGATCTGTTTGTCGAGGGGCTGGTGCCGCTGAATACGCTGATGGACGATCACTACACCTACCACGAAAACACGCGCCAGATCATCGGCCAGCGATGCGCGCAAAGCTTATAGCCTTGGCGACCGCGTGCGCGTTCTGGTGGACCGGATTGATCCGGTGGAGAAGAAAATTCAATTCGCGTTGATTGAAGAGGAACGGCCGCAAGCCGGAGCGAAGCGGCGGAGACGGTGAGGATCAGGTACCAGTAATGTCCGGATCTCTATGCTGCACTTTTTCCCTTGGACGCGCATAATTCAGATGGGATGGATAGATATACAGTCATATCGATATTTCTTTTGCTTACTGCTTCACTCGGCATGAAAGCGCAAACCGCTGCCGCCGAGGCGAGTATTGTTCGCTACAGCGTCTCATTTCCACACGTCGAACTTAAGGCCGACTGTGGAGAGAGAATAGATTCCATAAAACTGGTTGTGCATTGTGGCCGTTTTGCCGCCATCAACCGAATTCCCGATGATTGGTCGGCCGAGGTGGTTTCGCCCGTTTCCGAGGAGACTAAACTGACCATGACGGCCGGGCATGGCAGTACTGCACTGTCGCGGCAAGAGGAGTTAGATCGATTTGCGACCGTGCTTATGGTTGAGGAGGCTCAATCCTGCTTCGACATCAGCGCGTCGATAAAGGCCTCCTGCTATGAGGGAGGGGGCTATCGTGAGCGAACTATTCGGTTTACCCGAAAACAACTAGTGTTGAAACGAAAGCTACCAGAACAGCAGCCCTCCACCTCTCCTCGATGACTAGGGATTTCCGATTCGCTGCGAATGCGTCGAGTCGTTGTAGATCAATCGAGTGATCGCTCATTGACCATCCACATGCATTTTGAGGGCAATGGGGCCCACACATCTTTACCCCGAATGCCTAATGTGCATCACGTCCCCGTCCTGCACAATGTAATCCTTGCCTTCGAGGCGCAGCGTCCCCTTGGCGCGCGCGTTGGCTTCGGAACCCGCTTCCAGCAGCTGATCCCAGCGAATCGTCTCGGCGCGGATGAAGTGGTGTTCGAGGTCGGAGTGAATTGCTCCGGCGGCGTTCTGGGCGCGCGTGTTCGCGGGAATCGTCCAGGCGCGGCACTCGTCTTCGCCCGCGGTGAAAAATGAGATCAGGCCGAGCAGGTGGTAGCTCTTGCGGATGAGGCGCGAGAGGCCGCTATCTTTCAGGCCGTAGCTGGAGAGAAATTCGGCCGCATCTTCATCGCTCATCTCCGCGAGTTCGGCTTCGACTTTGCCGCAGATCGCGCTGGCTCCCGCATTCGGGCGCGAGGCGACTTCGCTGAGCTTGTACTTCGCGACCGCTTCTTCGAGGTCCTTGCCAAGTTCGGTGCTCTCGCCGATGTTGAGCACGTAGAGGATTGGCTTCTCGCTGAGGAACATGAAACCGCGAATGCGCTTCTTGTCCTCGGGTGTCATCTGCATTTCGCGCAGCGGCTTTTCGGTTTCGAGATGAGCCTTCGCCTTGATCAGCAGCTCGTTTTCTTTTTCGAGCTCCGGCGTCTTCATCTTCTTCAGATCTTTTTCCAGGCGCTCGAGGCGTTTCTCGATCTGGCCAAGGTCGCTGACCATGAGATCGAATTCGACATTCTTGATGTCGCGGAGCGGATCGATGGGCCCAATGTGCGGAATGGCGTCGTTTTCAAACGCCCGCAGCACGTGAATGAGCGCATCGACCTGGCGCAGATGACCGATGTAGGCAGTCTCTTTGAGAGCTTCCTGGCCGATGGCGCCCACGTCGACGTAGTCGACCGAGGCGTGCGTGAGTTTCTTTGGGTTATAAAGCGCGGCCAGCTTGTCGAGCCGCTCATCGGGAACTTTCGCGACTCCGATGTGCGCCTCGCGTGGATTGGCGAACGCGTGCTCGGCCACGTTTACTTTGGTCAGAATTCCAAACAGCGATGTTTTGCCCACCTGCGGCAGGCCAATGATGCCAGTTTTCATAGGAGCAGTTCTCGGTTGTCAGCTATCAGTTCTCAGTAAAAGCGGGACAACTCAGGATAAATCATCCAGGAACATCTACCACCAAGACACGGAGGTGCGGAGAAAAACAATTCTAGCCTTGGGTTTTCGTGAGCCTTATTATTTCAACTCTTGCGCCGTTCGGAAGAGCGCAATCAACCCGAGCAGCAGCACCGCCGACTCGAAATCCTCCGACCAGACATGCAACCGGTCAAACTCGGCGCGCACCGGGTCATTCAGCGCGAGGTTGTCGATGACCACCGCTTGCGCCCGCAGCGCGTGCATCTTCGGAGAGATGGCGAACTGCGAGATCAACGTCAGGACCAGCATCAGCACAATCAACAAATGTCTCAGCGCCAGCGGGCGTGCGCGACCGGCGGTCATTTGGCAGTACGCCATTGACGAGATAAGAAAGACAATTCCGGAGATGATTCCCATCCGATGCAGCAGATCGAGTGAATGCCCGACAATCGATCCCGCCACGTGGCGCGTCGGCAAGAGTCCGGGAGAAAATGCGGTGGGCGCTTCGACAAAAGCGAGAAAAATAATTCCGCCGATCCACACCACCAGCGCAAGCAGCATGAGGAAACGTAGAAATGACATGCGCCGATTATAGCTACGCGCCGTGAGCCACGAGTCAGTTTCGGAACGAGTGGACTGCTCGTGGTTGTGCGGCTGAGGGGGCCACTCACCGCATTCCGGTCACCGGTGACCGGTCACCGCCTCCGGCTTTCGGCCTCAGAGTCCGCTCTGGCAGCCGCGTTATCCACACCCGGAACCAGCGCTGTCACTTGGTCGCATGCACGACACACCTTACTCTCATTTTTCCCCGATCTGTCCGTAAGGGATCACTCACATGCAGGGTACGCTCAGAGCATCTGACGTGGACTTTCTGTCGCTCCCCACGGCAGTGTTTTGCGCGCAATGTGAATTGATCAGCGCCAACAACACCACCCGCTGCCTCGCCTGCGGCAGCCATGGCGGTGCTGAGTCTTTCGCGCGTTCTAGGCGGGTCGATCCGCGGGCAGCAAAATGCGCGCCTGATCGCCGACGTCGAACTCGATCGCCTGGTGCGCTCGCTCTTGCACACCGTTCCGCAAGAAGCGGAGATGGAAGAAGCATTCTCGGCCACAGCCGTTCTTTCCGCTCCCACTTTCGCGACACGTCACCATCTGCGATTGCGACATCACGGTCCCAACGGAGTGCGGCCGACGTTTATCAATCCGAATCCCGGTGAACTCGATCTCGAGCCCGCCATCAGCATCATCGCCGAAAAAGCGCAGGCCCTGACGGGCGCTACGGGAGCCGCGATCGCCTTGCGGAAGGGCGACGAAATCATCTGCCGCGCTCGCACTGGCCGCACCGCTCCCGATCTGGGAGTGCGCCTCCAGACCGACCGCGGCCTCTCTGCCGATTGCGTGCGCACCGGCGAGGTTCTTGCTATGCAACGATGCGGAGACGAATCCGCGAGTTGACTCGGCAACGTGTCATCGACTTGGCGTGCGGTCGATTCTGGTGGCACCGCTGCGCCATTTCCGGCGCACGCTGGGAGTGTTCGAGGTTCTTTCCTCGACCGCGCAGGCATTCGATAACAACGACGTCGCGACCATGCAATTTCTTTCGGGAATGATGGTGGCGGCCATCTCGCGCTTGTCGAACCCGCGGCCAGAGTACGTCCCCGGACTCACGCTCAGGATGCCTCCAGTCTCCTCCTGATCCTGCTCTGCAGGCAGTGGCGCATGAACGGCGCGAAGCCTCCGCGGAATCGGCCGTCTATACTGATTTCATGGTTACGGTTGACCCAACTCCACGCCTCGCCAACGACCCCAAGGGAGTAAAAGTGCATTTGAGCACCGGCGCAGGTTTGGAAATTGATTGGAAGGATGGACATCACTCGCAGTACTCGTTCAAGTTCCTGCGCGATGCCTGTCCGTGCGCGTTGTGCGAAGACGAACGCACCAAGGCCAGGCGAAAGGCCGGCGAGCCAGAGAAACCCGCGCCCGGAACTCTTCCGATGTTCAAGGCGGCGATCAAAGCCCTCAAGGCGGAAGCGGTCGGCAAATATGCCCTGAAGTTCTCCTGGAACGACAACCACGACCTTGGGATTTATTCGTGGGCGTACTTGAGAGAGATTTGCCCCTGCCCGGAGTGCGCGATGGTGAATCAAGTCCGGAATTGATCGTCAGATTCAGACGGGAAATGACAGTCTCAATTCGCCTCGCCGAAGAACGCGATGTTCCACAACTGCGCCAGTTAATTGAAGCTTCGGTACTCGGTCTCCAGGCCGAAGATTATTCCGCGGAACAGCTCAGGCGCGCGCTTGAAGTTGTGTATGGCGTCGACACGCTTCTCATCGCGGATGGAACGTACTTCGCGGCCGAGGCGGCAACACCGTTGCCGAACGCGGAGGGTGACGGTGCAAGAACCACACCATGAACTTGGATCGTCCGCGCCTCCCCATCGTCGGTTGCGGAGGTTGGAGTCGCCGCAGAACCCTATATGGTGGCGATCGGTTCGGAGGCCGCGAGGATTCTCTGCTCGATCCGGCAACCGATGCGGCGAAAATCCGTGCTTTCTTTGTGCATCCCGCCTGGGCGCGCCGGGGAATCGGCGGAATGATTCTCGATGCGTGCGAGGCGGCGGCCAAGGCATACGGCTTTCGCCGGCTGGAGATGGGAGCAACGCTGACGGGCGTGCCCTTTTATAGAGCTAAGGGCTATGCAGAGTTGGAACAGACAGGGGCCCCGCTGGGTCATGGGCTGGCGTTACCCATTGTTCGCATGGCGAAGAACATCTAGGACTGGCCTAGCAGAGCTCGACGAGATGGTGACGGGTCTCGCTCAATGGAAGAATCAGAGCAGTAATAAGTGGAATATTAAGCTCTGAAATACGGTAATCTGACGGGCTAAGGGGTATGTTTCTCGCACTGCACAGGCCAAAGTGGTCTAGATTTGTGATCGGCTAATGTACGATCGCATCGATATACCTGCCCAGCAGTTGCTCGCCGTTGTCTTCAAAATGCAGGAACATGATTCCGTTTCCGAACTGCGGATGTTTGGTCACCACGCGCCCGCGAAACTCGATTGGAGCATCGTCCAGCCAGAGCCGCCCGCTGACATAAGTGCCAGGCGAGATTGTGTGATTCCATTGCACATAAAAACCGCCTCGGCTCAGATCAGCGGTTTCGGCGTGAATCGGCACGCTCACCGCCGTCCTCATGCAATTCGAACTGCACGTGGACGTTGAGGCGAGGGGTGACGCGGCGATCCGGCTGGGTATACAGGGGTGTCGATTGCTGGTCGGCGGGAAGATTCATAAGATAAATTCTGCCCGCCGGCTAAAAAAACAGCTCTGCGTGCGGGATGTCCATTCTCATTATCGGCAACTAGCATCTCCACGATTAGGACGAAGATCACATCCCCATGTTCAAGTGAACGCGGCCGGAAAGGGACGGGATCGTCCTCCGTGGCGTGCTAGAATTTCCACAAGCATTTCCCGGTGTTCTGGACCCTATTTTGATCGAACTTGCACCCTCGATTCTCTCCGCCGACTTCGCCCATCTGGCGGATCAAGTGGAGAGCGCGACTGCCGGCGGCGCCCATGTCATCCACGTCGACGTCATGGACGGCCATTTTGTCCCCAACATGACAATCGGCCCGGTGGTAGTGAAATCGCTGCGGAAGGCAACCCGCCTCCCGCTCGATTGCCATCTGATGATAGAGAATCCAGATCAATACATTGGGGACTTCGCGGAAGCGGGAGCGAATTGGATCTCCGTTCATCAGGAGGCCTGCCGCCATTTGAACCGCACGCTGAACCTGATCAAGAGCCATGGCTGCCGCGCCGGCGTTGTCATCAACCCGGCGACTCCGGTCGAAACGCTCAGTGAGGTTCTGGATATTGTCGATTACGTTCTGGTGATGAGCGTGAACCCCGGTTTCGGGGCGCAGAAATTTATTCCCGAGACGCTGCACAAGGTTAGGAAACTTGCTGACCTGCGCGCTCATCGCGGGTATGCTTACCGGATCGAGATCGACGGCGGCGTGGCGTTGGATACTGTGACGGAGATTGTGCGCGCCGGTGCGGAGATTCTGGTGGCGGGCAACGCGGTCTTCGGCAAAGGTGATCCGCGGCAAAACGCGGCTTCGCTCCTCGAAGCCGCACGCAGCGCGAGTTTGCTAAGAGTATGAAATCAGCTGGCAGCTTTCCTAGCTAACGAGGTTTTTCATGCGTCGTAATCTGATTCTCGGAGTGCTTCTGGTGGCCCTGGCGTTCGCGCTCGGCTGTACGAACAAGAAGTCGACTAATCCCCTGCAAAACGTCGGCTCCAAGCAGCCCGACAAGGTCCTGTTCGACCGCTCCATGGACGCGATGAAGCACAACCACTTCGACGTCGCCCGCATGACGCTGCAGACGCTGATCAATACCTATCCCGATTCCGAGTACATCGCCCGCGCCAAGCTGGCGGTGGCCGACTCCTGGTACGCCGAAGGCGGCACGACCGCGCTGCAACAGGCCGAGATCGAATACAAGGATTTCAAGACCTTCTTCCCCAACATGCCTGAGGCCGCGGAGGCGCAGCTCAAGGTCGCCGACATCCATTATCAGGAGATGGAGAAGCCGGATCGCGACTTCACGCACGCCGAGCGGGCGGAAGAAGAGTACCGTGCTCTGATTCAGGAATATCCCGACAGCAAGCTTGTTCCGAAAGCCAAGCAGCGCCTGCGCGAGGTTCAGGAAGTACTCGCCCAGCGCGAGTTCAATATCGGACAGTTTTATTATTTGAGGGTGGCCTATCCTGCGGCCATCGCGCGTCTCAAGACTCTGGTTGACCGCTACCCCCTCTACAGCGGCGCCGATCAGGCGCTTTTCATGCTGGGGAAAAGCTATGAGGGAGAGATTGACCTGGTTCGCAAGAATCCGCGTGCCAACGAAGTCTCCAAGGGCCGAATCATCGAAGCGCTGACCAAGGATGCAGCCGAGGCGTATGGCCGCATCATTACACGCTATCCAGCCATGGACCGCGCCGTCGATGCCAAGGCGCGCCTGGAAGCCTTGAAACAGCCCGTCCCGCGGCCCACCAAGCGCATGCTGGAGCAGAACAAGAAAGAAGAGGCCAGCCGGCAAGAGGCCACGCTGATGGCCAAGAGCCTCGGCAACTTTCAAAAAGGACCCGATGTGAGCAGGGCCTCCCGGGTCGGTGAGCCGACGCTGGTGGATCCGGAACCGGCAACTGCCACTAGCGTTGTTTCGGCGATTGCGGGCGCGGCGTCCGGAAGCACAGGGGGCGACGGCAAACTGAATGCGGTCGTCGTCAACGGTCCAGTTGCGCCTAACCAGGAAGCTCCACGCTCCGATAATTCGACTGCCACGACGGACGCGACGACGGGACAACCGGCGACAACTGCGGAAGCCCCTCCGGCCCCGTCCGCAAATGAGTTGACGCCAAACGTCGCCGACCCCAACGAACTCAAGCCCAATACCGATCAGGATGCGAACTCGCTGCCCGCACTGCAACAGAACAATGAGCTTGCCAACGGAATCGCAGCCGGCGCCGGAAAGTCAGCCTCCTCATCGAAAGATGAGCTGGCGGATATTTCTTCCAGCAAGAAGAAAAAGAAGAAGGGGCTCGGGAAGCTCAACCCGTTTTAAGAATCTGTCTTAGATCGTGCACGACGTGAACGGCTCCGTCATCCCATGAAGTTGCCACACCGGTCCGCTCTTTTCGTGCGATGGAGCGACTTTCACGCTGCCCGCGGTCCATGCACTTTCGTGCCCTGCTTACCATCGGTCGGACATGGGCTTACGAATTATTGACTTGTACATAAGGACACGATAGCTTCGCGTTATCTTCCTTTTTGTGTCGAAGGACAACGCTTGGCGCGGAAAATACTGCTGGCCGATGATAGTGTGACCGCCCAGAACATGGGCCGAAAGATCCTGACCGACGCCGGGTACGACGTCCTCACGGTCAATAACGGGTCGGCGGCCCTCAAACGCATCGCCGAGTCGACTCCGGACCTCATCATTCTCGATGTCTATATGCCCGGCTACAGCGGGCTGGAAGTCTGCCAGCGCCTGAAAGAGGCGCGAGGAGACGGCGCACATCCCAATCCTTCTCTCGGTCGGCAAGTTGGAGCCCTTCAAGCCGCAGGAAGCGCGGCGGGTGCGGGCCGACGCCCACATCGTGAAGCCCTTCGAAGCCAGCCAGTTGCTCACCGCCATCGCCCGCCTCGAAGATGCAATGGTTCCCCAGCCCCATAAGGGAAGCAGCCGCTTTGCGACTTCGAGCCCGTCTGACGAACCATTTGCGCGGCCCGAAGATAGGATTCTGGGCCGCGGCGGCAAGTTCTCCGGCTCAAAAAAGAAGGAAGCGGCCGACTCCGGATTGTCTCCGCAGGCAGCCAGCTTCCGTGACTTCCGCAACAAGAAAGCGAAGTCGCCGGACGCTTCCTCCCCGGATGGGTCGGAGCCGAGCGCGGTCGAGTCCGTTCCGGAGTCGGGTCCGCTTTCGAAGCTCCCGCGTGACATCACGCCCGAAGAACTGAGCGCCCTGAGCGAAGCAGCCGCCAAACTGAGTGCAGCGGCCTCTGCGCAGTCGGAGAACACGGCACCATCTTCTGAATTTCCCTCCGTTCACGAAGAGGCGAATGCGGTTTCCCCAGCGGGCGCTGCGACCATGGCGCCAGCTTCCGACGTCCATGAAGAATCGGTTGCCTCCGCGGTCTCTGAAATTCCTGCTGCTTCATCAGGCGAGCCTGGCGACGTTCAGCCGGCTGAGGTTGAGCCTGTCCACAATATGGCAGCGGCGACCGAGCCTGCGCCGGTGCTCGCGGCTCCTGAAGTTTCCGTGGCCGACAAAGACGCGGCCGGGAAAGCCATTGAGAACTATGAGATCCAAATTCCGGTGGCGCGAGTCGAACCGCCCACGGAACAGGCCAGCGAGAGCGCTCAGCAGGAACCAGCCCAGGAATCAGAAGTGCCATTTCCCGAACGGATGAGCGCGGCATCCTTCGCTGACTCGCCTGCTCCCATTGACCAGCAGGATGAACCGATATTCGCATCCGCCTCCGCGGAAGAAGCTCCGGTAGAGAGAGGCCGGCCGGAAGAGGTGATGGAGGCGCAGTCGTCCGAAACATTGTCATCGGCCGTCGAGGCTCCGCACGGGCAAGAGATCAGCGCCCACGTGGAAGAAACGGAAAAAAAGAAGGAAGAATATCCTTCGATCGATTCCTCCTTCGCGCACCAGGCTTTCACCGAAGCTGCAACTTCCGAATCTGCTTCCTCCGAACCCATCTCCTTGGAATCAAGCGCCGATGAATTCTGTGCCGTCGAATCGTCCATTTCGGAACCCATCCGGTCTGAAGCCGTGGCTTCCACATCCCCGGCTGTTGAGGAAACGGCCGAGCCGGAGGCCCCCATGCCGAGCGACGCGGAACTCGCAGAAGCTCTGCGGCTGCTGACCCCGGCCCCGGTTCCGGTCGAACCCGCGACAGTACCTGCGAACGATGTATCGGCAAGTTCCGGCTGGTCTGAAGAAGAGACGATGGAGATCCCGGCTGGCAAACGCTGGGTAGCCGAAGCCCTGGAATTGACTCCGGAAGAAGCTGCCATGTCGCTCGAGGCGGAGATGTTCCGCGCCTTCGCCGCCAACGCCGAGAAGATCGAATCGATTCCCGTCGAAGATCCTCTGACCGCAATTCAGGCTGCGGTGGAAAAGCGCATCGCCGAAGAGGTAGCGGCCCACGAACCAGCCGGTGAAATCGCTCCAAAGGTGATGGCAGCCACAGCGCCCAACGGCCACGGTTCGCTGGTGCCGGAGGAGACCGACATCGCCAGCATCGTCGACCGAGTAATGGCTGATCTTCGTCCGAAAATCGTCGAAGAAGTTGCCAAGAAGCTCGCCGGCAAGTAAGGCGAGGTCAGGCGCGCGCGCTCACGCAATCCACTCCTACAATTTCACGTTCGTACCATTGGCACACATCCCGGTTCGGGCTTATTCTGAATTAGTCCTCGAAAGTCCAGGTTCGTCAGATAATGATCTCGCTTCGCCTTTACACATTCTCACTCGCTGGGATTGGCCTCGCGTTTGCCGGTTACACGCTGTTACGGCGAAAACCAAAGACGGCCGAAGATATTGAACGCGAGCGCCGGGTCTGGCTCAACACAGTGGGGCGCATCACCGACGGTACTGTGATCGACGTTCAGGAAATCGAGCCCGCAGGCCAGCGCTCCGCCACCATGTTGATTTACCAGTATGATGTGGCGGGGGTCTCCTACGAAGCCTCGCAGGATGTTACCTACTTGCGCCAGTGGATCAATCTGCACTCGTGCCGCCTCGGCGTGCCCACCTCCGTGAAGTACGACTCGCGCAATCCTGGCAACTCCATGGTGATCTCTGAGGGCTGGGTCGGTCTTCGCCAGTAGACGCTTCGCGACGGCCTTTATAATCACAGAACGATTAGCGCTATGATTCGTCCCGACTATAAGGAGTTTGCGCGCCTCGCCCGCGACGCTACGCTCGTCCCGGTGGCCAAATCGATTTCGGCGGACCTGCTCACGCCAGTCTCGGCGTTCCTCGCCATTGCCGACGGAGAGCCCGATGCCTTCCTCCTTGAATCCGTCGAAGGCGGGGAAAAGATCGGCCGCTACACTTTTCTAGGCGTGCGCCCGTTCCTGCGGCTGGAATCGCACGGGGATCAGGTCACCATTCGACGCACGGCAACTTCTTCGGATCGAAACGCTCGCGGGAGCCGGAAATCCGCGCGTATCCCCAAAATCGAAACGCGCACTGCCGGCGTGTTCGAGGTCATCAAGGAGCTACTGCACCAGCATCGACCCGCGCAGGTGGAGGGCCTTCCGCCTTTCACGGCCGGGGCCGTCGGCTACTGCGCCTATGACATCGTCCGCCAACTGGAAAATATCGGAGCGAGAGCGAAGGACGATCTCAACGTTCCGGACTGCATCCTGATGTTCTTCGACCGCGTCCTCGCCTTCGATCACCTGCGCCACCAGATCGACATCGTTGCCTCGGCAGATGTTTCCGCAGAGCGGCCACGCGCCGCCTATGACCGCGCGCTTCGCGACATAGCCCGAATTGAACGAAAGCTGGCAGCCGGATGGAAGCCGCAATTTGCCGCGTCTTCTGCGACCAAATCAAAACTGAAAGTCCGCTCCCGCACTCCCAAGGCAAAATTCCTGGACAGCGTCCGCCGCGCCAAGGAATACATTGCCGCCGGTGATATCTTCCAGGTCGTGCTCTCGCAACGCTGGGACTTCGAGCCGGCGGTGGAGCCCTTCGATCTCTATCGCGCCCTGCGCACCGTGAATCCCTCGCCCTACATGTACTTCCTGCGCTTCGGCATGAGCGGAGGAGCGGGCGCTCGCGCGCAGGGGAAAGAAAATTCCGCCCGGGACAGAGACGCCTCGTTTCACGTCCTCGGCTCGTCGCCCGAAATGTTAGTCCGAGCGGCGGGCCGCAGACTCGAATACCGCCCCATCGCCGGTACGCATCCGCGCGGCAAAGACGAAGCGGAGGACGCCGCGCTCGAAAAGAAAATGCTTGGTGACGAAAAGGAGCGCGCCGAACACGTCATGCTCGTCGACCTCGGCCGCAATGACCTTGGCCGCGTAAGCGAATACGGCTCGGTGAAGGTCCGCAACCTGATGTATGTCGAGCGCTATTCGCACGTCATGCACATCGTTTCCGCACTCGAAGGCCGTCTGCGTCCCGAACTCGACGCCATGGACGCCTTTGCCGCGTGTTTCCCGGCAGGCACGCTGAGTGGAGCGCCAAAGGTCCGCGCTATGCAGATCATCGAAGAACTCGAACCCGCACGGCGCGGAGTCTACGGCGGATCGGTCCTCTACGCTGACTTCGCAGGCAACCTCGATTCCTGCATCGCGATTCGTACTCTGCTGATGGAAGGCAATAAAGCGTATCTGCAAGCCGGCGCGGGAATCGTGGCCGACTCGGACCCTGAGAGCGAATTCCAGGAGACGGAGAATAAATCGCGCGCGGTCCTCAGAGCGGTGGAGGTGGCGCGCTCGAAGTAGCCAATTGCCTTACCAGCTCTGAATTGAAAAAGCCAGCGTTACCGAGTACGAAATGTGCGACTCCAAATTGGGGATCCGCCTCTTACGGTCATTTAGCGGGCACCGGGGGTGTCGTCGTGGCTCGATGGTGTGGTGCTTCGAGCCGAGCATAGTAACCTTTGCGGGCACGTACGCGAAGATGTTTCCCATTTTTCTCGGCAACAATCTGGATCGCGCGATATCCACCGTCGGGTTCAAAATTAGCGGGTCTATAGGCAATCAGATAGCGACTGCGAATCAAATCTCGCAATCCTTCCAGGGACTTGCCCAATCCGGAGATGTCTCCTGGGAAGATCGCCTCTCCCCCGCTTCGTTCCGCTAGAGCCTCCAACACTTTATCCGCCGCCGTTTTTGCTCCTCCGTTGTAGTTCGTGCTCACGGTGTAGATTGTTACGCCCGTCGCCTCGGAATCGTGAATGCTCTGATTTAGGGTCCGATGGCTTGAATTATCTTCGCCATCCGTAAGCACTACCAGCACTTTCGCCACCCGCTCATGCTCTGGATAAGCGGCTAACTTCCAGCATGCGAATGAGACAGCATCAAACAAACTTGTTCCGCCCTTGTCGGCAAGCGCGTCGATACCAGCGCCCAATGACGATGGATCGGCCGTGAAGTCCTGCGTCACATCTGTTTTCGTGGAAAAACCTGCTACGAAGCCCAAATCGGAAGGACCGCTCAACATTTTTTCCACAAATTTCTTGGCCGCGCGCTTTTCGAATGTAAACCTCTCTTGCACCGAGCCACTAGTGTCCACCAGCAAGCCCAGCAATAATGGCAACTTGGATTGCGGCGAAAACTGCAGAATCCGTTCAGGCGGCTTATTGTCATCCCGAATCTGAATATTGGATTGAGACAGATCGCTCACTATCCGCCCGTGGTCGGTCACAGCGAAGAACTGAGCGACTTCGTCAACAGACTTGTGAATCGTCCATCCGGTACTGGATCTCGAGATCTCGACAGGATCTCGGGGGCCGTTGTCGCCCGCATTGCCCCCATAACCGGCGCTTCCTGAGGATGCAGTGTCGCAACCCTCGCATGTGTCGCCCTCGGATTCATCCTCCAATGCGCTGAGTTCTCTCTTGAGCCTCTCAGCGTCCGGAAACGTTTGCTGAGCCGCCGGGGCCGACGGTGCCCCGGGTTGTGCCCCCGGTGCCGCAGTGACCAGGCCAGTTATCGACTTGTTGTGCGCGATGACATCAATGTCGTGGTGTGCCACTGCAGCCAAAGGACCAGTCGGATCCTCGCTGATGAACAGTTTGAGTTCCTGTTCCATGGTTGCGAAGTCGTTCAACGACTTAGCGGCAACCGCTGCAAGGTAGTGGATTTCTGCCGCTTGCGGGTGAGGGAGCGCGTGGACTTTCCTGGAACTTTCCAGCACCTGCTGATAATGGTGGTTTTGAATCTGCGCGAAGGCTAATGAAGAGAAGATCTGCGGATTTGAAGGGGTCAGGGATGAAGCTTTTTCCAGATGCGCTTCCGCCGCCGGGTAGTCCTTGCGCGATATCTCCAGCGAACCGAGCTGCACCAAGGGGCGAGAAAATTTATTATCGAGCTCAATGCACCTCTCAAATTCTTTCTGCGCTTGGGCGCTGTTTTCCTGCGCCATGTATACCAGCCCGAGGTTCACATATGCAGAGGCGAACTTAGGATAGATCTTGACTGCCTTCTGCAGGTGCGTGAGCGCATCGCCCAGCCTTTGCTCTTTGATAAGGCTAACGCCACTATTGAATTGCTCAAGCGCATTATGAGGAGCGTCCAGGTCGAGCACCGAGACCAATCCAACATCTAGGAGCTCTTTATTCTTCTTCCTCTGTTTCTCCTGGTCTTTCGCACTATGGAGCTGAGGCGAAAGCTCCATGGTGGTGTAATCCGCTCGGCTGGTGAAGTACCCGGATGCCATCGTTCCCGACCCGGCGTAGCCGAAGTTTCCTTGACCATGGAGGTCGAGGCAAAGGGATAAAAAGGCACAAGAAACACCTAGGTAAATAGCGATACGAAAAGGGATTTTCATGGGACGATACCCGAAACGGAGGAGGACAATACAAAAGTCTACCGACTTTTGCCTGATTTTGCCAGAAATCCTTTACTGTCCGCAAGGAACAGGCGTTTCAAAATCTCCGAGCTGCAACTCCGCCTCGGTCAGTACTTCGCACTTCTTGTCGAGGGCTGCATACTCCGCGCCAAAATCCTGTTTGAACTTCCGCAACGCCTCGTGAGAAGTCCAGCGATCGATCGTCAGATAGCGACAAGAGCGCCCCTGATCCCGGAGAAGCTCGCTACCCAGATACTCAACACTCCTCCGAAACAAACGCGCCCACAAGCCGTCAGGCCCGTAGACGCGCTCGAACTCGGCTATGGATCCCGGCTTAACTCGGAATTCCCATATCGCCAGGTAACACGTTTCGCTCATTGCAACAGTGTCGCTGCCAGCACCACCACGTCGGGATTGTCGGGCAGCGTCACGCTCTCAACCGTTTTGCTTGAGTCGAGCGCCAGCGTGTAGGCATACAGATTGAACGTGCCGTTGCTCTGGGTGCCGTTAGCCGTGTTTCGGTACGACATTGCGACCGCTTCGGTCTCGCCCGAAAAATTCTGCGGCGTCGACCAGTCGCTCAGGCTCTGTGTAAACTGCGCGCTCGTTCCATCTGTGTAATTAACGGTGAACGTCTGCGAGGATTGATTTCCCTGGACGCCGGTTGCGAGGAGCATCAGTCCGGAGAATTTGTTCTGCGGAAGACTGACCGCTTGTCCATTGCTGCCGATCGCGTCCAGTTGATTCGCCGGCCCGAATTTAAACTCGATGCCGTCGAGCACCCGCAACTTGGTCAGCAGTTTCGACGAGTACGAATTTCCCGAGCCATCGAGTCCTCCGGTCGAATAGGCTGTCCCGTCCGTATAAATTCCATTCAGGTTAAACGCGGAGGAAAGATCGACTTGCTGTCCTGAACCTTTCCCGCCCTTTGCTGCGCTGACCGCCAGAGTGAATGTGAAGTTCTGCGTAATGTCGCCCGAAGTTCCCGTCACCGTAACCGGGAAGAATCCCGTCGTGGCTCCGGAAGTTGCTTTGAATACGGCCTGCTGATTCTTGCCGCTCCCCGTGACCGAGGCTGACACTCCGGCAGGCAGCGACGAAAGTCCCAGACTTACCGCGCCTTTGAATCCACCAAGGTCGGTGACCTTGATGGTCGCTTTGCCGGTCGAGTTCTCATTCAGGAAGACGGTCGCCGGCGCCGACAGCGCGAAGCCGCTGTAGCCCGTGCCAACTTCGATCGCCTGCGCATACTTTGCCGCCTCGCCATTGCCGACGAAGTCGTCATAGAGCCACATGAATCCACCAGAAATGTCGCACTGTTTATGCCAGGCCGCAATCTTGGACTGCACCTCTTTCGGCGTGTCGACGTGATCCCAAAGGCCGGGATAAACCGGAACGCTGCCAAAGTTCCATCCCGCACAGGGATTGTTTCCAGCGCCGCCCGCATAAGCCTGAAGATGAACGCTGTCTACCGTTCCCGGAAGCTCGCTATTGATCTCCGAAACCACGCTCGTCCAATAACTGTTCATATCGTAAGCGTCGGGAATGACGTGATAGCCGAGATTTCCGAGCATCACCGCGAACTGAACCGTGGTGGGCTCGTTGAAGCTGTTCTCGTCGTCGAAATCGACGGCATCAAGCGCGGGAATCGCCGTCTTCAGCGCAAGAAAATCCTCATACAAAATGCTGCCCGGACCTGTGCCTTGCGACTGCACCAGCGCCGTAATGTCCTCCCAGTCGCCCACGTTCGAGGAGCCAATGCTCAGCGTGACGCGCTTCACGTTTCCCTGTTTAAGGAGCGCCATGTTGCCGGCAAAATCGGGATGCGTCTGGTCTCCGATGTAAGTGCCGTTTGAGGTCAACGGGAATTCGCCATTCAGATTCAGGTCGCCGTTACTCTTGACTTCGACACTCCAGACGATGGCCTCGGTGAAGCCGGAGTTCTGTATCTCGCGAATATTGTTGGCCGCATTTTTATACCAGGGACCGCCGCCGAAAATGCCGACGAAGCCGTTTTGCGCCAGGGCGGCGCCGCTGAAACACAGTAGGAAAGAAAGCGTGACAAGAAGGCTGGTCGCCTGGCGAGTAACAGCGAAGTGGCTGAAGTCCTTGGTGGGCCGCATGTTCCGGGTCTCCTTTGAGAGGAGACATTCTAAACGCAAACAGCCCGCATGTATTCGTTATTTATATCTGCATGAGTGAAAAGTAAGAAGTGAGCTAAGGAACCCGTGTTACCGAGCCGGGCAGCTTAAGGGTGAGAACTCATCTGCAGAAAATTCGCAATCATTTGCTTACCCGCGCTGGTAAGCACGCTTTCGGGGTGGAATTGGACACCCTCGACCCGAAACTTCCGGTGACGCAGGCCCATGATGACGCGCGTGCCATCGCGGTCGTGAATCCAGGCGCTCACTTCGAGATCGCCGGGCAAGCTTTCTTCCCGAACGATAAGCGAGTGATAGCGAGTCGCAGTCATGGGAGACTCGATTCCGCGAAAAATAGTTTGCCCGTCGTGTTCGACTGCGCTCGTCTTGCCGTGCATCAGATACTTGGCGCGCACGACCTCTCCACCAAAAGCCGCACCAATGGCTTGGTGTCCCAGGCAGACGCCGAGTAGAGGAATCTTTCCGGCAAAGTGCCGAATCAGATCGATGCTGATTCCCGCATCCTGCGGAGTGCAGGGACCGGGAGAAACCACGATACATTCCGGCCGCATAGCCTCGATTTCGCCGATACTAACCTCGTCGTTGCGGCGCACCTCCACCTTCGCACCCAGTTCGCCCAGATATTGGACGAGGTTGTAAGTGAACGAGTCGTAGTTGTCGAGGACGAAGACCACAACATCATTTTATCTGACGACAAGACCGGGTCATAAGGGAACGTGTCCACGAGCGCTTGACATAGTAAAGACCAACCGTCCATGCTTATCGGGTTCCGGAGGACCGATGGCCGAGATTCAGGCAAAAGAGCAGGGAAAAGACAAGCGCGCCACACGCCGATTTGCGCTGCGATTGCCGGTAAGTGTGCGTTACGGCGAGGCTCCAGAAGAACATTCGGCACAAACTCGCGATGTAAGCGCGCGCGGAATCTGCTTCTACGTCGATTCCGCAATTCAGGCCGGCGCAGCGATCGATTTCACTCTGACCCTGCCGCCGGAAATTACGCTGACGGAGGCAATTCGCGTGCGCTGCAAGGGCCACGTGGTGCGCGTCGAGGGTGGCAATCCGTCTGACAAGATGGCGGTCGCGGCGGTGATCGACGAGTACGAATTTCTCGCCGAAACCTAAATCCGCTTGGCCGGTTTCGTTTCAGCCGCTTTTTTCAAGGGCGTTCGAGTGATATGGTTGAGAAAACACCGGGCGCTTTTGTGAATAATTTCCTGCGGAACCTGCAATTCCGTCGTGTTCCTTGCCTGCGGTCAGGAGCGGGAGCGGCGGCATGTGCGCTCATAGTTGGAGCCGCAGCGCTCGCTGTTCCGAAAGCCGCGGCACAGGCTGCTTCTGACACCCCGTCAAAAACCACAGCGAAATCTTCAGCCAAAGCAGCAGCCGCAAACCCTTCAAAGAATGCGGCTTCGAAGATCGCCGCGATCAAGAGCTTTCGCATCATTCAGGAGAAATCCGGGCCCGCGCTCGAGATTCTTGCTACGCACCCGCTCATTCCGGCGATTCAGCAGATCAGCGATCCCACGCGGCTGGTCATCGACCTGCCCAATGCGCGGCTCGATACGCAACAAAAGCGTCTCAGCGTGCTAGCCGACCAGATCACCAGCGTACGCGCCGATCAGTTTCAGGCGAATCCTCCGGTCGCGCGCATCGTCGTGGATCTTCTCGCGCCCCGGACGTTTACCTGGAGTTCGGCCGGCAACCGGCTGGTGGTGAACCTTGGGAAGAATCCAACTGAGCCGAGCCATTCGCCTTTTCAGGCTCCGAGCGTTGCCAGCCTGGCGCAGACGCCGCAGCCGGTTGTGAAAGCGGTGCGCGCGGCAGGGCCGCTTGGCGCTGGCCGCGAATGCCGCGAACGTCGGATCTTCGTTTACAGCGGGAGCCGACACGGCTGTACTCAGTTTGTCGAGCGGCGGCGAGCTGCGGGTCTGTCCCGGAACAACGCTCTCGATTACGCCTTCGCAGAACAAGCACAACCTGCTCCTCGGTATGAACACGGGCGCACTTGAGGCGCACCTGCAACTGGATGCTTCCTCGGACTCGGTGATGACGCCGGATTTTCGCATTCTTTTGGTCGGTCCGGGAGAGTTTCATTATGCTTTCAGCGCCGACAACCAGGGCAACACCTGCGTGCGCGCTCTTCCCGGCAACTCAGCATCTGCGATTGTGAGCGAGTTGATCGGCGACCGCACTTACCAGGTGAAAGCGACCGACCAGCTCGTATTTCGAGCGGGGCAACTCGACCATGTGGATATGAATGTGCCGCTTGAGTGCGGGTGTCCACCTCCCCGACAGGCGATCGAGGTCGCGGCGAATGATGTGTCAGCTGATACGCCGCCAAAGAATGCCACTCTACCGCCCGTCAATGCACATCCGGCAGAGCCGATGGACTCGCCGCAAGCTGATGCCACGGCTGAACCGACGCCCGGTGGAAATCCAGCAGAAGTTCCCGCCTCTCCGCCGGTTCCGAACGAGCTGCATGTGCAGGTGTCGGCGCCATTGGTATTCCGGGCAACTGGACCGCCGCCTGCGCCCGTCGAGGACGTGCGAGCCCTGCCGCTCGATACGCGCGGGCCGCAAGCTCCTGAACTGAGCGTGGCTCCTCCGGTTCCTGCGAATCCGCAAGTTGCAAAGGCCACGAGTGGCGGATCTTCAACAGACGGGCACTCTCGCGGATTCTTCCACAAGCTTGGCCATTTCTTCTCTTCGATTTTTCACTGAGAATCGAAGTCCAATAGGGAGTCAATGGTGGGGCAGTTTCACGACTACCTAGCATCTCTATTGCACTCAAAGCACTAAGAGTCGAAGTCTAGGCATAGGCTTATTACTGACGCCTGCTGGCTCTCTATTGTTCTTTCTTCGAATCTTTTTTCGGAATCTCGAAACTCGCTTATGGTTTTTTCTGCTGCGCAGATTTCTTTGGAGTGCTTGGCGGAGCTACCGGGGGCGGCGTCGACGGCTGAGTGACCGGAGCAGTCTCAGGCGGTCCTTCGGCCAAGGCCTTCTTGATGAATCCCTGCGGCACCGTAGCAGTCAGCGTGGCGCGGGCTCCCGAGCGCTCGACTTTCAGGCTGTCGAAGAATGCTTTCACGTCTGGGTCGGTTCCACTCGTGCCCACTGTGCCTTCGGCAGCGTGAAACAGGGCAAGATACGCGCCAACTTTATCGACTACCGCCTGCGCGTCGGCTTCACTGTCGGTGAAGGCGTCGGCCTTCAGATGCAGCGCTCTCAGATATCGTGCCGAAATTACCACGACCGCCGGCTTCGGAAACAAAACGCTCCAACTTCCGAAACCCTCAAGCGAATTCATCGCGGCGGGCTTTACTCCGAGAATTGCGAACGACAGGCTCGTGAGCGGCACTTCCTTGTAAAAACGGCGGAGCAGAGACGGCCCGCTAAAGGGTGACGCCAGCTTGCGGGAGCGGTCGATCATGCCGCGAATCACTTCGGGATCGGGGTGATTGGAAACCGCGACGCTGTCATAGGAAAGAAACGTCACGCGAACCGTGCGGCTCTCGACCGGAAGGTTATAAATATCGAAACCACGATAATTGTCGGTGGAAGAGGCATGGCGCTTGAGATAAGAGACGACCTGCGTGGAGTTGAATTTGCCGACAAAAATCTCGGAGAAGCGCGGTTCGGGCGCAGTGCCGCCTGTGCCATCTCCCCAGCTTTGCGGATAGTGCACGGCAAAGGCAGCCTGATCGAGATCGCGCTCGAACTGAAATCCGGTCTCATCGACGAACTTCTGGTATTCCGGATCGCGCGAAACCGGTGGCAGGGGTGCGGTTGCGTTGAAGGCGCGAATCCACTTCAGATTGACGTAGAAAAAACCATCGGCGCCTGGCAGCAGGCGCGCAGGCTCTGGCGGCGCATGCTTGCGAAGCGTGACCAGCAGAGCAATTGCGCCCGCAATCAGCAGGACAACAATCAGGATGGGGAGTCTGCGTCGAAAGCGCATCGAGAGTCGGCGAGTGCCGCATCCTCCGCATGGCCGCGAAGGAATGCGGATATGATAGCACCCTTCGTCGCGGGCCCGGCTGCTCATATCCGGCGGCGGAGATTGGCTGCGGCTCGCTTATTGCAAGCGGAAGCGTTCGTTGATGAGCCGCCGCAGACGCGGGCGATAGATCAGGTCGTAGGCCAACTCTTTCTCTGGAAACATGTTCAAGGCGGCGCGCCGGGCGTTGGCGGCCATTTCCGAGGCCTCCTGGAGCGTCAGACCGGGATCCTGGCTGATCACCGACATGACCATACTCATCATCAGTTGAAGACGGCGGATTTTTCGGGCTTCGTCTTCGGTTCCGCGTTCGTCGCGCTCCGGTTCTCCCGCTTCGGCCGGGTGCAATTCCATACGTCCCCCATTGCGCCGCCAGGTGGCGCTTTCCTTTTGGATGTAGACTTGACCTCACCCGTTGCGCTAATGGCATTGTGCCATCTCGCGAGCAGGATGCAAGCTGCCATTGGCTTTGGCCTTTTGTGCTCGACGAGACAGGGATGGAGTGACTGCCGTAATCTGTTAACAACGAATTTTAGGGAGGATGCATGCCAGATTCCGATACGCCCGCGGTCCAGCCCACCCCTGACAAGAAGCTGGTGAAGATTTTTGACACCGAGCAGGAAACCGAAGCCATGATGGTGAAGGGCTTACTCGAATCGGCGGGGATTGAGTGCGATTTGAAGTCGCTGGATGCAGTGCAGGACACTTTCCCTGGCGTAGGCGGCACGATCATCCTCGTCGGCGAAGAAGACGCGGCCGAGGCCACGAAAATTATCGAGGAGTACCGGAAGTCGCCGCCTCTGGAGGATGGGGACGACGAGACCGCCGAAATTACGGGCTAACGATTTTCGTGAAGTGGCGCGGCATGCCGCAATGTCCGTCGTCAGTGAATGAGCGGAATGGCCGGTGTCACCGTCTTGCCATCCAGATAGAAGCTGACCGCGCCTTCCTCGTCCGTGCGATAGGTCACGACACCGGCGCTCTGTAGCCGTCCCAGGACTTCGCGGCGTGGATGCCCATACACGTTTCTTGCGCCTACCGAAATAACCGCGTAGCGCGGGTGAACGGTGGAGAGCAGGTCAGCCGAAGTGCCGCTTGCGCTTCCGTGGTGAGCAACCTTCAAAAGCAAAGCCTCAGGATGTTGTTGGACGACCCGCCGCTCAACCGGACGCTCCGCGTCTCCCTCCAGCAATGCCGTGGTTGCGCCGAACCCAACCGTGAAAACCAGGCAATCATCATTTGGGCGCATCGAGCCCGTGGCCTGATCGCGTCCGGGCGCGAGAAGATGAAAGTGTGCTCCGCCAAAATCGAATTCGTCACCTTCTTTCTTGACGGTCACATTCATGCGGGCACGCTCGCGCCTGTTCCACAATCGGCGCCAGTTCTCCCGCCGGTTGATCCTCGCTGATCCAAAGCTCGCGTGGATGGAAGTTCGCAATTACCGCCGGCATGCCTCCAAGATGATCGGCGTGGGGATGGGTGATCACAATTGTGTCCAGGTGATCGAAGCCGCGTTGCCAGAGATAAGGCGAGACGACCTGCTCCCCGATATCGAAGTCGGAGTGCATCCATCGCGGCAGACCTCCGGCATCGACCAACAACGTGCGGCCCTGTGGCGTGATCAGCAGGATCGAGTCGCCTTGTCCTACGTCGATGGCCGTCATCTCCATCACGTCCGGTCGAATCCGCGGATGTGATGGGACGAATGCAATCCAACTCGCCACTGCTGCCAGAAAAGCCACGGACGCAACCGCGGCAATGCGCGCGCGGCGTGCAGCGAACATCGCCAGCGCCAGCGCCGCCAATGCGATCAGTATTGTGGTCGTCGAGGGCATGGCGACACGCAAGTCGCCAATCGACTGGCCCGCCGTTTGGGCGCCGCCGAGCCAGTGCACCGTTCCACTGATTCCACCCGAGTGCGAGGCCAGAGATCCAAACCGCAGGTTTTGCGAGGGCCAGCGAAACATAACCCAGACCGACCGCTGTGGCGGCGGCGGGCATCAAGAATTTGTGTGAGAGGAATTACGAACATATTCGCAGGCATGCCCATGGTGGTGGCGCGATGAAAGTAATACGCCATAGGCAGCGCCAGCCCCGCCTGCATGAGCGCAGAAATAAAAGCGAGTTCCGCGACGGCGATGGCGACCCGCGCGGCAGCTGCCGGTATAAATCGGCCCAGGCGCTGCCCGATGAACCGTGACAAACGGCCGCCGATCAGGCGCAGGTCGAGGCGAAATTGCGCGACCCGCGGCGCAACGTGCATGTCGAAGCTTGTCGTCTCCAGCGAGCGGAGTCCACGCGCGTAGGGAAGAGTGCTGCGTTCAAGAAGCGGTTGTCCAATTCCAGCGATGATAATTACGGCCAGAAATGTGAGCTGGAAGCTCGCGCCGAACAGGGCATCCGGATCGGCAATCAGCACGCCGATGGCGGCCACTCCAATCGCATTCAGCATGTTTCGGCCACGATAAAGCAGGCGCGCTCCAAGATAGATTGCCAGCATCAGTGCGGCGCGCCAAACCGGCGGACCAACTCCTACCACGAACGCATACGCGAACGAGGCGGCGACCGTGGCTAAAGCCGCCAGCGCCGGGTCAAGCCGAAAACGCCGCAGAGTCCAGAAGATGGCGACCGCCAGTATGCTCAGGTTCATCCCCGAAACAACCAGCAGGTGATATGTCCCGGAGCGCTGAAACTCCGTGCGAGTGGAGTTGCGCAAAAACGACTCTTCGCCAAGCACCATGGCATCCATTAGTGTGGCTTGTCGGGCGGGCCAGAGCTCATGAATTTTCCGGATGATGCTCGCGTGTACCCGCGAGCGCCAGAGGGCGATGCGGTTACCGGTGAAACCTGGCAGTCGTTCAATGTCCGCCATCGAGGCCGATCCCAGCACGTTGATACCGTTCCCGCGCAGATAGCCCTCATAGTCGAAAGCTCCGGGATTACGGAAATTTTGGGGCGGATGGAGTCTGGCGCGGATGTGAAGGCGTTCACCAAAGGTGAAATCAAGAGCAGGAATAGACGGTTCCTCAGCGCCAGCATTCGCCGAAGGCTCACCGCGTTCATAAATCGAGAGACGAATCCCTGCGCGTATGTCTTGAGGCGGCGCGCTTCCGGCGACCTCAATCGACTCGCTCATTACGTCGATAGAGCGACTGACCGAACCGGACTCTTTGGAGCGCACATATCCTTCCCGAATCACGTGGGCGGTCAAAGTTACTGGTTGTCCGTCGGAGAGTCCGGCAAGACGAGGATCTTCAGCGGGACGGCCGCGTATCTGAATCAAGAACGCACCGAACAAAAACCAGCTCACGAGTGCTAGTGCCCTGGCCAGCCATGGGCGTCGAGAAACAAACCAGCACGCGGCGAGCACAAAAGTTGAGATTGCGATTGCCCACCAGGATGGCGGACGCCAGGCTCGAAGACCGGTCCAGAGCCCGAGAGAAAAAATGACGGCGGCCCAGAACATCGCATGGCGTGGCAGGATGGGTTCGGGCTTAGGGGTTCCGCGTGCCGCCCCGCTCGGGCGAACGGCCGTCAGAGGCAGCGGCACTCGCGGTGTGGAGGCTCCGAGTGAGACTGGCCGCTGCATTGTAGAAGTACTCTTTGAAAAAAAGCGGGTGGGAACACAAAGCGCGCCGCGCCTTTCGGCTCGTTTTTTGGCAACCACCCGCCTTCCAGGGAAATTGGGCGGACGTGAAGGTGTTTAGCGCGCTAGCAGCATCACGGTCTCGATGTGAAACGTCTGAGGAAACAAGTCGAACAGGTGTGTCTCCTCTATGCGATAGCCGGACGAGATCAAAGGGATTAGATCCCGGGCCAGCGTCGCCGGATCGCACGAAACGTATCGGATGCCTTGTGCTCCGAGTTCGACCAAAGAGCGTGTCACCGCTTTGCCAGCCCCAGTGCGGGGAGGGTCCAGGACGACCAAGTCAGGACGTTTGCGTACCGGCCGGCTTCTAAGGTATTGCTCGGTTCGCGTGCCAACCACTTTCACGCTCGCAGGCACATTCTGCCTGAGGTCAGCCATGGAAGTATGTGACGCCTCTACAGCAAAAATGTGATGAAAGGTTTCCGCGAGTGGGACAGAGAACAAACCGCCGCCTGCATAAAGGTCGAGGACGAGGTCGCCTTGTGCGCCGCCCGTGACGACGGAGACTAACTCGTCCAGAAGATGACGATTGACCTGAAAGAAGGCGCCAGCACTGACTTGATACTCAGCGTGACGAGTCTTGTATCGAAGCGAGGGCGCACCCGATTGGGTCAGAACCCTTACATCTGGCGCGGTTTCGTCATCGGAGCGCTGGCGCGAAGAGAAGAAACTCACTCCGGCTAGATTGGGAAACTCACTCCGTAGATTTTCGGCCCACCGCAAGAGATCTGGCTGCGGCGCGTCGCCCCGAGAAAACGCGCAGACGAGCATCTGGTCATCGCTCGCGTTGGCGAAGAGTTCAATCTCCTCGACCGATTGCGGACACTCATTACCATCAAGCTCGGTCAGCCGCGCCATGGTGCGATTGATCAGCGGCGAACTGATCGGACATTCGCGCACGGCAAGAAACTCCCGCGAGCCAAAGCGGTAGTAGCCGAGCGCGAAATGGGGAACAGTGCGCACCTGCAGCCGAGCACGGTTGCGGTAATTCCACGGCGGCGAGGGGTGCAGGTGAATCTCGTCCTTCAGTTCGACCTTCGCGATGCGCTGGAGAGTCTCACGTAAGATTTGCGCCTTGAATTCCAACTGGCGTTCGTAAGGAATGTGCTGGTAGTGGCAGCCTCCGCAGCGCTGAAAGTAAGGGCAATGCGGAGTGATGCGATCGGAGGCGGCTTCGACGACCTCCAAGAGGCTGCCGCGCGCGAACCCCGGTTTCTGTTGCTGAATGTCGGCTTCGACTTTCTCTCTTGGCAGGACAAATGGCACGAACACCGCCATGCTGCGGCCATCGGACGGCGGAGGCGGTGCGAGCGAGAGTCCGTCGCCGCCGTAAATCAGTTTCTCGATCGAAAGGAGCACGCTTAGAGTGTAGCGCGAGCGCAACGGCCCGCGAACGCCGCGAGATGCGAATGTGTCCGCCCTACACGTTTAATGCATATAGAACAAGCTTAGTCGCGGCACGCCGCTCTTTTCGAACAGGCGTTTGCGAACATACTGCTTGTGCAGTTGTTCGATCTGGGCGGCCGTCATGTTCCTGCGGTAAGGTGCCAGGTCACTGTCGGCTTGCGCGCGGACGCCGACCAGTTCGTCGTCCGAAGTCGCTGCCATCAGGACCGCGAACAACTTTTCCTCCAGCACTGTCAACCGCCGCTCCAGGTCTTCCAGTTTCGGTAGGATGGTGGCCTGTTCGACCGCATCCGCCATCTCGCGCAGAGACGTCGCCGTTTCACGTGCGAAGGCAGCGGTCGCGAAGCCCGGACTCTCCGGCAGTTTCGCTTTCTCAAGACGCTCCGCATTCTCGCGCAGAAATGCCGCAATCTGCGCGGCGTCGAATCCCGGCTCAGCTTGTGCTCTTTCCGGTGCTCCCGCTCCAACCGCGGCTTCTTTCATATCTTCGGCCGCCGTCAGCACGGCCTGCGAGCAATATGCGAGGCTGTTCACCTTCTTTGTCTTCGTGGGTTTCCGATCGTACTTATCGAATGCCTCGTCAATTCCTCGCAGCACCGCTTCCAGAGGAATGCCTGCGTTTTTCCACGTTTCGATCAAGGCCCAATCCAGCGTCGAAAGAAGCAGCGTCGTTCCACGCCGACGATGATAGTGTTCTTCGATTTCAGTGAAGTAATTGAAGTAATTTTCCACGACAGGTCACAACCGCGAGAGGTCGCTATACAGATGCTAGCGCGTTTTCGGAGGCTTCTCCGACGGCCAGGGTTTCGCATTGCCTGATTCCGCTGGCTTGTCCGCTCTGGAACCGGCGCGCGCCGCCGCGTCCTTGCGATAGGGTTGATTGCGCTCCCAGATGATGCGCAATCCGTCCAGAGTCAGAAATTCGTCGACATCCTTGATGAAGTGCGACGCAGTGCCGATTAGCGATCCCAGGCCCGCCGGTCGCGACTACGCGGGTCTCCTCGCCAAGTTCATCTACCAGCCGTTCCAGGATGCCGTCGACCAGACCCAGGTAGCCGTAATAAAGGCCGGATTGCAGACTGCTGACTGTTGTCGAACCGATGACGCGAGCAGGCTTGCGAATTTCAACGCGCGGCAGGCGCGCGGTGCGCTGAAAAAGAGCGTCGGCGGAAATGCCGATGCCCGGACAAATCACGCCGCCCATGTATTCGCCCTTTTTCGAAACGCAGTCGAAGGTCGTCGCCGTGCCGAAATCCACGATCACGCATGGCCCGCCATATTTTTCGAACGCGGCTACGGCGTTCACGATGCGGTCCGCGCCCACTTCGGCGGGATTGTCATAAAGCACCGGCATTGCGGTCTTAATGCCCGGCTCGATGAAGAGCGGCTTGATCTTGAAATGGCGCTCGCACACCTGCCGCAGCACGCCATCAAGTGGCGGCACGACGGACGACACCGCGATGCCGTGGACGCTCGAAACGTCGATGTCGTCAATCGCAAACAGATTGCGGAAGATGATGCCGTACTCGTCAACCGTGCGACCGAGGTGCGAGCCCACACGCCAGTTGGCGACCAGGCGTTCGTAGCGGGCCGGTTCGGCGGTCACGTCGTCGCTCGAACGCACGTTCGGAACAGGCTCGAAGACGCCCAACACAGTATTCGTATTGCCGACATCGATGACCAGGAGCATAAGAAATTCCTACGCGAATCTTACCGTTCCGCTCAGCACCGTTCGCAGGCCGTCTGCGGTTCGTAACTGCAAGAAGCCGCGCGCATCGAGGCCTTCTGTCACGCCCTCGATTCCATTGTCTTCTTCGATGCGCACTTTGCGCCCTCGCGCCGACGACGAACTTTCTTCGAAGCGCTTCAACACTGAGTTCCGCGCCGCCGCGCCGTCATTCAGCAATGCGCGATACTCGCGGTCGAGCGATTTTAGCAAAGCGGCGCAGAGTTCCACTCGCGACCATTCGGTGCCGGTTTCGATCTTCAGCGAGGTCGCAATGTCGCGTAGGTCGGCTGGAAATTTCGCCTGGTTGACGTTGATGCCAATTCCGACGACGAGATGCTTTACGCGCGTAGCCTCGGCGTTCATCTCGATCAGAATGCCGCAGAATTTCTTCGTGCCGATCAGCACATCGTTCGGCCACTTCAAATCCACCGCTACCTGCGCGATGTCAGTCACCGCGGACCGAACCGCTAATCCCGTCGCTAGCGAAAGCAGCAGCGCGTCCGACGGAGGCATTTGCGGGCGCAAAATTACGGAGCAATAAATTCCCGCCGAGCGCGCCGAATGCCAGGAATGCGCGCCGCGACCGCGACCCGCGAGCTGTTCCTCGGCAAGAAAAATGCTGCCCTCCGGAGCGTCTTCGGCAGCGGCATTCATCGCTTCGGAATTGGTCGAGCCAATCCTGTAGTAGTGATGAATGTTCTTCGATTCGCTACGCGCATCGGGCGGTGAAAAAATCGTGCCCTTTACCAGCGGAGCGATCATCTCGGGCAACAGCAGATCGGGCACTGATCGCAACTGATAACCGGTTGCGGGATGTCCGGCAACATCGACGCCCAGGCCACGCAGTTGCTGGATCAGGCGCCAGACCTCGGAGCGGCTTGTTCCGATTTCTTCGGCAATCTTGGTGCCGCTGGCGACGACGGTTGCGTGATCCATGAGCAGGCGAATGATGCGGCCCAAACGCACGTCGGTGGCTTTATGCGTGCTTGAATCGCGGCGAATTTTTTTGGCGACGGTGATGGGGGAATTATAGCTTCTCCCGTCCGTCGTCCTTGGTCCTTCGTCCTTCGCTTCTATGGTTAAGCCTCGGCCATGTTCCTTTGCTTTGGAATCGTCACAAAAGCGATGTGTTCGCGATCATGGCTTTGGTCTGCACACTTCACTTATGTTTTGCGCGAGGTGACTGTGGCTGCGAAATCGTCGTTCCGAGATCTGAGGATTTGGCATGAAGCTGTGGACTTGGCGCTGACTTTATATCGAGTGACCTCCGGATTTCCGAAGCATGAACTTTATGGACTCACTTCGCAGGTGCGTCGCGCCGCGGTTTCTGTACCCAGCAATATTGCCGAGGGGAAAGGCCATTTTGGCGGAGACTTTAGCCGATTTCTGCTTCATGCGAGAGGATCTCTGCTGGAACTCCAAACTCAAATTGTGATTGCTCAAGGCCTAAACTATCTCACTGAAAAACAAGGCGCCGGCCTTACCTTGCGTGCCGAGGATCTGTGCCGCGGATTGAACGGCCTGATTCAGGCCGTTCGCAAGAAACCGCCGACTGCCGCGGCGGTCGAATAGCGAAGGACGAAGGACCGCGAACGAAGGACGCGCTACGCCGGCATTACTCGCATGCTTAAATCGACAGCTACTGCCGATTGCGTCAATGCGCCGACGGAGATGAAATCTACTCCGGTCTCGGCGTAGGCGCGAACGTTTTCCAGCGTGATGCCGCCGGCGCATTCGAGCGGGAATGCGACGCGAATGGTGCGAACAAATCTCTACTGCCTTGCGGACCAGGTCGACGCTCACATGGTCGAGGAGAACCGCTTCGGCTCCGTGGGAGAACGCCTGCTGCAATTCCTCGAGCGAGCGCACTTCGATTTCGACAGGCTGGTTTCCGCGGCGATTTCTTAGACCTCGTTCGAGCGCAGGCGCT
This sequence comes from uncultured Acidobacteriaceae bacterium, assembly GCA_963806745.1. Taxonomy (GTDB): domain Bacteria; phylum Acidobacteriota; class Terriglobia; order Terriglobales; family Acidobacteriaceae; genus Acidiflorens. Next base: position 48,211 of record CAWEAB010000007.1, read on the forward strand.
GTGCCCCCGGCGAGCGTCATGTGATTGTGCTTGATTACGACGCCATCGGAGAGATCGAGGCGGTGATTCTGACCTCCGCCGCAACGCACCGCGTACTTGTCGATCACGCGCAGACCGGGAGCGGTTTTGCGCGTGTCGAGAATACGGACGCGCGTGCCGGAAACGGCGTCGACAAACTTGCGCGTAGTGGTCGCAATACCCGCCATGCGTTGAAGAAAATTGAGAATCACGCGCTCGCAGGAGAGGATTACGCGGGCGTTGTGGCGGATGACTGCGACCGGCTGCCCTGCGTTCACTCGCACGCCGTCAAAAATCGACGGGTGGCTGGTGACCTCATAGTGCGCCATCACGGCGCCGTCGAGCGCGGCGTAAACGTCCAGGATGCGGGGAATGCAGCCGAGGCCGGCCACGATGCACTCCTGCTTGGCGAGGATGGTGGCGGTGGCCCGCTGGCTGGGATCGACGCAGGCGTAACTCGTGGCGTCGCGAGTGGCGCGATCCTCGTTCAATGCATTTTCGATGATGGCGGAGATGCGGCGTGAATTCCAGTCCATGAAAAACAGTTCTCAGTTCTCGGTTGTCAGTTCTCAGCTGCTAGCGGCTATTTGTCTCGCCTTGGGGAGAGGTCATTTTGTGGGGGGGTACCCCCCTTAGCTCCCTCTTACCTCGGTCTTTTGAAATCAATAGCTTAGTATAAGTTGGACCGCAAAGTATTCAAAAATATGGAGTTGAACTTATTGCTCGTAACTACCATATAAATCTTCCGATTAGGCCTAATTTCCGCGATTTTTATTTGTAAAGTATTCAATTTACACGGTTTACAACTAAAGTATTCATTCTAATTGAGATATTGGCGAATTCGAGTTCGATCACCGCAAAGTATTGATTCTACATCGATTGACTCTACAGTACTGATAAGAAACGGCTTAATTGTCCGATTCCCGTGAGTCGCTGTGCCTGCTCGGGCGGTTGGCTTGGGATCCGCACCTACGCCGCTTGCGGACTTGTTTTCAAGCCTCGGCTAAATTCCAGCTAATTCCTTTTGATGGGCTAAGTCAAGGGAGAAGCCTTTGACGGCGATCTGGAGCCGATCGAGCGCCTGGCGCGCTGTGCGCGCCCGGACAGCCGAGGGCGGCTGTCCCTACGCGAGTTCCTTCAGGCTTGCCTTGGTCTTTTCCCTTAGCACTTTCAGCTCTTCGGCTCTTGCGCGGAGGCCTTCTACCACCTTGGCAGGGGCTTTTGCGAGGAACTGGTCGTTCGAGAGCTGACGCTGGCCGTTGGCGATTTCTTTCTCGATTTTCTCGAGATCTTTGTTGAGGCGCTCGCGCTCGGCGGCTACGTCGATTTTCTTTTCGTAGATTACATGCACGTCGAAGCGCGCTGTACTCCGGGCTCCGGCAATTTTCGAGAGCGAGGAGTCGACAAAATTCAGCGATTCGACGCTGCCCAGTCGTTCAACAGCGCTGCGGTTCTCTTCGATCAGCCGGCGGATCGCGGGTTCGTGCGCGAACACTTCGATGGGCACCTTCACCTTCGGCTCGACTTTCATCTCGGCACGCAGGTTGCGGACGCTAACGATCAGGTCCTGCAGGATCGACATTTCGGTTTCGGTTGCGAGGTCTATCTGTGATTCATCGGATGCTGGATAGGGGGCCAGCGCAATCGACTTCAGCGGCGGCTGGCCTTCGTACATCGCATGCCAGATCTCTTCGGTGATAAAGGGCATGACCGGATGCAACAGGCGCAGCGCGCCATCAAAGAGGTTGACGAGATTTTGGCAGGCCTGGGTTGCGGCTTGCTGATCGGCGGTCTCCAGCAGGCGCGGCTTGATCAGTTCAAGATACCAGTCGCAGAACTCGCCCCAGAAGAAGTCGTAGATGCGGTTGGCGGCTTCGTGGAAGCGGTAGGTTGAGATGGCGTCGTTGATATCTTGGGTCGCGCGATTGAATCGAGAGAGAATCCAGCGGTCTTCGAGGGTCTCGGATTGAAACCCCGAGATTCCCTTTGCGGGCTGAGAGCCGCCGGGACTTTGTCCCGGCTGGACAGCCGAGGGCGGCTGTCCCCACGCGACCTGTGGGAGGAATGCACGCCCCACGCCTGCAGCGACGCGGTCGAGGTTCATGAACATGAAGCGGGCGGCATTCCAGATTTTGTTGGCGAAGGCGCGATAGCCGTCGGTGCGGCTTTCGTTGAAGGCGATGTCGGTGCCGGGAGCGGCCATGGCTGCGAGCGTGAAGCGCGTGGCGTCGGTGCCGAAGCGGTCGATGATCTCCAGCGGATCGATCACGTTGCCTTTGGTCTTGGACATCTTCTGGCGGTCGGCGTCGCGGACGAGGGCGTGAATATAGACGTTGCGGAAGGGGACACTGTCGTCTTTTTTGTTGCCGTCGCCGCTGGCCTTTTTGATCGCCGGATCCTGTTGGTGGCCGTCCATGAAGTGGCAGCCGAACATGATCATGCGGGCGACCCAGAAGAACAGAATCTCGTAGGCGGTGATGAGGAGAGTGGTGGGGTAGAAAACTTCCAGGTCACGCGTTTTTTCGGGCCACCCTAGGGTGGTGAATGGCAGCAGGCCGGAGGAGAACCAGGTATCGAGGACGTCGGTGTCCTGCTCGAGCTTTGCGTCGCCGCACTTCGGGCACGCCTTCGGCGTCTCGCGGGCGACGATCACTTCACCGCAGTCTTGACTGGTGCAATGCCAGACGGGAATGCGATGACCCCACCAGAGCTGGCGGGAGATCGTCCAGTCGTGGATGTTGTTCATCCAATTCAGATAAATCTGGCGGTAGTTGTCGGGGACGATGGTGATCTCGCCGGATTCGACGGCGGCGATGGCTTTCTTTGCCAGCGGCTCGATTTTGACGAACCACTGCTCGGAGAGGCGCGGTTCGACGACCGTACCGCAGCGGTCGCATTTGCCGAGCGGAACTGTGTAGGCTTTTTCGGCGACTAAGAAGCCCTGCTCTTTAAGATCGGCGAGGACGGCCTCGCGCGCTTCGTAGCGGTCCAATCCTTTATACGGGCCGGCGTTTTCGTTCATCTTCGCGTGCAGATCCATGATGTCGATCTGCGGGAGATTGTGGCGCTTGCCGGCTTCAAAATCGTTCGGATCGTGTGCGGGCGTGATCTTGACCGCGCCGGTGCCGAACTCTGGTTTCGCGATTTCATCGAGGATGATGGGAATCTCGCGCTTCATCAGTGGCAGCAAGACTCTTTCCCATGCAGGTGCGTGTAGCGATCGTCGGCGGCATTGATAGCGACGGCGGTATCGCCGAGCATCGTCTCGGGGCGCGTCGTCGCCACGGTGATAAATTCGTCAGTCCCAATCACCGGATAGCGAATCTCCCATAGCTTGCCCGGCACCTCTTCGTGCTTCACCTCGAGGTCGGAGATGGCTGTCTCGCAGCGCGGGCACCAGTTGACGATGTATTTGCCGCGATAGATCAGGCCTTCTTCGTAGAGGCGGACGAAGACCTCACGAACGGCGCGAGAGAGGTTCTCGTCCATGGTGAAGTATTCGCGGCCCCAGTCGACGGAGGCGCCGAGGCGCTTCATCTGATCGAGGATGGCGCCGCCGTATTCGCGCTTCCACTCCCAGACACGCTCGACGAATTTCTCGCGGCCCATATCGCGGCGCTTCTTGCCTTCTTTGGCGAGTTGCCGCTCGACCATCATCTGGGTGGCGATGCCGGCGTGGTCGGTGCCGGGCAGCCAGAGAGTGATGAAGCCGCGCATGCGATGCCAGCGGACGAGGATATCCATCTGCGTCTGGTTGAGCATGTGGCCCATGTGCAGGCGGCCGGTGACGTTGGGGGGAGGCAGCAGGAGCGTGAAGACCGGGCGAGTTTCACCTGGCGCCGGCGTCTCCACGTGGAAGAGTTTTTCTTTGATCCAGTACTCGGACCAGTGTTTTTCGATGGCGCCGGGTTCGTAAGCTTTTGGCAGTTCGTGGGGCATTCGTCAGCCTGAATAAGAGATTACAAATCGAGGACGTGAGACTCGCCCGTCCCCTGGGCAAAAGCCGCGTACAGCAGAAGCATGTCAGCGAGAGATGAACTTTGATCTTACAGGCGGCCGAAAAGAGGGGTCAAACCGGACGCGGGGTTGCAAATTGTCCTTAAGGCGCTCTACTCCGCGCTGCACAAAACTGTTAAGCATTGTGGGTAAACACCTTAGCCGTTATGGGCCATTTACTAGCGGCTTACCTTGCACCTATTCTGCGTGATATTTCCAGCAACATGAGGGGAAAGAAGGATGGCAAATGGAAAGAAAGCATCCGGGCTCCGAGCGTTGCCTTCTGGCGCATGATCTGAATAACGATTTGCGCGTGATTCTGAAAAGGTGCGCACTACTTGAGCGGCAGGTTCTCGACGTTGAGTCAAACAAACATGTGAGCTTCATTCGAGCCGCCGCCGAACATATGGCGGAGCGGGTTGCACAGCGACCTTGCGACTATGCGCAACCAGGTATCAAGGCGGGTTAGGCTTGCCGACGGTTTTGCGAACCAGCCAAAAGCTGCGCAGATGCGATGCCAGCGCTTGGCCGCGCTCCCTTTCGACTCTTCCCTCGTGAGAAAGTAATGCCTTGCACCTATGTTATCGACAAAGAGCGAGGGCTGGTGATCAGCACCGGTTTGGGCCGCGTTACGTTTGTCGAGATGCAGGATCATCAGGATCAATTGGTCAAAGATCCGGATTTCAACCCCGAATTCAATCAACTGATCGACGCGACCGCAGTCACTGAGGTTGAGCTGTCGAGGGATACTGCGCAAGATCTAGCGAGTCGAAAAGTGTTCTCGTCGACCTCTCGACGCGCGTTAGTTGCAACCAAGCCAGCAGTCTTCGGGATGGGGAGGGTGTTGATGGCTTATGTTGAAACATCAGATTCTCCCTCAGTCACCAATGTGTTCTATGAGCTCGCTCCGGCGCTGAAATGGCTTGAAGGGGAGAGCGCGTACCTTCCATTGAGAAGCGAAGACATCCGAAACGCGATCTAGGGTAAGAAACTGTAACGCCGACATCCGTAGCATCAAAATCTTTTTTCCCGCGGGATGCCTTCGCGAACATGAGAACGAAGGGACTTTCGCAGCGGCCCCCCGGATCAAGCGGCACCTTCTCCTGAGTCAAACGTCCAATCTGTCAGGACAATGCCACGCCGAGCATTCGCTAAACTTGCTTGTATCAAACTGGCAGGGTCACGCATCTTGTAAGATGCAGAAGGGATGCGGCTTCCCATTGTCCGGGTGCACCGCTACAATAAAGCGCGTCATATATAGAAGATCATGAACAGTTTGCCTCTACCACTTGCCGCGTTTGTTGCCGGCTTGATCTCGTTCCTTTCTCCTTGCGTCTTGCCGCTGGTGCCGGGATACGTCTCTCTCATTTCGGGCGCGGGCGTGGAGGAGCTGAAATCGACAGAAGGCCGTCTGCTGCGTAAGGTGATGCTCAATTCGGCGGCGTTCATCCTCGGGTTCAGCATTGTCTTTATCACGCTGGGTGCGCTTTCAACCGAGGTTGGTCAATTTCTGGCGCAATATAAATCGCTGCTCGCGCGCATTGCCGGCGTCGTGATTATTCTTTTTGGCCTCCACCTTACGGGAATTTTTCAGATCAAGGCGTTGCTGGCGGATACGCGCCTGCATAGCCTTAAGGGCGGATCTTCGCCGTGGGGCGCATTTGTGATTGGATTCGCGTTCGCTTTTGGATGGACGCCCTGCGTTGGCCCGATCCTGGCGGTGGTGCTCACCCTGGCGGCCGCACAAGACACGGTGTGGAAGGGAATTCTGCTGCTGGCAATTTACTCGGCGGGGCTGGCGGTGCCGTTCCTGATCACGTCTCTCGGAATCGAGAGATTCCTGAGGTTCTATAACCGCTTCAAATTCCACATGCACGCCGTGGAAGTCGCAAGCGGAGGCCTGCTGATCGTTCTGGGAATATTGCTGGTGATGGGTCGCTTCACGCTGATCGCCGGTTACTTTTCGTTTTTGAACCGCTTCGCGCTGTAGTCGCGGCTGTGGCGCGGCGCGCCGTTTATGGAGCGGATAGAATAGTAAGTTGAAAGTTCAGATTTGGAGTCATCGTGAAAAGGAATCCGCTGATTCTGTTTTTTGTGGGCGCGCTGGTTGCGGTTATGTTGTTTGCCGGGATTCGCATGGCCCGCAACAATCGGGCGAACGGCCCGGCCAACGGGCAACTGATCGGCGCGACGGCCCCGGACTTCGAACTCGAGGCGCTGGATGGCAAGCGCGTGAAGCTCTCCAGTTTGCGGGGGAAAGCCGTTCTTCTGAATTTTTGGGCGACTTACTGCGGACCCTGCAAAGTCGAGATGCCCTGGTTTGTGGAGTTACAGAAGGAATATGGTCCCCAAGGATTCCAGATTGTGGGCGTCGCGATGGATGACGCCAGCACCGAGGACATCGCGAAGTTCGCGAAGGATATGGGTGTGAACTATCCGATCCTGCTGGGTAAGGAAGCGGTGGGCCTGAGTTATGGCGGCGTGAATGTGCTTCCCACAACTTTCTTTGTGGACCGCAATGGCAAAGTGATCGATCGGGAATTCGGGTTGCAGAGTCGCAGTGTGTTTGTGGATCACATTAAGGAAGCGCTCGGCCAGGCGGGCCCAGAGAAAGCTCAAAATTAAACTCGCAATGAAAAAAATTCTAACGTGCGTGCTTTTCCTGATTAGCGGGCTAGCCTTCGCGCAGGAAGATTTTGGACCAAAGGGCCCGGTTGTTACCCTGAAGGTAGTGCCGGTTGTCACTGTGGCCCAGGCGAAGTCCGCTACCGTGCCCATTACGTTTAACGTTGCCGGCGGCTATCACATCAATTCCAATCGCCCGAAGTCCGACTATCTTATTCCGACCGCACTCAAGATCGAAGCGACGACCGACATCGTGATCGGAAAGACCACCTATCCGGACGGGCAAGACATGAGCTTCGCCTTTGCGCCGGACGAAAAACTGAATGTTTATACGGGCGATTTTAAAGTCGACGTGCTGGTGCATCCCCTTAGCTCTGTGCAGCCGGGAAAATATATCGTTCGAGGGACGCTCAAGTATCAGGCTTGCGACAACAAGGCTTGCTATCCTCCGAAGAACCTGCCGGTAAGCTTTGACGTGAAGATTGCCAAGGCTAAGGCGGCGCCGAGGGCGAATCCGGCGCAAAGCCCGCACGCGCACAACTAAAGACCGGTGTGCGCGCCAGGAGGCGTTACTTCTTTGGCGTCAAATCGTTCTTGAATACCTTCCCGTCTTTCATCACGAAGCCTACGTTTTCGAGAACTCGCACGTTGGCGAGCGGATCGCCATCGACCGCATCCAAGTCGGCGTAGGCGCCCGGAACAATTGCGCCCAACTGTCCCGTCCGATCGAGCAGTTCCGCAGCCCGCGATGTTGCGGCCTGAATCGCCTGCATCGGCGTCATACCCAGATCGACCATGCGCGGAAATTCCGCGGCAATCGGATCGGTCCAGGGAAAGCCGCCGACATCCGTACCGAACGCAATTTTTACGCCCGCGGCGACCGCCTTGCGGAAAGAGGCTTCGTGCTCCGACGCGCGCTTCCGATCGCGCTGTCCCTCGGGCGTGTCGGCGGGCGCCCAATCCGTGTAGTAGATGTTCAGAGTCGGAACCAGCCATGTGCCCTGCTTGATCATCTGCGCGATTTGCGTGTCCGTCAGCATGAGGCCATGTTCGATCGAATCGCATCCGCCGTCGAGGGCGCGCTGCATGCCGATTCCGCCGTAGGCGTGGCAGGCAACCTTCTTTCCCCAGCCGTGCGCTTCATCCACAATCGCGCGCAACTCTTCGACCGTGAGCGTCGGTTGCGATTCGAGTTCGCCGTTCTTGCCGATCCAGGAGCGATGCGTCATATAGACCTTGATCCAGTCCGCACCGTGATCGAGCTGCTCACGAGCGGCTTTGCGGGCCTCGACCGGGCCATCAATCAGCTGCGCACCTTTCGGCACCTCGATCTCCGGCGCATACCCTTCCAGCGGATACCCACCGGTTGTCGAAATGGCTCGGGTTGAGGCAAACATGCGCGGCCCAGGGATATAACCGCGGTCAATTGCCATCTTGATACCGATGTCGCCGTAGCCCGCGCCTTCGGTCTCCATGTCGCGGATGGTCGTGAAGCCCTGTTCGAGCGCACGCCGCGCTGCAACGGTGGCCCGCGCCGCCCGGAACGACAGCGGATATTTCAGAAGCTGAACGTCGTAGCCGCCCTCCGAGGGAATCTCGCCTTGCAGGAAAATGTGGGTGTGCGCGTCGATCAGTCCGGGGAGGACGGTGGCGTTGGAAAGATCAACGACCATTGCGTCGGCAGGTATCTTCGCGGACGCGGCGTTTGCCACAGCGACGATCATGTTTCCGCGAATCGTAATGACCTGATCGTGGCGCACAGTATTCGAGACGCCATCAATCATCGTGCCCGCCTTGATTACGGTGAAAGGCTTAAGCGACGGACCCTCGGGCTGCGCCCAGCCCAGCAGGGAACAAGAAAGGAGAGTCAACGGCGTAATCCAGCGTTTCATTAGAGCCTCCGCGAGTGCTTGCCCGAGAAATCGCGACGCTGGATTGTACTACCTGGAAGGCGGTCGCAAACGGCGATCGGCGCAATCAGGCGGGCATCTCGTCGTAGCGCAAACGCAACCTGGGTAAGCGAATGATGAAGCCGGGCCTCGGGTCGGAAAAGAACTCGAGAGACGCGCCCGAGGCCTCAAACACGTGCCGGGCGATTTCGAGTTTGACCTTCCGCAGGGTGTTTGCGTTGGGTGTGGATTCAAGTGGCTGATGGGAGGGCTGGCCCGTCGGCTGATCGTTCAGTGAAGAACCGGTTGGCAGACGGTAGCCGCTGATAAACGAACGAGCCACGCCATCTTCGAGCACAACCACGATCGCCTCGCCGGTCGATTCCAACTCGACCAACAGCGCGATCAGATAACATAGCGCGCGCTGGAGCCATATCCTCCGCACAGGGATCACTGCTGTCGAGGCTCCGCAAGCGAAAAGTCTCAACCCGCGCGCCTCGGCCAGAACGGAAGATTGTTCCAGGGCGTTCTCTATGGCCAAGCCCAGAGGAAATGGCTCCCCGGCCAAGCGCCCCTCTTCGGATTCCAGATACTCGCCCATGAGGCGGACGGCTTCAATTACGCGATCGGTCTGCTCCAGGGCGACCGCGACCTCCCCGGCGCGACCGGGTTCATCCTCGGTAAGTGAAAGTTCAAGCGCGCACTGCACCGTGGTCAGAGGTTGCTTCAAGAGATGCAGCAAATCATGCAGCAACCCCTGATCCAGGGGCAGCGTCGACGCGAGGCTCGCCATCAGGTCTGTACTCCGCTGGAGCTCAGCTGATACCCTACGCCGCGAACGGTGTGAATCAGCGATACGGGGAACCCGTCATCGACTTTCCGCCGCAGATAGTTGATATAGACATCCACCACGTTGGTGGTGGAGTCGAAGGTCAGGTTCCAGACGTGCTCAATGATCATGGCGCGCGTGAGGCGTCGTCCCACATTGCGCATCATGTATTCGAGCAGCGCAAATTCCTTGGTGGTCAACTCGATCTGGCGTCCGCCACGTGCTACCCTGCGCTCCACGCGATCCAGGTTCAGATCCTGCACCTTGAGCACGGATTCGGATGGCAAATGGCTGCGTCGCATCAGCGCTCGCGCTCGCGCCGCCAGCTCGAGAAAAGAAAAGGGTTTGGTCAGATAGTCGTCGGCGCCCGAGTCGAGGCACTGGACGCGGTCTTCCACACGACTGCGCGCGGTCAGTATCATCACCGGCAAGTTCGGCTTGCGCTGCCGCAAGCCGCGCAGCAGCGATAGCCCATCGCGGCCCGGCAACCCGAGATCGAGAACGAGGAGATCATAATCAACCCCCAGAGCCATCGACCCAGCCTGCTCTCCATCGTGAACCGCGTCCACGGTGTGATGTTCAGCCTCAAGGCCCTTCCGGATAAAACTGGCGAGAGCGACATCGTCTTCTACCACGAGAATTCTCATGAGACCGCTCTTACTCCCCTCTATGAATCGATTCTCATTCTCGGCGGGTTCTTCAGGAGACACAAGATAACGAGGCCGTACTTTTGGACGTATCCGCGTGCTTTCAGAACACAAAACAGGAATGGGCATTGAATGCCGGGAGAGAATGCTTTGAGGACGGGAAAGTTTCAATAGAGGATGATGGAGAGCCTACACACCGAGTGCGGTTTGAATTGCTCCCGAGATCGAAGATGCCAGCCGGTCCATTTGCTCTGTCGATTCGGCTTCGATCATCACGCGAGCGAGAGCCTCGGTTCCGGAATAGCGGACAACCACGCGGCCATTTCCATCGAGTTCGCGCTCGGCTGCGGCAATCGCTGCCATGAACGGCGGAGACCTGCGCAAAAGGAATTTTCTCGCGCACCCGCACATTGCGAATGGTTTGGGGAAATACCTTGAGGTCACTTACCAGATCAGCCAACGGCTTGCCGGAGCGGACGATAATCTCCAGTACCCGCAGCGCCGTCAGCAAGCCGTCGCCGGTCGTGGCGTCGCCGTCCCGAAAGAGAATGTGTCCCGACTGTTCGCCTCCAAGCGTGGCGCCCACCCGCTGCATTTCCTCGAGGACGTACTTGTCGCCGACATTGGCACGGAGCATTCGAATACCGGAGCGTTTCAGGGCCAATTCCAGTCCCATGTTGGACATGGTGGTCGCGACCACGGTCGAATTCGCCAACGATTTGTGGGCCAGCATCTCTCGCGCCGCCACGAGCAAAACCGCGTCTCCGTTGACCACGCGCCCGCTCGCGTCGCAGAAAAGCGCACGGTCGGCGTCGCCGTCGAACGTGACACCGATGTCGAATCGATCCTTCTGTTCCACTAAAAAGTGGGCAACGGTTTCCGGATGCAGGGCCCCGCAGCCTTCGTTGATATTCTGCCCATCGGGCGCACGCGTTGAGGAACGTAGTGTTGACCTTCAGAGCGCGAAATAACGCGGGCGCTTCGGCCGCCGCTGCCCCATTGGCGCAATCGACGGCTATGCGAAGACCCGACAGATCGGTGGCCACGCCAGCCGCCAGCCAGCGTACGTAATCCTGCCGCAGTTCTTCCTCGCCGGGAAGGCTCGAGGCTGCGCCGGCGGACTCCGGGGCGGCGCTGGCATCCGGCGCCTGGAGCAAGGCGAAAATCTCTTTCTCGATGGCTAGCTCACGGGCGTCAGGCAGTTTGTAGCCGTCGCCCGAGAAAATCTTGATTCCGTTATCGGTCCATGGATTGTGGGACGCGGAGATCACCACGCCGGCGTCAAAGCCATGCGAGCGCGCCAGGTATGCGACCCCGGGTGTGGTGATTACACCCGCGCTCCGGACGGTGACTCCAACGGATACCAGCCCCTGTAGAAATCGATCCGCAATCCACTGGCTTGAAACGCGCGTGTCCTGCCCGATTACAACTCGCGGCTTTGCGTTTGCCCGAATCAAGTCGTGCCCTAGAGCCCGCCCGATCCAGTAAACGCTATCGCGGGTGAGCGGGAATTCGCCCGCGACGCCGCGAATTCCATCTGTCCCGAAAAGCTGTCTGGTCTGAGTCATGATCAATTGAAAAGGGGAGATTGTTTCGTGGGCAAGAGCTATTTCTTTTTCCCGGCTCCCGCGCCTTCCATCATAACCGTCACGTGAATTGGCTGGGGGTGCACAACTTGAATCAGCGGGTCGGGCACATATACCTGGGTCACGAACGAAGCAGTGGACGTCGTCCCACTCACATCCACGGGGTCAGTGCTGGCGGCTTGCAACGCTTCTACACGCCGGTGCGGGCCGGTGATCAGAACCTTCGCGGGATCGGCGGTAATACGGGCAACTCTGAGGCCGGACTCGAAATTTCCGGTAACGTGGGGGTGTACTTCCACCGTCCGCGTATCGCGGAGGTCGAAGGAGAGATGAAACTGGCTGGGGATAACCTGCACTACTTCCATGTCTTGAGGCACGTGGACATGCAGTTCGAAAGTGCGCTCGCCCGGCTGCACGCTGCTTAAATCGACATCGGCGCGCACGTCTCCCGGTTCGAGACGATGCATCAATCGCTTGGGGCCGCGCACCAGCACCTGTGCCTGGGTGAAGGTGTTGGAATCGATGACGATGTTATCGGGGAGGCTGAATTCGACGGGCACCCTGACTTCGACGGAAGCGATTGGATCGCGGGTCACTGCCAACCACAATCCGACCGCCAGCAGCAAAGAAATGAATTTGAAAAAGAAATTTTGCAGGAAAATGCGCCGCCAGAGGCTCGCCATACTCAGTCGTCTCCCTTGAGGCGCGAGCCGGTGTCCTGATGGCGGTCCCCGGGGTGGGAACTGGGAGGTTCGTCATCAACGAAGTTCTCTTCCACCGGGCCCGGCAGGCTCGGCGCGGGCGCATAGCGACGAAGCAGAGTAGTCAGACGTTCGCGGAGACGCTCCACCGTTAAATCGCGATCGATCTTTCCAGCAACGGCCAGGCTGATCGCGCCCGTTTCTTCCGAAATGACAACGGCCACCGCGTCAGTCTCCTCGGTAATTCCGATGGCGGCGCGATGGCGCGTGCCGAGCTGGGTGGAGAGGATGGGATTCATCGAAAGCGGCAGAAAACAGGCAGCGGCCGCGATCCGGTCGCGCTGGACGATCACTGCGCCATCATGCAGTGGCGCGCTCGGCCGAAACACGGTCGCCAGCAGGTCATAGGAGAGTCGTGCATCGAGCGCGACTCCACTCTCGATGTAGGTGCGCAACCCAATCTCACGCTCGATCACGATCAGCGCGCCCGTCTGATTCTGCGAAAACAGATTGGCGGCCAGAACGATATCGTCGTACACGTCGGCTGATGAACTCGACGACCGCATCATCGAGATGCGCCTTCCCAGGTTCGCCAGCGCGTGCCGGATCTCCGACTGGAATACGACGATGAGCGCGAAAACCGCGTAGGGGAGCAGCGTGCTGAGGAGCCAGTTCAGTGTGGGCAGGTCACCCAGGCGGACAAAATAAAACAGCAGGGCCAGCGTCGCCGCACCGACCAGCATGGGCGCAGCACGCGTGCCTCGTACCAGATTCAGGAACTGGTAGATCAGAAACGCGACGAGCAGGATGTCGAGGCCCTTCAAAATGATTTGTGGCCATACGATCGCCGCTGTCAAGGTGCCCTCTTAACTGGATGAGTTAGCTTTCATTCTAATGCAGGCGCTGCTCTAACTATGACACTGACTGAGTGTTAAGAACTGTCTGGTTCGGTTTTCGTAACCCGCGCCTGCACACGCCCGCGCGCGAGGCGTGCAGACACCTCTTCCCCGGCCGTCAGCCGTCCTGCGTCTTTTACGAGTTGTCCGTTGGCGTCGAACACCAGCGCATACCCGCGATTGAGAATGGCCAGCGGAGACAGGGCTTCCAGGCTCGCGGTGCGCCGATCGAGCACGGCATGGCAGGCACGTAGCCGGGCGCGGGTTACGGCAACCAGTCCTGCCACTGTCGAGTCGAGCTGTTGACGAATCGCGCCCAACCGGCGCCGGGCATCATAGTGGCGGACGGCGGCTGCCGCGGTTTCCAGCCGGCGATGATTGCGCTCGAGCAATTGCCGCTCGGCTTTTTCAAGGCGGAAACGCCTCTCGTCCAGCCTCTGCTGGCCGCGATGAATTCCGTCCATCATGCTGGCAAAGGCGCCGTGCTGGGAGAGTTCGCGTCAGCCCTTGCCTCGCCATGAGGAGACGATAGCGAATGGCGCGTTCCAGGCGGCGGTGAATGTCGTCGGCATGGGTTTCGATTTCCTGGCGCGACGTGATTACCAGTTCCGCCGCTGCCGATGGCGTGGGGGCGCGTAGGTCGGCGACGAAATCGATGATCGTGAAGTCGGTTTCGTGGCCGATGGCGGAGATCACGGGAATTTTCGAGGCCGCGACGGCTCTGGCCAGCCCTTCATGATTGAACGCGGCCAAGTCTTCCGCCGAACCACCGCCGCGCGCGATGACGATTACATCGACGGCGGATGCCTGCCGTGCGTCTCCCTGAAAATACCGCAGTCCGGCGATGACCTCTGAGGCCGCCGCGTCACCCTGAACTTGCGCGGGGTAGATCAGGATGTTCGCCGATCGATGCCGCCGCGCCAGAATGTTGAGGATGTCGCGCAGGGCCGCGCCTTGCGGCGAAGTAATGATCCCGATTTTTTGCGGCAAGGCCGGAATCGGCTTCTTGCGCGCCGCATCGAACAGTCCTTCGGCCTGAAGCCGCGCTTTTAGCTGCTCGAAGGCCAGTTGCAGCGCCCCCGCGCCTTGCGGCTCCATGAATTCTGCGGAGATTTGCAACTCGCCCCGCTCTTCATAGATGGTGACGCGTCCGCGCACGGTGACATGCAGCCCGTTTTCGGGACGGAAGCGCAGCAGGCGCGCCGACGACCGGAACATTACTACTTTGATTTGCGCGTCCTGCTCTTTCAGCGTGAAGTAAAGATGCCCGGAATCCGGATTGCGAAAATTCGAGATCTCGCCTTCCACCCAGCAGTCGGAGTACTGCCGCTCCACCAGGCCGCGCACGGCTGAGACGAGCGCGCGCACCGTCCAGACCTGACGCTCCGGTGCGCGAAAGTGAAAGCCGAGTTGGTCGCCTGCATCCATCGAGCATCAGTGTACCGCGATGCTGCTGAGAATTACGGTGGAGAGGCTGGCTCAGCGTTTAGCGTCTGAAACGCGAGATCAAGAAGAGAAGGAGTGAAAGGAGGACGCTGAGAACGATCGAAGTCGCCAGAGGAAAATAGAGCGTGGTGTTCTTGCCGCGATAGACGATGTCTCCCGGCAATCGCCCGAGCGGGAAAACTGTGCGCCCCAATAGCATGGCGATGCCACCGATTAGGACGAGCACAATACCGAGCACAACTAACAGCCGCCCAATTTCCATCATCCTTTAATTTTAGACAGGTTGGGAACCGGAAGCAGTTTGGGCTGGCTTGTCTCGGACTCGATCCACTCTTCGGCCTCTCCCAACGAGCCGAAGATGCGAATGTTGATTTCGTCGTTGCGCAAGAGTTGGTGCATGTGGGCCGCGCGCATCTGTAGAGGTGTGTGCGCCACAAAGGCGCGTTTTGCGCCGGTCCGGAAGGGATCCGCCAAGTCCGCTAACTTCATGGTCTCCATCGGACTCAACGCAAAATCTTCCACCTGGGTAAGGTCGACGATTTCCGAAAATTCGGGATCAAACCTGGTATCTGTGGTCAACGTTCTGGCATAAGTTTGAACATCGCGGAACGAGAGCTGCCGGCCAAATCTGACCGAAACGAGCCGCTTTTCCCATGACAATCTGTACATTTGAAACCCAGGGGATGATCATTCATGGAATCGGCATTTTCCACCGTTTTGCTTAATTACCCTTGATCGAGGCAGGGGAGTACTTTTGGGTGGGTGTGAGCGCCTTGTATGCGACTTAGAAATCACCCGCCGCTTGATCCGTGCGAAAATCTGGTTCGGTTGATCGGGATGGGGCTCAGTTCGCAGTAATCCGATTGGCCGATTTCTTCTGGGAGCTTGCATGCCGTCAAAATCCGCTAAACCATTCGTCGTAACCGAAGCCTTGCTGGCTGCTTTCGACACCAACGACCGCATCAATCACTACCTGATTGAGAACCTTCCCGAAGAGGCATGGCGGGCGGAGCCTCCGGCCGGGCAAAGGCCGTGACATCGCTTCCATCGTTGCGCACATGCACAACGTGCGCGTGATGTGGCTGAAAGCTGCGGGCGGAAAAGCGTCCGCTGAGCGAGATGCGAAAATTCCGGAGCAACTTGATCGTCAGAAAGTCACGCGCGCGCAGGCGCGCAAAGCGCTCGCTGAAAGCCGCGCCGCACTGCACGAAGTGTTGAAGAACTCTTTGGCTGCGGATGGCCGCATCAAAGGCTTCCGCCCTGATGCTGCCGGCTTCGTCGGCTATCTCATTGCCCATGATGCGCATCATCGTGGACAGATCACCATGCTGGCGCGGCAAGTGGGGCACCCGATCTCGCAGAAGGCGATGTTCGGCATGTGGGAGTGGGGATCGCGCGGGGACGCCTCCAAGTAGGCTTGCCCATTTGGATCCTCTGCGCTCCGACACGGGGTGTAGACTTCTGTTTTAGGGCACGCTGGCGAATGGCAACCGAGTCACAGACCGCGCCGCAGAGCAAGACGAACAACGACCGAGGCACGCTCGGCCCGGGTTCGGCGCTCTATCTCGTGGCCACGCCCATCGGCAACCTCGAGGACATTACGCTGCGCGCGCTGCGCGTGCTCAAAGAAGTTGATGTGATCGCCTGCGAGGACACGCGCCAGACGCAGAAGCTTCTCACCCATTACGGCATTCATACGCGTACGGTGAGCTACCACGAGCATAACGAGATGACGAAGGCGGCCGAACTGGTGGTCGATCTCGAGGGCGGCGCTAAAATCGCTCTCGTTACGGACGCCGGCAGTCCCGCCATCTCGGACCCTGGTTTTCGGCTGATCACGCTTGCCATCCGCCATCACGTGCCGGTTGTTCCCATCCCTGGAGCCTCGGCCTATCTGGCCGCTCTGGTGGCCAGCGGACTGCCGACGGATTCCTTCCGCTTCAGCGGTTTCCTGCCGGCGAAGGCTGGGCAGCGGCGCAAATTGCTGGAGAGCGTGCGCGAGTCGCCCCGGACGCAGGTTTTCTACGAGGCGCCGCACCGCGTGGTCGAGACGCTCGCGGATGTTGTCGAGGTGCTGGGAGCGGAGCGCCATGTGGTCGTCGCGCGCGAGGTGACCAAACTGCACGAGGAATTCCTGCGCGGCCGCGCGGGAGAAATTCTCGAAGAACTAAAGAAGCGCGGCGAAGTCAAAGGCGAGATCACGCTGCTGATCGCGAAGCAGGAGAGCTCCGAACCGCGGGCCGCGAACCACGAACTCACCGTCGCCCAGCGCGTACGCGAGGTGATGACGTCAGAAAGCGTCGATGAAAAAGCCGCGCTGAAGAAGGTGGCTAAAGAGCGCGGGATTGGGAAGAGCGAGGCTTATCGGGAGTGGCAGAGGGGCAAGTAGTATTCATCCGCTTGTGGGCTCTTTGATGCGATTACTCAATTGCGCTCACCACAGGATTCATAGGCCGCGGCAACCACCCAAGCCACGCGCTTTGGATCGCGAGCATAGGACGAAAGCCAATAGGGGCGACTAACAACAACCATGTAGGTCAAGCGCTTTCTTGTTGGCCTCCACTCATAAACAACCCGCCCTTGCGCCTTCCGCCTCGCCTTAAGGCCTATGATCGGTTCCTTCATGGCCGCTAACCGTCCAAGAGCATCAGTCGCAACGCGCTCCGGGTGGTCAAATGCCCAACCCTCCTGTCCGGACTCGGCTCGGCGCTGTGCTTGGATCAACTCGGCCGTAGGTTCGAGAGGCGTGAGTTCACGATACCCGCAGCCGGCCTCCGTGTCAGGCTGGTCCGAGGATGCCCCATAATCTAAATCATCCCGATCTTGAGGATCTACAGATTTGATTTCTTGAATGGCGAGCAAAGTACAGCAGCCCATGTGCCCGAAGCCACCCCACGGATTACCTTTTGCGAATCGTTGTCGCTCTCCTGCGAAAAAGCGGCCCACGAGGGTTGCATGAACGATAGAGCCATGTCTTTCTGATCGAAAGGGCGGTTGTATCAGCTTGTCAAACTTTCGAAACTCACCGTTGACCGTCAACGTCACTGGTATCTTTTCTACCACCAGCTCTTCCGGCCGATGACGGTCGTCGGTCACTCCACAGCAGTACATCGTGCCCGACTTGGACGTGCCCCCGTATTCAAGCCAAACGTCTGGCCACGACGGGCAACTCGGATCGAATAAGGTGAAGTCTTCGAAATCGTGTGAGACGAACGCTGTTACCTCGATTAATTTGTGGTTGTAGGCGGGAGGGGCATTCTTAAGTTGGCAAACCGTTACTTTCTCAGGTTGTTCTTGGCAATAGGCCGTCCCGTACAACCCAAGGACGCAAGCATTACTCCGGCCCTACCTGCGAACCTTCCCATTTTATCTCCCCGCTAACTCCTTCTTCACGGCCTCGCTGACCACCTTCCCGTCCACGCGCATGCCGGCTGCCGCGAAGCGGGCCATGGCGGCCTTCATTACTGAGCCCATATCTTTCATGGCCGGAGGCGGCGTCATCTCGGCAATCGCCGCGCGCACTCCGGCGACGATCTCCTCTTCGCCCGCTGACTTCGGCAGATAAGCCTCGATCAGTTTGATCTCGGCCGCTTCCTTGTCGGCCATCTCCTGGCGGCCGCCCTTGGTGAACTGCTCGACTGAATCTTTTCGCTGCTTGATGAGCGTCGAGAGCACCTGCTGCGATTCTTTGTCGTCGAGCGGCGCCATTTTCTCGACTCCCTTGAGTTGAAGGGCGCTCTTGATCATGCGCAGGCAGGAAAGGCGATCTTCCTCGCGCGCTTTCATGGCGGTCACAATGTCTTTCTGGATCTGATCGATTAGGGGCATGCGGCGATTATAGAGCCGCTGTGTCGAAGTCAAAAGTCGGAAGTCAAATTGAAGAAGCAAAACCTTCGCGACCACAATACTCAGCCTGCGCAATAGAGATTCACTTCTGCATTCTGACTTTTAACTTTTGACTTGTCTTCCCGAAGCCCGCGCAATCGAATATCCTGTTCATTCAAGAACTAAGACCGATGCTGAAAAAGAATCGCCTCTTCACTCCGGGTCCAACGCCGCTCTTGCCATCCGCGCAGACGGCAATGGCCTCCTATGGAATGCATCATCGCACCGCCGACTTCCGCGCCCTCTTCACGCGGGTGCTTGCCGACCTTAAGGAATTCATCGGCACCAAGAACGACGTGCTGGTGCTGACCTCATCGGGCACGGGATTTATGGAAGCATCCGTCACGAACCTGACCTCGCCGGGCGATAAAGTTCTCGTGCTGACGGCCGGGAAATTCGGCGAGCGCTGGACTTCGCTGGCCAAGGCTTACGGCTGCACCGTTGAAACTGTAACCGCTCCCTACGGCGAAACGTTCTCGCTCGACGCCATTCGCGCGAAGCTGACGCCCGACATTCGCTGCGTCTACATGCAGGCTACGGAAAGTTCGACCGGGGCGCGCCACGATGTCGAGGCTATTGCCAAACTAGTGCGGTCGTCTTTACCCGACGCCCTGCTGATTGTCGACGGCATCACTGGCCTTGGCACCACGCATCTCGACATCGACGCCTGGGGCGTCGATGTCATCATCGGCGGCTCGCAGAAAGCGCTGATGATTCCGCCCGGCCTTGCCTATGGCTCGGTTAGCGAGCGCGCATGGCAGCGCATGGAGATGGCGAAGACTCCGCGCTACTACTTCGATCTGCGCAAGGAAAGAAAGGCGCGGCGAAAGCGGAGACTCTTATACGCCGGCGACATCGCTATTTGCAGGATTGGCTGCGGCGCTCGATTACGTGCGGCAAATGGGGGACGGCAATCTTGCGGCGGGACGCGACGCCCTGATTGCGAACGCGGAACTCTGCGCCGCCATGACTCGTGCCGGGGTGCAGGCGCTCGGCCTGAAACTGTTTGCACCGTCAGCTCCCGCCGCCGCGCTGACCGCGGTGGCCGCTCCTGAAACCGTCGACTCGACGGCCATCTGCAAGCATTTCCGCGATCAGTTTGGAGCGGTCGTCGCCAACGGCCAGGCTGAGATGAAAGGCCAGCTTTTTCGCATTGCGCACATCGGCTATTACGACTATCTCGACACGGTCGGAGTGCTGGCTGCGCTGGAACAGGTGATCGCCGATCTCACCGGCAAGAAAGTCGAGTTTGGAAGCGCAGTGAGAGCAGCGCAGGAAGTACACGCGGCCGGCCGTTCGTCGTCGGTCGTCGGTAGTTAGGCTCGCCGTGATTATCGAGGCAGGCGCGGTTCCGAGTGTAATCGCTGGTTACAACAGTGACCTTAGAGTTCCGTTTGCGCGGTTCTAAAATCGAGAAATGACAGGGGAGTTCCGACGCGTATCGCTGCTCGTAGTTGCAGTTGGTGTGATAGCGACAGCCTTCGCCATCCATCGGCAGTATCGCAAGGCTCTCGAGTATGGAGTGTCGGCACCTCTGAATGCAATAAATACGGCTTGTCTTGTCTATGCACAGACATATCCGAAATTCGGCTTCCCTCGTGAACTCAGCCAGCTTGGCTTGGACTTACGGAAGCCCTTGGGACCAGACAACAGTGGTCTCATCGATTCCGTGCTCGCGTCAGGCGTAAAAGGCGGCTACGTTTACAGATACCAACCCGGTTCTCAAGATAAGAGTGGGAGGACAACGACATACACGAGAATATGCAACGGGCAAGAAGAGTTACTACTGCGATCAAACCCGCGTCATTCACTTTACCGATGCGAATCGCACACCAGGAGCCGACGACCCGATATTAACGAATTTCACTCATTTCCTCGACAGAAACCATCGAGAGCACATGGTTGAGATTCATGAGCCTCCCGTAGACAATGAACGCGTGACCCCACAAAAGCACCGGATCGCCGATTATCTGCGGCCTAAAACGCTTGCCATGTTGTTGCTCGGGTTTTCTTCAGGCCTTCCCTTTCTCCTGGTCGGCAATACGTTCGGATACTGGCTGCGCGACGAACACACCTCCCTGACGGCGATCGGTTTTCTTTCCTGGGTGGGCATTGCCTATTCGCTGAAGTTTCTGTGGGCGCCCGTCATGGATCGCGTCGATTTGCCATTATTCAAGCGGCTTGGACATCGGCGCGGATGGATCATGTTCTCGCAAATTGTCGTCGGGCTGGCCCTGCTCGGAATGGCGGCAACCGGCACGAAAGCCGGGCTCGTGCGGCTTGGCGCTCTTGCGCTCGTCGTTGCCTTTGCCTCATCGACGCAGGACATCGTGGTCGACGCTTGGCGAATCGAATCGGCCGACGACGGAGAAGAACAAGGCCTCCTTGCCTCTGCCTATCAGTTCAGCTACCGCATTGCACTCCTGGCTACGGATTCCCTCATCCTGATCCTGGCAGCGGCTGTCGGCTGGCGCATGTCGTACGGTATTTACGGCGCATGCATGGTCATTGGAATCACCGCGACCTGGTTTGCAAAAGAACCGTTTGCCAAGGAACCGTTGCAGGGAGCCGGAGCGCGTCGAAGGGGTAACGCAGACAAGAAGCAACGCGAAGCTCCCATCTGGACGCCGCGCGGTTTCTTCGACGCCGTTGTCGGACCGTTCATCGCCTTCTTCCGCGCCCATGGCTGGCTCGCGCTGGTGATGCTCGCGGCCATCAGCCTGTACCGTGTCCCGGACTTCGTCATGGGTCCAATGGCGAATCCCTACTACCACGACCTCGGCCTCTCAAAGCAAACCGTCGGGGCGGTGCGCGGCTCCATCGGACTCATCGCTACGTTTGCGGGCATCGCAGCGGGCGGATACTGCTCGCTGAAGCTTGGCTACATGCGCGCGCTCATCATCGGAGGCATTTTGCAGGCGGCTGCGATTGCCGCATATGCAACCCTCGCCTTCGCCGGCCCAACCATTCGTCTCTTCGCGCTGGTCATGGCAGGCGATAACTTCGGCATCGGCTTTGCCGGCGTTGCGCTTGTCGCCTACATGTCGAGCCTCACCAACATCGGATACACCGCCACGCAGTATGCGCTCTTGAGTTCAACCTATGCCTGGCTGGGAAAGATATTGAAAGGGATTCTCGGGCGCTGAGGTCGAACGTCTGAGCGCCACGTACGGCCTCATTCATGCCTACGGCATGTTCTTTATCGTTTGCGGACTGGCCGGATTGCCTGCTGTCCTTCTTTTTGCGCTATTGGGTTATTGGCACAGCCGGAAGCAACCGGTCGCAGCTGCTGCCTCGCAAAGTCTTCACTCGTAACCAACAGAGAGTGCAGTCCCTCGAAGCGCCGTCGCGCTATTCCATAGCTTCGCGACGCAGCTTGCGGCTCTCGGCTAACAGCGCCATCGAGTGCATCAGGTTTTGGAGGGTTACGATTCCGATCAGGTGCTGCTCGTCGACTACCGGAATAATGCTTAAATTCCGTGCCGAGAGTTTGCGAAAGGCTGACGCCAGCGATTCCTGCCGGGCCGCTACTTCGAAGATCTTGTTCATCACGGCCTGCACGTAGCCGTTGCCCTCGGCGCGCAGCGCGTCCAGAATTTTCTGCCGTGAAATCACGCCCACCATGTCACTGCCGCGGACGACGGGAAAATCGTCCTGCAAGGTATGCACGGCTTTTTCGAGCGCGTCTTCGAGCGTATCCGCGGGCGAGAGCGTCGCGAAATCCGTGAGCATCACTTCCTCGAGCCGCACGCTCTGAAGCACGGAGTGGAACATGGCGGATCGCTCTTCCAAATTTGCCCCAAGGAACAGGAAGAAGCCGAACATCACCAGCCACCAGTTCCCGATCAAGATGCCGACCATCATGAACAGGGTCGAGAAGACGTGGCCGATGCGAACCGCGCGTTGGGTCGCGCGCACCATATCAACCTGCCGCGAAAACAACGCCCGCAGCACGCGGCCGCCGTCCATTGGATAAGCCGGCAGCAGGTTGAACAGTCCAATGTAGAGATTGGCCCAGACAATGCTGCGCAACAGCGCCGTGGAATGCATGGGGGGATGCCCCATCAGATGAAAGCCGGGAATTGCGGCGACTAAAATGAGCGCCGATATGCCGGCGAGCGCCAGATTGACCAGCGGGCCGGCCAGGGCAATCCAGATGTCTCTTTTCCATGCGTTCTGCGTATCCGGGATGGCCTGCGCTTCGTCCAGCATGGTGATGCCGCCGAACGGCAATAAAATAATGCTCTTTGCCGGGATTCCGGAGCTGCGGGCTACCAGCGCGTGGCCGAGTTCATGCAGAACCACGCTGCCGAAGATGATGCCGACGAGGCCCAGCCCGCGCAGGACCGAGTTTGGGTCCTGCGACTTGCCTTCCATCCCCCAAACAAAGATCAGCAGAAAGAAAAACGTGAGGTGGATGCGAATTTCGATGCCAAAAAGGCGGCCAACCGGAATGGACCAACTGCGCATAGACATGCCTACAGGTATTCTACTGGTTAGACACCGGTTGCACGTCGCAGGTTGCGGAAAGCGAGAACTCGAAAGTCACGCCCATGCGGGTAATCGCAGGACAATACCGAAGCCGGCCACTGCGCTCCTTGCCGGGCATGGACATTCGTCCGACATCGGATCGGCTGCGCGAGACGCTGTTTAATGTGCTGTGTGCGGGCAATCCGGGGGCGCTGGCCGGGACTACCTGGGTTGACTTGTATGCCGGGACTGGCGCGGTCGGAATAGAAGCGTTGAGTCGGGGCGCGGCGATGGTCTATTTCGCGGAGGCATCGAAGGCTGCCGCCGACTTGATCGCCGCGAATCTGAAATCGCTGGGGATTGCGGTCGGGCTTCCAGATCGTGAAATCCGAGTCAAGCAAGGCCCTGCGGCAGTGGGATGCGGGGGGCGTGCAGGCGGATTACGTGTTTCTTGATCCGCCCTACCGGCTGCGAGAAGAGTATGCGAAGACGCTGACCATTATCTCGGATTCACAGTTGCTCACCCAGGCTGGCGTAGTGACTACGGAACACGAAAAACGCTTTGATCCAGGCTCGGAATATGGAAAACTGCATCGGTATCGGAAACTCGAGCAAGGGGATGCGGCACTAAGTTTCTACGTTTGGAAGGCGGGTCTTTAAAACACACCTGCTCATCATGGAGGCTGAACCCTTGACCTTACCGAAATTCCTGTTGAGCGGCTTCAGCACTATCACAATACTCCTCATTGGCGGGCCTCTCGTTGTGATGTATCCGTGGCTCAAGCAAGAAAAAGCCACCGGTCTAGCAGCGCTTGCCGGCGCGATGACAGAAGCAATCTTCACTCCTCAGTTTTGGGTTTCTGCAATTCTGCTTCTCCTCTTCTTCTGGTACACGAGCCAGCTCAGCAACAAGATCTTCCGGACCGTTTTCTTCTGGATACCTACTTTCTTCGCCACCGTGATCGGAGGAGCGGTTTTCGCCATAGCTTGCTACGCCTATCTGCACCGGCCCAGATAAGGGCGTGGGCGCGCGAATGCCTGTTTATAATCAATTCGCATGCCCAACTTCCCACCGGTTGACGAACAACTAGCCTATATAAAAAAGGGCGCGGCCGAGATCGTGAAGGAATCCGAGCTGCGCGCCAAGCTCGAACGCTCGCTCAAGAGCGGCAAGCCCATCCGCGTGAAAGCAGGGTTCGATCCCACGGCGCCCGACCTGCACCTTGGCCACACTGTGCTGCTGCGCAAGCTGAAACACTTTCAGGATCTCGGGCACACCGTCATCTTCCTGATCGGCGATTTCACCGGTATGATCGGCGACCCGACCGGACGCTCGGCTACGCGCCCACCGCTCTCCCGCGAGCAGATCGTGCAGAATGCTGAAACCTACAAGGCGCAGGTCTTCAAGATTCTCAGCCCCGAAAAAACGGTTGTCGACTTCAACAGCCGGTGGTTCTCGAAATTCTCGGCCGAAGATTTCATCCGCCTGTGCGCCAAGTACACCGTCTCGCAGATGCTGGAGCGCGAGGACTTTCACAAGCGCTTCCAGGAGGAAAAGCCGATTGCGGTGCACGAACTGCTCTATCCGCTGGCACAGGGATATGACTCGGTCGCGCTTGAAGCTGACGTTGAGCTTGGTGGAACGGACCAGAAGTTCAATCTGCTGGTGGGTCGCGAACTGCAACGGGCCTATGGTCAGGAATCGCAGGTTGTGCTGACGACGCCGATTCTCGAAGGCCTCGACGGCGTGAATAAGATGTCGAAGTCGCTGGGGAATGCGATTGGCATCCACGAGCCGCCGCTGGAGATGTACGGGAAGATCATGTCGATCTCGGACGACATGATGTGGCGCTATTATGAGCTGCTGACCGACGTGCGCACGGAGCAGATTGCGCAGATGAAGGCCGACGCAGCCAGTGGCAAGGCGCATCCGATGGCGCTCAAGAAAGAGCTGGCGCGGTCGATTGTGGCCGATTTTCATTCGGCCGATGCTGCTGCGAAGGCCGGCGAGGACTGGGGGAAGCAGTTTCAGAAGCATGAAGCACCGGAGGCACTCGACGAAGTCAGAATCGACATTGCGAAGATAAGAGTTTCGGATGTCGCCCCAAATTCTAGTGAAGGCGGGGCCGCACAGGACGTGACGTCAAATCTGTCGGACATAGACGTTGTCCGAGCCGACAAACTAATCCGCGAGGCCGGGTTTGTTGCATCCACAACCGAAGCTAGCCGCAGGGTTAGAGAGGGGGCCGTCCATATTAACGGGGAAACGGTCAAGCGACCCGCAATCCGGATATGCCCGGCTGAACCGCTGATCGTTCGAGTTGGCAAGAAGGTCAAGAGAGTTGTTCTAACGGTTGACTGACTCACCCTTTTCCGGTGTCATCCGAGCGGAGCAGCCAGATTCGCGAATGTGAATCCGGCTGCGGAGTCGAAGGATCCCTACCCTTCCGCGATAGCGGACTTCCTCAGACACCGAACGGAGTAAATCTTCTAACCGAGACGGCGTTTCCCTTTAGGGGTCCTTCGACTCTGCGATTCCGTTCGCTTTGCGAACGAAATTGCTCCGCTCAAGATGACAGTGCTGGGAGGATGTATTGGAGTTCGACATCCATGGGTACCATTCTCGCGCCAAATCTACCCAGTGGGGATTTTTCCACTCGATCAGCGCAATCTTCTTCGAGCGACGCCACCCTTTGAGCTGCCTTTCGCGGCGAATCGCCTTTTGTACATCTTCGAACGATTCCCAGTACAGCAGGCGCTCGACATCGTAGTTGTCGGTGAAGCCTTCGATGCGATGGAATCTGTGCTCGAAGACGCGCTTGCGAAGATTGCTTGTCACCCCGATGTAGAGCGTTCCGGAGATGCTGCCCATTATGTAGATGTAGTACGTGCGCCGCTCGTAGGGCATATTAGGGAGTAGGGGCCCTTCGACTCCGCGGAAAGTTCGCAACGCGAACTTTCTGCTCCGCTCAGGGTGACAGTGTTCAGAATGAGGGAACTAAGGAACCCAACGCGGTGATCGTGCTCACTCTGCGGATGGTTTATTTCCCGATTGCGGATCGCTGCATGCGGGGGTCGTTTCCGACGCCAGATTCGAGATCCCGGTTTCCTAGCTAGCCATCAACGCCGGCGCCCTTTTGTGCCATTCCGTGGCTTGCTCGTACTTGTGGGCCAGGTGAAGGCCTTTATCCGGGAGCCATGGCGGGCCTGCCAGTTGCAGACCTATCGGCAGGCCATCTTGAGTGAAGCCACACGGGAGGGAGATTGCCGGGATTCCCCAGACGTTGAATGGCCGCGTGTTGCGCAGCATCATCAGTTCGGCTGGACGAAGCTGATCTGGATTTTTTTTCAGGTCGGCGATTGACGGGGGCGGAATCGGCACGGTTGGTGTGAGGAGGATGTCGACTTCCTCGAAGATCTTGAGAATGCTTTCGCGCATGGCAGCTAGTTCCTGCCTTGCGCGTTCGACCTCGGCGGGTGGGGTGTTCTCGCCGGACTTGATTCTCGCCAGCGTCGCGGGCTGGTAGAGTTCGGGGGAACGGGCGACGAAGTCTTTGTGATAGTCCCAGGCCTCGGCGCCTG
This sequence comes from uncultured Acidobacteriaceae bacterium, assembly GCA_963806745.1. Classification (GTDB taxonomy): domain Bacteria; phylum Acidobacteriota; class Terriglobia; order Terriglobales; family Acidobacteriaceae; genus Acidiflorens. The sequence goes on from CAWEAB010000007.1 coordinate 74,781, forward strand.
AAAGGGTGCGGTCGGTGGAAACTTCGAGATCGGATGTCATCGCGTATTTCTGCGCCCAGTTCGCGAATCACCTGTATCGCTTTCTCGACTGCGGCCGCGACCTCGGGGTGAAGATCGTCGAAGAAGAAGGCTCGCGGAATTCCCACTCTTAGCGCAGGCAGCGGATCATCGAGGCCGCACGTGTAGTCGAAAATCGGAACGTCGGCGGTGGTGGCATCGCCCGGTTCGTGCCCGGCCAGCACCTGGAGCACTAACGCGGCGTCACACACGCAATTCGCAATCGGCCCGACGTGATCGTACGACGGCGACAGCGGAATCACTCCTCGCGCGCTCACTCGCCCATAGGTCGGCTTCAGGCCCACCACGCCGCAATAGGCCGCGGGCAGACGGATCGAGCCCGCTGTGTCGGTGCCGACGGCGGCATATCCCATGCCCACCGCGACGCTGGCGGCCGAGCCTCCCGAAGATCCCCCGGCGATCCGCTCCGCATCCCATGGATTGTGGACCTCGCCGTAGAAGCTGATCATCGAGCTGCCGCCATAGGCAAATTCATGCAGGTTCTGTTTTCCGAGAATCACCGCGCCTGCGCAGTGCAGGCGCCGGACGACTTCCGCGTCCTCATTTGGAATACGGTCTTTGAAGAGCGCGCTGGCCGCCGTGGTGTGAATGCCGGCGGTATCGAGGATGTCCTTGAGCCCGATTGGAATGCCATGGAGAGGGCCGCGATATTTGCCGCGAAAAATTTCCTGCTCGGCCCGCCGCGCCTGGTCAAGCGCCGACTCGGCCAGGACCGTAATGAAGGCGTTCAACTTCGGATTGAGCTTCTCAATACGATTGAGGCACTCGTGCGTCAGTTCCGCGGGCGAGATCTGCCGCGCGCGAATTCCGTGACTGAGGCTTTGGATGGTAGGTTGCAATCAAATCCTCAAAACCGCTCCGCGCTAGTGGAGCTCTTAAAGATCATTTGAGCACAAATGCATGGGGCACGGATGCGTGTTCAAAGGCTGACTTTGGAAGCAAATCAATTTAGGAGGGTGGGAGACTATCTTCCGGGTGTCGAACTGGCACGCCGCTGGCAGTCTGCGACGATCGTATCGAGCGCGTCCCGTGTAATGAATGTGACTGCCTGCCGGACTTCGGTTTCCGAAAGCTCCGTAGATTTCCCCACCAGCGTCATGGTCATCCGAATGCGGGTGCCGCCCTTCAAATCTGGACCAAACGATGCATGTTGCTCCGCCGTGATGCCCAGCGCGTGATTGAGAATGGTGACGGCACGCGGCGGGCTGATCGCGCTTACAACCGCGGTAATGGTAGCGGGCACGGGCTTCAGGAGCACATAACGCAGCCGGCTGCCGGCTTGCCATGGAACTCCGTCTGTCCAGACCGCCTCGGCGAAGATCCCGCGGTTCAATAGACGATACAGGTTTTGAAACGAAGCGAACGCCGTATCCACGGACGCAGCAACGTTGACGGCGTAATCGACGTCAGGCCGCACCAAATCCCCCTCAACAGTTGACGCGGATTATGCTCCGATTTCGAGTGGAAGACAAGGATGCACGGACGCGCGTTCCAAATCGAGCAACCTGCGCTTTAAGTCAAGCCCGCCTCCGTAGCCACACAATGAGCCGCCGGTCGCGATCACGCGGTGACAGGGGACAACGATTGCGATCGGGTTGCGGTTGTTTGCCATGCCGACAGCGCGGAACGCGTTGGGATGTCCGATGGCGCGCGCAATGTCAGCATAGGTGCGCGTCTCGCCGTAAGGGGATCGCCAGCAGCGCGTTCCAGCACGCCAGCTGAAATGGCGTCCCACGAAGATCGAGCGGCATCGAGAACGCTTGCCGCGCGCCGTCAAAATACTCGTTCAATTCGCGCAGATAAGGCGCGAGGGCCTGCTTGGATTCCCGCAATTCAAATTTCTTCTCGTCGAGCTCTCATCGAGCGGCCTTCAAACTCAAGGCGCACCAGACCGTTTGCGGAAGCAGCAAGAAAAAGTGGGCCAGCGGGTGAAGGCGTGCGGAAGAAGGACAAAGATTCCATGACAAGTGGGCGAATTTTTCTGCGGCCCATGCTTTCCAGAAATCGTGGCGCGTCCTCAGCATAGCATGCGCCCGCCTTGACTCTCGCGCTTCCGAGGTAGACAATCACGCGACCCCGGGATGAAGCCGGTGTCATCATCTTGTCGCCGAGGGAGCAGGAAGATCATGCGCTCGACAGGTCTATCGGGAAATCGTCGAAACTTTCTTCGATATCTCGCACTCAGTCCCGCTCTTGCCAGCCCGCTGCTGATGGGGCGGTCGTTAATGGGACGATCTCTGCATCACGCACTTGCACTCAACGGCGCCCGCGCGGCGGTTCCCCCGGATACAGCCCCTGTCCCGCAACCGATCACCAGCGCTGAGCAGGCACTTGATGTAATGGAATTCGAGCCCTTGGCCCGCGAGGCGCTTCCTCCCGCGCACTTTGCCTACCTGGCCACAGGCGTCGATGATGACGCGACCGTCCGCCTGAATCACGAAGCCTATCAGCGCATCGAAATCCGCTCCCGGCGGCTGGTTGATGTCGAAAAGCTCGACACTTCAGTCGAACTGTTTGGAACAAGGTGGGAGACGCCGATCGTGCTTTGTCCGGTCAGTGCCATGAAGGCGTTCCATCCTGAAGGCGAGGTCGCAGTAGCCCGCGCGGCCGCCAAAAGGAATCACCTGCAGATACTCTCGACCGTAGCCAGTTCGTCCATCGAAGATGTCACTGCGGCGCGTGGCGCGCCGGTGTGGCAGCAACTCTACCCGACCAACGATTGGGCTGTAACCCGCGCCATCATCAAGCGAGCGGAGGCCGCAGGGAGTCCGGTGCTGGTCCTCACAGTCGATCTTCATGAAAACAGCAACCGCGAGACGATCTCGAAAGGGCGCCGCATCGACGATCGGGATTGCACGGCCTGCCACGAGTCCGGATTCGCAGCCTACGTGCGCCGCAAGCCCATGTTTGATGGCCTGGACGTCTCGAAGGTCACCGGACTCTACGCTTCGAGCCTTACCTGGGACTTCGTTAAGCGCCTGAAGGACACCACGAAAATGAAGCTCATGGTGAAGGGACTCGTGACGCGCGAAGATGCTGAGATCGCAGTGGCACACGGGGTGGACGGCATCGTGGTCTCTAATCACGGCGGTCGCGCAGAGGAGAGCCTGCGGCCCACGATCGAGTGTTTGCCGGAGGTCGTCGCCGCCGTCAAGGGACGGATTCCTGTCATCGTGGATGGGGGAGTCCGACGCGGGACTGATGTTTTTAAGGCGCTGGCGCTGGGAGCCACCGCGGTTGGTTTCGGCCGTCCGCAGGGGTGGGGCCTTGCCGCCTTCGGAGAGCCCGGAGTCGAAGCAGTGCTCAAGATCCTGCGGCGCGAACTCGAGACCATCATGCGGCAGGCGGGAACGCAGTCGATTCGAAGCATCACGCGCGCTTCCGTTATCGCCTGACCTTGCACAAAAAAGTCGCCCGAAACCTCGCGAAAGAAAAAGCCTCCCGCTTATGCGGGAGGCTCTATTCCAGGGGAAGGGCTTTTACTTCGGTTGCTGGTCAGCGGTCGAGTTGGTGGTCGAAGCCAGCTGCTCCAGATTGTTTTTCAGCAGGCTGACTTCCACGCGTCCACCGATAATCCGCTTTGGTTTCTCGCCATTTTCAGCAGTCGTTGCCGGCGCCGGCGCATTTCCCATTCCAACGAGATAAATGCGGTAGACCGGGATGTCGTGATTGAGAACGAGGTAACGCACCACCGACTCGGCCATCTTCTGCGAGTTGGCGATTGCTACCTGGCCGTGGCCTGACGAGAAGCCCTGCACTTCGACCACGTAGCCGCGCGTGTTCTTGAGCGGAGTAGCCATCTCATCGAGAGCTTCCTTCGCATTCTTGCTCAGCACGGTCTGCCCGGGTTTGAAGTGAATTTCCGTCTGTGTCGAAGCCTGGTACTGATCGAGATTGGTTACAACCTGCTCGACGGTATTGATGCGAGTGCTGGCCTGGTCGGCGGTCTGCTGTGCAGCCTGGGCCTTGTTGCCGGCGTCCGTTGCATGCTGGTCGGCTTCGGCGGCCTTGGCCGATGCCATCTGGATTCCCTGCTGGGCGCGCGAATCAACGTCCTTAATCTGCTTGGAATTCGCGGCCGTCAGCTCATCAAGTTCATTGACGCGGTCACGAATCGGTTCGGTCTGGCGCTGCACATATTTCTTCCGGGCGAACGGATTGACTCGTCCCCAGAAGCCTTCACGCGCTTCGGGCTGCAACGGCTGTTTACCGCTCGCGTTAGTAGCCGAGGTCTGGCTGCTGGTCGTCTGGCTGCTCGATGTGGCAGCCGGTTGGGAATTGGAATTCTGTGTGGAGTTGTCTTGCGCAAAGACCGGCAACGCCAGCATTACGCACAACAGCAACCCAAGGAGAGTGCGGTTCTTCATTGCTTCTATCCTCCAGTAAGGAGCGTTCATACGCTCCGCGCGCTCAACTAAAGCGCTTTTGATTGCGCCTAAAAAACTGATCTTACGAACTCGCTGGCACTGGCGGACGCTACCGGCGCAACAGCAAGCGGAAATTTTGATGCCACTTTTTCATAAACAGTTTGGATGCCAAATGCGGCAATCCGTCCATGCGGGCATAAGTGTCTTGTTGTCATACCTATACAGCCACCGACCCCGCGACAACGGAGCCCCGTCAAGAGTAATTTTGGCCTGAACCGATATAAAAACTGCGTGAATCGTATCTCCAGCATCCTCTCCCGACCCGCTATCATCAATCAATAATCAAGTATGCACCAGCCTGGATTGTCACATTCCCGCCCGCGTTCATTAGCGCGTCGAATTCTGACGCGCGCGTTCGTGCTTATCATGGCGGCTCTTTCGCTTGCCGCATTGAGCCCAGCCGAAAAAACTGCCTTCGATCTCAAGCAGCTCAAACTGCCGGATGGCTTTCACGCCGCGGTTTTCGCGGACAATGTCGATAGCGCGCGCATGCTGACTTTCACTCCAGGGGGCGTGTTGCTGGTCAGCGAATCGGGAGAAGGCAAGGTTGTCGCGCTGCCCGACCCCAAGCATACGGGCAAAGCGGCGCGCGTTGTTGACGTCCTTTCCGGCCTTAACGAGCCGCATGGCATGGCGTTTTATCAGGGTAAGCTCTTCGTTGCTGAGAATGACAAGGTTCGCCGCTACGACTGGGATGAGGCGACGCTGCGGGCGACGAACCCCTTGAAGCTCGCCGATCTTCCAACCGGTGGCGGGCACTCTACGCGCAGCATCGTATTTCATGGCGGGAAAATGTATATCTCCGCCGGATCGAGCTGCAATGCCTGCGTCGAAAAAGATCCGCGCCGCGCCACGGTGATGGAATTCAATCCCGATGGCAGCGGCCAGAAGATTTTTGCCAAAGGCTTGCGCAATGCCGTCGGTCTGGCGGTCAATCCGAAGACCGACACGGTGTGGGTGACGGTCAACGGGCGCGACTGGCTGGGCGACGATTTGCCTCCCGAAACCATTTACGATCTTGGCAAGGATGGCGGGGACGCCGGCTGGCCTTATTGTTATGGCGACCGGGTGCCAGATTCCAATTTCACCAAGTCCGGCGACAATCGTTGCGCCAGCGTGCTCGAGCCCAAAGTCCAGATGCAGGCCCACTCGGCTCCGCTCGGCCTCGCGTTCTATGAAGGCGCGATGTTTCCGCCGGATTTCCGTAACAACATTTTCGTGGCCTTCCACGGGTCGTGGAATCGAAGCGTGCCGACGGGCTACAAAGTGGTGCGCGTAAAACTCGACGACCGCGGCCAGCCCACGGGCGGCGCGCAGGATTTCATCACCGGATGGCTGGCTCCCGGCGAAACCAAGAAAGGCCGCTGGATGGGCCGCCCAGTTGGGATTGCGTTTGGCGCTGACGGGTCAATGTATTTGAGCGACGATGCGGCTGGGGTGATTTATCGGATCACATGGGACAAGTGACTTCTGGCAACTCAGATCTGTCTACTTGGGTTGAGTCGGGGTTTTCGGAACGACAATCTCGTCCAGGTAGCGCCGGATCAGGTCGCGATTGACGGCACGATAGGCTGCGTAGTCTTGAACTATGCCGGCGTCGGCGCGATTTAGCAGTACAAAGGGTTCTAGAAAGCCTGCTTCCTGAATTTTAATCAACGATTGCAGTGAAGGGTCCAGATCCTTGAATCTCTTCTGGTAATCCTTTTGCTCTTTCAGTACGGTAATCATCAGGCTTAGGCAGTTCGATTCCTCTTTCAACGTGCGGCGATATTTGGGTTCGTTCGGAAACTCCTTTTTGAACGTGTCGCCTTGCCAGGAAGCGCGGATCATGCCATAGGTCATCCACGCCATGCCATTGGGATCATTCTTCTTCTTGAATGAGCCTTCGTCGATCGTGATGGAAATGTTTTTGTCATCTTTAGCCGCGACCGCCGCGCCGTCTTTCAGTCGCACACTATTCAATTCAACCTTGTTCCTCTGCAGCCAGTTCTGCAACCCCGTCCAGGAACGGCGACTGTATGGATCGGCGACGATAGCGTCAATGAACTTCGAACGTGCTTCATCTTCCTTGCCCATCGCCGCCAGAGAGTCTCCCCAATATCGATAGGCAGTCTCCCGATTAGGATCGATCTGTATCGCTCTCGAATACCACTCACCGGCCGATCCTTGAAGATGCTGCTTAAAATAGACGTCACCAATGAAAAGAGCGGCATCGTAATTGTTCGGGTCCATCAAAACGACGCGCATGTACCCGTCGCGCGCCTTATCCAATTCGCCCCGGGAAAAATCAGCTTCCGCCTGTTTCATGGTAGCGTCCACTTCCCTATTGTCAGAAAATGACACGTCGGAGCCGCCGTCCTCGGGTTGTTCGAGCATCAACTGGAGTATTTGGCTGTTATCTCCCATCCCCTTCGCCTCGACCGCGATCTTCCGGGCGCGCGCACGAGCGCTCTTACGTTGCTGTGGATCGGGGAGCGTCCCCGCGTACTGAAACACGCACCAAGCCCATCTTTCATGCATTGCGATGTCGGTGGGATGATCCGCGACCAATGCCTCGAAAAGCGGCATGGCATCGACGAACTTGCCCTGGCTGTAAAGTTCTTCGGCGTGCACACGTGCGGGATCTTCCTTGGCGGCCTTTTCTTGCGGCGTGGAGCCCTGAGCAACGGAATTGGCGGGAAGGGAAACAACAAAAAGCCCAACCGCGAAAAACCTCAATACCGCACCAAATAGACGGCGCACGATTCGATCTCCTGTCCTCATTGCTTCAGACACGGCGGAACTGCAAAGGTTCCCGGAGATTATGACTCAGGCGGAGCCGTTTAGGATGTGATGTTGGTACTTCGACGAATGCGCGACGCTGCATTCGTTTGCGCCGAAAGCAATTCGCCAATCTTACTTTCTACTTCTGCTTTTGCTCATTCTCCACAATACTTCTCATATTGCTGATAGATAAACGGGTCCGTCATTCCCGCAATGTAATCACAAATCACCCGCGGTAACGGCTCGTGGCTGGCCTTTTCCCGGTAGCTGCGCGGCAGATCCTCTGGCTCTTCCATCCAGTGCGCGAAGAGTTCCCCCACGATGCGTTCCGCATCGTCCTTCTCGCCTTCCAGCGCCGAACTGAAATAAAGATTCTCGTAGAGAAAATCCTTCAACTGCCGCCGCTCCTTCTCGACCTCGGGGCTGAAGGCCGCCAGCCGCACCGGATGCCGCCGAATATCTTCCACCGAATGCGCACCGGCTGCTGTCACACGCGCCCGCGTATTCGCGATCAGGTCGGTCACCAGATGGTCGAACACCCGCTTTAGCGCCTCGTTAAATTGCAACTTCTCCGCCGCGCGCGGATAAAGCTCGCGCACCTCCGCGTAAAACCGCGAAAAAATTGTCGAGCCTTCCGCAATCTGCTCGACCGCCAGCAAGTGCGCCTCACAACCGTCGTCCAGATCTGCGGTGTTGTATGCGATCTCGTCGGTCAGGTCGATGAGCTGCGCCTCGAGCGGCGGACGGAGATCAAGCAGATACTCAGCCAACTCCGGATGTTCCTTGGCATCGTAGTCGTGCGAGTGCTTGATGATTCCCTCGCGCACCTCGAAGGTCAGATTCAATCCGCGAAAGGCGGCGTAGCGCAGCTCGAAGTCTTCCGCGATCCGCAACGCATGGAGATTGTGATCGAAAGACAATCCGTGCTTGCGCATCGCCGCATCCAGCGCCTTCTCTCCAGCATGCCCAAACGGCGGGTGCCCAATGTCGTGCACCAAGGCGAGCGCCTCGACGAGGTCCGAATTCAGCCCTAGTTGTGCGGCAATCGTCCGTGAAATCTGCGCGACTTCAATGGTATGCGTCAGCCGGTTGCGGAAATGGTCGGAGTAGCGGCGGGTAAAGACCTGCGTCTTCGCTTCCAGCCGGCGAAACGCCCGCGCGTGAACCACTCGGTCGCGATCGCGCTGAAAGTCATCGCGGTACGGATGCGGCGGTTCCGCGATGGCGGCGTCCGCGCGATTGCTCCACGCGCACCGCATAATCGGCGAGCATGAAAAAAGTGTAGCAGTAGAGGAGGATTGTCCGGTCTTAGATCGCAGAGTTGGATCACAGAGTTCGATCGCGGAGTCCGAGCCGAACCCTGACTTATGGTTGAAGGGCAGATGACCGGTGACCGGTTCTACTGTTTGCTGCTGTCTTCGCGCGCCAGCTTCACCTTCGCCGAATCTACTTTCTTCTGGACACGCGCCACGTCAGCCGGATCGACCTCGGCGGCCACTGTCCGATTCCATTCGTTCAGGGCGCGGTCCCAGTTGGTGACGGCCATCTTCAAGCGTCCCGTCTTCTGGTACAAGTCGCCCAGGTGATCGTGCACCGTGGGGTCAGTGTTGATCTTCTGCGAAGCCTTCAGCAGGTTCTCTTCCGCCAGATCGTACTTACCCAGCCGGAAATAGACCCAGCCGAGCGAATCCAGGTATGCGCCGTTTGCGGGATCAAGGTCGACGGCCTTCTTGATGTAACCAAGCGCCGATTCGAGTTCCTGGTTCTGGTCGGCCAGCATGTAGCCCAGATAATTCAGCGCCGAAGCATGCTCGGGATCGCTCGCCAGCACCTTCTTGAACTGCACTTCGGCATCGGCGTAACGCTTCTCGCGCTCAAACGTGGAGCCGCGCAGAAACCACACATACTCTTTGTCGTCGTCCTTGGTCGAGAGCTGTTCGGCCTTGTCCAGAGCCTGTTCCGCGTCAGGGAAGCGCCGCAGCCGGGTATTCATTTGCGCCAAGGTGATATAGACCTGCCGGTCTTCCGCGTTGCCCTTCAGCAGAGCATGCACATCCTTAAGCGCCTCGTCGGCTTTGCCCATGTCGGCCTGCTGCGCGGCCAGCACCATTTTCAGGTCGCGGCTGTTGGGCAGTTTCTGCACCGCTTCTTTCGCGACGTCGGTGGCCTTCTGCCACTCCTTGGCCTCGCGCCAGGTATCGATGATCTGCTGGTAGGCGCGCTCAACATTTTCATCGCCCCCGAGCGCAAGCATCTGTCGGAACGTTTCGTTCGCCGACTGATAATTTCCCTGATCGCGATAGATCGTGCCCAGCCGCTCTAGAAACACCGCGCGATTGCTCTTCGCGCTGCCCGAATAATTCCCGTCCGCCTTCTCCGTCTTCTTGAGCAGGTCGCGCATGATCTGAATTGCGTCGTCGTAGCGGCCCTGGGAGTGGTAGATCGAGGCGATGTTATAGGGCACCTCGATCGAGTCCTGCACCATCGACTCGGCTTTCTTCAGATTTTCGAGCGCGAGATCGAACTTCCCCTGTTTGCGATAAATCTCGGCGATACGGATATAGGTCTGCGCATCTTCCGGATTTGCATCCGCGATTACTTTGTATTGCTCGAGCGCCGCATCGGTCTGGCCGTCATTGAGCAGATTCTCGGCCAGCCCGCGGATCGCATCCAGATTGTCGCGGTCCAGTTCGATGGCGTGCCGGTAGGCGTCGATCGCATTCTTGTATTGTTTCTGCTGCTCGTAGGTGTAGCCGAGAGCGGAATAGAGCTTCGCCGACCGGCCGTTCTTCGGGACGGCGCTGAGCGTTTCCGCGGCGCGGCCCGTATCGCCGAGTTCGTTGTACAGATAGGCCAGCGTGGTTACGGCTTCTTCGGAATCGGGCTGGAGTTTTACCGCCGTCTTGAATTCTGTCTCTGCTTTTTGGAGATCGTTATTCAGCCGGTAGAGCCGTCCCAGTAGCAGGTGATCGTCCATGCTGTCCGGTTCCAGACGCACGATCTGTTCATACTGCTCAATCGCCAGCTTGAGCACACTATCTGAACCGTTGCCCGACTGCATGTCGCCGAGCGATCGCAGATAGATTCTTCCCAGCAGGCGCCGCGCTTCGAGGTTATTCGGATTTTTCTTGATGATGTCCTGCGCCTCAACCACGGCATCGCGGATTCGGCCTGTTTTTGCGTAGAGTTCAGCCAGTCCCGAGGTCAGGAATGCGGAATTCGGATCGGCGTCGATGGCAGCGCGGTACTCTTCGATCGCCTTATTGGCGAGATCGCTGCGCCCATAAGTCGCCACCTGTTCCTCATACATGTGCGCGAGGCAAAAGTGGTAATAGGCAGCGGCCCGGTCAGCACCCTTGCCCTTTGGATATAGGGCATCGGCGGCGGGGTTTGCGGAAGAGGAGTCAACCGCGCCCGTCGTAGCTTGCGGTTGTGCGTTGGAAGCGGGCGGATCGGACGCAACCGCGAGCGCGTTCTGCGTCCCTATAAAAAATCCTGTAAGAAGTACTGCACAGACCAAATACTGTCTTTTCATGAACCATCCCGCGGATTTGCGCCGCCTCTTCCTTGGATGCCGAATGACCACCCTCTGGATTTACCTATTCTACCTTGGCGGCAGACCTGCGGGAAGAAAGCCTGAGTGGGCTGCAATCCGGTAGTACAGGGGCTTTGGAAGCGATGGAGGCAGCCGTGAGGGCTCAGGTGTCCCGGGCCGAGCGGGGCACCGTACCTGCCCCCGAAACCGTCCTGGCAAGCGAAGTCTAGTGCCGGAAATGCCGGACGCCGGTAAAGATCATGGCCAGCCCCAGCCGGTCGGCCGCCTCGATTACTTCCTGGTCGCGCACCGAACCCCCAGGCTGAATAATCGCTGTCGCCCCGGTCTTGGCAATCTCCTCGACCCCGTCAGGGAACGGAAAGAATGCATCCGATGCCGCCACGGTTCCCTTCAGCGGAAGCTGCGCCTTCATCGCCCCAATTTTGCAAGAGTCGACGCGGCTCATCTGTCCGGCGCCCACGCCAACCGTCTGCCCGTCCCTTGAATATAAGATCGCGTTCGACTTCACGTGCTTGCACACTTTCCAGGCAAAGAGCAGTGCGCGTTTCTCTTCTGCCGTCGGGGCGCGCTTGGTTACTACCTTCAAATCCGACTCCGCCAGCTTGTGCAGGTCGGCATCTTGCACCAGCATTCCGCCGGAAATATTCTTCAGGACCCAGCTTTGCTGACCCGCCGGAACCTCCACCAGTCGCAGATTCTTCTTCGACGCAAAGATCTCTTTGGCCGCCGGATCAAACGACGGGGCTGCAATCACCTCGAGAAACAATTTCGCCATCTCCGCCGCCGCCGCGGCATCCACCGGCCGGTTCACGCCAATCACTCCGCCAAATGCCGAAACCGGATCGCACTCCAGCGCCCTAACATACGCTTCGGCAAGTGTCTTCCCATTCGCCGCCCCGCACGGATTCGTATGCTTGATGATCCCGCAGAACGGGTCGTCAAACTCCTGCGCCAGATCCCAAGCCGCCTGCAAATCGACAATGTTGTTATAGGAAAGTTCTTTGCCCTGCACCTGTTTGCCATGCGCCACGCCCGCATCGGAGTCGTCGGCATACATCGCCGCTTTCTGGTGCGGATTCTCCCCGTACCTCAAGTCCATCTGCTTGTGAAATGAAAACCGCAATGTCGCCGGAAAGCCGGCCTTCGGGCCCAGCTCGAAATTTCCGCCCACCCGCTCCAGCGTCGAAGCAATCGCGGAGTCGTAGGCCGCCGTGGTAGCAAACGCCTTCTGAGCCAGCCGCCACTTCGTCTCTTTCGACAGCGCGCCGCCGGACCGCCCCATCTCCTCGGCGATCGAGTCGTAATCCGCCGGAGAAGTTACGACTGCTACATCCTGAAAGTTCTTCGCCGCCGACCGGATCATCGAAGGCCCGCCAATATCGATGTTCTCGATCAGTTCCTCGAAGTGCACACCCGGCTTGGCGGCCGTCTTCTCAAACGCATAGAGATTGACGACCACCATATCGATCGCCGGAATTCCATGCTCGGCCACGGCCGCGCGGTGCCCGGCGTCCTCCCGCCGATGCAGTATTCCGCCATGCACCTTGGGATGCAGCGTCTTCACGCGGCCGTCGAGCATCTCGGGAAAGCCTGTCAAATCGGAAATGTCCTTCACCGCAATTCCCGACTCCCGCAGCAGCTTCGCGGTCCCGCCCGTTGAAACCAGTTCGACCCCGAGCCCGGCAAGCTTGCGCGCAAAGTCAACCAGTCCCGACTTATCCGTAACACTGAGAATGGCGCGTTGAACCCTGGACATGATGGCAATCCTCGATGAAGAAAGATGGAAAAGTAGAACAAGAATTCTAGCAGCACCGCAGGATCAGGAAGGAAACGCACCTGCACAAATTCAATGAGATCGAAAGGCAACCTCGAATTCCACGCGCTGTGCCATCGGCTCGCCATTACAGGTCGCGGGCTTGAAGCGCCATCGGCCGACCACTCCAACCGCCTGTTCGTCGAGAGACTTGTTCAATGGCCGTACGACCTGAATATTCCCGGGTTTGCCTTCCTTATCCACGATCAGGCGCAAGGTCACGGGCTGCATGCGGTCGCGGATTCCCGCAGGCTGAAGCGGGGCGGGCGTGTAAGCGGGTTGCGCGGGGACCTCTGCGGCCGCACAATGGCCGAGCTCGACGGCTCCCATCCCGGGGGGATCGAACAGATTCGTATCGTTAAAGTTTGCGGCCAATTCCGAAACATGCAGCTCAATCTGACGGTGGCCGTCCTGGCGGCAAGCGATCTCGAACGGGAACGAACGCTCGCCAAATTTTTTGAATTCGCCATAGGTGCAGGCAAAATCCGCGAGGTGATATCGCGTCCACTGCGGCACGATCCGCTTTACGATCGCCCCGGTTACCTGATCGAAGCAGAGCGTGGACTTTTCCTTGTTCGATACGGACGGCTTCGTGACTACGCATCGTGGATTTTGCCGGTCCGGAACATTGTCCACCGATTCGAATTCCAAGCGGTCCCGGAGCATTGGGAAAAGTTCAGCTGCAAACTCTGCTCGCAACGCCTTCTCCGGGAGCACGGGATCGCTTTCGATCTCCCAGAGCTTACGGTCATTGGCAATTTCAATTTTCTTACTAAGGCCGACAACAATTTCTTTCCGCCACTTCGAGTCCGACTCCCAGTATTCCGTATAAGTTCCGTGAAACGTCTCCAGTTCGTCGTCAATAAACGAAAAAGCCGCCTTCAGCCTGAAAGGGTGGGCGCCCGGTCCACGTATATCGGACAGCTGGCGCGCGCGTTCCAGCATCGTTTCGGCAGGCATTTGGGGATTCGTTTGTTGGTCGGCTTCCTGTGGGGGGCGCGTCTTAAGTCGGGGTTCCGGGGGAACGGGATCGCCGGTCTTGTTATCGCCAGCTCTCGGCACGTCGGCAGCACTAGCCCGAAGGCTCAGCACCAACATGCAGATTGCGAGTCCGGCAAACCATCCGCGCATGGCGAGTTAAAGCCGGAGATATGTTACCGCAACTGCGCGGGTCGGCATAAGGGGTGTCTGAAAGAAGCTTCCTGGCCAGAAGGCGAGAGAGGACCGGAAGGCAACGTGACGCCAAAGGTGAGAAGGGCTGGAGGAGCCTAAAACTGGAGTATGCCTTTTTACTTCTTCGCCTTAGCCTTTAATTTGGCCTGCCCATCCTGCATTTCGACCGAGTAGACGACGCTCTCGCATCCGTGCTGCTTGCGGATCTCTTTGGTCTTCTTTTTGACGAAAGCCGCAAACGAATCGAAGCTTCCACCCGCGGCTTCGCCCGAAGTTTGCTTGGCGGCATTCAGCGCTTTGTATAGAGATTCGATCTTCTCGCGCTCGCTCTCACCGTCGGAACATTGGACGGAAAAAGGTTCGTTGGCGGAACGCCGGACGCTGTTACTCACGCCATACACCGGTCTCGCATTTTCGCGTTCGGCGTGTCCGGCGACGCCTTGCACCGCCAGAATCGCGTCCTGTGGGCGCCGGTAGCCCTCTTCCCGAATCCGCGTCTTCTTCCGCCAAAGGTCGCTCTGAATCGCGTACTGCTGCGCCATCTGGTTGTACCGGTAGCGCTGCGCAAAATTCATTCGCGTGCCGTCGCTGAATTTGCGAATCAGATTGGTCACGCGCCATTCCACGTCTGTGGGAGCCCGTTTGGTGGGATTGTTGAAGAAAATCTCGTATTCGATCTTTAACCGGCGAAGCTGTTCGTGCAGCATATTCAGCTCTTCGTCGATGGTTAAGGTAGGAGGCACACGGGTTCCTCGACCCATAGCTTAACCTTCAGAAGATCAAGGAAGGCAGATTCCCAGCGGTCAGTTACCTGACTAGTACGAAGGTCACAAGTGGAGAGCCTGCGAGCCCGCAAACGGGCACCGGGACTGTGCAGGGGGTGTAGTAGAAGCTGGCAGCGAGCCGTTTCTTACTTCCCGCTGGCGGCCATCTTCTTTACCATGGCCAGCACGAGCTTGCGGTCGCTATCGTTCAAATTGACCGAGTAGCGCCGCATCTGGCTCAGGAAGCGCACCTCGTCGTCGGAGAGTTGCGGCAATCCCTTGTGGCCGTTCGTATTCCCTTCCACAAAAAATTGCGACAAGGGCATATCCATCGCGCTCGCGATCTTGGCCAGCGTGTCGAGCGACGGAATGGTGTGCCCGTTCTCCACGCGCGACAGGTAGCAGCGCAACAGGCCTGTTCGCTTCTCGATGTCGCCCTGCGACATGCTTCTCTGTAAACGGTTATTTCGGATGGTCTCGCCAATCTTCATAAGGGCCGATGAGTCAGGAAAAAATTAAGCGGAAGCAATAAAAAGATGGGTGCATAGTAACCAGAAGGGCACCGTCTGGCAAGTGAAATTTCGTGCCCGCGGATTTGTTCGAATTTCCAATGAAATACGAGAGCGATCGCGCTCAAGTTTTACGCGCCCAACTTCTTCTCCACGGATCGCACGAATCTTGACGGATGTTTTTTCTCTTTCTTTGATCCGCGCAGATCTGTGTTCATCCGCGGAAAAGAATTTGAACTCAGTTCACTTCTTCAGTGTGCCAGCCAGGAAAGTCACCGTCCGCTGCCACGCGTCCGACGCATCCTCTGCCCGGTAACCCTGCTTGTTGTTCGGATTTTCGAAGGCATGTCCCGCGTCGGGATAGATCTTTACATCAATTTTCTTTCCGAGCTTTTCCATCGCCGCTTGAAACTGCTTCACATCATCGGGAGTGATGCCGCGATCCTGTCCGCCAAACAGTCCGAGGATCGGCGCATGAATTTTCTTCAACTCATCGGGATCGGTCGCCAAGCGTCCGTAGTTGATTACGTCGGCGGCAAGACCCGGTTCAGCCAGCGCTACATCCAGCGCGTAGCCACCACCCATGCACCATCCGATCGCTCCAATACGGTCTTTCTTCACGTTTGGCTGCGCCGCCAGGTACGCGTAAGCGCCCGTTAGATCACGCGTCGCCCGGTCCTGCGGTAATCCTCGCATCAATTCATGTGCCAGGTCTTGATTGTCGGCAACCTTGCCCCGATAGAGATCAACCGCCAATGCCACATATCCCTGATCGGCAAGCTTGCCCGCTTGCTCCTTCACCCAATCGTTCAGTCCCCACCATTCGTGAATCACGATGAGCGCCGGGAATGGTCCCTTGCCCGCGGGAGTGTAGAGCACTGCGTTCACCGTCTCATCGCCGGACTTATAGGAGACCGACTTGCCATCCGCCGCCAACGCACGTGTTGCCAAAACAGACAAGCAAAGGCAGAGCGTCATACCAGTCAGAAACGTTTTCATAAATCGTCCTCGCGGCATCTCGAATTTCGGAGTCAATGGCTCAATGATTCAATGGTTAGTTGTGCTTCACAAACATCCCGTTCTTCTGGCCGGTAAGGGAGTTATAGATCGTTTCCAGGAACACGTCCTCGCTTACAAAATCTCCCGAATACTTCTTCCAAGGATCAAGAATCTTCCTCTCCTTCATCTCGGCCAGCGACATTTTTTTCTGAAGCGCATCATGCACCGCGGAGCGCGTATCCTTCAGCATCTGCACGTAGGCGCGCACGTCCTCCAGCGTCGACACATTGCCATGCCCGGGAATCACTTTCACATCCGCGGGCAACGAAGCAATCGCGCCCTCCACGCCCGCAATCATTCCATCGATCGATCCACCGCCATCAACGTCAATGAACGGGAACCCGTAGGTCACGAAGTCGTCGCCCATATGCACCACGTTCGACTTGGGAAAGTAAATCACCGAATCGCCATCCGTGTGGCCCGCCGGAAAATGCAAGGCCCGAATATCCTCGCCATTCAGATGCACGGTCACGTCATGATCGAACGTAATAATCGGCAGCGCACCCGCGGCAGCCGGCTTGTTGTCCATCTTCAGCGAACCGCCATTGCCCGCTGTTCCACCCTCTTCCAGGCGCTTGCGAACGTTGTCCTGCGCGATAATCGGCGCCTGCTTCTGGAAAAACTCGTTCCCGCCCGTGTGGTCCTGGTGATAGTGCGTGTTGATGATGAATCGGACCGGCTTGTCGGTGATCCCTTTCAGCGCCGCCTGAATCTTGTCCGCCAGCGGAGCATATTGGTCGTCGACTATCACAATTCCGTCGTCGCCCACGGAGGCGCCAATGTTTCCGCCCGCCCCCTGAAGCATGTACACGGAGCCGCTGACTTTGGTGACTTTGATCTCAACTTTGCTGAAGTCCTGTTTCTGGGCAAAGCAGGCTCCCGCCGCCAGGCATGCAAGAATCGCCACCCGAGAAGTAGTCCGCATGAGTTCCTCCGAGAGAGGAATTGTAGTCGGTCAGCCTGTGATTTTGGAGAACACTGGGCTCTGGAGGTAGTTAAGTCTCTGACTTTAAAGCCGAGCGGAAGCCGTGTGGGTAACTGATCCTCAGCTACGGCGTCGGTTCCCACAGCGCCCACAATTGATCCGCACTGACGCGATAGATCGCGTATGCGCTGCCCGAATCGAATGTCCGCCGGAATAGAAGTTCTCCGCGCCCGTCGCCGTCGGCATCGACCGCATCGATCAGTTCCATCCGCGGCCGAAGATCGAGATGGCGCGAATCAGTCTGCTCAAAAAAGAGCTTGTGCAGCTCGCCTTCGAGGTTGGTTCGTGCGATGAGCGTAATCTCCCGCGGAACCTGCGCGCCGGAAGCGGTAGCTGGAGGCACCGCCGTTCGCGCGGAAAGCACGAGCACGGGCTCGTTGGAGTTCGAAAGATCGAAGATGCGCAGCTTCACGTCTTCGAGTTCCGGCCGTGCTGTCTTCGCGGATTTTTTCTGCGCGAATGCCGCACTGCTGGCGGACTTTGAACCGGCGGCATTCTTCGAGCCGGTCTTTTGCGGTGGCTGTGCGTCCCCGCGAAGCGCCTGGCCCGCCAATTCCAGCATCTTGTTGCGATAGATTGCTTCTTCCGCCGGTTTCAGATCGTAGGTGTATGGCCTCGGATCGGGACCAGCTGCATCAGAGATGGCTGTAAGCGTATGCACGGAAGCATTTACTGCGGCCTTCGCGGCGTCCGCTTCTTTGCCCGCTTCCTGCGTGGCCGAAGCCAGTTGGGCCGGATCGTCGAAGTTCACAAACGGCTCGTGATGCGCATTCGGATCGGGCTTACCGCGTCGCAGAACGGGACGGTTGGGATCACTGATGGGTTGGTCGGGGTCGGAAGTTCTGGCCGATGCTGATTCAGATGTCTTGGTGCCGGCCGGCTCCGGCGCCTTCGGGGGAGATGAATCCGGGCTTTTATTCGAGGCCGATTTATCGGCGTCTTTCGAAGTTTGCGCGGGCGTTCCGCTCGAAGTTGCTCGTTTGCGATGCCCCCGGCGTCGACGTCGTTGACGGCGAAGATGCAGATGGCGGAGATGCAGGCGGCGAAGAAGAGGGACTGGAAGCTGTGCCTGGGCTCGCGGCGGGTTTTGCATCGTCCTTATCCGCTTCGCCTCCGGCGTGCCGATGCAGCACGGGACGATCGTCATTTCTGTCGCCCTCGTCAATCACGGGAGGGGCGTATTTCTGTTTGTCGGTCTTCGGCTTAGCGCCTTCGGGCAGCCACGTTCCTTCGGCAATCCATTCCCGATTGAGCTGTCCCGGTTGCGTAATAGTGAAAAGGCCCTGCGAGACGCCGGAGCGAAAGCCCTCGTAAACCACTCCGAAATCGAGCGCCATCGGCACCGGGTCGGCCTTGTAGGAGTCGGCGTCGAAAAATTTGCCATTTATCATGATGGCGATGGGAACAAGGCGCGCCTTGCCCTGGTCATTGATTTGAACAAGGGCCAGGGCGCGAGGACCGTTATCCACGTCCTTGCGTTGCTGGTGCTGCGTAAGTTCCTGCGCGAAGACCGATTCCGCTGCGCCGGGAAGAAAACCAATCGCGAGGCAGATGACGGCGCAGAGCCGCATGCGATATAACGAAGTTCGGCAAGGAGATGGAGAAGCCATGGAGATCAATGATAAAGCCCCTGACTTTCGTACGACGGACGAGAATGGCAAAGAGGTTGCCTTAAAAGATTTTCGCGGCAAAACAGTTGTCCTCTATTTTTATCCAAAAGCGGACACGCCAGGCTGCACCAAGGAAGCCTGCGAGTTCCGCGATACCTATAAGAAGATTGAGAAAACCGGAGCGGTGCTGGTTGGAATTTCGAAGGATACACGGCCGCTCGCAGAAGAAATTTCAGGACAAATTCAGCCTGCCCTTCATGCTGCTCGCCGACGCCGACAAGAAAATCGCCAGCCAGTTCGGCGTGGTGAAGGAAAAGAACATGTATGGCAAGAAGGTGATGGGCATCGCGCGCACCACGTTCGTGATTGGGCCCGATGGCAAGATCAAGCACATCTTCAACAACGTAAAGCCGGAAGGCCACGCCGAACAGGTGCTGGAATACCTGAAAAGCGCGTGATTCCGGTTGGTGAAGCAAAGCCGCTGACGGCGGCTTTTTACGATCGCGATCCCCGCCGCGTGGCGCGCGCTCTGCTGGGAAAGCTCCTCATCCGCAAGACGCGTGGAGAAATTCTCGCCGGTCGCATCGTTGAGACCGAAGCTTACCTCGGCACGGGCGATGAGGCGGCGCATTCGTTCGCCGGCAAGACGGACAGGAACTCGGTTCTGTTCGGTCCGCCGGGATTTGCCTACGTGTACTTTATCTACGGAAACTACTTTTGCTTCAATGTCTCCTGCCTGCCCGACGGCGAGGCGGGAGGCGTTCTGTTTCGCGCCCTCGAACCGGTGGCCGGGATCGAGAGCATGGCGAAGGCGCGGGGGGTTGAGTGGCGGCCGGCTGAATCGCAAAATTCCGATTTGCGCGTCATGAAAAGTCAAACCAGAGGCCTCTTGCGAAGTAAGGACCGGCTCGACCGCAAGCGGCTTCTTTTCCTGCGCAGTATTTCGTCCGGTCCGGGAAGAATGTGCGAGGCGCTCGGCATTACGCGCAGTTCGCGACAACGGCAAGAACCTCATGAGTTCCCGATCGGATCTTCAGATTGCGGATGACGGATATCGCGTGCGCAAGGTCGCGGTCGGGCCGCGGGTGGGAATCACAAAGTCAGCTGCGGAACAGTTGCGTTATGTGATTGCTGACAATCCGTTCGTCTCCGTGCCCCTCCGGTCATCCCTCACGGCGTGAGGATGACATTGTCAATCAGACGCGTTGGGCCAACGTACGCCGCAACCGCTACCAGCGCGGGTTGCGCAATATGCTCCATCGGTTCGATCGTATCGGGATTGACGATCTCGAAGTAGTCGAGGCGAACCCCGGGTTCGCGCGCGATGAAGGCGCGCGCAATTTCGGTAAGACGTGCAGCCCCCCTCTGACCGGCGAGAAACTCTTTTTCTGTGAGCTGCAAAGAGCGATGCAGAACGAGGGCGTGTGCGCGATCTTCGGCACTGAGATAAACGTTGCGCGAACTCATGGCTAAGCCATCCGGCTCACGCACGATCGGACAGCCCACAATCTCGACTGGAAAATTCAGGTCGCGCACCATGTGCCGAATGACTGCGAGCTGTGCGGCATCCTTCTGACCCAAAAATGCCGCATCCGGCTCGATGATGTGAAAGAGCTTGCAGACAACCGTCGTCACGCCGCGGAAATGTCCGGGGCGGGAACGTCCATCGAGCCTCTCGCTAAGGCCTTCGACTGTGACCCAGGTCGATTCACCCTTGGGATACATTTCTTTGACGCTCGGCGCAAAAAGGATGTCAACGCCTTCCTGCTCCAAAGACGCACAATCCGCCTCCAGGGTGCGCGGATATCTGGAGAAATCTTCCGAGGGTCCGAATTGAGTAGGATTCACGAAAATAGAAGCAGCGACCACGTCACACCGGGATTTCGCCGCGCGCATCAGGGATAGATGTCCGGCGTGCAGCGCCCCCATCGTGGGAACGAGGCCGAGGCGCGGGCGGAAATCCCCACGCTCCAGTTGCGAGCTAACTGCGGCGGAACGCGCGCGCGCTTCGCGACAGGCGGCGCGTGCCTCGGAAATGGTAGAGCAGATTTTCACCGGGTTGTCATGGAAGTTGGATTTGGGCTGATGAGTCGGGGCGTCCTTGGACTTCGTTCACGGCGCCTCTTGAATCGCCACGTCGAGTTCTTTCAGCGTGCCGACCAGCAGCCCGCGATTTTTCCTGATCTCGGCCTTTTGCTTATCAGTGGGATCTTTGGGCTTGGCTTCGGTAACAAGCACGACCCGCCCGTAAGGCCAGGCATCCGATCCGAGCGAAACCAGTTCTGCGGGAATCTGTTCGGGCGTCAGGATATGGACCTCGCGGTTGCTAAGATCGACCAAGCCAATCCCGTCGTCACGTACCACGAAATAGGGATTCTTCCAGCCGCGCAGGTCATGGAACGGCGGGAACTTAAGTGGATCGGCGGGCGGAATCGACTCCAGGCCGGTGATCTTGACCGGCTCGGCTACCGGCTGCGATGCCGGCTGCGGCGGCTTCGAACAAGATGACAGGCCAGCGACATGCACTAAAAGTGCCGCGATGCCCAACGGCAGCCGGCATCGATCAAAGATGGAAACGCGTACAGACAACTTGCTGCTTCGATGAGTAGCAACGCGCACGAAATTTTCTCCGCTCGCTATTATCACCGCATCGCGCGCTTGCGGTGAAGTACGGTTTCGAGTGCGGCCTGCGTTTCTTTCGGGAGGTGGTAGGACTCGCTGTCATTGGGAAACTGGTGCGAGGTGATGTCAGCCTTGAATGACAGCACCGATTCGGTGATCAGCGCGGCCGCGTCGCCGTAACGCCGGACGAACTTTGCCGGACTGCCGAACGTCAGGTTCATCAGATCGTGGAAGACCAAAACCTGCCCATCGCAATCGGGGCCAGCGCCGATGCCGATCGTCGGCGTATCGACTTCCTCGGTGATCATGGCCGCAACCTCGCGCGGAATGCCTTCGAGATAAATGCAGGCCACGCCGGCGCGGTCAAGCGCAACTGCATCCCGCATCAGTTGCTCGACCGCGTTGAGCGTCTTCCCCTGTACCTTGTAGCCGCCCATCACATTGACGGACTGCGGCGTCAGGCCGATATGCCCGGCCACCGGAATTTCGGCGTCGATCACGCGCCGGATCACGTCCGCGCGCTTTTCGCCGCCCTCCATCTTCACGGCTTCGGCCCCGCCTTCCTTTACGAAGCGGGCGGCATTGTGGATCGCCTCTTCGGCGGTTGCGTGATATGACCCGTAGGGCATGTCGGCGATGAGCAGCGCGTTTTTCACGCCGCGGCGCACGGCGCGAACATGATGCAACATTTCGTCGACCGTAACCGAGAGCGTGTTCTCGTAGCCCAGCATGGTCATGGCGAGCGAGTCGCCGACGAGAATAATGTCGATTCCCGCTTCATCAACCAGGCGCGCGGTGGCGTAGTCGTAAGCGGTGAGGCAGGAAATGGGCTCGCGCTGAAGCTTCTTTTCGTGGATGGTGGCGGTAGTGATCTTGCGGCGAGGTTCGCCGATCGGGGTGAGACTCATCGTGCCCTCCAGTGCCCCTCCGCGTTGCGGATAGAGCCTGCTGCGCCTCTTTGGATGACGCTGCGCGGATTATAGCTGCAAAAAGGCGGTTGGTCGATGGGAATACGCGCCTTGCCAACTCACACTTGAAGGGCCCCAGTCCCAGTGCTACGCTTGGTCCGTTAGTGGGAGCTGGTCGATGCCAGCTGAAATTTCCATCTCGCTCTCTCCCCAGTCCCTGGAGCACGGTAAGCTTCCTCTCGGAAGCCAGCACGCAGGAGGTAAACTCATGACCTTCGCAAAGTACATTACAGCGATGTTTCTCTTATTCGTTTTTCTTGCGGCGCTTCCCTGCGCATGGACCCAGACTTACAAAGTGCTGTATTCCTTCACCGGCGGCGAAGACGGCGCGTTTCCCCAGGGATTGATCGTGGATTCGGCGGGCAACGTATACGGCACCACTCCAGCCGGAGGAGGAGAAGGGGGCTATTACGGGTCGGTATACGAGATCAGCGCGGCCGGCCAGTTCACGTTGCTGCACAGCTTTGGCACCACCGAACAGACGCCCGGCGGCTCGACGCCGTTTGCCACCTTGGCGAGGGATTCGTCTGGCAACCTCTACGGTACGACCTTTTACGGCGGCAGCAACAGTTCAGGGGTCGTCTTTAAGCTGGATCAAAAAAACAACTATAGCGTGCTGTACAGTTTCCCACTGCCATGGGGAAGCCCGTACGGCTTTGGTCCGTTCGGATCGTTGACCCTCGACGCGCAGGGCAACTTATATGGCGCAGGTCCGGGTGGCACGCATCATTGCAACATCGGTTCCTGCGGCATGGTTTTCAAGCTTGATCCCAGCGGCAATGTAACGGTCCTCCATGGCTTCGTAACCGGCAAAGGTATTTATCCGAACGCGGGCCTGATCCGCGACGCGGCCGGCAATCTCTACGGAACAACGATCGCCGGCAGCAAGGGCAGCCACGGCCTGGTATACAAACTCGACTCTACCGGCAAGGAAACGGTGCTCCACTACTTCGGCAAAAAGCCAGATGGTACCAATCCTCAGTACGGCCTTGTCCAGGACGAGGCCGGTAATTTCTATGGCACGACAGAAGAGGGAGGCTTGCGCGGCTGTCCAGACGGGGAAGGCCCCCTGAGTTGTGGCGTGGTCTTCAAAGTAGATCCCAGTGGAAATGAGACGATCCTCTATAGTTTTACCGGCAAGGCGAACGGCGGCAATCCTTATGGACCGCTGGTGATCGACTCGGCGGGCAATTTATATGGAACCGCTGGCTGGGGGACTAATAAGAGCGGGGTAATCTTCAAGGTCGATCCATCCGGCAACGAAACCGTGCTCTATGCACTTGCCGGAGGCGCGCAAGGCTTGGGGCCACAGGGAGGTCTTGCCATGGATGCGCAGGGCAACCTCTACGGCACAACCTACACGGGTGGGGATATGAGCGCCTGCAATGGCTACGGCTGCGGTGTGGTATTTAAGTTCACGCCGTGAGTTTCGAAATCAGAATTTGTGGCACCCCGCTGCTGGCGCCCGACCTTACGCGTTGGCCGCGTTCTCACTGCCGAGCGGCAGGAAGTACTGCGTGCCCTTGATCGGGGCCGAGACTTTCTTAAGCAACTCTTGCAGGTCTTCATTGCGGTCGACGAAGTCGATCTCGCTGGTATTCACGATCAGCAGATCCGACTGCGTGTAGTGAAAGAAGAAGTGCTCGTAGGCCTTCACGACTTCCAACAAATAGTCTTCGCTGAGGGCCTTTTCGCCGCTGACATTTTTTTTCTTCAGCCGCTTTTTCAGGACTTCCGGCGTAGCTTGCAAATAGATCACGAGGTCCGGCGTGGGCACCTGATCACGAAAAAAATTGAAATACCGGTTGTAGGTTTCGAGCTCCTGATCGTTCAGATTCAGGCAGGCAAATAATTTGTCCTTCTCGAAAATATAATCGGCGACCACCGTCTTGTTCGAACTCGGTCCCAGATCGAGTGCGCGCAGTTGATCGAAACGCCGAATCAGAAAGGCCAGTTGCGTCTGGAAAGCCGCGCCCGGCTCGCCCTCATAAAATGACTTCAGGAATGGATTGTCTTCGGGCTCAATGACGCGTTGCGCCGCCAGACGCTCTCCCAGAACCCGCGCCAGCGTGCTCTTGCCGACTCGTATCGGGCCTTCGACTGCAATGTAGCGGGGAAGCTCGAAAAGCTTGGCCATGGCAGGACGTGAGCAGAATATATTGCTTCGGGCGAACGCGCAATTGTGGATTAAGGCGAGTGCCGATGTTAGAGGTCAGTTTGCACAGGTGAGACCTGCGTGCTCTTACCTCTGCAATCTGACCTCATCAATCTGCAATACTGTTCCAATGCTTCCCGCTCTCATCGGACTGGCGACAGCCGCCGCTGCATCCGCGGCAGGCTACCAGTCCATGGCGCCGACCGGGCAGTGGTTCGGACGAACGCTTGCCCATGGCAAGCGCGGCAGGAGGCAACTGGCGCTGACCTTCGATGACGGTCCGAACGATCCGCACACGCTAAAACTGCTCGAAGTTCTAGCGAAGCACAACGTAAAGGCGACATTCTTCATGATCGGGCGCTATGTTCGTGAGCGGCCGGATATCGCGCTCGCTGTGGCCGCGGCTGGGCACGTCATCGGCAATCATACTTTCACCCATCCATTGCTGATATTTCAATCGGGAGCGCAAACGCGGGTTGAATTGACCAATTGCCGTCATGCTCTGGAAGACACGGTGGGCCCGCATTCCAAGCTGTTTCGGCCGCCCTTCGGTGGGAGACGGCCCGCGACGTTGCGGATCGCGCGGGAGCTAGGCCTTGAGCCGGTGATGTGGAACATCACAGGCTATGACTGGAACGCACCGCCCGCTGCGGCGATCGAGGCCAAAGTCGCGCGCCGGATTTCCGCTGGCGGAGGCGACATCATTCTGTTGCACGATGGCGGACATAAGGCGATGGGCGCGGATCGCGCGCAGACGGTGATGGCGGTGGATAATCTGATCCGGCGGTATAAAGATTTGGGGTTTGAATTTTTGACGATTCCGGAAATGATGCGGCGTGAAGCCGTCAGCTGTCAGCCATCCGCCGTCCGATAGAACCGAGGAAAGCCGGGCAAATTTCCAGCGGCGACAGATTCTAATTCAATCTTTTCCAGTCCGAAAAATACGAGCCATCGAGCAAATACATCACTACCTCCGGGCTATTCCGCGTGAGCATTGTCTGGTCTTTGATCCCTTGAAAAGTATTCTGAAGGAAGTAATAACTTTTTCCGGCTTCGAGTTCCATGTCGAATCCATTGGCGTTTTCGGATTGCGAAATGAGCGAATACTTTCCGGGATCGACATAGGCGATGCTGTACGTGCCCATTTTATTGACCGCGATGACTTTGCCATTGGCGTGCAGCTTAACCTGATACCCATGTCCGGTATTGCGCGCAGCCAGCGGAGGACAGACGACAACGATGGTTGCCTTATCAGGCTTGACCTCAGGTAGAGGATGATTTGTCCGGTCCACGATCAATTTGTGTTTCGACTTCAAATCCGGCACGCAGCTCTTATCGATCTCGTTATTCTTCTCGATCTCCTTGCCCTGCTCGGGATAATCGGCGACGATCACACGATCACCAAATGTCTCCTTTGCCTTCACAATTGCTTTTTCGGTGAGATCTCCAGGGACTACAAGAAGGGTCTGCTGCGGATGGCCGTCCTGGTTATATTGTAGGTAGAGCCAGTGGTCTTGCACATGCGCGCCAGTAATCGCATTTCGGGCAACAAGTCCAAGCGTGCCTCCTGCTAGAAGGAGGTTGGCGGGCCAACCGCCGCGCATGTGCGTCGTCGCATCGAACACGATTCTGTTCACGTCGCCATAGGGAACAGCGAATGTATCATTCGCGCGGCTGTCGAAGGTCAGTTTCCGGGCATCGTCATTGAAGGCGAGCACGCCGACCTTATCCACCAACTGTCGCTCATCCGTACCTTTATGGCGGCGGATCTTGACGTGATCGAAGGTGTTAGTTTCGCCGAATAGAAGGGCCAGTCCACCGAGCAAGAAGATAACGAGAGCAAGTCTCTTCATCGGATGTCACCTACGACCGTAAGTAGACTTCCTGCAGGGTCTATGTTGACGACGCTTAGTCACTAAGTCAACGACCAATTGGCGATAATTTACGCGTGAGCCGCCACTTCGAATGCCTGCTTCGCCGCCGCAATCGTCTGTTGCACGTCTTGCTCGGTGTGGGCCGCTCCCAAAAATGCCGCTTCAAACTGCGAGGGCGGCAGATAGATCCCATTCTCCAGCATCGCGCGGAAAAACCGCCCAAAGGCTTTGGTGTCGCTCTTCTCGGCGGAAGTCCAATCGGTCACTGGTCCCGGCGCGAAGAACCACGTGAACATCGAACCGACCCGGTTGTGGCACATCTGAATGCCTGCATCCTTCGCGGCCGCGTCCACGCCCGCCACGACCTCGCCCGCCAGCTTATCGAGCTTCGCATAAACATCTTTGTGGTCCCGCAGATAGCGCAGCGTGGCATAGCCCGCCGCCATCGCCAGCGGATTGCCCGAGAGCGTCCCCGCCTGGTAGACAGGTCCAAGCGGCGCGATCATATCCATGATTTCGCTTGCTCCGCCATATGCGCCGACGGGCAGCCCTCCGCCAATAATCTTGCCCATCGTTGTCAGGTCGGGATGGATCGTGTAGAGCTCCTGTGCTCCGCCGTAGGCAAGGCGGAAGCCGGTCATCACTTCGTCGAAGATCAAGCAGCGCTTTGTCGCGCGAGGTGATGGCGCGAAGCGCTTCCAGGTATCCGCGGGCGGGCGGAACGCAGCCCATATTTCCGACCACCGGCTCGACGATCACGCACGCGATCTGGTGCCTGAACTTCTTGAAAGCCTGCTCGAGCGCATCGGTGTCGTTATACGGAAGCGCCAGCGTGAACTGCGTGAACTCCTCGGGAACGCCCGCCGATCCGGGGATTCCGAGCGTGGCAACGCCCGACCCAGCTTTTACCAGCAGCGCGTCAGCGTGCCCGTGATAGCAGCCTTCAAACTTCACAATGTACTTACGCTTGGTGTAGGCGCGAGCGAGGCGAATTGCCGACATGGTCGCTTCCGTGCCGGAGCTGACGAAGCGCACTTTCTGCATATGGGGAAACGCGGAGATAACGAGTTCCGCAAGATCAGCTTCTGCCGGAGTCGATGCGCCGAAGCTCGTACCGGTGCGCGCCGCCGAAATCACGGCCTCGATCACGGTGGGAGCGGCGTGTCCGAGAATGAGCGGTCCCCAGGAGCCGATGTAGTCGATGTATTCGTTGCCGTCCGCATCCCAGATGCGCGAGCCTTGGCCGCGCACGATGTAGAGCGGATCGCCTCCGACGGAGCGGAAGGCGCGCACGGGCGAGTTCACGCCACCGGGAATGAACTGTTCGGCCCGCTTCTGGAGCCGGTGAGATTGGTCGGTTTTGCGGGACATTTTTCCTCTGATTTGCTGTCAATATAGTAGCGGAACAGAGGTAGCGTGCTGCGCGAGTGATCACACCGGGGTGTGACGAATGAACAATGTCGAGAATGCATCCGTCACGTTGAGGCGGTAGTCCCCGCGAGATAGACGGTTATTGCCCGAATCGGAACGATTAGAGAATTTTCTTTCCGAACGCGGATAGCGCCAACTCGACCGCCAGGTCAGCGGTCTGGTTGCGTTCATCGATGACCGGATTCACTTCGACAATCTCCATGCTCAGCATACGTCCATGGTCGGAGATGATTTCCATGGCCAGGTGCGCCTCGCGGTAAGTCGCGCCGCCCCATACCGGGGTGCCCACTCCCGGCGCGTCTTCCGGATCGATCCAGTCCATGTCGAGCGAGACATGATAGCCGGCAGTGCCCCGGCCGGCCATGCGCAGAGCCTCTTCCATGACGGCGCGCATGCCGCGCTCGTCGATGTCGCGCATGGTGAAGACTTCGACACCAGCTTTCCGGATGTTTTCTTTTTCAAAATTGTCGACGTCGCGAATGCCCACGAGCACGCAGTTTTCCGGTGCAATCTTCGGCGAGAAGTCATAAATCTTTCCGAGTTCGTGCGGCGGCAGTCCCATGATTGAGGCCAGCGGCATGCCATGCACGTTGCCGCTCGGCGAGGATTCCGGCGTGTTCATGTCGGTGTGCGCGTCGATCCAAAGCAGGCCGACCTTCTGCCCTTGCCGTCGATAAAATTCGGCTACTCCCGAAACCGTTCCGGCAGCGACGGAATGGTCTCCGCCGAGCACCAGCGGGACTTTGCCGGCTTCCAGCGTCTTGAGCACGAGGTCAGCGCTTTTGGTGCAGGTCGCGGTGATTTCCTTGAGATATTTCGCGCTCGCTGCGCCTTCTTTTTTCTGCTCGGGGATGGCGACGACAATGTTGCCGGCGTCTTCGACCACGTGGCCGATGGCTTCGAGACGCGCTTCCAGTCCGGCGACGCGGACGGCGGACGGACCCATGTCAACGCCTCGGCGCGACTGGCCGAGGTCAAGAGGCACGCCGATTACGCGGATTTGGCGTGGCGTAATGCTGCTGTAAGTTGGTCGTTGTGGCATAAGAATCCTGTTTACCGCCGAGACGCCGAGAAAACCTCGGATTGGCTCGGCGTTCTAGGGCGAGAATCTATCTTAGCTGACAGTCAAGGTTTGTTACCAAGCGAGGTGGAATGCTCGTGCGCAAGCCCGGTCACTGGCAAGTAAAGCGGACAATTTTCACAAGGCCCGTTTGCTTCACGAGACTATCCTGCATGTCGCCGAGCATGTAGTCGCCGGTCGGGGAGACGGAGACGGTGATGGCCCAGCGAGGTTCGCCCTGGTTTTCGGGATTGTCCTTGCGATCCACGTTCATCGTGCTCAGGCGTTTGTTGCCTGTGCCGTCGACGCGCATGGCGTACCAGTCGGTTCCCGGCATCGGATGCCACCGGTAATGACTTACGTTTTTGTCACTCATGTAAATGATCCAGTCGCCGGTCGGCGTCTTCACCACGGTTGGGTGCTCGTTATATTCATTGCCCACGGTGAGACGCGTGCTCTTGCCGGTCGCCAGATCGAAGCGGTGAATCTGGCTGCGCCAGAAGCTGTGCGAATCCTGATCGCTGGTGTAGATGAGGCTCGCGCTGTCACTGGTGAATGAGCCGGGTTCGTAGTAGGTTCCCCCGCCCGGCTGGTAGGACTTGATGTTCTCGATATGCGGCTCGGGAGTCTCATTGAAGTCAGCAATTTTGATGAGGTACTTGCCGCCGGGTTCGCGCGATCCCCAAGCGATGCGCTTTCCGTCGGGAGAGAAGACAGGAATCAGTATCCCTTGATCTTTTGTGTTGGGCTCGTGCGTCAGACGCCAGCGGCGGCTGCCATCGGTCGAGATCAGCCAGATGTCATCGTGGCGACCGAAGCCGGGGAGGGCCTCGAAGTCGGGACTGCCGAAAAGTTTCGGGCTATGCCACTCCTGCTTTTCGGCGGTGAACAGGAGATAGCGGCCGGAGGGGTGCCAGTATTCGAGGCCATGGTGCTTGGTAGGAAGGCCGAGGCGGCCCTCGGTAAGGTCGCGGCGATCGCTGCCGTCGGACCGCATGGTGGCGATCCGATAGTAGCCGGACGAGTTCTGGTACATAAAGGCAACGCGGTCCGTGGCGAAGTTCCAGCGTGTTCCGAAAGCATTGGAGAGGTAGGGATCGCTGTCAATGGTTGTGCCGGTGGCGCGGTCAAGGGTGCAGGGAGCGGCGGCATAGAGCGGGGCGGTGGCGAGCGCGAAGAGAATGCCCAGGATTGTGTTTCTCATGTTGTTGGCTCACCGGCCGCTCCGGTAGTCGCATCACTCCTGCTTTGCGAATGGCCACAGCCCGACACTCTCAGATCGGGTGCTCACACTACGGATAGAGCCGGTACAGCATCCTCGGGAACGGAATTGTTTCCCGCACATGCTCCAGGCCGCAGATCCAGGCTACCGCTCGCTCGATTCCCATGCCGAAGCCGGAGTGCGGCACGCTGCCGTACTTGCGCAGGTCAAGATACCACTTGAAGGCTTCTTCGGGAAGATTGTGTTCTTTGATTCGTTTGACCAGCAATTCATAGGATGCGGTGCGCTGCGAGCCGCCGATGATCTCGCCGTAACCTTCCGGCGCAAGCACATCCACGCAGAGCGCCAGGTCGGGACGCTGCGGATCGGGCTCCATGTAGAAGGCCTTCACGCCGGCGGGATAGCGATGCACCATGACCGGCTTGTCGTATTGCGATGAAAGATAAGTTTCATCGGGCGAGCCGAGGTCGCCACCGTATTCGAACTTGTTTTCTAGCTTGCCTTGGGCGTGCGCCTCTTGCAGCATCTTCACCGCATCGTCGTAGGCAACTCGCGGGAATGGCGGTTCGATCTTCTCGAGCTTGCTCACGTCGCGGCCGATGACCTGCAAGTCCGCGCGACGATGTTCGAGGCAGCGCTTCACGATGAAGGTGAGAAAGCCTTCGGCGAGCTGCATGAGATCGTCGAGGGTGGCGTAGGCCATTTCGGGCTCGACCATCCAGAACTCCGTAAGATGGCGGCGCGTCTTCGACTTCTCTGCGCGGAAGGTCGGGCCGAATGAATAAACTTTGCCGAGCGCCATGGCCGTGGCTTCGATGTAAAGCTGCCCGGACTGGGTGAGAAATGCCTGTTCATCGAAATAATCGACGGGGAATAACGTGGTTGTTCCCTCACAAGCGGCCGGAGTGATAATCGGCGGGTCGGTGAGCGTGAATCCGTTGGAATCGAAATAGTCGCGAGCCGCCTTGATGATCTCGGCGCGCACGCGCAGAATCGCGGCCTGGCGTTGCGAGCGCACCCAGAGATGGCGATGCTCCATGAGGAAGTCGGTGCCATGGTCTTTCGGCGTAATGGGATACGGATCCGTTTCCGGCACGCGCTGGAGCACCTGCACGTTCGAAACATCGAGTTCATATCCGCCAGGTGCTCGCTTGTCGGCGCGGACTTTGCCTTCGACGATGACGCTCGACTCCTGCGTCAGACCCTTGATGGCGTCGAAGACTTCCGGTGGGACAGCATTCTTCGGGACTACACCCTGGATAATCCCGCTGCCGTCGCGGAATTGGGGAAAGAGGAGCTTGCCGCTCTCGCGGAGGTTGTAGAGCCATCCGCGAATGGTGACGGACTGGCCTTCGTGTTTGCCGATTTCTGAAATCGTGCTTATGGGTGCTGACATAAATCTTTCACCGCCGAGACGCCGAGGTCGCCGAGAAAACTATTCTATTTCTTGTTGGTCCGCGGCTCCCGAGAGACCTGCTTTCGGGCGCGCATCGGGAAATTCATTCACAATTCGTTTTAGCCCATCCTTCAGAACTGGGACGTGAAAGTTCAATAACAAACCAACGCGCTTGTGCGACAGGCGCAGATACGAGAGAAGCTGGGCATCGTGGATCGGAAGTAGTTTTTCGATTGCCTTTACTTCCACAACGATTTCGTTCTCGACCACCAGGTCAAGCCGGTAGCCGCAATCAAGCTTCACGTCTTTATAAATAACAGGAAGCGGTCTTTGTTCCTCAACTTGAAAGCCCAGTTGTCGCAGTTCGAATACAAGACACGATTGGTAAGCCGACTCCAGCAAGCCTGGACCAAGATGCCGATGAACCTCAATCGCGCCACCAATTATGCGCCGTGAGATCTGATCGAGCCTGTCGATTTCAAGCATTTCTCGGCGCTCTCGGCGTCTCGGCGGTGATTCAGCTTTCTTCCAGCTTGCGGAACGTCGCATTCACCTCTTCGCTGGAATTTTTCTTCTCTTCGCCTTCGATTTCGAGCAGCAGCGGCGGCGTTTGCGGCGCGGTGCGTAACAACTCCATCGTCTCTTTCCAGTCGATCGATCCGTTGCCCGGCCACAGGTGCGTGTCTTTATCTTTGTGGTTGTCGTGCACGTGGGTGGAGCAGATGTGTTTCTTCAGGATCGAGAACGCCTCGGGAATCCCGCCCATCATGTGGGCGTGGCCGCAATCGAAGCAGACTCCGATGTCGTCAAAGTGCATGGTGTGGATGAACTCCACCAGCCGGTCCGGAGTCGACAATTCATTTGGAATATTTTCGAGGAGCACGCGCACACCGAGCGGCTTGGCAAAGGCGCGCAGGTGCTCGACGGAAGTCATCGCGGCCTCAAGTTTCTTCTCGTCGAATTCTTCGTTCGGGCTGCCGATGTGCTGCACCAGAAAGCGGAATGGAATCTGCTCGGCAACTTCGAGCGCGCGTTTGATTTCGTCCATGGCATCAATACGCCCGGCGCGATCGGTTGAAGCGATGTTCACGGGCGGTGAACCCGTGCGGCCCCACTCGTAATCGGAATACAACGGTGCGTGTACGGAATTCAGAGGAATGCCCGTCGACTTGAACCAGTCGGCAATCTCTCGCACGTGCTGTTTGCGGTTGGCGTAATCGAAGTGCTGGCGGGCGGCGAAAATTTCGATCGCTTGCGCCCCACCTCGCACCAGGTCATCGAGCAGTCCCGGATGCAGGCGTTCTTTTACATAGACGTATGTCGACACCGCCTTGAGCATCAGTAGCCCACCGCCTTCCCGTTATTGCGTCCGTCGCTCGCCCCCAGCCGCTCGCCCGTCTTCGG
Organism: uncultured Acidobacteriaceae bacterium; assembly: GCA_963806745.1. Taxonomy (GTDB): domain Bacteria; phylum Acidobacteriota; class Terriglobia; order Terriglobales; family Acidobacteriaceae; genus Acidiflorens. The sequence goes on from CAWEAB010000007.1 coordinate 107,650, forward strand.
ATCGACCATGATGCACTCGCCGTCTCCCCAGAAATGCCAGACGTTCAGCTTGTGTCCTTTGGATCGCAGAATGTTCATTGTATCGGGAGAGAGGCGGTCTTCGACAGTAATCTCGTCGGGAAGCCATTGATGATGAAAGCGCGGGGCGTTGACCGCCTCCTGAATATCGACACCAAAGTCGATTACGCCCGTCAGAATATTGGCGACGGTGGTGATGATCGTGGGCCCACCGGGCGATCCCAAGTACCAAAAACAGTTTGCCGTCTTTCAGCACGATCGTCGGCGTCATGGCGGAAAGCGGCCGCTTGTTCGGCCCAACCGCGTTGGCCGGCCCCTGAATCAGCCCGTAATTATTGGGCACACCTTGCTTCGAAGCGAAGTCATCCATCTCGTCGTTGAGCAGGAAGCCGAGCCCGTCAGCCGTAACGCGCGAGCCAAAGGAATCGTTGAGCGTGGTCGTGACCGCGACCGCATTGCCCTCGCTGTCAACAACGGAATAATGCGTCGTGTTCTCCGGTTCGCGGACCGCTGAAGCGGATGCGAACTGGCCACGCGCTCAAGATCCTTGAACTGCGGCCGTTTCAAATCGCGGCTCGCGCTGGCATGGTTCACTTCGATCGACTCACGCCACGCCTCCGCATACTTCTTATCGATCAGTTGCGGCACGGGAACTTTCGAGAAGTCCGGATCGCCCATGAAATCGGCGCGGTCGTAAAATGCGCGGCGAAACGCCTCGGCGGTAAGGTGAATCGTCTCGGCCGACCGGTTGCCGGTTTTGGCGAGATCGAAGCCTTCGAGGATGTTGAGAATTTCGATGAGAGCAGGTTCCACCCGACGAAGGCGGCGGCGCGCCAATGATCTCGTAGCCACGATAAGTGCCGTGAACGGCTTCGCGCTCCTTGACTTCGTAGGCGGCGAGGTCGGCGGCGGTTACCAGGCCCCCGCCTTTCTGGATCGCGGCCGAGAGTTCACGCGCCATTTCTCCGTGATAGAAGTCGTCTGGATTTTTGGCAATGCGTTCCAGCGTGCGGGCCAGCTCCGGCTGCTTCAGAACTTCGCCGGATCGGTAGAAGCTTGCCGTCGCGCTGAAAAATCCGCCGCGACTCGGCAAATTCCGCCAGATGCTCATCGCTTCTTAGATCCTCCGCATCCTCATAAGCCAGCGGGAATCCGTCGCGGGCGAGTTTGATGGCAGGAGCGATCACCTGCGCCAGCGTCAGCTTGCCATATTTCTTTTCGGCATACACGAGTCCGGCGACCGAGCCCGGCACTCCAATCGCCTTGTATCCGACCACGCTCAGATCCGGAATTACATTCCCTTGCGCATCGAGATACATGTTCTCGGTCGCCGCCGCCGGTGCCTTCTCGCGATAGTCGATAAAATGCGTTTCGCCGCTTGCCGTTCGCAGGAGCAGAAATCCGCCGCCGCCGATATTTCCAGCTTGCGGATGAACTACGGCGAGGGCAAATCCCGTGGCCACTGCCGCATCCACCGCATTGCCGCCCGCTTGCATCACTTCGACGCCGGCACGGGAGGCAAGTTCATGCACGCTGACAACGATGGCATGCTGCGCATGGGTTGGCCGCAGGGGAGCCGCAACGGCGACAACCGCCAACAGCAGGAGGAGCGCGCCAAGCTTCGGTTTGAGATGAGTCCGCATTCGGTGGGAACGAACTTTCGAGCACGAATTTTCGAGACCATGCTTACGTGGCCGAACGTACGAGGCTAGTCTAGCGTGTCGGGGCGAGTCAAACGCATGTCACCTCGATCAATGTGCCGCTGATGGTCCGCTGTTCAAGGCAGTCAGCCGGGCATCGCTTTCGGCAACACCTTCCTTCACGCCTGCCTCTGCATAAAGTGCGCGGGCTTCCTTCCAGAGCGAAATTGCCTTCAACCTATCACCGGCGTCAGCCTTAAGGACCGCCAATCCCCGAATTGCATTTGCCAGTTCGAGTGGCGTTGTCTCATGGTGGTCGCGGTAGAAAGTCAGTGCCTCTTCGTAGCAAGGCTCGGCCAGGGAAGGATGGCCGGCAGAGCGGTGAACATCCCCTAAATGCCGGACCGCATGGGCGAGACTCGATGCATCACCCACGGTGCGATAGATGGCAATGGCATCCTCATAATTCTGCCGAGCCGCGTCCAGGTTGTGGAGGTCTCTCTCAATCTGCCCGAGCGTCGCCAGAGCCCGCGCCAGTTCAGCCCGCGCAGCCGAGTTGCGGCATAAAGCGATCGCTTCCGTCAGATCGCGCTTCGCATCCTGACGGCGGCCTTCACGCCGAGCTTGAAGCGCATCGTCGATCAGCTTTTGTGCTTCTCGCATAGGAGGTTGAAGTGTTGACGCAAAACCCAATTACCGGTGCCCAAGATGGTCGGTCTTCCCCATCAGCAACTCCAACGCATGCGGCAGGAGATCAATGACGGCCTCCAGCGATTCCACTGCGCCTGCTGGACTGCCTGGAAGATTCAAGATCAGGCTCGTACCGCGGACCCCGCACACTCCGCGGCTGAGCGCCGCAAACCGAGTCTTCCGCATTCCCTCGGCGCGCATGAGTTCCGCAAGGCCTTCAATGAGCCGGTCACACACCGCCCGAGTAGCCTCGGGTGTAACGTCACGCGGGGCGATCCCGGTCCCTCCGGTGGTTACCACGAGGCGCGCCGCCCCACACAACTGAATGAGTTTTGCCTGAATTTCGTGTTGCTCGTCGGACACGAGCCCGCGCTCACCCACTCGAAACCCGTACCGCTCCAAGGCTTCCGCGACGGCTGGACCGGAAAGGTCTGTCTTCTCTCCCCGCGAGCACGAGTCGCTGACCGTCAGCACGGCGGCCAGTATTCCTTCGGATGGCGTAGAATGATGGGACGACGCGCCTCCGGCCTCAGGTGTCGAGCAGGACATCTTCGCCCTCGGCATCGCCTTCCGCGCCGCCCTCGGCCGCATCGCGCGCTGCTTCGTCGAGCAGACGCAATCCCTCCATCAGCAGCCCTTGCGTATTCAGCGTGGTCGTTTCCTGCGCGGTACTCTTGGTGAAATCGATCTCGAAATTTCCTTCCGTCCAGCGCAGCACCTTGAAAACGGCCTCATCCCCCAGCGTCGCGCCATACGCGGCATGTTTCGCCTGACCTTGCGAGAAATAAATCTCGCACCGGTCGTCGCCATTGATCATGGTCAGCAGGCAGCTCTTACGCCCCATTTCGAGCGACTGCACGAGGTCGATCACGTTCATCTGCGCCAGGCTTCCGCGCAGTACGCCGTCCGCTGCCGTCGGAGCTTTCGCGAGTTTCTCCAGCGCGATCCGATCCACCACGCGCTTAACCCTGCGCACCGCGTCTTTCAGGAAAAACGGCTTCTCGAGGAGATCCTCCACGCCCTCCTGGAGCGACAGTTTTTCGCTGATGTCTCCCTTGCTCGCCATCAGAACAACGGCAATTCCCGCAGTCGCGGTCCGGCTTTTCAGTTTTTCAACCAATTGCCGTCCGTCCATCCCGGGCATGCGATAGTCGCTGATCAACAGGTCTGGAACATCCTCCACGGCTTTCAAGAGCGCGTCTGCCGAATCGCTGGCTGTCGAAACCTCCGCCAGCGAAGCGAGCGCCTGCTGAAGCATCCCCAATACCATGGGGTTGTCGTCGACCAGCAGGATTTTGACGTTAACAGCCATAATCTCTAGGAGCGCCTGCGGTAGTCTCCGCTCTTTCCGCCCGACTTTTTCTCCAGCACCACTTCGCGGATCTCGATGCCTTTATCCAGCGCCTTGCACATGTCGTAGACCGTAAGAGCCGCCACACTTGCCGCCACCAGGGCTTCCATCTCGACGCCGGTCTCCGCAGTAGTCTTTACTTTTGAGTGAATAGCCACGCCATTCTCGCACACGCGTAGGGTGACAGCAATGTGCGTAAGGGGCACGGGATGACACATCGGAATCAGCTCTGAAGTGCGCTTCGCCGCCATGATTCCAGCCGTTCGCGCGACTTCCAGCGGATCGCCCTTGGGATTCTCTGGCAGCGCCCGCAAGACCTTCGCCGACATCAAAACCAGCGCCGAAGCCTCCGCCTCACGCGCAGATTTCTTCTTGTCGGAGACGTCCACCATTCGGGCCCGGCCGTCAGAATCATAGTGTGAGAGTTTTCTCGGCATTGAAATCAGGGTACAGCATCGGCCGGAAACCGGCAGCAAGTGAAGTCGCCGTCGTTGGCAGCCCCAGGTTTTCGAGCGCAGAGAACCAGGAATTCAGACGAGGACCGAAACAAGCTCGCCAGCAGGAATGATCTCCCTATCCGGCGGTACAACCAGATAACAATTTGTTCGAGCCAAAGCCGCAATGTCGCCCGAGCCTTGCCAGGTCGCCCATTCAACCACGGAATCGGAAAACTGCCCAGAGATCACCGCCGGCAAGAAAACGTGTCAGCCCGGTCTTACTGCGCACGTCGGTCTTCAATCGCGCCTTAAGAAAGACCAGCGCCTCTGGCCGGGCACCAGCCAACGCGTCAATCATAGGCTGCGCGAAAAGCCGGAACGTGACCATGGTGGAGACTGGATTCCCCGGCAGTCCAAAGAAATAGTGTGGCGTGGACAGTGTTATCCGCGCAGACTGTTCATCCGCTTCCGGCACGCGGACAAGAGTATCCGCGCTACACGACCCAAACACGACCGGCTTCCCCGGCTGGATTCGTGCCCCGGTAAAATAAAACTCCGCGCCGATCTCGCCCAGCACCTGCTCGACGAGATCATACTTCCCCATGGAAACCCCTCCAGTCAGCAGGAGGAGATCGCAGGCCAAGCCTTCTTCAATCAGCTCACGCAATCGCCGAGGTTCGTCGGGAGCAATTGCCAGCCGTACCGCCTCGCCGCCAGCTTCTTCAATTTGCGCGGCCAGCGAGTATGAATTCGAATTCCGAATCTGTGCCGGACCGGGCGAAGCATCAATCGGAACCACTTCGTCGCCGGTAGAAAGGACAGCGACCCGGGGCTTGCGAAAGACCTGGACCCGGCTCTTGCCTACGGATGCCGCAATAGCGATGTGCGAGTGGTCTAGTCGTTGCCCAGGCTCGACCAGAACTTCTCCTGCCCGAGCCTCTGCCGCGCGCGGAACAAAGTTTTCGCCGCTCGTGACTCCGCGCTGAATCTCGACGAAGGCCCCCGACGAAGCCGTATATTCCACCATCACTACTGCGTCAGCGCCCGGCGGCAGCGGCGCGCCAGTCATGATCGAAACGGCCTGGCCGGTTTGAAGCGAGAACGCATCCCCAGACTCGCCGGCCTTGATTTGACCAATCAAGTTCAGACGCGCAGGAACCTTCTCCACGTCCACAGCGCGCACCGCATATCCATCGCGAGTGGCACGGCGAAAAGGAGGAAAATCACGGTCGGCAAGCAACGCTTCAGCCAGTACGCGTCCCCGAGCGGCGAGCAGAGCAACGGTCTCGACAGCGCTGAATTCAGCAACTACGGTGCGTGTCCGCGCAGCGTGCTCTTCGACAATGCGCCGCGCCTCTTCAAAGCTGACCACGCCGGCCGAAGACCGAAGATGACATGCGGAAATCATAACTCCTTGCGCCCGTTGCGCGGCCCATTGCCAGCGACCGGGAACTAAACGACAATGCAGGGCGGAGCGATTGTGCAGACGAAATCAGCCGGTACCACGTTGACGAACCCGCCCAGTCCGAAGACAGACGCGACCGGCGTGAAGTCCGGTTTCCAGAACGCCACCCGCGTCCACGGCAGTTTCCTGGCAGCCGCCGAAAAGCGCGCCCTCATCTGGATGGCCGAGCGCATGCCGCGCTTCGTCAACTCTGACCATCTGACCGCCCTCGGTTTCGCCGCCCAACTCGCCACCGGAGTCTGCTATGCGCTAGCTGGCCGCGACCGGCGCATGTTAATCGCCGCCATCGCCTGTCTAGCCCTCAACTGGTTTGGCGACAGTCTCGATGGCACGCTCGCCCGCGTGCGCCAGCAGCAGCGCCCGCGCTATGGTTTCTACGTCGACCACATGATCGACTCCATCGGCGCCACTGCCATGATGGTCGGCCTCGGGCTCTCCGGATATATGCACCCGGACATCGCTATCGGCCTGCTGATCGCCTTCTTGCTGCTTTCCATCCAGTCCTATCTCGCGACCTACACCATCGGCGAATTTCATCTGTCATTCTGGCGATTTGGCCCCACGGAACTGCGCATCCTGCTGGCCATCGGCAATCTCGCGCTCTTCAAATGGGCATGGGTGATTCACGGGCGCTACCGACTCTTCGATATCGGCGGCGCAATCGGCCTCGCAGGAATGTCGCTGATGCTGATCGTCATGTCGCTGAAGAACACGCTGCGTCTCTATCGCGAGGAACGAATCAAGTGAGTGGTGAGGATCGCGGCCACTCTAGCGAATCCGTCCCGCGCTCGGACTCGACTTCCTCGAATAACCAGTCGCCCAAAAAGCCCGCCCGAGATAGCCTGATCCGCTGGCTGAAGTTCAACTTCGTCGGCGGAATTGGGATTGTCGTTCAACTGGCCGCGTTGGCGCTGTTTCGCTCGATATTCCACCTGAACTATCTGCTAGCCACCGCGCTGGCGGTTGAAACAGCGGTGATCCACAACTTCCTCTGGCATGAGCGGTTCACCTGGCGCGACCGCCCCTCTGCCTACCGTCTGCAATCGCTGGCCAGATTCGCCAAGTTCAATGCTTCCAACGGCGGAGTCTCCATCATCGGCAATCTGCTCATCATGCGAGCGCTGGTCGGCCGGTTCCACATGAACTACATGATCGCCAACCTGATCGCCGTAACCGTCTGCTCACTGGTGAATTTTCTGCTCAGCGACTGGCTGGTGTTCGAGCGCGACCGGCCCGTTCCCTGATCGGAGAGAACCTACGTAATCTTTGGGGGTTACGCCGCCGCCCAATCCAAGCTATAATTTTTATGGTTTCTTTATGCGTTTGAACCGCTCCATCTCGGGCCTCTGCTGGATCGAAGGACGCGCCTGTCCTCGCCGGTATCTGTCCGTTCTGCCCTCGCATGTTCGCGCCAACCTCTTCGGCAGCGACTAATTTTCGTTCTCCTTATTGTTCTGAGGTTGCTCGAAGCTCGTAGCTCATGGCTCGAAGCCGCTCAGACCGCTGTCACAGCCGCCAATCATGTCCCCGAGGTCCGACGCAACTAGCCTCGATCACCGAAATCAGGAGAACCTGCCATGACGACCAAGACTCTGACTCTCGGCCCGAAGATCACAACCGCTCTTCCCGGCCCCAATGCCCTCCGCGTTCTCGCGGGCGACGAAAAATTCATTTCACCTTCTTACACGCGCTCCTACCCGATGGTCGCCAAGCGCGGCCGCGGCATCGTCGTCGAGGACGTCGACGGCAACGAGTTCTTCGACTTCTCCGCCGGCATCGCCGTGACCTCGACCGGCCACTGCCATCCCGAAGTCGTCGCCGCCATTCAGAAGCAGGCAGCCGAACTCATCCACATGTCCGGCACCGACTTCTACTACGAGAGCATGGTCACGCTCGCCGAGCGCCTGTCAAAGATAGCGCCCATGCCCGGCCCGCACAAAATCTACTACGGCAACTCCGGCGCGGAAGCCATCGAGTGCGCTCTGAAGCTCGCGCGCTATCACAGCAAGCGCCAGCACATCATCGCCTTCCTCGGCGCGTTCCACGGACGCACCATGGGCGCGCTCTCGCTGACCGCCTCCAAGCCGCAGCAGAAGCGCCGTTTCTCGCCGCTCGTTCCGGGCGTGACGCACGTGCGTTATCCCGACATTTATCGCGGCTGTGTCGGTGGACAACAGGACCCCGAGCAGTTTGCGTTAGGCTGCGCGCGCTACATCGAAGACAAGCTCTTCAAGACCGTTCTCGCGCCGGAAGAAGTCGCGGCCATCTTCGTCGAGCCCATCCAGGGCGAAGGCGGATACGTCGTCGCTCCCACCGTCTTCATGCAGGAACTGCGCCGCATCTGCGACAAACACGGAATCCTGCTCGTCGTTGACGAAGTGCAGAGCGGCATCGGCCGCACCGGCAAGTGGTTTGCGGTCGAGCACACCGGCGTTCATCCCGACATGGTTTGCATGGCGAAGGGCATCGCCTCGGGCATGCCGCTTGGCGTGACCATGACGAAAGCCGAGATCATGGACTGGGTGCCGGGTTCGCACGCTTCGACCTTCGGCGGAAATCCGGTCTGCATCGCCGCTGCCATGGCGACACTCGACGTAATCGAAAAAGAAGGCCTGCTGCGAAATTCGCAGGAGGTCGGCAATCACATGATGAAGCGCATGGCCGACTGGCCGAAGAAGCACAAAATCGTCGGCGACGTTCGCGGCCGCGGCCTCATGATCGGCGTCGACATCGTCAAAGACCAGAAGACGCGCGAATACGGCAATGCCGAGCGCGATCGCATCGTCGAAGGCGCATTCGAACGCGGAGTGCTTTTCCTCGGCTGCGGCCCCAGCACGGTTCGCATCGCGCCGCCGCTCATCGTGACTAAAGACGAAGCCGACGTAGCCGTCGACGTCTTGGAAGAGTCGATCGCTGCCGTCGAGAAAAGCCTGTAGCTCTCAGGCCTGTCTGGAGGCAGGGCCTAGCCTTGCCTCCCTTTGAATTTGGAGCGCAATATGCCGCGCGGAATCGTCGAAGCCATCTACATCGCCGCCAGGGCGACCGGTCCGACCCAGGCCGTGGACGCCGTCTCTGCCATCCCCGGCGTCGGCCTCGACGGCGACCGCTATGCTCTCAAGCAAGGCACGTTCTTCAAGCCTGAGCCCGACTTCGAACTCACGCTGATCGAAGCCGAAGCCCTCGAAGCGCTTCGCCGCGAGTACGGCATTGATCTGGCTGCGGGCGAAGCCCGCCGCAACATTGTCACGCGTGGCGTGGCGCTCAATGATCTGGTCGGACTTGAATTCGTAATTGGCGATGTCCGTGCCCGCGGCATCCGCCTCTGCGAGCCCTGCGACCATTTGCAGCGCCTGACCGGCAAGCAGCTCATCAAGGGCCTGCGCCATCGCGGAGGCCTGCGCGCCCAGATACTGACCGAAGGCACGATTCACGCGGGTGACGAAGTTATCGTCGCTGCGGTGGAGGCGGCGAGATGAGCGAAGCCGCATTGCGCGAACTCGTCTACGGCAAAGGCGCTCATGGCGATCCCGTCGCCTGCGTCGAAGACGTGTCCGCGCAACTCGCTGCACACCGCACTGCCGGCTATCCGCATTCGATCTGGCAAATCGTATTGCACATGAATTACTGGATGGAGCATGACCTCGGCAACATTGCCGGGGAAAAGCGGCGATATCCGGAACACGCAATTGAGAGCTGGCCGCCACATCCCGAACCGGCGGTCGAAGCGCAGTGGCAAGCGGCGCAACAGCGCTTTATCGACTTGTTAGCGCGGCTGGCTGCGTTGGCGGATTCTGACGCGACCACGCTGGAGCGCATAGTCGAAGACATTGGCGCCACAAATACGCCGCGGCGATTGACGGTTCGCACCCGACTCTGGCAGATCGTCGCGCACAACAGCTATCACACAGGGCAGATTGCCCTGCTTCGCCGGCAAGCTGGCGCTTGGCCTCCAGAACGTGGCGGCGACACCTGGTAACAGGCGCCTGGCCGCAACTCCCTCACATGCCACTAGAAAGGAGGCTCAATGCCGCGCTTCACGCTCTCGCTTCATACTTGCTCTCGTTATCGCGCTTACCCTCTGGGCCTCGGCTTACGCCGGAATCCGCGCGGGTCTGCGCGCTTACGCTCCCGCCAACCTGGCCGTGCTGCGCTTCCTGGTCGCCTCCACGTCTCTGGCCATCTACGCTACTTTTGCGCACTTCCGTCGTCCAAAATTCCGCGATCTTCCCGGACTCATCCTGACCGGCGCGGTCGGCATCACCTTCTACAATCTCGCGCTGAACTATGGTGAGACGCGCGTCACCGCCGGCGCGGCAAGCATGCTGATTGCTTCGACGCCCATCTGGACCGCTCTCGCCGCCCGCTTCTTCCTGCACGACCGGCTCAATGCCTTCGGATGGCTTGGCGTGTTCGTCAGCTTCGCGGGCGTCGGGCTCATCGCCAGCGGTGAAGGCCAGGGCATTCGCCTTTCCCCGCAAGCGCTTATCATTCTCGCGGCGGCCGTCGGCTCCGCCACGTACATCATTCTTCAGAAGCACTATCTAGCCAGCTACAGCGCACTCGAGTTCACCGCATATTCCATCTGGGCTGGCACGCTCATGCTGCTGCCCTTTGCCGGCGGACTTCCGCATGCCATCCGCACCGCGCCCCCCGCTGCCACGATCGCAGCGATCTATCTCGGAATTTTCCCTGGAGCCCTGGCCTACGTCGCCTGGTCCTACATCCTCTCGCGCGGCACCGCCAGCCGTACCACCACCGCGCTTTATCTCTCCCCGGTGATCGCCATCGGCATCGCGTGGATCTGGCTGGGCGAGATCCCCAAACTAATCTCGCTGATCGGCGGAGCCGTAGCGCTTGCGGGCGTCGTGCTGGTAAACACGCTTGGCAAGGACAAGACAAAAGCCGTAGCGACCTCAGCATCCGCGCCCGATGTTGCGGTACTGCGGCAGACGCCCTAGGGTTCGACCTCTGCAATTGAACCGTGCATCGCAATCTCGCCCTCGGCTCCGTAAATGTACCGAACCCGCGGTGACCGCAATCACGGTGCGTCGAACCGAAACTGGGTACGCTAAAGAATGCTCCCCGCGCGCCTGACGCAAACGACTATCCGCGTTCTGGACTGGCTCTCCGCCAAACTCCTCCCGCCGGACAAAACTGCCGAGCATCTCCAAACCGGACGCCGCGGAGAAGAAGACGCCTACTTCTACCTGCGCCGCCAGGGCTATACGATGATCGCCCGCAACTTTCGCTCGCCGAATTACCGCAGTGAACTCGACCTCGTCGGCTGGGTTCGAGATCAGAACGAAGACGTTCTCTGTTTCATCGAGGTAAAGACGCGGACCACGCGTGCCGTCAGGCCCGCCGAAGCCGCCGTTGATCGCGAAAAACGCGACGATCTTCGGCATGTCGCCCGCGACTTCCTGCGCCAGCTTCCCGGCCAGCACCGGGCCCGCTTTGACGTTTTAGCCGTTTACTATGACCGCGATCCACTCCATCCCACCTTCGAGCTGTTCCAAAATGCCTTTCCTCTAGCGTACAATCGTGGACTTGCACGCTCCTACTGAAGCGATTTAGTAAGCGAAAGGACCGAGTGTTGTGCCTGAATTAAGGAAAGACCCCGTCGTCGGACGATGGGTCATCATCTCTACCGATCGTGCCAAGCGTCCCACCGACTTCGTGCGTGAAACCATGCGCATAAAAGGCGGATTCTGCCCCTTCTGTTACGGCAACGAGAGCAAGACGCCTCCAGAGATTCTGGCCTACCGTCCCAATACCAACGGAAACTCTCCGCAGAAAGACAGTCCCGGCTGGACCGTCCGCGTCGTCCCCAATAAATTCCCCGCGCTCGGCATCGAAGGCAGCCTCAACAAGCAGGCCGAGGGCATGTTCGACAAAATGAACGGTGTCGGCGCTCACGAGGTGATCATCGAAACGCCCGACCACAACATGAGTCTCGCCCAGTTGCCCTCCAAGCGCATCGAAGACGTGCTCTGGGCCTTTCGCGACCGCATTCTCGACCTGAAAAAAGATCGCCGCTTCAAATACATCCTGCTCTTCAAAAATCACGGAGAAGCCGCCGGCGCATCGCTGGAGCACTCGCATTCCCAGCTCATCGCGCTGCCCATTCTGCCAGCCTACGTTGTCGAAGAGTTGCAAGGCGCCAAGCAGTACTACATCTACAAAGAGCGCTGCGTTTTCTGCGACGCCATTCGCCAGGAAATGGACGCTGGCACGCGCATCGTAGCCGAGAACGCAGACTTCATCACCCTCGCTCCCTACGCCCCGCGCTTCCCTTTCGAAACCTGGATTCTTCCCAAGCGCCACGAATCGGCCTTCGAAAATTCATCGTCGCAAATGTTCGAAAACCTGGCCAAGGCGCTGAAGCTCCTGCTGATGAAAGCGGATCGCGTCCTCGACAATCCGCCGTATAACCTTGTCGTGCATTCGTCGCCGGTTCAGGACCCAACCAATGAGCACTATCACTGGCACATTGAATTCATGCCGAAGTTGACGAAGACGGCAGGCTTTGAATGGGGGACCGGTTTCTATATCAATCCAACGCCGCCTGAGGAAGCAGCGAAGTTCCTGCGCGAGGCCAGCGTGGAAGAGACTGCCTCGCAACCAGTAGGAGCGCGCTGAACCGTTCTCGTGGGGACAGGCGCCCGCTGTTTAACCCGTAGTCGTCAATCTGATCGAGCATTCTTGCGAGAGACCGATGGGGCACGGTCCCGGCCCTGAGTTATCTCGAAGGATCTAATGCAAACTGAATATAACTCCCACATTGTAAGCGCCGCCGTTGCTGGCAGTCCCATAAAGATGTCCACCGTGCCGAACCAATGCTGAAGGCCTGAACCCGGTGGCACCACCCGTAAAGCTAAACAAGATGTTTTCCGTTCCGTCTGGACTGACTTTGAATATCACTCCGCATCCAGACTCACAATTAGGCGAACCACCATAGTTTGTAGCGCCGTATAAGTTTCCTTTGTTGTCGAGCATCAAATTGGAGGTCGGCCATTCACCATCCCCGTTACTCCCGGTAAAGCTATACAGGTTTGCGATCGTGCCATCCGGAGTTAACTCAAACACGTTGCCATGGTACGAAGCGGTGCCGCCGTAGGTGGTCGTCCCATATAGGTTCCCAGCCTTGTCTCGGACTAAGCCTCCCACCGGGCTTATTCCATAGTCCGGATACGCACCGGTAAAACTGTACAGCACGGACTCATGGCCGGTCGGGTCCACCTTAAATACCGTCCCGCAACCATACGGCGGCTGACAGGAAAGGTCACCGCCTTCGTAAGTTGTGCCGTATAAATTTCCGTTCTTATCCAGCGTCAGGCTCGCATATGGATAGCCGCCGTCAGCCTGCCCCGTAAAGCTGTAAAGCACAGTCTCGTTCCCAGATGGGTCGACCTTGTATACCGTCCCATATCCTGACAGCCCGTTTCCGGATGCGCCTCCCATAATAGTGGTTCCATAGAGGTTGCCATGCTTGTCGATAACAATCCCCGCTCTAGACAAAAAGCCGTCTCCACCTGCTCCAGTGAAAACGTGCAGGTCAGTTTCCTGACCATTCGCTCCAACCTTGAACACAGTCCCGCCGCTCGCACTGCCCCCCTCCCAGGTCGAGCCATAGAGATTGCCCTGCTTATCCATCACTAGAACCCCCATAGGCGTCGGATTGTTCTGGGGATTAGGCGGAAAATTGTAGAGCACCCTCTCGTTTTCCGAAGGATCCAACACGAACACCGTTCCTCCTTGGAGAGTGCCCCCTCCACCGGTTGTCCCGTATAAATTGCCTTTACCATCCATTAATAACCCAGCACTCGGGTACTCGCCGTCCGGTGTATTTGCAAAAGAATGGAGAATCGTTTCCTTATAAGTTCGCGCCTGGGCTGATAAGACTGTCGAGGACAGAAATCAGTACGAGTGCGGAAACCAATCCAGCAGCAAGCTCTTGCCTTCTACGGGTCGTGCTTCGACAAATCATCGACAGTCTCATAACTCCCCCTTAAAGCAGCCATGCAGTATAACGTAGAAGTAACACGAACCCACTAACGATTCCAGAAACGTCGAAAAGCGGTTGATGAGTGTAACTGGGTTCTTTTACCCGTGGACAGAAAACGTGGCGCAAAGAAGGGTTTGGCGCTCGATCGCGTCGCCCGGGCAACATTTTCACATGACCGAACAACAGGTCTCTGATTCCATTAAAGGGGAGAGCGGGGCCCTCAAGCGTTAGAAGGAAGCACCGAACGAATCTTGGCCAAAATGGGCCCAAATAAAAAGGACAGCCCGGAGCCCCCCAAGGCCGTCCTAATGATCCCTCCCGGTTAGAAGGGCAACTGACGCTACGATAGCGCCCAGACATTTCGGGAAGGTTGCGGTTCTGTGAAAATCCTATGAATTCGTTTCTCTCCCGACAGGCGATCTACAGGTTCTTTTCATTCTCTTTCTCATGGCAGGAGTTTTTCGGGCACAAAAATAGCGAGAGACCTGCCTGTTGAAGCAAACCGCAGATCTCTCGCTTTTGCGCCGGATGACAATCCGATCGCAGGTGAAACTATTCTCTAGTCGCTACTGCACGTCCGAAACTTTGCCTGCCAGGAACGTGACTTTGATGTCCTTGTAGACGTAGATCTGCTTCGAGCCGAGGTTGATGATCTTGTCAGGCACGCCGATCGCGTTCTTTACCTGATCGGGTGTCATGCCTTTCTCGATCTGCGCCGGTTCTGGCGGGGGCTGATTCTGAGCCTGCCCTCCTCCTCCGCCATTACCACCACCTCCACCATTTCCGCCTCCGCCACCTTGATCATTGCCGCCATTATTGCCGCCTTGATCGTTGCCATTGCCGCCGTTGTTGTTGCCCTGATCGCCGCCGCTGTCATCGATGGCCAGCAATCCGGCGATCGCGTCTTCCACCTGCGGCGCGCTCATCTTCGCCAGCGCGCCTTTGCCGAACTGGAAGACAACGTCGGCTTTGTAAAAAGTCGTCGGGCTGATGTTATTGCAGGAGTCGCAGGAGACGATTCCCATGACGACCTGGTCTTTGTCCGCATTGACCTGGATCTTGGTGGGATAAACTTTGTTTCCCACCTGGAAGAACTGGGTCGTCTGCGTCTTGCCGAAGTGCCCGAGCAGGCTGCCGCGCGCCTTCATGCCCAATGCGCTGGGCGAGTGCACAGCGCCGTCCTGATACTTCGTCGCCATGCCGCTGGTCTGGTCGCCCCAGGGAACGCTGAGAATGCCGCCCTTCTTGATGTTGAGGATGGTTCCCGCTTCGATGACAGCCGCGCCGTTCGAGTCCTCGCCCATCTTGACCAGGTTGTATTGCGCATTGAGCTGATCGGCCAGCGATACTTGTGCGCTCAGCAATCCAGGCATGAGGACGACCAGACTCAAGGCAACGATCAGAAGGGGATTCTGAATCTTGTGCCGCATTGCAAATTCCTCCTGTGATAGTGGTGCGTGTGTGCCCAGTGGGGCTTGAATTTCGAGTGGCGGATCGCGGGAAGACTATCGAGTAAGACTGCAACGCGCGCCTCGCACTTCATCATGCGAGGCGCGCATCCAGAGTTAGTTCGGTTGCTTGGCGTCCGCTTCGGCTGCGTCCGCATCCGATTGCGCCTGCTTCAAGTCGTCCTGCACGTTTGAATCGGGCGTCGGAGCCGGGATTTCGCCACCCGTGGTCGTGGTGTCGGGAGACTTGGGCAGTCCATTCTTGCCGTTCTTGGCTGCCAGCTCCTTCATACCGTCGGCCATGTTCTGGCGGAGGTTGTTGTACATGTCCATCAGATCGTCGGTGGAAACGCCGACGGTGGCTCCGATGGCGCACTCATCCTTGCGGCTGGCTTTTACCGTGGCGTCGACCATGTGATCGTCGTCGGGCGTATCGCCGGTGCGGTAAACGACGTCGCCGCCGGTGAGTGTGCACTCGTTGCCATCCGCGTCGGTAAGATCCTCCTCATTCGCCACTACGAAGTAGCGGATGTTGGGATCGAGCGCCGCGGGCGTACCGCTGTCATTGCCTGCGCTGTCCTTGTTCGCCGCCGCGGTCTTCTCGGCTGCGATCTGGTTCTTGATCTCCTCGGAGAGCGCGTCCTTGATCTCCTTGGTCATGGCAGGACTACTGCTGCCTGCCGCACCACCTGCGAGGAGTAAGTTTCCACGCGGGTACATGGAGGCAAGGTTCGCCGCCACCAGCGGATCAGAGGTCGACAGTTCAGCGACGACATCGCTAGACGCCTGGTTGAAGGTTGGTGGCAGAATCTGGCCGCTATCCTCTGCCGCTGCTTGCTGGTCGGCATAAGCCGCTTGCAACGCTGCCCCGACGAAGAAATCAGTCAGCCAGAACGCCGCGCTCGGATAGACGGGGTATGGATTCCAGTACGCGCCATAGTAGCCATACCAGGGAGCCCCACCCCAGCCCCAGCCGTAGTAAACCGGCGCAGGCCACGGGTTGTAGGCCCATCCGTAGTAAGCAGGTCCCCAGTAATAGGCCGGAGCGTATCCGTAATAGTTGTAGCCACCGTAGTAGTAGCCGCGATAGCCGTAAGCATAAGCACGTCCGCCGCGCTAATAGGTGCGCTGATAGTACTCGTGCCCGCCGTGGCGATAGAAGGCGCGCTGGCTGTATCCGCCATGACGCCCGTAGGCGACGGTGCGACGCCCGTTGTGCTCGGAGACGACGCGGCGTCCGCCGTGCACGCCATGCTCGACATGTACGTTGTGGCCGTTGACGTGTCCATTGACGGAGCGAACCGAGCCGTTGGCGCGCGTCTGGACGTGGTTGCCGCTCTTGGTGACATGGCTCTGCGAGCCTTTTGGCGCATGGTTGCC
Organism: uncultured Acidobacteriaceae bacterium; assembly: GCA_963806745.1. Lineage (GTDB taxonomy): Bacteria > Acidobacteriota > Terriglobia > Terriglobales > Acidobacteriaceae > Acidiflorens. The sequence continues at coordinate 124,084 of CAWEAB010000007.1, forward strand.
GGCGGTACGATTTCCGCCCGTGTTGTGATTGCCAGCGCCGCCACGATTGCCGGCGTTCTGTCCGCCACGGTTATTCCCCGCCGCTCCGCCGCGGTTGTTGCCTGGCTCCGCCACGGTTGTTGCCTTGATTGTTACCGCCACGGTTATTGCCGGCTGCGCCGCCACGGTTACCGGCGTTCTGTCCACCGCGGTTATTGCCCGCCGCTCCGCCGCGGTTGTTGCCGGCTTGATTGTTACCGCCTCGGTTATTGCCTGCGGCCCCGCCACGATTCCCCGCCTGGCTCTGGCCACCGCGATTCATGTTCTGTCCGCCGGGTCCGCGACTTTGTCCCTGGGCTCCGCCGCCCGGACCACGACTCTGTCCCTGCGCTCCGGGACGGCTACCGCCCCCAGCCCCACCGGGGCGAGCGCCGCCGCCTCCGCTAGGATGGGCCGCCGGTGCGTGCGATCCGCCGCCTCCGCCTCCTCCATGTGATCCGCCACCGCCGCCGCTCGGCTTACTGCCTGCGGACGCCATTGCCGTGAAGAGAAATACCGCCAGTGCGATCGACCAAATCGCGAGGAGAGATCTTGCTGTCCTGCTTGAATTCATGAGCGACTCCTGAGATGTGTAAGAGCTAGGTTCCAAGTTCAAAAACAGGAACAGGGTGTCGCGAAATACACGAGGACCGTGCTCCTACCTGAATCTTTTTTTCGATGAGCGCTCTTGGGTCGAGTGCCCTTGGGGTGGAGGGCCGGCACCGGCCTTCGAAGCGGAATAATTTCACACCGGATTGCCTCCCGGTGTCAAGGTATGTGACGAGATATCTTCTCCGGAATGCTTGCAAGTGACGGCGTTAGTTGTATGTAGGATGCATAACAAAACAGGTTCGGTCCCAGCTCCAAGCAAAGGGCGGTCACCGGGGACCGGTCACCCATATTCGACTATTCTTGCCTGGAACTGAAGGGCGAAGGCTTGGCTGCTTGCCTGGCGCGCTTTCATGCCGCACATGTACCAATCCTGCGATTGACGCCGGGAGCCTGGCGCGGCCAGACTGATTGTTTATGGCAAAAATTCGCGTGGGAATTTTATTTGGCGGACGAAGCGGAGAGCATGAGGTGTCATTGCTGTCGGCGGCGTCGGTTCTGAAGGCGATCGACAGAACGAAATATGAGGTGGTGCCAATCGGCATCACCAAAGACGGGCGCTGGCTGACTGCGGAACACGCCGAGCGGCTGCTCAAAGGAGACGCGGACGCCCACGCGACTCCACATCTTCGTGCGGGCGATCCGGACGCGACTCCCGGTGCGGCCGTGCTGGCGGCGGGCGAGTCCGTGGTTGTTCCTCCAGAACCGGCGCGGCGCGGATCGACACTGGAGCCGTTTCAGACCGAGGCGTCCAGCCTGCGGCGTGCGGCCGACCGTGCCATCAACGTCGATGTAATTTTCCCCGTGCTGCATGGGACATTTGGCGAAGACGGAACCATCCAGGGATTGCTCGAGCTGGCAGACATGGCGTACGTCGGAGCTGGAGTTCTAGGTTCGGCGGCAGGCATGGATAAAGACGTGATGAAGGCGCTGTTCCGCAATGCGCGTCTGCCGATCGTGAGACACGTGACCGTGCTGCGCTCGGCTTGGGAGAGCGGGCCGCGGAAGGTTGAGAGACTGGTGGAGTCGAAGCTTAAGTATCCGGTGTTTGTGAAGCCGGCGAATCTCGGGTCATCGGTAGGAATTTCCAAAGCGCACGATCGCAAGGAACTCGGGCCGCCGATTGAGGAGGCCGCGAAATTCGATCGCAAGATCGTGATCGAAGAGGGAGTCGGCGGAAAGAAGCACAAGGCTCGCGAGATCGAATGCGCCGTGCTCGGCAATGACGATCCCAAGGCTTCGGTGGCCGGAGAGATTGTGCCGTGCAAGGAGTTTTACGACTACGACGCGAAGTACCTGGCAGAAGGATCCGAGCTGGTGATTCCGGCAAAGCTGACGAAGGCCGAGATGAAGCGGGTGCAGGCACTGGCTGTCGCGGCGTTTCAGGCGGTCGACTGCTCGGGCCTGGCGCGCGTGGATTTTCTGATGGAGCCGAAGTCGCGCAAAATGTATGTGAACGAGATCAACACCATGCCGGGATTTACGGCGATCAGCATGTATCCCAAGCTGTGGGGCGCAACCGGTGTTTCGTATCCCGAGCTGATTGACCGGCTGATTCAGCTCGCCATGGAGCGGCATAGGGATAAGAAACGGAATCAGTACAGCAGATAGCTCGGTTGCAGTTGCTAGTGAGTGGAAGGTTGATGGGCGGAGCAATTCTTTGACTGGATCTGGAAGCGACGGCGCGGCACAACCTCTTGCGCGGCGAAAGTTGACGCCGTCGCAGCGTGTAGCGGCGTGGGCAGTGCGTTTCGTATTGCTATTTCTTCTTTATAAGTTTATTCGCAATCCCTGGCCGGTGCTGCGAGAAAGGATCTTCCCGCCGGTGGTGCTCTGGGTGATTTTCTTCGTGTACTGGGGAATCGCGGGACGAAACTCGGCGCCGACGGAAAGTTCCGAGTCGAAGGCATCGACGCTGGCGCATTCGGTGATTTTGACGGCGGCGATGCTTTTGCTTTTTATGCCGGTGCGAGGATTGAACGGGTGCTTTCTGCCGCAGACAGTGACTTTTATCGTGGTGGGCGGAATCGTACAGGCGGTGTTCATGCTGCTCGCGATCTAGGCGCGACGTCACCTGGGACGCAACTGGAGCGCAGAGGTCAGGATCGGTGAGGGGCACGAGTTGATTCGCAGCGGACCTTACCGCGTTCTGCGGCACCCGATCTACACCGCGATGCTGGGAATGTTTGTGGGGACGGCGATCGCGTCGGGGCAATATCACGCGCTGGTGGGCATTGCGCTGTTGATCAGCGCATATCTGCGGAAGACGCGCCTCGAAGAAGACATTCTGCGCAAGACATTCGGCGCCGATTTCGAGGCTTATTACCGCGACAGTTGGGCGCTGGTGCCATACGTGTTCTAGGGGCTGCAAGAGTTCCCGCATATCGACTCTTGGAGTGGGCGCACTCAAAGTACAATAGACAGGCGTGGCAGTTTAGGACTGCAAGAGCGCGAATCAGGGCGGCATCCCGAACTGCCTTTTAGATGAGGAACGATGTCGCAAAATCATTATGTGAGCAAGAGTAAGCGTCGCCAGAAGAGCAAGAAACGCAAGGACGTGTCGCAAGGGACGATGGCGAAGGTACGTCAACTGGAAGCGGCGGAAAAAAAGAAATAGCACCTGCATCGCTCGCAGACAGCAGACTCAGCGAGACCTGGGGTTAATCGCTTAGGTTCTAAGGGCTGGACGCCGGACTTGATCATCGGCGATTGTTCTAATTCCAAGACTCTACAGTCCATGAACCGAATCAAAGAGCTGGACAGTCTTCGGGCAATCGCCATCCTGGCTGTGTTTCTGGTGCATTACCGGCCGGTTCACCAGCCGATCTTCCGATTCATGGCGCTCGGCTGGTCCGGCGTGGACCTGTTTTTTGTTATTTCCGGGTTTTTGATCACCGGTATTTTGTGGAAGCTTCGGCAACATCCCCATCCCTTCCGGGAATTCTATCGGCGGCGAGCGCTTAGGATTTTTCCGCCTTACTACCTGGCGCTTGTGCTGATTCTCCTCTTGGCTTATCTGCACGGGGAGCAGATTCCCGGCAAAGAGCAAATCGGCGCCTGGTTCTTTTTGTCGGCTCTTTTGAAGGGCTTTTCGGTGCGCTTGATGGCCAGCCGGCTATTCATGCACGCCGGCTTTGCAGTCTCTTCGCAGGCGCTTGACGTCCACCATTTCGAACTCTTCGCACGCGGGCTGGGAGTGTTCTGGTCGCTCTCGTCGGAGGAATTGTTCTACCTGATTTGGGCGCCGATCGTTCTTAAGGGATCGAAACGGTTCGTCGTGTTCTGTTCGGTGGCGCCACTGCTGGTCTGCCCCATTCTCCGCGGCCTCACCCATACTCCGGACGCCATGGAGACATTCGGGTTCATCACGCGATTCGATTCGTTGTCCGCGGGCGCATGTCTCGCCCTGCTGTTTCTCGCGGCACAGCGGGGCAAGATTTCCATGCGGATGCTGGAGAAGGGAGCGTTGATCGCAATACCGTCGTCTGCCCTGGCTCTGTTTCTGCTGAGTTGGCGATGCGGTTTGTTCAGAAACGTCGAACTGCGGTCCACGCTGGCTTTCAGCATCTGCGGATACACGCTCATCGCGATCTTCTGCGCGGCGCTTGTGGCCTTGTCGGTACGATGGTCGGGAAGTCCGTGGACCCGCATGCTGCGACAACGGCCGCTGACTTATCTGGGGGCGATCAGCTACATGATGTATCTCATTCATGTGCCGGTCTATGTGGCAGTCGGAATCGGCCTGGCGCGGATCGGGCCACTTCCTCAGATGGCGATCCCCGCAAGGGATTCTGGCGGTTGGGTGCACGATCGGACTGGCAGCCCTCTCGTGGAAGTATTTCGAAGTCGCCCATTCTCAGTTTCAAGGACCGGAAATTCACTCGATTGTTTCCCGGCAACAGAATCCAGCCGTGGAAGAGCCACTTCGGCTTCGCGCGGCGGCCGGCGAATAAGCGTGCGATTCGGTCTTGACAGACCAATCGGTCGGCTGTAGTATCAAAACCCAAGTTTGCTCATAATTGAGCAGACCGGAATTTCATGCAGAGTGGCTGAGGGACGAGCCCAAGGACGCCACGGCAACCGGGTCGCGATCATCTATCGCCATCGCAGGTGCCAACTCTCGCCCGGTAACGGGGACCATGAGATTCGGGTACGCGAATCGACTTTTATTTGTATTTGAAAGTCTCGCACCTCCCGAGCCTCTTTTCCTACCCGGAAAAGGGGTTTTGTAGTTTACGGGGAATTATTTCCCGGCTCGTCCCGACGCCACAGAAGGAAGTAGCACGATGACGGGCACCTACCAGCTCCGCTGCCGCGAATGCGGCAAGACCTTCGATAACCAGCCACTTTCGATTTGCGAGTGCTTCTCGCCGCTCGAGGTCACTTACGACTACGACGCCATCAAGAAGCATGTCTCGCGCGAGTTGTTCGCACAACGCCGGCCTAACATCTGGCGCTATCGCGAACTGCTGCCGCTGCCAGCGGGGTATCAGCCCTCCCTCCCCGTCGGGTTTACCCCGCTGGTCAGCGCGCCTCGTCTGGGCGAGACGATCGGCTCCCGCAATCTGTTCATCAAGAACGACGCGGTGTGCCTGCCGACCTTGAGCTTTAAAGACCGCGTGGTCGCGGTGGCGCTGGCGAATGCGCGTGCCTTTGGATTCGACACCGTGGCGTGCTCTTCGACCGGCAACCTGGCGAACTCGGTGGCGGCGCAAGCGGCTCGTGACGGCTTCAAGGCGTGGATCTTCATTCCGTCGGACCTGGAGCCGGCGAAGGTTTTGGGGACGCATGTTTTCGGCGCGGAGGTCGTGCGCATCAACGGCAGCTACGATCATGTGAATCGGCTGTGCTCGCAGATCGCGGACGAACACAAGTGGGGATTCGTCAACGTCAACCTGCGGCCGTATTACGCCGAGGGATCGAAGACGGTTGGCTACGAGATCGCCGAGCAACTTGGCTGGCGCCTGCCGGATAACGTGGTGGTGCCGATGGCGGGCGGATCGCTGATCACGAAGATCAAGAAGGCATTCGATGAATTGATTCTGCTTGGCCTGGTCGAACCCAAATCTGTGCGCTTCTTTGGCGCGCAGGCGTCGGGCTGTTCGCCAATTTCGACGGCCATCAAGCAGTACAGCACCGAGATCGAGCCGCAGCGCCCGAAGACGATTGCGCGCTCGCTTGCTATCGGCAACCCCGCCGATGGGCATTACGCGATCAAAGCGATCACCAAGAGCGGCGGCTGGTCGGAGGACATTACCGATCCGGAGGTCGTCAGCTCGATTCAACTCCTGGCGACGACCGAAGGCATCTTCACGGAAACCGCTGGCGGCGTGACGGTTGGTTCGGCCCGCAAACTGATCCAGCAGGACCGCATTCTGCCGGACGAGACGACGGTGCTCTGCATCACGGGCAACGGGCTGAAGACGACGGACGTGCTGGTCGACAAATATCAGGCCGAAAAACCGATTGCCGCCAAGCTAAGCGAATTCGAGGCGTACCTCGGCGCGAAGCTGGCCGCGCTGCCGGCAACGGCAGCGTTTGCGGCGGCGGCTCCGGCAGTCGCCTAGAAGCAGTTCCCGGTTCTCAGTTCTCAGAAAAACCCACGGACACTTCCAGGTTCTCTCTGGGAACTGGGAACTGACTTATCGACAGGGTTTTCAGAAGGAGAAATTTATGAGTATCACCGTACAGATTCCCACCGCGCTGCGACGCCTTACCGCGGGCACTCCGCAAGTTATATGCGACGCGGCTAACCTCAACGAGCTTTTCGCCACGCTGGATGGCAAGTTCCCGGAGCTGAAACCTCATCTGCGCGATGAGGCGGGAGAGATTCGGCGCTTCCTGAATATTTATGTGAATGAAGAAGACATACGCTTTCTCGGCGGCCCCGAGTACGCGTTCCAGGAAGGCGATGAGGTTCTGCTTGTGCCTTCGATCGCTGGCGGAGCGAATTAGCCAGTTCTCAGTTCTCAGTTGCGGAAGTTTTACGTCTTTAGATCGACTCGGGAAGATGCACTGGTAATCATTTACTGAGAACTGAGAACTGAGAACTGAGAACCGGGAACTGGCGACTGAGAACCAGCTTCATCAAACACCCCAGACACTTGCGGCATCTAACGCGCGTTGGCAATCTCGCGCGGTTGGAGGAGTCTGTATGTCGCACTACTCACTGTTAGGGGAATATCGATTCGGCAATGCGGCCGAGGATGTACGCGGAGCCGCGCTCTACGGAACCGGAGACGAAAAGCTCGGCAAAATTCAGGATGTGATCTTCGATCACTCCAGCGGAGATATTGGTTATGTTGTGGTCGACACCGGTGGCTGGCTGACCACTAAGGAATTCGTCGTTCCCGCCGGACTTCTGCACACCTCCTCCGAACACGAAGGTGATTTTGCCTGCGACCTAACCAAGAAACAGATCGAAAACTTTCCACCCTACAACGAAAAAGATCTCGAATCGCATGAGAAGTGGACGGACTACGAGAACCGCTATCGCTCAAAGTGGGAAACTGGTCCGGTGATGCACCGCAAGGAGACGGATCGGAACATTACGCCCACTACGTTGCAGATGGAGGGGAATCGCAATTCGGCCATAGCGTCAGGCGATGAATCGGAATTGCGGCCGCAAGCCGTCGAGCCGGATCGCTCGTCACTGGCTGCAGCGGACGCGCCTACTGGGCGCGTGGTTCCGGCAGGTTCCGATTCGGTCGTTATCAGCAATAGCGCTTCAGGGATCGGCGATCGCTGGGATACATTCCAGGCGCGCTTGCGCGAGCGTCGTAAGGAAGCTGCCGCAGGATGCACGACATGCAATGTTGGGCCTGGCAGCGTTTCCGAATCGGAGAGCGCGACGGACTTCAAGAAGGCGGTCTAGCTGGCATTCGTGCGTTCGACGAGCAGTTGAGGACGCCCGCCGGACAGCCGACAGGACGTTAGCGCCACCGATTACAACTCGTGGCTTTGTCGGCTGTTGCAGGCGGAGCAGCCATCGCGGCGTTTCGTACGTTGGATACTTGATCCCCGTTCGACATATGGTCACTGGAGTTTCGCGTATTCGACTTTGGCTTGCTTCAAGACGGGAATGTCCGGGTCCGCATCTTTCCAGAGGGTCAGGAAATCCTTATAAGCCGTGAGCGCCCGAACGCGGGCGGCATCGGCGTCCGCACCCTGGGAGGCTCGTGCCTGCGCCGCACTCGCCCGGGCGAGACCGAGACGCGCCAAAGCGTTGTCAGCGGCATCGGGAAAGAGCCGAACTCCAATGGGTGAACCAGCAGAACAGCTTCCAGTCACGTCGTCGGTGCCGGTGAAGCTTCCCGAGCCGCAAGAACTCTTGTTCCGCGAGGTTCTCGAACACCTTGAGGAGGAGCGCTTGCCATTTGCGGTTTCGGGTGCGCTCGCTCTCCAGCAGCACACCGGCATCTGCCGCTTCATCAAGGATCTCGACATTTTCCTGAGTCCGGCGGATGCGAATCGAGCGTTGCCAATTCTGGCGAGGCAGGGATTCGAGTGTGAGGTGCAGGACCCAGTCTGGCTGGCCAAGGCTCGGCGAGACGGATTTTTTGTCGATTTGATCACTGGCATGAGTAATGGCACGATTACGGTGGATACTGAGTGGATCAGGCGTTCTCATCCTGCGACTGTTCTGGGCGTCAGGACGCGCATGCTGGCGCCGGAAGAATTGATTGCGTCGAAGTTGTTCATTACGCGTCGTGAGCGATTTGATGGCGCCGATATCGTGCATGTGATTTACGCGCTGGAGGGCAAGCTCGACTGGCAGCGGATTCTCGAGTTAGCGGGCGAGCATTGGGAACTGGTGCTGTGGCCGCTTGTGCTTTTTCGTTATGTATACCCGGCGCAGACTCATTATGTTCCTCAGGACATCTGGCTGGATTTGCTGGGCCGGTTCGAGCAAGAAGTGCGTTCGCCAAATCCGAGGGCGCGGTTCCGAGGCAGCCTGATCGACGACAAGATGTTTGCGATCGATGTTGAAGAATGGGGACTGGACGACATTCTGAAGGAGAATCAGGCGCGGCGGACGAAGATTGAAGCAGTCTAGGAGAGTTGTCAGTTCCCGGTTCTCAGTTCTCAGCAAGAGCCGGACGATTCGGGTGTTTTTGCAGAGAACCGGCAACTGAGAAATAGCATGCGGATTGCGGCTACAGCCGATCTCCACTTTGTGCCGTCGAGCCACACCGCCGTGCTCGACCAACTGGGCCGGGTGCGCGATGAGGCAGACTTGCTTGTAGTCGCGGGCGACCTCACCAACTACGGCCAGCCGGCGGAGATGGAGCCACTCTTAAATGCGCTGGTGCGACTGCGCGTCCCGATCGTGGCCGTGCTCGGCAATCACGATTACGAGTGCGGCAAAGAAAAGGAATTGGTGCAGATGATGACGTCAGGCGGCATCAAGGTGCTCGACGGCACAGGCTATGAGAGGGACGGCGTCGGATTCGCAGGCACCAAGGGATTTGTTGGCGGATTTGGACGTGGGGTGTTGACGGCGTTTGGTGAGCCGGAGATCAAAACGTTTGTGAAAGCCACGATTGACGAGGCGTTAAAGCTGGAACGTGCGATGTCGCAGTTGCGCGCGGGAAGGCGTGTAGTGGTGCTGCACTATTCGCCAATCGCCGCCACGGTGGTCGGAGAGAATCCCGAGATATTTCCATTCCTTGGAACCTCGCGGCTGGCGGAGGTCATCGACCGGCACGGGGCGGACCTGGTTGTTCACGGCCATGCGCATCATGGAACGTGCGATGGAAAGACGGTAACGGGAGTTCCGGTGCACAACGTAGCGATCACGCTATTGCAGGCGCAGCAGCCATCGCGGGCATTCCGCGTATTTGATATTTAGTTGTCAGTTCCCGGGTCCCCAGTTTCCAGAAAGGCCGATCTGGCCAAACGGTCGCAAGCTTTCGCATTTGAAAATTCGCGGTGCTCACTGCAACTTCGCGTACTCTGCTTTGGCTTGCTTCAAAATCGGAATGTCCGGATCGGCATCTTTCCACAACGTCAGAAAATCTTTGTAAGCAGACAGCGCCCGAACGCGGGCGGCATCGGCGTCCGCACCCTGGGAGGCTTTTGCCTGCGCCGCACTCGCCCGGGCGAGACCAAGACGCGCCAAAGCACCGGTCCAGCAATTCCAGACCAGTCCATCGTGAGTTAGAACTTTTTGGAACTCCGCAGTGGCTGCGTTCGCCTGTCCGGCAGCGAGAAAGGCCTGAGCCTCGCGTGTAGGCGGGATAGAGGCAGGATAAATTCTCGCCGAAGAAGATCGCGCCGAACTCGACCTGGGATGCCATCTCGATCGTGTGCACCGCGGACTGCCCATTTCCCCGTGCCAGTTCAACCTGTGCCCGAAGAACCGGAAGCCACAGCGACTGCATCTGCGTGTTGAGCGGGGCGGCCTTGTCGAGTTCCTGAGCGAGTATTTCCGCACGAGCGGCCTCACCGGCCAGGGCAAAAGCCAGAGCGGATTCAGACTTTGCCGGCTGGCTCGTGGGGTTGATCTTGAGCGCCTCGGCGGCAGCCCTTCCGGCTTCCGCTTCGTAGCCGAATGCCGCTTCACGCTGCGCCGCCATGGCCTGCCAGATTGCCGCGTTCTCCCGGTTGTCGGTCTGAATAGCTGAGTCGACGGCCTTGCGGGTTAGCTCGCGCGCCTTCGCCAGGTGGCCCGCGTAGGCTTCGGTATCGGATGCGAGCGAGAGTCCGATATTCGTCGCCGGCGGATTCGCCTCGAACCAGTGAAGCTGTTCGGCCAGCGCATCGGGCTTATTTTGCAGGAACGCCAGAGCATAGAGGGTGCTGTGGAGTTGAGGGTCGTCCAGATTGCGCGCAAATGCGTCTTGTACGATCTGCTTGGCGTCGGTGAATCGCTGTGACGCAAGATAGAATGCGGAAAGATTATCGTAGGGCGGAACGCGGTTGGGATCGAGTTGCAGCGCGCGGCGCGTGATTTCGATGGCCTTATCGTATTGGCCTTCAGCGCAATAGATGATGCCGAGATCGACGCATCCCTCGCACTGCGCCGGGTACTCTGCAATCTCCTCTTCGAAGGCCTGCGCCGCTTTGTCGAGTTCGCCCGAGGCGTTGAGGTAGTAGGCGGCGGTGATGGCAAGTTTTGCGCGCTCCGTGGCATGGTCACGCAACTGGAATGCTTTGGCGAAGTATTCGGCCGCCCGGCCGGTTTCGCCCATTCCCGAGTAGTCTTCGCCGATCTCCATGTAACCTACCGCGAAGTTGGGATCGAGTTGAATGGCCCGCTGATCGAAGGTAAGGGCAGCCGCATCACCTTGCGTGCGCCCGGCGATAGTGCCTTGCGTGTACGCCTTGAGCGCTTCCAGGGAGGTCGTGGTTGCGCGCGATAACGGGACATTATGTTTCTCAATGCTTGCAGTCGGACTCGCCCAAATCGGCGCGCATTTTTGCGGCCAAGTCGCCGAGCGCATCCAGAATCTTGTCCTTGTCGGGAGCGGCTATCTGTTCGGTGGCGAGCGCGCCTCCGGCGCGGCAATCAGTCGCTTTCAGCGCAACCGCATATGCTGAGCCCTCGCGCGCGATTGAGCCCGCTATGTAGGCTTTCGCGCCCGCCTTCCGGCACACATTGCGCGCGACTTCCGGCGTCAGCTTCGAATCCGGCGAAGACTTCATGGACTGCAACGTTTCTGCGACCTTATTCTCAGGAAGCAGGTTGAGAAACGGCGACTGTTGCAGCGCCATGCTGAGTGCGGTCTTGAGCGTGTCGTCGAAGATCGGGTCGCCGGTGGCGTTGGCGAAATCGGCAAGAACGACGGTGTCGTGCGCGGCGAGGGCCTCGATCCGCCGTGGCCGGAAGTAGAAGACGTATAGAGCAATCGCGACGAGAAGGGCCGCAAGGCTCGCGAGCACGATCACGGCAAACGACCGTTGTGGTTGCGTGGAGCTTCGATCTCGGTCGACCGGCACCTCCTGGGAAACGCGGCGCGCGTGCAGCCGGACGCGATCCGCTGGATCGCTGCTCGGGCCTTGAGCCGGATTCGAGCCGGGCCGATTGCGAACTGCGCGCCTGGGAAGCCGGCTCTTCGCGCCTCGATCCCCACGATGCGGTTGCCTGTGGATCGAGTGCTTCCTCGGCCTCTTGCGCCATCGTGGGTAGTCGGCCGGTTTCGGTGTCGCGCTTCAGTCTCTGGAGATCGGTCCGCATGTCGGCGGCGTGCTGGTAGCGCAAAGCGCGATCCTTCTCAAGCGCTTTGGAGATGATGTCTTCGAGCTTGGGGGGCACATCGGAATTCAGGCGCACGGGCGCAACCGGCATGCGATTCATGATGGCCTCGCAAATCACAGCTGTGCTTGCGCCGTGAAACGGCATCGCTCCTGTGGCCATTTCGTAGAGCACGGCTCCAAAAGAGAAGATGTCCGTGCGCGCATCGAGTTCCTTGGCGCGCACTTGCTCGGGCGACATGTAGGCGACGGTTCCGACCATGGTGCCGGGGCTGGTGAGATGGTCTTCACTGATGGGAATCGTTTCGGTGTCGAGCGCGCTGATGCGGCTGAGCGACGAGGAGCCTGTGAACGTAACCTTCGCCAGTCCGAAGTCAAGAATCTTGGCATGGCCACGCTTGGTGACGAAGATGTTTGCCGGCTTGATGTCGCGGTGGACAATACCTTCAGCGTGAGCGGCGTCGAGCGCGTCGGCGACATCAATTGCAATCGGAAGCAGCACTTCGAGATCCAGCGGGCGGCCCGCGATGCGGTGCTTCAGCGTGATGCCCTCGAGATATTCCATCGCGATGAACGCCCGTCCGGCTTCTTCGCCGATGTCGTAGATCGTGCAGATGTTAGGGTGATTCAGAGCGGAGGCCGCTTGCGCTTCGCGCTGAAACCGGCTGAGCGCCTGCGGGTCGCCGGCAACATTCTGCGGCAGGAACTTTAAGGCGACATAGCGGCGCAGGCGGGTGTCTTCAGCCTTGTAGACGACTCCCATGCCGCCCGTGCCGAGCTTCTCGACGATGCGATAGTGGGAGACGATTTGGCCGATCATTGATCTACCGATGATTCCGAGCAGCGCGAAAAAGCGGGCCTGCCTAAGAATTTACACGGTTTTAATAAAGCTGCGTTCATTCGCCGTTAACATTTAGGGCATGCCTGATCAGCCATTGATTATCGAAGAGACGTACGGGTTCGAGAGACGGGATTCGCATTTTTCGGCTGTCCGGGCCGCTAATACTGGCGAATGTCTTTGGCTTCCAGTCCAAGGTGCGTGCGGATCAGTCGCGAACCTTGATTCTGGACTTTACGGCGGTGCCGCTGGCGGATTCGGCTGGAATCGGCGCGCTTGTGGGTGGTTATGTCAGCCGGCAGAAGGACGGGCGGAGTCTGGCGCTCGTGGGAGTGAATCAGCGCATTCATCAGGCGCTGGAAGTTACGCGGGTTGAAAGTTTCTTCCAGTTTTTCGATAGCGTGGCCGACGCGGAGAAGGCTGCGGGGACTTCTTCGTAAGTCGTCGATTATTAAGTTCCAGGCTTCAGTAGAACGAATCGTACTTGGTCACGACCCAGCCGGCGGCCTTCTTTTCCTCGGTGATCGAAAACAAGTCTTTGTAGGTCGCAGTCTGCGCAGGAGTTGAGTAGCGCTCGCCCTTATAGTGCAGGATGACCAGCGGCGGCGCATCTTCCCATTCGACAATGTTCCATGAAATCAGCGGATGCTGGGTCTCGGAATCGCAAATGAACTGGGCGCGCTTTCGGCGGTAGTCCTTCTCCCAGTCGGCGAGCAACTGGCGACAGTTGCCCTCGCTCATCTGCTTGATGAAGTCGCTGGCCGTGCGCTCGATGGTGCGATCGCGCAGCGGGTTCATGGTGATGCTGACTGGCATGTTGGTGAGCGGATCGCGCTCTTCCGAACGAGCGAGCACCGGGCCTTGGTTGCTCAGCCAGTTGAGATAGCCGAGGAAGATGGCGAGTAGCAGGCCTCCGGCGCACAGCGCGATAGCGATATGGATTTTGGAAACCCGCATGGCAAGAGCTTGGGGCCAAAGGTAATCGGGTGCAAGGTTACGAAGGGCATCCGGAGTAACGTCTGGTTAAGTCTGTGCGAGAGCACAGTTTCCCTGGGCAGATAATTCGGTCCGCGGCTATTGCATTCTGCGGCGAATCGCGGTCATTAACTCTTCGATGGTCGGAGTTGGCAATCGGTGGCGCCGGGCGGCGCGGACGATGGCTCCGCCGATGGCGTCCAGTTCAGGCGGGCGGCCATGTTCGACATCTTTCTGCATGGAACTGCGCATCCCGGGAGGGGTGTTCTTGAACCTCGCGAGAACGTTTTCAACGTCCACCTTGGCTCCTTCGGCTTGCGCGGCGGCACCAGTTTCGCGCACGGCTGCTTCGAGTTGACTCCAACTATCCGAATTGGCAACGACCTCGCCGACTGTGCGATCGAAGGCGGTGGTAGTGAGCGCGATTGGACCGAGAAAGACGAGTTTGCTCCACATCAAGGTCGCTTCGTCGTCGATGAAATTGCAGGTGAGGCCGAGGGCCCGGAGCCGGTCAACGATCGATTGCAGAAGTTCGCGACCCTGGCTGGAGAGGTTCAGCACCGCGAACTTTGTGCGATGAACAAAGTGCCCAACGCTTATGCGTTCGAATTCGCCTGCGATGGTGGCGGGAATTACACGGTCGGCGCCAAACTTCGACCGCAACACTGGAAGATGATCAACACCGTTCAAGAGGGGCACGACGGCGCGGACCGATTCGACGTTCGTTATAGGCGCCAGCGCGCTGTCCAGTTGCGTGGCCTTCATAGTGAGCCAGAGGACATCGCACGCCGGGACCGATGCGGTCCAATCCACTTCCGCGCTCCAGTTGCCGTAAGGGCTCTCAAGTTGGATGGTTGGTGGATGGGTAGCAGAGCGTTTCGGGACGGACGACTAGCGTGACTTCTTCGCCGAGGTGAGCGAGGCATGCGGCGACAAAGCCCCCAACTCCGCCGGCGCCAAGGATTGCATGGTGCATGGAAGAGCTAGGATACATCGGATGTAGGAAAATAAAGATGCGCGACGAGAAGACCGCTTCTGTAGTCCCGCTCAGTTTGTGTTTTCCCAGATCGGGGCGTATAGTTGCTCATGGAAACTGTTGTGTAATAGTGTCGGAATCGGCGAAGCACACCAGTGGGCGAAAGCCCACTTTTTAGTTGGGGACAGGTTCGGCGCGGCGGCATTCAAGTAAGTTGCTGAAAACATGGCTTTTGATAAGGACAAGCTCCGGGAGATTGCGGAGCGTGTGGCGGGCTCGAGCGGACTTGAGATCGTCGATCTGGAGTTGCTCGGGTCAGGCAAACACCGGATGCTACGCGTGTTCATTGACCGGCCGGGTGCGGCGCCTTCGGCGAATCATCCCGACGGCGTAACGCATGAGGATTGTTCAGCGTTCAGCCGCGAGTTTGGGACGATCGTCGACGTGGAAGATGGGGTGGCGGGCGGATCTTATGTGTTGGAGGTTTCTTCTCCAGGACTGGATCGGAAGCTGACGAAGCCCGCGGACTTTGAGCGCTTCCGCGGACATCGCGTGAAGCTGATGACGCGCGAGCCGGTGAATAACAACCGGCACTATGAAGGACGGCTGGAACGAGTAGAGAACGGAAAGCTGGTGCTCGATTTGAGCGCAGCGCGACGCAAGGCGCGACCGAAAGATGGTGCGGCGTCGGTTGAGATTGAGTTAGGAAACGTAGAGAAGGCGAATTTGGTGCCGGAAATCTAGAGAAATTGAGCAATTGGGAAATTTAGTAATTGAGTAATTGGAATCGCGCGAAGTGGCATTTCAATTTCTCAATTACTAAATAACACAATTACGAAATCGGTTTTTTATGGCAAGTGAGCTTTACAACATCATCGAAGGCGTGAGCCGGGAAAAAGGTATCGACCCGCAGATCGTGGTGTCGGCGGTTGAAGATGCCATTGTTGTCGCCACGCGGAAGTATTACAAGACGCAGGAAAATCTGCGCGCCGTGCTCGACAAAGACAGCGGCAAGATCAACGCCTACGCGGTGAAGTCGATCGTCGAAGGCCCGGAGCAGGTTGAAGATCCGAATTTACAGGTCACAGTGGAGCAGGCTCGCAAGCTTGATCCGAGCGCAGAAGCCGGCGGCGAGTTACTGATCCCGAAGGTGACGGAAGGAATTTTGGGGCGCATTGCTGCGCAACTGGCGAAGCAGGTCATCTTCCAGAAGGTGCGCGAGGCCGAGCGCGACACGGTTTACAACGAGTACATCGGGCATGTCGGCGAGATTGTGAACGCTACTGTCAAGCGGATCGAGGGGCCGGATGTTGTAGTCGACATCGGCAAGGCCGAAGCCCGCATGGGACGAAAAGAACAATCGCGGCTCGAGTCGTTCGCGGTGGGCGAGCGCATTCGCGTCGTGATTTCGCGCGTCGAAAAAGCGGTTAAAGGGCCGGGCGTGGTGGTTTCGCGCGCGGCGCCGGAACTGGTCCAACATCTCTTCCAGACGGAAGTGCCGGAAATTTACGACGGCACGGTCGTGATCCGCGCGATTGCGCGTGAGGCGGGCGAGCGCACCAAGATCGCCGTCATGTCGAAGGACAAGGACGTCGATGCGGTCGGCGCATGTGTCGGTATGAAGGGCATGCGGGTGCAATCGATTATCCGCGAGCTGCGCGGCGAGAAAATCGACATCATCGAGTATCACGAAGATGCGGTGACCTTCGCCGAGAAGGCATTGCAGCCGGCCAAAGTCAGCCGCGTAACCATTGTGGACGCGGGCGAGAAGCATCTGGAAGTCGTAGTCGACGACACGCAACTCTCATTGGCCATCGGCAAGAAGGGCCAGAACGTGCGCCTGGCGGCCAAGCTGCTCGGGTGGAAGATCGACATCAAGAGCGAGGAAGAGAAGCGGCAGGAAGTCGAGCAGCAGATGTCGGCGCTGGTCACACAAACGGTCACGCCGCTCGAGAATGTTACCGGCCTTGGCGAAGGGCTGGTGGAGAAGTTGAAAGCGGCGGGCGTGAACACGGTCGAATCGCTGGCCGACATGACGCCGGAACAACTCGAAGCCATCGAGGGCATCGGCCCCAAGACGGTGGAAAAAATCAGTATTGCAGTCAATAATTATTTCGCCAGCCTGGACGGCGGAGAGTCCGTCGCCGCTGAGACTGCGGAAGCCGGCATGGACCAGGTTGCGGCGGAAGCGATCGAAGGAGCTGCGGTCGCGGAGCCAGGGAACCGCGGAGGAACCGGCCGCGGAAGCGGCATCTGGCGAGGGATCTTCAGCGGGCTTAGCGGAGCCAGAAGCGGAAGCTGCTCCAGAAGCGGGTTCGGCGGAAGAGGCCCACTCCGGCGAAACTGCTGCGGAAGAGGGCGAGCCTGCGGACGAAGAGGCTTCAGGCAATAAGTAGACTTGCGCTCGGATCGTCGGATCCGGGTTTCGTAACGACATAAACAACGATTCCGTGAGGTTGGATATGCGAACGTAGAGTTCGGACTGGGCGGGACGAAAAGGAAAACGAGAGCGGATGAAGATTCGAATCAATGATCTGGCCCGTGAGCTGGAAGTCAAGAGCAAGGAAATTCTTGACGTCCTGACCGAGGTGGGCGTTACCGAGAAGAAGACGCACTCCAGTTCACTGGAAGAACACGAAGCCGAGTTGGTTCGCAAGCGTCTGCGCTCACGCGGCGAGGCCGGATCGAGCGCGGCCAGGTCGACGCATGCGCCTTCTCACGGCGAGCCGGAAATCAAGACGAAGATCGACCTCTCGCATATCTCGCGGCCCGGCGACGTTTTGCGCGCCATCACGCAGCAGAGGGAAGCGGCCGAACATCCAGTCACGCGGCCCGTTATCAAGCCTCCGGTAGCCAAGCCGCCCGGCTCCGACGTCCCGTCATCGAAGCGAAGGAAGAAGTTCCAGTTGCGGCCGCCCGGCCCGCTGCGCCAAAGGCCCGCGGAACCACCGGCTCCCGCTCCCGCTCCGAAATTAGTGACACCAGCATCGGTGGCCGCCCTGCGTCCGCCGGCGGTAGTTGTGATTCCGCCGAAGGTTCCGCCTGCTCCGCCCGCAGTTGCCACGCCTCCTGCTGCGACAACTTCGCCCGCGCCTCCGGTGAGCGCCGCACCGCCCGCGGTTGCGATTCCGCCGCGTCCGGCAACTTCTGTACCTGCTGCAAGTGTGACTCCGCCCGCGCAACCGCCGGCGCAGGGCATTAACCTGCATGGCGTACAAGCTCCAGCGCCGCCGCCGAAGCCGCCCGTTCCAGCGACTCCGGGACCGCGCATGATCATGCCTCAGACCGGGCCGCGACCTGTGTACAAAGCGCCTGTGCCTCCGCCGGGAGCGCCGGTACGTTCCGCGCCCGGACGGCCAGTTCCAGGGCAGCCAATCTTTCAGCGCACTGCGCGGCCCGCAGCGCCGGGAGCGCGCCCGCCGCTGCGTCCAGGTGAGCGACGTCCGATGCATCCGACGCGTGTTGCACCCGCGGGAGCGCGTCCACTGGGGGTTGGTCCGGGAGCACCGATGGCGCCTCCGGGACCGCAGCGTCCGGGAAGCAGGCCGGGGGGACCGTCGCGAAGGCCGGGACAAAGATACGTTCCGCGCGGGATAAAAGAAGGCCCGATGAAGGGCTACACGCCGCCGCCGCGTGTAATCATCAGCAACGAGCCGCAGCCGATTACGCGGAACATCACCATCACCGAGGGCATCTCGGTGAAGGACCTGGCCGAGAAGCTGGGCATTCGCGCGAAGGACCTGATTGCGCGCCTCGTTATGCGCGGCGTATTTGCGACCATCAACCAGACGCTCGATGCGGAACTCGCGAGCGAGATGGCGCGCTTCTTCGGTGCGGATACCGAAGTCATCAGCTTCGAGGAGCAGGCCGCGAAAGACACGGCCGAAGCGGCCGAGGCGAGCGAAGAGGGCGTGGAGACTGTGCCGCGTCCGCCCGTTGTCACCATCATGGGCCACGTCGATCACGGCAAGACGACGCTTGCTCGACTCAATCCGTTCGACTGACGTTGCGGGCGGCGAAGCGGGCGGAATCACGCAACATATCGGCGCCTACAAAGTTCGGATCGCGGACGCGGCTTCGCCTGCATTTGGGCGCGAGATCGTGTTCCTCGACACGCCCGGCCACGAGGCGTTTACGCGCATGCGTTCACGCGGCGCGAAAGCCACCGACATTGTGGTGCTGGTTACGGCCGCGGATGACGGCGTGATGCCGCAGACGATCGAGGCGATCGATCACGCGCATGCCGCGGAAGTTCCGATCATCGTTGCCGTGAACAAGATCGACAAGCCGGACGCGATGCCGGAGCGCGTGAAGAAGCAGCTCGCCGATCGCGGACTGGTTCCTGAAGAGTGGGGCGGCAAGACAGTGTTTCGTCGATGTTTCGGCTAAGAAGAAGACGAACCTGAACCTGCTGCTTGAAATGATCTGCCTGACCGCGGATTTGCAGGAGTTGAAAGCGACTCCAGTTCGCGCGGCGAGCGGCGTCGTGCTCGAAGCGAAACTTGATCGCGGGCGCGGTCCGGTCGCGACGATTCTCGTGCAGAACGGGACTTTGAAGGCAGGGGATAACTTTGTCGTCGGCAACGCTTACGGCAAAGTGCGCGCGATGTTTGACGATCGCGGGCAGGTTTTGCAGGAAGCTCCGCCGTCGACGCCGGTTGAAATTCTTGGCCTCGAAAGTTTGCCGCAGGCGGGCGACTCAGATCACGGTTGTAACTGACCGAGAAAAAGCGCGCGACATTTCCGAGTACCGCGAGCAGAAGGCGCGCGAAGCGGCGCTGGCAAAGAGTTCTCGCGTTTCGCTCGAAGGCCTGGCTGAGCAATTGAAGACAGCCGGCATGAAGGAACTGAACGTCATCTTGAAGGCCGACGTGCAGGGCTCGGTCGAAGTGCTGGGCGATCTGCTGGGCCGGCTCTCGAACGACAAAGTGCGGCTGAAGCTGCTGCGGTCGGGCATCGGCGCGATCACAGAGACCGACGTGCTGCTGGCCTCGGCGTCGAATGCGATCATCATCGGATTCAACGTGCGTCCAGAGCGCAAGGCGTCGGAACTAGCCGAACAGGAAAAAGTCGACATCCGTTTGCACTCGATCATTTACGAGTTGCAGGACGAGATCAAGCGCGCGATGACGGGCCTGCTCGAGCCGACCATCAAGGAAACTTACCAGGGCCGCGCCGAGGTGCTGGAGACCTTCCGTATTCCGAAGGTGGGCACGGTGGCCGGATGCCGCGTGAGCGATGGGCACATCAAACGCGACAACGAAGTTCGGCTTGCTGCGCGACAACGTGGTCGTGTTCAAGGGCAAGATCGGATCGCTGCGGCGCTTCAAAGACGACGCTTCGGAAGTGCGCTCCGGCATGGAGTGCGGCATTTCGATCGCCAACTATGGCGATATCAAAGTCGGCGACGTGATTGAGGCGTTCATTACTGAGAAGGTGGCGGCGGAGGGGATCGCGTAGAGCAGTTGTCAGTTGCTAGTTTTGCCCTGTAACAGTTGTTCTGCCTGTGCGAGATAAAAATCCCCGTCTAAGCGTTGGCTTGGACGGGGATTTTGTTTTAGGCGTGCTCGGTCCTTCCTTATTTGCCTATCTGTTTAATCGCCATGCGCGATTTTCCAAACAGTCTGATCGGCGAAGTTACCGCTGCTGCCGCAGCCATTGCACTACGTGCCGACTGTCCCGACTTCGTTACCGAGGAGCCAGGGGCACTTTGTTGAATCATAATTCCCGTAGTGACCTGATCCGCATCCGCCTCGATGAGTACGGCTGCGCCTGTTTGGGCGACGTAATACTCGAGGCTCAATCCGCCGAGGTATGTGTTGGGCGTGTTTACCGTGATTGAACCACGTCCCGTGGCGGGAGAGTCTGGGGTGAACGTCCCGGTCAGGTTACTTGTGACCAGCCTGTCCGCGACATCGTTTTCATCCAACACGCCTGTCAGACTCGTGCCTGAAGCGTTGATTTGAGCGATGTCATCAACCTCGCCATCCGCACCGACATTGGGGTCGTCGTTGAATCCAGTGAGGTTGAATCCGTATGATCCGGGGACGTTGAATGCTGTTGCACTCTGCCCGTAAATCCAACCCTGAAGAAATCCGAGATTGTCGTCTTCAAGAACCAGGACGCCGGCGAACGAAGGGTAGGCAGCTAATGTGATGCTCCCGAAAGAGCCATTAGAAAACAGACTTGTAGCCAACTCGCAACGGTCATTGGTGAATGGCGCGGTGGCGTTGCAGCTAGCATTAAAATTCGAGACCGTGCTCGGGCTGCCGGCAATGTTGTAGTCCTCAGTTCCGGCACTTAGGTTCCCATTCACATCCGAAGTCGCGAAGCCGCCTGCCGCTACAGGGCTGTTGACATTGCCCCCAGCGAGCCCGAAGACTATCTGGCCGGATGGGAAGGACGTCTGCTGCGGGAAGGCGTCGCCAGCGAGGGCAAGGCCCGAGGTGGTATCGGTCTCGATAAGCTTGAGATGGTTGGAGTCAACCACCCAGACGTCAAAGGTAAGTCCGCCGGGAACAAAACTGGTAGTCAGCGTGGCGGTTCCATTGGTGCCCGAAGTTAGGACCAGAGAGCCAACGGTAATGGTCTGATTGGGGATTCCCGTCCCAGCGTCATTGAAGTCTTGCACTCCGGAGGTGATAGAGCCGGAAGGATTGAGTGTGAAGGCCCCCACAGTACCGATAAAATTGAAGTTCGAATCGGATCCGAACATGGTGAAGGCAAGCGAAGTAAGCGCGCTCTGGGTGGTGCTGCCTTGAAGTTCGAATGTGCCGCTGCCACTGCCGGAGCTGTCAAAACGGCTGATCAAGCCGCTGGAGTCGGAGGTCAGAACGAAATCGATACCGAACGTTCCCTGCGGAGTTATGAGAGTGCCGGAGCCACGGCCATCCGAACTGACGCTGTATGTACTGGCGCTAAGCGCCTGGGCGGTAAAGACGCCAGGGCTGGGAAGATTGGCATCATTGATATCGACCGTGCCTCCGGTGATATTGCCGTTACCGTCTGCGGTAATCGTGCCCGCAATGGCAAAGAAGGATTCGGTCTGAGCACTGACGTTGACATCCGTGCCGGAAAAGGAGAACACATAGGTGCCACTGAAATCGCTGTTGGCGTAGCCATTTTTATTCACAGTGACATTGTTATTGCTGCCGCAACCTGCGAGGAGCACGAGGCTGAGGAGCGCGAGGGGGAGGGTAAAGCGTTGCGCGAGCGACATCATGACGTCTCCTGGACAAAGAGCTGACGTAGATTTTGGGTGGCGTGCTTACCTTAGCACGCATGCTTCCTTGCTAGATGTTCGAAGGCACTCCTGAGTCCTTAAGATGCGTAGAACCCGCATTTTACGAGAAAGTTTCTGTAAAAAAACGTAATTGGGGAGATACGCATTGTTAATGGTTTGTCCCGGAGATTTTTGCGGCCTGGTGTTAGCCAGCGGAAGCTATCTGACCTCAGCCTGACCTCAGCGGCTGAAGCCGATCGAATTTCCGGGTTTCTTTCGCAGCGCTGAAGCGCTGCGCCACCCCAAATCTCTGTCGCGGCCGGACGCGCCCGAATCTGCATCCCAGAGCGACGCCGCCCCAAAATCTGAGCAGCGACGCCGCGCCAAAATCCGCATTCCAGCCCGACACAGCCCCAAAATCTGCATCCCCGCCCGACGCAGCCTCCCAATCTCATCGCCGCGCTGTAGTTACCCAAACTGGATCGTCCGGCTGGATCGTCCGGTCTGGGCGCCTGATCTGGGAACCTATCTGATCTGGCGACTTATTTGGTGAGTTTGGCTGGACTCGCGACTAGGGCTGGGACTTGGTTTTGCTTGCGTTTTTCCACTCCCCAGACGACTACGCGATAGAGCAGCAGGATGGTCAGTACCGCTCCGTATTCGAGGGGCTTACGCTTGTCGGCCTTGACCAGCCATAGGTAGTGGATCACGCCGAGGATCGCGGTGGCGTAGATGAGGCGATGGAGGCGCTGCCAGTTCTTACCGCCGAGACGGCGGATAGCCCACGCGGTCGAGGTCACGGCCAGCGGGATGAGCAGGACGAAGGCCGTGAATCCGACGGTGATGAACTTCCGCTTGGCGATGTCTTTCAGCATCTCGTGGAGGTCAAAGAATTTGTCGAGCCAGATATAAGTCAGGAAATGCAAAAAGGCGTAGAAGAACGCGAACAGACCTACCATCCGGCGAATGCCAATGAGCCAATATTGGCGAGTGAGGCGGCGGAGCGGGGTGACGGCGAGGGTGGCGAGAATGAGGATGAGCGTCCAGTCGCCGGTGGAGTGGGTGATGACCTCGATAGGATTGGCGCCGAGGCCGTCGTGGAAACCTTTCCAGGCGAGGCGGGCTAGCGGGATCAGGGCGGCCGGGAAGAGGACGAGTTTTAGGGCGCGGAGGCGAGTCATCGAACGATCATTGAGTAATTGGGAAATTTGGTAATTGAGTAATTTAAAATCTCTCGAGAGCAACTGTATCGCTAGGCCGACGAACTTTCGGGCCTCTTAATTTCCCAGTTCCTAAGTTTCCCACACCAAATCTTCTAGAAGTTCTTCTTCAGGTCCATTCCCGAATACAGGCTGGCGACCTGGTCGTAGCCGTTGAACATCAGCGTTGGACGTTTGAAGAATTCGCCGAGGCGTCGCTCCTTGGCCTGGCTCCAGCGAGGGTGGTCGACGTTGGGATTTACGTTGGAATAGAAGCCATACTCATGCGGGTTGGCCTGCTGCCAGCTGTTGAGCGGCTGATCGCCGGTAAAGCTGATCTTCACGATCGATTTGGCGCTCTTGAAGCCGTATTTCCACGGGATGACTACGCGAAGGGGCGCGCCGTCCTGGTTAGGGAGCGTTTCGCCGTACATGCCAAAGCAGAGGAGAGCGAGCGGGTGCATGGCTTCGTCCATGCGGAGGCCTTCGACGTAGGGCCACTTGAGGACGTCAACGCGCTGGCCGGGCATCTGCTTGGGGTCCCACAGGGTGGTGAATTCAACGTATTTGGCTTTGCTGGTGGGCTGGGCGCGCTTGATGACCTCATTGAAAGAGAAGCCGACCCACGGGACGACGATCGACCAGCCTTCGACGCAGCGATGGCGGTAGATGCGCTCCTCGGGCGAGGCCCATTTGATGATTTCGTCCGCGTCGAGTTCGAGCTTTTTGGCGACGTGGCCGTCGATCGTCACCTTCCAGGGATGCGTCTTGAAGTTCTTGGCGGCCTCGGCGGGCTCGTACTTGTCGGTCGAAAATTCGTAGAAATTGTTGTAGTTAGTAACATCCTTGTAGGGCGTTTGCTTCTCCGTGGTGCTGAAGGAGCTTTTTTGCAGGTTGGCGATCTTGTCGTTGGCCTGGGCGGCGAGCGGGTCGAGGATTTCGCGGAGTCCGGCACCGGTCAGAGCGGCAGCGCCGGTGAGCGCGGCTCCAGCCAGAAACTTGCGGCGATTGAGATATGCCTCTCTCGGAGTGATTTCAGACGACGGTATTGCGGATTGTTTCTTGATCAGCATTCCCACCCCTGAGGAGTACGCGCAGCGACAAAAGCCGGATTTGGCTGGTGCCACGGAACTTCTCTCCAGCATATAGGACGCTAAGGGGCGCGAAAAGTTTCACCGCGGAGGGGAGCAAAAGGCGATCGAAATCACGGGGAGGCAAGCGAGCGTGGGACAAACTCCGTTTGGGGAAGTCTAGTTTGAGGTTGAAGCCGACTTGGCCTTTGGGTGGGAGCGCAACACTTCGCGGACCTTCTTGGCCAGGTTCTGGAGGGTGAACGGTTTCTGAAGGAATGCAGTACCGGGAGTGAGGGCACCCTGGGTGACGACGGCGTCCTCGGTGTAGCCGGAGAGATAAAGGACCTTGATGTTGGGGCGCTTAGCGAGGATCTTTTTGGCCAGTTCGCGGCCGCCGATGCCGGGCATGACCACGTCGGTGACGAGGATATCGATGGTGCCTTCGTTTTGTTCGGCGATCCGAAGACCAGCCTCACCGTGTTCGGCTTCCAGCACTCTGTAGCCGCGAGAAGTGAGCGTGACCCGAACGAGTTCGCGGACTGATTCTTCATCTTCAACCAATAGAACCGTCTCGCAGCCTCCCTTCTCCGCCTCCTGGTTGGAGACCGGGCCGAGTTCGGCGAGAGTCTCATCGACCTGGGGAAGATAAACATAGAAGGTAGTGCCGGAACCGATCTGGCTTTCGGCGAAGACGTATCCGTTGCTCTGCTTGACGATGCCGTAGACGGTCGAAAGGCCGAGGCCCGTTCCCTTGCCTTTTTCCTTGGTGGTGAAGAAGGGTTCGAAGATGCGGGACTGGGTCTCGCGGTCCATGCCGTGGCCGGTATCGGCGACGGCGACAACCGCATAGCGGCCAGGCTGGATAAAACGATGCTCGCCGACGTTCTGCCGGACGGTGATGTTCATGCTGCGGATGGAGATGCGGCCGCCCTCCGGCATGGAGTCCTTGGCGTTGACCACCAGGTTCATGATGACTTGCTCGAGCTGGCCAGCATCGGCGCGAGTGCGGCCCGCGTCGGAGGAAAGGCGAGTGACAAGTTCGATGTTTTCGCCGATGAGCGGGCGGAGCAGGCGTTCCATGTCCGCGATGACGGTGTTGACGTCAATGACCTTCAGTTCGAGAACCTGCTTGCGGCTAAAGGCGAGGAGCTGGCGGGTGAGGGTGGCGGCGCGATCGGCTGCCTGCTGGATCGACTGCACTTTGGAATGAACGTCGCTGGAGGTCTCGAGCTGGTCGAGCAGGACCTCGGTGTAGCCGTTGATCACCATCAGAAGATTGTTGAAGTCGTGGGCGACGCCGCCGGCGAGGCGGCCGACGGCTTCCATTTTTTGCGCCTGGCGGAATTGCTCTTCGAGTTGACGGCGCTCGGTGATGTCTTCGGCGATCAGCTCGAGCACCTCTTCCGGTTCCTCGGGAAGGCTGGCGGCACGGCCGCTCAGGCGGACGATGATGGTGTGGCCGTCCTTGTGCTTCCACTGCACTTCGACGCCGTTCAGGCTGCCGGTGCGCTGGAACTCCTCGGTCAGCCGGTCGATCTCCTGCGGGTTGACGTAAACTTCACGGCGCACATCGAGGGCGAGAACCTCCTCCACCGAGCTATACCCCAGCATGGTGATAAGAGCGGGATTGACGTCGAGGAATCTGCCGCTGAGGGTGCAGCGATAGATCCCAAAGACGGCGCTGAGGATCAGCGAGCGGTAGCGGGCCTCGGAGCGGCGCAGCGCCTCTTCGTAACGCTTATGTTCAATCGCGGTGGCGAGCTGTTGTGAAACGAACTTCAGGATCTCCCGGTCGCGCTCGCCGAAACGAATGTTGCTGGTGTAACTCTGCACCACGATGGCGCCGATGGTGTTGGTGCCGCTTTTAAGCGGAACGCCGAGCCAGTCGAGCGAGTGCGCGCCGATGAGTTCGACTTCGCCGCGTTGCACCAGGTCGTCGAAAACCTGGGGCGTGGCGAGAAGCGGCTCGCCCGTCCGCAGAATGTATTCGGTAAGGCCGCGGCCGAGGCGCTTGGGATCGGGCGGCGGGTCAACTTCGTCGACAAAATAAGGAAAGCTCAAAAGCTGGGACTGCGGATCGTAAATCGCGATGTAGAAATTGCGCGCGTACATCATTTGACCCACGATGTTGTGGATGGACGCGTAGAACTGCTGGAGATCCTCGGCGGTCTGGCTGCGAGCGGCGATGGCGTAGAGCGCGGCGTTTAGTTCTTCGGCGCGCTTCTGATCGGAGATGTCGCGGTAGGATGCGTAGCCGCCGATGAGCTTGCCGTTAAGCATGACGGGCGCGGTGGAAAGCAGGACCTCGACCAGCGAACCGTCCTTGCGCTGCCGCCGCGTTTCGAGAGAAAGGTTGGTGCCGGCCGTTACGTTCTGCGCGACCCAGGCTGTCTCAGCGTAACGGTCGGGAGGGACGATCAGCTTGTCGAGCGACTTTCCCGTGGCCTCGGCAGGGGTGAAGCCAAAAAGCCGGGTGAACTCGCGGTTAATGCGAATGATGCGGTGCGATTCATTTACGATGCTGACCGCTTCAGGCGCGTTTTCGATGATCTGTTCGAAATAAGCCTTCTCGATCGGGAATGGAAAAGCGAAGTCGCCATCGGTGTTTGGAATCGATGAAGACGAGATGAGCGCGGGCGCGGGCGGTGGAATGTGCTCGACCCCATCCGGCGGCACTCCCGCTCGCAGACGGTCCCTCGAATCTTCCGATGAGGCGGACTTCTCCCTCATGAATTCCTTGCAAAAACCCGGATGAACCTACAGAACGATGGTATTCGAGGGTAATGGAGGCAGCTAATTACGGGGGTAATGGAGGCAAAAGGGCTTGAATGGTTGACGCCAGGCCTATTGGTTGGGTTTGCACTGGCGACCGCCCAACTGATGTAATTAAGACCAATGTCTACGACCACACAGGAACGTTCCGGTTGGATTGGCGTGGCGTTTCGGATTTTTGCGCTTCACGTTTTTGTCGACGCTCGCCACGTTTGCGGTGGCGCTGCTTCTGAGCATTCTGGGAACGGTGGTTTACTCGCACGTCGAGCATGTTCCGCCAAACCTGATGTTTGCATACAAGCACATCGCCTTCCCAATCGGTATCGTCGGAGGGTCGGTCGCGCTCATTGTCACGCTGATCATGGAGGCACGGAGCTACCGGCAGGGCAAAGTCCTGGCGGCGATCGAAAGAGCGGCGATCAATCACTGATCAATGCGGCGGAAGCTTAGAGGACGAGATTCGATTTCCAAGAAATGACCGATTCTAAAGCCAGGCTTCTCGACGATTCTCCTCGCATCGCGATTCCCATGCCGCATTCGGCGGACCGCGAGTACGCCGAGCGAGCCGTGAAACAGTACGAGGGGGCGGTGAGGCTGGCGGGTGGCGAGCCAGTGCGCGTCGAGCTTGATTGGGCACCCGAAGAGGTCAGAAAGCGGATGGAGAGTTGCGACGCCGTGCTTTTACCGGGGAGCCGCGCGGATATCGATCCGGAGAAGTATCACGAGGCGCGGCATGCGAAGACCGAGGAGATTGACGCTTCGCGCGAAGCGGTGGATCACTTGCTGCTGGACGACGCCTATCGCGCCCGCAAGCCTGTGCTGGGGATCTGCTATGGGCTTCAGTCGTTGAATGTGTACCGGGCGGGGTCGCTGGTGCAGCACATTCAATCGGAGATCAATCACGAAGCGGGACGGGCTGTGGCTCACGCGCATGATGTGACAATCAGCCGTGGATCGCGGCTTGCGGAGATTGTCGGAGCGCGCGATGAGGAGCCGATCGCGGTGAATTCCTCGCACCATCAGTCGGCACGCGTTGCGGGTGAGGGGTTGCGGGTTGTGGCGATGTCACCCGCTGACGGAGTGATTGAGGCACTTGAAGGGATTCGACCCGATCATTTTGTGCTGGCGGTGCAGTGGCATCCTGAGCGGTCGGTGCAGGATGGGCCGCACGTGAGAGATTCGGCGGAAAAGATCTTTCGGGCTTTTGTTGCGGCGGCTCGGGAGCAGAAAAAACATTAACCACAGGGGACACTGGGGAAACGTGGGGAGACACTCCGGGGTCCCGGCTCACTACCCTACTGTTAGGAGTACACGTTACGTGCGCAATAGCGGCATTGTCCGTTCCCGTACCTTCGGGCGTCTTGGCTTTGATGCCGACGCAATCTTCAGGAATTCCACACAGCGATGCCACGTGCTTACGGATCGCGAGCGCGTGCGGACCGATTTTAGGGGCCGCTAGAATCAGGGTCGAATCGAGGTTGACGAAGCGCGTAACCCGCGGCCGCGACTCGCTTCAGGGCCTCCCGAAGAAACACGGCCGAATCTGCGCCCTTCCACTGCGGATCGGAGGGAGGGAATAGCGATCCGATATCGGGGCGCGGCGATGGCGCCGAGCAGCGCGTCGGTGATGGCGTGCAGAAGGACGTCTCCGTCGGAGTGTCCGCCGAGTCCTTTATCGTGCGCAAGTTTGACGCCGCCAATGATGAGCGGAATTCCGGGCTTGAACTCGTGCGAGTCATAACCCTGGCCGATGCGGAAAGTCGGAGTCAATGGAATCTCGATGAAGCCGCTAGCTTCGTAGCTAAAACAACTTGATGAATGCACCCGTCAGGTTCACGTGCTCAATTTCCGCGCGCCTGACGACGAACGACCAACGACTGACGACTAGCGACTGCTCTTCAAATAAAACTCGGCTAATTCCATGTCGGCGGGCGTGGTGATCTTTATGTTTCTTGGCGACCCCATCACAACTGCTACCGGGAATCCGGAACGTTCGATCAGCGAAGCCTCATCCGTTCCCACAAATCCATCGGCAACCGCCTCGTCGAAGGCCTTCTTCAATAAGATCGTAACGAAACCCCTGCGGCGTTTGCGCCATGACAACGCTCGCGCGCGGAATTGTCGCCTTGATGATGGCGCCATCAGCGGTTCGTTCAACTTGCTTCACGGTGTCGACCGCGGGCCAACCGGCAATCGCGGCCTGGTGTTTCTCGGCAGCCTGAATCACATGCGCGATGATTTCGGCCGTAATAAAAGGGCGCACCGCATCGTGCACCAACACGATGTCTTCCGAATTCGCCGTCAGAGTCTTCAGCGCGTTCGCCACCGAATCCTGGCGATGTTCACCGCCTTCGACAATCTGGAGCGGCTTTTTCAGAAGCTCCGGATATTGTTTTTCGAGCTGCGCGCGGAAGCCGGCGATCTCGTCCTTACGCAGCGCGACGATCGTCTCGTGAATCTGGGCGCTGGCGGCAAAGGCGCGCAGCGTATGGATGAGGATCGGCACACCGCCGAGTTCCTTGAACTGTTTGGTAGGAGCTGTGTGCGATGGCGGAGCCATGCGCGTGCCGAGGCCGGCCGCGGGGATGATGACAAAAACCTTCATCGGGACGATTAGTATACGCCTGCGACGGCGTGGTGAACTTCTAGTCGGCGGCCCGGTCGATCGGCAACGGCTTTTTGGGAACGTCGGCGGACATGCCGCCGGTGCCCGTCGGCGGCGTTACCGGGGCCGGCGATGCCGAGGAACTGCCCTTGGAGTCGTGGCGAGCGGCTCCGCGCTCGTCCCATTTGCCGAAGATCATTTTGCCGGCGGTCGTTTGCAAAACCGAGGTGACCGAAACATCGATGGTCTTGCCGATCATCTTGCGCGCGTTGTCGACGACTACCATGGTCCCGTCATCGAGATAGGCGACGCCCTGGTTGTATTCCTTGCCCTCTTTGAGAATGAAGACGCGCATGATCTCGCCGGGCAGCACGATCGGGCTTGAGAGAGTTGGCCAGTTCGTTGATGTTGAGCACGGCTACGCCCTGAAGCTGCGCAACCTTATTCAGGTTGAAGTCGTTCGTGATGATCTTGCCTTCGTAAACCTTGGCCAGCTCGATCAGTTTCATGTCGACTTCGCGTACGGCCGGGAAATCGTCTTCGACGATCTGGATCATGGGCGAGGCTGTTTTTTGCAGACGCTGAAGAACGTCGAGGCCGCGGCGGCCGCGATTGCGCTTGAGCGAGTCAGCGGAGTCGGCGACGAGCTGAAGCTCGCGGAGAACGAACTGCGGGATGACCATGAGGCCATCGAGGAACCCGGTTTCGGCGATGTCGGCAATGCGGCCGTCGATGATCACGCTGGTGTCGAGAATCTTGTAGCTCTTCTTGCCCTGCTTTTCACCGCCGAAGATTCCGCCGAGCGCGGCCAGATTCAGGAGATCCCCTTTGTTGGCTCCGACCGCCAGGCCGACATAAGCCATGATCAGCATAACCATGATCTGGAGGAAGCTCTGGGTGGGACTGGGGGGAATGCTGTTACGAATGACGAGCGCGAAAAGATAGGCGCCGACAATGCCGAGCACGCTGCCGATAGCGGCACCGATGAGACGCTTGAGGCTCATGACCCGCAAGCGCCATTCAAACACCACAATGGCGCCGCCAATTATCGCACCGACCAGTGCGTCATAATTCTGGGGCAGGTTGAAGGGACGGATGACGAAGCAGATAACGCCGACGATGATGACGAATACAACCCGTATGAGAACGACGTCCAAAGCGATACCTCCACCGGAAAGGGCCGCGCCATTCGCGTCTCCCGTCCCGCGTCAGTGCCAAGGGCTGGAATGAGATGAATGCCCTGCGCCGACGTTCTATTACGGAGCTGTATGAAAAATGGAAAGTGCTCCGTGTCCAGCCAAAACCGGACTACAGCAAATAGTACGCAGGCAGTATATACCGGGTTGGAATCGCGAACCAGTAATTACAGTCGGCCGATCGCCTTTGGTGTAAGAAGGCATTTCTCCTGCCGATCTTCTCCTGCCCTCGTCTTACATGCCATCGTAATTCGGGCCGCCGCCACCTTCGGGCGGGACCCAGGTGATGATCTGGTAGGGATCCTCGATGTCACAGGTTTTGCAGTGCACGCAGTTGGATGGATTCAGGCTGATGCGCTTGCCGTTCGGAGCGGAAGGGTCTTCGAGCATTTCGTAGACGTTGGCCGGGCAAAAATTCTGGCAGGGACTGCCGAATTCCTTCACGCAGCGCTCGTTGCAGATATTGGTGTCGTGAATGACGAGGTGCGCAGGCTGGTCTTCTTCGTGCTTGGTACCGGAGTGATAGAGGTCGGTGAGTTTGTCGAAGGTGAATTTGCCGTCGCCTTTGGCGGGACCGATGAGGTTCGCTTCCTTGCCGCCGTCGGCGGGCAAGGTGGCCAGCGGTTTAAGATTTTCGTATCCGGCGTGAGACGCTACGCGGGTGAACGGGCCGCCTTTGAGGAGGGTTTGGAGACCTCCATTGATCATGCCGCCCACAAGGCCATTCTTGAAGCCCTGATGGAAATTGCGGACCTGCCAAAGCTCTTCTTTGATCCAGCTGGATTCGACGCTGCGCTGGAACTGGGAGAGCGTAGCGGCGGAGGCGTCATCTTTAGTTAACGCTGCGAAGGCAGTTTCGGCCGCCAGCATTCCGCTCTTGATGGCCAGGTGAATGCCTTTGAGGCGCGCCGAATTCAGGAAACCGGCGGAATCGCCGGTGATCATCCAGCCGTCTCCGGCGAGCGGCGGCAGCGACCACCATCCGCCGTAGGGCAGAGACTTCGCGCCGTAGCGGATCATCTTGCCCCCTGCCAGAAGCTTGGCTACGAAAGGGTGCTGTTTGAAGCTCTGGAGCACATGTTGGGGATCCAGGCGCGGGTCCTGGTAATCGAGTCCGGTGACGAAACCTAAAGAGACTATGTTGTCGCTGGAGCCATAAATCCAGGCGCCGCCGTACTCTTTCGTGGTCAGCGGATAGCCCATGGTGTAGATGACTTCGCCCTTCTGAATGCTGCCCGAGGGAACTTCCCACAGCTCTTTGACGCCGACGCCGTAGCTCTGCGGATTGCGGTCCTTCATCAGGTCGAATTTTCCGATGAGCTGCTTGGTCAGTGATCCGCGAGGGCCCTCGGCCAGGACGGTAACCTTCGCTTTGACGTCATAGCCGGGCTCGAAGTTTGACTTCGGCTGATTTTGTTTGTCGACGCCCTTGTCGTCGGTGCGCACTCCAGCAACGCGGTTGCCGTCGTAGAGGAGCTCCGAGCCCGCAAATCCGGTGAAGATGGTGATCCCGGCTTCTTCGACCTTGCCCGCCAGCCACTTCACAAACTTGTTAATCGAGATGACGTAGTTGCCGTGGTCGCGGAGAGGCGGCGGGGTAATGGGGAGCTTGTGGTGGCCGGTGCGGGTGAGGAAGTAGACGCCTTCCTTGTGGACCTCGGCATCGAGCGGGGCTTCCTTTTCGAAGCCGGGCAGGAGTTCGCGCATGGAGCGGGGATCGAGAAGGGCTCCGGAGAGGCAGTGCTGGCCCGCTTCGCGCGATTTTTCGAGGACGTAGATATTTTCTTTGGAGAGCTGGGCGTCGGGATGCTTGGCGTTGTGAGCGTCGATCAGTTGCGAAAGGCGCAGTGCGCAGGCCATGCCGGCTGGGCCTCCGCCGACGATGACGACATCAGCGGGCATTTCGGGGTGTTCGATGTTGGGGATGGGCTTGCGGAAGATCAGCATATGAGGCCTAGCCTTTTTGTCACTCGAAACTGCTTGCACGATCAGATCAGATCGAGGCGATGAAACTGTTTATGATAATGGAAATGGGTCGCCGAAGGGAGAAGTCGAGCCGCTCTGGGCTCCGGCAACGGTGAAAACGATGATCGTGGGATGGTAAGGATTTGGCTCGTCATCTTCCGGTTGCAGGGCCATATCCCTTGTGATACCTTAAATAATTGTCCCGGACAATCAGGAAGGGATCAGGGAAGTATTGTGCCTGAAAGGACTTGCTTCCACCGCTGGCGTAGCTCAGTCGGTAGAGCATCTGATTTGTAATCAGAGGGTCGGGGGTTCAAATCCCTTCGCCAGCTCCAAGGACTAAATTTCCGGAACTTGTTTTTGCGCGGAAAGCGCGCGAGGCGCAAACGGTTATAACGCACTTCATCAGGTAATTTTCCGGCGAGTGTAACTGTCAGGCGAGAAGTCCCCGCATTACGTTTCCCGAGCTGCGAAGTGCCGTACGACATGAGCTGTGACGTAGGTGTGCTTTTTAGACGCGTTTTCATGCCGGACGGGGAGTTTCGGATTTGCACAGGTGGGTGAGCGGTTAAAGCCAACAGACTGTAAATCTGTCCCTCTCAGGAGGTACGGAGGTTCGAATCCTCCCCTGTGCACCAGTTGAAGCCTCGGCGAAATTGAGGCGAGCCGTGATCAAGTTGGCGATTGCGGGGTAGAAGAAGTTGACGATTAAAAAGAAGTTCGTGCTGGCTCTGATTGCGTATGTAGCCCTCGGCGTTTTGGCCTGGACGACGCTGTCGGATGAGGCGATTCCGATTTCTGGATGGAATCTGAAGCTGCGAACTGGAACGCTGCTGATTCTGGGATTGCTGGTCTTTAAGTCGGCGCTGTTTTACTGGCGCACGCGGATTGAGGACGAGCAGGCGGAATCGAAGGCAGCGGAGTGATTGGTCGGCGTTGGTGGATTGCGGTCCAGGTTTGACTGAAAGCTGACGGCTGATGGCTGACAGCTGGGTTTTAGAGCCGATGTAGCTCAGTTGGTAGAGCACTCCCTTGGTAAGGGAGAGGTCACCAGTTCAATCCTGGTCATCGGCTCCAGAGTTCAAGTTTTTGGATTTTACTGAGAGCTGACAGCTGAGAGCTGACAGCTGGGTTTGGGCGGGAGTAACTCAGTGGTAGAGTCACAGCCTTCCAAGCTGTTGGTCGCGGGTTCGATTCCCGTCTCCCGCTCCAGAGATTGAGGCAATGGGTTTCGAGCAGGCAACGATCAAGGTTGTAAGCGAGCGCGAGTTCGAAGAGTTGAAGCGCTCGATCGAGCAGGTTTTCGCGGCGGACCGCATTGCGAAGTATCTGAAGTCGCTTGCGGGACGCGGAATCCGGGCGCGCGATGTGGATGCGATTCTGGTCGCGAACGTGATTGACTCGGCAGCTGGGAGCAAGGCGGGAACGGCGCGGTCGTTGTATCAGTCGTTGCCGGTTTCGGATCAGGCACAGATGCGGGAGTTTTACCTGTCGAAGATCGAAGAGGTTGAACCCGCGCTGCGAGCGAAGTTTCACAAGGTGTATCAGTATTCATAACTGATTGCGACAGCCGGCCCTGCCCGGCGCTACAAAGGAAAAACGGAAATGGCCAAAGAGAAATTTGATCGCACAAAGCCGCACTGCAACGTAGGGACGATCGGGCATATCGATCACGGCAAGACGACGTTGACGGCGGCAATCACGAAGGTATTGCAGAAGCACAACCCGAAGATCGTGTTCCGGTCGTTCGATTCGATCGACAACGCGCCGGAAGAAAAGGCGCGCGGAATCACCATTGCGACGGCGCACGTGGAGTACGAGACGGCGAACCGGCACTACGCGCACGTCGATTGCCCGGGCCACGCCGATTACATCAAGAACATGATCACGGGCGCGGCGCAGATGGATGGCGCGATCTTAGTCGTTGCGGCGACGGACGGTCCGATGCCGCAGACGCGCGAGCACGTGCTGCTGGCTCGTCAGGTGGGCGTGCCGTACATCGTTGTCGCGCTGAACAAGTGCGATGCGGTGGACGATCCCGAACTGCTGGATCTGGTTGAGCTCGAAGTGCGCGAACTGCTGAAGTCATACAAGTTCCCGGGCGACGATGTGCCGGTGATTCGTTTGTCGGCTCTGGGCGCGCTGAATGGTGAAGAGAAGTGGGAGAAGCAGATCGACGCGTTGATGGAGGCGGTGGACAAGAGCGTGCCGCAACCGGCGCGCGAACTGGACAAGCCGTTCCTGATGCCGATCGAAGATATTTTCTCGATTCAGGGGCGCGGCACGGTGGTGACCGGCCGCATTGAGCGTGGCAAGGTGAAGGTGGGCGAGGAAGTTGAAATTGTCGGCTTCCGCGACACGCGCAAGACGGTGGTGACGGGCGTGGAGATGTTCAAGAAGCAGCTGGATGAAGGCATGGCGGGCGACAATGCCGGCCTCTTGTTGCGCGGCATTGGCAAGGAAGATGTGGAGCGCGGCATGGTGCTGGCGAAGCCGGCGATCGATTACGCCGCACACGAAGTTCAAGGCCGAGGTCTACATTCTGACGAAAGAAGAA
The DNA here is from genome assembly GCA_963806745.1 of uncultured Acidobacteriaceae bacterium. Classification (GTDB taxonomy): domain Bacteria; phylum Acidobacteriota; class Terriglobia; order Terriglobales; family Acidobacteriaceae; genus Acidiflorens. The sequence continues at coordinate 159,285 of CAWEAB010000007.1, forward strand.
GGCGGACGGCATACGCCATTCTTCAAGGGCTATCGTCCGCAGTTTTACTTGCGAACGACGGACGTGACGGGCGTAGCGGAATTGCCGGCGGGCACGGAGATGGTGATGCCGGGCGACAACGTTTCACTCGTGATCGAGTTGATCACGCCGGTCGCGATGGAAAAGGGCTTGCGGTTTGCGATTCGTGAAGGCGGCCACACGGTAGGCGCGGGAACGATTGCGGAGATTGTGCAGTAAGAGCAGTTGCTGGCTACTAGGTGCTAGCTAAGACTGTTGTGAAGACAAAATTGAATCGGTTGCTAGGAGCTAGAGGCTGGCAGCTAGTAGCTGAAGTCAGGAGCTGGGTTTCATGCCCCGAGAGATCATTACGTTGCAGTGCGGCGATTGCAAAGAGCGGAATTACTCGACGATGAAGAACCGCAAGACGACACCGGACCGGATTGAGAAGAAGAAGTTTTGCGCCCGGTGCCGCAAGCATACGCCGCATAAAGAGGTTAAGTAGATTGGGTAATTGAGTAATTTTGTGATTTGGTAATTGAAAATCCTCGGAACTGTGCGGTTTTCAAATTACCCGATTACTCAATTACCAAATTACTCAATGAATCTAGGGGCGTAAGCTCAACGGTTAAACTGTCGGTCTCCAAAACCGAACTTGGGGGTTCGAATCCCTCCGCCCCTGCCAGAGTTTTGAGACTGGGAAGAACGAAGACCGAGTTAGACGGGATAGAAAAGGCCGGGTTTATATGGCAGTGGAGACGAAAAAAATGGCGAGCTCACTCGCGAATGCGGGCGGCGATTTCGGCGACCGGATCAAATCGTGGCCGGAACGGATCAAGTCTTTTTACAGTGACGTCCGCACCGAGATGAAGAAGGTGACCTCTCCATCGCTGAAGGAAGTGCAGGCGACGACGACGGTGGTGATTATCACCGTATTTCTGTTCGCGTTGTTTTTCTGGGTGGTAGATTTGGCGATCCAAAACTCGCTGGAACGAGCGTTGCATTATCTTGCACGCCATTAGGCGGCGAGTGAAAGAAGCGATTTACATGGTGGATCAAGAAAAAGTGGACGATGTAAAGAACGAGGGCGCAGCGGCGAGTTCCGACGCGTCGGCGGCTGCGGCTGCCGAAACAGCGGTTGCCGGCGAAGCGCCGCAGAATCCGAATATGAAGTGGTACATCATCCACGCCTATTCGGGATTCGAGCGCAAGGTAAAAGAATCGCTCGAGTCGCGCGTGATTGCCTTCGGACTCCAGGGCAAAATCGGCCGCGTGCTGATCCCGACCGAATCGGTGACAGAGGTTCGCGGCGGCAAGAAGTACACCTCGGAGCGCATGTTCTATCCCGGCTATGTGCTGGTTGAAATGGACATGGACGACCAGGTCTGGCATGTAGTGAAGTCCACACCACGTGTGACAGGATTTGTGGGCACCGGGCAGCAGCCGACGCCGCTGTCAGAAGAAGAAGTGCAGCACATCGTTTATAAGGTCGCCGACAGCCGCGAGAAGCCAAAGCTGAAGGTAAAGTTCGAGAAGAACGAGACGGTGCGGATTTCGGAAGGGCCGTTTGCGACGTTCACTGGCATCGTCGACGAAGTAAACGAAGACCGCGAGACCTTGAAAGTGATGGTCACGATTTTCGGGCGGTCGACTCCGGTGGAGTTGGAATTTGGGCAAGTGGAGAAAGTAGCGTAACAATTGGAATCGATGGCATCTGAGCCGAAAATCCTAGACTCGGAGCCGGTATAGAAAGGCATCATGGCAAAAAAGGTCACAGGTTCAGTCAAGTTGCAGATTGCGGCGGGTAAGGCGACTCCGGCCCCGCCGGTTGGCCCCGCGCTCGGTCAGGCGCAGGTCAACATCATGGAGTTCTGCAAGCAGTTCAACGCCCGCACCGGACAGAAGGAACTCGAAGGGTTGATCGTGCCGGTGGTGATCACGGTCTACAGCGACCGCACGTTCACCTTTATTACGAAGACGCCGCCGGCGTCGGTGCTGTTGAAGCGCGCGGCTGGTATCGCGAAGGGTTCGGGCACGCCGAATAAAGATAAGGTCGGCAAGGTCACGGCGAAGCAGGTTGAGGACATCGCCAAGCAGAAGATGCCGGATTTGAACGCGGCATCGGTTGAATCGGCGATCAAGAGCGTGCGCGGCACGGCGCGCTCGATGGGAATTGAAGTGGTTGGATAGCTAGAAATTGAGTAATTGGGAAATCTGGTAATTGAGTAATTGAAAATCGCGAGCTTGGGTTCTTAATTACCAATTGCTCAATTTCACAATTACTCAATTTAGTCATTGACCACGGCTGATCGGAACAACGCTCAGCGGTGGGAGACGAGGTGAGCATGAAGAAGTCTGGAAAGAACATTGAAAAGGCGCGCAAGGCAGTTGAGTCGCGGCCTTATACGTTGCAGGAAGCGGTTCCACTCCTGCAAAAAGTAAAATTCGCAAAATTCGACGAGACGGTTGAGGTCACGCTGCGTTTGGGTGTCGATCCCAAGCATGCGGATCAGATGGTGCGCGGGACAGTGGTTCTGCCGCACGGGCTGGGCAAGTCGAAAAAAGTGCTGGTGATTGCGACCGGTGAAAAGGTTCGTGAGGCGGAAGCTGCCGGAGCGGATTTTGTCGGCGGCGAAGACATGGTCGAGAAGATCACGAAGGAAAACTGGACCGACTTCGATGCTCTGATCGCGACGCCCGACATGATGAAGTCGGTGGGCCGCCTGGGTAAGGTCCTTGGACCGAAAGGGCTGATGCCGAACCCAAAGACAGGCACGGTCACGATGGATGTGGCGCGCGCGGTGCAGGAAGTCAAGGCCGGCAAAGTCGAATTCCGTACCGACAAGACGGCGCTGGTGCATTGTCCGGTGGGCAAGATCTCGTTCACGGCCGACAAGCTGATCGACAATGCGACGATGCTGATTTCGAGCGTAGTCAAAGCGAAACCATCGGTCGCGAAAGGCAAGTACATCAAGGCTTGCTACTTGAGTTCGAGCATGGGGCCGGGCATCTCGCTGGATACGACTCCGATCGAGACGGCAGCGAAAGCGTAATCTGCCGAGCTTTGCTCGGCTGAACAGCCGGGGGCGGCTGTCCCCACGCGAGCAGATAAAATTTTGAAAGGGTTCGAATATGGCGGTTACCAGAGCGAAAAAAATTGAGCAGGTTGAAAAACTCTCGGGCGATCTGAAGAACGTCTCGAGCGTGATTGTCGCCACCTATAGCAAGCTGACGGTCGCAAAAGACTTTGAGCTGCGCAAGGCGCTGCGGACGAGCGGCGCGAAGTATCGCGTGGTGAAGAACACGCTGGCGGAGCGCGCGGCCAAGGGCACAAAAATCGAAGAGGCGCTGAAGAAACTGGAAGGCGTGACCTCGATTGCCTACACCGAAGGGCGATCCGGTGGCGATGGCCAAGGCGCTCTCGAAGTACGCGAAGGACAATCCGGAGTTCACCTTCAAGGCGGGAGTGGTTGAAGGGCGCGTGATTACGGTGAAGGAGATCGAAGCGCTCGCGACCATGCCGTCGAAGGAAGAGATTTACGCGAAGCTTCTGTACATGCTGAACGCTCCGGCACAGCGCCTTGTGACCGCAATGGGCGCAGTCGGACGCAACCTGGCGGTGGTCGTGAACCAGGGCGTGCAGGAGAAGAAGTTCAAAGAGGCATAAGCCTCGATTGGGTAATTGGGTAATTTTCGAAATTGTGTGATTTGAGCCGAGCGGCAACGCCAGGCTTTCAAATTACCAAATTGCCCGATTTCACAATTACACAATTTCCGGCCGGCATATGCCGTCCGAAAAAGATTTGGTTATCTCGAAGCGGGGGTTGCGCGGCTGAGACTTGGCGTTGTCTGGCGCCGGGAATCAGGCCTTGACGCACTGGAAACCTGGCGGCGGGATGGCGAAATCGCAAATCACCTGGGCAGGCGCTCGCCGCTTCGCTGCAGGATTGGAGAAAAGCAAATGGCGGATCTACAGCAGATTGAAGACTCGATAGTTGGCCTGTCGCTCCTCGAAGCGTCGGAGCTGGTAAAGAAACTGGAAGCACGTTTGGGCGTTTCGGCGGCGGCAGCGGCCCCGGTCATGATGGCTGGCGGCGGTGCGGCGGCCGGTGCGGCGGCTCCTGCCGAAGAAAAGACCGAGTTCTCGGTCATTCTGAAGGACGTTGGCGCCAACAAGATCAATGTAATCAAGGCAGTACGCGAAGTCACCAGCCTGGGCTTAAAAGAAGCCAAGGATCTGGTCGATGGCGCGCCGAAGCCGATCAAGGAAGGCGTCTCGAAGGACGAGGCAGAGACGATCAAGAAGAAGTTCACCGAGGCTGGGGCGACGGTCGAGGTGAAATAGATGGGGGTGAGGCGAAGGGCTCCTTCGCTTCGCTCAGGATGGTGGCGGCGGGCTCAGACGCCCGCCGAGCGCCACCACTTGCAATTTTTTGACCGAAGACTAGCTGAATCTTTGGCGGGCGTGTTAACATCTTATAAATAACCCGCTTACTCTGGCCTCAATGAGGCGACAGCGAATCCGAATCCTCTGAATTAGACCCAGGGAAGCGGAAGAGGTTCGCTGGATTTAAGTTTGGCAGCCGGTCCCGCGGGCGGCGGGACGGAACAGGCCTTTTGAACTGGCGCGGAACTTTACAATTTATTTAGGATCAAGCGTCGAAGGCGGCGCCTGCGGACAGTCATGTCCTTGCAGGTGCCCGCGTCTATTTTCCGCGTAATCCGCTCGTTGTACTCGGGGCAATTTTTGCGCCCTTCTTCGTAGTAATGCGTTGTGCCGTTGTGCCCACATTTCCGCGCTGTACTGGCAGCCCCAGGCTGCGTGAAAGCAGGTTCTTCGAATGGCAAAGAATAGTATCCATCGTAAACGCTTTGATTTTTCCAAAATTCCCGCAACCATCCAGATCCCGAACCTGATCGAGGTTCAGAAGCGCTCCTACGACCGCTTCCTCCAGATGGACAAACTGCCGAGCGAGCGCGAAGACGGCGGCTTGCAGGCGGTGTTTCAGTCGGTCTTCCCAATCACCGACTTCCGCAACGTATCACAACTTGAGTTTGTGGATTACTCCATTGGTAACTGGGAGTGCAAGTGTGGTCACCTCAAGGGCCTTCACCACTTGCGTACGACTTGTAAGAATTGCGGATCGACGGTGATCACCGACCCGTTCCATCCGGGCGACGTGCTTTGCCACAAGTGCGGCACCTATAACGCGAATACCCCTGACTTCTGCAACAAGTGCGGCGACCCGGTTGGCTTGCAACTGAAATATGACGTGGCCGAGTGCGAAGAGCGCGGCATGACGTACTCTGCGCCTCTCAAAGTCACGATGCGACTGACGATCTGGGACAAGGATCCGGAGACGGGCAATCGCTCGATCCGCGATATTAAAGAGCAGGAAGTATTTTTCGGCGACGTTCCGCTGATGACGCAGAACGGAACGTTCATCATTAACGGCACGGAACGAGTCATCGTCAGCCAGTTGCACCGCTCGCCAGGTGTGTTCTTTGAGACCGCGAACAACCGCACCTACTTCCTCGGCAAGATCATTCCGTATCGCGGATCGTGGGTGGAATTTGAGTACGACCAGAAGAACGTTCTGTATGTGCGTATCGACCGCAAGCGCAAATTCCTCGGCACGATTTTCCTGCGCGCGTTGGGGTTGCGTTCCGGCGAAGACATTCTGAAGACGTTCTACACCACCGATCGCCTGGTGGTGCGCGATAACAAGCTTTTCTGGACGCTTGATCCGAGTAGCGACAAGCCGACGAACCTGCTGGGCATGAAGCTCGCGCACAGCGTGAAGTCGAAGTCGGGCGATGAAGTCGCGCATTCAGGTCGCAAGATCAGCACCGCGATCTTCAAGGAAATTCAGAAGGCCAAGATCAGCGAAATCGAAGTCGATGTAACGGACCTCGAAGGCGCGTGGGCCGCAAGCGACATTGTCGACACGACCAGTGGCGAGGTTCTGCTGGAGGCGAATACCGAAATCACCGCCGACAAGGTCGCAAAGATTCTCGAATCCGGCGTGGTCGAGATGAACGTGTTCTTCCCCGAGCGCGACGATGTGGGAACGGTCATCAGCCAGACGCTGCGGCGCGATTCAGTCACGACTCCATCGGAAGCGCTGATCGAAATCTACCGCAAATTGCGGCCGGGCGATCCGCCGACGCTGGATACGGCGACGGCGCTCTTCCAGGGCATGTTCTTCGACCCGCGCAAGTATGACTTCTCTCGCGTGGGCCGGCTGAAGTTCAACATCAAGCTGTTTGAGAACCAGGAAGCGACAAGCCTGGAGCAGCGGACGCTTGATCCGAACGATTTTTACGCGACGATCAAGTACCTGCTGAAGCTGCGCAAGAACATCGGCGCCGTCGATGATATCGATCACCTGGGCAACCGCCGCGTGCGCGCGGTCGGTGAGCTGCTCGAAAACCAGTTCCGCATCGGCCTCGTGCGCATGGAGCGCGCGATCAAAGAAAAGATGAGCGTGTACCAGGAAATGTCGACGGCGATGCCGCACGACCTGGTTAACGCCAAGCCAGTGATGGCTGCGATCCGTGAATTTTTCGGATCGTCGCAGCTCTCCCAGTTCATGGATCAGACGAACCCGCTGTCGGAAATCACGCATAAGCGGCGTCTGTCGGCTCTTGGGCCGGGCGGCTTGTCGCGTGAGCGCGCTGGATTCGAAGTCCGAGACGTGCACCCGACGCACTATGGCCGTATCTGCCCGATTGAAACGCCGGAAGGTCCGAACATCGGCCTGATCTCGTCGCTGAGCTGCTTTGCGCGAATCAACGACTACGGTTTCATCGAGTCGCCTTACCGCAAGGTCAAGGGCGCGCGCATCATCGATTATGTGCAGGTGGTGAACGCCGGCGACAGCGACTTCAAGGTCGGCGATCACGCGGAAAAAACCGAGATCGAGAAGCTCAATTCCGAGCTGAAAGAAAAGCGCAAGAAGCCGATCGAAATCGATCCCTTCTCGTTCTATCTATCGGCTTGGGAAGAAGACCGCCACGTCATCGCGCAGGCAAACGTGGAACTCGACGACAAGGGACGCATCGCCACTGAACTGGTGAACGCCCGCAAAGCAGGGCAACTTCGTGCTGGTGAATCGCGATGAAGTCGATTACGTCGACGTCAGCCCGAAGCAGCTTGTGTCAGTCGCGGCCTCGCTGGTGCCGTTCCTGGAGCACGATGACGCGAACCGCGCCTTGATGGGCGCGAACATGCAACGGCAGTCCGTGCCGTTGCTGCGTGCGCAGGCTCCGATTGTGGGAACCGGCATGGAAGGCGTGACGGCGCGCGACTCCGGCGCGGTCATTCTGGCCAAGCGCAACGGCATTATCGATTCGGTCGACTCCGAGCGCATCATCGTGCGCGTTGAAGGCGAACATCATCCGATGCAGTTGTCACGTGAAGTCGGCAGCGACATTTATCAGCTGACGAAGTTCAAGCGCTCGAACCAGAACACTTGCATCAACCAGAAGCCGATCGTGAAGAAGGGCCAGCGCGTGGTGAAGGGCCAGGTCATCGCCGACGGCCCTTGCACGGATTTCGGCGAGTTGGCTCTCGGACGCAACGTGCTCGTGGCCTTCATGCCATGGCGCGGCTACAACTTCGAGGACGCGATTCTCGTTTCGGAAAAGATGGTGAAGGAGGATTACTACACCTCCGTTCACATTGAAGAATTCGAACTCGAAGCCCGCGATACGAAGCTTGGTCCAGAAGAAGTCACGCGCGATATTCCGAACGTCAGTGAGTCCACGCTGCGCAATCTGGATGAAGCAGGCGTGATCCGCATCGGCGCCAGCATCAAGCAGGGAGACATCATCGTCGGCAAAGTTACGCCGAAAGGCGAAACTCAGCTGACGCCGGAAGAAAAGCTGCTGCGCGCGATCTTCGGCGAAAAAGCAGGCGATGTGCGTGACGCTTCGCTCTACTGCCCGCCGGGAATTGAAGGCGTAGTCGTCGATGTGAAGATCTTCTCGCGCAAGGGCCAGGAGAAGGACGAGCGCGCGAAGGCGATCGAAGCGAATCAGGTTGCAAAGCTCGAGAAGAACCTTTCGGACGAAATCCGAATTCTGACCGACGAGCGCCTGAAGCGCCTCGAGGCTCTGTTGGGCGGCAAGGAAGTGCAGGCTGACCTGCACGACGAGCGCACCAACAAGCGCCTTCTTACCAAGGACACGATTCTGGACCGCGACACGATCGAGCGCATCTCGACGCGCAACCTGAAGCGCATCAAGTATGCCGACAAGGATCCGCGGGTGAACGAGCAGATCGACGAGATCGAGGAGATGACCTCGCGCCAGATCGACGTGCTCAAGAAGATCGTCAACGAGAAGAAAGACAAGCTGACCAAGGGCGATGAGCTGCCGCCGGGCGTGATCAAGCTCGTCAAGGTTTATATCGCCATGAAGCGCAAGCTGAGCGTCGGCGACAAGATGGCCGGACGCCACGGGAACAAGGGCGTGATCGCGCGCATTCTGCCTGAGGAAGACATGCCGTACCTCGAGGATGGAACGCCGGTCGAAATCGTTCTGAACCCGCTCGGCGTGCCAAGCCGTATGAACGTCGGGCAGATTCTCGAAACGCACCTCGGCTGGGCTGGCGCCGAACTCGGCAATAAGATCACCGAACTGCTGAAGCAGAACACCCGCTCGGAAGCGATTCGGCGCGATCTGAAGGCCCTGTTCAAGGACACTGTGCTGGCCGACACGATTGCAGACATGAGCGAAGACGAACTGGAAGCAGTCGCGCCGACGCTGAAGAAAGGCGTGTTCATGGGCTCGGCCGTGTTCGACGGCGCTCGCGAAACGGAAATCAAGGCGCTACTGGAGCGCGCGGGCCTGCCGACTTCGGGCAAGACCACGCTGCGCGACGGCATGACCGGCGACACGTTCGAACAGCCGATCACGGTTGGCTACATCTACATGCTGAAGCTGTCGCACCTGGTGGACGACAAGATCCACGCACGTTCCATCGGACCGTACTCGCTGATCACCCAGCAGCCGCTGGGCGGCAAGGCGCAGTTCGGCGGACAGCGTTTTGGCGAAATGGAAGTCTGGGCGTTGGAAGCGTATGGCGCGGCGTTCATTCTTCAGGAATTGCTGACCGCGAAGTCAGATGACGTTTACGGACGCACCAAAATCTACGAGGCCATCGTTAAAGGCGAGGCCGCGATGGAGCCGGGCGTGCCGGAATCGTTCAACGTGCTGATTCGCGAATTGCAGGCGCTTTGCCTGGATGTCGAATTGATCAAGGCTATGGAGAAGAAGCCCATGGCGGTAGCAGCGGATTGAGTTTGTCGTTGGTCGCTAGTCGTTGGTCGTTCGCGGCTGGTAGACCTGATTGAGTTTCAAAAATAAGACCCGCAGTTCTTGCTCTTGGGGCTGCGAGTCCGAGATTTCGCTAGCGACTGACGACCATCGACTAGCGACTATTCACAAGAGCCGCGAGCGGCGGCGCTACAGCCGAGGAAGCGGAGGCACATGTTTCGTTCGAGCCCGTTCGATATGGCAAACCCTGTTGCTGACTTCGACGCCATTCGCATCAGTCTGGCGTCGCCGGAGAAGATCCGGAGCTGGTCGCACGGGGAAGTTACCAAACCGGAAACCATCAACTACCGCACGTTCAAACCGGAGCGCGACGGACTTTTCTGCGCGCGCATTTTTGGTCCGGTCACCGACTGGGAATGCCTCTGCGGCAAGTACAAGCGCATGAAGCACCGAGGCGTGATCTGCGACAAGTGCGGCGTCGAAGTCACACTGTCGAAGGTCCGGCGCGAACGCCTCGGCCACATCGAACTGGCTTCGCCCTGCTCGCACGTATGGTTCTTCAAGGGATTGCCCAGCCGCATCGGGCATCTGCTTGATATCTCTTTGCGCGATCTTGAAGCGATTCTCTACTTCGAAGCTTACGTCGTCGTCGATCCGGGCGACGCGGCGGTGAAAGAGCGCGAGGTTATCAAGGACGAAGCAAAGTTCCGCGAACTCGACCAGCAGTTTCGGCCGACTGGCTTCAAGGCCATGATGGGCGCGGAAGCGATCAAAGAACTTCTCAAGCGCATTGAAGTCGATGGACTGTCGGTCGAACTGCGCGAGAAGATGAAGACCGAAACCTCGCTCCAGAAGCGGCTGAAGTACGCCAAGCGGCTGAAGGTGGTTGAGGCGTTCCGCAAGAGCGGCAACAAGCCGCAGTGGATGATTCTCGACGTGCTGCCGGTGATTCCACCGGAGCTGCGGCCTCTCGTTCCACTCGATGGCGGACGTTTTGCCACGTCGGATTTGAACGATCTGTATCGCCGCGTCATCAACCGCAACAACCGGTTGAAGAAACTGATGGACCTGCACGCTCCTGAAGTCATTGTGCGCAATGAAAAGCGCATGTTGCAGGAGGCGGTGGACGCGCTGTTCGATAACGGCCGCCGCGGCCGCGTGCTGCGTGGCGCGAACAATCGCCCGCTGAAGTCGCTCTGCGATACGCTCAAGGGCAAGCAGGGACGCTTCCGCCAGAACCTGCTCGGCAAGCGCGTCGACTACTCTGGCCGTTCAGTCATCGTGGTCGGGCCAGAACTCAAGCTGCACCAGTGCGGTCTGCCGAAGAAGATGGCGCTCGAACTGTTCAAGCCGTTCATCTATCACCGCCTCGAGCAGACAGGCAACTGCACCACCATCAAGCAAGCCAAAGAGATGGTCGAGCAGCAGGAGCCTATTGTTTGGGACATTCTGGAAGAAGTAATTAAGGATCACCCCGTTCTCCTGAACCGCGCGCCTACACTTCACCGCCTCGGCATTCAGGCGTTTGAGCCGGTGCTGGTGGAAGGCAAGGCCATCAAGATTCACCCGCTCGTCTGCACGGCATTCAACGCCGACTTCGACGGCGATCAGATGGCTGTGCACATTCCGCTTTCGCCGGAAGCTCAGGTGGAAGCGAGCGTCTTGATGCTTTCTTCGCACAACATCCTTTCGCCCGCGTCAGGCCAGCCGATTACCGTTCCTACCCAGGACATGGTGCTCGGTCTGTATTACCTGACAAAAAGCAAGCCGGGATCCAAGGGCGAAGGACGTTCGTTCGCCAACATTGATGACGTGATCATCGCGCTCGAAATGGGCGAGGTGGAAACGCTCACTCCGATTCGTCTGCGCTTCACGGGCGAGGTCATTGATCTGACGCAGGCGTACGACGATCAGGACGTAAACCACACCGATCCCGTGCATCTTGAGCGGGAGTACATCAACACGACTGTGGGCCGCGCGATTCTAAACGATCATCTGCCGAAGGCTGTGGTTGGTCGCGAGGCGATGCCGTACATCAACGGTCTGCTCAAAAAGAAGGGCATCGGCCAGTTGGTGAACTACTGCTACCTGCGTTACGGCCTCGAGACCACGGTCAAAATGCTGGACGAGATCAAGTCGCTTGGCTTCCGCTACGCAACGCGAGCTGGCCTCTCGATCGGCATCGATGACATGGTCATTCCCGATAACAAGAAGACTCTTGTCAAGGATGCGGACAAGTCGGTTATCGCGGTTCAGCAGCAATACCTGGACGGCGCGATCACCAACGGCGAACGCTATAACAAGGTCATCGAAATCTGGTCGGCGATCACGGAAAAAGTTGCCGATGAAATGTTCGGCCAGATGCAGCGGCGCGACAAAGAAGGCGAACTCAATCCGATTTACGTCATGGCCGACTCGGGCGCTCGCGGATCGAAACAGCAGATTCGCCAGCTCTCCGGCATGCGCGGATTGATGGCCAAGCCGACGGGTGAAATTATCGAAACGCCAATCACGGCAAACTTCCGTGAAGGGTTGACGGTGCTCGAATACTTCATCTCGACGCACGGCGCCCGCAAGGGATTGGCCGATACGGCGCTCAAGACCGCCGACTCGGGCTACCTGACACGGCGTCTGGTCGACGTGGCGCAGGACGTGATCATCAGCGAATACGACTGCGGCACGGTGGACGGAATTTACGTCTCCGGTATCGTCGAAGCCGGCGAGATCATCGAGCCGCTGCGCGACCGCATCGTCGGCCGCGTGTCACTCGAAAAGATCAAAGACTACGACGGACAGGTTGTCGTCGACATCAACCAGGAAATCACGGAAGAGCTGGCGGGCGCGATTCAGGCGGCCGGTATCGAGCGCGTGAAGATTCGCTCGGTGCTGACGTGCGAATCGAAGCGCGGCGTTTGCGTCATGTGCTACGGACGCAACCTGGCCTCCGGACGTCTCGTCGAACTCGGCGAAGCGACCGGCGTCATCGCGGCGCAGTCGATCGGCGAACCTGGAACGCAGCTCACGATGCGTACCTTCCACATCGGTGGTACGGCGTCGCGAGTTTCGGAACAGTCGCGCCTCGATGCCAAGTCGAACGGTCTGGTCCGCTTTATCAACCTGCAAACCGTTAAGTCGAAAACTGGCGACCTGGTTGTCATGAACCGTCAGGGTTCGATCGCGGTGATCGACGAAAAGGGCCGCGAGCGCGAGCGTTATGCGGTCGTATACGGCGCGAAGGTAAAGGTCACCGAAGGCGGTCCGGTGAAGCTCGGCGACGCACTCGTCGAGTGGGATCCGTACACATTCGCGATCCTCACCGAAATCGGCGGCACGGCGCAGTTTAAGGACCTTCAGGAAGGCATCACGCTCCACGAAGAAGTGGACGAGGTTACCGGCCTGTCGCGTCACGTGGTTGCCGATTCGCCGGACGAAAAGCGCCAGCCTGCGATTGTCATCAAGGGCAAGGCGAGCAAGCGCTACCTGATGCCGTCACGCGCTCACTTGATGGTGCAGGATGGCGACACGGTATTCCCCGGCGATGTGCTGGCGAAGATTCCGCGCGAGACAACTAAGACCAAGGACATCACGGGCGGTCTGCCGCGCGTGGTCGAATTGTTCGAGGCCCGCAAGCCGCGTGAAACGGCGGTCATCAGCGAAATCGATGGCACGGTCCGCTTCGGCGAAGTTGCCAAAGGCCAGCGCAAACTCTACGTCACTGCCGACAACGGCACCGAGAAGGAATACTCGGTACCGCGCGGCGTGCACATCAACGTGCAGGAAGGCGAGCGCGTCAAGGCGGGCGAACCGCTGATGGACGGGCCGCTCAACCCGCACGACATTCTGGCGGTGCTCGGCGAAAAAGAACTGCAGTCGTACCTGGTAAACGAAATCCAGGAAGTCTACCGGCTGCAGGGCGTGAACATCTCCGACAAGCACATCGAAGTTATCGTGCGCCAGATGATGCGCTGGGTGAAGGTTGAGGACGTGGGCGACACGACGTTCCTCCTCGAACAGCAAGTGGACAAATTCCGCTTCCACGAGGAGAACGAGCGTGTGATCACGCAGGGCGGCAAGCCGGCTACCGGCCGGCCGCTGCTGCTCGGTATCACCAAGGCGTCGCTCTCCACCGATTCGTTCATCTCCGCCGCCTCCTTCCAGGAGACGACGCGCGTGCTGACCGAAGCTTCGATTCAGGGAGCTGTCGATCATCTGCGCGGGCTGAAGGAGAACGTGATCGTGGGCCGCTTGATTCCCGCCGGCACCGGCATGGAGTATTACCGCAACGTGCGCCTCTCCCCGGAAATGGAAGAGGCCGCCAGCAAGGTGCAGGAGGAAGTTTCGCAGGCATACGAAGAGGCCGAGCGCGCGCTCGAACTCATGCGGCATGAAGGCGAAACTGAAGAACTGGCAGCGGAGTAAGATCAATCTGAATAACGATAGGGGCGACGAAGGTCGCCCCTTATTTTTCAGATATTGACTTTCAGAATCGAAATGGCCAAAAACACATTCAGCGGGCACGAATCCGTGGATAATGATCGCGTGACCGCGTTTCCATCAACCCGATGGCATTAGCTCTTGAACCACAGCGTTTGACCGGCCCACCGGCCGATCCAAATCGGCCGCCCGAGCCGATTCCTGGCGGCCTGATTCTGGCTCCCGCACTGGGGCGCTTCTGGCGTCTATTCCGGCTCTCGGTGTGGCGTGCGTTCGAGCACGATGCCTTCGCCACCGCCAAAGGCGGCGCGTATTCCTCCATTCTTACTTTTTTCCCGTTTCTCCTCGTACTGGGCTCGGTGATGGCGACGGTTCGCCGCGGCGAAGTTTATCTGCGCGAGATTTCTGACGCGCTTGGGAAAATTCTCCCCGCCGGAAGCTCCGCCGCATTAGCTTATTTGCGCGGTAGTACGAATCGTCCCGTCGGCTTGCTCATCACGACCTCTCTCCTCACGATGTGGACCGCTTCCGGCGTCATCGTCTCCTGGATGGAAGGATTTCGCCGCGCTTATCAGCTTCCGAAAACCTGGGGCCTGTTGCAGGAGCGCATGATCGCCATCTCGCTCGTGCTCATGGCCGGCCTGCCGCTCGTGTTTTCGACCATCCTGGTGGCCTTCGGCAGCCGCATCGAAACCAAAATTCTGTTTCATCTGGGGCATGAATTCGGGCCGCTGATCTTTCTTATGTGGGGATTGATCCGATGGCTTATTGCCATCATGACCAGCGTTGCCGTCATGCAACTCATCTATCACAATGCGGTTCCCCGCACACAGCCGTGGCACAGCGTGCTGCCGGGCGCCGTTCTTGCCACGGCGATGTGGCTGCTTTGTACGGCTTTCTTTGGATGGTATTTGCAACGCTACGCGGACTATAGCGTGATCTACGGCTCGCTCGGTGTCGGCATCGCATTGCTGACCTGGATGTACGTGATCTCGCTGGTCGTGCTGATTGGCGCGGAGTTTAATGCGATGCTCTTTCCGCGGGGCCTTGCTAAAACGCGCCGGCGCGTAGGCGAGAAATCGTAACAGATCAGCTAACATGAAGTCGCTAGCATGAAATCCAAAGTTCCAGCACCTGTTTCCAGCGGCCGCCGCGCAAAGATTGTCTGCACCATCGGTCCCGCCTGCGATTCTGAAGAATGCATTTCCGATCTCATGCGCCTCGGCATGGATGTGGCGCGTCTCAACTTCTCTCATGGAACTCATCCCGAGCATGCCAAGCGAATCCAGCGCATACGGAGGGCCGCGCGCAGACTGAAGCGCACGATCTGTATTCTTCAGGACTTACAAGGCCCGAAGATTCGGACTGGCCGGTTAAGGGACGGCACGCCTGTTGAACTCAAGCGCGGAAACCTGCTGACGATCACACCGCGTGAAGTGGTGGGAAACTCGACGCTCGTCTCCACGGATTTTTCAGGGCTGGCGCGCGAATTGGTGCCGGGTGCCCGTGTGCTTTTATCAGACGGGCGCATCGAACTCAAAGTACGCGCCGTTCGCGGCGATGATGTGGAGTGCGAAGTCATCAACGGCGGCATGCTCGCCGAGCATCAGGGCATCAATCTGCCTGGCGCCGCCATAGCCATTCCCGCGCTCACCGAAAAAGACAAACTTGATCTCCAGTTCGGGCTGAAGCATGGAGTCGACGCCGTCGCGCTTTCGTTTGTCCGCTCGGCGGATGACATTCGCATGGCGAAAGAAATAATGAGGGACTTTGGCAGGTCCGTCCCGATTGTTGCCAAGCTTGAAAAACCACAGGCCATCGAACATCTGGAAGAAATTCTCGAAGCGGCTCATGGCGTGATGATCGCGCGCGGTGACCTAGGCGTGGAGCTGCCGCCCGAAAAGGTTCCCGTCATCCAGAAGCAGGTGATCCAGCGCGCGAGCCTGTGGCGCAAGCCGGTCATCACCGCGACCCAGATGCTCGAATCGATGACTGAAAACCCGCGCCCCACGCGGGCTGAGGCGAGCGACGTGGCGAATGCGATTTTCGATGGCACCGACGCGGTCATGCTCTCCGGCGAGACGGCCAGCGGTCGCTACCCGCGCGAGGCGGTGGCGATGATGGGCCGCATCATCGTGGAAGCGGAGACGAGCATCGCGCAATCGCCGCCGGTAGCGCGGCGGCGTCATGAAAATCATCGTTACTCGGTCGCCGAAACGATTTGTGAATCGATCGCCCACGCCGCTCAAGATTTGCCGATGCGCGCCATTGCCGTCTTCACTGAAAGCGGGAACACGGCGCGCATGTTGTCGAAGCATCGGCCCAAGGTCTGCGTCTATGCGTTCAGTCGCAATCTGGATGTATGCAATCGGATGAACGCGCTGTGGGGCGTGCATCCCATTCACAAAGAGAGAATGGGAGACGGCCGAGTTGATGCTGAAGACGGCTGAGAAAGAGCTGTTACCCAAGGGACTGATCCGCGCCGGCGAAGTGCTGGGCCTGGTTGCGGGGACGAAGTTCACTTCGGGCGCAACGAATTTTATGCGGCTGCATACGGTGGGAGAAGATGATCGGCCGGCAATGAATCGTCGCCGAAAATCAAAAACATAGCCAAATTCACCGGGCTGCACCGGGGAATTCGGTTACTTTCATGGAAACGGTCGTCTCATTCTTCGATCAGGATGTTGATCCTCATGTGCGTGGCTGGATCCATACTCCGCACGAACCACACGGAGATGTGCTCATCCTGACGCACGGCGCAGGCAGCAACTGTGCGGCTCCCTTGCTCGTCGCGCTCGCCGAAACTTTCTGCGGCCATGGCTACACTGTCCTGCGCTGCGATCTCCCCTTCCGGCAGGAACGGCGTTTTGGACCTCCGTTTCCAGGCAACGCCGAACGCGATCGCCTCGGCCTGGGCAATGCGGTTGCGGCGATGCGAAAGAACGTGGACCGGAAGAGCGACGGCGGGAAAATATTTCTTGGCGGGCACTCCTACGGAGGCCGGCAGGCTACCATGCTGTGCGCCGAAGATCCTGATCTCGTTGCGGGCTTGTTGCTCCTCTCCTATCCTCTCCACCCGCCGCGGAAGCCGGAACAGCTTCGCACTCAGCACTTGCCAAATCTGCGTACGCCAAGCTTGTTCGTCCACGGCACGCGCGATCCGTTCGGCAGCATCGAGGAGATGAAGAAAGCGCTTCTGTTGATCCCGGCAAAGAATGAATTAGTGACAGTGGACGGGGCCGGTCACGACCTGGGTTTCAAAGGCAAGGTGCAAGCACCAAGCCTCCCCGCGCGATTTTTCTGTCCAGAATTGATGAAATGTTTGGATAGCGACTCAGAGCCGCGATTGAATTCTTAGCGTCTGGAGACTTCTGTTTTCTGCTCTCTATTTTTAGTGGGGCGGCTTTCGTGGCTTTTCGTATTTTTCGCGGGCGGCCTTGCCGGGAACGCGACATCGGGAAACGTTGGACCCATCATCGTGCGGATTGGGCGGGTTAACAACCTATTTCGTGATGGCCCGAGGACATCGTTCTATTCGGGAAGTAGTCGCATCCACTGACGCCGTAGTGGGTCAGGGTGCACGCCGAGTCTGATGCTGCGGCGAACAGGGCGCAAGAGCGCAACAGCGATCACCCCATCCGGCGCAGCGCCATTTGCTATACCATCATGGCGTCTGCTTTGGTCTTCGCTCAGTGAAAGACGCCTAATTCACCCACCCCGACTTCCCTCCGCCATTGGTCTTGTCGTTTTCGTCGGGCGGAATGTAATTGCCGTGCTCGTCGAAGGTGACTTTGCGGTCGTGCTGGCGCATGTAGACTTCGAATTTCCTGGCCGCGCGCCGCCGCTTCCAGCGGTAATACGAGTTACGCACGCCGAAATATTGTTCAGAGGCGGCATAAGTCAGCCCGCGCGCGGCATGAACTTCACGAACAGGAAACCGAAGAACAGACCGCCCAGGTGGGCGAAGTTGGCGACGTCTACTTTGTGTCGGGTCGAAGATGGCGAGATGGCGACACGATCCAGATGCCGACCACATATTTTGCCTTGATCGAAAAAGGCAGCGGGAAAGAGCAGCATTTCCTGGTTCGCATAGAGAATGCCGAAGGCCATCAGCAGGCCGAAGATGCCGCCAGACGCGCCAACTGTACCGCCTTGAAGGGACTCATTCCCAGAAAATGGGTGTAGGCCACGGCGATCGACACCAGAGCGGCTCCCACTACGCAGAAAAGGTAGCACTCGATGAAACGGCGCGGACCCCAATCGCGCTCGAGATAGGCGCCGATAAACCAGAGCGTCAGCATGTTGAAGAAGAGGTGGCTCCATCCGGCGTGAAGCAAAGAATAGGTAACGAGTTGCCAGATCTCGCCTTTCATCACGAAGACCGGGATCAGCGCAAACCATTCGTCAACCCAGCGAAGGTCGGCCTGAATACCCTGGGCAGGATGAGTTCAGTGAAAAAGATCGCCGTGCAATCGAGGATGATGCGCCTGACCCATCCGTCAAAGGGGGGAAAGCTGAACGAGATGGTGCCGCCGCGTCTCATTTAAATTCCAGGTTTCAATGTTTCAAAGTTTCAAGGTGTCAACGTAAGGACCGGGTGGCACTCGGTTCTTCCTTGAAGCCTTGAAACTTTGAAACCTTCTCTCTCACCGTTCCGGTTCGGGCACAACGGGCAGGCTGCGATGACCAGCGGCGTCGAGGGCACGAACAGCGAATATCACATTATCCTTCGAAACCGGCAGGGTTGCACGCGTGCCGTGGTAACCGTTTGGACGTGCTCCCAATCGGGTGCGCTGGTGGAGCGCCAAATCACTTCGTAGTCGGTCGCGCCCCTGACGGGTTCCCAGGTTAAGTCGTGTCATTTTCCAGGTTTTTGGTCAGCATTTTCACGTTTGCAGGCGGAGCCGGAGCCGAGGCTAAAGAGGCCAGGGTCGCGGCATTCAGCGCTTGCCACGTGCGCGACGTAGTCGAAATTGACAAACTTGGGCAGGTCGCCATATTCGATGCCTTTTTCGGTGCGAACATCCTGATGCTGGTGGTTGAAATCCTCGGCGAACTCGGTAAGCCGCACGGCGGCGAAGCCCGCTCGGTTGAAAGAAAGATGGTCGCCACCGCGCAGAAATCGGTCGAGGCGGAAGATGAGCAGCGGCTTGACCCCGGTATCGTAGGTGCGACCGACGTCGACGATGTAGCGGGCCAGTTCGCGCGAGGGTGAGTCGCTCTCGCCGCCCAGCGCGCGGATGCGGCTTGAATTTCCTGTTCGGTCGCGGCGTTCGGAATACCTTCGGAGAACACGCGCACCACGCTCGCATCTTGTCTGCGGATTGCGGTCTCCGCCCACGATGTCATTATTCAGGACAGCCTCGAGTTTCCAGCCTTGCTGTTTGGCCATCTGCGCAAAGTGCTTGCTGCCGTTCAGGCCCTGCTCTTCGCCCGCGACGGTCAAGAAAATGATGGTGGCCGGGAAACTTGATTCTTTGCAAAAGCCATGCTGAGAACGCGGGCGCATTCCAGGCTGACTGCGGTGCCGCTGCCGTCGTCGTTGGCTCCCGGCGCGGGATCGGTGCCGTTGAATGTGTCACTATTGCGCGAGTCGTAATGGCCGGTGACGAGCACGATGCGACTGGCCTGCGCCGGATCGGAGCCGCGCAGTACCGCATAAACATTGGTGATTAGCGTGGGTTCCTGATGCGGTCCTGGGCTGCTCGATGAAGGCATCGGTCTTGACTTCCAGGCAGCCGCCACAGTCTTTGGAATAGCGCTCAAATTCGGACTTGATCCACTCGCGGGCCGCGCCTACTCCCTTGCCTGCTTTGACGGATTCCTCATCCTGCGGGGAGATGGTGGACCGATTGCCAAAGCTGACTAGCTTTTCGATGGTCTGGCGGATGCGATCGGGGGAAACCTTCTTGATTGCTTCGGCGATGCGGGGATCGGCTGGTCGAAAGTCCTCGGCGTCATCGCCGTCCGCGGCCTCGATCTTTGCTCGGTCGGCGGCAGGGCCGCGCACGAGCGAAAGGCGGCGACGGCAAGGGTTGCACATGTGCCAAAACGGAATGGGCGCGCTTGCATTTTCGGAATCCTGTATGCACGCTGTCTGCCTATCAAAAGCGCGATTTTCGGAATTTTCCTCGTCCGGCACTTGACCTTTTCCTCGCGAAGAAACTAAATATAACAGGGGACCCCGAACCTGGAGGAACGCGATGGTGTACTGTCCTGAATGCGAGACCGATCTGGACATCGATGAAGATGAGGTCGACGAGGGAGCGGTGGTCTCGTGTCCGGAGTGCGGCGCGGACTTCGAAGTGATCACTGTCAATCCCATCGAACTAAAGAAAGTCGGCGAAGACGAGGTCGACGACGAAGACGAGGACGAAGAAGCGACCGTCAAGGAAGAGGAGGAAGACGAGGATGATCTCTGAGGACTCGGAGAGCGCTGCAGCCGCGAAGCGTCTCGCCTGGGCGTTTTGTTTGCTTGCGGTGCTGCTGGGCCGCGGTAGCGGCGCCTGGCGCCGCGGAAAGAACAGGAAACCAAAGCCCTACGCGTTGATATTCGGGACCGTTTTTGATCCCGAGGGGCAGCCGCTTTACGCGGTGAAGGTGAAGATCCGCCGCGCCAGTGAAAAGAAAAAGTTCGCTGGGAGTTGTATCCAATCACACTGGCGAGTTTGCCCAGCGCGTGCCTCCGGGCCCGGGCGACTACGTGATATGGGCGGACGTAAAGGGATACAAACTCGACGATGGCCGCCGCTTCCGTCCGGGCAAGAGGTCAAGGTCCACATCGACGGCGACGAGCGCCAGGACATCGGTCTTCACCTTGCGTGGCAATAGCCTGACGATGGGTTCCGGCTATAGAGGAATTCCAGTAGTCTTTGCGGCCGGGAACCGTCAGAATAGATCACATGAAGAGATAGTCTGATTGCGGCGGGCTTGCTCGGGTTGCTATTGGCCGGGATCCTTCCTGCCCCCGCCGGCCGCGCCGCAGCTTTTTGGCCGCGAGCCCAAAAAAGAAGACAAGACCCGACTGCTCACCGGAAAGGTCATCGATAGCGGTGACGCTCCATTGCCGAATGCAGTCGTCTATCTGACCAACACGCGCGACCATTCGGTGAAAACTTACATCGTCAGCGCGGAGGGAACGTTTCGCTTCCCGGCGCTCCAGCCCACCATCGACTATGAGGTGTATGCCCAGTTCAACAAGCGCCGGAGCCATACCAAGACCGTCAGCCAGTTTGACGACCGGCAGCAGGTTTATATCGATCTGAAGATTGAGACGAAGTAAGGAAGTCCCCGAGCAAAGCAGGCCGGTATGAGCGCAAGTACGTGACCACCCACGAGGAACGCGTCCGGCAGAGCTTTTCCAGGCAGGCCTTCATGTCCACTTTGGGGGCCGAGCTTACGGCAGTGGTGCAAGGCGGGGTGGAGATTCGCCTGCCATTTTCGCCAAATCTTACGCAACAGAACGGCTACCTGCACGCGGGTGCGATCACGGCGGTGCTCGATTCTGCTTGCGGTTATGCCGCCTTAACCGTGGCCGCGGACGATAAGGATGTCCTCTCGGTGGAGTTCAAGGTGAATCTCCTGGCGCCCGCTGCCGGCGAGATCTTCGCGGCCCGAGCGCAAGTGAAGAGAGCGGGACGGACGCTGACAGTTTGTACAGCGGATGCCTTTGCCATCAGCGACGGCCGAGAGAAGGTGGTTGCAACCATGCTGGCCACCATCATGGCTGTGCCGAGGACGGCCGCGAAATAGCGCGAGATTGAGCGCCGGGGCTGCTTGAGAGTGTAATCTCTTTACAAAACTATCCGGTTTCTATCGGCGTCTATTTCAAGAGTTGCCGCTCGATGTTAGGGTTATGTCATGGTCTCGGCCCAGCTAGACGATATTTTCGCCCAGACTCTGTCTGGCGATTACGATGACGATCTGCCTTGGGCAGCAGTCCGGACTTTGCACCGTCTTGGCACCCGCGAGGTTTTCGAGTATGCCACGGGGTGGTCCAGGTCGCAGAACCCACTAAAACGTGCTCGTGCAGCAGATGTCCTAGCACAACTTGGCAAGACGGCCGACCATCCAAACAACACCTTTCCCGACGAATCTTTTTCAGTTGTTTCAGCGCTAGCGCAAAAGGAAAGAGACCCGTTGCCGCTCCTTTCTGCAATCCACGCGCTCGGACACATAGGAAACCCACTCGCTGTTCCTATGGTGATTGAACACCGACTCCATCCGAGCGAAGACGTTCGATTTGCAGTAGCGTTCGCATTGGGGAACTTTCCCGATGTTCCCATCGCGATCGAGGCACTACTGGCACTCATGCACGACTTGGATGAAGATGTACGCGACTGGGCGACATTTAGCGTGGGTATTCTCGGCGCTAGCGACTCCC
This sequence comes from uncultured Acidobacteriaceae bacterium, assembly GCA_963806745.1. Classification (GTDB taxonomy): domain Bacteria; phylum Acidobacteriota; class Terriglobia; order Terriglobales; family Acidobacteriaceae; genus Acidiflorens. The sequence continues at coordinate 181,381 of CAWEAB010000007.1, forward strand.
CTAAGATTCGCGATGCTCTCGTTAGGCGCCTTAGCGACTCCAACGAAGACGTGCGTGAAGAAGCCATGGTAGGGCTTGGGAAAAGAAAAGACCGGCGCGTACTCTCAGCTCTGCTAAGGGCTCTGGAGCAGCCGACTCTGGCGGATAGGGTAGTCGAGGCCGCAGCCGAGATGCTCAACATGCAGAGAGAACGCGAGGGCTGGAACGGAACGGATTACGCCGCGGCTCTGCGCGAGAGATTTTCTGGATGACCTCGGCAACCCAGATCCGGTGCCAAGAAAAAGGCCACCGTCGCCGGTGGCCTTAACTTTTCCGCGAAGAACGTCGTCAGCTAGTTACTATCGCCGCCCGCCCGCTTCCACGAAATCAAGTCGCCGATCGTCGTGCTCGTTGACGAGGACGAAGCCGGATGCTTGTAGTGCTCCACTTCCTGGCGCGAGGCTTCTTCGCCGACCGCCTTGATGCTCAGGCCGACCTTCTTTTCTTCCTGATTCATCTTGATGATCTTGAAGTCGAATTCAGCGCCGGGCTCAAGATGCATCGGCTGTCCGTTGCCGTCGACCGCTTCGGAGTTGTGGCAGAGGCCTTCGATGCCCTGCGGCGATTTCGACAAACGCTCCGAATGTGGCCACGCGCAGAACCTTGCCGTGTACGATGTCGCCGACGCGATGCTGCTGGAAGAACGACTCCCAGACGTCGGGCTGCATCTGCTTGACGCCGAGCGAGAGACGCCGCTTGTCGGGCTCGATCGCCAGAATTATGGCCTTCACGCGGTCGCCCTTCTTCAGAACTTCAGAAGGATGCTTCACGCGCGTCGTCCAGCTCAGGTTGCTGACGTGCACCAGGCCGTCGATGCCGTCTTCGATTTCGATGAAGGCGCCGAACTCGGTCAGGTTGCGTACACGGCCTTCGACCGTCGCGCCGACTGGATACTTGTCATGCAGCGTATCCCACGGATTCGCCGCCAGCTGCCGCATGCCGAGCGAAATCCGGCGTTCGGTCGGATTGACGCTGATCACCACGCAATCCACTTCGATCGCCAACGTTGACCAGCTTCGACGGATGCTTCATGCGCTTCGACCAGGTCATCTCGCTGACGTGAACCAGGCCTTCGATGCCCTGTTCGAGTTCAACGAACGCGCCGTAATCGGTGACGCTGATGACGCGTCCATGAACGTGCGCGCCCACCGGGTAGCGGTGTTCGGCGTCGAGCCACGGATCGGGCGTGAGCTGCTTGAATCCAAGCGACACGCGCTGCTTGTCTTTGTCGTACTTGAGGACCTTCACCTGAATCTGGTCGCCGACGTTGACGAGGTCGCGCGGGTGCGTCAGGCGTCCCCATGACATATCGGTGATATGCAGCAGGCCGTCGATGCCGCCGAGGTCAACGAACGCGCCGTACTCGGTCAGGTTCTTGACGATGCCGGTCAGCACTGCACCTTCTTCCAGGTGCTCGAGCGTCTTGCCGCGCTTTTCGGACTGCTCTTCTTCCAGCAGCGACTTGCGCGAAACCACGATATTGCCGCGCTTCTTGTTCAGCTTGATGACCGCGACTTCGATGGTCTGGCCCTTCATGCCGTCCAGGTTGCGGATGGGCCGCAGGTCGACCTGCGAGCCGGGCAGGAAGGCGCGGGCGCCGTTGATATCAACGGTCAGGCCGCCCTTGATGCGCTCCACGACAATGCCCTTGATCGGCTTCTTCTCGTTGTGAGCCTTCTCGATGTCGTCCCAGGCGCGCAGCTTCTGCGCCTTCTGGTGCGAGAGCTTCGGATAGCCGTCTTCGGTCTCGCCCTTCTCGCGCATCACGTCGATCTCGTCGCCCGGCTTGAACCTGGGCTGGCCCTCGTGATCGAGCACCTCGGCGATGCGGCACCATACCCTCGGACTTTGCGCCGATGTCGACGACGACGTGGGTCGCCGTCAGCTTGACCACCGTGCCTTTAATCACGTGGTCGTCGCCGACGGATTCTTCCGACTCGCTCGTATAGTTCTCGAGCGCGGAAGCGAAATCGTCACTGGCTGCCGCCGGAGTCTCCGGTGTGGCCGCTGCCTGCGTGTGCGTCTCCGCGGCTGATGTGGGCCGCAGTGTCTGAAGCGGGGCGAGCTGGGCTTCCGCGGGAGAAGGTTGTACGGGTTCGGGCGCGTCGAGGACGGCCGATCCGCCGTTGTGCGAGTCGTGTTCAGGGGTCATGGTTTCGAGGGTGGAATCAGGGTTGCGATTGGTGTTGTCTTCGTACAAAGTCATAGCCTCTTTGCCGCGCACGCGTGTGCGCGACGAATGCGGGACGGTGTGTAGCGGACTGCTGGCGTGGTCGAAGGTTGCGTTGAGGTCGCCCTGGCGGACGGCCCTAGTTACAATCCCAGCTGCCGGAACGTCGTATCGAACCCGCGTCCAATGGGGACTCTTCGAGTGTAGCAACCGCTTTGGAAGAGTGTCAAACGTGATTCCGGGCACGGCCCAGAATTTACAGAAGCGTCACATCGGAGCTGCGAGCGGGAGTCTCGTGTCGCAAGCCCTGGCGAAAAATGCGTCGAGCGCGCCGGGTTGTCATTCCGACGCAGACGCGAGGAATCGGCAGTCATGCCCGTAGCTCGAAGCTCGCAGCTCAGGAGCTCTTTTCTGCTACCCTCCCACCCATGGATTATCTCTGGACTCCGTGGCGCTATGCCTACGTCAGCGGCGCCGAGCCAGCCACCAGCTGCATCTTCTGCGAACTCCCCAAAAAAACCGATCAGGAAGCGCGCATCGTCCATCGCGCAAAGTACTGTTACGTCGTTCTCAATACCTATCCATATACAAACGGGCATGTGATGGTAGTGCCCTACGCGCACCTTGACGAGCTTCAAAAGCTACCCCTCGAGGCGGCAAACGAGATGATGGCCCTCACCCAGCGCATGGAAGGCGTGTTGCGGTCTCTTTATCACCCCGACGGCCTTAATCTCGGAATGAATGTCGGGAAAGCCGCCGGCGCCGGGGTGGCTGGCCACATTCACATGCACGTCCTGCCGCGCTGGGTCGCGGATGCCAACTTTGCCAGCGTAATCGGCGAGACGCGAGTGTTGCCGGAAGCGCTGGAAGTAACTTGGTCCAGAATTCGCGGAGCATTCGAAAATTCGTAGTTCGTCATAGCGGCAACGCCGAGCTTTGGAGGCGATCATGAAAAGAATGTGGGTACGGGTGGCAATCATTCTGGCGTCGCTCGGAGCATGGGCCGGATTTGCTTTTGCACAGACGCAGGCGTCGGCATCTCCGCCCCCGACCGTCTACCTGAAATGCGGCTCGCTATTCACCGGCAAGACCGATCAACTCCAGAAGAACGTAATCATCGCCATCGAGGGAGAGAAAATCCGTGCAGTCGGCGGCGTGCCGGTTGACGGCGAGGTCATCGACCTCTCCCGCGAAACCTGCCTGCCCGGCCTGATCGACACGCACACGCACGTTCTTCTGCAAGGCGACATCACCGCCGCCGACTATGACGCGCAACTGCTGAAGCAGTCGCCGGAGTACCGGACCATCCTTGCGACCGTCAATGCCCAGCGTGCCCTGATGTATGGCTTTACTACGATCCGCGACGTGGAAACGGAAGGCGCGGGCTACGCCGATGTTGACGTAAAGAAGGCGATCAATAACGGCATCATTCCAGGCCCGCGCATGGAGGTGGCGACGCGCGCCCTGGACGTTACCGGTGCTTACCCGCTCCAGGGTTACGCTCCCGAATGTGGCAGTCCCGCATGGCGTGCAGATCGTTGACGGCCCCGACGACGCACGCAAGGCAGTGCGCGAGCAGATCAGCCACGGCGCCGACTGGATCAAGGTCTATTCCGACCGCAGTTATTTCGTGCGGCCCGATGGGGTGCTCGACGACATCCCGACCTTCACGCCGGATGAACTCCACGCCATCGTCGATGAGGCGCACCGCGAGCACCATAAAGTCGCATCGCACGCCATGGCCCTGCATGGCGTCCACAATTCTGTCGAAGCCGGCGTCGACTCCATCGAGCATGGCAACTACATCGCCGATGACGATCTGCAAAAGATGGCGAGCCATGGCATTTTTTATGTTCCGACGATCTATGTTGGAGCTTACGTAGCTGAGGGCCGCGCGGCCGCGGGCGCACCAGTCTGGCTGAAGATGGTTGCCGATCCACGAAGACACATTCCGCCGCGCCCTGAAGGCAGGCGTGAAGATCGCCTTCGGCACGGACGCCGGTGGCTTCGACTGGAAGGTCGATCCCGCGAAGGAATTTCCCTACATGGTGAAGTGGGGCATGACGCCGGCGCAGGCGATTCGAGCAGCCACAGCGTCGGCCGCCGAACTCCTCGACATGCAGGACAAAGTCGGCACCGTCGAGCCCGGCAAACTGGCCGACATCGTCGCCGTGCCCGGCGACCCGTTGCAGGACATCGGCATCCTCGAACAAGTCGATTTCGTGATGAAGGGTGGCGCGGTCTACAAGAAACCGTGATCCGAGCGGCCGAAAGTCAACTTCATCTCCACGGATCGCACGGATAAACACGGATGATTGAAAAGACAAAAAAATCCGTGAAAATCCGCGTAATCCGTGGAAAAGAAGTTCGTCCTCAATCGCCGACGAATTCAATCTCCCCTGAGTCGAGTTCATCTGACGGTCGGCTGCTCAAGCGCGCCAGCCACAGGCTGACCAGCGAGACTGCCTCCGAACAGTAAGACGCAGCCCGGCCATCCTCTCCAATTCCAGAACCAGTCCGTGAGAGTGGCGCCCATGCTTCCGCCCAGATAATAAAAGGTCACGTAGAGTCCGGCAGCCGATGAGCGTGCCCGGCCGGCGATGGCGCCCGTCTGCACCGAAGCGGAGGCCTGCGCCACGAACATTCCGGAAGAAAAAATCGCAAGCCCGGCGATGACCGCCGGCAGCGATTTAAGCAGCGTAAGCAAAAGGCCGCCAATCATCATGGTGCAATAAACCAGAGACGTGGAGCGGAATCCGAAACGATCGAGAAACCTTCCGGCCTGTGGCGTGATGACCACTCCCAGCAGATATACAAAGAAGATGCTGCCGAGTTGCGCCGAATTTAAGTGAAACGGCGCGGCCGCCAGATAAAAATTCGCGTAGGTAAAGCATCCCACCAGCGCAAAAAGCACGGTCGCACCCATGCCAAAATTCGCGAGCAGGCGCCGGATTGCGCAGGTGTCGCACAGCATCATCAATGACCTGTTGCAGATGTTCGGCGCGGACGAAATTCTTCGCCAGGGGAAGCCAGGCGCGAACCAGCACGGCTCCAAGAAAATTAAGCGCCGCCAGCACCAGGAAAGTCGCGCGCCAGTTCCAGTGGGTCGCAACCATGCCGGAGATAAATCGCCCTAGAAATCCGCCCAGCACGGTCCCGGCCACATATGAAGACATTGCCCGTCCAACCCCGCGTCCCGCCCACTCCTCATTTACATAGGCGAGAATCACGGCAATCACGCCCGGCACAAAAATTCCTTGCGCGAAGCGCCAGAAAATCAGCACGCGCAGACTGTGCGAGGTCGCCGCCAGTGCCGTGGGGATCGTCAGAAGAAAAAGCGAGGGCACGATGACTTTCTTGCGTCCGCGCCGTTCGGCGATCATCCCGATGAATGGAGCCGTAATCGCCGTTGCAAAAATCGTCGCGCTCACGGTGAAGCTGACTTCTAACTCAGAGGCATGAAAGATCTGCCGCAAGAGCGGCAGCAGCGGCTGCGTGCTGTACACGCTGAGGAAAGTGCACATCCCGGCCAGCATTGAGGCCGCGATCGTCTTGTCGAACTTAGGCAAGGAATAATTCTACGTGGGGAAATCGAGCGAGCGCGGACGAGAGTCCGCGAAGACTATTCGCGGCAGGGTATGGAAAGAAGCGGTCGCGACGCCAAACGGGCATCGGCCCAAGTGATCTTGTGCAAATTTGTCCATGAAAATATGCGCTACGCCACCGACTCCGCAGTCGCTTGTCGCACCGGCAGCATCACCGAGAAAGTCGTGCCCTTGCCGGAACTGCTTTCGACCTCGATGCGCCCGTGGTGTTCTTCCACGATCCGCCGCGCCAACGACAGCCCGAGCCCAGTCCCGTTCCCTTTCGTCGTATAGAACGGGCGAAAGATATTCGGCAGATGTTCGGCGGGAATTCCGCGGCCCGTGTCGGACACGGTAATCACGACGTCCTCCTGCCTTCCTTGGCAAACACCGCAACTCGCACCAGTCCCGATCCCTCGATGGCCTGCACCGAATTCAGCAGCAGGTTGAGCAGCACCTGGTGCACCTGATCGCTGTCGTGGTCCACTTCCATCAGTTCCGCGGAGGGAGTGAATTCGATTTTGATCGGCTTTGAGAGCACTTGCTGGCGGGCCAGCATCACCGCATGTTCAACGGTCGTATTCAAATCGCTCGCCCGCATTTCGGAGGCTCGCGGCCGCGCTGTTCCGAGCAGGTCGGTCAGAATGCGATTAATCTGGGCGATCTCTTCCCGTACGTCTTTGACCACCGCCTTCGCGGGACTCGACTCGGGCAGATCGCGGCCCACGATCTCGATCACGCCCGGCGATGCCGGCCAGCGGATTACGAATTTCATGCGCCAGGCCGGTCGCAAGTTCTCCAAGCGTGGCAAAGTGCTCCGCACGCGACATTTGGGTCCGATGCAGATGCTCGATTTCTTCGCGGCTTTCGCGCAGTTGCTGCACCATCAGATTGAAATTGCGCCCCAAGTCGCCGATCTCGTCGTTTCTCTTCGCGAATCCGACTGAAGCCGTCAGATCGCCTTCGCCCACGCGCTCCATCTGGTCTTGCAGTTCAACCATTGGACGCTGGATCGTCGTCATCAACACGACGATAACGACGCCGCAGATCGCCACCGCGCCTGATCCGGCAATCAGCAGCAGGCGATGGCGTTCGGTGTCCGTCAGCGAGACCGTGGCCAGCAGGAACAGCAACATGCCATTCAGCAGCACGACTGCTACCGGCCAGATCGCCTTTAATTGCCAGTTCACCCGTATAGAAGCCACTTTGCCGTCTCCTTTGCTCGGTCAGTCGCCACGACTCATGCGTAGGCGTGCAAACCAGGGAGCAAGTAGGTAACACCAAAGAACGTGAACATCACTACGCCAAATCCCAGGATTGCGAAATAGGCCGCCCGTCGCCCTCTCCAGCCGCGTGTAATGCGCATGTGCAGGTAACCCGCATAGACCAGCCACGTGATGGCCGCCCAGGTTTCCTTCGGATCCCAATTCCAGTACGAGCCCCAAGTCTGGTTTGCCCAGTAAGCGCCTGCGGCGATCATGAGCGTGAGCAGAGGAAATGCAATACAGATCGTCTTATAGGTGATGCGGTCCAGCGCGTCCGCGCTTGGTAACATACGCTCCAGATCCGGCCGCCGCCAGAGCAGCAGCAAGGTAAAGCAGCGAAATAAAAATGCTGCCCACCAGCGCGGAGAGAATGAAAGGACTCGCCGCCAGGCTGGTCGCGAACAATCCATCCGCGTCGAGCGAGGGATAACTGCCTTCACGGGCCCGCATCAGGAACATCACCAGCGTCATGGTCTGCAATAAAATGCTGATAAACACGGCGCGATTCGCGATGCCGAAGATAGCTGTCGTTCTTTTTCCACTTCGCCATGCCATAAAGGACCAGCGGCGTGGCCACCACCAGCAGCGCCAGCAACATCAGCCAGCCGAGGTCAGGAATCGTGACGAAGAGCCGCACGCCCTTGGAGATGAACACTTCCTGTTTGTGCTCCGCATCCCAGGCCACCAGGCTCAATCCGCCCCATTTCTCGAAGCGTGTCAGCACGATGCTGGCGTAGATCGCCACCGCGCTGCCGCTGGTCACGGCGAGGAATGTTTCGGTCTTCATCTTGTCCTGGATCAGGAACATCATGGCGAGCGCAAAGCTCAACGCGCACGCCGCGTAGGCGAGCATCGCCAGGGTCACGTGCACATGCAGCCAGGTCGATTGCAGCGCCGGCACCAGCGGGTGAACTTCCGTCCTCAGCAGTTGCATCAGGACCACGCCCACGATTGCGACCGGCATGGTCACGGTGCCAATCACCCGGACGCCATAGTGTTTTTCCGCGATCAGCGTGAGCACGGCCAGCGTCCACACGAAGCTGAGCAGCATCTCGTAGACGCTCGCAAATGGCGGATGGCCGGCCTCATACCAGCGATGGGCGACCGCTCCCGTATTTGCCAGCAGTCCACCCCATGTCGCAAGCGATGCGAACTTAACGTACGATTCCGTTCCGGTGACGCCGAATCCCAGATAGAGCGCGCCCGCGCCCGCGTAAAAGATCAACGCGGCAAAAAGAAGATTGGCCTCGTTCAGCACGTTACCGCTCTTGACGACATTCAAAAACGCCATAAAGAGCAGGAAGGCGATGGCCAGTCCTACACCTACAATCAGGGTCGCGCCGCTTGCGGCTGGCTTCGGTTGTTCCGTCTTTACCTGGGTGACCGGTAATTCTTTAACTTGACTCATGTTCACTTGACTCCTTGGTAAGTCCTCCACGGCGACCGGTTAGTGTGACGCAACCGTCGCGATGCGCTCACTCTCTGGAATTTTGGTCGCACCTTTCACTTCTTTTTCGATTTCCTCGATCAGATGGTTGAAGCGCTGTTCAAAGGCGTCGCGATTGCGATTCGCGCTGCCGCCGATCCACAGCGCATACAGTCCGGTCTTTTCGTCGCGCACCGGCAGGGCCCAGAAGCGCGCATGAATGACATAGAAGACAAACGCAAGCCCAACTCCGAGCAGCACCACGCCCGTCCACACGCACCACTGTCCCGGTTCGTGCGAGACTTGCAGGCCGGTGAAATGGCCCATCTTCAGATCTTTCGGCTCCAGCAGCCAGGGAGCCTTGGAGTTGTCGGCGACCTCTTCGAGCGACGGGAAACCAAACATCGAAGCTTTTTCCGCTGGCTTTGGAAGTCACGATCAGATGCGCCGCCGGGTTGCCCAGTTCGTTCGAACGGCGGTAGACCTGCCCATCGCGGACCGCATAGTCGAGGAATAAATTCGGCGAATTTCACGCTGGTGTCGGCATCGAGTTCGGCCGTGTCGCCAACCGTGAACGCGAATTCTTTTTGCTCGGGCGCGCCCGGAATGGCGGGCTTCGCAGCCCGCGCATTTGAAATTGCGCATTCGGCGTGGCATGCCACCACCAGCTTGTCTACTTTGCCGTTCGGTCCGTAACTCGATTGGTAAAACCGCACGCTCTGGTAGACCAGCGGATCGTTGACGACGATCTCTTTCGCCGTTACGTCTTTGCCGCCTTCGACCACCGCCAGCTTCGACCACCACTTTTTCGGCGTTCCGTCTTTGTAGTTTTCTTGCCCGGCGGTGTCGCAGCGAATTGCAAACGGCATGGTGCGCGTTCCGCCATCGCGCAGTTCAACGACGTTCGAGGTCTGGCCTTCGTTCAGGTTCAGGGTCCCGCGCCAGCCATAAATGCCGTCGACGATCCAGCCAAGGAAAATCAGCAGCAGGCTGGCGTGCACGATATATACCGCCATCTCGGAGATGCGATGCCGCTCCGCGAAAATCGCGAAGTGATCTTCGCGCACCACTCGTTCCGGCTTGAATCCGAGGGTGTGCAGGGCTCGCTCGGCCGCCACCAATCCGCTCTCCTCATCTGAAATCGCAATTGACTTCTGGGGATGCAGCGCCCGCCGGAAGTTCGCATCGGGATACTTGTACGGACGCGAGTAGTAGCGCCACGCATTCGGGAAGCGCTCGATGGAAGCGGCGATGATGCAGATGCTGACCAGCACCATCAGGCCCAGGAACCACCAGGCATGAAACACATCGGTCAGTCCGGTTGCATCGAGGAAGTGCAGAACCTGCGGAGAGTAAGCCCGCTGCATGTCGTCGGGCTCGGTCATCGGCCGCTGCAAAATAATCGTGCCGGCCGCGGCAAAAACAACCACCAGAATAAGAAGCACGACCCCCGTCTTGATAGCGGCAGCCGTCTGCCACAACTTTCGGACCGCAGACTTACGCGGCGCATTGCCGGAATTGGTATTTGAAGGAATAGCCATATTTATCCCCAACGCTCACTGGGAAATGCACGTTCGCCTCCAAGCACGTTGTGATAGACAAGCCATTTCTAATGAGTGAATTACATACATTTGTGGAGTCCACAATTTCAGCCGTCTTGGGCCAAATCACGCAAAGGACTCCAGAGCCATCGGCTTTTCACCCATCACAGCTGTCCGTGATGCCTGTCACCACCGGGCGTGACCATAAGTCGGGGCGATGGTTTCTGCCGACATCCGGGTTCACGGCGCGTGAAAGGTACCGCCAAACCCGCCCCGAGTTCTCTCCAGCAAGAGAGCTCACGAGTCCACATGACTTGGGGTTACTGTTGCCCGCCCGATCGTTCAAATGGCTCTCATTACAAGCTGGGGAGGTGCGGTGGGTTCTGGCGCTCATCCGCAAGCGACCCACCCGATAACGCCTTGTTACAATCAGTCAAAGGCCTTCCTGCGAGTCCGGGTTCTAACATCCAATGCACTTCGACGAACATTTCGACGTAGTAGTAGTCGGCGCCGGTCACGCCGGATGCGAGGCCGCCATGGCTGCTGCACGCATGGGTCTGAAGACCGCCCTCTATACCCTGAACGTCGATCTCATTGCACAAATGTCCTGCAACCCGGCCATCGGCGGAATCGCCAAAGGGCACCTCGTTCGTGAAGTCGACGCCCTTGGCGGCATCATGGGCGAAATCACCGACGCTGTGGGAATTCAATTCCGACTGCTGAATACGTCGCGCGGCCCGGCGGTCTGGTCTCCTCGCGCCCAGTGCGACAAGCAAGCCTACCGCCTGAAAATGCGCGAGGTCTTGAAGTCGCAGTCCAATCTGAAGATCAAGCAAGCTGAAGTAGCGGATGTAATTCTGTGAGGAGCCGTCAGCTCGGTCATCGACAGTTCGGTCAGCTTCGCGTGCACGAGAAAAGTCGCTGGAGCGCGAATCTCGCCAACGAACCGGGAACTGAGAACTGAAAACCGCATTCAAGGCATTCTCCTGCGTGACGGTCGCCGCGTTTCCGCTCCGGCCGTCATCATCACTACCGGTACTTTTCTCAACGGCCTGATTCACTGCGGCGAGCAGCAATATCCCGCCGGCCGTTCCGGCGAACCCGCCGCCGTTCTTCTCGGCGAATCACTAAAAAAGCTCGGCCTCCGCGGATGCCGCCTGAAAACCGGCACGCCTCCGCGCCTCGACGGCCGCACCATCGACTGGTCGAAGTTCGAAGTGCAGCCCGGCGATGCCGACCCCACGCCTTTCAGTTTCCGCACGCGCCAGGTCGCGCATCACGACAGGCAAGTCCCGTGCTACATCGCCTTCACCACGGAAGAGACGCACCGCATCATCCGCGAAAACGTTCATCGCTCGCCCATGTACAGCGGCCAGATCCAGTCCATTGGGCCGCGCTATTGCCCGTCGATCGAAGACAAAATCGTAAAGTTTCCCGACAAGCTGACGCACCAGCTCTTCCTCGAGCCCGAAGGCCTGAACACGCACGAAATCTACGTCAATGGCATGAGCACGAGTTTGCCCATCGACGTGCAACTCGCGATCCTCAAGTCCATCCCCGGCCTCGATCAGGCGGAAATGATGCGCCCCGGCTACGCCATCGAATACGATTCCATCGATCCGACCGAACTCAACCGCACGCTGGAAACCAAAAAAATTGCCGGCCTGTTTTTGGCCGGCCAAATCAACGGAACCTCAGGCTACGAAGAAGCCGCATGCCAGGGCATCATGGCTGGCATCAACGCCGCGCTGAAGGTGAAGAACGAGCTGCCGCTGATTCTCGACCGCACCGAAGCTTATACCGCGATCCTGATCGACGATCTGATTTCGAAGGGCACGAACGAGCCCTACCGGATGTTCACTTCGCGCGCGGAATTTCGCCTGCACCTGCGCATCGACAACGCCGACCGCCGCCTGACCCCGCACGGCCGTCGCGTAGGCCTGATCGACGACCAAGCATGGCAAGATTTCCAGGCGAAGCAAGCGCGCATAGAAGAAATGAAGCAGCTGCTGGACCGCACAAAGCTGACAAGCGCGATGCTGGAGCAGATGGCCGCCAACACTACGGTACACGTGGGGACAGCCGCCCCGGGCTGTCCTGCGGAGCGAAGCTCCGCAGCTGGCGAGATCGATGCGAGCTGAACTCGACCCGGACGACCGAGGGCGGCTGGCCCACGCGATCCCGCCCTCGGCCAACCCCTATCCCAACTCTTAAAGCGCCCCGAAATCCAAATCGAGCAGTTGATCCCGGCCTTGCGCGTCATTGCACCAGACTTCTTCGCCCAACATTCCCCTGTATCCTCCGCGTCGTCTGCGGTTTTAATTTCCTCAGCCGTCCGCAACGAACTCAAATCCATCGAAACCGAAATCAAGTATGCCGGCTATCTCGACCAGCAGCAGCGCGCCATCGACCGTCTGAAAAAGGCCGAGCAGCGCCGCATTCCGGACTGGTTCGACTACCACTCCGTCAGCGGTCTCTCGCGCGAAATGCAGGAAAAACTTCGCCAGATTCAGCCGCAAACCCTTGGCCAAGCCTCGCGCATTCCGGGGGTGACGCCCGCCGCCGTCTCACTCGTGAACGTCTACATAGAGATCCAGGCCCGTCGCCGCGATCAGGCAGCAGCCTTGTAGACTTCCCGTGAAGATTTGGTCTGAAAAAAGAAAGGCACGACCTGGGTCGTGCGGCTGAGCTGGAACTGAGATTTGTGCCTCACGACACCGGAGGCTGCGGGTAGAAGTCATCCCACCACCGCCCGGCCTCGTCCTGCGGCTTTGCTCCGATACATCAGTTCATCCGCCCGCTTGATCAGCATATCCGCCGTATCATCCTTCCGCGCCACCGCTCCGCCCACCGACACCGACAGCGTCGCCCCATTATTTCCGTTCGTAACTGAAGTCTGCGCCACCAGCGCGCAGCAACGCTCCGCCAGCCGCTTCATGATGTCGACGTCCACATGCCGCACCACCGCCAGAAATTCATCTCCTCCCCATCGGCCGAAGATGTCTGTCGTTCTCAGCGCTCCCACCAGGGTCTTGGCCGCCTCCTGTAGCGCCTGATCCCCCGTCGCATGCCCAAATCGGTCGTTGATCGCCTTGAACCAGTCGATGTCAATCACCAGCACCCCAAACGCGTCGCCATGCACTTGAAACTCGGTCAGCGCCGTCTTCACCGACATTTCGAGGTACCGCCGGTTCGGCAACTGCGTAAGTTGATCGAGAAACGCGAGCCGCTCCATCTCTTCCGTCTTGCGCAACGCCGCCAGCCGCGCTGACTCATCAGAAAAAATCTCCACTGCTCCCACCACCGATCCATCGTCTGCATGAATCGGCTGTACCCGCACCAGAACCGGCACCCGACGTCCCTGCTTGTGCCGTAAAAAAATCTGCGCCTCGTGTGCCCTTCCGTCTTTGATCGTCGCCGTCAGCGGGCACCCTTCCTGGCACAACCTCTGTCCTTTGCCATCGACATGGCACAGGATGTCATCCTGGCAGAATTTCCCCATCACATCTTCCGGCCCGTATCCGGTCAGGCGAACGGCCTGCTCATTCCAGAACAAAATCCGCCGCTCGCGATCGACAAAATACACGCCGTCACTCATGTGGTCGAGCAGCTCTTTGTAGAAATTCGGATCGGAGGGCACGCTACAAACCGCAAGGGAACTGCCGAGGCTCGGCTTAATCAAAGTGCTCATAGGTTGATGGTCTCGAGTTAGCAGGAGAATCCGATAACGGCACGTTCGACCATGACAAAGTACTCAACGTGGGTACTCATTCAAGCGCCGCTAACCCGAAACTAATGTGTCTCTAAAGTCGCAGCCCACAAGGTCTTGCCGTTATGTCTTGTTCTCTCTCAGCCTAGCTTCTTAGGTTGGGTCGCATTGGACAAATTACTAAGGTCACGATATGTGAAGTGGGAAGCAAGCGACGAGAAACAACACGATTGGTCATGCCTTCCAGGGCCGAGTGCAGCAAAAGTATCCGCCGAAGTCGGCCGATCTCTTATTTTTTGTCACGAGTGTGGACGGAAATTTGCAATCGAGCACTCACTCGACCTTTTCTACTGCCGCCCGCAGTTCCTCGTAAGTCATCGCCCCGGGATGGTATGTGACCACTTGCCCTGCCCGATTCAATACCACCAGGGTCGGCGTCGTGCTCGCCCCGTAGGCCTTGAAGTTCCGCTGGCTCAGGGGCACGGGCATATCCAGCAGGCTCGCATAATACTTCTGCCGCACCGACTCGATGTAGCTCCGCTCTGCTGCCGGACTGGCATCCGCGCCCTGCGCCGCATACCCATAAAGCTGCGTCGGCCCAAGCACCACCAGCCCCTTCGGACCAAATTCCTGCCGCAGCCGGGCAATGATCGGAACCTCCGCCTTGCAGTCCACGCACCAGTGCGCCCAGAAAAACAGGAGGACCGGCGATCCCTTCAGCGACGCCAAAGTCGGCGGCTTCGGCCCCAGATACTGCGTCTCCTCAATCGCCGGAGCGGGGCGCCCCACCAGCGCCAGCAAATTCAGGTTCTTCTGAAGCCGCGGAGCGATGGAAGTTGTTCCATATTTCGCCAGCGCTTCCCGCAGCAGCCGGATGGCCGCCTGTTTCTCTCCCTTTCTATTCAATTCTTGTGCCTGTACTTCGTATGCCGCTCCCAGCGCGGTCGGCAAGTGCGGTTCGGCGTCTAGTTTGCGTTTTGCCAAAAGCTGTTCGCAAAGCGTGCGCGTCTCGCCTGCGTAGGATGCAGCCTTATCCCACTGCTGCGCCGACGCCTCACCCCGCGCCATCCAGGAAAGCGCCTCCAGATATTCCGGCGTCACGCCGTTGCGTGCTTTATAATTGCTCAACTCCGACTCGGCCGCTGCGAAAGAGTTCTGCATCAGATGTGTCCGAACGTCGATGACGAGGTCAGCCAGCACATTTTTGCCGGCGCCAAGCAATAAGAAAGCGCAAATCGTGACCCACATCCTTCGAATTT
>CAWEAB010000008.1:0-192241 GCA_963806745.1 uncultured Acidobacteriaceae bacterium
CTCCGCTATGCGCCATCTGCTTCGTAGCGTCCGCCAGCGGAACCCATACCGCGCGCTTCACCTCGATGCGCATCTCAGGAGCAATTTCCCCAATTTCGCCCGACAAATACCGCATAAGATAAAAACTGACAATCTTAAAAACGCGTTCGCCATCTCCCCACGAACGCACATACGTATACTTGATATCAACCAGCTTCGTCACCGCTACGGCAACAATTCCAGTTTCCTCGAACACCTCGCGAATTGCCGCGGCCTCAGCCTTCTCGCCCGCATCCACCAATCCCTTCGGCAAGCAGAGCACCGCGCGGCTGCGTTTGCGCGATGGCTTTGCCGCGGCCGCAGCCTCTCGCGAGTCGTCCTTCTGTGGCTCGATCAGCGCGATGTGTAACGCACCATCAATCTCCCGCACCACCACTCCACCCGCCGAGATCTCCCGTATCATCTTGCCGGCACCCACCGCGTCACGCTCCGAGCCTAGAGGTTTCTTCTTGAATTCGTTCCCATGCCCGCGCTACGTGTCGCGACTCGGTATTCGTCGAACCGACGCACAATCGCAAAGTGAACTTGCCATCCAGCTTCGTATGCGTAAGGAATAGATCGCCGCTCGAATTCAGCCGGTCCATCAGTAACTGATTATCTGTATCGCCTGATCGCAACCGGAAGCAAACCAGATTCAGCGTAGCCGGCGCAGCCAGCTCGAACCTCGCATCGTCGCGCATCCACGAAACAAATTCCTGCGCCAGCCGCACATGCTCGCGCACATGATGCTGCAATCCGTCGACGCCATAATGCCGGATCACAAACCACAGCTTCAGTGACCGGAACCGCCGCCCAAGCTGAATATGCCAGTCGCGATAATCGATCACCGCCCCCGACTCCGTAGCCTGGTTCCGCAAATACTCGGGCAAAATCGAAAGCGTCTGAATCAGATGTCGCCGGTCTGCCACCCAAAAACAATTGCAGTCAAAAGTGGTGAACATCCATTTATGCGGATTGAACGTGTAACTGTCCGCTAACTCCACGCCGTCGTGAATAAATCGAAATTCTGGGCACAGGGCCGCCGTCCCGCTCATCGCCGCGTCCATGTGCAGCCAAACTTTATGCTGGTCACAGACCCGTGCAATCTCGCGCACCGGGTCGACGGCGCACGAAGAAGTCGTGCCAACGGTAGCGCAGACAAAGCAGGGAACGAGTCCGGCCTTGATGTCGGTGTCAATCTGCTCGGCCAGCGCGTCCGCCCGCATGGCAAAATTCTGATCCACGGGAATATGCCGCAAATTATTTGAGCCCATCCCGGCAATCTTCATCGCCTTCTCTACCGACGAATGCGTCTGTGTCGAGCAATACGCGACTAGCCTCCCGTCGCAGCCTTTGCTGTTGCTGGCAAATCCGGTAGCCCGTTCGCGAGCCGCCAGAAGCGCGCAGAGCGAAGCGCTCGAAGCCGTATCTTGAATCACGCCACCGCCCGAACCAGAAGAAAGAAATCTCGAAGGCAAGCCGAGCATCGCGACCAGCCAGTCTAGAACGTGCGTCTCCAGTTCCGTGCAAGCCGGACTGGTCGACCAAAGCATGCCTTGAACGCCCAAGCCTGAAGAAAGTAGATCGCCCAGAATTCCCGGTCCCGAGGAATTGGATGGAAAGTAGGCGTAGAAATTAGGCGACTGCCAGTGCGTAATGCCCGGCAAGATGATGCGCTCGATATCACCGAAAATGTCGTCGAAATTTTCGCCATGCGCCGGCGGTGCTAGCGGTAACTGCGCCCGGATCTCCCCCGATTTGACGCGCGACAAAACCGGAAAGCTCTCAATCCGCGCCCGATAGTCGGCAATCCAATCAATCAGAGCATGACCGTGCCTCCGAAACTCCTCAGGAGGCATGTGAAACGATTTGGTATCAGGCATAAGCAATCTTCGATTGAGAAATTTCGAAATTGAATAATTGAGAAATTTGGAACAGCGAGTGCATGTTGCAAATTACCGATCTTCCCTGAAAATTTGTGCCGAAGGGATTGCAAATTACTCAATTACTAAATTTCCCAATTACTCAATCCTGCTAGCTCAGCTTCCCAAAGTAAACCCGGGTTTTGTACTCAAACTCCACCCCGCCACAGGCAGCATGCTCCCGGAAAATCCTTTCCAGTTCCCGCATCATTGGCGCATAATTCGGATGCCCCTCCGTCGGCGCATAAGAAGAGGAAAGCAGCCGCCCGGCCGTCCCCTCAAAATCAAACCGCTGCACCAATCCAAAGGTCCGCTCCGCGCAACCCCCCGGCGCAAAGAATTCGTGAATCACCGCTGTAGTCCGCTCATGGCGCACCTCTTTATAGTCGGTGCCATAAGCCAGCAGCAGCTGCTCGTACTCTCGCAAGAAAGCGGTACTCTCCGTCAACCGTTCATTCCAGATGAGGACGCACCACCCGCCCGGTCGCAACATCCGTTTAAATTCCGCTCGCGTGCGCTTCAAATCAAACCAGTGCGCCGCCTGCGCAGCGGTCACGAAATCAACCGAGGCTGGGCCCAGCGTAGTTTCTTCTGCTGTCCCCGGCACCATCATGCACTTCTCGTACCCCGCCAGCACCTGCCCACCCATGGCGCGCATCTCGGCATTCGGCTCCACGGCAAATACGCGGTTTCCGTTCTCCAGCAGGAGCCGCGTAAAAATCCCCGTTCCCGATGCCACATCGGCCACCACATGATCGGGCCGAAGTTCGCACTCCGCGCGCAACAACTCGATCACCTCAACCGGATATCCGGGCCGGTATCGCACATAATTTTCCACCCGATCCGAAAAACGTGCTGTTGGAGCCTTGCTCATCCTTCAAGTGTAACCCGCTCCCCACCAGCCCCCGCCGGCGCGTTACAATCTTTACCTTCGTGCCAGGCCGGCCTTCCATCCGCGCAAGTTTTGCATCACAGTCACCCGAAGGAGCGCCATGAGAGTTCTCTCCGCCGCCATTCTTTTCTTCTTCCTGATCTGCACCAGTCTCGGGGCCTTCGACAGGTCTTCCGATGCTGCCGCAGGCTCGCCATCATCGAAGCCTGAAAGCTGGGTCATCAGCGGCTTCCGCGACGCAGCTCACGAGCAAGAACTCGAAGAGAAATTTCTCGCCGTCCCCGATCCGAGACTAGCCGAAGAGCATCTCCGCATCCTGACCCAAGCCCCCCACGTCGCCGGCTCTCCCGAAGATAAAGCCACCGCCGACTACGTAGCCGAGAAATTCCGCGCCGCCGGTCTCGAAACATCGATCGTCGAATACAAAGTCTGGTTCAACTATCCCTCCGAAATCCACGTCGACATGACCGCTCCCGCCGGCGTGGAAATGCACGGCCCGCGCCGTGAGCACGTCGATGGAGATCCCTTTTGTGACGACCCGCGCGTCATCACGCCCTACAACGCCATGTCCCCCTCCGGCGACGCCGAGGCCGACGTCGTCTACGCGAACTACGGCACGCCCGACGACTTCGACAAGCTCAAACAGATGAACGTCGACGTGCGAGGCAAGATCGTCATCGTTCGCTATGGACAGAATTTCCGCGGCGTCAAAGCCTTCGTCGCCCAAGAGCGCGGCGCTGCCGGCGTCATCATTTATTCAGATCCCAAAGATGACGGCTTCTATCGCGGCGACGCCTATCCGAAAGGCCCGTGGCGTCCCGCTAGCGGCGTGCAGCGCGGATCAATCGGATACATGTTCCAGTTTCCCGGCGATCCGACAACGCCCGGAATTGCCGCGACGCCGAATCTGCCCGACTCGAAGCGCATCTCTGCCCGCCGATTCCGCACAGATGCCGAAGATTCCCGTCACTCCGCTCTCCTATGCCGACGCCCAACCCATATTAGAAAATCTAGGAGGTCCCGCATCTCCGCGTGAGTGGCAGGGCGCGCTCCCGTTCACCTATCACGTCGGTCCCGGCCCGGCAAGAATCAAACTCCACCTCAAGCAGGACTACCAATACCGCACCATCTGGGACGTGATCGGAAAAATTCCCGGCACCTCCGCTGCCCGACGAGTGGGTCGTAGCCGGCAATCATCGCGATGCGTGGGTCTACGGCGCGGTCGATCCCAACAGCGGCACCGCCGCCATGCTGGAAGCCGTTCACGGTGTCGGCGAACTGCTGAAGTCCGGATGGAAACCGAAGCGCACCATCATCTTCGCTAGTTGGGACGCCGAGGAAGAAGGTCTGATGGGTTCGACCGAGTGGGGTGAAGAACATGCGCCGGATCTGGGCAATGCGGCCGCCTACTTCAATATGGACGTCGCCGTCTCCGGTAAAAAGTTTGGCGCCTCAGCCGAGCCCACGCTAAAGGAATTTGTCCGCGAGATCACCAAAGCTGTCCCGTCGCCGCAAGGCGGCACAGTCTATGACGAGTGGAGAAAATCAACGCGTCCCAACGCGGAGAATCATTCTCAGGAAGATCGGCGTACCCCCGCAGTCGAAACCGGCGACGCTCCCGTGGGCGACCTCGGCAGCGGCTCTGACTATTCTGTTTTTATCGAGCACCTGGGAGTTCCGTCCACCGACATCGGATCGAACGGCGCTTACGGCGTCTACCACTCCGCCTTCGACAATTTCGCCTGGTTCAAAAAATTCGGCGATCCCGACTTCGTTTACGAACAACAGATGGCCAGAGTCTACGGCCTCGAAGCCCTGCGCATGTCAGATGCTGATGTTCTTCCCTACGACTACGAAGATTACGGCAAAGAAATTCTCGCCTACCTTGACGCCGCCAAAGCCAAGGCTCAGGAGAAATTCGCCAAAAGCTCCGGAGGCAGTTCCGGAGACGAGAGGAATGACAAGTCCGGCAAAACAGCCATCGACTTCGCGCCGGCTATCACCGCCGCGCATCATTTAGAAGATGCTGGGGCAAAGATGCTGCAAAAGCAGCGCAAGCTACCGACTGATCCGACGCGCATCAACGCAACCCTGCGCCACGCGGAACGCGCTCTCCTGATTCCCGAAGGCCTACCGAATCGCCCCTGGTTCCATCACGCAATCTACGCCCCGGGCCAATACACCGGCTACGCGGCGGTGGTGATTCCGGGCGTTAACGAAGCCATCGATCGCGGCGATCTGCAACGGACGCAGCAACAGATAGCCGCGCTAGCCGTGGCCTTGAATCGCTGCGTGCAGGTGCTCCAGCAATACCACTAGTTCTTGACGAATCTGCGGCGGCACAGGCTTAGAACAGACTGCCCTTATTGCTCCTAGGCTCTGTGTGTCCGTGGTGGAAATAGTTGGGGCGAATCCAACGGCCCTTCCATGTAATCTACATCCATCTGTGTCCGCTCTGGCCCTAGTCTCGTTGAACGCCGAGGTCGCCCTCAAGCACGTCCTCCATGACCTGCCGACGGCTAGTCTTGCCACCTTCCTCGCTCTCTTCCCGATCGTCAATCCCTTCGGAGGGATTCCGCTTTTCTACAGCCTCACCGCCGACTTCTCCTATGGGGAGCGTTGCCGCACCGCCCGCAAAACCGCTCTCTATGTGATCGCGATTCTGGTCGTCTTTATGCTCTTCGGGCGCTTCGTTCTGAACTTTTTCGGAATCTCGCTTCCCGTACTAAAAATCGCCGGCGGCCTGATCGTGGCCAATACCGCTTGGGGCATGGTCACGGGATCGAGTCGCACCACCCACGAAGAGGACAAGGAAGCCCTGACCAAAGAAGACATCTCGCTCACTCCTATGGCGATGCCCATGCTCTCCGGTCCCGGCTCTATTGGAGTCGTCATGGGCCTTGCCGCGCACGCCGACAATTTTTTTGCCTACGGTGGCATGATTCTTGGCATCCTCGCCATCGGACTAACCGTCTACCTCTTCCTGCGCCTCGGCGGACCGCTCGTCAAACAACTTGGTCCGGGAGCGATCGGCGCCATCAGCCGCATTTTCGGATTCCTGATCCTCGCCATCGCCGTTCAACTTGTGTGGGACGGCGTGGCCGACTTTAAGTAGCGGGATTAGATGGAGGCAGCGGCGTTGATGGAGGCTGCTTCTTTTTCCATGTAGCGGCCGACCAGAGCGGCACAGGACTCGATGAACCTTTGCTCGTCCGGGTCGAAGGTGTTGGCGAAGTAACTTTCGATGCAGATTTCAGCAACGACGTTTTTCTTTACGAAGATGGGCACGACGATATTGGACTTGACCATATCGGAGCCGAGATAGCGAGGGTCATTCGGCACGTTGTTGACGCACACAGTTTGCCGGGTAGAGGCGGCCGCACCGCACAATCCCTGGTCGAGCGTAATGCGAAGCGTGGGCATGAAGCTGCCTACATAAGGGCCGAGGACGAGCGCGTCATACGACGGTGCCTCCATGAAGTAGAAGCCGACCCAGTTATAGCGGGTCAACTTTTCATGCATCCGCTGTGAGATACGCTGCAAGAGAGGGTTTAGAGCTCCGGCGGAGGCGGCGAGAATTTCAAATTCCTTAAGAAGTTCTTCGTGAGGCATGCTGGCTGGATCCCCCTGGGGCGAGTGGCCAGACTACTCATCATTCTATGACGGATTACTGCCGCCGCCGATTGGCAGACTGGATGCGGGGTTTAGAACGCACTGTGCGATGCTCTACATGGCCTTTCGTGGGATTACTTAAAGCAGTCACCTGAACTAAACTCATACCCAGTAGTTGGACGTAAGCCCCGCTAAGATGGCTTGAGTTTTGCGTTCGGTGCGCCCGTTCGAACGGAGTGGACGTGAAAAGGTTCTTGCTGATCGTGGTGGGAACAATCGTGTTGCTACGCTGTGCTATGGCGCAATCGACCTCAGTCGCTCCGATCCCATCGGATTCCGAGATAGGGCAGATTCTTGTCGATCGCATCGACAAAGAACATCAGAGCGTGGGTATTGTCATCGGCGTGATTGAGCCAGTCGGACGAAGAGTGATTGCCTACGGCAGCCTCGAAAAAGGCGACAAGCGTCCGCTCAACGGTGACACCGTCTTCGAGATTGGCTCGGTCACGAAGGTATTCACATCCCTGCTGCTGACGGATACGGTGCAGCGTGGCGAGGTCGCGCTGACTGACCCGGTCAGCAAGTATCTTCCGGCGGGAGTTAAGATGCCCGAGCGCGGAGGCCGGCAAATCACCTTGCAGGATTTGGCCACGCATACTTCGGGCCTGCCGCGGCTTCCCTCGAACCTTGCACCGAAAAATCCGGCCAATCCTTATGCGGACTATTCCGTCGAACAGCTCTATCAGTTTCTCTCCGACTATCAACTGACGCGCGATATCGGTTCACAATATGAGTATTCCAACCTCGGAGGAGGTCTGCTTGGGCACGTGCTCGCGCGCCGCGCTGGAATGGATTACGAGACGCTGGTCCGCAGGCGGATCTGCGAGCCGCTGGGGATGAAGAGCACCGGCATTACGCTCACCGCGGACATGAAGACGCGATTTGCGGTCGGACACAATCAGGCACTGGAGACGGTCGCCTATTGGGACTTACCCACGCTTGCCGGAGCAGGGGCATTGCGATCAACCGTCAATGATTTACTGATTTTTTTGGCCGCGAATTTGGGTTATACGAAGTCGCCGCTCGCGCCAGCAATGGCGGCTATGCTGGCGGTGCGGCGCCCGACAGGCATTTCCGAGTTGGAGATCGGCCTCGGGTGGCATATCTCGACTAAAGATGGCCGCGAGATTGTCTGGCACAATGGCGGTACCGGCGGATTTCGATCCTTCGTCGGATTTGATCTAAAGAGCCGGGTGGGCGTGGTCGCACTTTCCAATACCTCCACGGCGATGGGTGTCGATGACATTGGACGGCATTTGCTCGACCGCAATTCTCCGCTGGCACCGGCTCCCAAGGAGCACAAGCAAGTGGCGATCGATCCGAAGGTGTTCGACTCGTATGTTGGACGCTATGAGCTGGCGCCAACTTTTATCATCACCGTGACTCGAGAAGGCGATCATCTCTTTGTGCAAGCCACGGGCCAGCCAAAATTCGAGATATTTCCAGAGAGCGAGAAAGACTACTTTCTCACGGTAGTCGATGCTCAGATCACTTTCGAGACGGACGCACAGGGCAAGATCACTGGGCTGACTCTGCACCAAAACGGCATGAACAAAACTGGCAAGCGGATTGAGTAGATCTGGATACTCAACGTCCTGATTTTTTTCCGCGCTATTTGATCGTGACCAACTTCTCGACAAGCTCCGAATAATCTTTCTTCTCCAGGCCGTGCACTTCTTTGTTGTACTCGTCGACTTTGCTGGAGTAGTTCATGGAGCAGAATTTCGGTCCGCACATCGAGCAGAAAGCCGCGGTCTTATAGCCCTCTTCCGGAAGAGTTTCGTCGTGCATGGCACGCGCGGTTTCGGGATCGAGTGAAAGTTCGAACTGCTTCTCCCAATCGAATTTGTAACGTGCATAGCTGAGCGCGTCGTCGCGATCGCGCGCTCCCGGACGATGACGAGCCACATCCGCCGCATGCGCCGCGATCTTGTAGGCGATGATTCCATCCTTCACATCTTTATCGTTCGGCAGTCCGAGATGCTCTTTTGGCGTGACGTAGCAGAGCATCGATGCGCCGTACCAGCCGATCATCGCCGCTCCAATTGCGGACGTGATGTGATCGTAACCAGGAGCAATATCGGTGACGAGCGGACCGAGCGTATAGAACGGAGCTTCATAGCAGAGTTCGTGCTCCTTCTCGACCTGTTCCTTGATCTTGTCGAGCGGAATGTGTCCGGGACCTTCGATCATGGTTTGTACATCGTGCTGCCAAGCAATCTTGGTCAGCTCGCCCAGGGTCTTCAGCTCGGCAAACTGTGCCTCGTCGCTCGCATCGGCGAGACAACCAGGACGCAGGCCATCGCCGAGGGAGAAGCTGACGTCATACTTCTTCATGACCTTGCAGATGTCGTCGAAGGCTTCATAAAGGAAGTTCTGCTTGTGGTGATACGCCATCCATTGAGCGAGAATCGCGCCACCGCGGCTGACGATGCCGGTGATGCGCTTCGATACCATCGGCAGATATTGAATGAGGACGCCGGCATGGATGGTCATGTAATCCACGCCTTGCATGGCCTGCTCTTCGATGACCTCGAGCATCACGCTCGCGGTGAGGTCCTCGACGCGCTTGACGCGCGAGATGGCCTCATAGATCGGCACAGTGCCGATCGGCACAGGCGAATGGCGCAGAATAGCCTCACGGATCTCGTGAATGCCGCCGCCAGTCGAGAGGTCCATCACGGTGTCGGCGCCGTAATGCACGGAAGTGTGCAGCTTCTTCAGTTCCTCGTCGACGTTAGAAGTCACGGCCGAATTGCCGATGTTGGCGTTGATCTTGCACGTAGACGCCACGCCGATGGCCATCGGCTCAAGCTCAGGATGATTGACGTTGGCGGGAATGATCATGCGCCC
This sequence comes from uncultured Acidobacteriaceae bacterium, assembly GCA_963806745.1. Taxonomy (GTDB): domain Bacteria; phylum Acidobacteriota; class Terriglobia; order Terriglobales; family Acidobacteriaceae; genus Acidiflorens. The sequence continues at coordinate 9,358 of CAWEAB010000008.1, forward strand.
GCGGGCGACTTCGTCGCGGACCAATTCCGGTGTAATCTTTTCGCGCCGCGGCGACATACTGCCATCTCTTCCGTGATCACGCCCTGGCGCGCGTAATGCATCTGCGAAAAATTGCCGTCCTTGTTTTCGGCCTTCCGCTTGGCGAGCCATGCTGCTCGCGGCTTAAGGACATCCAAACCCTTGCTGTTGTTATCGTTCGCCGAATTGCCGTTGGTCGCAGACATAGTTGTTCCCACCATCCTTGGAGAATTCCAAACTCAAATTATACGCTGCGTCGCGGGAGGCAATCGGGAGCTGGGGCGGGGAAGCTGGGCGGTTTTATGGGCGCTGGCCTGCGGGATCCCGATGCAAACTGAGTTTTGTGGAAATATAATCCTCCAACCGAAAAAAGATGAATCCGTACGACAGGGAAAGAACTCCAACTCTGATAGTTGTTATCACGACAATCGCCGGGGCTTACGGCTCCGCCAGGAGAAAACGAACATGAGACGACTGCTGAGTACAAGCAACGACGTTAGCCTTACCGTGCTGCGGCTAGTTCTGGGAGTGGTCTTTTTCGCGCACGGCGCGCAAAAGTTGCTGGGATGGTTTGGGGGATATGGTTTTCACGGCACGATGGGTTTCTTTGAGCATCTGGGAATGCCTGCTCCGGTTGCGTTTCTGATCATCTGCACCGAGTTCTTCGGTGGTCTTGGGCTCATCGTAGGATTACTGACGCGAATTGCCGCGCTCGGGATTGGGGTCGAAATGATCGGCGCGATCTTCCTCGTGCATCTGCCCAACGGGTTCTTCATGAACTGGTATGGGACGCAGAAGGGCGAGGGGTTTGAGTATCATCTGCTGGCGATAGCAATGGCTGCAACGCTCCTATTGCGCGGAGCGGGGAAGTTCTCGGCGGATCACGCGCTGAGTGAATGAGGGAAGGAGTTGTTCCCTCGGCTCAGTTCGCCCATGTTAGTGCGACGAACGCGCGCGAACTGCGGCACATTCGCCGTACTCGAACCTGAACCTTGAACGTGACCTAATTTCTCAATGTCTTACCGGTCTTCAGCGTGAACTGAATTCGCTCCTGTGTTTTCTTCTCGCCGCAAAGCGATTTGAATGCCTCACGTTCGAGATCGAGAACGTACTGCTCGCTGATCGGCGTCCCGGGCGTGACGTTTCCGCCGCACAGAACCTCGGCGATCTTGTTCCCGAGTTTCTGCTCGTGGTCGGTGATGAAGCCGCCCTGGCGCATGAGGTAGACGCCCATCTTGAGCGCAGCGAGCAGGTTTTCGCCAGGCGCGGGAATGTCGGTGCGCATGACTGGAGGCTCGTAGCCCGCTTTGAAAAGTTCCAGAGCGCGGGCCTTCGCATCGGAGAGCACGCGCTCGCGATTCATGGTGATGCGGTCGGAAGTGGAGAGGAAGCCGAGGTCGCGGGCTTCGTTGCGCCGACGTCGCGACTTTGGCGGTGGCGATGGTTTCGAAAGCTTTTTTCATAGCTTCCATCAGTTCCACCGATTCGCCCCGGCCGTCGGGACGAATCGAGGTTGCGCTATCAACGGCGCGCAGCAGCATCTCCTTGCAGCCACCACCACCGGGAAGCAGGCCGACGCCGACTTCGACGAGTCCCATGTAGAGTTCGGCGTGCGGCTGACGAGCGGCCCCGTGGAGGGAGATTTCGCAACCGCCGCCTAGCGCCAGTCCGAATGGCGCGAGCACGACTGGTTTTGGCGAGAACTTGACGGCTTGCGTCATGCCCTGGAACTGGCGAATAGCTAAGTCGACTTCGTCCCATTCTTCTTCCTGAACGGACATGAGAAGGAGCATCAGGTTGGCGCCGACCGAGAAATTCTGTGCGTCATTGGTGATGACGAAGGCGTCGAAGGCATCGCCCGCACCGCCCGGCTTTAGCGTTTGCAGAATCAGCGAGATAATATCCGCGCCGAGCGCATTCATCTTCGAATGGAATTGAATGCAGCCCTACGCCGTCGCCAATGTCGATCAGCGAGGCGCCGGAATTTTTCTTTACCACGCCGTTGGATTTCTTAGCGACTTCGACTGACCAGACACCGTCCGGGACAGTCACCGGTTGCCAGTTGCCGGTTGCCAGATCGAAGTATTTGCGTCCCGACTGCACTTTCGCATCGTCTTCGTACCAGCTCTTCTTTCCGGAGGCGAGCAGCTTTTCAACATTCGACGCGACGGGATGCCCTTCTTTCTTCATACGTGCGACCGTCGCTTCCACTCCGGCCGCATCCCACAGTTCGAAGGGGCCGAGTTCCCAGTTGAAACCCATCTTCATAGCGCGATCGATTTCGACGATGGAGTCCGAGATTTCGGGAACGCGATTCGCTGAGTACGTCCACAGATCGGCGAGCGCGGACCACAGGAATGTCGTCGCTTTGTCAGGCTTCTGCGATCCCCCATCGAGCCCGAGCAGCATCCGAATGCGCGCGCCGGTTTCCTCGATGTTTTTCGCCATGTCGAGTGCGGCGAATTTGGGTTTTTGCCGCGGATGGTATTCGAGCGTCTTCCAGTCGAGAGCGAGTCGCTCGTCCTCTTTTCCGTCTGTCGATTTCACCTTCTTATAGAAGCCGCCCTTGGTCTTGTCGCCGAGCCATTTGCGTTCGAGCATCTGGCGATAGAACTGGGGAATTTGCAATTCGCTGCGTTCGTCGTGGACATTTTGGGTCATGTTTGAAACGACATGTCCGAGGATGTCGAGGCCGACGAGGTCGATGGTGCGGAAGGTGGCGGAGCGCGGCCAGCCGACGGCTTGCCCGGTGAGAGCGTCGACTTCCTCGATGGTCAAGTCCATCTCTTGCATCAGCCGAATGACGTTGAGAACGGAAAAGGTCCCAATTCGGTTGCCGATGAAGTTCGGCGTGTCTTTGGCGAAAACCACGCCTTTGCCTAATTGCACATCACAGAAATGAGTGACGGACTGGACCAGGGCGGGATCGGCCTCTGGCGTGGGTATCAACTCGAGCAGGCGCATGTAGCGTGGCGGATTGAAGAAGTGGGTGCCGAACCAGGAGTGGCGAAAATCCTCCGAGAAGCCCTCGGCTATCTTGCCGACAGGAAGGCCGCTGGTATTGGTAGTGACAATGGTGCCGGGCTTGCGGATGGCCTCAACCTTCTTGAGTAGGCTCCGTTTGATGTCAAGATTTTCGACGACCGCCTCAATGATCCAATCGACATCAGCGAGGCGCTTGAGGTCATCGTCAAAGTTGCCGATGGTGACGAAACGGGCGAGAGATGGCTCGAAAAAAGCTGCAGGTTTCGACTTCCTGGTGGCGTCGAGGCCGGCGGCGGCGATCTTGTTACGAGCGGGGCCGTCGGCGTCAGGGGGGACGATATCAAGCAGCAGGGAGGGTACACCGGCGTTGGCGAAATGCGCCGCAATGCGAGCGCCCATGGTGCCCGCGCCTAGGACCGCAACTTTATTAATGCGTTTCATGAAAGCTCACTCCTAAACGTACTCGTCGAGTGCTGCGGACTTGTTCGAACGGGGTTCCACCAAAGTGTATTCACGGGCGAGCCGCTTTTGTCAGTGACAAGCTGGTTTGGCGAACGCTTATTCTCTCCGGTTCAGGCGGATGGTTCAAGTAGCAGGACTTGGCGTTTCCGCTTTACGCACGTAGGCTAGAATGCTACTATCCGCTGCGATTGCGAGGGTTTGCATGAGTTCGCCCTACGGGCTTCAGATTACCGAGAACTGCCTCATCTGCAAGCTGCGGAATTCCGGCTTTTTCTGCGATCTTCCCAAGGGTTCGCTCGAATCGCTGGAGAAGATCAAGTACGCCAGTGCATTTCCGCAGGGAGCGGTGTTGTTTGTGGAAGGGCAGGCGCCGCGCGGGATCTACATTCTGTGCGCCGGACGCGTGAAACTTACCACCACCTCGCGAGATGGCAAAACACTCATTCTGCGGATAGCGCAGGCCGGGGAAGTTCTGGGATTACACGGGACAGTTTCAGGCAAACCTTATGAACTGACCGCAGAGACACTACAGCCGTGCCAGCTCGACTTCATCAAACGCGACGATTTCTTGAAATTTCTGCAAACTCACGCCGACGCGTGTCTGAGCGCGGCGCAGCACCTGAGCGAAAATTGCCAGACCGCCTACGAAATGATTCGTTCGCTGGGCCTGTCGCACTCGGTGTCGGAGAAATTGGCGCGTCTCCTGCTGGAGTGGGCGAGTGACGGCGAAGCGACCAAGGACGGGATTCGGATCAAGATTGCCCTGACACACGAGGAAATTGCGCAGTTGATCGGCACCTCACGCGAAACTGTGACCCGAGTGCTCGGCGAGTTCCGCGACAAGGAATTCGCCTCGCTTCGAGGGTCGACGCTCCTGATCAGGAACAAGGCTGCGTTGGAAAAGCTGATCGGAACGTAACGGGATTTGCTCAGGTCGCAGGTCAGATTGCAGAGGTTAAAGCCGTGGTCCGTCATCCCCGACTAACATCTGATTTCTGCAATTGCTTTAGAATTCCCCGGTGTCCATCGATTTTGAAATAGCCACGTCTTCCGGTGCTGCCCGCCTCGGCAAACTCACAACACCTCACGGGGAGATTGACACTCCCGTCTTCATGCCGGTGGGAACGCTTGGCTCAGTTAAAGGCGTTTCCCAGGATTTGTTGGAAGAACTAAAGGTTCAGATCCTCCTCGGAAATACTTACCACCTCTACTTGCGACCGGGAGTAGCGACGGTGCGTGGCCTGCGCGGTTTGCATCGTTTCATGGCATGGTCGCGGGCGATTCTGACCGATTCAGGCGGTTTCCAGGTATTCAGTTTGAATGAGCTGCGAAAGGTGACTGAGGAGGGTGTCACCTTTCGATCGCACCTCGACGGGTCTTCGCATTTTCTAAGCCCGGAGCGCGCGATGGAAATTCAGATTGGGCTCGGGGCGGACATCATCATGGCCTTCGATGAGTGCACCGAGTATCCGGCGGAGCGGGAGCGTGTCCGCGGGTCGATGGAGATGACTTTGCGCTGGGCCAGGCGGAGCAAGGACTATTTCCAGGCACATAAGGATGACGTGCCGTGGAGTCGTCAATCGTCAGTTGCCGCTTGTCAAGAAGAGCGGTTACCGGTCACCGGTCACCGGTCTGCGCAACAGGATTTCACCCAGGCATTGTTTGGCATTGTGCAGGGCGGAATGGATCGGGAGCTGCGGCGCGAGTCGGCTTTGCGGACGGTGGAGATTGGGTTTCCCGGGTATGCCATTGGCGGCCTTAGTGTGGGCGAGCCCCGCGACCTTACCCGGGAGATTGTCGAGTCCACGCTCGAATATCCTTCCAAAAGACAAGCCGAGATATTTGATGGGAGTCGGAACTCCCGAGGAGATCGCGCTTTACTCGCGCATGGGCGTTGACATGATGGATTGCGTCCTGCCGACTCGGGCGGCGCGCCATGGATTGCTGTTTACGTCGGAGGGGCGGGTTTCGATCAAACAGGCGCGCTATGCGGAAGATGCTGGCCCGCTCGATCCCGCGTGCGTGTGCCAGGTTTGCCAGCGATATTCGCGTGCATACTTGCGGCATCTTTATGCATCGGGAGAGTTGCTGGCACAGGTTCTAAATAGCATTCATAATCTGCATTTCTATCTGGAGACCATGCGGCGCACGCGGGCCGAGATTTGCGCTCGCCATTCTTGAGATCCAGTTCTTGACACCTAGGCAGCGCGTCCGGCATTCTATTTAACTTGGGGATAGGGTCCGTCTTCTTGCCGTGTCGAACCGAAGGTTGGAGTTCGGGCGCGGCCGGTTCCAACCTGCGGTAGAGCAGTCTTCGTCAGGAAAGATCTGAGGCCATAAGACCTGTGGCCGGAAGAGAAAATTCCCGGATTATTGGAAAAAGTCGTCTGATGCCGGCCCTTTTTTCGGCGTCCGGCGTGGACTTCGTTCGGCCCGGTTGTTTTGATTCACCAGTTACTCCTGAGGATTCATTTGGCGACTACTTTGATTTTTTCGGGGACTAGCGGGAAATTGCTGGCGCTCCAGCTTTCAGGCGGAGGGCTTCTGGGTCTCGCTCCGCTTCTTTTCATTTTTGCGATCTTTTATTTCCTGCTGATCATGCCGCAGCAGCGCAAGCAGAAAAAGTGGCAGGCAATGCTAAGCCAGTTGAAGACCGGAGACAGGATTGTCACCACGGGCGGGCTCCGCGGGACGATTATCAGTCTGAAGGACGATGCGATTACTTTGCGCGTACCGCCCGATAATTTGAAGCTCGAAGTAAGCCGTGGGTCGGTGGTATCGGTAACGACCGCCGAGGAAGGGAAGTAAAGCTTCGACCCAGGCCGAAGCGGTTTTCGCGGCCGATCGGGGCTGGCAGTACATATTTTGCGGTGAAAGATAGTTTTTCTCATGAATAAGAATCTGGGCTGGAAATTAATCGTAATTGTCGCAATTCTGCTGATTTTCGTCTGCGGGATTATTGGTTTTCCCAAGGACTGGTCGCCCAGCGGGCTGCTGGCTTCCATGAAGAATCAGATTCACCTGGGCCTCGATCTGCGCGGCGGCACACACCTGATTCTTCAGGTGCAGGTGAACGATGCGGTGAACGTCGACTCCGACAATGCGATAGCGCGGCTCAAGGAGGACATGCGGGCGCGCAAAATTCCGTATGCCGACATCAACAAGCCGGATCCCGTCAACCATCCTGACCTGATCGTGGTCAAGGGCATTACGCCGGATAAGACGAGCGATTTCAAGAGCATCGTTACCGACCGGTTGCCGGACTACGAAGCTTCCTCGGGTGCGGAGAATTCCTGGACCGTGTCCATGAAGCCGCAGAATCTCGCCGATCTTAAGAACCGGGCCGTGACCCAGGCGATCGAGACGATTCGTAACCGTATCGATGCGCTCGGCGTGAGCGAGCCAGTGATTCAGGAGCACGGACTCGGGCAATATCAGATTCTCGTACAACTTCCGGGCGTCGACGATCCGGCACGCGTGAAGGACATCATGCAGTCGACGGCGATGCTGGAACTCAAGCTGTCATTGGGTGGACCGTATCCCAGCGAGCAGGCGGCATTGCAGGATAAGGGCGGTGTGATGCCGCCGGACGCAGTGCTGCTGCCGGGACGGAATCCGCGGGCTGCAAACAGCGATCAGGGTGAAGCCTGGTGGTTCATTTCGCGCGCGGCTGCGGTCACCGGCCGCGATCTGCGCGGCGCCGAGCCTGGACGAAGCTCGGAGACGAATCAGCCCCGCGTTAATTTCATCCTGACCAGCGAGGGCGGACGAAAGTTCTACAGCTTTACTTCCGCTCACGTGGGCGAGGGCCTCGCCGTGGTGCTCGATGGCAAGGTGATGGAAGTCGCTAACATTCGAGAGCCGATCAAGGATCAAGGAGAGATTGAGGGAGGTTTTACCGAGGAGTCGGCCAAGGACCTCGCGCTGACGCTGCGCTCAGGCGCCCTCCCTGCCGGAATCAAGTATCTGGAAGAGCGGACGGTAGGACCATCGCTGGGTGCCGATTCGATTCGTGAGGGTGTACGGGCGGCGGTGGTGGGCATGGTGGCTGTGCTGGCATTCATGCTGATTTATTACCGCTGGGCGGGAGTGAACGCGGACATCGCGCTCATCCTCAACCTGATCATTCTTCTTGGATTCATGGGCTTCTTCGGGGCAGTGCTGACCCTGCCGGGAATTGCCGGCGTGATCTTGACGGTCGGCATGGGCGTCGACTCAAACGTCCTGATTTTTGAGCGTATTCGCGAGGAATTGAGGAACGGCAAGACGCCTTCCTCGGCGGTGGAACAGGGCTTCAGCCACGCCTGGATCACCATTGTGGATACGCACGTGACGACGATCGTGTCGGCGGCGATTCTGTTTATCTTCGGGACCGGTCCTGTGAAAGGTTTCGCCACGACCCTCGTTTTTGGTCTGGCGGCGAACTTGTTTACCGCGGTGTTTGTCTCGCGCGTGATCTTTGATTGGGTTTTGAGCCGCAAGCAGCGCGGCGAAGCACTGAGCATATAGCGATAAGCTTCGAGCCCCGAGCTTGAAAAATGAGGCTTGCTCGAAGCTTGTGGCTCCTAGCTGGAAGCTGATTTTTCGGGAGTTTTGACTTGGAATTCTTTAAGAACGCAAACATCGACTTTCTTGGGAAGAAGTGGTATTTCCTCGCGTTTTCTCTGGTGTTCAGCGTCGCCGGCGTGTTCTCGATGCTGTTCTGGCACCACATTCCTTTGGGTGTCGACTTCCGTGGCGGGACGCTGGTCTACGTGAAGTACTCGCATACTCCGGACCCGGAGGCTGTTCACTCGGATATCGAGCGCTTTGGCCTGAAGAACGCCCGGGTTCAGAGATACGGAGAGGCCGGGAATAACGAGGTGCTGATCTCGCTCGACATTCAGGAAACGAACGAGCAGGATCTGAGCAAGGGTAAGGATGAGATCAAGCAGGCGCTCGAAAGCCATGCCGTTGCCGGCAAGCAGGATCTGAACAACGCCAGTTCGATTGCCCTCCAGAAGTATCTTCTCGATAAGGACCCGCTGCATCTGGGAACGGACGCGAATTCGCGCTATAGCGCAATTGCCCAGGCGATTGTCGATTATCGCGACAAGAACAAGGGCGGGGTGCTCGGCTCGATGGACGAGCTAAAGGGCACGGTAGATCCGGCGGTTATTGCCTCGCTCCAGGACGGTTTCTTCCTTTCCGATTTCGGCATCCGCAATGTCGAGATCGTCGGGCCGCAGGTTGGGCAGCAACTGCGCAAGCAAGCGCTGCTGGCCACGCTCTATTCGCTAGCCGGAATGCTTATCTATCTGGCGTTGCGGTTTGAATGGATTTACGGCGTGGCTGCGGTTTTGACCGTATTTCACGACACTCTAATCACGGTGGGAATCTTCTCGCTCCTCGACAAGGAAATTTCCCTGACCGTGATTGCGGCCATTCTGACCCTTATCGGATATTCCAATAACGACACCATCGTCGTGTTTGACCGCATCCGCGAAAACATCAAACTGCTGCGCCGCGAGAACCTGGCTGACATTGTCAACAAGAGCATCAATCAAACTTTAAGTCGAACCATCTTGACAGCGGGCCTGACTTTCCTTACCGTGCTTGCTCTGTTCCTTTTCGGGGGCGAGGTGCTGCACGGGTTCAGCCTGGCCCTGGTGATCGGAATTCTGATCGGAACTTATTCTTCGATTGCGATCGCAGCGCCGATTCTGGTGGCGTATCAGGATTGGCGAAGCGCCCGGGGAAAGAAGCCGATTTCGATGCCGGTTAGACAGGGCGCGGCTTCGGCTCAGCCGAAAGGGCCAGGCCAGTCCAAGGAGAGGGTTAAAGTCTAAATTTCGGGCAACCAATTTCGGCCAAAAGGCGTAGAATCATCCACCTGCCCGCAGAGGCGGGGGAACAGAAACAGTGGGAGCAAGATACAGGTAGCCGGTGTCTAAGATGTCGTAGGGTCTGGTGTAGGAGAAGGCCATGTTTGAAGACAGTCTTATTGAGTCCGGAAACAGGTTCAAGACGAAGCGGCGGTTGAGCACCACGATTTTGTCGTTCGTGTTGCAGGTGTTTCTGATCGGCGTTTTGATTCTGATTCCGTTGATCTATACCGATGCGCTGCCCAAGCAGCAGCTGATGACATTTCTAGTCGCTCCGCCACCCCCTCCGCCTCCGCCACCGCCTCCAGCGGCCGCGCCGGTAAAGGTCGTGAAGATTCAGAGCGAAATGACCAATGGCCAACTGCGCACGCCGACCAAGATTCCGCAAAAAATTCAGATGATTAAGGAAGAAGAAGCTCCGCCGGATTTGGGCGGAGCTGGCGTAGTCGGCGGCGTCCCGGGTGGAGTCCCGGGCGGGTCATCCGGCGGCGTAATTGGCGGCATTCTGAGCTCGCAGCCGGTAGCCGTTCCCAAGGTTGCGGCCCCACAACGCGTTCGCGTTTCGCAGGGCGTTTCCGCTGGATTGCTGATCAAGAAAGTGCAGCCGAACTATCCGCCGCTAGCGCGCCAGGCGCGCATTCAGGGCCAGGTAGTGTTACAGGCCGAAATCAGCAAAGAGGGCACGATTCAGAACTTGCAGTTAATCAGTGGGCATGCCATGTTGGCGCCGGCCGCAATCGAGGCCGTAAAACAATGGCGGTACAAGCCATACCTGCTCAATGGCGAGCCGGTGGCGGTAGAGACCCAGGTGATTGTTAACTTCAGCCTGTCCGGCGGCTAGACTTCGGTTTGCTCCGGGCTTTGCAATCCGGGGCTTGCGGCGGATTGGCTTTTAAGTTTTGTGGCGGTTTACGTCCTCCCCCGTCTTGCCTTGTTCAGAGGCGGGAAAGCAGGGTTGAATTCTTCGCCCAGAGGGCCATTCTGGCCACGCGATTTCTTTTTTTGGATACAACAGCAGTATCGAGCCGGGCCTTCTAACCGGACACGGCGCGGTCTGCGGTTTTCGTAATCGTTTCTGGGCTCGCGCCTTGGGGCGATGATTTTGGCGTCACCTAGCGCCCGGATCCTCTTCATCGGATACGGCGTCAACCAAGTTTCGAGGAGGGAAAGCAACTCATGGTCGTAAATCTCGCAGCAATCGCATTCAGTAACCTTCATCTATTTGCCGCTTGGCTTCTGCAAGAGGGAGCACCCGGCTGGGACCCGATTTCGCTTTGGAAGCAGATGGGCCTTCTGGCGAAGATCGTGGTCGTTATTCTCTTCATTATGTCGGGCTGGTCGATCGGCGTGATGATCGACCGCTGGATGGCGTTCAACGCCGCCCGCAATCAATCGCGCTCGTTCGCTCCGGCAGTCGCCGGCGCGCTGCGCGAGGGCAAAATTGATGAGGCCATCAAGGTAGCCGAGCGCAACAAGAAGAGCCACCTGGCCAAGGTCGTTACCGCTGGCCTGATGGAATTCAAGGCTCACCAGGACTCCCCGGGCGAAATTCCCGGCGAGACAATCGAAGCCTCGAAGCGCGCATTGGAGCGCACCGAAGCCATCGTTCACGCGGAATTGAAGCGCGGATTGGGCGGTCTGGCGACGATCGGTTCGACGGCTCCCTTCGTGGGACTGTTCGGAACGGTGGTCGGCATTTTGAACGCTTTCAATGGCATTGCGAAAGAAAAAGCGACCGGCCTGGCGGCGGTGGCGGGCGGCATTTCGGAAGCGCTCGTTACGACGGCTGTCGGGTTGTTCGTGGCGATTCCGGCCGTCATGATGTTCAACTATCTGACCGGCCGCGTGGAAGCGTTCGACGTCGAGATGGATAACTCGTCGAGCGAGTTGATCGACTACTTCCTGAAGCGCCGCAGCCTGCGCCGTTCCTAAGTTAACGGCGCGACCGCACTTGAGTTGCTGGCAGGGCGCTGGTTTATACCAGCGCCCACTCCTCCTCTCGATTGTGGCAACGGAAGTCTTGGCAGGAGAAGGGATCCATGTCATTAGCAAAACGAAACGAAGGCGCAAAGGTCAACTCTGACATCAACGTGACCCCGATGGTCGACGTGATGCTGGTGTTGTTGATCATTTTTATGGTGGTAACGCCCATGTTGCAGCACGGCGTTAGCGTGGATATGGCGCAGGTGAACAATCCGGAACAGATGCCGGACGCCGACAAAGAAGATGCGCTGCTGGTCGCCGTGATGCGCGACGGTTCGGTTTTCTTTGGCACCGATAAGATCGCCGCGGCAGATCTGACGCAGAAGATAAAAGACCGGCTGGCCAACCGCACTGATAAGCGCGTTTTTTTGAAAGCCGATGCGCGAGCGAAGTTCGGAGCGGTGGTAGAGGTGGTAGATAACGTCCGCGCGGCCGGCGTGGATCAGCTCGGCCTCTTGACCGACCAGAAGAAGGCTGGAGCCTTGGCTCCTCCGCCGGGCGCGACTGCACCCACGGGCGGGCAATAGCGTAAGTTTCGAGGAGATCGATATGGGAATGGCAGTTGGCCCGAGCGGGGGTCAAAGCGCGAACATTAACGTTACACCGCTCATCGACGTTCTTCTGGTGCTGCTCATCATCTTCATGGTGATCACGCCTCTTACACCTAAAGGTTTGGACGCACTCGTTCCGCAGCCGCCTCCACCCAATCAGAAGCAGCCGCCGCCGTCGGATCGCACGATCGTCGTGCAACTGATTGATCGCGGCGCCGGAAATCCACCGGCCGTCAAGATTAACCAGGATGACGCGACTTGGGAGACCTTGCAGGGACGCCTGGAAGACATTTTCAAAACGCGCGCCGAGAAAGTCATGTTCGTGAAAGGCGATGACAATGTGCCTTTTGCGGATGTTGCGAACGTCATCGACATCGCCCACTCGGCTGGCGTCGATAAGGTCGGTTTGATCACCGCCAAGATCGAAGCTGGCGGTTAGAATCTGGCTTCGCGCAATGCTCTGCGAAGGCGCTGACAACTGGCGCGCCTTCGCGCCTACCTTTAATATGCTCGCTTACTCCGATCGAAGGAGATTCATAACGCAATGAAAACATCTCACAGGTTACTGGTTCTTCTGGGCTGCGTTGCTCTCGTGTTGAGCAGCACGAGTTGCCAGAAGCTGAAGGCACGCGATCAGCTCAACAAGGGCGTGCAAGCCTACAAGAACGCGAAGTACGAGGACGCGATCAACCACTTCCAACAGGCTGTGGCCGACGATCCGACCCTCATCAATGCCCGGTTATACCTCGCCACGGCGTTTGCCCAGCAATATATTCCCGGCGCCGATACTCCCGACAACAACAAGTATGCCGAGCAGGCCATCGATCAGTACAAGATCGTGTTGCAGGCGGACCCGAAGAACATCAACAGCATCAAGGGCATCGCGTACCTGTATCTCCAGATGAAGAAGTTCGATCTGGCGAAGGAGTATTACAAGAAAGCTTCCGACGCCGATCCCAACGATCCCGAGCCATACTACTCGGTGGCCGTGATCGACTGGACGCAAACCTACATTCCGCGTCAGGAAGAGCGCGTCAAAATCGCTGGCATTAAGCCGGAAGATTCGCTGGCGGCTAAAGACAAGAAAGCGTGCGCGCGGGTCAAAGAGAAAAACACGGCCAATGTTCAGGAAGGTATCGACAATCTGAACAAGGCGCTGCAACTTCGGCCAGACTACGATGACGCGATGGCCTATATGAACCTGATGTACCGCGAACGCGCCGACATTCAATGCGACGATCCGTCCGCACGCGCGGCGGATCTGAAGACGGCCGACGAATGGGTCGACAAGACGATGGCGACCAAGAAGGCCAAGGCTGAGAAACAGCCGGGAGCCGGCGGTATTGTGATGGATCAGAATAAGTAGTCGCTACGTATTCCGTGAGAGCCAGTACGCCAGAACCTGCGTGCTGGCTTTTTCATTTCTGTAGGGTTTTCAGGGAGGCCGGAAATTCCGGCGAAATCCGGTCTCAGCCCTGCCTTATGTGACGAAATCACAATCGGGTGTGATTTGCTGCATGCAATCGCGCTGCTTGCGCGCGTAAAATCATGGGCGATCCAGATGTGGCGAACGAATGTTTAAGAAAATTCTGATTGCAAATCGCGGCGAAATTGCCGTGCGGGTGATCCGCGCCTGCCGTGAGTTGGGTATCTCCACCGTTGCCGTGTACTCCGAGGTCGACCGCGCTTCCCTGCATGTGCGCAAGGCGGACGAAGCCTATGCGATCGGTCCGGCGCCGGCATCCGAGTCCTATCTGCGGACCGACAAGATTCTTGCCGTAGCCAAGCGTTCGGGCGCCGAGGCAATCCATCCGGGGTACGGCTTCCTGTCGGAAAACGCGAAGTTCGCCCAGGCCTGTGCCGATGCAGGCATCAAGTTCATTGGGCCGACGCCGCAATCCATGGAGATGATGGGCTCGAAGACGCGCGCTCGTCAGCACATGGAGAAAGCCAACATTCCATTTGTACCGGGAACCGCGCGCGGCCTGACCTCGCCCGAAGAGGCGGAACAAGTCGCTGAACGTGTCGGCTATCCCGTCATGCTGAAAGCGGCTGCGGGGGGCGGCGGGAAAGGCATGCGGCTGGTTCATACACCGCAGGAATTGCGTTCTGCGCTGGAATCGGCGCAGAGCGAGGCGCAGCGCTCGTTTGGCGATAGCGAAGTCTATATCGAGAAGGCGATCGTCAATCCGCGCCATATCGAGATGCAGATCCTGGCCGACGAACATGGAAACACAGTCTGGCTCGGCGAGCGCGAGTGCTCGATCCAGCGTCGCCATCAGAAGGTTCTCGAAGAAGCGCCTTCGCCAATCGTCGACCCGGACATGCGGCGGCGCATGGGCGAGGTGGCCGTGCGAGTGGCGCAGGCCGCCAACTATACGAATGCGGGCACTATAGAATTTCTCGTCGACCGGGATAAGAATTTCTATTTTCTGGAGATGAACACCCGGCTCCAGGTTGAACATCCCGTGACCGAGTTGACGACCGGGCTTGACCTGGTCCACCTCCAAATCAGGATTGCCAGCGGTGAGAAGCTGCCGTTTACACAATCGGATTTGGGCATTCGCGGACACGCCATCGAATGCAGAATCTACGCGGAGGATCCCGATAACAATTATTTTCCCAGCCCGGGGAAAATCGAAGTCTTGCTCCAGCCATCCGGCCCTGGCATCCGGCGCGACAGCGGAATGTACGAAGGCTGGACGGTTCCCATGGATTACGATCCGCTGCTCGCCAAGCTGATTGGTTTTGGCACGGACCGCGAGCAGGCGATCATGCGGTTGCAGCGCGCTCTCTATGAATATTTCGTGGCCGGAATCAAGACGAATATTTCGTTGTTCCGGCGAATACTTCGGGACGGCGACTTCCAGGCGGGCAAACTCGACACCGGATATCTGGATCGCTTGCTTGCGAGGCCCGACAATGAAGTGGCCGATCGAGCTCCCGAGCCACGAATTGCCGCGATCGCGGCCGGAATGTTCGCGGTGCTTGATCCTTCGAATGGGAAGAACGGAAGCGCTCCGGGTCGTGCTCGCACCTTCATCGAATTGGAAAGAGAAAGGACGCGCGGAAGCATTGCGCTGAAACGCCATGGTTTACGACGTGATTGTCGGCGGTAAACCGCACCGGCTGGAACTGGAGAAAGTCGATTCCGGCTGGAAGTGCCGTCTTGACGGCAAGGAAGTGCAGGTGGACGCGGTCCTGCCGCGGCGCGATGTGCTTTCGCTTCTGGTCGACGGTCATGCCTTTGAAATTAAGCGCGAGCAGACGGCGACCGATCTGCATATGTGGGTGGGCAGCACGCGCTTTGCGGTGGAACTGCGGGATCCCCGCTCATTGCGCTCCCGCCAGGGCGGCGCGCAGGACGAAAAGGGGCCGCGAAAGATCGTTGCTCCCATGCCCGGGCGCGTGGTGCGTCTCCTGCTTGCCGAGGGTGCGGAGGTCGAAGCAGGGCAGGGAATTGTGGTCGTCGAAGCGATGAAGATGCAGAATGAGATCAAGTCCCCGAAGAAGGGAATCGTCAAGAAAATCACCGCTGCCACGGGCTCCGCCGTCAATGCTGGCGACGTTCTGGCCATCGTGGAATAGGCTTCGAAACCAACTCCATCACACCAAAGTAATTCACCTCCGTGATCTGAGAGCGGGCTGTCGTTCGCAGTACCATGAATCACCCGCCGGAGGTGCCGCCTGAAGCTGCAAAAAATCATCAGTTACGCAACGCTGGCTATTTCCGTTGTCACGCTCATCCTCGTGTTGCGGCGTCCCGCTCCCGTGGTTGCTCCCGTGGCGCCCGGCGCGGCGATCGCGAATGCCCAGTCTTTTCAGGAGAAGCTCGAAAAGCTGGAGCGCCCGAGGACGAACGACGAACCGCCGGCGGAAGTACGCATGAGTTCCGGCGAGATCAACGCCGCTTTGGCGCAGGCTGCCGGTACTCTGACGGCAACCGCCGCCTCGCCCGCACCTGCCGGCACCCCAGAGCGGGCCGAATGGTGCGGATGGAGTTCCCAGGCCCGGTTCCGGACATCAAGGACTATCAGGTTGCCATGGACGGAGATCTGGTGCGCGGACAATTCCTTACCCAGATCGGCGGCAAAGATGTTTATCTCACGCTCGCCGGGCATCTCGGCTCGAAAGACGGATACGCGACCTTCGATGCTACCGAAGTCAAGATCGGAGATCTGTCCGTGCCGGCATCGCTCGTCAATGAAGTGTTGCAGAAAAAGCTGAATGAGCAGCGAGAACAGATCAAACTTCCACCCAACGTGAAGGACATCCGCGTCGAAAACGGCGAACTCGTATTCGAACAAAAATAAATCTCACCGTCTGAACCGCGCGAATGCACGCTGTTAGCGGACTTTACCCTGCGGCAGAAACTGCCGCGCGCCACAGCCACGATTTCGTTGTAAAGCAAAAAGTGCCGCGTTCGGCACACGATAGTTTCCTTTCTTCAGGTTCTTCTAATCTCCACCTAATCGCTTTCTAACCTCATTCGACTTGAATCGTCATCATGACAACTTTTCCGATGCCCACGAATTATGCAGATCACGTCCTCGTGGCCAGCCCAAGTAGCGTGGTCCGGCAGCGGGTCCTTGAAAGCCTGAAATCCCAGGGACGCCATGTTGAGCAGGTCAGAGGCGGTGCCGAAGCTCTGCTTCACCTGGAGAACGGGCTGTGCCAGAAGCTATTTCTCGACCGGCGTTTATCGGATCTCGATGTTGAGGAATTGACACGGACGGTCCAGCAACGGTATCCGAATCTCGAAGTTGTGATCATGGGCGACGTCAATGCGAACGCGGAAGAAAATGCCTGTGAAAGCCGGGGTGAAGACGATCGCCGAAATCTTGACGACGAGGTGGAACGGCCGCCCCTGCCGTCTTTCTTCGCTGGACGGTGCGGTCGAGGGCGTATGTCAGGAGAGGGGGGACGGAAATAATGCTGACTGTCTTTTGAGCGGGGGCGGGATCGATCTCCCACGAACTCGATGATAATGACGAGGCATTATCCGGGATGATCGGTCATTCCGCCACGATGCGGGCCGTCTACCGGAATGTCCGCCTGGTCGCGGCCCGCAACACCACGGTTCTCATCACCGGTCCGACGGGCAGCGGCAAGGAACTTGTGGCACGCGCACTCCACGAACTGAGCCCGCAGAGCCACCGGAAGTTTCGTAGTGGTGAACTGTGCCGCTATTCCAGAAGCTTTGCTGGAAAGTGAGCTATTCGGATACTCGCGCGGTGCCTTCACTGGCGCGCAGCAGCCTTACGCGGGCAGAATCCATGGGGCTCACCTGGGCACCCTTTTTCTGGACGAAATCGGAGACATGCCGTTGAGCCTGCAGCCCAAGCTCTTGCGCTTTCTTGAGCACAAGGAATTGCAACGCTTGGGAAGTTCGCATACGGTCCGCGTGGATGCGCGCGTCCTCGCGGCCACCAACCTCGATCTTGCGAAAGCGGTCGGTGAGGGCAGATTTCGCGAAGACCTTTACTATCGCCTCTCAGCATTTCCGCTGGTGGTTCCTCCGCTGAAGGAACGGGTCGAGGATGTCATCGAACTGGCGGAGCTACTTTCTTCAAAAACTGTCGCCCGGTTCTCCGGTGCCTGCTTTGTCGAACGAGGCAGTTCGCCTGCTTCAGGCGAGAGACTGGCCGGGCAATGTTCGCGAGTTGCAGAACGTGATGGAACGCGCACTGATTCTCTCGCGCGGGCAATCCGTGATTCGCGCCGCGCATCTTGGAAATCGAGCTAAGGCATTTCCATTCCTTCGAAGGGGCGCCCCCATCTGAACGGCGCCGTGAGAACGTTCTAAGGCAATTTATGCCGGGCTGGCACGGCCCTTGCAATCGGAACTGTATGTCGAGCTCACTGCCACCCGCGCGCGATCCGGCGCCCGAAGCCGACCATCCTCTGGCGCGCGCCTTCCGCTCATTCACCGAAGCCATCGCCGAGTTGCCGGAGAAGGAGCAACGCGTTCTTTCGCTCTATTACTTCGAAGAGCTCACGATGAAAGAGGTGGGAGCGGTTCTTGGTATCGGCGAATCTCGCGTTTCGCAGATTCACTCGCTGGCCATGATTCGCTTGCGCTCGCGGCTCAGCTTTCTGGATGTGAATGCCGAGCAAGCGCGCTCCAAAAAGCGCGGGCGCCAGCTGAGTCTCCGGCGCTGGAGACCCAGAATTCGAGCCGCCGGAATTTCGTCAAGACTAGTTGGACAAGGAATATGGAGAAAGTTCTCAACCAGGGTGAAATTGATGCGATGGTGCGAGCCGCTCGCTCGGGCAAAGGCGCCAACGCCGCAGCCGGCCCGGTCGTCCAGCCCTGGGATATTCGGCAGGCGGGGCAAATCGGTCGCGATCAGTTGCGCGCCATCAACCAGCTTCACGAGCTCTTTGCCCGCAATCTCACTGACCTCGCTCGGAGGTTTCCTTCGCGTCGTCTTTGATTGCCGCATGGTATCCGCCGAACATCTTACCTATCGCGAGTTCCTGCAACGCGTCCCCGAAAAAACCTATCTCGCCTCCTGCGATCTCGCCCCCATGGGCTCAATCGCGGTTCTACAATTCGACCTTGGCACGGCCTTCCCCATTATTGACATCATGCTCGGCGGGGAAGGCAAGTCCAGCGAGATCAGCCGCGATCTCACCGAAATCGAAGAGCAGATACTGGAAGGCATCGTTCGTATCATCTGTCGCGACCTGCAGACCAGCTGGCAGGCCATCAATCTCGAATTCAATTTCGGATCCAGCATCCAGGTTTCGCAGGCGCAGCGCATCATGCCGCCCGACGAAAAAAATCTCTGCCTTAGTTTCGAACTCAAGCTGTCGGAGTCGAGCGGCACACTCAACGTGGCCGTTCCAGCCCTGGTCTCGAACGCGCTGCTCAGAAAAATTTCCGCCGACAGCAGTTATCAGCGGCCCCGCAGCCGCACCGAATCGCGCGAACAGATTCGAAAACGACTCCTCGACTGCGCCTTCACGCTCGCGCTCACCATGTCCGCCCTGGAGGTTCCTCTCGAAAGTCTCTCCCGGCTTGTTCCCGGAGACGTGCTCCCATTCCGGCGCAGCGCTACCGCCCCCGCCCTGATCGAGGTTGGTGAGGTCGCGCTCTGTTCGGCCGCGCCGGTGCGCGTCCACGCCCGTCGTGCCGCCCGGGTGTTGTCCCTCGAACAACAGCGCTTACCCGCAGGTGAATCATGAGTGACGACCCGTCCAACGCGCACAAACCGCAAATTCACGCCAGATTGCAGCCCTGGTTCGATGCCTGGAAGACCTCCACCCAGAACGTTCTGACGCAGGTGTCGGGGCATCCAGAAACATTCGGACTTACCTTCGAGCCAGTCGACGCTGCCGAATCCGACCTGCGCTACACGGTCATCGCCGCGGGGGCTGTCCAAGGAGAGATGGCGCTTCGTGTGTCCGTCGCCTCCGGCATTCGCCTTTCCGCTAAATTTCTCGGAGGGATCGCAACCAGTCCCGAACCGCCCGCCGGACCCGCCACTTCGCCCACCGTCGCGATTACCAACGACGATAAGGAGGCGCTGGAGGAACTGCTGCGTCAAATTGCGGGCTTGGTCTCGACCGCTATCGGTCCGGTAGTAGGCGGAGAAGTTCAGCTCCAACTCTCGCTCGCGGAGCCGCCCTGGGCCGCGACTGCGGACGCCGTAGCTTCAGTTCACAGTCGCGACGAAGCGGGCTCCGAGATTGCGATTGAAATTCGGCTCAGCCCGGCTCTGGCCTCTTCGCTCGCCACCCAGGTGGTTGCTCCCGCGGCCGCTTCCCAGCCCCCGTCTGCTGAGGTTCCGGTGCCGCCCCCGCCGGGTGCCGCCGGATATCACCGCTTGTTCGATGTCGGCCTCGGCGTCAAACTTCGCTTCGGAACCCGTCGTATGCTGCTGCGTGATGTGCTTGCTCTCAGCACGGGTCTGGTAGTGGAACTCGAGGATGCGTTGGATTCCCCCGTCGATCTCCTGCTCGACGGCCGCGTGATCGCCCGTGGCGATGTCGTGGTCATCGACGGTAAGTATGGATTGCGAGTGACCGAGGTCGTAGAAACCGCGGCCGGAGGCGCAGCCCGGAGCCAGTGAAGGCGTCACTTTTCTATCGAAGAGGACTTGCCGCCATGCCGTTGTTATTGCATCCGCTCTTGTGGTCTGCCGCTTGGATCAAACGCCACCACGTCGAGTCTAAAGTCCCCGGTTGTGCGTCGCAGGCCTGCGCCGGCCCGCAATCCGTCTGGCAAAGGCTGCGTTCACGCCGCACCGGTACGTTCCTCGACGAAAAGTTCTACTGTCAGCCGCGATGCCTCGAGACCGCGCTGGTGACGCAGCTTTCGCGGTTGCGGGCCATGGTCCAGCCTGTCCACCCTCCCAACCGCATTCCCCTCGGATTGCTCATGGTCGCCCGTGGCAAACTCACGCACCTTGAAGTGCGGGCCGCGCTCGAAGCCCAGCGCCGCGCGCGCCACGGAAAAATTGGCGACTGGTTCGAAAAGCTCGGCTTCGCCAGCGAGCAGGACGTGACGGGCGCGCTCGCACTCCAGTGGGGATCGCCTCTGGTCTCCTCCTTCGACCTCCGCGTAGTCGATACTCCGGGCAGCCATCCCGCTTCCCATTCTGGAAGCCTTCCAGATGCTTCCCGCCAACTATGCTGCCGCCACGCAAACTCTTTATCTCGCCTTCGGAGAGCGCGTCGACCACGCCGCCCTCTATGCCATCGAAAAAATACTCGCCTGCCGCACTCAGCCCTGCGTAGCCAGTCGAAGACAAATCGCCTGCCAGCTCGAAGCGATGCGTCAGTTGAATCGCCCGGGAGAAGTCGAATTCGTCACCCGCGACTTGGCCGAGATGGCCCGCATCACGTCGAGTTACATAAATCGCGTCAATCCGCGGGAGGTTCGACTCAGCCGCATCGGCCAATTCATCTGGCTTCGCATGAAAGCTGGCTCGATAGCCACGAGCCTTATTTTCAACCTGCAACCAAACTCGGCCTTACATCCGCCTGCCTTGGCGTCATTGTCATCGTCTCTTGCTGCGCTGATCGTATTCGCCCGCAAGTTCCGATGGCGATAATGCGATTTCAATCGGAAGCTGACAGGCAAATCAGCCGAATGGTTGGTGCTTTTGGGTGGCGCAGCGCTTCAGCGCTGCGAATCTGCTCCGCCTCTCCCCCATCCCTCCCAAACCGTGTCATCCTGAGCGAAGCGCTGTGAAGCGAAGCGAGCAGCGCGCAGTCGAAGGATCCCTACATTCTCATCCCACCGCAACCCCGCCGCAGGATCACTCTGTCCAGCCGTCGAACTGCTCCACCGGAAGCCAAAAATGGCCTGAATGTGCCATCGCCCAAAACCGCGCTCGGATGGGCCACACGCTGTATCGCGCGGTCCTCTACTCGTTGTCCCATTCATCATAGTGGGCCCGTGTCGGCAGAGGTATTCTTCTATGTAAGGCTCTAGTTCGTCCGTATTTGGATCGATCAGCCCGTAATATTCTTGCGGCGAGAATGTTGTCCGACGTGTGTACTGACCTCCCAGTTGCGCCACGTCAAGCTCTGCGTAGCCGTTGAGCTTTGAGACCACAGGCAGTGCAGGAGAAACTGCGGGGTGAGATAGACTGGCGCACGACGATCTCGTCGTCGTCATGAGATACATATCCCGGCCCGACAGGTTCGCCCTGCATACTTGCGTCGCATGCGCATGATGGGCAAGTAACTTTATGGTGGCGGAGATGCGCAAGTCTAGCTGCCTCAGCGGTCGATTTCGCGGCGGCGCTACTCTTTTCTTCGGCGGATTTCAGTTCGAATACTTTTTTATGCGCTGCGATAAGGTTCAATACCGACTGCCGCACTTCCTTTTGCGTCTCTTCCAATATCTCTGAGGCAGCTTTGCCTTCGTCCTTTCCAAATAGGCTCTCGAGTGACTCGCCTAAGACGCTGGTGAGCGAGCGACATGCTCGGTAGAACCCAGGCAGCCACAGTTTTGCGGGATACTCTTCGAATGCTGCCGCGCCTGAATGTAATTCGCCATTGCGGCGATTTGCCATCGCCATCGCAGCGGTGAAATCGTCCTTAGGGAATCCTGCCACCAGAAACAAAGCTCGTCCGCGCAAATTTCGTCCCGCGCAAAATTCCACTTGACTTAGCCACCACACCCTCCAAGAATTGAAATGGATAGAAGAAAAGAAGCATGCCGGATCCAAAAGGCCCTCGAACCACTCCCGCCCAGGCGGAAGCAAGACAAGTTCTTTGAAAAACAAGACTTTGCGAGACGAGTCAAGGTAAGTCAATGATTCTAAAGACTCGCTATCGCTCGAATGAGGAAGACTGGGATCCAAAGCAGTAAAATTGAGCTCATAACTCCAATGCAATCAATACTTTGCCTATAAGTCCATATTTCTCAAGACTTTGGAAGGCAAGAAAACGAAAAATCACCGAAAATCGATCTTAACTATAACTCAGCAAAAGAGTTGCAAGAACTAAGTTCAAGTCTATATTTTCAAAGACTTTGCGGGCCAACTTACTCTAAGCTTATGATTCTATTATGTCCGTGCTAGGAGGGGGGGGAGGGGGGGGTACCCACCGCTGAATCGCACGGTCTGGCGACCGCGCACGACCCCGCCGGCTATAAGGTTCGCTTAAACAACGGCACGGCCAACGCCAAGGTCCCAATCGCGAACAGTGACAGGAAAAGCAGATCGGGAACGATCGCACTCAGGCCGGTCTCTTTCAGCAGAAGGCACTTGAATCCATCCACCGAATACGTAAAGGGATCGACCCAGGTAATCGCGCGCAGCCATCCCGGAAAAGCTTGCACCGGATAAATCGATCCGCTCGGAAAGAACAAAAGAGTATTAAGGATGCCGAACGTTGCCCGCGGCACCAGCGGATCTTCCACTCGCACCATCATCAGGAACATCATTGTGTTGAACGCGGTCGCAGTCGCAACAATCATCAGCAGAAGCCCAACGATCGTACTAAGTTGAAAAATCGTGCCCACGCCCGCAATCATCGACCCGATCACCGTAATCACCACGCCCGTCAGTATGCCTTTGATCGCGCCAGCGCCGTTCAATCCAAAGACGAGTTCGGCCTTCGTGATGGGAGTAACGAGATATCCTTCATGCACGCCGCGCGCTTTGTCGTCGATATACAACATGCCGCCGCCAATCATTGCCGACACAAACATGGCCAGCGAAATCGAGCCCGGCAGCAGGAACTTCATGTACTCGATGTAGGGATACAACTCGACGATGTTAAGCGCCGTTTGCTGCAACAGCCGTGGTTCGATGTCCGGCTGATTCAGCGCATTGGTCAGCGCGGTCATGCTGTCTTCCAGCGTCGAACTCATGAAGTTGTCGCTGTTGTCGACGATCAATGCGATGCGCGGATGGTTCTTCTCATACACCATCTTCGAATACTGCGCCGGAATAATCACCGCGCCCTGAATCTTTCCGTTGCGCACGTCCTCGCGCGCCTTGACTTCGTTGTCGTAGGGAACAGTCACGAAGGTTCGGGCCGTGGCGCGCACCGAATCGAAGGCCTCTTTGATGCGGATCGCCTGCGTGCCGTGATCTTCATCCACGATCCCCATCTTTGCGTCACGAATCTTGCCGCCAAACGCGTTGCCGAGCACGATTAGTTGCACCAGCGGGAAGATCATCGACACCATCATCAGCGTCGGTGACCGGAAAAACTTCCGCATCTCACGTTCAATGATTGCCAGCGTTCGATTCATGCTATTGTCCCGGCCTCGTTGGCATCACGAACGAATAGGCTTTCACCAGTTCATCGCGCAATTGCCGTCCCGTGTAGTGGACGAAAACGTCGTCCAGCGTCGTGTTCTGGACGGTGAGAGTCTTGAGCAAGACTTTAGAAACCACCGCCATTTCGACCAGATCGGTTGTGGTACCCGAGCCATTGTCGGTTAGTACGCGAAACATTCCGGCACTTTCGTTCTGGACCGAAGTAACTCCTGGCAAATGCCGCAACCGTTCTTCCCAGTCCGCCGGCGGATTTTCGAATTGCACTTCGATCACCGTCGATCCCGGGACCGTTGCTTTGAGCGCTTCCGGCGTATCGAGCGCCACAAGTTTTCCGTGATCGACAATTGCAATCCGGTTGCACAACCGGTCCGCTTCATCCATGTAATGCGTGGTGATCAGCACCGTAAGCTTGCGCTTCGACTTGATGTTGGTCAGCATCTCCCACACGGCAACGCGCGAGACCGGATCGAGACCGGTGGTTGGCTCATCGAGGAAAAAGATCTTGGGGCTATGCACCAGACCGCGCGCAATCTCCAACCGGCGCCGCATTCCGCCTGATAGCGTCTTTGTCTGTGCGCCCCGCCACTTCGTGAGGTCCACTGTCTCCAGCAGTTCGTCGATCGCTTCCTTCCGCCGCTTCGGCGGAACGTCATAAAGTTTCGCGTAAATCGACATGTTCTCTTCGACCGTCAAATCCATGTCGCTGGTCAGCGCCTGAGGAATCACTCCGATTGTTCTGCGTGCGGAATCGGGTTCACGCGAAACGTCGTGTCCTCCAATCCGCGCCGAGCCGGAAGTGATCGGGATCAGCGTCGTCATCATTCGGATCAACGTTGACTTGCCCGCGCCATTTGGCCCAAGCAGTCCAAATATCTCGCCCTCTTTTACAGTGAACGAGACGTCGTCCACCGCGGTGAACTCACCATACTTCTTCACGATATGGTCAACCTCGATCGCATTCGACGCATCGGCCGCGATCTCGCCGCGCAAGCTGAGTTCGGACGCGGCCACACTGAGGCCGTTCTCGTTTTTTCTGTCAGCTTGAGGCGTCTGTTCGTTCATTCCTTCCCCGTGGTTCCCGCGTTGTCCGCGACCGCATTACCTTTTACCAGCCCCGACGGTACCAATACCTCGGCGGTCATTCCTGGCACGTAGGCTCCCTTTGGATTGTCCAGCCGCACCTTCAGTACCAGGGTTCTGATGTCGCGCTTCCTCCGCCCCACGTCGCGCTGCGTCGCAAAGTCGGCTTCGGCGGCTTTATAGAAAACCTTTCCCGGCACTTCCGTTCCGCCGGGCAGCCGGATCTTCAGCGTGTCGCCGTATCCAATGTGATCCGCATCGGTCTCCGGAATCGCAGCCCGCACCCAGCTATCGCTGAAGTCTACGACCGTGACAATCGCCTGCCCTGAATTCACAACCTCGCCTTCCCGGGCCGCCCGCACCAACACCGTTCCGGTCACCGGCGCATAGATCTTTGTGTACCCCAGGCGAACTTCCGCTTCTTTAAGCTGTGCGACTGCATTCTCCATCTGTGCGCGTGTCGAAGCCACCGTGCTCGCCGCTGCTGTCGCCTGATTGGTGCGGGCTATCGCCGAATTCAAAGTCGCTTGCGCGGCCGAGACCTGCTCCCTCAAGGAGTCGACGCTGGCCTGCTGCGCTTTTAAATTTTGTTCCGCCTGCACCTTCTCCTGCTCAGACGCGACGCCCGCGTTTGCCAGGCCAATCGTTCGCCGGCTATCGCTCTCCGTGCGCGTGAGCATCGCTTCGGCTTGGGCCAGTTGCGCTCTGGAAGCCTGCAACTGCGCCTGCGCATTGGCCACGTCGCTTGCCGTCGATCCCTTCGTCGATTTTTGTGTGTACTCGGTTGCACTGACCTGCGATCGCAGGCTCGCAATCATGGCCGCAGCTGCGCGTTCCTCAGCCTCCAGTTCCGAAGGGTCGAGCACCGCGATGAGGTCGCCTTGTTTCACAGGCGTTCCTTCATCGACCAACAATTTCAGAATCCGGCCCTGAATCTGCGGGCTCACCACGATCTGGTTCGCATCCACCGTTCCCACCAGCACCAGGTCGTTTCCACGCGGCGTCGAGAAAAAATAGTAGACCGCAGAGATGGCGACGATGACGCTTAACAAAATCAGAAATTTGTTCCGCGCATTCATTCGATAAACTCCTACTCTAATGACAATTTGCGAGGCGGTAGTTTCGCAGCCCTATCCGTAAACAGCGCCGCGGCAATGAACTCCAGCACAAATGTCCGCCGGTCCGCAATTCGCTCTTGCGCCAGCGGATCGACCTTTAACAGCGTCTTCATCGCCGGCGCCGTGCTGAAATAAAAAATGATGATTCCCACCAGCGAGGGCAGAAAGTCGATAGGACTCACGGCGCGAAATTGCCCTTTTTCTGCGCCTTCCCGCAGCATTTCCGATACGCGTCTGTAGATGGGAGCAAAATATTCCCGCGCGATACGCAGCATCTGCGGACTGCCTTTCGGCCCCATCCGCATCCACTCTCCCTGCACGACCCGCGGAAATCTCGGATTCGCCGCGATGTAATCGAAATATCGTCCCGCATATTCCAGCATCTTTTCGCAAGGCTCGAGTCCACTTTCCAGCACCGGCATCAACCGGTCGCGCAAGCCGCTGAACACATGGTCGAGCACAGCCTCGTAGAGTGCATCTTTATCTTTGAAGTAGTAATAAAGAAGAGCCTTATTGACGCGGGCCGCCCGCGCAATGGCATCCGTTCGCGCGCCCGCAATGCCATGTTCGGCGAATTCCGACAACCGCTGCCCGGAGGATTGCCGCCCGGCTTTTTTCCGGATGCCTCCGCGTGCCAAATCGCGCGCCTTGCCCGTGAACGGCGTTCCTCGGACTGGTGGCTGCCGCTCTTTGTTTACGTTTCCTCATGATTGAGCAATTGAAACGAATCTCGTACTTAATTAACCAGTTAGTTAGATTATAAAGTTCCCTAGAGGGATTCAGCAACTTCTCGGTAGGTTGCACCGCGGATCTCCCGCCAAGTTGTGACCCCAATCACAGACGGGCGTTGCAATCAGAGTCAGCATGCCGAAGGTGCCCATATGCCAGACGACCTCTACCCGGCAATGCGCCAGAGCATTATCGACGGCGCGCCAGACACTGCTTCTGAGTTGGCCAGGCAGTCCATAGCTGAACAAGTTGCTCCCCTCGACGCAATTAATAACGGATACGTCCCCGGCATGCACGACGTCGGTGAGCAATTTTCGCGCGGCCAGATGTTTCTGCCCGACATGATGGCGTCCGCTGAGGCCATGCGTGCCGCCATGGCCATTCTCGAACCGGAACTGAAGAAACTGGGCGCAGAACGCCCTAACGCGGGCACCGTGATCCTCGGCACGACGAAAGGCGACATCCACGAGATTGGCAAGACCCTCGTCGGAACACTGCTTACCGCCCACGGATTCAGCGTTCACGATCTCGGAGTCGACGTGCCCGCGGAGAAGTTTGCCTCCAAAGTGGCGGAACTGCGTGCCGACATCGTCGGAATCTCCGCCCTGTTGACCACGACTATGCGCAATCAAAGAACAGTGATTGAGTCGCTGGAGCGGGCCGGAGTGCGCGCCCAAGTAAAGGTTATGGTAGGGGGAGCCCCGGTAACGCGCGCATGGGCGCAAGAGATTGCAGCAGACGGGTACGCTAAAGATGCGATGAGCGCGGTGACACTCGCGCGTGAATTGATGTTAGCGAAAAGACGCGGCGTCCAAGACACATCATTGGAGCCCGCATGAGACCGACGTTCCAGTTGCTTGACTCGACGCTCATCGAGCGCATTATGGATGAGGCTTTCGACCTTATCGATAACCCGGGCGTGCGTGTCGCGCCGTATGTCGTTGAACTGCTTCAAAATGCTGGTATCGCCATTCAAGATGGCATCGCGCACATCCCACAAGCGATTGCGCGTCACGCGCTCGCATCGGTGCCGCGGGAGTTTTTTCTCTATGACCGCAACGGCAAAACCGCCGTCCGCTATGGGGGAAATGACGTCCATTTTGATCCCGGCTCGTCGTGCCTGAACATTCTCGATCCCAATACGTCGGCAGGCTCGCCCGGCGCAGTCCGCCGATCTGGTTCGTCTGGTCCAGGTCGCCGAAATGCTTCCGCAATTTGCCGCTCAATCGACCGCCATGGTCTGTAACGACGTTCCGCCGGAAATCGGTGACTGGTACCGGCTCCTGCTGGTTTTGTGGTATTCGGAAAAGCCCGTAGTGACGGGTGCTTTCTCTGCCTCAAGCCTGCACACCCTGCTCGAATTGCTCGCCATTGAGAGCGGAGGACCTGACATGCTGCGCCGGTATCCGCGCGCGATTTTTGACGTCTGTCCGTCGCCGCCTCTGAACTGGTCCGAGTTCGCCTCGCAGAATCTGGTCGACCTGGCGCGTGCCGGAGTGCCCGCTGAAATCGTCAGCATGCCGCTCGCAGGCGCGACCGCGCCCGTCACTCTTGCCGGTTCGGTTGTGCAGCATGCCGCCGAGTGCATCAGCGGAATCACGATTCATCAACTCGCGCAACCCGGTGCGCCGATTGTTTGGGGCGCCGCACCCGCCATCTTTGACATGCGCTCGGGAAAGACGCCGATGGGCGCTATCGAGACTGCCATGCTCGACGTAGCCTGCGCGGAAGTTGGAAAGTATCTCGGCCTGCCCACCCACGCCTACATGGTCGCAGGTGATGGACGCCTCATCGATGCGCAAGTGGAAATGGAGAGCGGTATTTCTGCGACGTTGGGCGCGCTGGCTGGAATCAACATGATCTCGGGTGCGGGCATGCTCGATTTCCTGGCCTGCCAGAGCATCGAAAAGCTAGTGATCGACGCCGAGGCGATCGCGTCTGCTCAGCGCCTTATCGACGGCATTGAGCCGCGCACGGAGTCGTTGGCCACGGCCATGTTCGCGCAAACCGGATTGTCTGGCGACTTCTTGAAATTGAAAGAGACCCGGGCTCTCTTCCGCAAAGAGCAACATTTTCCCTCTGCGATAATCGATCGCGGCCTTCCCAGCATGAACGACGTGCCGGACATCCTGGAGCGCGCGCGAACACGTGTTGAGGAATTGCATTCCGCCTACGAGCGCCACCCTCTGCCAGCGGAGTGCGAAGCCGAGATGATCACGTTCGCCCAGCGTGAGGGGGAGAAAGCGGGGTTGGCAGGCTTGCCCGCGATTCTCGACATGCCAGTGACCATGCCGGCGAAGTGAAGCCTCAAGCTGAAATCTGGCGCGCCCCAGCCTGTTACAATTTCCAGTTTGCATTTTTTCGCCCGTGAACGTTGCCCCATGCGTCGTTGACGGGAATGAGGTATTCCGATGCCCGAAACTCTCCAGCTCGCCAATCCAACACCGCTGACTTCTCTGACCGAAGACGAAATTCTATTTCGCGACAACGTTCGCCAGTTCGCCGAAGACAAGATTCGTCCCCTGGCCAAGGAAATGGACGAAAAGGCAATGTTCGAACACTCGCTGATCGACCAGTTCTTTCAACTCGGACTGATGGGCATCGAGATTCCCGAACAGTACGGCGGTGCGGGCGGGAAGTTTTTTGAGGCAATCCTGGCCGTCGAGGAATGCTCGCGCGCCGACGCCTCCGCGGGCGTCATCGTCGACGTGCAGAACACGCTCGTTGCCAATGCGCTCCTCCGTTGGGCGACGGAGGACCAAAAGCGGCGCTACCTGCCGAAAATGGCAGCCGATACGGTCGGCGCCTACGCGCTCAGTGAGGCAGGTTCCGGATCGGACGCGTTCGCTCTTCAGACGAAGGCCGAACTCAAGGGCAGCGATTTCATTCTCAACGGCCGCAAACTCTGGATCACCAATGGGAAAGAGGCCGGCCTCTTCGTTTTGTTTGCAACGGTTGATGCATCGAAAGGCTACAAGGGAATCACAGCGTTTCTCGTAGAGAAGAATTTCCCGGGATTCACGGTTGGCAAGAAAGAAGACAAGTTGGGGATTCGCGCCTCATCGACCTGCGAGTTGATTCTGGAAGACTGCCGCGTGCCGAAGGAGAATGTACTGGGCGAAGTCGGCAAGGGCTACAAGATTGCCATAGAAACGCTCAATGAGGGCCGCATCGGCATCGGCGCGCAAATGCTGGGTGTCGCGCGCGGGGCCTGGGAATATGCCTCCAAGTACGCGCAGGAAAGAAAGCAATTCGGCAAGCCAATCTCGGAATTCCAGGGAATTCAATTCCAGATCGCGCAGATGGCGACTGAGATCGAGGCCGCGCGGTTGATGGTCTACAATGCAGCCCGCATGAAAGACGCGGGAGTTGACTTCGTGAAAGAAGCGGCCATGACCAAGCTCTTCACCTCGCAGGTTGCGGAACGCGTCACTTCACTAGCTATCGAAGTCTATGGCGGATACGGCTTCACAAAAGACTATCCGGTAGAAAAATATTGGCGCGATGCGAAGATCGGGAAAATCTACGAAGGCACGTCCAACATGCAACTTGCAACGATCGCGAAGTTGGTAATGGCGAAGTAGGGTTTGCGGGAGTCGGATTACAGAGCCGGGTTGAATCCGATCCGCGATTCGTCGGGGCGGCCCGCCCGAAAGAGCTGCGACGATCTGCTACTTTCGGTCATTGTTTCTTCTGCGACCCGATGTCGCGATACCGGCTTCGAAAATAGAGGAGCGGATCGCCCTCCCGCACCTCGACGTGTTCGACTTCTCCAATAAAAATCGTATGGTCGCCCGCAGGCTGCGCCGAATGCAGACGGCATTCCAGAAAAGCCAGCGCTCCATGTAGAACCGGCGTGCCGTGCGCGGTGCGTTCAAAGCGCGCTCCCGCTGTCTCTGGATGCTGGTGCGCCTCCGCCGACCCGGCATAATATTCCGAAATCGCCTGTTGAGAACTGCTCAGCACATTCACGCCAAACCGCTTGCGTGCGTGCAGGTGGGCATGCGTCCGTGCGCGATGATCCACGCACACCAGCACCAGCACCGGGTCGAGCGAGACCGCCGTGAAGGCGTTGGCCGTCATGCCGTGCACTTCGCCGTCCTGGTCGATGGTGATGATCGTGACGCCGGTGGCAAAGCATCCCATCGCTTTGCGGAAATCGGCTGCGGTAAGGCTCGCGTTACGGGAATCCGTTGGCATCTTATGCGAGCACAATTCTAATGCAGCGAACCCGACTCCGGTGGCATCCAACGGACAAGTTTTGCGGCCTTCGCTATTATCGTTGGCAGAAGATCCGGGCCCAGTGTCAATGTCGGCGCAAGCCACTCTAGACTCAAACGAACGACAAAGCCAAGTCAATCGCCAAATGTCGGCACTCTCAACAACACGAGCTACCTCAGCGGATTTGCAAGCCGCTTGCGACACGCCGATCTCGCGCGAAACTGCTTGCCGGTTACTGCAATCGGAATACGCCCCCCTTCCCGACCTGCTCGCCGCGGCGCAGGTGGCCCGCGCCCGTTTCAAGCCATCGGTCATCACCTATTCACGAAAAGTATTTCTCCCGCTCACCAATCTTTGTCGGGATTACTGCGGCTACTGCACCTTCCGCCGCGATCCCGGTCAGCCCGGCGCGCATACCATGACACCGGACGAAGTGATGGACGTCGTCCGTGCCGGTGAGCGCATGGGATGCACAGAGGCTCTGCTGAGTCTCGGCGACAAGCCGGAGTTAGTTTTTCCCGAGATGCGTGAGACGCTCCGCCACCTCGGATACAAATCGACACTTCATTATCTTGAAGCGATCTGCGAAAAAATTCTGCGGGAATCAACCCTGCTGCCTCATCCCAATCCGGGCCTGATGAGCGACGAATGGCTCCGGCGCCTTGCTCGTGTCTCACCCAGCATGGGCCTCATGCTGGAAACCACCTCTACTCGATTGCTTGCGGAAAACGCCGCGCACGATAACGCTCCTGACAAAGTTCCCGCCAAACGCCTCCGCGTGATTGAAGATGCGGGCCGTCAAAAAATTCCTTTTACTACAGGCATTCTGATCGGCATCGGCGAAACCATGGAAGAGCGTGTCGATGCACTCATCGCCATCCGCGACCTGCACGCCCGCTATGGCCACATCCAGGAAGTCATCGTGCAAAATTTTCGGGCCAAGCCAGGCACGCCGATGGCCGCATGGCTGGAGCCTGGGCGTCAAGAAATGTTGCGCACGTTGGCGGTCGCGCGCTTGTTGATGCCGGAGATCAATATTCAAGCGCCGCCCAATCTCTCCGATCCGCATTATGCGGATCTGCTCGACGCTGGTATCAACGATTGGGGCGGAATCTCGCCTCTGACACCCGATTTCATCAATCCGGAAAGACCATGGCCGCATCTCGACGAGCTTGCCCGTCGAACCGAAGCCAAAGGATTTGAACTGCGCCAGCGCCTCCCCGTTTACCCCGACTTCGTTGCGCAAGCCTCAAGGCAGAGCGAATTGCTCGGTCAGCGACTGGCGCAAGCCGTGGCTGCTAATGGAAGTGGTGTGGTCCAAATCTCCGGAGGCGCGGCATGATCACGGTCCTGACCGGCGGCACAGGCGGCGCAAAATTCATAGACGGCTTGCGGCAGTGTCGTCCCCAACGAAGAGTTGACCATCATCGTCAATACCGGCGATGACATGCGATGGTGGGGCCTCTACGTCTCTCCCGACATCGACTCCGTCGTCTACACGCTCGCAGGCAAAATCAGCCAGGAGCGCGGCTGGGGCGTCGAGCGAGATACATTTCTTTGCCTCAAAACGATGGAGCAGATGGGAGAACCCGCGTGGTTCAGTGTCGGCGACCGCGACCTCGCCATGCATATTTTCCGCACAAAGATGCTCGCCGAGGGTAAGACTCTAAGCGAAGCCACTACTGAAATATCATCTCGCCTCGGCATCAAAGCCCGCATCTTGCCAATGAGCGACTCGGCCGTCGAGACTAGAGTCCTGACCGGCGCCGGCGAACTGAGCTTCGAACAATATTTCGTCCAGCGTCGATACCAGGATGAAGTAAGAGAAGTTCGTTTTGCGGGCGCGTCACACGCCGCTCCCTGCTCCTGGCGTCATCGATGCTATCCGATCGTCGGAACTGGTCCTGCTCGCGCCGAGCAATCCCGTAACCAGCATCGGTCCGATCCTCGCTGTGCCCGGAATTCGCGAGGCGTTACGCCAAACTCAAGCAGAAGTTGCGGCCGTAAGCCCGATCGTTGGCAACACCGCCGTCACAGGACCCGCAGGCGCGCTGCTCGCATCCCAAGGCTATGCGGTTTCCATTGCCGGAGTCGCCGATTTCTATCGCGACTTTCTCGACGTGCTCATCGTTGATACGTGTGATGCGCCCGCTTCCGACGCGCTCCGCGACAGAGGTTTGCGAGTGCATTGCACGCCGACCATCATGCGGAAGAATGAAGATCGCGTCGCGCTAGCCAAGACGGTAGTTGAGGCGTGTCGGCGACCCGCCGCCAACAAGGGCAATGCAGCGAGCGCAGTTCGGGAGCGAGCATGATCCTGGTTCCGATCAAGAATCTGTCCGGCGCCAAGCAGCGCCTCTCGTCCGTTCTAAGCGCGGAAGAGCGTTTTGCTCTCGCCCAAGCCATGTGCGAGGACGTGCTGCAAACGCTAGCCCAGTGGGGCCGACGCCCCCCTGTTGCCCTGGTGACGGGTGATCCATTTGCGCGCGATCTTGCGGAGCGTTTCAACTTCGAGGTCATCGCCGACGACGCAAACGCCGGTGAGACGAGCGCCATCGCCATGGCGACCTCAGTCTGCCGCGAACGTGGAGCCGACAGCACGCTCGTGATTCCAGCGGATATTCCGCTCGTGGAAATCGACGATCTTCAAAAAATCGCTGATGCCGCCCCTCCGCAAGGCACGGTTCTGGTCACCGACGCGGCCTGCCGCGGTACGAACGCCGCCTGGAGATCGCCCGCTGACTTGTTTCCGCTGCGATTCGGTAACGACAGTTTTCTGCCGCATCTAGCCGCCGCCCGGGCAACTGGCCTGCCTTGCGTCACCCTCGAATTGCCCAGTCTGGCGCGCGATGTGGATCGTCCCGAGGATCTACGGGAGCTGGCGGCCGCGCCCGGTGCAAGGCGAGCGCAAAATCTCGTCCGGAGCTGGCATCTGGAAAACCGCGGCCAGCTCTGTCACGGGTAGATCGGCCATGGAGAAAACATCGACGAACACGCAGCAGGAAAGAGTTCGAGGCGGATATTCAACGGCTGCTGCGAGAGAAATTCGCCTGCTTCCGATTACCCTCATGGGAGAAATCAGTCCGGGCGAGAAGCTAAGTGAACGATTGCTCCGTGCCGCACGCCGCACGGGCCTGCATTTTCAGTCAGGCGATATCTTGGTCGTAAAGCACAAAGTCGTTTCCAAAGCCGAGGGCGCTCTCGTCGACCTCGGATCGATCCAGCCCTCCGCAGCCGCCAGTCGTTGCGCGCGCCGCTACGCACTTGATGCGCGCGTCAGGGAGTTGGCGTTGCGCGAAAGCCGCCGCATCGTGCGGCAGAAGGATCGTGTGCTCATCACCGAGACCCAACATGGTTTTGTTTGCGCCAACAGCGGCGTCGACGTTTCGAACGTCGACGGCGGAAGCCACGCCGTGCTGTTGCCTCGGGATCCTGACAAATCCGCCGCCAGAATTCGGCGTGAATTGAAGAAGCAATCGGGTATCGACCTCGCCGTAATCGTCAGCGACAGTTTTGGACGCCCGTGGCGCGAAGGCTTGACCGAGGTTGCAATCGGCGTTGCCGGCATGCGCCCACTCGTCGACTATCGGGGGCGTAGCGATTCACACGGCTATTCGCTCCACGCCACCATTGACGCGGTCGCCGATGAACTTGCTTGCGCCGCTGGTCTAATATGCGGCAAGCTGGCGAGCACTCCGGCGTGCATCGTTCGGGGTTATTCTTATAACCGTGGGAAAGGCAGTGCGAAAGAACTGATTCGCTCCGCCGAACGCGATCTTTTTCGTTAACCGTGTGCACGATTTTGAGAGAGTGAAATTGTTTTGCGATTCAGAAGTGGGGAATAAATGGCCATAAAGATCGATGAATTTACCGCTTTGACCTGGGAAGAAGCCGCTGATGCCGCATCGCCATCGGTGCGCGGCATTCTAGAACGGGTTCTCGAAAAGCAAGATGCAAGTTGTCTCGAAGAAGCCGAACAGTAACCTGCTCGCCAACTCCGACGGCGCCGATCTTGTCGCTCTGCTCGTAGCCGCCGATACTCTCCGGCGCGATCTGGTCGGCAACATCGTTACCTACGTCGTCAATCGCAACATGAATTTCACCAACATTTGTTTCGTGGGATGCAAATTCTGCGCCTTCAGTCGCGGCCCCCGCGAAGCGGATACCTATTTTCATTCGCTCGAAGACATGGGCCGCAAAGCGAAAGAAGCGTGGGATCTCGGCGCAACCGAGGTCTGCATTCAAGGCGGCCTGCCACGCGACCTGCCGCCTTTTTACTATCGCGACATTTTGCGCGCCGTGAAAGCCGCCGTGCCGCAGATGCACATTCACGCTTTTTCGCCCATGGAGATCGTCTACGGCGTCGAACTCACCGGTATGCCGCTGCGCGATTACCTCTGCATGCTGCGTGATAACGGCCTCGATACGCTTCCCGGTACCGCCGCCGAGATTCTCGATGACGAAGTCCGCCACGTGCTCTCGCGCAATAAGCTGGCCGTCGCCGATTGGCAAGATGTCATTCGCACAGCGCACCAGTGCGGCATTCGCAGTACTTCCACGCTCATGTACGGACATATGGAAACGCCCGCCCACTGGGTGCGCCAGCTCGATCTATTCCGCCAGATACAGTCCGACACCGGCGGTTTTACTGAATTCGTACCCCTCGGCTTCGTTCACCAGAACACTCTGCTGTTTGAGCAGGGGCTTGCCCGCTCCGGCCCAACTCTCGCTGAGCATCTGAAGATTCACGCGCTTGCCAGAATTCTTCTCGCCGGCTCGATTCATAACATCCAGGTCTCGTGGGTGAAGTTGAATCGCCAGCTGTCGCAGCTTTGCCTGCAAGCCGGCGCAAACGATTATGGCGGCACGCTGATGGAAGAGAACATTTCGAGAGAAGCGGGAGCTACCGCCGGGGAGTACACCAGCCCCGACGATTTCCAATCGCTAATTCTCGAAATCGGTCGCATCCCCGCCGAGCGGAACACAAAATATTCGCGCATGAAAATAAAACTGCCGATTGAGACGCCGTCCTCGGAGATGTCTCTCGTTCCGGAATTCGCATGAACGCCAGCACCGGCCCGAACCGCCCCATCGCCATCATCGGGGGCACCGGCCCCGCCGGCATGGGGCTGGCAATGCGCTGGGCACGCGCCGGCGAAACCGTCATCATCGGATCGCGAGACTCGGTACGCGCCGAACAAGCTGCCGAGACTATCCGTACGCGTGTAGGGTCGGCGATTAATGTTAGCGGGCTCGAAAACTCCGCGGCTTGCGCGGCCACTGACCTGCTCATGCTGACCGTCCCGTTCGCCGGGCAATCCGCGCTCCTCAAAGAACTGAAACCCGCCATCCGTCCCGGCAGCATTCTGATCGACGCCACCGTCCCTCTTGCCGCCAGCGTCGGCGGCCGACCCACGCGCACTCTCGGCGTTTGGCAAGGCTCGGCCGCCGAGCAGACCGCCGAGCTCGTTCCCAAAGGGGTCTCGGTTGCGGCGGCTTTCCACAACGTTTCCGCTGACTTGCTTAATGGCGACGACGATCTCGATTGCGATGTCATCGTGTGTTCCGACGATCCGAAAGCCACAGAGGCTGCAATGAGACTCGCGACAAAAATTCCGCACATCCGTGCCATCGATGGAGGCAAGCTTGAAAACGCGCGCATCGTCGAGCAAATCACCGCGCTGCTGATCGGCCTCAACATCCGTCATAAAGGCCATAGTGGACTTCGGATCACAGGGCTGCCGGAGAACGCGTACCGGGTCGGCCCGCGTTCCTGAATCCGCTGGTCGATGAATTTTGATTTCCCTCGAGTTTTCACGATCGCCGGTGCCAATGCCGCAGACAAATATGCCGCTTGCCTCTGCCATCGAGTTTGATCGTGTCGCCTTCTGCCTGAACGGTCGCCCACTCCTCGAGAATCTGACCCTTTCCATAAGTCAGGGCGAAACGCTGGTCTTACTCGGTCGAAGCGGCTCAGGTAAAACCACAACCCTCAAACTCATCAACGGTCTCCTCATGCCGAATGAGGGCGAGGTGCGGGTAAGCGGTCGCTCTACCGCCCAGTGGGATCCGATCCGCCTGCGTCGTGGCATCGGCTATGTGATTCAAGACGGCGGGCTATTTCCGCATTTCACAGTAGAGCGCAATATTGCGATTGTGCCGCGCATCGAAGGATGGGCTCCGCAGCGAATTCGAGGCTCGGGTTCGCGAATTACTCGCCGTCGTCGGACTGGGCCCCGAACTCATGTCGCGCTATCCCAGCGAACTCTCCGGAGGGCAGCGCCAGCGGGTTGGCGTGGCGCGCGCGCTGGCCGCCGATCCGCCAATCCTGATTCTGGACGAAGCTTTTTCTGCTCTCGACCCGATCACTCGCTCCGAGATGCAGAAAGAATTTCGTGTTCTCCAGCAGCGCATGCGAAAGGCGGTTGTCTTCGTAACCCACGATCTCCGCGAGGCCCTGCTTCTTGCAGACCGCATCGCACTCATGGAGGAGGGCCGGTTGGTTGTGAATCTTCCGGTCGACGAATTTTCGCGCTCCGAGCACCCTCTGGTGCGCGCCTACCGCGAAGCTTTTGCCGGACCCACGGAAGCGAGGCGAACGGAATGAATTTCCTCCACTTCATGAGCGCAAACCGCCAGCAGGTGATCGAGTTGACGCTCGAGCACATTACGCTCGCCGGCGTCTCGACTTTCATCGCGGCGCTCGTCGGAATTCCGCTCGGCATCGTCATCACCCGGGTTCCCAGCCTCAGCAAGCCCATCCTCGGCGGCGCGAACATCATTCAAACCATCCCCAGCCTCGCCTTGTTCGGCTTCCTGATACCCGCCCCGTGGATCGGAGACCGCGCCAGCCGCCTGGCAATTCTTGCGCTTGCCCTCTATGGCCTGCTGCCGCTGATCCGCAACACGTATGCCGGTATTCGTGGTGTCGATCCAGGAATTGTCGAAGCGGGCCGCGCCATGGGACTCACCGACCGCCAGTTGCTCTTTCAAGTCGAGCTACCACTCGCTTCCGGTGTAATTGTCGCGGGTCTCCGTATCGCCGCCGTGCTTTCCATCGGCTTGGCCACAATTGCGGCTGCGATCGGCGCCGGGGGACTTGGTGAATTCATCTTCCGTGGCCTGGCGATGGTCAACAATCAGGTGATTCTCGCCGGAGCCGTCCCTGCGGCGCTGCTCGCACTCGTCGCTGACTTCCTGCTCGGCCTGCTTGGAGCGCCGCTTGAACTCGTTGCAGTTGAAATCATCGGCACGATGAGGAAAGAACGCATTCATCGAAGAACGCGCGTGCTAGCGGACACTATCTCGGCCATCGGCTGTCTCCTCGCGCTGGTGCTTCTACTGCCCGTGACCGGCTGCTCGCGGCATTCCGATCGCATCGTGATCGGCTCAAAAAACTTCACTGAGCAATTGATCCTCGGTGAACTCTTCGCCCAGATCATCGAAGCCCGCACGCACCTTCCGGTCGAACGCCGCTTCTACCTTGCCGGTACGTTTATCTGCCACCAGGCGATTCTTGCCGGAAGAATCGATATCTATCCGGAGTACACGGGAACAGCGCTAACGGCGGTGCTGAAACAACCTCCGCAGGCCAATAAAGAGGAAGTCTATCGAGAGGTAAAACAAGCCTACGAAAAGCAATTCAATCTAACCCTGGGTCCTCCACTCGGGTTCGATGACACCTTCGCAATCGTAATTCGTGGCGACGAAGCGCGCCGACTGAACTTGAAGACGCTCTCCCAGTCAGCGGCTTATGCACCGCATTGGCATGCAGGTTTTGGCTACGAATTCATGGAGCGCGCCGATGGCTACAAAGGCTTGGCAGCCAGCTATGGCCTGCATTTCGCCGAACCGCCGCGCGTCATGGATCTGGGCCTGCTCACGCGTGCTCTGGTACAAAAGCAGGTCGATCTGATCGCCGGGAATAACACCGACGGCTTGATTCCCGCGCTGGACCTATTCGTGCTCGAAGACGATCACCACTATTTCCCGCCCTACGAGGCCGTCGCAGTCATGCGGCAAGAGATCTTAAAAGCCCATCCAGAAGTGAGGTCCGCACTGGATTTGCTGGCAGACAAAATTTCCGATGACGACATGCGGAGAATGAACTACGCGGTAGACGGGCAACATCGTGATCCGAGCGCAGTAGTGCACGAATTCCTCGCCGGAGCGGGACATGCTCCGAGGCAATTAAGCCACTGAATCGAGCGATCTAGGCAGTAGAAAATCCGCTGTGCATCCGTGCGAACCGCGGAGAAGAACCCTCCGCGGCCGCTGCTCCGGCCTTCCACCTCACATCCTCCGTGATCCACATCACACCCTCTGCGACAGAGAACTTCCATAATTCTCACTGAACTTCCGGGGGCAATCAAGCCCCTGTTTGTGGGGGTATTCGTGGCAGCAAAAGGACGCGTATCCATCGTTGTCGAGCGCTGCAAGGCTTGCGGCTTCT
The DNA here is from genome assembly GCA_963806745.1 of uncultured Acidobacteriaceae bacterium. Taxonomy (GTDB): domain Bacteria; phylum Acidobacteriota; class Terriglobia; order Terriglobales; family Acidobacteriaceae; genus Acidiflorens. The sequence continues at coordinate 48,571 of CAWEAB010000008.1, forward strand.
GCGTAGAATTTTGTCCTACCAAAGTCCTCGCGCTTTCCTCGGCATTCAATTCCAAAGGCTATCATCCGCCGCACGTCGTCGAACCGGAGAAGTGCAGCGGCTGCGACCTCTGCGGCATGTACTGTCCCGACTTCGCCATCTACGGTCATAAAGTCCAGGCGCCCGAAGCCGGAAGTAAAAGAGGTGAAAAATGAAGGCTGATCCCCGCGGCGTACTCACCGGCACACATTTTCTTGACGGCGACCACGCCTGCTGCGAAGGCGCACTGGCCGCCGGTGCTCGCTTTTCGGCCGGTTATCCCATTACGCCTTCAACCGAAGTGGTCGAGCGTTTCGCCCAGCGCGTTCCCACCGTGGGCGGCTGCTTCATTCAGATGGAAGACGAACTCGCCGCCTCCATCGCTCTGCAAGGCGGAGTCTGGGGCGGAGCAAAGGCCTTTACCGTTACCTCAGGCCCCGGTTTTTCGCTCATGATGGAGCACATCGGCTACGCTGCCATGACCGAAACACCTTGCGTCTTCGTCGACGTCCAGCGCGGCGGCCCTTCCACTGGCCTGCCCACGCTTCCCGCCCAGGCCGACATGATGCAGGCGCGTTGGGGGTCGCACGGCGACTACGAGATCATCGCGCTCTGCCCGAACTCCCCGCAGGAGTGCTTCGACCTGACGATCAAGGCTTTCAACTTCGCGGAAGAATTCCGCGTTCCTGTCATGTTCATGATGGACGAAGTCGTCGGCCACATGACCGAAAAAGTAGTCATTCCGCCGGCCGATCAAATCGAGGTCACGCCGCGCAAGCACACCCGCAAATCCGTCGACGACTATCTCGCCTATGAAACCAATGGCGACATGGTCCCAGAGATGGCGCACGCTGGCGAAGGTTACAAGTTCCACGTTACTGGCCTGACGCACGACGAACGCGGCTACCCCAACATGACACCGAAAGTGCAGCAGAAGCTGGTGACGCGCCTGCAAAATAAAATTCGTTCGGCGACTGACCGCATCTGCCTCTTCGAAGAAGATTCCACCGACAATGCCGACGTGATCGTAGTCTCCTACGGCATTACCTCACGAGTCGCGCAACGTGCCATCGACATGGCACGCGCCAGCGGCCTCAAGGTCGGAAAGTTTCGCCTTATTACCGCCTGGCCCTTCCCGGAAGACAAGATCCGCGAACTAGCCGGCCGCACCAAAGCCTTCGTCGTTCCCGAACTCAATCTCGGGCAGATGGTCCGCGAAGTCGAGCGCGCCGCCGGAGGCAAAGCCAAGACAATCCTTGTTCCTCATGCCGGAGGCAGCGTGCATCGTCCCGAAGAAATTCTCGCTGCCATCCAGGAGGCCGCTCGATGACCACTCTTGTTAATCCCCTACCCGTCGGCAACCCAGTGGAACCGTTCCTGCGTTCCGACCGCATGCCCCACATCTGGTGTCCCGGATGCGGTATCGGCACAACCGTCAACTGTTTTGCCGAGGCCTTGATTGAATCGAAGATTGACCTCAAGACGCTCGCGCTCGTTTCCGGCATCGGCTGCACCGGCCGCGTCGCCGGTTACGTCAAGCTCGATTCCTTCCACACCACGCACGGCCGCGCGCATCCCATTCGCGACCGGCCTGAAGCTCGCCAACCCCGGCCTCAACGTCGTCGTCTATTCCGGCGACGGCGATCTTTCCGCCATCGGCGGCAATCACCTGATTCACGCCGCCCGCCGCAATATCGACCTCAAAGTCATCTGCGTCAACAATCTGATCTACGCGATGACTGGCGGCCAGACCGCCCCCACAACGCCCGGCCACGCGACCACCTCCACTTCCCCCTACGGAACATTCGAACCGGCCTTCAATCTTCCCCATCTGGTCGAAGCCGCCGGCGCAGTCTACGTCGCCCGCTGGACCACCTTCCACGTCCGCCAGTTAGCGCGCTCCATCACGGAAGCCTTCAACAAGAAAGGCTTCAGCTTCATCGAGGTGATCTCGCCCTGCCCCACGCTCTACCAGCGCCGCAACAAAATGGGCGACGGCCTCGAGACCATGAAGTACTACAAGGAAAAAAGCAAAACCAAGCACGGAGCGTCCACCAGTGAAGTCGGGCTCACGCTGAACGGAGAAATCATCGTCGGCAAGTTCGTTGATCGCGACCGGCCCGACTACAGCACTCTTCTGAAGGCCCAGATGCACGAGTCATTGGGCGATAAATACGTCGATTACGACGAAGAACAAGGCTATGCGTGCAGCGCCGACGGCGGCTGCGAGGAGGATCAATGCCACTAACGGAGATTCGCGTTGCAGGATTCGGCGGCCAGGGGGTAATTCTATCGGCCATCGTGCTCGGCAAAGCCTGCTCCATCCACGAAGGCAAATTCGCGACCATGACGCAAAATTTTGGTCCGGAGGCCCGCGGTGGAGCGTGCAGCGCCCAACTGATCCTCTCCGATCAGCCGGTACTCTACCCTTACGTCACCCAGCCCGACGTAATGGTCGTGATGTCGCAGGAAGCCTATGTGAAGTTCGCAACGGAACTGAAAGAGGACGGCACGCTGCTCATCGAACGCGACCTGGTTCGCGTCACCGATCTTCCCAGACAGACAAAAATTTACAGCGTTCCAGCCACCCGCATTGCCGAAGAACTCGGCAAGCGCATGGTCCTCAACATCGTGATGGTCGGCTTCTTCACAGCCGTAACCCATCTGATCGAACCCGACGCGGTCCGCAAGGCCGTAACCGACTCCGTTCCTGCCAGCTTCCGCGACCTGAATCTAAAGGCGTTCGATAGAGGCTACGAATACGGAATAGCGGCCCTGGCTGCCGGTCCGGAGACCCCAGACCTGGAGCAAGATGCAGTAGTCTCGCAAGAAGTGATTTAAAGTCAAAGCCTGAGCGCGAAGGGAGTGTATCCCTTGGGAAACGACGCGCGATTCGACCGTAGCGCCGGCGTCCCGCCGGCGGTTACGGGGGCGTCCCGCCCCCGATTCAGCGAAATCAAAATTCGCGATCGAGGTCGTCTCCCGCACTGGGAGCAAGATAACGCCACCTACTTCATCACATTTCGCCTCGCCGACTCTCTGCCGCAGTCGGTACTGGACCGGATCAATTCCGAACGCAAGAGCATTCTCGACCTGGCGCGACAGCAATCGCGTCCTCTGACGCCCTCGGAGAATTCACATCTTAAACGTCTCGGTACAGCGCGCATGCTCGAGTATTTGGACAAGGGATGCGGAGCGTGCTCTCTACGGATATCGTCGATTTCCGAAAGCCTTGCGGAAACTCTGATGTTTTTCGATGAAAGACGCTACAGACTCTATGCGTGGTGCATCATGCCGAATCATGTGCATGTCGTGGTACAAGTATTTCCGGCACACGGGCTTCCTGAAGTTATGCACTCCTGGAAATCGTTTTCTGCGAAAGAAGCGAACCGAATTTTGGGAACGACGGGTACCTTTTGGCAGAAGGAATACTACGATCACTTGATCAGGGATGAAGCGCAGTTCCGTCGTGCTGTTAGATATGTGATCGAAAATCCAGAAAAAGCAAAGCTGAAGAATTGGCCGTGGATATGGATGCGCGGGCAAGATGCCCGCGTAACCGCCGGCGAGGGCGCCGGCGTTACACAAAGATAGCCCTTATTCCTCCACCGGTTGCGCATTTAACTCCTGCTCCGGTTCTCCCCCGGCCAGCCCCTGCGCCACAATCAGCCGCCGCGCCTCGATGCGCATCTCCGGCAGCATTCGCCAGAACCACATTGCGCCCACCACGCACGCCACTCCCCCGACCGCAACCGTAATTGGCGCGCCCACACTGTGCGCCAGCGCTCCGCCAAACAGCGCGCCAAACGGAGCCAGTCCCATAAACGACATCGAATACAACGCCATCACCCGCCCGCGCAGTTCATTCGGCACCATGGTCTGTATCAGCGTGTTCGAGCACGCCATTTGCAGCATCATCGAATAACCGGCGGGGAGGAGCAGCGCGACCGACACCCAGAACCATTTCGAAAACGCGAACAATACCAGGCTGATGCCAAACGCGGCGCACGAGATTGTCACCCACCGCCCCAGCCCCTTCAACCCAGTTTTGGCGGCCAGTGTCAAAGCCCCAAACAGTGCTCCGACGCCAGTGGCTCCCATAAGAATGCCCGAGTCCCCTTGCTCCGCCATGCAAAATCTTGTCCGCAAAAATCGGCATCAGCACCGTATAAGGCATGCCCACCAGGCTCACGAGCGCCAGCAGCATCAAGAGCGTGCGTATGATCCGCGTCTGGTTCACCCACTGAAAGCCTTCAACAATATCGTCAATCGATGACCCCGAACCCACGCGCCGCTCGCAATGCACGTTCATCAGGAACAATCCCGCAATCACTGCGATATAGCTGATCGCATTTGCGGCAAAGCACCAGCCCTCGCCGATCCTCGACACCAGAATCCCCGCTACCGCCGGGCCAATAATGCGCGCGCCATTGAACATCGAGGAATTCAACGCGATCGCGTTCATCAGGTCTTCTTTCCCGACCATGTCCACCAGAAACGCCTGCCGTCCGGGAATGTCGAAAGCGTTCACCACTCCCAGCAGCGCGGCCAGCACAAAAATGTGCGATACGTGTATGCGGTTGCTCAGCGTTAGCCACGCCAGAATCCCCGCCAGGATCATCGAAGCAGTCTGCGTGGCGATCACCAGCCGCTGCCGGTTCACCCGGTCGGCGGCGATCCCGCCAAAAGGCGCCACGAGAAAGACCGGGAACTGGCTGGAGAATCCCACAGCCCCCAACAGCAGTGCCGACCCCGTCAGGCGGTAAACAAGCCACGCTTGGGCGACGCTCTGCATCCAAGTTCCGACAAGTGAGATTAGTTGCCCGCCGAAAAACAGCTGAAAGTTCCGGTGGCGCAATGCTCGCAATGTCGTTGCAAATCGAGAGGGCGCAGACTTGGAGTTGGCTGGATCGTCAACTACGGGTTCGTCGGGGAGATTTGTCGCGCGTGTCACTATGAAAACCTTGGCACATCTTTCCGATGTCAGCAACTATCCGGAAGTTGGAGATCATTCGCCAATTTGAAAAGCATCAGGATACGTACAGTTTACTTTTTTGACAGATTTCCACAGCCCAAATACGTCACTGACTTGCAACTTCCCGAAGAGTCGTATTCGCGCTAAAGTAAATCACTGATCTTCGTCGAACGCGCCACCGACACCGCTGAGAAGTATGACCGACACCACGCCAAATCGTCTCGAACGCCGTAGCGCCCAGCGTTTTGATGTCCTGCTGCCGGTGGCCGTTCATTTTGACGGGCGCACCATCCCGGCCTTCACTCAAAACCTAAGCGGTCGCGGCATCTTTTTCTATGCCGAGGCGGCTATCCCGGAGGGCGCCGTCGTCGAACTTACCTTTTCCATGCCGTCCGAAGTCACACTCGGCGAAAGCATGCCGGTTCGTTGCCGCGGTCGCGTGCTCCGCGCCGCCCCGCCGCAAGCTGGCCAGCGCAATGGCATCGCGGTTCAACTCGAGTCTTATCATTACCTGCCTGCTGACGAATGTTTGTCAGTCTCCCATGTTGTGCGTGTTTCCGTTCCGGCTCCGGTAGAAGCCGCGCGCCCCGTATCTCGCTGAAATTGCTTGGTTTCTCTCTTTAATTCTCCTTGAGCTTTCGGCACTCTGGAAATTCCCACATGTCCGTTGAGGCGGCCAACCCAGTCTTTGCGCAAGGGTGAGTTAGCCTTCGCAACAAATCGCCTGAAGGCTCGGCGTCCTTTTCAATCCAAGCACTGGTGTCATACAATGATCCGCAACAGAAGTCCGGCCTTCCACACGTTGATCGGAGCCAGCGCTCACTCCGACGCTTCTCTCGATTACGAAGGTCACTTGGTTCCGCAGCCGGAAGTTCGTAGCATGGCCTTGAACAACGAGAATCGTCTCATGCACGGAATCGCCGTCGCTGTCCTCACCGAGGACCGCGAACAATCTGTCATTCTGAACACTCGCGTTGAGAGCACTCATCTCGCGCGCACCGTCATGAGTTCCGTCGGCTTCCCGCTAGGGCCGAGCGATGCCATTCTTCGTCAACTGCAAGACCAGCGCGCCGAAGTAGTCCTGGTTGATATCGACCCGCGCAACACGCAGCGAGCCGTGCGCACGATCGAACTGATTCACTCCAGCATTCCCGACATCGTGATCTTTGCCGTCGGCGAGATGAATCAGCCGACAATCATCGTTTCCGCCATGCGCGCCGGCGCCCGCGAGTTCGTTGACCGCGCCGCCAGCCACGAAGCTCTCATCGAAGCCTTTGCCCGTTTCACCGCCTCGCTCAGCCGCGCCCAGCGCAGCTCCAGCAAGGCTCGCGTCTTCACCTTCCTCAACGCCAAAGGCGGAGCTGGAACCACCACCACCGCCGTCAACACTGCCGTTGCCCTCCAGGAAGCTCACGGCCGAGTAGTTCTCGTCGATTTCGCGCCCATCGGCCATGCCGCGCTCCAGCTTAATTTGCGTCCGCAATTCACCATCGTCGACGCCCTGCAAAACCTGCACCGCATGGATCTTTCGTTACTCGATGGCCTGATGACGCCTTATCGCGATGGCCTGCATCTGCTGGCGGGTGCGCAGCAGCCGAATGCCACCGTCCCGACCGCTGCCGAACTGGCGCGCCTCTTCGATCTGCTGGTGAGTCAGTACCATTTCGTCGTGCTCGACTGCTCCGGCCGCATGGATGGCACCATCCAGAACATCTGTGATCTCTCCAACGCCGTGCTGCTGGTTGCGCAAACCGACGTTGTCTCTCTCTGGAGCGCCGGCCGCATTCAGACTTTCTTGCAGGAGGGCGCCGGTCGCGACCGTCTGCGCATTGTCCTTAATCGCTACAAGAAGATTCCCGGCTTCACCGACGAAGACGTGGAAAAGGCCACCAACTGCAAAGTTCTCTGGAAGGTTCCTAACAACTACCAGATCATTGGCCCCGCCATCGACAAGGGCAATCCGGTTGCGCTGCAAGGCAACCACGAAGTAGGCCGTTCCTATCAAGGCCTCGCCGCCGAACTGGCGGGAGCCACCACCCCAAGCGAAGGCTCACTTTCGCTGACCTACCAGCAAGACAAGGGCGACGCCAAAAAGCGCCCCTCTGGCCCGTTAATAGTCTCGCCAGCCCGCGCCGGACAATAAAATCAAGTCAGAAGTAAGAAGTCAGATTGCAGAAGTGAAATCAATCTGCCCTCGAGCCTGGGGCTTGGCCTTTGCAATCTGACCTCTGCAATCGCTTTCCTGCCCGTTTGTTAGAATCAACGTTGCTGATGTCTCCCAAATACGTCGAGATCTTCTACCAGATGATCGCGTTTCTGTTCGCTATCAGCGTGCATGAGTCCGCGCACGCCTGGACCGCGTCCCGCTGCGGAGATCCAACCGCCCGCATGCTCGGTCGCGTGTCGCTCAATCCCATTCGGCACATTGATCTGTTCGGCACCATCATTCTGCCGCTCGTGGCGGCCTTCAGCGGTATCCCGTTGCTCGGTTGGGCGAAGCCGACCCCGGTCGATCCGCGCAACTTCCGCCGCCCGGTGTTCGACGACATTCTCACTTCCGTAGCCGGTCCCGTCAGCAACTTCATGGTAGCCACGGGCGCGCTGCTTCGTTCTCGGTGCCATCGCGCTTTCTTCCTCGGTCGGTCACTCGATCGTCGACGCCGTGCAGGATGGTTACTCCGCCGACCTTCCGAACTCCGCCATAACGCCGATTGCCATGCTGTTTTATGAACTCATGCTCATCAACATCGTGCTAGCCGTCTTCAATCTGATTCCGGTCCCTCCGCTCGATGGCAGCCATGTTCTACGCCATTTCCTGCCGGACTCAGCTCGCATGGTTTACGACCGCATCGGCATCTTCGGTCTGCTTGCGCTCGTGTATCTGGGCGGAAACCTCCTCAGTGGCCTGATTCGGCCGTTCGTCCGCTTCTATCTCATCATCCTGGGCAAATTCTGAATGACAACTTCCTCAAGCAAAAAACGTGTCCTCAGCGGAATGCGTTCCACCGGCAAGCTGCATCTCGGCAACTACGTCGGCGCGCTCGAAAACTGGGTTCGCATGCAGGACGAGTACGAGTGCTTCTTCTTCATCGCCGACTGGCACGCCCTGACCACCGACTACGCCGACACCTCGCGCGTAAAAGAAAATTCGGTCGACGTTCTCCTCGACTGGCTGGCCGCCGGTCTCGATCCGGAGAAGTGCGTGATGTTCATCCAGTCGCACGTTCCAGCCCATGCTGAACTGCACCTGCTGCTCTCGATGATCACGCCGCTAGGCTGGCTGGAGCGCGTCCCCACCTACAAAGAGCAAAAAGAAAACATCAAAGAAAAAGATCTAGGCACCTACGGATTCCTCGGCTATCCGGTCCTGCAATCGGCCGACATCCTGATCTACAAAGCCGATTTCGTCCCCGTCGGCGAAGATCAGGTCGCCCACGTCGAACTGACGCGCGAAATCGCCCGCCGCTTTAATGGCTTCTACAGCGGCCAAACGCCGGAAACAGATTTTCCCCGAGCCCGAGTCCCGCCTCACGCCCAGCCGCAAGCTCCCCGGCACCGACGGACGCAAGATGTCGAAGTCCTACGGCAACGCCATCATGCTCACCGATCCCGAGCCGGTCGTCCGCCAGAAATTAAAGACCATGGTCACCGACCCCGCCCGCGTTCGCCGCACCGACCCCGGCAATCCTGATCTCTGTCCAGTCGGCGATCTGCACAAGATCTTCAGCAGTAAAGAAACCATGGCCAAGGTCAACGAAGGCTGCCGCTCCGCCGGCATCGGCTGCATCGAGTGCAAAGGGTGGGCCGCCGATGCGCTAGTCCAGGTTCTCAACCCCATGCAGGAGCGCCGCCAAAAATACGCCGACAATCCGCGCCTCGCCTGGGATATTCTGGAAGCAGGTTCTGCCCGCGCCCGCGATGTGGCTGGCGCGACCATGAACGAAGTTCGCGATGCCATGAGCATCTCGCTCAACTACGAGCCACCAAAGACGCCCGATTAAATGATGAAAACGCAGTGACCGACCTATCCCAATCCGTGGAGACCGATGAAACCGTGGGGACAGCCGCCCTCGGCTGTCCCAAGCGGAGCGAAGCTCCGCAGCCAACGCCGCGCACTCCGAACAGTCGGCACCTGCTCCGACGTCAGCCTCAAAGAAAGACAGCGACTTTCCTTTCGCCGTAGACCTCGGCCAGATCTACGAAGGCCCTCTCGACCTCCTGCTCGACCTGATCCGCAAGCAGGACATCGACATCTACGACATCCCCATCGCCAGAATCACCGCGCAATACCTTACCTATGTTGAGCGCATAAAGGAACTCGACGTCAACGTCGCCAGCGAATTCATCTACATGGCCGCGGTGCTCATTCACATCAAGTCAAAAATGCTGCTCCCGCGCGATCCGTTGGCCGCAGCCGGCGTCGAGGAAGACCCGCGCAACGAACTGGTCAATCGCCTGCTCGAACACGAGAAGTTCAAGTCCGCCGCGCAAATGCTCCTGCAAAAGCAGCAGATCGAAGACGCGGTCCTGAGCAATCCCGCCATCCGCCATTTCATGGACGCCGAGGGCACCGAGCCCGAGATGGCCGTCGACATCATCGACCTGGTCAAGACCTTCCAGCAGATTCTCGACCGCGCCCGCTCGCGCCCCATTCTCGAAGTCAACGAAGAAACAGTAACCGTCGGCCAGATGATTCAATATCTGCATCGCCGTCTCTCGCTCGAGGACCGCCCGATTCGCCTGAAGCAAATGCTGCGCACCATGCCCTCGCGCCAGACGCTGGTATGCATGTTCCTCGCGCTGCTGGAACTCGTGAGGCTACAGGCAATCCAGGTGAGGCAGGATCACGTCTTCGGCGAAGTTTTAGTGCGAAAGCATTCGCACTTCGAAGAAGTAATGACCGAGCAAGCTTCAGTAAGAGATGATTGGAAGTGATGAAAAGAAGTTCTCAGTGTCAGTTCTCAGTAAACCATAGGGTTTTGGGGTTTCTGAAGACTGAGAACTGAGAACTGAGAACCGAATTTTATGCCCCTCAAACCCCAACTCGAAGCCATAATCTACGCAGCCGAAATTCCCATCACGCTCGACCAGATCATTCCGCTAGTCAAAGATTCAGTACTCGCGGAGTCTCCGGAAATCGACCCCGCCGAAATCCGCTCGCGCATCCGCGCCGCCGTCGAGGAACTCACCGCCGAATATTCCGGCCCCGCGCACGGTATCGAAATCCGCCAGGTTGCTGGTGGATACCGCATGTCCACCAAGCCCGAGCAGCACGATGTCATTCGCGCTTTCGCCAAGAGTCTCAAGTCGCCGTCGCGCCTCTCCATGCCCGCTCTGGAAACGCTGGCTGTCATTGCCTACAAGCAACCGGTCACGGTTCCCGAAATCAGCGAGATCCGCGGGGTGGATTCCGGGGGAGTAATCGCAACCCTTCTCGAGCGCAAGCTCATCACGACAGCCGGCCGTAAAGCCGTCATCGGCCGCCCGATCCTTTACAAAACCAGCAAGGATTTTCTTCTCCGCTTCGGTCTGAAAGACATCCACGAACTCCCCAGCATGGAAGAGTTCGAGAAGCTCTTGGCGGAGTCGTTCCAGGCCGATTTGCTGCCGGCCGACGCCGCGCCCGCAGAGAACCCGGAGTCAGAAGCTTTGGCGAACATCCAGGACGAAAGCGGCCCGAGCGATAGCTCCAGCAACAATGTCATCTCCATCGACGAACATTCCAGCCGTGTTGTCGAGAGCCACATCGTCGAAGACGACGATCATCACGGTCAGGAAGCCTCCGCCGAGCACCAGCGCGAGGGCAACACTCCGGCCAGCATCGAGCAGAAGTAATCATGCCCATGGAGCGCTTGCAAAAGATCATCGCCGCTGCTGGAATCGCATCACGCCGCAAGGCCGAAGAACTCATCACCGCAGGCCGCGTCCAGGTCAATGGAAAGCCCGTCACCGAACTCGGCAGCAAGGCGGATCCCGAGCAGGATCACATTCGCGTCGACGGCAAACTCCTGCACGCGCCCGAGCGGTTCTCCTACATCGTGCTCAACAAGCCGAAGGGCTACGTGACGACCGTCAGCGATCCCGAACATCGTCCAACGGTGATGGATCTCGTCCAGGGAGTCAAAGGCCGCGTCTATCCGGTCGGTCGTCTCGATTGGGCCAGCGAAGGCCTGCTCCTTCTCACCAATGACGGCGCACTCGCCAACTCCCTGATGAAGGCCGCGTCTCACGTGGCCAAAACGTATGTCGTGAAAGTCGCTGGCACGCCCGACGAATCCAAACTCGACAAGCTTCGCGCAGGCGTCTCCATTGCCGAAAAAGGCGGACGCCGAGTTCGCACCGCTCCGGCGCAAATCAAGTTAATCCGCGAAGGCGACAATCCCTGGCTGGAAGTAACGATTATCGAAGGGCGCAATCGCCAGGTTCGCAAAATGTTCGAAGAGGTAGGTCATCACGTAGAAAAAATTCGCCGTGTGCAATACGGTCCGCTTAGTCTGGACGTTCCACCCGGAGAGTTCCGCAGCTTGACGCTGGAAGAAATCGCCAAACTGAAATCCGCCTCGTCTGGTTCGAAACCCGCTTTCTCTCGAACAGACTTCACGCCATCGCGATCAAAGCCCGCCAAGTCCGGATCGAAATTCTTTCCGCCAAGATCAAAATCCTCGAAGACGCAACCCGCTAATTCTGAGCGCTCCAAGCCCCGGGGAGCTAAACCGCAGCGTCGCGACCGTAAAGCCGGCGACTCACCCTCGCTCGGTCACCACTAGCGCAGTCCTTGGTGTTTGCCTTTCCCTCGCAATCTGATCTCATACCTCTGCAATGCCCTAGCGCTTTCCCTCCGGAATCATCGGCATCCGCGAAGCCCCGTACAATCCCGCATCACTCCCAAGCAACGCCCGCGTAATAATCGTGCGGCTCCCCGGAACCGAATCCACATGCGCTGACGCTCCGTGATGGCTGGCCAGAGGGTCCGGTGGCGCGGTCGCCGCATACACCATCGAGCGCTCGCGCAACTCCTCAAATATTGCCGGTGAAAACGCCTCCCACGCGCTCGAAACTCCGCCGCCAATCACGTAAATGGGCAGGTTCAGCGAGTTCACCAAAGACGAGAGCACGATGCCTAAGCAACGTCCGACGCGGCGGAAAATGGTTCGCGCATCTTCATCGCCCTGAATCGCGAGATTGTAAATCGACTTCGAGCTGAACTCGGCATCCGAATGCGCGGCCCTCGCCAACTCCGAACTGCTGTCCGCCGCAATCGTCTCTTTCGCCATGCGCACAATCGCGGTGGCCGACGCATACTGCTCCAGGCATCCGCGATTTCCGCAGCCGCACGGATGTCCTTCGGGCTCAACCGTCGTGTGCCCAAATTCGCCGGCCATGCCGTTCATGCCGTGCCAGATCGAGCCATGCAGAACGAGTCCTCCACCAACTCCCGTGCCGAGGGTCAGCATGGCCATGTCGTCGTAATCCTTGGCCGCGCCCAGCCACTTCTCGCCAAGGGCCGCGACGTTGGCATCGTTCTCGAGAATCACCATTGTCTTCAGCCGCTGCTCGATCTCGGCCCGGACTGGATAATCCGTCCAATCCGGCAAGTTGGGTGACTCGATCACCATGCCGGTTTTCATATCGATGATGCCGGGAACGCCAATGCCGATCCCGAGGAGAGTGCCTGAGTTGCGGTACTTATCGAGCATGTGCTCGATGGCGTCGCACATGTCACCAACAACGTGCTCGCGGCCCAAAGAAACTTTTGTGCCGAGCGTAACTTTCTCGACCAGAGATCCCTGATCGTCCACAGCGGCGATCCGTAGATTCGTTCCGCCAAGGTCAACACCGATTGCGAAATTTTTCATGATGAATAACTCGTTAGCATGCTATCAGGAGTGCAGGTTCAATCTCCAAGCGCTCAGCTCCGCTCCACGTTCTAGATGCCGGTTTTCCTGATGGCTGATGGCTGATGGCTGATGGCTATTTCTGGCACCTCGGGCAATAGTGACTGCTTCTTCCCGCCAGCACCACGCGCCGAATCGGCGTCTTGCATACCAGGCATTTCTCGCCTTCGCGGCCATATACGCGATGTTGCAATTGAAAAAATCCCTCTGCGCCATCCGCATCCACATAATCGGAGATCGATGAGCCGCCAAGCTTGATCGCCTCTTTCAGCACTTCCTGAACCGACTGATACAGCTTGCTGAGTTGCGCGCGCGTAATCGTTGACGCTCGTCTTCGCGGACGAATCCCCGCCCGAAACAAAGATTCGTCGGCGTAAATGTTTCCGACGCCCCGCAGCAGTTTCTGATTCAGCAGCGCACTCTTGATTGGAGTCTTGCGACCATGAAACAGCGCGACAAAAGTCTCTTCATCGACATCGAGGGGCTCGACTCCTCCGGGATCAAATGCCGCTGGATGCACGCTCAGCTTGCCAAACATTCGTGGGTCGATGAAGCGCAACTCGCGCCCCGACGCCAGGGTTGCGATCAGGTGCGTGTGCTTGGCGACTTCCGCTCCAGGGTCGCAGACCACCATGCGGCCAGTCATGCCGAGATGGACGACCCAGTGCGCCGGCGGCTTTGCAGCATTTTTCTTTCGCCAGTCGTTCTTTTGCCTCGCCGGGGCTCGCTCCTTGCCTGCTTGCGGCCCACGGCTTGCGCCGTAGGCTGAACTCTCCCGCCGCTTCGCGCCTGCATTTTGCGTTCCTGCGTCTGAGTTCTCCAGCGCGAACAGAATGTGCTTGCCGGCGCGCTGCACGCTCACGATCCGCGCGCCTTCGAGCGTTCGAACAATCTCCGCTGCCGGTGATTTCAGCGGCTGTGGCCGCGAGCCGATCCAGACCGACGTAATCGTGTCGCCGATGACTCGCCGCGCCAGGCCGCGCACGATGGTTTCAACTTCAGGAAGTTCGGGCACAGGTCAGAATACCAAGAGCAATGGCAGAGACGATGGCTGCTGCGGGTTCGGATTTTTCTTGCCTGATGGGGGGGGGGTTAACCCCCCCTGGGACGGTCTATTAGAATCAAGACTTTACACAATTTTCCCCGCCAAAGTCTTGAACCGATTTGACTTACAGGTAAAGTCCTGAGCGCGTGAGGGTTAGCTACAAAATCGACACTATTCGTGCCATGTTCACGCATGTTAAGGTATCCCCCATGCCCGCTCGGGCCACCTTGTTTCAGTTTGTCGAAGAACGAATACAGCCGCGAGCAATGTGCTCACTACCTCGAGTTGAGCGCAGCGGCGAGGTTTAAGTCAAGCTTCTTAGCTGGATTGGGTAGGAGTGAAAGCGTTGCGGTCTCGATCACACCTGTTTCGGTTTCTCGTTCGCCGGCCGCAGGAATATGGTTTGTCCGACCGCCAGTCGCCCGACGCGCGTAATTGCACCGTAGACTCCAGCATTGTTCTGGTTCGCACGCACGACTGCCTTCATCATTTCGGGCGCCGGGGCTGCCGAGTCGGGATCGAGATTCAGCATCGCGCAGCGGACGTCGCGCGTGGTGACAGCGACTGCGGGTGCGTCGTCGCCGTTGCCGAATGTGAGCACACCGCCGAGCCACCCGTCCTCCTGGAAGGGAACCGAGCGCAGCGCGCGGACCAGTATGTTCGGACGAAAGCGGCGCACGTCCGAGTTCATCCCTGCGAGTCGTGAGATTTCGCGCACTGTGTCGACGGCGATGATGGAAATGCTGGCGTCGTCGAAGATGCCGTGTTTCATCTGCATCATCTGTACGGGCGCGCCGCAGCGGCGTCCGACCTCCGCGGCCAGTTCCTCTCCGAAGACAGGAAGCTCTCGGCCGTCCGGCGTGAGAACGTGCGTTGGAAGATCACCATCTCCATGCGCATCGCTTTCAGGACGCTGTGGAGCGAACCTCAGCAGGTCGGGAAGCTTGCTGGCGGTGAGCCAAGGGAACGAGCTGCGGTCATCCATCCGTCGAAATGCGAGGCGCCTGTCGCCCTCGATGCCGTGCCAGCCCAGGCTAGCCACTGAGTGGTTCGCTCGCGCATGGACTTGACGGGATACCGGAAGATCGCCTCCACCTGTCCGATTTCTACGAGCATGATCGATCCGAAGTCCGAGGAACAGAGTATCACCGGCGCGGGTGCGCTTCGTGGGATCAAACCAGGCCTTTTACTCACTGGACCGGAGAGTTGCGCACGATTGTTCCGTTTTTGCGAGAGGCATTCGAACTGGCTGTGACTGAAGAGACTAAATCTCACTTCGCAAGAAACTAACCTTTTTTGAGGTGTAACTTCGCTTCTCAGAGGGATGGCCATCAATCGGAGTCTCGTCCGAATTCCACATCAGTTCCGGCAAATGGGCAGGCGCGCAAGTGTACGTTGGCACAGTCTGGCAGCGCACTCCGGAGAGATGTCATATCCCCGCTCTCGCGGTAGTTTATGGCAGAGGCTCGCAGGACTGACTGCCCGCGAGTCTGCGCCACGCAGAGGAGCACAATGCCCGCTTCCAACGGACACATCGCACGCCGCAGTTCGAGAGTCACGGCTAGAGTTCCCGTCCGCGTAACTAGCCTGGAGCCTGATCCGTCATTCTCCGAAATCTGCGAGACTCTGGTGGTCAGCGCGCACGGGTGCGCGCTTCGCTTTCCGCAAAAGCTGGACACCGGAAGCGCGCTCCGCCTGCAACGGCGCGGAGGCCGGCAGGTCACCGCTTATGTGGTCTTCTGCCAGCCGATGGGTCCGGAGGGACGAAGCTACCGGCTGGGCGCGCAACTGGAGCGGCCGGAGAACTTCTGGGGATTGGAGTCCTATCCCGACGACTGGAAGGTGGTGGAGATGCCTGCGCCAGTCGAGCAACTGTCTGTCGACACCGTGCTGGCCAGGTCTTTCTCCGGCAATAGCAGGTCGGATAGAAGCACGCCCAACAAATCCGTGCTCGAAAGTGCTTTGCCGACTCAATCCATGGTCCTGCACCAGCGGCAAACTCCTTCGCCGGCCTCGCGAGAGATTCTCGACAAGATCGAAGAAAAGCTTTCTGAAGAACGCTTGCGGGGCGTGCTGGCCGCTTTCGTCCAGCCGCTGCAGGCGGAGGTTTCCGAACTCCGCGAGAAGCTGGCCGCCGTCGGCAGGCGCAACCGCTTCGAGGTGTCGCTCGGGTACATCCCTCCGGAGTTGGAGGAGAAGCTCTGGGAGCGGCTGAGGCAGGACGTTGGGACGCGAGTTCTGGAACAGACGCGAGAACAGTCCGCCGAGCTTTTGTCATCGGCGAAATCGGCCATTGAGCAAAATGTGAGTGCGGGCCTGACCGAGTTTCGGCAGCGTCTTACGGTAGAGACGCACGCGGTTGAACAGCGTGCGCAGGAATTAATCGCGGAACTCTCAGCCACGACGCAACAGCATGTCCGCGCCGGAATCGAGAAGGTGCAGCGGCGAGCTTTGGAGGTGGGCGCGCACCTCGACGGACAAGGCGAAAAGCTTTTGGGGTCCCTGCAAGGCCAACTGGCGGATGCGCACGCGATTCACCGGCGTGAGATCGAACAGATCCAGTCCGACGCCGCGGCAAAGGCGGCCGAACTTCGCTCTGGAGTGTCGGACCTGGGCACGAGGGTTGGGGCGCTGAACGAATCCGTACGCCGGCTTGAGTCGGAACTGGACGCGCATCTGGTGCGCCTCGCGGGCGAAATCGTGGCAGGGGCGGAAGGTCAAATCGAGAGCGCCGTGAGTCAGGCGCTCAAGAACCTGCAAACGCGAGGCTCGAATGAAATCGAAACTCGGCTGAGTGAAATGTGCGGGCACCTAAGAATCATGCAGAACCGCATCGAAGATTCTTTTGGCGGCTCCGTAACGGCACAGAGTGAGGAAGCTTTGCGCTCGATCGCGCGGCGATTCGAGGAACTCGCACAGGAATTCACCGAGAAGTGGCGGATTGCGCTGGCCAAGGACTTGAATTCGGTCGCCAGCGTCCTGGGCCAACAACTTCGGCAGGAACTCGAAAGCGCGGACGGCCAAAGCCAGGTGAGTGAGTTACTAACACTACAAACACCTTAGTAATCCCATGATGTGAGGAGTGGCACAGCACGACCAATATCCCTGTATTCAAATCAGACACAGGGGTAGTTCCATGCTTGCCCGTCAAACCGCGCTGTGCCTCGCCCTGGCACTTGCCTGCACGACTGCACTCCACGCGGCGCCCTTTGTGGTATTTCCAAATGCCGGGCAGTTGGCCTCGCCGGACAGCCGATTCGTTGTCCGCAGTACTAACCGAACAGCCCCTTTCTCCCAGTTCGCCGGTGATTTCCATTCTTTGTTCCTGGAGGAGACGGCGAGCGGCCGTTCCCGGAAACTCTGCGACTATGTGGGTGTGGTTGCGGTGGGGTGGGCAGATAGCGACTTTATCATCGTGACGGAATATCTAAACGGGCGTACGTCCCGAGCGCTGGTTTTCACCGCCTCGGGATCGAACGATCCAGTGGTGATCGATAAGATATTGCTCACCAGCATGGTCCCAATTGACATGCGGCCGCAGTTGCGCGAAAACGATCACATCTTTGTGGAAGCAGTAGGAATCGAAGCGGAGAGACTTACGCTCCGGGTCTGGGGACACGGCAAGCACGACGCCAACGGCTTTCGCTGGCGTTGCCAGTACGATTTGCAGGAGGGTGGAATTTCCTGTGAAGATCCAACGCTGACCGAGCGGTGAGGTGGGGTTTCCATCAAGCCGACCGCGTGGACCATTGAAAGGCAATCCGCAACTATTGAATTGCTTTTTCGCTGGACGTGGGCAGATCGAGGGTAGCGACGATCTGGCGAAATGCCGGGTCGTTGTGGAGCCCTTCAAATGCTGAATCGTGCGCGATGCCGAATGAGCGATCGTCATGCGCCTGAATGCAGATTGCCATGTATTTGAGTGCCTCCGGCGTATCTGCCCAGGCGTGCTTCAGTCTGTGCGATAAAGAATGCTGATTCCTTGCCCTCGCCATATAGCTTTTCCTGAGCCGAGAGTTGCGCTTCCAGCATTCCGCGCTCTCCTCCGGATGCATAGCCTCTGGCCGCGGCATCGACCTCAGACAGCGTCGCTGGGTCGTGCATGAGTGTCGCTTCCTTTCTGAATTCTGCCAGATAATTTGGGTAATCGCGGCTTTCGAAATAGGCGAAGCGCAGGTAGCGATGCGGCGATACGAAGTCCGGTTCGGCCGTTTCCAATTGGCGCAACAGTTGCAGTCCTTCTTCGCGCCGACCCGCGCCGAGCAAGAGCGCCCCTCTGTCGGCAAGAATGGAAGACGAATTCGGATCCAGTTTGCGGGCGTTGTCGATCTCTCTGAGCGCTTCATTATGACGCCCCAGGGCATGCAGAAAGGTTGCGAACCAATGGTGAGCTTTTGAATTGTTCGGGTCGAGTTCAATAGCCCGCCGGAATTCCTTTTCTGCTCCAGGTGCGTCCCACATTCCCCAGAATGTCACGAACGCAAGCGTGGCATGGGCTTCCGAGGACTGCGGATCAAGTTGGATTGCTTTCTTGGAGGCCGCGAAGGCCTTGAAATACGCTTCGCCCTGTGGCATCACGGAAAACTCGCGCAGCAAGTTATAGGAATCGGCCAAACCGACATAGGCGTCCGAATAGCCTGGATCGCGCGCGATGGCCTGGTTAAAAGCATCGACCGCTTGGTGCAGGCTCTCAGGTGTGCGCTTGCTCCAGTAGACTCGGCCCTTCAGGTAGAGGTCTTCGGCATCGTGGTTCACCGGGTGACGCGGAGTTTCGACCGTACGCGAGGCCGCCTTTGCGCTCAACCGGGTGAGATGGTAGCTGCCGCGAAAAATCCCCGCGGCCAATACCAGTGCCAGAACGGGCAAGGCATACGCCAGCTTTCGCCATGCGGAAGTTTGAGCTGGTTGCGACGGTAGGACATCAGGCGCGAGGGTCAGTGCGGGACTTGCCTCGGGTTCGGGCATTTGAACCGGCCCGATCCAGCGGTAGCCGCGACGCTCAACGGTCTGAATGAAGATGGGATTGTCCGCCGAGTCGTTGAGCGCGTCGCGCAGACGCATGACCGCGCTGCTGATGCCTTGCTCGAAATCCACGAAGACATCGGGACGCCAGAGGGCTTGTCGAAACTCGTCGCGGGTGATGACTTCGCCGGGACGCGTGAGCAACAGCGCCAGCATCCGGAACGGCAGGTCCTGAAGGCGGACCTTGACGCCGTTGCGCCGGAGTTCACCCGCGCGCAGGTCGGCTTCGAACACACCGAAGCGAACGGGCGCCGGAGGCGTCGTTGAAGAAACCATAGGAAAAGACGATCGGCGGGGGAGTTATCAGTTTACCACCTTGACGTAGTCATGCGGAGTCGGTGATTCCTGATTGGCCCGAGCGCCGGATTCCAGGCAATAAGATTACGTAACTGATTGAAGCAACGATTGTTATTCCGCTATATGCCCACCATGCACCCGCTATCCCCAGAACATTGACCCGAGAGATCGGTAATTCGGGCGAGGAGAGAGACCTCCACACGGCATCGCAGAATTGACTCTAGGAGATACCACATGAGGTCCTCGTCGCAAACGAGAGTTGGCAAGACGCCGATATGGCCGGTCCCGCTCAAGAAAACTAAATGCAACATCCCAGGAGACAAAAACAAATGAAGTCGAATCATCGTCAAGCTGGACGTTCGGGCATGGCTGCAATATTATTGACCGCGCTTTTGGCGGCCGCCATGTTTGCCGGAACCACTTTCCCGGCGCAGGCTCAGACTTTTACCTCGCTCTACTCCTTCAAGAGGCACAAAAGGCGCCTACCCCGCGGGCCTGGTGCAGGGCACCGATGGAAATTTGTACGGCGTAAGCGTCGGCGGGTGGAGACAGTTCGACTCCGGCATATTTTTCAAAATCACCACCAGCGGCACCTGAAAAGACACTCTGCACTTTTTCGACACCGGAAAATGCAGGGCCGCTCAGGCACCCGAGAATCTGAGTGCTGGGCGCCAATGGGAGCTTCTATGGCGTCGCTCTGGATGGTGAGAACTTCAGAATCAGTGCAGCTGGCAAGTTAAAGGTTCTATACAGCAACCGGCAACAACATTTCCGTCGCGCCGCTGGTTCTAGCCTCCAATAAGGACTTTTACGGCCAATCGAAGCATGGCGGGGCGAACGACTTGCGGCACCGTTTTCAAGATGACCCCAGCGGGCAAGCTGACCACGCTCTATTCGTTTTGCTCAGTCGTCCAAAGCGGCATCTGTCGGACGGCGCCCAGCCCATCTTTGGGCTGGTGCAAGGCAGCGACGGGAACCTGTACGGGACAACATCCATCGGCGGAACGACGGCGTTAACGCTGGTTATGGCACGATCTTCAAGATCACGCCAGGCGGAACCCTGACCACGCTTTACAGCTTTCCCGGTTATCACTCACTCAAGTTCGGCGCTGATCGAGGGCGCGGACGGGAATTTCTACGGGACAACAGCTACCGGCGGTAGCGGCACTTACGGTGCCGGGGGCACGTTTTTCAAGGTCACTCCCAGCGGCTCGGTGACCACACTCTACAACTTCTGCAGCTTCAATCATTGCGCTGACGGCTAACAACCCGCGAACCTCTATCTCGCTACCGATGGGAATTTCTACGGGATCACGTGGTTCGGCGGAGCCAATGACCAAGGCACGATCTTCCAATTCACCCCCAGCGGAACACTGACCACGCTGCACAACTTCGATGGCGCGGACGGATCTGGCCCGACCGGCGGCGGCACGCTGATGCAGGCCACCAATGGGACTTTCTACGGGACAATGTTCCAGGGCGGGTCTGGCTGGCCAAGCTGTAGCCCCGGCGACTGCGTCGGCACGATCTTCAGCCTCGACATGGGTCTCGGCCCGTTTGTGGAAATGGTGCCGACCTCCGGCAAGGTGAAAACAGCGGTCAAGATTCTGGGAACGGATCTGACGGGCGCGACCAGCGTCACCTTCAACGGCACAGCAGGCTACGTTCAAGGTGGCATCCAGTTCCGAAATCACGACCAATGTACCCGCGGGTGCCACCCCGGCGTAGTTAAGGTGGTAACACCCAGCGGCACGCTCACCAGCAACACGGTCTTCCAGGTGCCGTAGCTGAAGAGCAAATCACCGCACCCCTCAACGGCAAGCTTGTCCACAAAATGGAGGGACGCGGGCCGGCATTGGCGGAACTGGGTATGTAAGCGACCGAGAGCCATTAAGAGCACGGCGCGTCGCAATATTCTTGGGGTGAGTCTGCGCCGTCGTGTGGCAGGAAGATAACTTCGCCACAGCCGGTCTCCTGGTTGACGGTGCCCGGAGCGCGATCGAGGGATTCGCGCTCCGGGTTTTGTTTTCCGCTCACGGCCGGTTGCCGAACATCCGGATCAAGTCCGAGGAGGAATCGCGGCTCTTAAAAAGCCGGTGGCACGTAGGCCGGGAGAACGCATGGAAACTGCTCCACCTCGATGCGGGCGTCCTCAAGATTTTCGTGATCCGAGGTACGGCCGCAATCGCGACAAAACCACTCCTGTGTCGCGGGGTTCCAGAAAAGAAAAGCGTGAGTCAATCGGCCGCTATTAGCTAGACCGCCACGCAGGGGGAATGCGTCGGGATCATCGGGCACGGTTGTGGGCCACCTCCAAGGGGGAAGGTCTTAACTTTTTTGCGCAAACCACTTCACGTTCTAACGTTTCGGAGGAACCCCTTGGGGGAGGGCTTGTCCAATCTGCGCGCTCCGCCATTGGACTGCGCAGACGGAAACAGAACCTTACCTTAATGAAAGGGGATGAAAGTAACGTAAAGAAGCGACACTGGCAGTAATGACGGCCTCGTGCGAACGGCGGCCGCGGCGCTACCGCTTGCAGCTCCGGGTTTCGGCGCGCAACCAATGGTCAACATCGGTTTTCAGGGCGAAAACCATGGCGCCCTTGCTCTGTTTCAAACGCCGGATCGGAAACCGGTGCTCCAGTTCCCAGCGCTGGACAGTCTTGACACACGTTCCCAGGTACTCGGCAATTTCCTTCCAGGAACGTAGAACTTCATTTCCGCTGTAGGCCGCTTGCTGCATTTTGGTGTCGGGCGTGAGTTGCATGACGACCACACCAACCTGCTTCACCCTCCCACGCGGATCCCGCGCCGGGAACAGGCTGTCGACCCAGCGTCCCGGCCGCTTCTGGTTAGGCAGAGCGCCGGCGATCTCGAAGTTCCAAAGCGGCTTGCCGGTGCTTAAAACATGCTTGATCGCAGGCTCCAGCCGAAAAGCGACCTCGCCCAGAACCTCTCTCAATGTTCTTCCGAGATGCGACGACAATGACATGCCATGGATTTCGGCCAGGCAGGGGTTGAGCGCCCGATAACGCAATTCGTCGTCGTAAATGGCAAGTCCGACCGTGGAATTGTTAAAGAACTCGCCCACAAGTTTGTCCGTGTTAAAAACCCCATCCGAAAACGCGGCTCGGCCCATGCGGGACAGTCTACCGCACGTCCCTCGCATTTCGTCCCCTGCTCTCGAACTGCCATCTTGCGCCAATCGTATAGAGAAACGACTACTCATGGGGCGGTTTGAGCGGGCTCCGGGCCGCTCCGCCCTACCCAGGTTGCTGCTTCACAGATAGATTCGGTATTCTTATACGTACACACCACGCTCCGCCGATCATCTGTCAGTCTTCCAGTACGCCCGTTCGCGGCGCAATCCGTGTGTGCGAACCAGAGCCCGGGGGCAAGTCGATTCTCGCTTGCTCATGAGGACGACCCAAGGGGCGGCATGGCAGCCGCAAATTTCAACCGGAGATTGAATTGACCGAAACTCGGGGCAAGCGAGGCAGAACCGCCGTCATCGTCGGAGCGCAGTGGGGCGACGAGGGCAAAGGCAAAATCGTTGACGTTCTCACCCATACCTTTGAGATCGTCGCGCGCTACGCCGGCGGCCATAACGCCGGACACACCGTCATTATCAACGGCAAGAAATTTATTCTGCAGCTCGTGCCCGGTGGCATACTTCGCCCCGAATGCACCAGCGTGATCGGCAACGGCGTCGTGCTCGATCCCATGGCATTTCTGAAAGAGGTCGCCTCGCTCCGCGATGCCGGCGTCAAGGTTGATGGCAATCTCTTCGTGTCGAATCGCGCGCAGGTGATTCTGCCCTACCACCGAATGATGGAATTCGGCTCGGAGAACGCTCCCGGTCGTGTGAAGATAGGCACCACCTCGCGAGGAATTGGCCCCTCCTACGAAGACAAGATGGGCCGCCGCGGCTTGCGCGTCGCCGACCTGCTTGATCGCCCGTTGCTGCGCACACACATCGAGAATGCCTGCCGCGAGAAGAACATGATTGCGCATGCGCTCTTCAATTCCGATCCGCTCGATGCCGACAAGATGTTCGCCGAATACGCGGCTGCGGCAGAGAAAATCGCTCCCTTCGTCCGTGACACCGCGCTGCTATTGAATCGCGCGCTCGCGGAAGGGAAGTCGATCGTCTTCGAAGGCGCGCAGGGCACCATGCTCGACATCGACCACGGCACGTATCCCTTCGTGACCTCGTCGAGTTCGACCTCGGGCGGCGCTGCGATTGGAACCGGCGTCCCACCGACTTCGATCGACACCGTCATCGGCATCACCAAGGCCTATTGCACGCGCGTGGGCGGCGGGCCGTTCCCGACCGAATTGCATGGCCCGGAAGGCGAAGACCTGCGCAAGCGCGGCAACGAATTCGGCGCCGTCACCGGACGCCCGCGCCGTACCGGCTGGCTCGATTTGCCTCAACTCCGTTACGCTGGCATGATTAATGGCATTTCCTGGCTGGTGGTAACCAAGCTTGACGTGCTCGACCACCTGACCGAGATTCCGGTATGCGTGGGGTACAAGGTTGACGGAAAAGAAATCGACGGCTTGCCTCCACAGGCGTGTGGTTACGAAAAGATTGAATGCGTGTATCGTAAGATGCCTGGCTGGGCGACGCCGACGAACAAAGTGAAGACCTTCGACGAGTTGCCGAAAGCTGCCCGCGAGTACATGGCGTTTATTGAGAAGGAAACCGGTGCGCGAGTGGGGATGATCTCAACCGGTCCGGATCGCGCGGAGACGATTCTGGTGGATGACTTTGTAAAAGAGTTGGGGCTGAAAACAAATTGAATGATTGAGAGATTGATTCATTGAGACATTGAATATTCAAGAACCAAGCCGGACGCCGTAGTTTTGGTTCCTAATGATTCAATGCCTCGATGATTCAATGACTCAATAGATTGATGGAGCGACGGATGGTAGTGCTGGCCGTAACCTGGATCGCCAAGACGGGACGCGAGTCCGAAACAGCCGCAATCTTCGACAAACTGCAGACCGAGTCGCGCAAGGAACCGGGCTGCGTCATGTACCAGGTGCACAAGCACAAAACCGATCCGCGCCGCTTCTTCATCTACGAGCAGTACAAAGACGATGCTTCGCTCGAGGGGCATCGCACCTCACCGCACTTCTTGCAGATGGCAAAAAAAGATCTGCCTAAGGTGGCCGACCGGACGGAAGGGCACTTGTTCGAGCCGCTGGGATAAGCGGCCTGCCCTGCAGGCTTCAAGAGTGGAGTGCCCGAGCGGATCGGAAGCGCTCTCGGCTGCTTCCCGCAGGATGGCCTGCCATGTTTTCGTTCCTGGCTAAGACGTCTTATCCGCCATCAGTACACCGCCCGAAGCATAGCTTTCCTTCGATAGCTCGACGAACGTGACCACGATTGCCTCGCGTTTCGCCCCGGCTTCCTCAACCATTGCGTCGGTAATGCGCTTGGCAATCTTACGTTTTTGGTCGGCAGTGCGGCCCTGCAGCATAGTGACTTGAACAAGTGGCATGGGTGAGTTCTCAGTTCCTGGTTCTCAGTTCCCAGCCCTCAGTTCTCAGAGAAATCCGTCCCCAGCGAGCTCCTACTGAGAACTGAAAACTGACAACTGAAAACTGTTCTATTGCGCCAGTTCGTATCCCGCGAAAAAGAAGCTCAACTCGAACCGAGCCGTCTCATCCGCGTCCGAGCCGTGAATCGCGTTGTGCTCGATGTTGGTCGCCCATTTCTTGCGAATGGTGCCTTCTTCCGCCTGGGCCGGATTGGTCGAGCCCATCAGTTTGCGCAGATCGGCGATGGCATTTTCTTTTTCGAGCGCCAGCGCCACGACCGGTCCGCTGGACATGAACTGCGTCAGCGAATGATAAAACGGCCGGCTCGCATGCACAGCATAGAACTGCTCCGCCTGGTGCTGGGAAATCTCCAGCATCTTCATGGCCAGGATGCGGAAGCCGTTCTTTTCGAACTGCTCGATGATGTCTCCGACCGCGTTCTTCTTGACCGCGTCGGGCTTAATGATGGTGAGCGTGCGTTGCAGTGTTTTCATGAATTGATTGTCAGTCCTCAGTCGTTAGTCGTTAGCCATAAAATCGAATAACGTCTTCCTGCGGAGCGGGGCTTGCTCGCGGCGTCCTGCTGGGTTTTCAATGATTCAATCTCGCAATTGACTCAATCGCTCAAGTGCATCTTATGCGCCCACCTTGGCGCCCAGCGCCGCCGCCAGCGTCTCCCCAATGTCGGCGGGCGATTTCGCCACCTTCAGCCCGGCTTTTTCCATGGCCGCAATTTTTTCGGCTGCCGTGCCTTTGCCGCCGGAAATAATCGCGCCCGCATGGCCCATGCGCCGTCCCGGAGGCGCGGTCTGTCCGGCAATAAATCCAACTACCGGCTTCCGCATGTGCGTCTTGACATACTCCGCCGCGATCTCCTCGGCATTTCCGCCGATTTCGCCGATCATAACGACCGCTTCCGTCTGTGGATCGCGGTTGAACAGTTCCAGCGCATCGACAAAATTTGTGCCGATAATCGGGTCCCCGCCGATTCCGATCGCCGTCGACTGGCCAATTCCACGCTGCGTGAGCTGATGCACGGCCTCATAGGTGAGGGTGCCCGAGCGCGAGACGATGCCGACGCTGCCTTCCTTATGAATGTGCCCCGGCATAATTCCAATCTTGCACTTGCCCGGCGAGATGATGCCCGGACAGTTTGGCCCGATCAGGCGCGAGCGACGGTTCTGCAAGAACTCCCACGCGCGCACCATATCCAGCGTCGGAATGCCCTCGGTGATGCAGACGATCAGTTCGATCTCCGCATCGGCCGCTTCCATGATCGCGTCCGCCGCATAGGGTGGCGGCACAAAAATCACGGTAGCGTTGGCTCCAGTCTTGTCCACAGCTTCTTGCACGGTGTTGAAGATTGGCCATCCTTCGTGCGTGGTTCCGCCCTTGCCGGGCGTGACGCCGCCGACAATCTGCGTTCCGTAAGCGGCACAAGCCTTCGCGTGAAACGTGCCTTCACGCCCAGTCAAACCTTGCACGACTAACCGAGTTCTTTTATCCGCCAAAATTGCCATAATGACTCACTTTCAAAAAATCGTTGTTCGCTATTCGTCGTTCGCTCTACGCGCTCTTCGCCGCCGCGACTACTTTGTCCGCCGCGTCCTTCATCGTGTCCGCAATTACGAAGTTCAGACCGGACTCTTTCAGAATCCGCCGGCCTTCCTCAACGTTCGTGCCTTCAAGCCTCAGGACGATGGGTAACTGGATATGCGTCTTTTTGGCCGCTTCGACCACGCCCGTTGCCAGCATATCCACGCGCAGGATGCCGCCAAAAATATTGATGAGCACCGCCTTCACATTCTTGTCGCTCAACAAAATGTCGAATGCGCTCGCCACCTGCTCGGAATTCGCCCCGCCACCCACGTCCAGAAAATTGGCAGGCATGCCGCCGGCATACTTGATGATGTCCATGGTCGCCATCGCGAGGCCCGCACCGTTGACCATGCAGCCCACGTTGCCGTCGAGCTTGATGTAGTTGAGGTTGTACTTCGAAGCCTCGACTTCAAGCGGATCTTCTTCGGTGATGTCGCGCAGTTCGCGCAGATCCGCATGGCGGAAGAGCGCGTTGTCGTCGAAGTTCAGCTTGGCATCCAGCGCGAACAGTCGCCCGTCCGTGCAACTGACAAAAGGATTGATCTCAACCAGCGACGCATCCGTCTCCATGAAAGCGCGATAAAGGCTGGTCAAAAACTGCACGGCTGCGTTCAACTGGGATCCCTTCAGGCCAAGGGCAAACGCAATCTTGCGCGCCTGGAAAGGCTCGAGTCCCATGCCGGGGTCGACATGCTGCTTCAGAATCGCCTCCGGCCGCTCTGCTGCAACCTGCTCAATATCCATGCCGCCCGCAGCCGAGGCCATAAATACGGGCTTGCCCTCAGCGCGGTCCACAAGAATTCCGAGATAAAGTTCTTTCTCGATCGGCAGCGTTTCTTCAATCAGCAACCGCCGGACGACACGGCCTTCCGGTCCGGTCTGGTGCGTCACCAGCGTCATGCCCAGGATCTTGCCCGCCAGTTCGGCAGCCTCGGCCAGCGACTTCGCAATCTTCACGCCGCCGCCCTTGCCACGCCCGCCCGCGTGAATCTGCGCCTTAACCACCACGCCGCTCGCGCCCGCATCGAACAGCTCTTTCGCCGCGCGCTCCGCTTCCTCCACGGAAGTGGCCATTGCGCCCCGCGGCACAGCGACACCATACTTCTTCAGAATTGCTTTTGCCTGATACTCATGAATTTTCATAATTGTTTAAAACCGTCGCTCGTCGTTAGTCGTTCGTCCTTCGCGCTGGCGAATCGACTGTCGCTTATGAACACTTGAGAGGGTCCTGCTTGCGGCTTCAGAAACTTGCAGCAAACTCATGATTCTATAAGACGGCAGCGCAATCGGCAAAGCCAGAGCCGCACACTTGGGCGTGAGGGGGATCACAACGCGTGGTATAAATCTGCATCGCGCGGCGGCGCACGGTAGTCTTATCACGCAAATGAAAATTGTGTCGATCAATGTCGGCCGTCCGCGCCTGTATTCGCACAACGGAGCCACGTTCAGCACGGGCATCTTCAAAGAGCCGGTCGAGGGACGCGTAACGCTGCGCCGCACCAACCTCGATGGCGACCGCCAGGCCGACTTGACCGTCCATGGCGGCCCCGACAAGGCCGTGTACGGTTATCCGTCGGAGCACTACGAATATTGGAAAAAAGAATTGGGCGAGGCAACGTTGCCTTGGGGAGCCTTCGGTGAAAACTTCACCACAAAAGGTCTGCTCGAAAGGGAAGTGCGAATCGGCGATCGTTATCGCGTGGGAACGGCCACGGTCATGGTGAAAACGCCGCGCCTTCCATGCTTTAAGCTGGCCGCCAAGTTTCAACGCGAAGACATGATCGAGCGCTTCCTGCACAGCGGCCGGAGCGGATACTATTTTTCTGTCATCGAGGAAGGCGAGGTCGGCGCCGGAGACGAATTTCAATTGGTAGAAACCGCCACGCCAACATTGAGTGTCTTCGACACCTTTGCCGCTTACACTTCACTGGACCTCGATCTGCTGCAACGAGCGGCCGAGGTCACCGCTCTCCCTGAAAGCTGGCGCGAGCGCTTCCAGACCCGCGCCGACGCCATCCAAAAAGCCGCGATTGAAAGGAACGCCGCGGTGAGGTAGCTTGGAGTTCCGGTTGCGCCGGACTGCCGTTGATCCCGGCCGACGCGGAGCCGGACATCATGATCCTCGACGCCCTTCATCGCCTAGCCAATCATCGCCAGTCGCTTTCGCGCGACGAAGCGCGCATCGTAATGACCGAGGTCCTGACCGGCCAGTGCACCGACGCCCAGATCGCCGCGCTTCTGGTAGCGCTCCACATGAAGGGCGAGACTGTAGAAGAAATCGTCGGTTTCGCCGAAGCCATCCGAGCCGCCGCCACGCCCCTCCAACTGCACGCCAATCAAATCCTCGACGCCAGCGGCACTGGGCGCGACGCCCTCGTCGACACCTGCGGCACAGGAGGAGATACCAGCGGCACCTTCAACATCTCAACCGCGACCGCTTTCGTGGTTGCCGGAGCCGGCGTGCGCGTGGCCAAACACGGCAATCGCAGCGTGACGTCCAAATGCGGGTCGGCCGACGTGATGGAAGCGTTGGGGGTGAAGATCGACCTGCCTCCGGCACGCGTCGCCGCCTGCCTCGAGGAAGTAGGCATCGCGTTTTTGTTTGCCCCCGCCATGCATTCGGCGATGAAGTACGTGCAGACGGCCCGCCGTGATCTGCGTCTGCGCACGGTGTTCAATCTGCTGGGACCGCTGACCAATCCCGCCCGCGCCACCTGCCAGGTCGTCGGAGTCTACGCCGCCGATCTCGTCGAGAAGCTAGCGGAAGCGCTCAGCATGTTGGGCCTGCATCGCGCACTGGTAGTACACGGCAGCGATGGCCTGGACGAAATCACCATCAGCGGTCCAACTAGAATCGGCGAGGTGCGGGAAGGCCAGGTCCATACCTACGAAGTCGAGCCGGAAGAATTTGGCTTGAAGCCGAGCTCCGCTGGAAGAAATCTCAGGCGGAGACGCCGCCTTCAACGCGAAGCTGATCCGCGAAGTTCTGGAAGGAAAAAAGTCGGCCCGACGAGACGTAG
Organism: uncultured Acidobacteriaceae bacterium; assembly: GCA_963806745.1. Lineage (GTDB taxonomy): Bacteria > Acidobacteriota > Terriglobia > Terriglobales > Acidobacteriaceae > Acidiflorens. Next base: position 77,991 of record CAWEAB010000008.1, read on the forward strand.
TTCTATTAAACGCCGCCGCCGCCCTGGTAGCGGCCGGCAAAGCCGATCACTTGCGGGACGCGCTGCCGCTGGCGGCGCTGGCGGTCGACTCCGGCGCCGCCGCGCCAAGCTGGAGGCGATAGTTAGGTTCTCTTCAGCCACTTAGCTCAACGCCTTCCAGCATGTCATCCTGAGCGAAGCGAAGGATCTATGCACTCGCCGGCTCGTAGAGATGCCGCGTGTACCACCCTCACTCAAATCCCGCCACGCCGGATTCTTCGCCACGATAAGTTGAATCTTCTTCATCCGGAGTAAGCCTTTGATCTGTTTCTCGCGATGGATGGCCTTGACCACCTGATCAAATCCCTCGTAATAAACCAGCCGGTCAATTTTGTAGCGCGCGCAAAACTCCGAACCCGTGCCTTGCTTGTGCTGCCAAACACGACGGTGCAGACTGTTGGTCACGCCAACGTAGAGCGTCTTCGACCGATTTGCCAGAATATAGACGAAATAGAGTCGAGGTTCTCGCATGGGCGCACCGCATCGGCGCTGCCGGCGAGTGCATAGATCCTTCGCCCACTCACTTCGTTCGGGCTCAGAATGACAGCGGTTAGAAGGTTTATAGCTGAGAGGGCTAGCCACGGCAGTGATATACGGCACGACGAATTTGTGATAAATGCCGTCGCGGCAGCGCGCTCGCGGGCAAAGAGCGTGATTGGGTCGCATCATTTCACCTCAACCCGCTCCATATATTCCGCGATCTCGACATCCCATCCCAAATCTTTCTTCATCAAATCGCGCAATTGCGAAGAAGCCGCCGGCTCACCATGCACTAAATAAGTAACCCCCGGTTTGTTCTTAAACGTGTGCAGCCACTCCAGCAGTTCCGGAGGATCGGCATGATCGCTGAACTGTTCCAGCGCCGCGATCTGCGCGCGAATCGGAATGAACTCGCCGAAAATCTTGATCTCCTTCGCCCCGCCCTTGATCAGCCCGCCGCGCGTCCCCGGTGCCTGAAACCCAATAAAGATCACCAGATTCCGCGGGTCCGGCAGTCGTTGCGCCAGATGATGCAAAATCCGCCCGCCCGTTACCATCCCGCTCGAAGAAATAATGATCGACGGAAATTTGCTGTCGTTGATTTTCTTCGACTCCTCCGACGTCTGGGCAAAGGTGAAGCCCGGCCATGTAACCGGCGAGCCATATTTCTTGATCAAATCCGCCGCCTGCGGCGTGTACTCCTCCGAGTGCTTCATGAAAATCTCGACCGCTTTAATGGCCATCGGACTATCGCAATAAACCGGCACGCGCGGAATCTGGCCCGATTCCATCAGTTCTTTCAGAATGAAAATAAATTTCTGTGTCCGCTCCACCGCGAACGCCGGAACGATGACGCTGCCCGCCGCGCGCGACGGTAGTCTTTGATCAAGCTGGCCAGCTCCGGCCGCGGATCGGTATCCGGATGCACGCGATTGCCGTACGTCGACTCCATCACCAGCAAGTCGGCCGTCTCGCCCTCCTGCGGCCCCGAGTGCACGACCTTGCCCGGCGCGATCTGGCTGTCGCGCACGCGTCCGATGTCGCCGGTAAAAAGCAGTCGGCGCGTCTGACCATCCGTGCCCAGTGTCACCTCCGCCATGCACGATCCCAGAATGTGCGCCGCATGCACAAAGCGAAACGAAAGCTGCGGGTTCAGTTGCACCGTCTGCTCGACCGTCACGGGCTTGAAATACTGCATACAATCCTGCGCCTCTTGGAGCGTGTAGAGGGGCAAGGCCGGCGTGTGCTTCGACACCCCGCGCTTGTTATAAAAGGCCGCGTCTTCTTCCTGAAGATGCCCCGAATCCGGCAGTACCACGGAGCACAAATCAATGGTTGCCTGCGTCGCGTAGATCGGCCCGCGAAATCCTTCCTTCACCAGTCGCGGAATCCATCCGCAATGGTCAAGGTGGGCATGCGTCAGAATGACGGCGTTAATCAACCGTGCGGGAACCGGCGTGTCCTGCCAGTTGCGCTCGCGCCATTCCTTCTGGCCCTGAAAGAGTCCGCAGTCGATGAGAACGCGAAATCCCGCCGCGTCATTCGGATTATCGGTTGTACTGATGAGGTGCTTCGAACCGGTCACGTCCCAGCCGCGCCAAGAAATTGGATGTAGGGCAAAGGTTGCTCCTCCAGGACAGACAGAAAAATCTACCACGACGCTGAAAACGGCGGCACGGGTTCACTCCCCAGGTTTCAGATCGGTGTCCTGAGCCAACACCTGATCACGGTATCTGCGCCACTGGCCAAAGCTCTCGAGGGCTTTGGGGCCAGGCACAAAGAAGTCCCCGGTTTGAGAATCGACTGCCCTAAGATTCAGGTGCTGAAGGATGGCCGCAACGACACCGGCAGCGCCGTCGCCACCGCGAACGTGGAAGGCTAAACCGTTGCACTCTTCCTCCTTGCCCATGTTCACTTCGACCGACCAGTCGCCGCCATCGATGAGGCCCCACGCCGGATCGGAGAAGTTCGCCGTGGGAACGACTTCCTTAATTTTTTCGATCATTGCTTGGCGCGTGCCAATCAACCCGTGCGTGAAATCGGCAGGAATATCCGCAACCGTCGCGGCATTCCGGGGGAAGTCGAATACCAAAATGTCCCAGCTCATGTCAGCCCACCAAAGTGCGTAGGCTCATAGCGTCGCACTTTTCGCCGCGGCATAAGTTTCGAACATCAGGGCTTTGCCTCCGCTGGAGGAATCTTAAACACATTATTCTTGACCGCGCTCTCCGGCACGCTGCCGTCATTCACCACCACGTCAAACGGCGCCGCCGGCAACTCCACGCGCATCGTCGCCGTGCTCTTGGCGCGCACTTCCAAACGCCGCGTAATATCGTCCACGCTGCAACGCACGGTAAACGGAATCTCCGCTCCGACCGCACCCACATTTTCCAAAGTCACGGTAATCATCTGCGTGCGCTTCCCGCCGCCAGGTTTGTCGTCCGCCCAGGCATGCGCCGACTGCACGCGCACATCAGGCAGCCCGCGATCATGATAGACCCAGTCTTCAAAGAACCAGCCAAGGTCGCGCTTGGCAGCTGCCTCAATCAAGCCTTCGACATATTTCGGATCGCGATCGTCTGCCGCGCGATACTTCACAATCGCCGCTTTCAGCGCATCGTCGCCGATCATGTCGCGCAGCATCCACCACACATACGCCGCCTTCGTGCGGTAATACACTTCATCAAAAGTAGTCGCGAGCGGCGGCCCAATATCTTTTCCCGAGCCGCCCGGCACATCTTTTTCACCATCAAGAAGCGCGGCGCGGTGACTGCCCAGCAGATCGAGTGCCGCCGAGCGTCCGCCCTGCTGCTCGCGGTAAGCCGCCTCCGCAAAATGCGCCAGCCCCTCATACACCCACGGACGCGGCGACGGCAGCGCCGAATGCGCGAGCTCATGCACCAGGTTGATCCCCGCAAGTCTGGTGTCAGCGTCCTCCATCGATGCCATCAATAAGGTGCCGCTCTCAAACGGAGCCGCATGCGGATCAGCAAAATCGGCCACCGCAATCGGATCCCTCGGTTTTCCGAACCATTCCGTCACAAACTTCGCGGCCGGATCGAGCGCGTCCGCATAAGTCTTCGCGCCCGCCTCGTGATCCGGCAGGCTGTACAGATTCAGCGGCGGCTTCGACTCGGCGCGATAATTGGCGATCACCAGAATAGGGGTAATCGCGCCGAGCGTCTTCCAGGAGCATTTCGTGGGCGCCTTCTGCTTGTGTCCGGATTCCGCCGAGTAAGAAACATCGTCGCCCCCACAAAGCGACGTAGTAGGCGCGTCATCGCTCTCCCGCGCCGACTGAAGGCTCAGGTGAAACTCGCTCCCCGCCTCGCGCGCCCGGAGCCGGTCGGTGACCTCGAACAGACTGTTGCCCTCGGAAAAATCCGCCGACTCGCTGGTGATCGGATACCAAGTCACATAGCCCGCCCCTCGCACCGCCGTAAACGACGCGCCAATATGATCCCAACTTGCATGTTTGGCGATTGCATCCGGAACGCCCACGCGCTGCAGCCGCGTCGCATCCAGCGGAATCACGCCCTCATAGCCGATTTCCAACTCCACCGAATCCTTCGGTTTGATCTCCGCCGGCAGCGTGACGATCGCTTCCGAGAGCGCCCCGTGTGATCGATGTCCGAAGTGTAGGGCTGAGAGACAAACTGGAGCGCGTCGCCCGCCGCGCGGATCGCCCGCCAGTTGAGCGAGGAAGAAATCTGCAGCGCGACTATCTTCTGGGGCTGCGCCGAATCGTTGCGCAGGACGATTTTCCGCGCGCTCCCAGTCGCTGCTGCTGAGGTTCCACGCCGAACATCCAGATCGTATTTGGTGATGGTGAACGCTTCGCGGTCGAGGGCTGCGGCAAAAGAGCTTGAACCACAGAGGACACAGAGAACACAGAGGAGTTTCGTGCTGGCGGCGAATCTCATGATTGTTTCGATGCACCCAGCCGCCGCTGCCGCACTACTTCATACAAAACAATCCCGGCCGCCACCGACACATTCAGCGACGGCACCTGCCCCAGCATCGGAATCGACACCAGAAAATCGCAGTGCCGCCGCACCAGATCGTGCACTCCCTTGCCCTCTGCGCCGAGCACCACCGCGCAGTGCATCTTGTAGTCGACCTGATCGTATGTCTGCTCGCCCCGCTCATCGAGTCCCACAACCCAAATATCCTTCTCTTTCAATTCTTCCAGCGTGCGCGAGATATTCGTGACCTTCGCGATCGGCAATGCTCGCTCGCACCCGCCGAAACTTTCGCCACCGTCGCCGTCACCGAAGCCGACCGCCGCTCCGGAATAATCACGCCATCCGCGCCCGCCGCGTCTGCCGTGCGCAAAATCGCGCCCAGGTTATGTGGATCCTCTACGCCATCGAGCACGACAATCAGCGAATGCTCGCCGCGACGCGCCGCGACCAGGTCGTCGACATCGCTATATTGTTTGGCGGAAGTTTCCGCCACCAGTCCCTGGTGCGCCGCATTCCCGGCCAGTTCATCGAGTTCCATGCGCGAAACAAAGCGCACCGGGATCCCCATTTTGCGGCACTCGTCGATCACGCGCTGGAGGCGGATATCCTTGCGCTCCTTGGCCACCGCGATCCAGGTAAAAGCCCGCCCACGCGCCTTCAGCGCCTCGGTGACAGTATTAATTCCATAAAGAATATTCATAGTTCTAATTCGCGATGTCGTCGAGCCACAGCTTGCCGCGTGTTCTACCGCACTGATCGACTCGAAGCGCGACCCATAGTGTATCGCGATTACTAAGAAGCCTTCCTCTGTACGCCTCCGTGTACCCTGTGGTTGCAGCTCTTTGTCGGCAGCCAGAACAATTCGTCCAGTGCTAAACTAAGAAGTTAACCGCACCGTGAACCTCGTCTACATCCTCTCCGCAGTCCGCACGCCCATCGGTAAATTCGGAGGCTCTTTAGCCTCGCAGACCGCGGCCGATATTGGCACAGCCGCCGCCAAGGCCGCCATCGAACGCGCCGGAATCCAACCGCAACAAGTAGAAGAAACAATCGTCGGCAACGCCCGCCAGGCAGGCGGAGGTCCGAATCCCGCCCGCCAGATTTCCATCCGCAGTGGCGTTCCGCAAGAGGTCCCCGCCTACACGGTCAACAAAGCCTGCGCCTCGGGCATCAAGTCCATCGCGCTCGGCTTCAACGAAATCGCGACCGGCAATCTGGAGTGTGTCCTGGCCGGCGGCACCGAGTCCATGTCGCGCGTGCCTTATTATCTTGACGGCGCGCGCTGGGGATACCGCCTCGGCAATCAGGATCTCGTCGACGGTATGTACCGTGACGGGTTCTTCTGTCCCATGGCGAAGATGTTGATGGGAGAGACCGCCGAGTTCCTGGCCGAGCAATACAAGATTTCGCGCGAAGAGCAAGACCTGTTCGCACTCACCTCGCAACAGCGCGCAGCCGCTGCCCAATCCGCCGGCCGCTTCGACGCGGAAATCGTCCCGGTAACCATTGAAGGCAAAAAAGGCGCAACCATATTCGCGCGCGACGAACATCTCTTCCCCGGCGCCACGCCCGAAAAAATGGCCAAGCTGCCGCCAGTCTTTTCGAAGGCGGGAACCATTACTGCGGCCAATTCTTCCGGCATTACTGATGGCGCCGCCGCGGTCATCCTCGCCAGCGAAAAATTTGCCACGCAAAATAATCTCAAGCCTCTCGCCCGAATCGTCGCGGTAACTTCCGCTGGAGTCGACCCGCGCACGATGGGCATTGGTCCGGTGCCCGCGATCCGCAAACTCGAACAGAAGCACGCCCTCAAACTCGCCGACTTCGATCTCGTCGAACTCAACGAAGCCTTCGCCGCGCAGGTCCTCGCCTGCGACCGCGAACTTCATTTCGACCGCGACCGCCTCAACGTCAACGGTGGGGCCATCGCCCTCGGCCATCCCATCGGCTGCACCGGCACGCGCATCACCGTAACGCTTCTCCACGAATTACTCCGCCGCAAAGCCCGCCGCGGCCTGGCTACTCTCTGCGTAAGCGGAGGCATGGGCATGGCGCTAGCCATAGAGACCGTCTAAGAACCGTAGCGCCGGCGACTCGCCGGCGGTTGTGGCGGCGACCCGCCGCCACGTCCCCAACCCAATGTCGCGGTCTTCGACGACAAGCTGCAACAAAAGAGCTCTTCCTGATGGCTGAGAGCTGACGGCTGATGGCTACGTAGCCATCCCCGCATTGCCCGCCGAAGCGCGCACTACTATACTCAAAATGAGCCGCCAAACACGCGGCCGGCATCCCATCGTTTATGTCTCTGTCCGCAGTCATCGTCGACGACGAGCAACTGGCCCGCGACGAACTCGCTTACTTGCTGAACCACTCCGACGTGAACGTGGTTGCCCAGGGCAAGAACGGCCTCGAAGCCATCAATCTCATTCGCGAGCACAATCCCGATCTCGTCTTTCTCGACGTGCAAATGCCCGGCCTGGACGGCTTCGGCGTCATCAAGAAGCTCCTCGACCGCAAGGTTCCGTTGCCGAAAATTGTCTTCGCCACCGCCTTCGATCAATACGCGGTCAAAGCCTTCGAAGTAAACGCCATCGATTACATTCTCAAGCCGTTCGACAAGAAGCGCATCGCGCAATCGATCGATAAGGCCCGCGCGAAGCTTCAGTCCGGCGCTGGACCGGTAGAGAAGCTGGAAACGCTGGTTCGGATGCTGGAATCGCAGAAGGCCACGACTTCAAAGATTCTTATCAAGGCTGCCGGCCGCCTCTTTCTCGCCGATCCGAAGGATGTCTGCTTCGCCACCATCGAAGATGGCGTCATCACCGTTACCACCAGCGGCCACATGGGCATGGAAGGCCAATCCAACTGCCGCACCCTTGAGGAACTCTTCGAGAATCTCGATCCCGATTTATTCTGGCGCGCCCACCGCTCGTTCCTGGTCAACAAGAATCACATCCGCGAAGTAGTGCCGTGGTTCAAAAGCTCCTACCAGCTCCGTATGGACGACAAGAAGCAGACGGAAATCCCGGTAAGCCGGGCGCAAACCCGCCGTCTCCGTGAACTGTTCAACCTGTAAGAGGACCGGACTGGACCAGGCAGGTTACACGTAGGGCGCAGCTAAAGAAAAAGAAAAAAGGGCAGCCGCTAGATCGCTTCGGCCGCCCAGGGGAGGGACACTCAATCTCTCCATTGCCCTCTACGCGATCGCCTGCAAGGCAATGCGATTGGGAATGACCAGTATCGACCCTTCCATGCGGATCAGTTCCTTTCGCTTCATTTCGCTCATCAGCCGCGTCACCGTCTCGCGCGACGACCCGATCATCTGCGCCATCTCCTCATGCGTGAACTCTGACTCCACGCGCAGGTCGCGGTTATGTGGCTCGCGCGCCACCCACGAAAGCAGCAGCCGCACTAACTTCTCGGTCGAACTGCGCGCCAGCAAAAGATCGTGCACGTCACCGAAGGCGGCGTTAACATCCCGCGCCAGCATGACCGCACAGGCCATCGCCGTCCGGTTGTCGGCTTCCAGCAGCCGCATAAAGTCGTCCTGTTCCACGAACTTGACCTGGCAGTGCCCGATCGTCGTAACGCTGACCGGCGACGGCCGTCCGGAAAACATCGCACTCAGGCCAATCGCATCGCGATTTTCGGCAATCTTCAGGATGACGGTTTTCCCATCCCGCGCCTCCACCGAGAGCTTCGCTCTGCCCGAACATATAATGTGAATGCCATTCGGTATTTGTCCTTCCAGCAGTAAAATCGCGCCGCTCGGATACAGCGAGACATGCCCGACCTCATCGAACATGCCCATCAGAGGATTCTCAAATTGACAGAAATCCCGTTCTCTCCGGAGGGTACAATTGCCACAATCGTTTGGCGCGAGAAAGCGTCGCGGCATGCCCACTGGGTTGACTCCTCAATTGGCAACAAAAGATTTGCTCGCGGAAGCTTGGCGCGCCTGGGGAAGCGCACTGCGGGCAAATTCGCTTAGCGCACTCCAATCGCCAATAGCTACCCATTGCCCAAATTATTGCGACGTAACGAGTTAATGTTCGCTCTTAACTTGCAACCAGAAGTTTGCTGCCGTGTCGCGGGCGTAAGTGACGACAGATGGGCAGGTTAGCCCTCGACTCAGTTGACTTAGTCCAGATATTCTCCGCGCGAAATTCCCAGCTTCTGCATTTTGTGTTGCAGCGTTGTGCGCTTCAGCCCGAGCCGCGCCGCTGCGCCCGTCGCTCCCGATATCACTCCACGCGTCTGCCGCAACGTCTCAATGATGTGGTCGCGCTCCCGATCGCGCAGAGAGCGTTCCGCATTGGCCGGACCTTTTTCGATTTCTTCCCGCAACTCAGCCAGCGGGGGCCGCAACCGCTCCCCCTCCGAAAGAATCACCGAGCGCTCGATAAAATTCTCCAGCTCGCGGATGTTTCCCGGCCATCTCCAATTCATCATCACTTCCACCGCTTCATCCGGGATCAGCGTGATCCGCTTGTGCATCCGCTGCGCGCACCTTTCCACGAAATAGCGGATCAGGAGAGGAATGTCCTCGCGCCGTTCCCGTAAAGGTGGCAGATGAATGGGAAACACGTTCAGCCGGTAGTACAGATCCGAACGAAACTCGTTTTCCCGAATCGCCCTTGGCAGGTCGCGATTGCTGGCCGCCAGAACACGGGTATCCACCCGGATCGTCTTGGTTCCTCCCAGGCGCTCGAACTCCTGGTCCTGGAGCACGCGCAGCAGCTTGGGCTGCATCTCCAGCGGAACCTCCCCGATCTCGTCGAGCAGCAAGGTTCCGTGATCGGCCAATTCCAGCCGACCCACTTTCTGGCGTCACCGCGCCCGTGAACGCTCCCTTTTCATGCCCAAACAGTTCGCTTTCCAGGAGCCCGGTCGGAATAGCGGCACAGTTCAGCTTGATAAAATTTTGGTCGCGCCGCGAACTCATCATGTGAATCGAGAGCGCGATCCGCTCTTTTCCCGTGCCCGTCTCGCCCGTGATCAGGACCGTGGCGTCCGTATTGGCCACGATGGCCACATTTTCGAGCACGCGCTTGAGCGCCGGGCTGTTTCCCACGATGCGTGCCATCCCCTCCCGCATCTCACCCTCGAGATAACGTTTCTCCTGCGCCAGCCTGTCCTTGGCTTGGGTTACTTCCTGGTAGGTCGTCGCATTGTGGATTGCGGGCGCGATCTGCCTTGCCACCTGTTGCAGGTATTCGCCGTCCCTCCGGCTGAATGCGTTTTCGCGCGTCGCCCCGAGCAGCAGGGTGCCCAGCGCCCGTCTTCCCAGCAGAAGCGGTACGCAGCACACGGACTGAATGCCTGCCACTCGCATCTCCCGGACCGTGGCACTGTCAAACTGTGCTGTCTCCAGCGAGTCCAGGAAGGCGATGCTCCGCGACTCGATAACGCCGGCCGAGATTGCCCCCGCCAGCGGCTGGCGCGTCCAGTCTTCCGCCAAGGCTCTCCGAGGACTCGTAGGAGCGTATCTTGAGCGTTCGTAAGTCTTCGTCCAGCAGTGCCAGGCGTGCATGGTCGTAGTTCGTGATCTCCCGTATCTTCGCGAACACGATACGCAGAAGCTGGTCGAGATCCAGTGTGGACGTTACCTCCCGCCCGATCTCCACCAGGCTTTGCAGCCGGTTCTCCTGCTGTTGCCATTGCTCCCGAATCTCGTGATTTTCCACCGCCAGCGCCACCAGTCGGGCAGCCCGCTTGAGCAATACCAGGGTCTCCGCTTCCGCGATTTCCTCTTCGCTTTTTCCGATGCCGAGCGCCCCATATCGACGCCTCGGGCTGCCCATCGGCACGACCATGTAGGAACGCACCCCACGATCCCGCAGCTCTTTGAAAGCCTCTGGAAAGCGCGTCTCATGATCCATATCCGGAATCGACAGCGCCTCCTGATTTTCAAATACCCAACAATTGGGAGACTCTTCCGCCCGCGACGCAGAACCATCCCACGGCCGAGTCTCCGGCTCTCTCCCCCAGAAGTAAGTTACGATGCAGCTGTTTTCGGCGTTGCAGATCGCAAATTCCACCAGCCGGTGGTTGGTCAGCTGCCGCAGCAAAGGAGTAAATTCCTCGAATAGCCCAGGCAGGGCTCCGCCGCGGACGATCAGATCCGTGATTGCCAGCAGGATCTCAGTGCTGGAGCGCTCAACCGTGGCTAGTTTTGTCGAATCGGCCGCCGCTTCGTCGGGACGCGGCTCTCCATCGGATTCGCGCGCAATTCCTTGCATGCGTAACGAGGCCTTACCCCTTTGCGGGGTCCTCTCCCAAAAGTAAGCGGTTCTGGAGATGTGAATGCGGCGTGCCAGGCCGCGTGGAGCGATTCACTTAAAGCGATCACGGACGTCGGTTCCGTCGCGTCTGGACCGATCTGTTTCTCCCAGAACAGGAGTATGCTCTAAACCGTGTCGCAGTTCCCGGGACGCAACTTATACCCGGGCCATTAACATCTTAGTCATCTTTTGCCGTCAAGCAAGTAGTTTGTTTGGTAATTTACGATATTGGGATGTAACGGAGTTACACTCGCCATGGCACGCGGTTGGGAAAGTAAGTCGATTGAACAGCAGCAGGCTGACGCTCTTACCGATCGCTCGCCAGCTCACCCCCCTCGATCGCCTGCCGAACAGAAGATGAATCGCCGCCGCGAATCTCTTCTCCTCGCCCGCAAACGTCTGGTCGATCAGATCGAGAGCACGACCCGCCCCGAGCGCCGCCAGATGCTCCAGCGATCCCTCGCCGAACTCGACCGCCAACTCTCCTCTTTTGATGGTCTTGCCGAGTCCCCTGCACCAAAGTGAAGGGGCCCTTTGAATAGCTTCCATAAGCAAAACCTGAGCCGCGCTCCGTACCACCTGACGTATAATCTGTCTTGCCCTTCCAGGCATAAAAATGAAAGCTCAAGTCTACGTTTCGCTCAAGAAAAGCGTCCTCGATCCGCAGGGAAAAACTATCTATGGCGCCCTTAGCAAGATTGGCTATAAGGGCCTGCAAGAGGTTCGCCAGGGCAAATACTTCGAAATCACTTTGAATTCCGGAATCTCAAAGCCCGAGGCCGAAGCGGAAGTAGAGAAGATTGCCCGCGAGGTTTTAACCAACCCCGTCATAGAGGAGTTCCATTTCTCCCTCGAAGAGTGAGGGAAGCGTTTGGGTGGCGCAGCGCTTCAGCGCAGCGATCCCAGCCATCCGGCAGAGTGCGGCTTTAGCCGCTGAGGTCACCAAACTCCCTCCCCGAGTGAACGTCAAGGAGATCCACCCATGTGCGGCATCGTCGGATACGTAGGGAAAAAGCCGGTCGTCGACGTCATTATCGAAGGCCTGCGCAAGCTCGAATACCGCGGCTATGACTCGGCCGGCATCGCCGTCGCCGGCAATGGGCAAGGCCTGCAAGTCCGCCGCGCCGAAGGCAAGCTGCGCAATCTCGAAGACGTCATCCGCAACAAGCCGCTCGACGGCACCTACGGCATCGGCCACACCCGCTGGGCCACTCACGGACGCCCCACCGAAGAAAACGCCCACCCGCATCGCGACTGCACTGGCAAAATCGTGGTCGTCCACAATGGCATCGTTGAGAACTATCTCTCGCTGAAAAAGAAGTTAATCAGTGAAGGCCACAAGTTCACCACCGAAACTGATACCGAAATCATTGCCCATCTGATCGAGAAATATCACTTCAACTCCGGCAACGGCCATCGCCCGAACCTGGAAGAGTCCGTAAGAAAAGCGGTAAAAGAGCTGACAGGAGTTTTTGCGCTCGTCGTCATCGCCACCGATGAGCCGCGCAAAATCGTAGCCGCTCGCAACGGCCCGCCCGTAGTCATCGGCCTCGGCAAAGACGAATACTTCGTAGCCAGTGACGTCCCCGCGCTCCTCGACCATACGCGCGACCTCTTCTTCCTCAATGACGGCGAGGTCGCCATCGTCACCGAGCATGGCGTGGGCGTCACCGACTTCAACGGCAATAAGGTCGAGCGCCAGGCCCAGCGCATCACCTGGGACCCCATCATGGCGGAAAAAGGCGGCTTCAAGCACTTCATGCTCAAGGAGATTTATGAGCAGCCGCGCACCGTCCAGGAAACCACCTTAGGCCGCATCTCCCAGGACACCGGGAGAATTTTTTTGGAAGAAATGCACGTCGACGAAGCCGAGTTCCGCGCCCTCAAAAAAATCAACATCGCCGCCTGCGGCACCAGTTGGCACGCCGGCCTGGCTGGCAAGTTCATGATCGAGACGCTGGCCCGCGTCCCGGTGGAGGTCGATTATGCCAGCGAGTGGCGCTATCGCGACCCCATCCTCGACTCCGAGACGATTACGCTGCTGATCTCGCAATCCGGCGAGACCGCCGACACCATCGCCGCCCAGCGCGAGGCCAAAAACAAAGGCTCCAAGACTCTAGCCATCTGCAACGTAGTCGGCAGCATGATCACCCGCGAAGCCGCCGGTACGATCTACACTCACGCCGGCCCTGAAATCGGCGTAGCCTCGACCAAAGCCTTCACCGGACAGCTTACGGCGCTTTATCTGTTCGCGCTCTATCTGGCCCAGGTCCGCGGCACGATCACGGAAGAGCAATCCAGGATTGCCGTTCAGGAGTTAACTCAAATCCCCGGTAAGTTAGAACAGATCCTCACTCACGACGAGGCCTGCGACGAGTTAGCCAAGACCTATGTCCGCGCTCAAGACTTCTTATTCCTCGGCCGAGGCATCCATTACCCGATCGCCCTCGAAGGCGCGCTCAAATTGAAAGAGATCTCCTACATCCACGCCGAAGGCTATCCCGCCGGAGAGATGAAGCACGGCCCCAATGCCCTGATCGACGAAAATCTTCCGGTAGTCATCATCGCGACGCGCGACGTAAACAACCCGCAATCCATGCTGCGCTACGAAAAAACGATGTCAAACCTGAAGGAAGTGAAAGCCCGCTCCGGCATCGTTATCGCGCTCGCCACTGAAGGCGACAAAGAGATCGCCGAAGAAGCGGACCACGTGCTCTATGTGCCCTCCGCGCCGGAAGAGCTAAGTGCGATCCTCGAGATAGTCCCGCTTCAGTTACTCGCCTACCACATAGCAGTAAGAAGGGGCTGCGACGTTGACCAGCCGAGGAACCTCGCCAAGTCCGTAACCGTAGAGTAGCGGGCGCAGAAACCGACACTTTAAAAGCACTGTCATCCTGAGCGTAGCGGGGCAAGCGAAGCGAACCTCGCGGAGTCGAAGGACCCCTACAGGGCAACCGCCGCTTCAACAAGCGCAGGGTATCCTCCCCGCGCTGCTGCGCCAGAGGATCTACTTCTGATAAATCTGAACGTAGTCATAAGCGATGCCCGACCCCAGGACAGCTGTGTCGGAGCCGCCGAAGCAGTAGAGAACAGTGCCGAGTTTGGCGGAACCAGGGCCGGCCGCTGGCTTGGGCATCGATGCCAGTGTCGCCCACGATTTTGTTTTCGGGCTGTAGGCTTCGTTGATGCTCAGCGGTCCGGTGCTGCCACTTCCGCCGGCGGTATACAACGCACCGGAAATGACCGCTGAACATTGCGCTTGCCGGGCAGTCGGGTCGGCGGTGGCCGTCGACCATTTATTTTTCTTCACCGCATAGCTCTCGTTGTCTCCAGTCACACCGGAGTTGGTCAATCCTCCTGCCGCCACGATGTTTGTGCCAAGCAGACCCACAGCCGGCCCGGATTTCCCCACCAGCAGTGACGCCTCTTCCGTCCAGGCGTTGGTGGAAGGGTTGTAGCTTTCGACGGTCGAGAGACGACTCCCATTGCTGTAGCCTCCGATAACATAGATGATGCCTTTATCAACGACGGCAGACATACTGTTTCTGGCAGTAGGCATCGAGGCCAGTGTCGACCAGGAATTGGTGACCGAGTTATAGGCCTCGACCACGGTGAGCGCATCGCTGCCGTTATCGCTACCGCCGATGACATACAGAGTGTTATTAACCACGGCGCACGCAACGGCGAAGCGCGGCGTTGGCATGGAGGCGCCAGTCGTCCACGTCTTTGTCTTGGGGTTATAGATCTCGTTGACGCCGGTGACGGCGGTCCCGGTGGCCCCGCCGACAACGTAGATGAGCTTGCCGATTGCGCCGGTGGCCCCACTCCAGCGGGCAGTGGGCATCGCGGTGCCGCTCGTCCACGTGTTGTGATTGACGGCCGGGACCTGCTTGCTGACAGCGTCATTTTGCGCCATCACGGGTAGTGATGTGCCGGCAAGAACCAGCGCAACAAAGGCATTTGTGACCATTCTTCGCATAGGCATCAAGAAATCTCCTGGGTCGATTTTCGTTCGCGCTGCATTTGGACGGCCGGGAAAAGACAGGCGCGAGTTCAGTTACGGCTGATAAATCTGCACGTTGTTGATGATGGGTCCTCCATTCGACCCCCAGCCGCCGATGCAGTAGAGCCGCCCCTTATACACTGCCGAAGCCGGAAATATGATGGATTGCGGCACGGCAGCGAGCGACGTCGTCCATTTGTCCTTCGACAACTGGAAATCATCGGAGTAAGTTGGCGCCGGCTGCCCGCCCATGTCATAGAGCTTTGTACCAATGGATCCCTGGCAGGAGGCGTAGCCGGGACGCCGGGTCGGAGGCGAGCGTCGTCCACGTATTGGTTGTCGGGGTTATAGCTTCGTTGTCGCCAGTGGTGCCTTGGCCATTGGTCCCTCCGTCGGCGACCACGATCGTCGTCCCGATCAGTCCAGCCGCGGCCTGCGCCTTGGCCACCAACATCGGTGCCTCTTCGGTCCATGTATTGGTCGCGGGATTGTAGCTCTCGACGGTCGCGATGAAAATCGTTGCCACTGGCGTTGACAGCGCCGCCAATGACATAAACAATGTTGTTGTCTTCTCGACGACCGCTGGCGGAGCCCCACCTCGCGGTCGGCATCGTAGTTACCGCCGCCCAGGCTTTGGTCTTGGGGTTGTAGGTCCATACGGCGTTGGTCGGGTTCACTCCGTCGATGGTGCCGCCAAAGACATACAAGATATTTTTCACCACCGCGGAACTTGCCGATCCGATCGTCGTTGGATAGGACACGCCCGTGCTCCACGCGTTGGTGACGGGATTGTAGATCTGCACATCGGCAACCTGCCCGGTGCCGTTGTTCCCACCGACCACGTAGATCTCGTTCTTGAGCACGGCTGCGGTCGTGAATGCAAGGGGCGTCGGCATCGCCGCGCCGCTCGTCCATGTGTTGTGCGTGACGGCGGGGTTCTGAGCCTTCACGAGCGAAGCCGCGCCGACGAATAAAAGCGATGCCACCATCCATCGAGATGCAGTCTTCATTTCTTCTCTCCTATACCAAATTTTCGTCGCTCAATGGCAGTTCCCGGCCTTACGGCTGATAAATCTGCACGTTGTTGAGGACAGTTCCGAGATAAGTACTGGTACCGCCGATGCAGTACAACTTGCCCTTGTACACCGCGGAATCGGCGCCCATGGTGGCTTGTGGCATAGCAGCGAGCGTCGTCCACGTTTTCTTGGAGGGCTTGAAAGACTCGTTCAGGTCGAGGGCGGGCGTGCCGGGACCACCGCTCGGATAACCGCCCGCGACGTACAACATGGATCCGATGCCGCCACCGCAAGCTGTGTTTCTACCCGTGGGATCGGCTTTGAGCGAGGTCCAGACATTCGTGGTCGCGTTGTATTCTTCGTTATCGCCATTGTCTGAGCCCGAAAATCCGTCGGCAGCAATAATGGTCTTCCCAACTGATCCAACTGTCGGCTCGGATTTTCCGAGAAGAAGGGGTGCTTCTTCCGTCCACTTATCATTCGCCGGATTGTAGCTTTCGACATTGTTCAGCCTGCTGCCGTTGATCTCCCCGCCGACCACGTAAATGATGCTGTTCACGACAGCCACGCCCATGCTGTCGCGCAAGGTAGGCATCGGCGACTTTGAGGACCATGTTTTGGTCTTCGGATTGAAAGCCCATACCGCGGTCGTGTATTCAGTCCCGTCATTGCCTCCAATGACGTACAGAATGTTCTTCACCACCGCGGCGACGCCGTCCTCAGTCGTCGTCGGCAGGGGAACGCCGGCGCTCCAGGCATCGGTGGCGATGTTATAGATCTGGGTGTCGGGAATAGCCCCGGCACCATCGGTGTTTCGTCCTCCGACGACATAAATCTCTCCCTTGAGTACCGCTGTACCCGCGGTTTGCCACACCGCCGTCGTCATCGGCGCCCCGCTGGTCCATGCGTTGTGGTTAACGGCAGGCACTTGTTCCTGCGCGAACGAAGCCGCACCAACTGAAAAAAGTACCAGCATCAACCGCAATGTCGTCTTCATCCTCTTCTCCTTGGCGAAATCGCTTTGCAGGATGGAAAAGTTCTTGCCTCTTGAAACGTGAGATATGAAATCGGCCCGGCCTTCCTCCCCGAAGAACCGGGCCGGCACAACATCTACGGCTGATAGATCTGCACGTTGCCGTAAACATTGCCTTGGAACTGAACGTTCTGGTCCCCGCCGCCGAAGCAATAGAGCACGTTCTTGTACACGGCATGGCCCGGCCAGATGAGGCCCTGCGGCATCGCGGCCTCGTTCGTCCACTTGTTCGTCGACCCCTTGAAAGATTCCGTGTTGTTGACTGGCCCACCGCCACCGAAGCCACCCGCTATGTACAGCGACCCCTTGGCGGAGCCCATGCAGGACGCGCTCGTTGGCGTGAGCTGAGCCGCGAGAGATGTCCACGAATTCGTGGACACGTTGTAGCCCTCTGTGTCCCCAGTAAGCCCGGTCGCGCTGTACCCGCCAGCCGTCACAATCATGGTCCCAACCAGCCCAACCGAAGGCTCGGACCTCCCGAGCAGCAGCGGAGCTTCTTCCGTCCAGGTATTGGTCGCGGGATTGTAGCTTTCGACCGTGGTAAGCCTGCTGCCGTTGGCGTAGCCGCCGATAACGTAGACGATGTTCTTGTCCACCACAGCGGCGGCGCTTGTCCTCGCCGTAGGCATGGCTGCTTTCGCAACCCACGTGTTTGTCTTCGGGCTGTAAGCCCACACTGCATTGGTCTGCGTCGTCCCGTCGTTGCTTCCGCCGAAGACATACAAAACGCTCTTCACCACCGCGACGGCTGCGTCGAAGGTCGTCGTTGGAATGGCCGCACCGGTGCTCCAGGTGTTGGCGACCAGATCGTAGATCTGGTTGTTGGCGACGACCGCGGTATTGGTCACCCCGCCGACGACATAGACTTTGGTTTTGATCACCCCCGCCATCGGGGCTTTAAGGGCCACCGGCATCGGCGCCCCGCTCGTCCATGTGTTGTGGTTAACGGCAGGCACTCGTTCCTGCGCGAACGAAGCCGCGCTAACCAATAAAATTGCTGCCAACATCAATCGAAATGCAGTCTTCATGTTTCCTCCTGTACTGAATTGTTCGTCGTGTGACTGCCCTTCTCTGGCGTCACGGCTGATAAATCTGCACGTTGTTGATGATGGGTCCTCCAAACGCGCCCCAGCCGCCGATGCAGTAGAGCTGCCCCTTGTACACTGCCGAGGCGGGGAAGAGGACGGATTGCGGGACGGCAGCCAGCGTCGTCGTCCATTTGTCCTTCGACAGCTGGAAATCATCGGCGAAAGTTGACGCCGAGTCTCCGCCCATGTCATAGAACTTGGCACCAACGGATCCGAAGCAAGATGCGTACCGGGCCGCGGGGTCGGACGCGAGCGTCGTCCACGCATTCGTCACGGCGTCGTAGCCTTCGTTGTCGCCGGTTGCGCCGCCGCCATTGGTTCCTCCGTCCGCGACCACAATCGTCGTTCCGAGCAGGCCGGCCGCGGGGTGCGACTTGGCCACCAGCATCGGCGCCTCTTCCGTCCACCTATTGGTCGCGGGATTGTAGCTTTCGACCGTTGCGAGGTTGCCGTTCCCGCTGGCGTTGAAGATGCCGCCGATGACATAAATGATGTTCTTCTCGACCACTGCCGGGGCACCCCACCTCGCGGTCAGCATGGCGGCCTTGCCAGTCCAGGTTTTGGTCTTGGGGTTGTATGCCCACACGGCGTTCGTAGGGTTCACTCCGTCACTGGTGCCGCCAAAGACATATAAGATGTTCTTCACCACCGCGGAGCTTGCCGATTCAATCCCGGTTGGATAGGACGGGCCGGTGCTCCAGGTTTTGGCGACCGGATTGTAGATCTGCACGTCCGCAACGTTTCCGGTGCCGTTGTTCCCACCGACCACGTAGATCTCGTTCTTGAGCACGGCTGCGGTCGAGAATGCAACGGGCGTCGGCAGCGGCGTTCCGCTCGTCCATGTGTTGTGCGTGACGGCGGGAATCTGGGCTCCCACTAGCGACGCCGTAGCGACGAACAGAAGCCATACGAGCATCAATCGAAATGTGGTTTTCATTTTTCTCCTAATGCAAAATCTTGGTCGCACACCGAGTTCGCGGTCCTATGGCTGATAGATCTGCACATTCTTGTAAACGGTTCTCGCTCGTCCTGTTTCACAGTGCCACCCTATGGCACGTTGTACGCACAAAGGTTGTTGTAGCCGCACACCGCGTAGAGAGTTCCGTTTACGACCGCCGGCTGAGCAGGCGTGCCTCCTCCGTCGTTAGAGTCCCAGAGCAGAGCTCCGGTCGAAGCGTCGAGGGCACACCTCCCGTTGCACTCGGCATAGACCACACCATTGGCAACCGAGGGGCCGGAGGCATAGTTATTATTCCCGATGCTGGACCAAAGCACTTTGCCGGTCTTGGCCGAGAGGGCATATTGGTGGCCATAGTAGGTCCCGCCAACATAGACCACATTTTTCACAACCGCCGGGCGGTTGTAATTGTTGCCGCAGTCCAGGCCCGTGACCGTCCATACTAGCGCTCCCGTCTTTGCATTGAGCGCAAAGCACCGTGCCGTTAAACGTGTTCACGTATGCAGTGTTCCCGGATACGGCTACAGGAGAGCCAACATCGCCGGTGTTGTAGCACCACAGCGCCGCCCCGGTGGCAAGTTCCACCGCACACACGCCTTGGTTGTTATCGTTCGGATAGAAGGTGCCGTAGTAAGCCACTCCTTTTGACACGGCCGCCGGATAGTCGGTGGGCTCGTAGCAATCGTTCGCCCCACCATCGCCGCAATTGCCGATCTGCCAAAGTAATGCCCCCGTCTTCGCATTCAACCCGATGATGTAACCGGTGCGTCCGCTCGCGCTGTCGCTTTCGCCGAATACGAGGATGCCGTTGGAAATCACGGGGGGGCTGTAAGGTGCGCTATTCACGGGTCCGCCTTCGTTGTAGATCGCCCAACTCCAAAGCAGCGCGCCCGTGCTGGCCTTCAGGGCACAGACGCCGCCATGCCCGCTATCAATCTGACAATTTACGTAGATAGTGCTTCCCGAAATGGCTATGCCCTGTTCGTTCCCGACCAACCCATCTCCGGTGTTGGTTCCGGAGAACTTCCAGATCTGTGCGCCAGTGGTTGCATTGAGCGCGTACAAGTTGCCGTCAGTCGAGTCCACGAACACCGTGTTGCCCGACGTCAGCGGGGGAAAGTTGATCGCGGCGTTGGTCGGGAAGGACCAGGTTTGCGTGAGACCGGCAACATTCGCGGACGACAGTGTCTTTTCCTTGTTGTTGTAGCCGGTGTGCGCCGCATTGTAGCCGGGCTGCAGCCAGCTCGCGGAGGCCAGCGGCGCACCCTCTCTGGGGTCGGTTTGAGCCCGCAGCGGAAGTGCTGCTCCAGCCAGAGTGCACAAGATAAGCATGGTGAGCGATGCGGCCATGCCTGTTGGCTTGCTCACTTTTCTGTTAGTGCAATTCATAATTTCCTCCGAGTAGTGACTTGGTCACGATCTGGACCCTTTTGCTGAAACAACCAATTGCCACTTCTTCAAACCCTACGGCTGATAAATCTGCACGTTCCCGAGCAAGGTCCCTTCGAAGGTGGTGATACCGCCAATGCAGTACAGTTGCTTCTTATAAATTGCGGAGGCGGGCAACAGAGTAGCCTGTGGCATCGCGGCCAGCGTCGCCCACTTCTTGCTCGACAACTTGAATGATTCGGTCAACGTAACAGTCTGAAAGTCGTAGCCTCCCGCCACATACATCGCCGCACCGATTGCGCCGCCGCAAGCTCCCGTTCGGGCCGTGGGATCAGCCGTAACCGAAGTCCACGTATTCGTGCCGGTGGAGTAAGTCTCGTTATCTGCCATCGCGAAATTGGCTGAGTTGACTCCGTCGGTCGCCACGATCGTGTTTCCGATCCGCCCCGCCACAAATTGGATCTTCCCCACTAACTCGGGCGCTTCTTCTGTCCACTTGTCGGTAGTAGTGTTATAGCTTTCCACGGTCGTCAAAAAGGCGCCGTTGTAGCCATTGATCACGTAGACGATGCTCCCATCCACCACCGCCACCGCTCCCAATCGTGCAGTTGGCATGGCGGCTTTCGGAGACCATGTCTTGGTCTTCGGGTCATAGGCCCACACCGCATTGGTTTCAGTTGTCCCATCGGTGGTGCCGCCGAAGATGTACAACACATTCTTGACGACCGCGGAAGCTGCATCGGCAATTGGTGTCGGAAAGGCACGCCAGAGCTCCAGGTATTCGTGACCGGGTTGTAAACCTGAACGTCGGCGGTGTATGTGGTATAGGTTACTCCGCCCCCGATAACATAGATTCCATCCTTCAGTACTCCGGCGGCTGAAAAATACATAGGCGTCGGCATCGGCGCCCCGCTCGTCCATGTGTTGTGGGTAACCTGAGGATCGGCCTTGCGCATAAGATCGGTTTGTCCTGCGGCTGAAAGTGCCGTGCCGGTAAGAACTAGCGCCACCAACACGTTTGTGATCCTGCTTTGTATACAAATCAATGAAATCTCCTGGGTCGAGTATTCGTTTGGACTACATTGAGACGACGGGGGAAAGAACGCGAATTCAGAGCCTACGGCTGGTAGATCTGCACGTAGTTGTAGACGTTGTTGTTGGGAGGGACAGCCCAGTCCCCACCGCCGATGCAGTACAGGCGACCCTTATAAACCGCCGAACCCGCATCCGTAACCGCGTTCGGCATTGCTGCCAGTGTCGTCCAGGCGTTCTGTTTCAGGTTAAACGCCTCCATCAGAGTGACTGGACTGTTGCCCCCGGTGTTGCCGTCCGAAGCATAGAACTTCGTGCCCACCGCGCCGAAGCAAGAGCCGTTCCTCCCGGTTGGGTCGGACTTGAGAGAGGTCCACGCATTGGTGGCGATGTCGTAAGCTTCGGTGTCGCCCGTGTCGCTGCCGCTGTACCCGTCCGCGGCAACGATCGAGGTTCCTGCTAAGCCTGCCGAGATTTCCGACTTACCGAGCAACAGACCAGCTTCTTCCGTCCAGGTATCGGTTGCCGGATTGTAAGCTTCGACCGTCGAAAGCCGGCTGCCGTTATAGCCGCCGATGACGTAGACGATGTTGTTCTTGCCCGCCACCGCCGTCGCGCTGCAGCGCGCGGTCGGCATCGCCGATTTCGCCGCCCATGTATTCGTCTTCGGGTTGTAAGCCCAGACCGCGTTGCTTACCGTCCCGCCTCCGTTGCTGCTTCCACCGAATACGTACAAAATGTTCTTCACGACCGCTGCCGCTGCCTGGGCCGTCGCGGAAGGGATCGGAGCCCCGCTGCTCCACGCATTCGTAACCGGGTTATAAACCTGGTTGTCCGCGGAGGCGGGCCCGCCCGTGTATCCGCCTACCACATAAATTTTCCCTTTGATCACTCCGACCGCCGGCCAGTTAAGCGCCGTCGGCATTGGCGCGCCTGTCGTCCACGTGTTGTGGGTGACCGAGGGGTTTTGAGCGTTCATCAGCGAACCCATACCTACCAACAAAAGCGCCGCCGCTATCAGACGAGACGTGCTCTTCATTCTTTCTTCTCCTGTTTATGCTTCTTCTGGATCTCCCGGGCCTATGCAGCCGAACGTCGTCGGTTCGAACTCGCAGCGCCCCATCGCTCCACAAACTTGGCGCCCAATCTGCCCGATAACGCAGCCGTGGTCAATGTTCTCGGCGTGGTCCGTTCGTGCAGCGCGTGTGACGCGCTAAGAGTCTTATTTGCAGCACAATGCGAGAAGTTGTGACGTAGGGAACGGTGCCTCCGGCAGCTCCCTCGCCGAGCTGCGAAACGCTACAAACTCTGCTTTCGTCCCCCGTCGTTTGATGGTAGACTTGCGTTCTCCCTCCCCCAGCGACTCCGTACTATGCCCGCTAACTCGCTGAATCCCACGCCCACAGTTGTGCTCTTCGGGGTGTTCGAGGCCGACTTACGTTCGGACGAGCTGCGGAAAAACGGAGTCAAGATCCGCATCCAGGATCTCCCTTTTCGTGCCCTCAAGCTCTTACTCAGCCGTCCCAACGAAGTCATCACCCGCGAGGAATTCCGTCAGGCCCTCTGGCCCGACGACGTCTTCGTCGATTTCGATCTCGGAATCCGCAGCGCCATCAAGCGCCTCCGCGACGCCCTGGGTGACTCAGCCGATAATCCCATCTTTGTCGAAACCATCGACCGGCGCGGCTATCGCTGGATCGCTCCCACCCATGTCGAACCCCAGCCTGAAACAGCCCTCGACGGTCGAAACCGAAGATGAGCACGCAGCCGATCCGGCTGTGGCCCCCACGTCCGCTGATCATCGGAATTGGCTGATTCGGAATTGGAGGTTGACCGGCCTGGTGACAGCGGCTGCAATTGCCCTCGCAATCCTCGGTCTGGCCTTGCTCTTTCGTCATCCCAGTGCCGACTCCATCGCCGTTCTCCCTTTCATCAACGGCAGCGGAGATGCCAACACCGACTATCTCAGCGACGGCATCACAGAATCCCTGATCGGCAACCTGGCTCACGTTCCTCACCTCAAGGTGAAGTCCCGCAGCTCAGTCTTTCGCTACAAAGGCAAGGATGTGGACGCCCAAAAAGCCGGCAACGAACTGGGAGTGTCGACGCTGGTCAGCGGACAAGTGAACTCGCGGGGAGACGGCATCGAAGTAAGCGCAGAACTGATCGATGTTCGCGACAACACCGAACTGTGGGAGCACCAGTACAAAGGCAAGGGCGCCGATCTCGTCGCCTTGCAGGAACAGATCGCCGGCGACATCGCGGAGAAGTTGCGTTCGAAGCTCAGCACTTCGGAAAAACAGCAGGTCACCCGCCAGGGAACGCGAAATCCCGAGGCTTACGACCTCTATTTAAAGGGCCGCTACGCCTGGAACAACCGCACCTACGACCAGCTTCAGACGGCCATCGCCGATTTCACTCAGGCCATCGCCAAAGACCCCGGTTACGCGCTCGCGTATTCGGGACTAGCCGATGTCTACTCTGTGCTGCCAAACTACGGCGGCAATCAGAACGAAGACTTTCCCAAGTCAAACAGCGCTGCTCGCAAGGCCCTCGAACTCGACCCGATGCTCGCGCATCCGCATGCCGTTCTGGGCAGCAACGAGATGCAGTACGATTGGGATTTCGCAAGTGGTGAAGCCGAGTTCAAAAAATCCTTTTCTCTCGACCCCACCGACGCGACCGCCCGTCAGTGGTATGCCGATGATATCGCCATGATCGGCGGACGCGAGCAGGAAGCAATCGCCGAAGTAAATCGCGCCCTGGAGCTCGAGCCGCAGTCTCCCATCATCAACCGCGTCGTCGGTAGCGTCCTGGTCTGGACCCGCCACTTCGACGATGCCATCTCAATCTGCAAAAAGCTGGCAAATGACGACCCGAACTTTGCCATCGCGCACGATTGCCTGGCTCAGGCCTACTGGGGAAAACACATGTCCCCGCAGGTGATTGAAGAATGGCGTATCTGCGGCGAGCTGTCGCACTATCCCAGTGACATTGAACTAGCCGCTGCCATGCAGAAAGGCTATCGTTCTGGCGGGTGGAAAGCCGCGCTCATCAAGGGAATTGAATTCCGCCAGGCACAGCGTAAGCAAAGCTACTACTCGGCCTTCATCATCGCCACCTTCTACGCCGACCTGGGAGACAAAGAGCAGGCGTTCCAGTGGCTCAATATTGCCTATCGGGAACACGATTGGCTGCTGATCTCCCTGAATACAAACTTCAGGCTCGACTCACTGCGCTCCGATCCCCGCTTTGCCGAGTTAGTCCGCAAAGTAGGCCTGCCGCAGTAACTCAATTTAGCTGGTAGTTACATGCCCACGAGTGGTGCGAACGTCCGTTTTATAAGCTGTCTTGCTCGACACCAGTTGATAAGAGTGAGCCGTATTCACCGGTGTAGGCGGCGTGCTCCCTCGTGGATCGACGACACGGCCCCTCAGCGCGATGGCTTGTGCCTCCGGCGCAGATGGTATGTTTGGAATATGGCCTTCGGCTTAATATGTCCTTCAGCTTTTTCTCAGCACCGCTGCCAGGCTCCGTCGAATTGAAGGCCGCTCGATAACTGTGAAACCAGCATCAGTCGCAGCCTTTAGTTCATCCGCAAAAAGGTCTTCTTTTACATGCCCCGCGGGTTCGGCGAGCAGCAGAGTCGCTCCGGGCTTCATCGCAGCGCCGGCCTCCTCAAACAGCCGATTCGCACTCGGCATCTCGTGTACCACCGCCATCGCCAGCGTGAAGTCGACTGTTCCCGCCAGATCCTGCACTCCCAGCGAATCTTTCTGAGCCAGTCGCACCTCAACCCGCGGTGCCAATCCGGCCTTTCCCACGCGCCGCATCAAACCTGTGAGCATTCGGGGCTGCAAATCCACCGCGATAACACGGCCCCTCGGCCCCACCCGCCGCGCCATCTCCAGGGTGAAAAATCCCATGCCCGGCCCGGGCTCAAGCACGGTCATTCCCTCGCGCACGTATGGGCCAATGACCTCGGCCGGGTTCTGCAACAACCGCCGCACTGGACTCGCCAGCACATATCCCAGCCACCACGGACAAACCCCATGTCCCATTCTCCCCTCCAGGATCTCTAGATCGTGTCGGTGCCGCGAAAGCGGGCGCGGTCTGCTTCGCTCGGTCAAGGGCAGCCAACGAAGGACTGCTACAGAGTTGACGCCGAATGCCGAATTCTGTTTGATCAGCTCCGCCGCCGTCGCCGGCGACCGACTGGCTTGCTCCATCATCTAAAGAAAAGATGGCTCCGTTCCGCACCTATACTGCAAAACTGTTGCGCTCGATTCCGCTCACCGAGACTACCACTCATCTCGAACTTGAAATCACCAACGCACCAGGCTTTGCTTTTGTTCCCGGCCAATGGCTCTCTGTAAAAGCACTGACGCCCGAAGGCGAAGAGATCACTCGCGCGTACTCCATCGCGTCACCTCCGGCAGACGGACACGTAGCTCTCTGCCTCAACCGCGTTGACGAAGGCTTCATGTCGAACCATCTCTGCAGCCTCGCCGAAGGCGCCGAGATCAGCTTCCAGGGCCCATTCGGAAATTTCATCCTGCATCCTCCGATGCGCGACACCCTTTTCATCGCGACCGGCACCGGCATCGCTCCGTTCCGCTCCATGCTCCACTGGGTGCTGTCGGATCCCGAGCGTCATCAGGGCAGGGAACTATGGCTGCTCTTCGGCGCTCGCACCGAACAGGATCTTTATTATCGCGAGGAGTTCGAAAAACTGGCGGCCATCGCACAAGAACTTCCATTTCCTTCCGAGCCTGAGCCGCGCCACCCCCGGCTGGCAAGGCCTGCGAGGCTATGTGCAGGAACACGTGAAAGAGATCGTCGGCGATCGCAATAAAGAAAATACGCACGCCTACATTTGCGGCCTCGACAAAATGGTCAAAGCCAATCGCGAATTGTTGAAGGATCTCGGCTGGGATCGCACCTCCATCCGCTACGAAAAGTACGACTAGCCGGTTTTCCTCTGCGCTCCTCCGTGTACTCTGTGGTGAAAGGATTTTCTTCGCTACACTTGAGCGAGACGCTCTCCGAGGGGAGTGAAATATGTACGTCGCCGATGCGCATCGTTATGACTCCATGCAATACCGCCGCTCCGGCCGCAGCGGCATTAAACTCCCAGCCATCTCTCTCGGCCTCTGGCACAACTTTGGCGGCGTCGATAATTTCGAAAACGCCCGCGCCATGCTCCGCCGCGCCTTCGATCTCGGCATCACCCATTTCGATCTCGCCAACAACTACGGGCCGCCCTACGGTTCCGCGGAAGAGACCTTCGGCCAGATTTTTAAAAAAGATTTTCGACCCTATCGCGACGAACTGATCATTTCCACCAAGGCTGGATGGGACATGTGGCCCGGTCCATACGGCGACTTCGGCTCGAGAAAATATCTTCTGGCCAGCCTCGATCAAAGCCTGAAGCGCATGAATCTAGATTATGTCGATGTGTTTTATCATCATAGGCCCGATCCCGAGACCCCGATGGAAGAGTCCATGGGCGCGCTCGACACCGCCGTTCGTTCCGGTCGCGCTCTCTATGCCGGCATCTCCGCCTACAACGCCGCGCAGACGACGCAAGCCATCCAGATTCTTCGAGGCCTGGGCACGCCATGTCTCATTCATCAGCCGAGGTATTCCATGTTCGCGCGGGAGCCTGAGCATGGCCTACTCGATGCGCTCGAGAAGGAAGGCGTGGGCTGTATCGTTTTCAGTCCCCTGGCGCAGGGTCTACTTTCGGACCGCTACCTGAAAGGAATTCCCGAAGACTCGCGGGCGGCGCGGGATTTTTTCCTCAAGCGCTCGACCATCGACGAAGCCATGGTGACCAAACTCGAGGCTTTGAATGAGATCGCCAGGCGGCGGGGACAAACTCTGGCGGAGATGGCGGTGGCTTGGGTGCTGCGCGACCAACGGGTGACGAGCGCGCTGGTGGGGACTAGCAAGGTCTCGCAGGTCGACGATAACGTGGCAGCGCTCAAGAAGTTAGCGTTTTCGGCGGAGGAGTTAGGGGCCATCGATGGGATCCTGAAGGCGTAGGGGCGTGCTCCTTGTGGAGCATTGCTCCCGATTGCTCCACGTGGAGCAATCATTGACATTTATGTTAGTATGATTCTGTACTTACAATGAGGTTATATGAAACATAAGAAACGGGTTAGCGGGAAAAAGAAGCAGGCAGGGAAGATTGCGAGACTGGCGGCTGCGGCGGGTTTGTCTAAGGGGCAGGGGCGGCGACCAAAGTATCTGCCATCGGAGCTTGAGGGGATGTATAAGCCGTTGAAAAAGCCGGTTACATTGCGGCTGGATGCGGATATTTTGTCGTGGTTTCAACGGGATGGCCGGGGATACCAGACGCGGATCAATGAGGCGCTGCGGAAAGTCATGATCGAAGAACGGGGCTAGCGGCATGCGGCGGACCTTCCGTTGTTCTGCCAGCGGCGGCATCGACTCCCTCAGCGGCTAAAGCCGGATTCAAGCAAAGCGGTTATCGCGGCGGTGAACCGCTGCCCCCACCAAAATCAAGTTCGTCTATTGCGCACGGTCTATGGCATAGCCTGCGGGACCCCAGCGACTACGTGAAGGGGTCGGGGCCGCCTCGCGGTTGGAGGAAGCTAGGCGGCTTTCGGGAGTTTGGTTTCGGCGTCTGGATTTCTCCTGGCTATGTCGGCGTTCAGAACGATGGCGAATGCTACCCAGGCTGCGTAGGGGACCATGGTGAGAGCAGCGGCCTGGTCAAGGTCTTTGACCGTCCGGATGTAGCGGAGGATTATCGTTTCCAGAAGGATGGCATCGGTCAGTGCTTTTTTGGGCTGGTGCTCGCCGAAGAAGAGGAGAGTCCATTCGGCGTTGGCTACGAGTTGGGCCTTCCATAGACGAAGGGCGTGTGAGCGCTGGCGGGAATCTTCGGTGCGCCACGTTCTCCAGCCGGAAAAAGCAATCAGGGAATAGAGCGTCGTCCACACAACGGGGAAGACCCTATCCGGCGGATTGTATTTTGGCTTGTCCAGGCTCTCAAACCAGAGGCGGGTATTCGCATTTTTTGGACTGTAGCGTGAGCCGAACCAGGCGGCTCCGGCGACGGCTGCGCCGAAGCCTAACAGGCTGAGAATCGCGTGGGGCCTTTTGGGGGAGAGTTGGGCAGTCGATTTTTGCAGGGTCATAGGAGTGTCCGCGGAGTGAGATGCGAGGGGCGGGGAGCAGTTGCTTGAGGGGAGATGAGTTTATCGTTCGCAGTTTCACTCTTTGTAGAATCTGGCTCCAGCAAGCGTGGCCAGGACGAGAGCTGGCAATGTCCCGATCATGAGTGGGATGACGGTACGCGGTGGGAACAATCCGAAGGAGCACCAGGTTGCATCTCCGAGGCTGATAATGAACCACCATGCCAGCGCGGCGACGACTGCGGTCCTCACGCCGGGGCCGTATAACGGGCGTAGAACGGCATAAAGCCAGATGATGGAGACGCCCTCCAGCAAGTCGACTACGACGTTCAGCAAGATGAACCCGGGCGTGGGGTTGCCGAGATGGTTATTCGGCAGAGCGGCGAAGTGTTTTCCGAGCAGCGCAGTGACCACGGAGCCCAGCAGGATCCAAGCAATACCGGCCACCAGCCCGCTGCCGAGCACGCGAGACCAATTCAGTTTGCTCACGGCTCCCAATTGTAACGGCTTACTGTAGACGAGATCAGCGGTCTTCTGACTCATGAGTCCACCGGCGGGGGTAATGTCTGGGGACTGGACAGCTCGGGCCAGATCTCCACTACGACTTTGCCAAGATTCACCCCTCCTTGTCACCTCTCTCGCAACCGGATTGCCTGCGTTCTAAAACAACTTGAGAGTGTCGCGTCGAACGTAGCGCATCGCAGATGTTCTTCAATCCCCTACTGAATCGGAGCGTACAGGAAAATGTCCGCGGCCCTAGGCGGAGCCCGGATTGTTTCCAGCGGTTGGGAAGACTATCAGGGTTATATAGGCCCCCCGTGCATGGGGCCGCCTCCGGTTCAGGCCGCAGGAATTCTTGCAGGGTTAAGAAGGAAGGACGTTATGTACCATCATATAAAAAAGTTGATGTATACGGTGAATGTCGGAACACCAGATCCGAGATTTGGCAACATGCTGCTGGAACAGTTTGGCGGGGCGAATGGTGAACTGGCGGCGGCTATGCAGTATTCCATTCAGGGGCTCAACTGTGAAGATCCTGAACGCAAGGATATGTTGATGGATATTGGCACCGAGGAGTTGAGTCATCTGGAGGTCGTCGGGACGCTGGCGCGCATGCACTTGAAGCCGACGAAAGCGGGCCGGGATGCCGCGGAGGTGGATCCGTTGATTGCGATTGCCGGCGGTGGAGGCGTGGGCTTGTTCAATTCGATGGGTGATGCGTGGACGGCGGACTATCTGAAAATTACCGGCGAACTGGATGTGGACTTGAGGAGCAATATTGCGGCTGAGGCTCGGGCAAAGATTGTGTACGAGCGGCTGATTAACTTCTCCGACGATCCGGGGACCAAGGATGCTTTGCAGTTCCTGATGACGCGCGAGATCACGCATATGAAGGTGTTTACGGCTGCACTCGACAGTATGGGAAGAGACCGGTTCTCGATCGGGCAGATTGCGCCAACTCCTGTACTGGTGGATCAGTACTTTAATGATTCGACGGGCGTGGGGGACGAAGGGGAGACGGATGCCCGCGGTCCGTGGAACGAAGGTGGAGACTGGGAAATAGTCGAGGCCGACCAACTCGAAGAGGGCGTTGAGAACCTGGAGAGCGCCGACCGTGAGGATCGTGCTCAAAACAAGACGAAGCGCGCTTCACAAATCGAAGCTGTAAAACCACGCAAGAGAGCTTAGGCAGATGCACCGGTTTTGTGCCGTCAATGGTGCAGAGGAAGCGGGGCCGATGCTGGCCCCGTTTTTTTCTGCCCGCGCCGTCTGGGTTTTTGAGGCGCGAATGATTGAAATAGTTGAGTGATCCGGCGGTCCGGCCTGGGCGTGTCCGAACTTATGTGCTGGCTATGAGTGCATAACGATCTTTATTGCTCCAATGTTGCTGCGAGTATTACTCCCCGTATCTGCAAGTTCCTTTCGTTTGAACATCCCCAATTGGCGGCGTAATTCCTGTTGACATTCGCAACTGTTGTGGCTAGGGTTAGTGCGGCTGCGGGCAGGACCGTTGGCGGAGATTAGAGACCTCTAATTCCGTCTCGATCCTGATCGCTGTCAATCCCCCAAAATCCAATCGGTCATGCGATCCGTGGTGGCGCCTCGGATTGGGCAGGGGGGAATTGTTGTGTCCAGAGAACGTCTTGTAATGGCAGGGCTCATCCTGCTTAGTGTGGTGTGGCTGGCGTCTTGCGGGCAATCTCACCTGCGCCCGGTGGCCGCCGCACAGAGTAAGAATGGCGTCTTCTTCCCCATGGTGGATGCGTTGAATGACGGGTTTTCCTATGCTTATGCCCCGTCGATCATTTTGAAGAGCGGCACTTATCACGTTTTCTTCTGTTCGAAAGGTTGGCTGAACTATCCTTCCTGGGATGCGATACGGTATACGACTTCAGCGGATGGGAAGACATGGTCGAAACCAAGAGTCATGCTGCAAGCTACGGCGACGGATGGAATGGATATGGCAGCGTGCGATCCCAGCCTGGTGGCCTATCAGGGGTACTATTACTTGTATTACTCCAGCGCGGTGACCACTGCACCGAAGACTTATCAGACTGTGATTCAGGTGGCGCGGTCGTCGAATATCGACGGGCCTTATGAGACTTACACGCGCCGTGGTACATGGGAGAATACGCCAAAGGATCCGCAGGTACTGATTTATCCGCTGGAGATGCACTCCACGCAGCCGGCGGGGTATGGGGCGGGGCAGCAGTCGGTGATCGTGCAGAATGGGAAGCTGCTGATGTGGTACACGGACGATACCATCTTTGTGAACGGCCAGCCGCAGGTGAAGACTTACATGCTGGAGTCGGAGGACCCGGTAAGTTGGTCGCCGTCGGTGGCTAGCGCGACTAACTTGATTGGACAGGCTTCCATGGATGTGAAGTACGACTCAACGCAAGCACAGTTCGTGATGATCCGGGTGGAGAACGAATTTACAGCGACCGCTTACCTGGCGCGTTCATATTCGAGCGACGGGTTGAATTGGGCGGTGCCACAGAGCGTTATTCCGTCTCCTGAGTTTCCTCCATTCGCTCATGATGGCGGGATCGCAGGAGACGAGACGGGGAATCTGGCGCCCGGGCCAGCGCTGGTGGGCTTTGGGTCGCCGTGGAATCTGGCTGACGTTAATAACTGGGGACAGTGGGACTTGTATGGGGTGTGGCTGGAGCCGTAGCTCTGGTGTGTCGTACCTGCGCGCGAATTCATTATTGAAGCGAGTTGGTGTTGCGACCTTGGGCATGCTTTCCCCGACTGCTTGCCGTCGCGAACTGTTCTGCTTGACTCGCAAGAATCCTAGGACCGCAACTGCCGTGGTACCCCGTCTCGGAAGTCGCGAGGCACGGGGACCCGCGGGCGTTTGAGTCCTTGGAATCGACGCTGTTGCTTCGCTTCACATAAGCCTCCCAAAAAACAAGGTCCGCGGCTGCCCGCGGACCTTGTGATCGATCGCACTTACTGCATCTGAAAATTACTCGACTCCTGCGAGCGCCTGGTTCAGTCCGGCTATGTCGGCTCCGAGATCCTTGCCGTCTGTTCCCATGTTCTTGTATGGACTCGTCGATTGGAGTGTGTAGTCTCCACCATTGCCGCCGTTGTAGTTAACGAAATCTACGGCATCCGGGTCCGACGGGAAGAAGTTGCCGGTCGGCCAGGACGATGGCGGGAATTGAGAGGAAACAGAGACCAAAGCGTTGTTGTTGAAGGTGTAGGAGGCGAAGCAGTTGTTCAGGCTGGTGAGCGGGACTCCGGTATGGGCGCAACTGGTGTGCCATAACCGATGTTCCACACAGCGAACCGGCCAACGCTGGCGATGTTGTTGGTGAAGACGAGTCCGTACATCTGGGGATTCGACATGCAGGTTGCCGAGCATCAAGAGGCCACCTTGCGGATCGGGGAATCCGGTGACGTGATTGATGGTGATGGTATTCACGGGATTGGTGGGCCAGGCGTTGGCGATCAGGAAGAGCGAGCCCTCGCCGACATATTTCTGGCTGATGTCATCCATGACTACATCGTGGATGCTGAAGCGGGTGCCAGCGAGGGCGGGGCTCCATTCAACGGGCCGGCGCCGGAGAGGACCGTGGAGATGACGATGCCTCCGGAGGCATGGATGATGTGGCTGTAGCGGACGGTGATGTCGGTGACGGCGCAGATAGGGCAGACGTTATTGCCAGAGCGCGTGTGCTGGTTCTTGGGATTGAGAAGCATGGCGAAACCGGATTCGCCGAAGCCGCCCCAGGAGTTTTCCATGAGGTTGCTGTCGATGAGCACGCGAATGGCGTTTTTGAGTTCGAGGTGGTGGCGGGTGACGAATGGATTGCCGCCGTTCCCGCCCTGGAAGGGCGAATTGCCGGGCATCCATTGCCAGGGTTTGAAGAAGTGATTGAACAGGATGGTGATGTCGGTGGGAGTGGTGGTGGCAGCGCCGCCGCCGAACATGATGGCCTGACCGGAGGATTCGAGGAAGTTGTCCTGGATCTTGTAGACGCCATCCTGGGAACTGCCGATACCGCCGCCGATGGCGTGGGCCTCGGTGCAGGCGCCGCTGCGAGCGGTGCAGTGAAAGTCGCTGAAGTAGGAGTCGACGATGGCCACGTTATTGGTGCCGTGGAGGGCGATACCATTCTGGGTATCGTCGGTAGTGGTGCCGTGCAGCCAACTGCGGTCGAGGACGATGTAACTGGCCGTGCCTCCCTTTTCAACGGAGACTAGAGTTACGGGACTCTTGGCGCCAGTCGGGCGGGTCAATTCCAATCCGACGAGGCGGTAATGGTTGGCACCGTTCTGCAAGATGATCGGGCCGTTCACTCCCTTGGCGACGAACTGGGCCAGCACATTCTGGGGATTGGGGCAGGAGTATTGCGGCCGACCGGGCAGCGAGGCGACGCCCGCATAACAAGGTGTGACGCGTGTGCCCTCGGCGGGCAGAGCGCTGTCAGGAGAACTGGTGCGCACGACGATCCAATGATTGTCGTCGCAAGCGCGAGCCGGCAATTTGTAATTTCCGGTGAACGATGCGCCGGCCTGAATTTGGATGGTGGTGCCGCACTGCGCACTATTGATGGCCGCTTGAAGGTCCTGGCCGGCATTGACGCTGATGACGGACCCTCCGGCTGGGGTTTGCGCCATGGAACTACTTACGGTTGCGATCGGCAGTTGCGCGGGACCGTCGAAACCACCGAGAGTCTGCGCGAAGAGGGATACGGAGAGAATCGGAACCAGCAAAAGGAAAAACCCTATGCGGTGGGACATAGCTGACCTCCTGAATAGCGTCGAGCGATGGGGCGACACTATAACACGATTCGACAGCGGGCATGGTTAATTTTTGGCGGGCGCCGAGTGGAAAAACTTTGCGTTCTTATCGTGAGGTTAGTGGGTTGAGTGGCGGAGTATTTTCGTTCCCGAATCTTGAAATCCGCCAGCTCGCAGAACTGGCCCGATTTCACGGGCTGAGTTCTCGCTTCCATCCGGAATTAGGGTGATAGATTTGGTCTTATGGCGGACGGTACCGATCTGGAGAGCTTCGAGGAGATGGTGGAGTGGGCTTACGGCACGCTGCCGCAGAAGGTTCGGGAGCAGGCGGATTTCCCGGGAATTCAGGTAGTGGATGAGCCGCCTGCGGAAATCGTGAAGGGCATGGCGGAGACGAAGCATTGGCCGCGGGGGACGGAGTTATTGGGGTGCTACACGGGAATATTGAGGACGAAGCAGTCCGTCGGCCAGTTGAGGATTGCACCCGATTTGATTTTTGTTTTTCGGGGGCCGATTCTGCGGTGCTCCGGGGGAGACTTGCGAGGCGAGGTGAAGCGAGTGGTGTGGCACGAGGTGGCGCACTGGCTGGGGTATGAGACGGAGGAGCAGGTGCGGGAGTTGGGGTTGTGAGAGAAGACGATACGTGACGCGTCATGGCGAATGGGCGGCGGCGAGACGCAGGCGCTGCGGTCGCGTCGGCGCTACGGTTTTAGGGTGCCGTCGATCTGGGTCTTAGCCGCATCGGCGGTGTCGCTGACATTTGCCAACGAATCGATTTGCACCTTCGATTCACCGGAAGCGCTTTCTTCATGATCGCGCGTTGCTTGCGCCAGCGCGGATTGGGACATGGTTTGCTGGAGGAGATTCCAGTCGCGCGCGAGCTGAGTTTGCGAGATTCCGTTGGGCGGAGCGTGGCGCAGTTCGGATTGCAGACGGGCGGCGATGATTTGCTGCGCGAGTTGCGGTGTCGCAGTGCCGTTCAATACGTTTTCCGCGGAGGCACCGATGCGGACTTGCTGCTCTCCCAGTTGCATCTTCAGGATGGGGACGTTGTCGGCGTCGAAATCTGTTTTCGCTTTGGACTGCAAACGCTCCCAGGTCTTGTCTACTTTTGTTTTCGTTGCTGTGGGATCGGCTTCGGCCAGCAACTGCTTTAGCTCTCGCTGATAGGCTTTGCGATCTTTGCTGGCGATGGGCGGCTCGGGGTCGCTGCCAGGATTGAAGACGATGAGCATCGCGATCGGGCTGAAAGCGGCCTGCGCCTGTTCCCACATAGACGGCGAATACGCAGCCCGCGAAGATGGGGCTGGCGATGGCGCTGGGCACGATGTACTTCTTGGACTTCAGGAAAGACTCGACGACTCCCTTGGGATTGGAGCTGCGCGGCATGCTGCCGGGAACTTGCGCGATGACGAGGCGCGAGAAGGCTAGTTCGGGATGATGCTGGTTGAACTTCACCAGCATTTTCGAAATCTGCTTGGGGGTGGTGATGCCGGCATCGGCGATGACGCTGCGATGCAGAGCTTTCGGGTAATAGAAATTGATGATGTCCTTGGCGAAGTCAGCGCAGTTGCGGGAGAGCAGATGGAAGTGGGAGCGGTTGGGCGAGCCGTTCAATTTGCGAATCAGGGCGGCGTCCTGCGCGGGCGTGGTTTCGATTTCGAAGCCGTAAATGGTGCGGTCGTAAGAGGAGCCGGTGAGTTGATACCAGTTGCCGCCGGGCGCGGAGCCGTCGGCGTTGTCGGGAACGATTTCTTCAAGGTGCTTGCGGCGATAGCTGTCGCGCAGGAAGCCGACCATTTTTGCGTCGGCGAAGAGCGGAATGTCTTCGGGGCGATCGACGGCGTAGAGATACGGGATGAGCGGAATGGCTAGCCAGTCGTATCCGGCGACGCCGTCGTAGCGGCTGATCACGACGCCGGTCTCTCCTTCAGCGCAGGGGCGAAGAGTGCGCGGATCGTCCTTATTGGCGCAGATGTTGGAGAGATAGACGGCGGCGTGTCCGGTGCCGGTGAAGAAGCCCATGTGGCCGTAAGGTTCTTCCAGTAGGAGCGTGGCGGAGGCATGAGCGAACGAGACGGCGAGGAGCGTCGCTAATCCTATGAGCACACTACGGATTGGGCGGTCGTGGGGGAACGGCATTATGGGTCCTGTCCGTCTCAGCTAAGAACACGCCAATGGGAGAATAGTTGCTTTGACGCGGCCTTAGATCAGGTTGTGTTTTGTTGTAGATGAACCGCGAGCTATGAGCTGAAAGTTCGTTAGTGGCTGGTGCGTTTGGAGAATGCTTGCGGTGACAGATGCGTCCGACGTCAGATGGGGGGTCCTTCGACTTCGCGGGACGCGCTGCGCTTATCCCGCTCCGCTCAGGATGACAATTCAGAAGGGTGAAGACTTACGAAGATGAAGAGCGTTGGGTCGAGCGCTTGATGAACCATTCCTGGCTGTTGAGTTCACGGCGATGGGTGTGGAGGGGATCGCGCGTAGTAGGTGCCGTCGGAATTCATGTGCCGGGCTTTGACGACTTCCTGAAGGTAGGTGGCTAGGACCTCGTCGCGGAGATAGCGGACCAGCTTGGGGTCTTGCACGGGGAAGGCCAGCTCTACGCGGCGATTGAGGTTGCGGGGCATCATGTCGGCGCTGCCCAGGTAGATCTCGTCTTTGTTGTTGCCGCCGTTGCGGAAATAGAAGATACGGCTGTGCTCGAAGAACCGTCCTACGATGCTGGTGACCTGAATGTTTTCGCTGACGCCGGGAACGCCGGGACGCAGACAGCAGATGCCGCGAACGAGGAGATCGACTTTGACTCCGGCTTGGGAGGCTTCGTAGAGAAGCTGAATCATGCGGCGGTCGACTAACGCGTTCATCTTGAAGATGAGATGGCCCTGGCCATCTTTTTTGTGGTGCTCGATTTCGCGCCGGATGAGCTGCTCCAATTGATCGCGCAGATTGACCGGGGCTACGAGGAGCTTGCGATATTCGACTTTCGCGGAATAGCCGGTGAGGTAATTGAAGAGATCGGTGCAATCTTCGCCGATAGCTTCGTCGCAGGTGAGCAGGCCGATGTCGGTGTAGAGCTGCGCCGTGACGGTGTTGTAGTTGCCGGTAGAGAGATGAACGTAGCGGCGGATGCGGTCTTTGTCCTGACGAACGACTAACGCGGCCTTGCAATGGACCTTGAGGTTCATGAGGCCGTAGACGACGTGGACGCCTTCACGCTCCAGCTTTCTTGCCCATTCGATATTGCTCTCTTCGTCGAAGCGGGCTTTGAGTTCGACCAGGACGGCGACCTGCTTGCCGTTGTCGATGGCTTCGAGCAGGGCCTCGACTACCGGCGCGTTGCGCCCTACGCGGTAGAGCGTGATTTTGATGGCGAGGACGTTGGGATCGCGCGCCGCTTTTTGCAGGAAGGCCACTACAGGCTGGAAAGAGTCGAAGGGATGGTGAAGGAGGACATCCTGGCGACGGATGGCGCAGAAGATGTCGTCACCTTCTTCTTGCGGCTGAAGCGCGGGAACGATGGCGGGAGCGAAAGGCTTGTCCTTGAGATCTGGCCGATCGATAGAAAGGAGATGCTTGAGGCGAACGAGGGCCAGAGGACCATTGATCTTGTAGACGTCTTCGGGGTCGAGCTCGAGATTTTTCAGCAGGATCTCGAGGATCTCGGCGGGCATGTTGTGGTTGACTTCGAGGCGGACGACGTCGGCGAAGCGTCGCTGCCAGACGCCTTCTTCGACGGACTCAAGGAGATCGCCGGCTTCGAGCTGCTGAATGGCGGTTTCAGCGTCGCGCGTGACGTGGAAGGGATGAGCCTCGAGGACCTCCATGCCGGGGAAGAGCGATTGGAGATTGTTGATGATGAGCTGCTCAAGCCAGACGAAATTAAGAGCTTTGGGAGCGGATTTGGATTTTGTTTTGGAATCTTTCTTCGCGTCTTTTTTCTGAAGTCCGGCGAGATTGACTAGCTGAGGAAGACTGTCAGGCACCTTGACGCGGGCGAAATGCTCGACACCCTGGTTGTCGCGAATGAGAACCGCGAGATTCAGACTGAGATTCGAGATATGCGGGAAGGGGCGGCCGGGATCGAAGGCGAGCGGGGTGAGCGTGGGAAATACGGTTTCGGAAAAGTAACGATTGGCGGCGGCGGTTTGCGCCTCGGTGAGGTCCGCGTATTCGAGGACATGGATGCCTTCTTTTTTCAGTTGGGGCAGTAGTTGCTGGCGAAGGCAGTCCTGCCCGTTTTTGTAGAGATCGGTGACGCGTTCGCGGATGGCAAGGAGTTCCTGCGCGGGCGCCATGCCGTCGGGACCGGATTCGAGGGCGCCGCTTTCGAGCTGGCTCTTGAGGCCGGCGACACGAACCATGAAAAACTCGTCGAGGTTGGAGCCGATGATGGAGAGAAATTTAATGCGCTCGAGAAGAGGATTCTGATCGTCCTGCGCTTCTTCGAGAACGCGCGCCTGGAAAGCGAGGAGACTGATCTCGCGGTTGAGATAGAGGGCGGGATCGTCGAGCGCGGGAGCAGGTGGCCGGTTGATGTCCGTTGGTGGACGCGGGCTCGGCGCGACGTTTGCGGCGAGGGGGCTTGACGGAAGACTTTGGCGATGTGGTTTGGCTGGAGGCCATCTGGAAATAGATAGTGTACTAGAGGCGGTTGGGGGAATGTTAAGAGTTGGTTAAACAGTGGCAGGAAAGATTGAGCTTTGTGCGAACAGCCGAACACATTGTGACTCGCAATGGACGTGGCGGGGGTACGTCTCCACTGCCGGCGGGGACGCCGGCGCTATGGTCCCCGATTCCGCGCGAGTTCATTGCCAGGTGGCATTGTGACGTTGCAGATACCAGCAGGGCGGATTCCAGACGGCGGAGGCGTACTGCGGGAAGAGGCTGCGGGAGCAGGGTTGGTTGATGGTGCCGAGGTAGTCGTATTCGGCCTTGTTGCCTTTGAGGTTGGTGGAGAGAAATTGATCGACGGGGACGGCGCCGATGGCGCCGCCGCGAAACTGGCGGGCATGGAAGATGGCGAAGTCGAGCGCGTAGAGAATGACGAGGCTGATGAGGAAGTACCTGGCGGCGTCTGCGAGTATGCGCATGGTGGGCCAGGGGATATCGTAGAACATTTGCGGAGAAAGAGCGGCGAGCGAGGAACTCTGGGCGAGCAGCAAGCGACCTGGTCGGGTGGTAAAGCGCCGTAGTAGAAGCTCCTGAACACGGTGAAACCGCGCATGGAGTGCATGACCGGCTATTGTCTTTGCGGGACAAATATAGCAGGCGGCGCGTAGGCCGCCCGCATCGATGTCTGGCAGGGTTGACCAATTCGCCGGTTACTGGTCGTCGGGGTCGGGCTGAGTCTTAGCCGTCGCGGTGATGGCCCTGCATGCGTTGCTCGCGATTGGCCTGCATCTCATCCCATTTCTTTTGCTGAGTGGAATCGAGGAGGGCGCGGACCTGGTCGTCCGAACTTTTGTGGATGCCCATCATTTTCGAGCGGCGATCCTGGCGCGAGAGCGAGGAGTCGTTGTGCAGGGCTTCCATCTGGGACTGTTCGGTGTTGAAGATCTCATGAACCTTAGCCTGCTGATCGGCGCTGAGATTGAGTTTCCTGGTGAGGTGTTCGGTACGTTTGGCAGGGTCCATCATCGGGCCGCCGTGGCCGTGATGCATCTCGCCGCCGCTGGGAGTCTGCTGGTCGGGGGCGGCATTGGGTGCGGCATTTTGTGCGACCGCCGGCGCCGCATAGATGAGACCGGCTAGAGTCAGCGCGAGTAAAGAATGCTTGAGCATAGTAGTTCCTCCTGAGAGCGAATTGGCTTAGAGGTATGAACGTGATTATGCGGCCGGAGTTGCGTTGTGAGGATGGGTTTTACGAATCTTTACTTGCCTGGGATCGACTATCAATATTAGCTGTCTGCCATCAGGAAGAGTGTTCTTGCGCCTTCCACTGGGGTGCGAGGGCGAGACGCCCGGGCCGCCGGCGCTACCGACTTACTTTGTGATGGCGCGTTGGTCGGCCGGCGCTTTTTGCGTTACTTGTTGCGTTGTCGGCAGCTGACTTGCGTCCCAGCCTCCACCTAGGGCCTCTATTAACAGGACGGAGCCCGTCATCTGTTGGATTTGGGTATCGACCAACGTTTGCTGAGTATTGAGTAGTGCCGTTTGGGTGGTTAGTAAGTTTAGATAAGGATCGAGACCGGTTTCGTATCTTGCTTTCTCCAGCTCGTAGGCTTTTTGGGCGGCATTAACAGCGGCTTGCTCTTGTTGAATTTCAGTCCAAAGCAGGCGGGTTTGGGCCAGATAGTCTTCTACTTGTTGAAATGCGGTTAGCACTGTTTGGCGGTAGCTGGCTACGTCGGCATTGTAGGTTGCTATGTATTGCTCGATGGTGGCGCGCCGGAGACCGGCATCGAAGACGGTTTCCGAGATCGACGGACCAATCGACCAGACTCGGCTGCTGGCGTTCAAGAGTTTGCTGATGGCGGAGGAGGCGAAGCCTCCACTGGCGCTCAGAGTGAGCGTTGGATAGTAAGCGGCATATCCGATGCCGATCACTGCGTTGGCGGCGGCCATCTGCCGCTCAGCGGCGGCGATATCAGGACGGCGCTCCAACAATTGTGACGGCGTGCCCGTGGGGATGACTGGTGGCTGCGCGGTGAGGGGCTTCACCGGAATGCTGAAGTCGGTGGCGGACTTGCCGAGAAGCGTGGCGATGGCGTGCTCGTATTGGGCGCGCAGGACGCCCAAGTTGGTCGCGCTGGCGCGGGTGCTTTCGAGCGTCTGGAGGGATTGCTGGACGGAGACTTCGGTGTCGGTGCCTACTTCGTAGCGCGTTTTCGCGAGTTCTAATAGTTCTTCGTCGGCTTTTACGGTCGCGTTGAGAAGGGCCTGGAGGGCGTCTTGTCCGCGAATCTGGAAATAGGTTTCGGCCAGGGTCGCTTGTTCGAGGAGGCGTTCATTTTCTAAGTCGGCGGCGCTGACTTGGGCGTTGGCCTGGAATTCGCGAACTGTGTTGCGAACGCGGCCGAAGAGGTCGGGAGCCCAGGAGATGTCGGCGGGAATCTGGAATTCGGAGAAGGTGCCGCCGCTGGTTTGTCCCGCGCCGCCGGTGGCCGTGCCCGCGGTGTGCGAGCGGGTGGCGGAGGCTCCGACGGTGACGGTTGGGTAGTACTGGGCGCGGGCTTCGCGGATCTGGGCGCGGGCGGCCAGATAGTTTTCGAAAAAGACCTTGATGTTCTGGTTATTGATATTGAGCTGAGCTTCGAGGTCGTTGAGTTCGGGTTGATTGAAAATTTCCCACCAGTTGCCGTGGAGCATGGCGTCCTGCGGCGAGGCTACCTTCCAGCCTTCGGCGTCCTGGAAGTTTACCGGGGACTCTTTGTAGTTGGGCGCGGTTGGCGTGGTGGCCGAGGGGCGGTGATAGTGCGGGCCTACGGTGCAGCCGAGAGTCAGGCAGAGGAACGCCGCGAGGGCGATGGTCGAAAAGGCCCCACCACGGAATGTCAGGGAGTAGGGGTCCTTCGACTGCGCGGAGCTCGCTTTGCTCACCCCGCTCCGCTCAGGATGACAGGTTGATTTATTCCGCGAATTTCCGGGACGCCACGCTAGTTTGTTTATTAACTTCATGCGGTGCTTTCTCCGGTTGCGCCTTGTCCGTTTAATGTGTTGAACGTGTCGTGCTCTTTGCCCAGCATGCGGAGGCGCAGCCGGTCCATGAATAAGTAGACGACCGGGGTCGTGTAGAGAGTTAGTAACTGACTTACGATGAGGCCGCCGACGATGGAGAGGCCTAGCGGGCGGCGCAGTTCCGAGCCGGTGCCGGTGCCGAAGGCCAGCGGCAGCGCGCCGAAGAGGGCCGCCATGGTGGTCATCAGGATGGGACGGAAGCGGAGCAGGCAAGCGGTGAAGATGGCGTCGTAGGTAGACATGCCCTGCTCGCGTTCGGCCTGGAGGGCGAAGTCGATCATCATGATGGCGTTCTTTTTGACGATGCCGATCAGCAATACGATGCCGATGATGGAGATGACGTTGAGGTCATTGTGAAAGATCATGAGCGCGAGCATGGCTCCGACGCTGGCCGAGGGCAGCGTGGAGATGATGGTGAGCGGATGCACGAGGCTCTCGTAAAGAACGCCCGAGCACGATGTAGACGGCGAACAGGGCAACGGTAATCAGGATCCACTGCGTGCTCAAGCGAATCCTGATAGGCCTGCAAGGTTCCGGAGAAGGAGCCGTGGACGGTGGAGGGGGTGCCGAGCTTTTCCTGCATCTGCGCGACCATGCGGACTACGTCGCTGAGGGAAAGGCCGGGGGCGAGGTTGAAGGAGACGGTGACGGAAGGGAACAGGCCGGAGTGGGCGATGGAAAGCGGGCCGGTGTTGGTTTTGACGCTGGTGACAGTGGAGAGCGGCACGTTGCCATGGCCGTTGGGTAGATAGATGTCATTCAGTCCGGCGGGCGATTGCCAGTATTTAGGCGCGACTTCGAGGACGACGTAGTACTGATTCAGCGGCTGGAAGATGACGGAGGTTTCTTCCTGGCCGAAGGCGCTGTAGAGAGTGGAGTCGAGTTGCTGCGGGCGTGAAGGCGAAGCGGGCGGCGGCGGTGCGGTCGTAAGTCAGGTAGGTTTGCAGGCCGCCATTCTGCTGGTCGGAGTTCACGTCCTGGAGGCCGGGGAGTTTTTTACATTGGCGAGCAGGATGGGCCCCCACTTGTTGAGGTCGTCGACGTTGTCGGCCTGAATCGTGTACTGGTAGAGCGCGGAGCTGCCGCGGGCGCCGATGCGAATATCCTGCGCGGGCTGGAGAAAGGCCTGAGCGACGGGGAGGCGATTGAGCTTGGGACGCAGGCGATTGATGACGTCCATGGCGCGCTGAATTTGGCGGGCGCTCGTTCAGAGGCTTGAGCGCGATGTAGATGAAGCCGCCATTGCCTGCCGCCGGTGTAGGCGTTGACGTGATAAACGGCGGGATCGCCCTTGATGACATCGACGAGCTGGAGGACGGAGTTATCCATCAACGGGAATGAGGCGTCCTGCGGGCCCTGCACGCCGCCAACGATGGCGCCGGTGTCCTGCTGCGGGAAGAAGCCCTTGGGGAGTGCGGAACACCGACGACGAAGTTGAGCGCGATCGACGAGCACGAGAACGATGATGACGTAGCCACGGATTGTCGAGCACCCAGCGCAGCGAGTGCGTGTATTTGCCGAGAATGAAATTGAAGAAGCGCTCGCTGAGGCGATAGAGGCGGCCGTGTTTCTCGTCTTCCTGCGGCTTGAGGACGTGCGCGCACATCATCGGCGTGGTGGTCAGCGAGATGACCATGGAGACGACGATGGCGGTGGAGAGCATGACGGCGAATTCGCGGAAGAGGCGGCCGACGATGCCGCCCATCATCAGGATGGGAATGAAGACGGCGATGAGCGAGACGCTGATGGAGAAGACGGTGTAGCCGATCTCCTTGGCGCCGAGAAGAGCGGCGGCCATGGGCTTCATGCCGGCTTCGAGGTGGCGCGTGATGTTCTCCATGACGACGATGGCGTCGTCGACGACGAAGCCGGTGGAGATGGTGAGCGCCATGAGCGAGAGATTGTCGAGGCTGTAGCCGCACAGGTACATGACCGCGAAGGTGCCGACTAGGGAGACGGGGACGGCGACGCTGGGGATCAGGGTGGCGCGCACACTGCGCAGGAAGAAAAAGACCACGAGCACGACAAGGATGACGGAGAGGACGAGAGAGCGCTCGACGTCGCTGCAGGCTGGCGCGGATGGTGACGGTGCGGTCGAAGACATCGGTGATTTGGATGGCCGACGGGATCGAGGCCTTCAGCGCGGGAATGGCGGCATTAACGCGCGCGACGGTGTCGATGATGTTGGCGCCGGGCTGGCGGAAGATGATCATCGTGACGGAGGGCTTGCCGTCCATGTAGCCGGCGTTGCGGACGTTCTGGACGCGAGTCGATGACGTCGGCGACGTCGGAGAGACGAATGGCGGCGCCGTTGTGCTGGCCGATGATCAGAGGGCCGGTAATCGGCGGCGTAGCGCATCTGGTCGTTGGCGACGATGTCGAGCGTGGTGTCTCCGTTGGAGACCTGGCCGAGCGCCAGATGGGCATTGGCGAGGCGCAGAGTGTTCTCCACGGATTGGTAGGTGAGTCCGTAACTGTTCATCTGCGTGGGATTGATTTCCACGCGGACAGCGGGGGGCGAGGCTCCGACGGCGGTTACCTGACCGACGCCGAGGATTTGCGAGATGCGCTGGGCGAGGACGGTGGAGGCGGCGTCGTACATCTGGCCCTTGCTGTAGACGTCGGAGGTGAGGGCCAGGATCATGATCGGGGAGTCGGCGGGATTGACCTTGCGGTAGGTTGGATTCGACGGAAGGTTGGCGGGGAGATAGGTGCGGGCGGCGTTGATGGCG
Organism: uncultured Acidobacteriaceae bacterium; assembly: GCA_963806745.1. Classification (GTDB taxonomy): domain Bacteria; phylum Acidobacteriota; class Terriglobia; order Terriglobales; family Acidobacteriaceae; genus Acidiflorens. The sequence goes on from CAWEAB010000008.1 coordinate 122,112, forward strand.
GCTTCCACGTCGCGGGCGGCGCCGTCGATGTTGCGGCTCAGGTCGAACTGGATGGTGATGTTCGAGTTGCCGAGAGAGCTGGAGGAGGTCATCTCGGTGATGCCGGCGATGTGGCCGAGTTGGCGCTCGAGCGGCGTGGCAACGGAGGAAGCCATGATTTCCGCGCTGGCGCCGGGGAGTCCGGCATTGATGTTGATGGTGGGGAAATCGACCTGGGGCAGCGGCGAGGCGGGCAGAACGGTGTAGGCGATGGCGCCGGCGATGGCGATGGCGACGGTGATGAGCGTGGTCGCGACCGGGCGCTTGATGAATGGAGTGGAGATGCTCATAACGCCTACGCGGGGGACGGTCCCTTCTGCGGAGTTGGCGTCATGCCGCCGGTTTCTTCGTCAGTATCGTGGTTCTCGTTCTTGGAGAAGCGCTGCGCGATGCGGTCAAAGAAGATGTAGATGACGGGCGTGGTGTAGAGAGTGAGGACCTGGCTGAGGAGCAGGCCTCCGACCATGGCGATGCCGAGCGGGCGGCGAAGTTCGGAGCCGAGGCCGGTGCCGAAGGCTAGCGGCAATCCGCCGAGAGCGCGGCCATGGTGGTCATCATGATGGGGCGGAAGCGGAGCAGGCTGGCTTCGTAGATGGCGTCGGTGGAGGATTTGCCGTGCTCGCGTTCGGCTTCGAGGGCGAAGTCGACGATCATGATGCCGTTTTTCTTGACGATGCCGATGAGCAGGATGATGCCTATGATGGCGACCACGCTGAGGTCCTGGCCGAAGAGCATGAGCGCGAGCAGTGCGCCTACACCGGCGGATGGGAGCGTGGAGAGAATCGTGATCGGATGAATGAAGCTTTCATACAAGACGCCGAGCACGATATAGACGGTGACGAGGGCGGCGAGGATGAGGAGCGATTCGTTGGAGAGCGAATTGTGGAACGAGGCGGCGGTGCCTTCGAACCCGGTCTGGAGGCTGGGGGGCGGATTCATTTTGCCGGCGAGGTCGTCGATCTTGCTGATGGCGGTGCCGAGCGAGGCTCTGGGAGCCAGGTTGAAGGAGATGGTGACGGCAGGGAACTGGCCTTGGTGCGTGATGGTCAGCGGCTGGCGGATCAGGTCGAGATGCGTGAAGGTGCTGAGCGGGACGGCGTTGGCGATCTGCGAACTGGCGGTGGAATTGGTGGTCACTACGGTGCGCGCCAATGCGGTTTGCAGCGGGGCGAGAATCGACTGACCTGGCGTGGGCGTGTACTGCGCGGACTGCGTGGTGGCGTTGGAACCGGCGGAGGCGGAACTGGACGATGAGAACGAGGTGGCGGCGCCCGCACCGGTAGCGTTCGAGGAAGCGTTCGATTGCAGGAAGATGGATTGCAGGTTGTCGGGCGTGGTCTGGAATGACGGCAGCGCTTCCAGGATGACGTGGTACTGGTTGAGCTGCGTGTACATGGTGCTGATCTGGCGCTGGCCGAAGGCGTCGTAGAGAGCGTTGTCGATGGTGGCGGTGGCGATGCCGAGACGCGAGGCGGTGACGCGGTCGATGGTGAGCGAGACGGCTAGGCCGCCGGTCTGCTGGTCGGTGGCGACGTCTTCGAGTTCTGGCATCTTTTTCATTTCGCCGACGAACTTGGTGGTCCAGTCGTTGAGTTCGTTCACGTCGGGATCTTCGAGGGCGTACTGGTATTGCGTGCGGCTGACGCGGTCGTCGACGGTGATGTCCTGCACGGGCTGCATGTACATCTGAAAGCCCTGGACCTGATTGCCGATTTTGCCTTGCAGGCGGCGGATGACGTCGGAGGCGCTCAGGTGGCGCTGGTCGAGAGGCTTGAGGTTGATGGAGTAGCGGCCGGAGTTGAGCGTGGTGTTGGTGCCGTCGGCTCCGATGAAAGAGGAGAGGCTTTCGACGGCGGGATCTTTAAGGATGATGTCGGCGACTTCGCGCTGCTTCTCGACCATGGCGTCGAAGGAGGTGGGCTCGGGGGCTTGCGAGATGCCCTGAATCACGCCCGTGTCCTGAACGGGGAAAAATCCCTTGGGAATAATGATGTAGAGCACGACGGTGAGAACTAGCGTGGCCACGGCGACGAGCAGGGTGATGGTCTGATATTCGAGCACGGTCTTCAGGGTGCGGCCGTAGAAGGCGATCATGCGGTTGAAGACATCTTCCGACCAGCGATAGAACCTGCCTCTGCTGCGAGTCCGGAATGTGCTTGAGGATGCGGGCGGACATCATCGGAGTGAGGGTCAGCGAGACGACGGCGGAGATCACGATGGTGACCGCGAGGGTGACGGCAAATTCGCGGAAGAGGCGGCCGACCACGTCTCCCATGAAGAGAAGCGGGATGAGCACGGCGATGAGAGAGACGGTCAGCGAGACGATGGTGAAGCCGATTTGCTCGGCGCCTTTGAGGGCGGCGTCATGGGCTTGTCGCCCTCTTCAAGGAAGCGCGAGATGTTTTCGATCATGACGATGGCGTCGTCGACGACGAAGCCGGTGGAGATGGTGAGCGCCATGAGCGAGAGGTTGTCGAGACTGTAGCCGAGGATGTACATCACCGCGAAGGTGCCGACGAGAGAAAGAGGCACGGCGACGCTGGGGATGATGGTGGCTTTGAGGCTGCGCAGGAAGAGGAAGATGACGAGGACGACGAGGCCGATGGTGAGCATCAACTCGAACTCGACGTCGTTCACCGACGACTGAATGCTGGTGGTGAGGTCGGTGAGAGGGGTGACCGTGATGGCGGTGGGAAGGTTTTGTTTCAGTTGCGGGAGCAGCTTCTGAATGCTCTTGACGACGGTGATGGTGTTGGCGCCGGGCTGGCGCTGGATGTTGAGAATGACGGCGGGTGTGTCGTTCATCCAGGCGGCTTGCTTGGAGTTTTCGACGCCATCGGTGACGGCAGCGACATTTCTCAAAAATACGGGTGCGCCGTTGCGATAGGCGACGACTACGTCGCGATAATCGGCGCTGGTTTGAAGCTGGTCGTTGGCGTTGATCTGGTAATCCTGGCGCGGGCCGTCGAAGTTGCCCTTGGCGGCGTTGACGCTGGTCGCGGTGAGCGCGGTGCGAACGGCTTCGAGATCGATGCCGTAAGAGGCGAGGGCTACGGGGTTGGCCTGGATGCGGACGGCGGGCTTCTGGCCTCCGCTGATGCTGACAAGGCCGACGCCGCTGAGCTGAGAAAGTTTTGGGGCGAGGCGCGTGTCGACCAGATCCTCAACTTTGGAGAGAGGGATGGTGTCGGAGGTGATGGCCAGCGTGAGGACGGGCGCGTCAGCGGGATTCGTTTTGCTGTAGATCGGCGGAGCTGGGAGGTTAGAGGGAAGCAGGCTCTGCGCGGCGTTGATGGCGGATTGAACTTCTTCTTCGGCGACGTCAATGGGGAGCGAGAGTACGAATTGCAGGACGACGACGGAGACTCCGCCGGAGCTGGTGGAGGTCATCTGGCTGAGGCCCTGGAGTTGGCCGAATTGACGCTCGAGCGGGGCGGTAACCGTGGTGGCAGTGACGTCGGGACTGGCGCCGGGATAGAAGGTAAGAATCTGAATGGTCGGGTAATCGACCTGCGGGAGTGCCGAGACAGGCAACTGGAAGTAGGCGACGATGCCTGCAAGCAGGATGGCGGCCATCAACAGGGAGGTTGCGACCGGCCGCAGAATAAATGGCCGAGAAGGACTCACTGGTGGCTCCCAGACGCGGGCGGCGTGTTGGCGGGCGCGGAACTGCTGTTGCTGGCGGGTTGGCCCTGAGCGGATCGATTTTGCTTTCCACCTGTTTTACTCGGTTGATTTTGTCCGGGCTGCTGTCCGTTTTGAGTTTGGCCCGGGGTCGACTGCTGGACGATGTTGACCTTGGAACCGTTCTGGAATTTCTCGAAGCTGCTGGCGGCGACGACTTCGCCGGGATTGAGGCCGCTAGTCACTTGCGTCTGATTGTTGTCGGTGGTTCCGGTAGTGATGTTGCGGGTTTGCGCCTTGCCATCCTGAATGACCCAGACGAAGGCCTGCGAGCCGTTGTGCTGAATGGCGGAAGAATCGACGAGAGTCACGTCGCGCACTGTATCGACAAGCAGGCGAGTGTTAACGAACTGGTTGGGGAAGAGAGCGCTGTCTTTGTTGTCAAAGACGGCGCGCATTTTGACGGTGCCGGTGGTGGTATCGATCAAGTTGTCGGTGGTAAGGAGCTTGCCGGTCGCGAGCATTTTGCTTTGGGCGCGGTCGTAGGCATGCACCACCAGTGTCTGTTTCTTGCGGAGCTGGGTAAGGACCTGTTGCAGGCTGTCTTCGGAGACGGTGAAGATGACGGTGATGGGCTGAAGCTGAGTGATGACGGCCAGAGTTGTACTGCTGCCGCCGGAAGTCACAACGTTGCCGGGATCGACCAGGCGCAAGCCGACCCGTCCGTTGATGGGGGCGACGATGTGGCAGAAGCCGACCTGAACGCGGTCGAAATCGACGTTACCCTGATCGAGCTTGACGGTGCCTTGATCCTGCAAAACGATTTTTGACTGGTCGTCGACCTGCTGTTTCGCAATCGCATTGCGCGCGAGGGCAGCCTGGTAGCGCTCGAGATCCATTTGCGCCTGCTCGAGGATGTGGGTGTCGCGCTCGAGCGTACCTTCAGCGACCTTCAAGGTGGCCTCGTAGGGACGAGGATCGATATCAACGAGCGCGTCGCCTTTCTTGACGAGCTGGCCTTCGCGGAAATGAACGGCGACGACTTGTCCCGTCACCTGGCTGACGATAGAGGCGGTGTAGACGGGAGTAACCGTACCGATGGCGTTGAGATAGACGCCGATCTCGCCCTTGGTGGCGGTGACGACGGTGGTGGTGACGGGACCGCTCTGCCCCCGGCCCATGGCGGCTCCCGTGGAGGCCTGCTGTTTATTTCCGCGCAGGACCCACCAGAAGACGAGTGCGAAGATGAGGAGCACGATGATCCAAACCCAGGCGCGGTGCTTGGGCTTGAGTTCGGGAAGCGCGGTGTCGCGGCCTCGAACGGGAGTCGGCGGCGCGGGCGGCGGAAGACTGGGGGGAGTCGGAGTGTGGGAAATTTGATCGGTCATCGTAGGTTTAGACGGATTGGAAGTTCGATTCTCAAGAAAATTTGCCTGAAGGCACGACGAAGGCTAACGCGGCCAGTAAGCATGAATTAATTATTATCGCCTAAGCGGATGGATGGTGGCGTAAAGTCCTGTAAAGAGCGGAGTGCAAAGTACAGTTGAGTCGCGCCAACAAGACACTTTGAGCGCAAGATAGATGCACGAGCAAGGCCGGCAGACGAATGGGTATCGCAGCACAGTCTGGAAGTTCGAAGGAATCGTTCGACTTTTTCCGTTAATTTTCCGTGAAATTTTCCGCATCCAATTGACCACGCCGAGGAGCGGCACTAGTCTGCTGGGATCATGAGCAACCGGATCTTGACCAATTGCGGCTCGCCTACAAAAAAGCTGTCGACGCGTGGGTGGACGCTATTCGAGCCGAAGAAGCACTAGCCACCTCCGACCATTCGATGATCGCCATGGAGAAGTGGGACGACTGCCCACTTCGGAAGAGCACGACTCGCACGCGAAGGTCGACGGAAGCGCGTGATGCATACAAGGATGGGCTCCGCAACGCGAATTACGGCATTTGCCGTCCGGTTACTTTTATTTTCCTGCCTCTGGATTTGCCAGTAGCAGCATGGGGACTTCCTGCTGTTTTACCAGGTTGTTATAGCCTGCTACGTCGGTGGCGATGATCGCTTTCCACTTCGTAAGTTGCTCGTCTACCTGCTTGCTTAGCATGTCGAAGACTTCGTAGGACTGGGCGGTGGGGGCACTGTCGGCGCTCTCGACCACGCCGCCCAACGCCACCAGGTGATTGTTGAGGCGGACAGGGAAGTTGAGAACGTCCTGACCGCTCTTGGCTTTGGTCTGGATCAGCGCTTCTTCCACTTCCGTCATTTTCTTGTCGAGTGACTTGCCGGCTTCGGCTATGGTCTTTTCCCGCGGATCGTTCTTGAGGCGCTTGTTCACGGCGTTGATCTGATCGCGGAGGTCGCGAATCTGGATGATGGCGTCGTCGGTTTCGTTGAGCTTGTCGCGAATCTTCAGAAGCAGGTCGAATTGCTTTGCGAGATCATCGGGTCCGAGCTTGAGGCGCGGGTCGGACGCGATGGTAAGCGGCGCGGTGTAGGTCTTGCCCAGAACCGTCAGGCGCACCTGATAGTTGCCGGGAAGCGCTTCGGGGCCGTCGGTGCCGCCTCCCCAGAGCGGCGCGTGCGGAACCTTGGTCGCGCCTTCGTAGCGGAGATCCCAGACGAAGCGGTTGAGGCCGGCGTCGGCGGGGAGATTGGTCGCGCCGCCGCGGCTGCAGAAGTCTTCGTCGTCGCTTCCGGGTCGTCCTCTCTTTCTTAGGGAATTTGCGGATGACTTTGCCGGAGGCGTCGAGGATCTCGAGCGTGATTTTTGGGGGCTTCGTTCTTGTCTTTGTCGGCGGATTTTTCTTCTGGTTTCTCTTCTGATTTTGCTGCTTCGGACTGCGCGGGCGAGGACGCCCCCGCGACTGCCGGCGGGACGCCGGCGCTACGGTCTTCTGCTGTGGCTCGGTATTCGCTGCGTCTGTTTTCGCGCCTTCGCGCTTTTTTCTCCGGTTTCAGCGCGGTTTTCAGCCAGTAATCAATGATGGCTCCGGCTGGCGGATTGTGACCGACATTGCCGCGGGCGGCGAAGAAGCCGCCGGGGAAGGTGGAATGATTTGCCGCGAAGGGCGTGAAGAGATGCGCCTCTTCGTTCGGGACGGAATCCTGGTATTGCTCGAGCGGCGTGATGTTGTCGAGCACCCAGAAACTGCGGCCGTGCGTGGCGACGACGAGGTCGTTATTTTCGGCTGTGCTTTTCACGACCAGGTCGTTCACGGGCGACATGGGCAGATTGAGTTGCAGCGATTTCCAGTTGGCGCCGTCGTCGAACGAGACGTAGACGCCTTGCTCGGTTCCGGCAAAGAGCAGGTTGGGACGGCGCGGATCGACGCGGACGGCGTGGACGTAATCGTCGGCGGGGAGACCATTGGTGAGTTTGGTCCAGGTCTTGCCGAAGTCGGCGGTCTTGAAGATGTAGGGGGCGAAGTCGTCCATCTTGTGGCGCTCGACGGCTACGTAGGCGGTGCCGGCGTCGCGCGGCGAGGCTTCGATCATGCTGACGGTGCCCCAGTCGGGCATCGCTTTGGGCGTGACGTTCTCCCAATGCTGGCCGCCATCGCGCGTGATGTGGATGAGGCCATCGTCGGTGCCGGCCCAGATCAGATCCTTTTGGACGGGCGATTCGACGACCGAGAAGATCGTGTCGTAGACCTCGACGCCGGTGTTGTCTTTGGTGATGGGGCCGCCGGATGCGGCTTGCTTCGATTTGTCATTGCGGGTGAGGTCGGGGCTGATGATGGTCCAGTGCATTCCGGAGTCAGTTGTTTTGAAGAGCACTTCACCCGCGTAGTAGAGCGTCTTCGGATCGTGGGGCGAGAAGACGATCGGCTCAGTCCACTGGAAGCGATGTTTGACGTCGGCGGGAGCCCAGCCGATGGGATTGATTGGCCAGGGATTGATGGCTTGCTGTTCGCCGGTGCGGTGATCGTAGCGGGTGATCTCGCCGCCGTAGGAGCCGGCATAGACGATGTTCGGGTCGGTGGGATCGGGCGCGATGTAGCCGCTCTCGCCGCCGCCCACGTCGTACCAGTCGGGGCGGTCGATGCTGCCGTCGGGGCTGGCGCTGGCGATGCCGACGGTGGAGTTGTCCTGCTGCGCGCCGTAGATGTAGTAGGGGAAGCGGTTGTCGGTGGTGACGTGGTAGAACTGCGCGGTGGGCTGCTTGTACTGGCTCGACCAACTGGCGCCGCCGTTGATGGAGATGGTGGCGCCGCCGTCGTTGCCGTTGATCATGCGCCGGGGGTTGGTGGGATCGATCCAGAGGCCGTGATTGTCGCCGTGCGGCGCGCGCAGAGCTGGTGAAGGTCTTGCCGCCGTCGTTGGAGCGATAGGCGGATGTGTTGAGGATGTAAACGGTGTCGGCGGATTTGGGATCGGCGAAGATGTGCGAGTAATACCAGGCGCGCTGGCGGAAGCGGTGGTCGTCGGTGAGGATGTGCCAGGTTTCGCCGCCGTCGTCGGAGCGGAAGATGCCGCCCTTCTCGGCTTCGACGACGGCCCAGACGCGATTGGGATTGGCGCCGGAGACGGTGACGCCGATGCGGCCGAGAATGGTTTCGGGCAGGCCGTGGCCTTTGAGTTCCTTCCAGGTGGTGCCGCCATCGGCGGAGCGATAGAGGCCGCTGCCGGGGCCGCCGCTGTCGAGGCTCCAAGGAGTGCGGCGCACTTGCCAGAGCGCGGCGTAGATGATGTTGGGATTGGAGGGATCGAAGGCGAGATCGATGCCGCCGGTCTTGGCATCTTTGTAGAGAACTTTCTCCCAGGTCTTGCCGCCATCTTGCGTGCGGAAGATGCCGCGCTCTTCGTTGTCGGCGAAGGGATGGCCGAGGGCGGCGACGAAGGCGATGTCGGGATTTTTGGGATTGACGATCAGGCGTCCGATGGCGTGGGTGTCGCGGAGGCCGACGAATTTCCAGGTGGCTCCGGCGTCGATGGATTTGTAGACGCCGTTGCCGCCGACGATGTTGCCGCGCACGCAGGCTTCGCCGGTGCCGACGTAGATGACGTTGGGATCGGACTCGGAGACGGCGATGGCGCCGATGGCGGGCGAGGCGTCTTTCGTCTTGTCGAAGATGGGCCGCCAGTTGAGGCCGCCGTCGGTGGTCTTCCAGACGCCGCCGGCAGTCGCGCCCATGTAGTAGGTGTCGGTTTGTCCGACGACGCCGGCGACGGCGACTACGCGGCCGCCGCGGAACGGGCCGACTAGCCGGTACTCCAAGCCTTTCCACGGGTCTTTATTCTTGGCTTCGTCGTCCTGAGCGGGTGGGCGTGCAGCTTGGGACGCCTTTTGGGGCTCGGCTGGTTTTTGGGAGGATTTTTTTTCGTGCTTTTGGGCGAAGACTGTCAGTGAACAAGCGAGGAGAAGAACGAGCGTGGAAGTTCGCAAGGGGACTTGCCTCCGGGAGACGATCAAATTTGCAGGGAACAATAGTAAACCGAAACGAGGGGCGATAGTTGTCGCGCGGAAGGCCGGGCTTACCGATATTTGTGGGGAACTCTGCCGGGTTGGGGATGGACTTAATGTGGTATACTATGACTAGTCAGACTGGTCAGATATGAAATTGGAGCAACATCGTTGGCAGCTCCAGACGGCAAAAGCGCGATTCAGTGAGCTGTTTCGCAAAGCGCGCAGCGAGGGGCCGCAGTACGTCACTCGGCAAGGTAAGGAAGCCGTGGTCGTGGTGGGTGCGGAAGAATTCGAGCGACTGAAGCGACGGAATCGCAAGACGACGCTCGTCCAGTTCTTTGCCGAATCTCCGCTGGTCGGCTCGGGCATCGACCTTGAGCGCAAGCCAGACTACGGACGCAAGGTCAAGCTGTGAACGGGTTCCTGCTGGATACAAATATCGTGTCCGAGTTGGTGCGTCCGCGGCCCGATTCACGCGTGACGAACTGGACGGACTCAGCCGACGAGGAACCGCTGTTTCTAAGCGTGTTGACGCTCGGTGAAGTGCGCAAAGGGATCACGACAGTGACGGACCCGGCACGCAAAGGCCGGCTGGAAACGTGGCTAAGCGGCGGCCTTATAGTCCGCTTCGAGGGGCGAATTCTGGGAATCGATCAGGCCATTGCGGATCGCTGGGGACAAATCAGCGGGACGCTCGCATTGCGGGGAACGCCATTGCCGGTGATCGACGGTCTGCTCGCTGCGACTGCTCTGCATCACAATCTCACCTTGGTGACGCGTAACACGCGCGACGTAGCGCTAACGGGAGCGGCCGTGTTCGATCCGTGGACTTGATGGGAGACCCGTAAGACTGTTGTTCCAAGTCGCGGGCTTGACCTCATCGAATTTCGGTGGCTGCAACAACCCAGCGACGACGCGATTGCGGCCTTCCTTCTTTGCCTGAAACATTCTTTCGTCAGCCAGCGCGAATAACTCCGACGCATTTTCCGCGTCTTGCGGGAAGCTGGACAGCCCGGCGCTGACGGTCACATGAATTTTCTCGCCACGCGCGGCCAGCGCGACCGGAGTGCTGGCGATAGATTCTCTGCAGCGATTCAAGCTTGGCCTGCGCGGTTTCAATGTCGGTTTCGGGCAGGATGACGACGAATTCTTCGCCGCCGTAGCGTCCGGCGGTGTCGCTTTGGCGGAAGGAGTTGCGGAGAGTTTCGCCTATATGTTGCAGGACGCGGTCGCCGGCCGGGTGGCCGTGCGTGTCATTGAGCAGCTTGAAATGGTCGGCGTCGATTACGGCGATAGTGAGCGGCTTGTTGTAGCGATGGGCGCGGCTGAGTTCGTTGGCGAGGCGATCGTCGATGTAGCCGCGATTGTGCAAGCCGGTGAGGGGATCGGTGGTCGCGGCCTGAAGAAGTTTCTGGCTGCGAGCGACTATCGCGAGGCTGATGACTGATGCAGACAGCATGATCACCAGGCGCGACACTTCATTGGACCAGTCGAACTGGCCATACGGGAAGGGCGCGTATATCGCAGTTGTTGAGGTCCCAGTGTGTGGCGGCGAAATAGACGATTGCCAGATACTCCGCGAAGGCGAGGAGCCCGGCGGTGACGCAGACGCGCCGGTCATAGCGCAGGCTGGTGCCGGCGATGGCGAGGAAATAGCCTTCGAATATAACCTTGCTGTTGACGGCGGTGTGAGGCCGATTGAGAAGGAGGAATACGGTGAGCGCTCCGCTGACCAGCGAGACATCGAAGGCGCTGGTGATGAAGTGCATCCAGGTGGGATTGAATTCGCGCGAAATCAGAAAAAAGATAATGAGGGAAAGAAAGCGTGGCGGAGGTGAGGCTGAGGCCGACGAAGCTTTCTTTGCGATCGAAGGCGAAGAAGATGGAGTCGATGACAGGGATGAGCAAAAGAAGAGAAGCGACGGCGATTCGGACTTTGGCGACCAGAAATTCGCCGGCGATGCCGGCTTCGGCGAGGATGGGGTCAGGGCGCGACCAGAGGGAGGCGAGAACATTTCGCGGTGTGAGATTCATAAGTTATCCGTGGGAAGTTGGCCCGAGTCGCGCCTTTTGGCAGGGTCAGGCGGAGACCGCTTGTGGGATAGCATAGTGGGCGCGGGTCATAGAGGGCAACCGGAATTGCCGATGGAGTACCAAGAAGGCAAAGCGGGAAGAGGAATAAACAGTTTGCGTTTCCGCTTACCGCGTCGAGCTACTGCGTCCAGGGCGTGAATAAGGACGTTACCGCGGGCTGAAAGTCAGAGGTGTTGCGGGTCACGAGCGTTAGATCGTAGACCTCGGAGGTCGCGGCAATGAATGCATCGCGTGGTTCGATGGGACGGCCTTTTGCCTGGCAACGAGCCACCAGACGGCCGCATTCGTCGGCGATTGCGAGGTCCACGGGCAAGACCCGCCCTTCGAAGCGGGCCAGCAATTCCTGTTGCAACCAGTCGTCGATGCGCTTTTTCCGGGCGCCTGGTGGCATGCGCTCAATGCCGTAACGCAATTCGGTGACGGTGACCACGCTTAGGAAGGTCTGGTTTTCGTCTACTGCCGCCAGCCAGGACACTACGCCCGGATTTGGGCGCGGCTTGAGCCACTCGGAAACCACATTCGTATCGATCAAAAAGCTCACGGCTTAACCTTGCTTCGAGATCGCGGGCTCACGCTTCGAGAGTCCGGGCCGAGACGGACCGGGCGCAGACGGATGGGGAGGCGTTCGAGATTAATTCCGGAGCCGCGCAACGGAGAGGCGGCGAAGAAATCGGCCAGTGTGCCTTTACGCGCCATCTTCCGTTCCCACTCGTCAGCCGCCACTAGTACCGCGGCACGGCGACCGTTGCGGGTGATGGTCTGCGGGCCCTCGGAGGCGGCCTTGGAGATGACTTCGCTGAATCTGGCTTTGGCTTGGGCTACTGTCCAGGCGTTTTCGGGCATATCTTCTCCTCCGTGACCATTATAGTCATGATGGTCATAATAGTCTCGTAAAAAAAGACGCACCTCCATGTGAGGTCGGACGAACTCGTCGATTGCCGAATCCCAGCAATTCTGCCTATCATGCTATTCATTGAGCGAGGAGAAGCCGAACCTTTGACATTCCCCGAATTTAGCCAATTCGTCTCGCCTGCTCTGGTGTTGATGCGCCTGATGGTGGGCGCGATTTTCATTACCAGCGGCTGGAGCCATGTCAGCAAGACTGCGGAGCGCGCAAAGAGTATTGGCATGAGCGAAGGCTTTACGCGTTTTCTTGGAGCCGCCGAACTGGCTGGCGGACTGGGCGTGGTGTTTGGAGTTTTGACGCAACTGGCCGCGATTGGGCTGATCCTGCTGATGCTGGGCGCGATCTATAAAAAGATCGCGGTTTGGCATACGGGATTTTGGGGCGAGAAGGCCTCGGGGTGGCACTACGATTTGATGATTGTGATTATGAATCTGGTGATCGTGGCTACGGGCGGCGGGGGGTTGGTGCTGATGAAGTAGGGCCGAATCTTAAACCGCAGAGGACGCAGAGAGCTCTGTCGCGAAATCATCGTCAATTTCTTACACTACAAAATACTTCGCCGCCGGGTGGTGCACTACGATCGCCGAGGTGGACTGCTCGGGCTCGAGCAAGAAGCCTGACGTCAGACGGACGCCGACGTTCTTTTCCGGGTCGAGGAGCTTGAAGAGTTTGGTCTGGTCCTCGAGATTGGGGCAGGCGGGATAGCCAAAGGAATAGCGCGAGCCGCGATACTTCTGGTGGAAGAGGTCGCGGATGTGGGGCGAGTCTTCTGCCGGCGATGCCTAGCTCTTCGCGCATTTTCTTGTGGTGGAATTCGGCGAGGGCTTCGGCGGTTTCCACGCTGAGGCCATGGAGGTAGAGGTAGCGGGTGTACTCTCCGCCTTCGAAGAGGCGCTGTGTTTCGACGGAGGCGCGGGCGCCGATGGTGACTAGCGAGAGGCCGAGGACATCGGTTTTTCCAGAGCCGGCGCGAGCGAAGAAATCGGAGATGCAGAGGCGGCGGCCTTCCTTCTGGCGCGGGAAGGTGAAGCGGAGCGAAATCTGCGGCTGTTCCTTGTCGAGTACCGCGGATCGTAGACGATGATGTCGTTGCCTTCGCCGACTGCCGGGAAGTATCCGTAGACTACTTTTGGATCGAAGAGATCGGCGGCGATCACTTCTTCTTCTAACTTTTTCTTGATCGGGCGATATTTTTCTTCTACCAGGCGCGCGTAATCTTCCTGCGAGGCCGTCTTGAGCTGCCACTGATTCTTGAAGAGCGCGGTGTCGTTGATGTACTGGAAGATTTCGCGCAGGTCGAAGTCTTTGTCTTTGAGCACGCGCACTCCCCAGAACGGCGGCGTGGGAATGTTGGGCGCATCGGTGACTACCGCGCTGCGCTCGGCGAAGACTGGGCCGGTCTCTTCGTCTACGGCGGCAGCTTTTGCGTATTCTTTTACCGTCTTTCCATCGAGCAGGCGAGCGGTCGCGCTTGCCGTCTTCGGAGGCCAGGTCTTCCATGACGTGCAGGCCGGCGAAGGCGTCTTCGGCGTAGAAGACGGCGTTGGAATATTCGCGGCGAAGATCGTCTTCGACATATTTGCGCGTGAGCGCGGCGCCACCGCAGATCACCGGGATAATCCAGCTGCTGGCGCTGGAGTTCCTGAATGACGTATTTCATTTCCAGCGTCGACTTCACTAGCAGGCCACTGAGGCCGATGGCGTCGGCTTTGTGCTCGGCGGCGGCGTGGATGATGGAGTCGCCCGGCTGCTTGATGCCGAGGTTAACTACCTTGTAACCGTTGTTGGAGAGAATGATGTCGACAAGATTCTTGCCGATGTCGTGGACGTCGCCCTTGACCGTGGCGAGCACGATGGTGGCTTTTTGCTGCGAGCCGGATTTCTTCTCCATCTTCGGTTCGAGATAGGCTACGGCGGCCTTCATCACTCCGGCGGAATCGAGCACCGAGGGCAGCTGCATTTTGCGCGCGCCGAAGAGGTCGCCTACGGTCTTCATGCCGTCGAGAAGGACCGTGTTGATCAGGTCGAGCGCGGTGTATTGCGTCAACGCTTCTTCGAGCAATTCGTCTAAGCGTGCGCTTGCGGCTCGCCTTCGCCGACGGTTTTTTCGCCGTTGATGATGGCGTATTTCAGCTTGTCTTCGATGGAGAGGGTTTCGACGTGGGCGGTGGTCTGCGCCTGCGGCTTGCCCTTTTTTCCGGCGAAGTGCTGCATGTAGATCTGGAGCGGATCGCCGGCCGAGCGGTCCTGATAAATCAGTTTGCGGGCGAGGTCGACTTCTTCCTGCGGAATTTTGTAGAGCGGATAAATCTTTGTGTAGTTGACGATGGCCATGTCGAGGCCGTTGTCGACCGCTTCGTGCATGAAGACAGAGTTGAGGACGCGGCGCGGATAAGCGTCGAGGCCGAAGCTGATGTTGCTGACGCCGAGAACCGTCTTTACTTCGGGCAGTTCTTCTTTTATGCGCTTGACCGCGTTCAGCGTCTCGATGCCGGCGGAGCGGTATTCTTCCTGGCCGGTGGAGATCGGGCAGCGTGAGCGTGTCGAAGATGAGGTCGACGGGGCGGATGCCGTACTTTTGCGTCGCCAGATCGAAGATGCGTTTTGCGATGGCGACTTTTTTGTCGGCGGTCAGCGCCATGCCTTCTTCGTCGATGGTGAGCGCAATGACTGCCGCGCCGTAGCGCTTGGCCATGGGCAGGACTTTGGAGGTGCGCTTCTCGCCGTCTTCGAGGTTGATGGAGTTGATGATCGCCTTGCCGGGGATGCGCTTGAGCGCCTCTTCGACTACGTCGGCTTCGGTCGAATCGATGAGGATCGGCGCGGGGACGCGCGTGGCAATCTTTTCCAGGATGGCGGAGATGTAGCCCTTCTCGTCCTCGCCGACGATGGCGCAGCAGAGGTCGAGCATGTGCGAGCCTTCGTTGGCCAGCTTCTTGGCGAGAGTGAGGATGTCGTCGTATTTTTTCGCGCGGACGAGGTTGCGGAAGTGCTCGACGCGCGTGGTGGTGTTCATCTCCTCGGCGATGATCAGCGGCTTGGGCTCGAGGTCGAGCGGGACGCTGGTGTAGGCGCTGGAGGCCGCGCCGACTGGTTTGACGTCGCGCTTGGCGGGCTCGACGCCGGAGACGGCTTCGACTACCGCTTTGAGGTGCTCGGGGCGCGTGCCGCAGCATCCGCCGACGATGCGGACTCCGTAGTCGACTACGAAGTGCTTGTGGAATTTTGCCAGCTCCGCGGGCGTGAGCTTGTAGACAGCGTGGCCGCCTTCGTTCTGCGGCAGGCCGGCGTTGGGGAGGACGGAAACTTCCTTGGTCGAATTCAGCGCGAGGTAGCGGACGGCCTCGTTCATCTCGGCCGGGCCGGTGGCGCAGTTCAGGCCGATTACGTCGACGTCGTAGGGTTCGAGCGCCGTGAGGGCGGCGCCGATTTCGGTGCCGAGCAGCATGGTGCCGGCTCTCTTGCAGCGTGACTTGCACGTGATCGGAAGGCGCTTGCCCGCTTTGCGCATGGCGTCGAGCACGCCTACAGTCGCGATCTTGGCTTGCAGCAAGTCCTGCGCGGTTTCGATCAGCAGGATGTCGACGCCGCCTTCGATTAGCGCGGCGGCTTGCTCTTCGTAGGCGGCGACCATGGCGTCAAAGGTGATGTGGCCGAGCGACGGCAGCTTGGTGGTCGGGCCCATCGATCCGGCTACGAAGCGCGGCCTGGCTTGCGTGGAGAATTGGTCGGCGGCTTCGCGCGCGAGCTTGACGGCGGCAAGGTTGATTTCGCGAACGCGGTCGGCGAGCTCGAACTCCGTGAGCACAGTGCGGGTCGCGCCGAAGGTGTTGGTTTCGACTACGTCGCAACCGACTTGCAGAAAAGCCGCGTGCACGTCGCGGATGATGTCGGGGCGGCTGAGGACCAGGACTTCGCTGCAGTTCTCCTTGCCCCAGTAATCGTCGAGCGTGGGGTTGCGGAGTTGGATGTTGGTGCCCATCGCGCCGTCGTAGACGACTACGCGTTCTTGTACGGTTGGAGAAAGTCTGGCATTCGAAATCAGTTCTCAGTCCTCAGTTCTAAGTTAATTCGTACGCAGATATTCCCACATTGTTACAGACTTTCGTTCTCATTCCGGCTCGCTTTCATCGAAAAGGCCTTTACGAAGGGCCAACGACCGCTTGGGAACAGCGAGTGAAACCTATGCAAGAACGCCGGCCGCTGGGGCCGGCGCTGAGTTCATCATCAGAATCCCTAGCCGCTTTAGCTGCCGGGCATCATTCGCGCTGGCGCGCCGCCTCCGACTTCTTCGCCATTGAACACCGCGTTCGCTCCCATGTGCGCCGGGGCGATCGCGAGCAACTGTTCTTTGCGGTAGACAAGGTTGCTGGCATTAAAGGTCGCGAGCTCGAAGCCATGGCCGTGCGTGATGGCGTCGGTGGGACAGGCTTCGACGCAGTATCCGCAGAAGATGCAGCGGTTGTAATCGATGTTGTAGACCTTGGCGTAGCGCTCGGCGCCGGAGATGCGCTTCTCTGCGGTGTTCTCGGCGGCCTCGATGTAGATGCAATTGGAGGGGCAGGCGGCGGCGCAGAGGAAACAGGCCACACATTTCTCCAGGCCATTTTCGTCGCGCTGGAGAACGTGCATGCCGCGGAAACGCTCCTGAAACTTGGCGCCTTTGAGCGGGCCGGGGCCGTCGGGGTAGTTTTCGACGATGCTCGGCTGGAACATCTCCTTGAGGGTGATGGTCATGCCCTGGGCGATGGCGCCGATGTTTTTGATGACGGACATTACTCATTTAAGTATAGCGGAAATGCCGGGCGGATTGGTGTTCGGCTTGTCATTTGGCGGTTCTGAGTTAAGCGACATGCGAGGGCGAATAGAGACGACGGCTCGCGAGGCGGCCGGCGGGACGCCGGCGCTACGGTCTCTGGCTACTTCGGTTGAGGGGACTTTCGTAGACGTATATTCTGTTGAGCATCACATACCGGTTTCCGGTTGTTTAGTACTTTCGCGCAGGGTGGAGTTCATTCGTTATGCGGAACCGCTTGGCGCGCCTTTCTTTCGTCGCCTTCTTTATTCTTTCGTCGTTTCTTGGATTTTTGGCGAACGTCCCGGCTGCCTTTGCCGAGTCGAAGCGCAAGTCTGCTTATGACGCTGTGGCGGACAAAGACAAAGAGCGAGTCGATCTCCGCGATCGCTGGATGATGCGTGGGCGGAGCACGGCTCGGGGACAGTCGGCGGCGGCGCTGCGGCTCAGGGCATACCGGCAGAAAGTGGCGATGCGAGCGGCGGCGCAACCTGAGACATCCACACCTTGGGTGGGGTTTGGGACCTGCGCCGCTTATTTCGGATCAGGATTTTTATGGGGTGGTGTCGGGGCGAGTGGCGGCGGTCGCGATCGATCCTTCGGACGCTACGTGGCAATACGGTTTATGTGGCGGCGGCTTCGGGGGGAGTTTGGAAGTCCACGAATGCCGCGAACACTACCGCGGGCAACGTGACTTGGAGCGCGCTTACCGATCAGCAGGCGTCGCTGGTGAACGGTGCGGTTTCGGTGAAGGCGGATGGCAGCGTGGTTTTGGTGGGAACGGGGGAGCCGAATAATGCGATCGATAGTTATTACGGCGTCGGCATTCTGCGGTCGACGAATCATGGCGAGTAGCGTGGACTTTGATTCCTTCGGCTAACGGCGGAACGAATTCATTTGCCGGGCTGGGGTTTGCGAAGTTTGCGTGGAGCACATCGCCAGCCAGTACCGTCATGGCAGCTACAGGGACAACTACGCAGGGATTTGACGATGGCGATATTAGCGGCGGGACGAATCGCGGGCTGTATCTTTCGACCGACAGCGGGCAGACCTGGGCATTTCAGATTCCGCAGGATGCGGGGGTGGCGATCAATCCAGCTTCAGTTTCGGCTTCGGACGTGGTTTACAACGCGGCGGCGGGAAAGTTTTTTGCGGCGATTCGCTATCACGGGGTTTACTCGTCGACGAATGGGCAGAACTGGACTCGGCTGGTGCAACCAGCCGAATCCGACTGAGTTGAGCACGGGGAATTGTCCGGCGCAGATTTTGAACAGCTATGCGACTTGTCCGATTTATCGCGGGCAACTGGCGGTGGTGCCGGGGCGCAATGAGATGTATTTCTGGTTTATCAGCATCGCGAGCGATGGCGTGAGCGTTGTGGATGAGGGAATTTGGCGGTCGGTGAATGGTGGAAGTTCGTGGACCGAGATCAATGAGGCGGGGATTGCGAATTGCGGCGATCCGGGCGGCGTGGGATGCGGCGTGGATCTCGGATATTACAACCTGGAAATCGCGGCGGTGCCGGATGGGCAGGCAACCGATGTTTATGCGGGCGCGGTGAACCTTTTTAAGTGCCAGCTGTCGAGTGGGGCGACGTCGTGCACTACACTGGACCCAAATTTTCCGAATGAGTGGATCAACCTTACACATGCGTATGGGTGCAGCAGCATTGCGGGCGTGCATCCGGATCAGCATGGGATTGACTTCGTGGTGGCGAGCGGCAAGGCGGTGATGTATTTCGGGAACGATGGCGGGATTTATCGGACGCTGAATGGATTTACGGATCTCGACAGTGGGACTTGCGGAGTGGCGAACGGCTTTGACAATTTGAATGCATCATCAGTGGCGGGCGGGACGATTGGGTCGTTGACGCAGTTTGTTTCGTTGGCGCTGCATCCGACGGATCAGAACACCGTGCTGGGCGGGACGCAGGGGAACGGGTCGGCGGGAACGGGGTCGGCAACGGAGAGTTCGCAGTGGACTACGGTGAACGGCGGCGATGGCGGATATAGCGCGATGAGCACTTGGACGCCGGCGACGTGGTATACGGCGAATCCCTACGTGAACATTTATTCGTGCGCTAGCGGAATTAATTGCACAACGGATGAATTTGCGCTGACCGTGGGCAGCGAAGAGGTGGGCGGTGACGGCTCCGCGTTTTATGCGCCTTACATTCTTGATCCTCAGGACCAGACCGAAATGTTGGTGGGAACTTGCCGGGTGTGGCGCGGAATGCCGACGGTGCCTCCGAGTTCGTTTGCGGCGCTGGGGCCGGATTTCGACACGCTGGGGGCGAACACCTGCACGGGAGATGAGATCAATCTGGTGAGTGGGCTGGCGGCGGGCGGGCCGACGGCGGATTACATGTCGACGACGGTGTACGCGACTACAGAGGGAACACGGTCCGAACGTTACTACGCCAGCCGGCGGCGAGGTGTGGGTCACTACGAATGCGGGCATCGAACAGATGACGCAGGTGACGGGCGCGATCAATCCTTTGAATTACACGATCTCGTCGGTGGCGATGGATACGAGCGATTCGACGGGCGCGACAGCCTATGTGGGGATCATGGGATTCAACGTCTCGCATGTGTTCAAGACTGCGAATGCCGGCGGGACCTGGACGGACTGGTCGGGGAGTGGAGGCACGGGATTGCCGGATGCTCCGGTGAATGCGGTGTTTGTCGATTCTTCGGCGCAGGTGATTTATGCAGGAACCGATGTGGGTGTGTTTGTGAGTTCGACTTCCAACGCTGGCTGGGCAGAGGTGGGAACCGCGCCTGCGCCGGGCGCGTCGGGATACTTGCCGAATGTTCCGGTGACAGCGATCGCCATGTTTAATTATGGCGGGACCAAGAAGCTGCGCGTTTCGACATACGGGCGCGGGATTTGGGAGTACGCGCTGGCGACGGGTCCGGATTACACGAACGTGATTTCGAATACGCCGCAGACGATTTATCCGACCCAGACGGCGACGTTCAACGGGACTTTGACGGCGCTTCGCGGATATGTGAGCGCGGTCAACCTGAGTTGCTCGGGCGGCGCGCCATCTACCTGCAATTTAAATCCGGTACGCGAGACGCCGACGGCGACCTATACGCTGACGGCAGGCGGGGCGGTGGGCGATTACAGCTTTAATGGGCATGGGGTGGGGACGGATCCGCAGACGATTACGCACGATGCTGCGGTGGTGCTGCATGTGGTCGACTTCAATATTTCGGCGCCGAATCCGAATGTGCTCACGGTGGCGCAAGGCGGAATTTCGAATGCGAGCACGTTTCAGGTTGCGGCTTCGGGATCGTTTGCGGGGACGGTTGTGCTGAGTTGTCCCAGCGGACTGCCTTCGGGCGCTGCTTGCGCGTTTTCGCCATCGAGTTCGGTGAATCCTACAGCTTCGAGTCCGGTGACGGTGACGCTCACGGTGACAGCAGGAAGCGGAACTCCGGCGGGTGGGCCGACGACGGTTACGCTGGCCGCGAATGTGGCGGGGGCTCCGGCGGCGAAGACGCAGACGTTTGCATTGACGGTGACTGGGGCCGGGCCGGATTTTTCGCTGGCGGTGACGGCTTCGCCGAATGCGACGGTAGTGGCGCAGAACTTGATTTGGAATGGGACGCTCACTTCACTTCATGGATACGGCTCGAGCGTGATGTTGAGTTGCACCGGCACGGCGCCGGGAACGTGCCTGGTCAGTCCATCGTCGCTGGTGCCGACGGCTGGCGGCGCGGGGTTTACGGTGACGGTGGGGAACGCAGCGACCGGTTCTTTCAGCTTCAGCGTGCAGGGAACAGATGGGACGCTGACGCACTCGCAGGCGGTGAGCCTGACGGTCGGCACGGATGTGACGTGGAGCGATACCGGCAGCGGTTCGGTGACGGTTGCGGCGGGGCAGAGCGCAACCTATAGCTTTTCGGCGACGCCGGCGGGTGGCGGGACGTTTACGGGTGCGGTGAGCTTTGCGTGCACGAATTTGCCGGCGCTGACGAGTCTGCAGTTTCAGTCCTACGGTCGATTGCGGCGGGAACGGGAACGACGGCGGTGACAGTAACGATTTCGACGACGGGCCGAACAGCGGGGAGTGTGGGATCGGATCGACAGAGAGCTGGTGCAAGACAGCCGCAGCGTTGCGAGTTCGAGCGTGGGTTCGAGGAAGAACGGAGGGTCTGGACCGCGCGTTGGGCATGGCTGATGACCATTCCGATGGCGGGCATTGTGCTGGTTGGAATTGCGCGTCGAAAGAGCGAATGTCGAGGAAGCACGTTGGGGAGCGCTCTCGGGGCGATCGTGCTTTTGTTGATGGCGGGTTGTGGAGGGATCGGCGGCGGCGGTGGCGGGCAGCCTCCGCAGGTGTCGGTGACTGTGAGTCCTCGCTTGGCAAATGTCTATGCTGATGAGCCGGGAAATACGTGGCCCGCCTCGGCAACCGAGCAGCAGTTTTCGGCGGTCGTGAACAACGGGAGCAGCCAGACCGTAACTTGGGCGGTGACGGGCGGCGGGGGAAACGGAACAATTGACAAAAATGGGTTGTATTCCGCGCCAACGGCCGCGCCAGCGGGCGGCGGTGAGCGTAACCGCGACCTCGGCGGAAACGACGTCGCCCGGGACGGCTAACGTGAACATTGAGACAGCGACGGCGGTCGGAACGTATTCGAATGTGCAGATGTCGGCGACGGCGACAGGAGGCGCGGCTCATGCCGAATGTGGTGACGCTTGGTGGTGGACTAGGTCACGGGTTTGCGATTGTGTACTTCGGTGCAGTTCCGCGATAAGCTCAGTTGCAAGTCTCGGCGCGGACTATCGTCCGCGCTTTTTGTTTGCGCGTCACATGAGCCGGCATGAATCGGCTGGTAGTAGGATCGGCTGAGTACGCTTAGACTTCGACTGTCATAAGATTTATGACTCTCTTCTCCTTATGACATTGCGGTGATCGGCGGCGGAATTGTTGGGATGTCGTTTGCCATGCAGGCGTCAGAAGCGTTTCCTCAGGCGCGCATCGTCGTGCTCGAAAAAGAAGATGGGCTGGCGCGGCATCAGACCGGGCACAACAGCGGTGTCATTCATAGCGGGGTGTATTACAAGGCCGGGTCGTTGAAGGCAAGGCTGTGCGTGGCGGGCGCGCGCGAGATGGTGGAGTTCTGCGCGCAGCATGGGATTCCGCATGAGGTGTGCGGAAAATTGATTGTGGCGACTACGGCGGAAGAGGCGGTTCGTCTGGATGACTTGCGGGCGCGTGGCGAGGCCAACGGCTTGACCGGACTCGAACTGCTCGAAGCCGCCGCGATGCGCGAGATCGAGCCGCACGTTGGGGGCGTGCGGGCGTTGAAGGTTCCGGCAACGGGAATTACTGACTACTCGCTGGTAACCGCCAAGTATGCGGAGATTGCCGCGGCGCACGGCGTGGAGGTAAAGACGAGCGCGGGCGTGGTTGGATTTCGGAATCTGGCGAATGAAGTTGTAGTGCGCACGCGGGCCGGGGAATTTGCGGCGCGATATGTGGTGAATTGTGCGGGGCTTGTATAGCGACCGGATCGCGCTGCTGGCGGGGCATGATCCGGGGATGATGCCGGTTCCGTTTCGCGGCGAGTATTACGATCTGGCTCCGGCGCGGGCCTCGCTGGTGCGGGCGTTGATTTATCCGGTGCCCGATCCGGCGTATCCGTTTCTGGGCGTGCATTTCACGCGGCGCATTCATGGAAATGTGGATGCGGGGCCGAACGCGGTACTGGCTTTCCGGCGCGAGGGATACAAGCGTACGGATTTTGATTTGGGCGAGACGATGGAAGTCGTGGGGTATTCCGGCTTTCGGGCGATGGCGCGGAAGCATTGGAAAAATGGGCTGCGAGAGATGAGGCGCTCGTGGTCAAAGCGGTTGTTCGTGCGCTCCTGCCAGCGGTTGTTGCCGGAGGTGCGGATGGAGGATATGTCGCCGGGAGGGTCGGGCGTGCGCGCACAGGCGGTGGCGGCGGATGGGACACTGGTGGACGATTTCCTTTTCGTGGCGCGGGACAGATTTTTGCATGTGCTGAATGTGCCGTCTCCGGCGGCGACCGCGTCACTGCCGATTGGCAGGGAGATTGTGGGGATGGTGCGAAAGGTGAAAGATTAGAGGTGGGGTCAGGTCAACTTCCTTCTCACGGATTTGCACGGATCAAGCGGAAAAGCTTGATCCGTGAACCGGGACCGCGGGACGAAGTAAGAGCAGGAGATTGTCATGGCGAAAAATACGAGTGGGAAGAAAGTGGCGATTCTGGGGTCGGGGAAGATGGGGTCGATCCTGCTGCAATCGTTTTTGCGCGATGGGTTGTTTCGGGCGACGGAGACCTGGGCTACGGTGGCGCATGCGGAGAGGGCGCGGGCGCTCAAAGAGAAGTTGAAGATTCATGCCGGAACCGACAACTGCGAGGCGGTGCGGGGCGCCGACATCATTTTTCTTTGCGTGAAGCCGCAGGTGGTGGCCGATGTGTTGCGCGAGATACGCGAGCACATGACGCGTGACCAGTTGTTGATTTCGGTGGCGGCGTCGGTTCCGACGGACATGATCGAACGGGGGCTGGAAAAAGATGTGCCGGTGGTGCGGGCTATGCCGAATACTCCTTGCGTGCTCGGCGCGGGCATGACGGCGCTTTGCAAGGGTTCGTTTGCACAGAAAGAACATCTGGAGATGGCGACGAAGTTTTTTGACGCGGTGGGACGCACCGTCATCGTGGATGAAAAACACATGGATGCTGTTACAGGCCTCTCGGCGAGCGGGCCGGCTTACATCTACATCATTCTAGAGTCGCTGGCGGAAGCGGGCGTGAAGGTTGGATTACCGCGCGATGTGGCCACGCTGCTGGCGGCGCAGACGACCATGGGCGCGGCGCGCGTGGTGCTGGAGACAGGCGATCATCCGGCACTGCTGAAGGATGCGGTGACTACACCGGCGGGGTGCACGATCGACGGGATTCTGGAACTCGAGGAAGGCAAGCTGCGCGTGACTTTGATTAAGGCGGTGGTCAAGGCGGTGCAGCGGGCAAAGGAACTGGCGTACTCGTAGCAATCACCGATTGCAGAAGTCAGATTGCAGAAGTTAGGCCACGGCGATAAAGGAGTCGAACTTCTCGCCGTTGCGCTTAATTTGGAAGCGAGAAGGTCAGCGTTACGTCGGTCTGGAATTTGGATGGTTGGTTGTTTGCGCGAAACGGTTCGTAGCGCCAGTTGCGGACTGCTTGCGCGGCTGCTGCGGCCAGGAGTGGGTCTCCATTGAGGGTGCGGACGGCTGAGACTGTGCCGTCTTCCGCGACGTGGACTTCGAGGGTGACGTTGCCGCTGCGGTGATCGGCGAGGGCGTCGGCCGGGTATTGCGGTTCGACCCGGCTAACGAGGCGGCTTTCCGCCTGCGCGGGCGCGAGCCAGACCGTGCGGGGTGCGGGCAGATTTTGCTGCGGCAGTCTGAGCCGTTTTCGCAGCCGGGGTTGATGACTCCTGCTTTTCTGCCGGAGTCGGTTTCATGCGGAATACCACTTTGTCGTTATCGTAGACGACTAGCTCGTCTGAAGACGTGGGAGCTTTCGTCTTAGCGGAACTCGCCGCGGGATGCGAGGAACCGTCTGAAGGGGCGCGGTCGGGATTTGCGGAATCTTTGGTGCGCGACGGAGCAGAGGAGTCGGCGGGTGAGGATACGGCAGGCGCGGTTGCGCCGGCGCTTGGCTTTGCGCAGTGGTTGAGTTCGTGGAGTGCCGGCTGGGCCGAACGCAGCCAGCCGATGCGTGATCCGATCATGAAGCTGAATGCGGCTGCGGCCAGGATGACGAGCGCGCCGAAAATGAGAGTCAAGGCTTCGTAAGGCTGGCGAGGGTGGGCGGGTCGCGGCGGAGGATCTTCCTCGAGTTGTGATGGCGGCAGAAGTTCGGGGTTGGAGTCGTGCGCGGCTTCGTCGGCATTCGGCGTGACATTGTCTTCGTTGGTGAAGAGGGTCCCCGGCTCAGGCGTTGGATCGCACGAGCGCGGCACTCGTGTCTCCAGTTTCCGGATGTTTAGCTTCAGCTTCGAGTTCGGTATTTTCCATGCCGGATGGAACCGGCTCTTCGCCGAGAGGAGTCATTTCAGCACGCGGGAGGACTTTGAGATTCGAGGCGACGTGGCAGATGCGCGCGCACTCGTCGGCAAAATCCGCGAGCAGAACCTGGGCCTGCTGCGTGAAGGTATTGGGAAACGGCGAGAAGACTTCCAGCACGCCGATGAGCGGCGGCTTCTGATTGCCTGCGCCCGCCTCGTGGTCGAAAACCGGAACCACCAGCATGGAGCGTATGCCGAGGCGGCGAGAGATAGCGGGATCGACGACCGCATCGGCTTCGGTGTCCGAGGAAAGCTGAGCGGCGCGCGTGCGGACGCAGGCGCCGGAGAGGCCGTCGCGCGTATCGAGAGGAACGCCGAGATCGGGGGCGTGGAGCCCGGTTGCGGCTCGGCAAACCATTCGATCTCCGCGCCGAAGAGCGAGGGCGGCGGCGGTCGCATGGGTGGCATCCGCGGCGCGCACGACCAGTTCGTTGAGGGCGAGGTCGAGGGCGAGATCGGGGGGGAATCCGGCGACCACGTGCTGCTCAAGAATAAGCGCAAGATCGGGCAAGGGCGGCAGAGGACGATCATTGGCGCCCGGCGCGGACCTCGACAAGGGGTGCGGGAGCATGCGCTGTTCCTGCAGCCTGGAATCAGTGGGGACAGGCTATAGCGGGAGTTTCCCGCGAAATCGGAGGGAAGTCAATCGCGGAATGGGCGTCGGAGCCTTGACTTTAGCGGTCTGTCGCCGGCTCTGGGGCCTTAAAAGGCCGATCTAGCGGAGACTTTTCTTGTTACCGCAGTGTTGATTCACGAGCAGCCGTGGTAGTAGCCGAACACATAAAATAGACTAGGCGCAGGTTGCAGGAGGACGGGGCGCGCCGGTCGGCTGGCCTTGCCTACGCCGCGGAGATTTTCACCATGAGGAAGCTCGCAATAGCATGGGCTGGCTGCTGTGTTTGGCCGTTCTCGCTTTCGGCCAAGCCAACCATGGCGAATTGCGGCTGAAGATCACGGATCCTTCCGGGCTGGGGGTGCGGACTTCGGTTCGAATCGTCAGCGAAGCGAACGAGTATCGCAACACTCTTAACACTGACGACGAAGGCGCGCTGATCGCGCAACGCCTCCCCTACGGCATTTACATCATTGAAATTCGTCAACCCGGATTCGCCAGCGTGCAGCAGACGATCAACATTCGCTCGTCGGTCCCGGCGGAATACAAATTTCAGTTGAAGGTGTCGGCGGTGGGCGAGGTGGTCAACGTGAGCGCGCCGGATACGCTGGTCAACCCCGAGCAGGCGGGCGACGTCAGCCAGATCGGGTCCGGATCAGATTCAGAATCGCATCACCTCGGTGCCGGGGCGCTCGATGCAGGACCTGGTCAACGATCAGCCGGGATGGCTCTATGAAGGCAATGCCGTGTTGCACCCGCGCGGGTCGGAGTATCAGACGCAATTCGTGGTGGATGGAATTCCGCTGACGGACAATCGCTCGCCGGGCTTTGGGCCTGAACTGGAAGCCGATGATGTGCAGTCGGTGAGCGTTTATACGGCGGGAATTCCGGCGGAGTACGGGCGGAAGATGGGCGGCGTGATCGAGGTCAACACGCTCCAGGATGCGCAGGCGGGCTTCCACGGCAAGCTGGCGCTTTCGGGCGGCAGTTTCGAATCGGCAGGCGCATTTGGGCAGGGGCAATACGTTTGGGGCAAGAACGCGCTGGGCGCGAGCGCCAGCGGCAGCATGAGCGACCACTACCTGAATCCGGTGGTGCCGCAGAATTACACGAACTCCGGCACCCTGGGAGATTTTTCGGCGCACTACGAGCGCGATCTCACGCCGCGGGACCGGCTCAACCTGATCGTGCGGCACGAGTTGGCGCGCTACGAATTGCCGAATGAGCAGGTGCAGCAAACACCGCATCTTCGACTCGCTCGATCCGTCGCTTCCTTTGGGAACGCAACTGGAAACGGCCAGCAACATTGAGACGATGGGAATCGCGTCGTACCAGCACACGTTTTCGTCGAGCATGGTCGCGGATATCCGCGCGATGGTGCGCGACAACGCAATCAGTTTCAATTCGAATAACTACGCGACGCCGATCGAGGTCTTCCAGAACAACGGCTTCCGCGAAGGATATGTGCGCGGCACGATCAGCGTAACGCGCGGGCGGCATGAGTGGAAGGCGGGCTTGGAAACCGACAATGCGACGCTGAACGAGAATTTCCGGTACGCGATTACCGATCCTACGCAGTTCGATCCGGAGACGCCGCCGACGTTTTTCTTTCCTGCGCAATCGTCCCGACCTGGAACAATCGGCGTTCGTGCAGGATCGCATGCGCCTCGGGCAGATGGACGGTCAGCGCCGGCCTGCGCTGGGATCACTATCAACTCCTGCTGAACCGGCATGGCGTGCAGCCGAGGCTGGCGGTTTCGCGCTATTTTCCTTCGGCGGACCTGCTGATGCACTTCTCGTATGACCGGGTGTTTCAGACGCCGTCGTTCGAAAACATTTTGCTGTCGAGTTCGACGGCCATCGAATCGCTCGATCCGAATAGCTTTCTTCGCCTGCCGGTTGAGCCTTCCGAGGGCAACTACTACGAAGTTGGAATGACCAAAGGCATCGCCGGCGTGTTGCGCGTGGATGCAAATTACTACCGGCGGTATGTCGGAAACTACGCCGACGACGACCAGATTCAAAACACCGCCATCAGTTTTCCCATCGCCTTCCGGCAAATCGGTGATCTATGGAGCGGAGACCAAGATCGAGCTGCCCGACTGGCGGCGCTTCTCCGGCTTTGTCAGTTATTCATACATGGTCGGCAACGTTTGGTATCCGGTGACGGGCGGCCTGTTTCTGGGCGATGACGCGACTGGGATACCGACGAGTGGCCATTTCCCCGACTCGCAGGATCAGCGCAACACCTTGCGTGGTCGGCTGCGCTACGAGGTGACTCCGCGGTTTTGGATTGCCGGCGGCGTGCAATATGACAGCGGGCTGCCTTTCGAGTTTCAGTGCGATCCCACCCAGCCGATTTCTCAATGCATCGCGCAGGAAGTCCAGACCTACGGGCAGCAGGTCATTGACCGCATCAACTTTAGCCGGCAGCGAATTTTTCCCGCCTTCCAAGTCAATGCATCGGCGGGCGCGGACGTTTATAAGTCGGACCGAGTGAAGATGCGTTTTCAGGCCGACGGACAGAACCTGACAAATGTCTTGAACGTGATTGACTTCGGCGGGCTATTCTCGGGCAACGCCATTGGGCCTTCGCGCAGCTTTGCGTTGCGGCTGAGCACGATTTTTTAATCTCCCCAGCACGGCCTGCTAGAATGCGATGATTTGTCGGCTTGGGAATCCTTTGGCGAACGCATCGCATTCTTCAGAACCATTTCTCGACAGGCAGCAGTGGCACGCTTGCAGCGCGGCCTTTCTCGGCTGGACGCTGGATGCGTTCGACTTCTTCGTCGTCGTTTTTCTGATCAATACGCTGGCGGAACAGTTCCACGTCTCCACCGCGGCCATCGTGGCGACGACCGCGTGGACACTGGCGATGCGGCCGGTGGGCGCGGTAATTTTCGGCATGCTCGCGGACCGCTATGGCAGGCGCGGGCCGCTCATGGCGAATGTGGTTTTCTTTTCGGTCGTGGAATTGCTGTGTGGATTCGCGCCGAATTACACCGTGTTTCTGGTGCTGCGGACGATTTACGGGATCGGCATGGGGGGCGAGTGGGGGCTCGGATCGTCGCTGGCGATGGAGAGCATTCCGCCGAAGCGGCGCGGACTGATCTCGGGGATTGTGCAATCGGGGTACTCGTGCGGATATATTCTGGCCGCGATCGCGGCCAAGGTTGTCCTTCCATTTTGGGGATGGCGGGCGATGTTCTGGGCGGGCGGATTGCCGGCGCTGCTCGCGTTTTATATCCGGTGGAAGGTGAAAGAGTCGGAGGCGTGGAAGCAGCACCGGGCGCCGGGATTCGGTTCAATTGTGAAAGCGGCTGCCGCTAATTGGCCGCTGTTTCTATACATGATCGGGCTGATGGCGCTCATGAATTTTCTTTCGCATGGGACGCAGGATTTGTACCCACATTTTTTGCAATCGCACGGTTTTTCGATTTCGACCGTCGCCAACGTGGCGATCTTTTATAACGTGGGAGCGCTGGTTGGCGCGTTCACGTTTGGCAGGCTCTCGGAGCATTGGGGACGGCGGCGGGCATTGGTGCTGGCGACTGTGCTGGCGTTGTGCGTGATTCCGTTGTGGGCATTTGGGAATACGCTGATTGCGCTGGCGCTGGGCGCGTTTGTGATTCAAATCGGAGTGCAGGGGGCGTGGGGAATTATTCCCGCGCATTTGAATGAGCTGTCGCCGCCTGCGGTGCGCGGACTGATTCCGGGGCTCGCGTATCAGCTGGGAAATTTTGTGGCTTCGCCGGTGAACAAGATTGAGTATGCGCTACGGGATCGATGGGGATATTCGTGGGCGCTGGCAGGGTTTGAGATTGCGGTGATCGTGCTGCTTGCGCTGGTCGTGAGCCTGGGGCCAGAACGGAAAGGGGAGGAGTTCGTGAAGCGTTGAGAACGGCGGATTGAATGAAAACCGCAGAGGACGCAGGGGGCACGAGGTGTTATTTCAAAAGTCCTCCGCGTCCTGCGTCCTCTGTGGTTTTCATTTTTAGTTTCGAATAAATCATCATCCGTTTATTTTGCGCTGTCCAGTTCACGGGCGGCCGACTCAATCAGCGCTGCTTCATCTTCCAGCGCTTTCGATACGCGGACGATTTCCTGGTCGGCTTCGGCGTAATGTTTTTGTTCGATACCCTCGCGGACGCCGGGAACGGTCTTGACGCCGTAGCCGGAATAGACGCCGGGGGCGTAGAGCAAATGTTTGTACCAGGGGCGTCGCGGCAGGCCGTCGGCATTAGTAAGGCGGCGTTCGCTTTCGATGAGGTCATGATTCAGTGTGGCCAGTTTCGCCGCCATTGCTTGGTCGCCGAGCGTCGCCTGCTGTCCAGCGAGTGCCTTCTGATAATGCTTCGCGCTGCGGGTTACCGCATCAACCGCGTTTTCGAGCGGAGCGAAATTCAGATGCGGCGGGACTTCTTCTTTCGGTGGCGCAACCGTCGGACGACGAGGATCGTTGGTCGCGGCGAAAACTCCATCTTCCAGTTCCTGATTCCGCTCGCGGATTTCGTCCTGCCTGGTTGAGAGCAATTTCTGAAGATCTTTTTTGTAAGTGTCGACCGTGTCGGCGAAATCAACGAAGTCGAAAGGCAGGACTTCCGCGTCGGCGAGCCGCATCACCGATGTTCCGACGGTTTGCGCCAGCGCCCGGCCGTAGACGAAGTCTCTGTCGGAGAAATGCGTGTACCAGTAAAAATCGTCGTAGATGGAGTGATAGATGCCCTGCTCGTCTTCTCCGCCGTAGGCGAGGTCGAGGGTTGCGATTCCGAGGTGATCGAGGAATCCGGTGAAGTCCGTTCCCGAGCCGAGGGCATTGATGCGCAGGTCCGGGCGCTGGCGCAATTCCTGGCGTTCTTCGGGCGTCTTCGCGTCGGCGATCCTGCTTAGCTGGTCGCGCTTCCAGACGGTCATGTGGGTTTCCGGATCTTCGATGTCGCGCGCCACGCCGTTGATGAATTGCTCGAGGCTGTGCGAGCCTCCCATGCTGAGCAGGCCGCGATCGTTGCCATCCGTATTGATGTAGACGGCGGCGTGCGCGGCTAGTTCGGCGGCATGCGTCTCTACCCATTCGGTTGAGCCGAGCAGCATCGGCTCTTCGCCATCCCATGCGGCGTAGATGATGGTGCGGCGCGGCTTCCATCCTTGCTTTAACAATGTGCCGAGGGCGCGGGCTTCTTCGAGCAGGGAAGACTGGCCGGAGACGGGATCTTCCGCGCCGTTGACCCAGGCATCGTGATGATTGCCGCGCACGATCCACTCATCGGGCGCGACGCTGCCGGGAATTTTTGCGATGCACGTCGTTGACAGGCTTGATGTCCCAATTGAATTCCAGTTTCAAATGAACTTTAGCGGGGCCGGGGCCGACGTGGTAGGGAATCGGCAACGAACCGCGCCAATCTTCGGGAGCCATGGGTCCGGCAAGTGCGGCGAGCAGCGGCTGCGCGTCGCCGTAAGAAATGGGCAGGACAGGAATCTTGGTGAGGCTCTTAGCTTCGCTGATCGGCAGACGCTTTGCATCGGCGGTTGCACCCCAGCCGGGAGTGAGAGGATCGCCGGGACTGACGGAGGCGAAGTCCATCACGCTGCCGCGCTGCACGCCGTTGGGATTGCGCATGGGACCTTCGGGAAAAACGTTGTCGACGGAGTAGCCGTCGTCTTTTGGCTCGGAATAGATGAGGCATCCGATGGCACCATGCTCGGCGGCGACCTTGGGTTTACGCCTCGCCACGACTGGTAATACTTCGCGATTACGATTGCGCCTTTGACTGAAATGCCGAGGCGGTCAAGCTTTTCGTAGTCCTCGGGCAGGCCGTAGTTCACGAAGACGAGCGGCGCGGTCACGTCGCCATCGATTGAATATGCGTTGTAGGTGGGAAGTTGCTCGGATTTTTGATTCGAGGTTGGATCGATGGCGATCGCCGGCTCGTCGAGCTTGGCGGTGAACTTTGTGGGCGCGACCATCTCGAGGACGCGGACTTCGGCGTCGGAAACAGGACGTTGAAAGTCTCGATATGAGCGTCGAGGCCCCACTCCTTGAAGCGGGCGAGGATCCATTCCGCATTATCTTTGTCATAGGGCGAGCCCACGTGATGGGGGCGCGCCGAGAGGCGCTGCATGTTCGCGCGCAAGTTGGCGGGATCGGGAATGGCGCGAAATTTGGCTTCCCATTCGCGCTCGGCCTGGCTGCTGCGAGGAGAATAGCCCAGCGAGGCGCGGCGGTGTCGGCGGGCGTTTCGCGAGGTTAACGCCCAGAAGGATGATGAAAAGTGAGAGCTGAAAACGAGCAAGAGGGCAGGCCCAGGTTCGCATGCGTCTCCTAGTCACGGACTATGTGGCGCAGAATCAATTGTTGACGATCATCCGGACAGTGTGCGGGACATTATACGCGCGTGCGGCCGTCTCTTTAGCGGGTGATGGCCGTCACATGCGGATGTGTGATCGCGGACGCGACAATAGCGGAGGATGCAAATGAGCGCGGTGTGGGGCTGTCGCGCGCTCGAAAATGCTAAATTGGAAGGTTCATGTCCGCTCCTAACTCTCTTTTTGTCCGCGCCGCTAAGGCACAACCGACGGAACGCACGCCCATCTGGCTGATGCGCCAGGCGGGACGATACATGGCGGAGTATCGCGCCGTGCGCAAGCAGTATTCACTGATCGAAATCTGCAAGAAGCCCAAGGTGGCGGCGCAGGTGACGATCGAAGCCGCTGAAATTCTGGGCGTCGATGCGGCCATTATTTTTGCCGATCTTTTGCTGCCGCTGGAAGTAATGGGGTTGCCCTTTCACTTTGCGGCAGGGGAAGGGCCAAAGATCGAAAAGCCCGTTCGTTCTGCCGAAGACATCAAGAATCTGCGCACGGATCGTGCCGGAGAACTTGGCTATGTTTCCGAGGCTGTCGGTCTGGTGTGCAAACACTTCGGGGAGCGGTTGCCGGTAATCGGTTTCTGTGGCGCGCCTTTTACGCTGGCGAGCTACATGATCGAAGGCGGCGGCTCGCGCAATTACATTCATACGAAGAAGATGATGTACTCGTCGCCGGGCGCGTGGAATGAGTTGATGACGAAGCTGGTCGCGGTGACCGCCGAGTATTCTGCCGAACAGGTGCGGGCTGGGGCAGACACGATTCAGATTTTCGATAGCTGGGTCGGATGCTTGAGCGTGGAAGATTACCGGCAAGTTATGTTTTGCCTCACGCCACGGCGCTGGTGCGGCAGCTTGCAGAAGACCGGCGTACCGATTATTTATTTCGGCACGGACAGCGCGACGCTATTGCCGTCGATGCAGGAGACGAGCGCGGAGGTGATTGGGCTGGACTGGCGTATTCCGCTCGATGAAGGATGGAAGACGCTGGGATATCGCGGGGCGGTGCAGGGAAATCTTGATCCGGTGCTGCTGTTTGCGGAATGGAAGGAATTGAAAACGCGCGCTGAGGATATTTTGCGGCAGGCAGGCGGGCGGCCGGGGCATATCTTTAATCTTGGGCATGGCATTTTGCAGGAGACGCCGGTCGAGAACGTCAAAGCACTTTGCGAGTTTGTGCGGGAGCATTCGGCGGAGTTCAAGGCGATCGAGTCCAAGACGGAGCGCAAGAAATGACTCCATGTCCATTGGGGCTGGCGGGCGGCTTGTTACTGCGCGAACCATGTCAGTTCGTTCTCGCAGCCAAAGTCGGAGATCGGATCTTCCGCTCAAGACCGCCGTGTTGCTTCTCGCTCATGGCAGTCCCGGAGAACCCGGACCAGACTCCTGAATTTCTGCGTTACGTTACCGGAGGCCGTCCGCTGCCGCCGAATGTGGTTGAAGAAATTCGGCACCGCTATTCGCTGATCGGATTTTCTCCGCTTGCTTGCTGGACGCTTTTGCAGGCCGATCACCTTTCGCAATCGCTTGGATTGCCGGTATTCGTCGGCATGCGCAACTGGAAGCCGTTTATTGCCGATGCGGTCGGCGCGATCGCCAAGCACAAATTCGAGCGCGTGATCGCCGTTTGCCTTGCGCCGCAGAATTCGCGCACCAGCGTCGGGCTCTATCGCCAAGCCGTTACCGGCCAAAGTGCCGTGCCATTCGCGCTCGATTTTGTCGATGAATGGCATGACCAGCCGTTGCTTGGCGAAGGCATTCGCGGAAAAACTCCGCGCCGGATGGGAACAAGCGAATGCGGAGTATGGCGCGAAACTGCCGATCATTTTCACTGCGCATAGCGTTCCCGCGCGCACGATCACCGAAGGCGATCCTTACGAAGCGCAGTCGAAGGAGACCGCGGAATTGGTCGCGAAAGAAGCGGGATTGGGCGCGAGATGAATGGAGCTTCGCATTTCAGAGCCAGGGCATGTCGGGAGGAGCATGGATCGGGCCGACGGTGGAAGAGACGATTCTGGGCTCTGAAGGCTAAGGGCCATCGCGGCGTATTCATTCAGCCGGTTGGGTTTCTGTGCGATCACGTGGAAGTGCTTTACGATATCGACATTTTCTTTAAGCAGTTTGCGGAAAAAGAAGGGCTGAGGTTGTGGCGGGCCGAGTCGCTGAACGGATCGAAGACGTTGACGGCGGCGCTTGCCGAGCTGGTGCGAAGCCGGCTCGCGGGAAAAACCAGAAGCTAGAGGCGAGGAACTGGAAGCTTTTCATGTCACGTATTGCCATCATCGGCGGCGGAATCTCCGGTCTCTCGGCCGCGTTTGCGCTGGAGGAAAAGCGCCAGGCTGGCACGCCGATCGAGTATGTGCTGTTCGAGGCCGCGCCGCGGCTGGGAGGAGTACTGGTCACCGATCATGTGGATGGCTGTCTGGTCGAAGCAGGGCCGGATTCGTTCATCAGCGAAAAGCCCTGGGCGGCGGACCTTTGCCGCAAGATCGGACTCGGCGATCAGTTGATTGGATCGAACGACGCCGATCGCAAGACTTATATCGTGCTGCGCAAGAACGGGCGCGACAAGCTGGTGGTGATGCCCGACGGGCTGATGTTCATGGTGCCCACGAAAATTTTGCCCACCGTGATGTCGCCGCTATTTTCTTTGCGCACAAAAATGCGGATGGCCGCCGAATGGTTCCATCCGCCGCACAAGGCGACGGGCGACGAGACGGTGGCGCAGATGGTGGAGCGGCATTACGGGTCGGAGATGGTCGATCTGCTGGCCGATCCGCTGCTCTCCGGCGTGTATGGCGGGGAGGCTTCGCAGTTAAGTGTGCGGGCGGTGCTGGCACGCTTTGCCGACATGGAAGCGAAGCACGGGAGCTTGGGGCGCGCAATGCTGGCTTCGCGAAAGAAGATGGCGGCGGCCGCGAAGGGCCCGGCGCGCTCGCTGTTTACGTCGCTCAAAGACGGCATGCAGCAGATGGTGGACGCTCTTCTGGCGCGCATCGATCCGGCCGCGTTGCGTACTTCTTCCGTCGTGCAGTCGGTATTTCCGGAAAATGAAGGCTGGACGGTTTCCGCCGGATATGAGAGCGACCGGTTTGATGCTGTGATTATTGCCGCACCGACTCGCGCTGCTGCGGCGGTGCTTGAGTCGGCCGATGCCAATCTTGCGCGCGAACTGGCGGGGATCAACTACAGTTCGTCGGTGACCGTGACGCTGGGCTATGACGAGTCGGTTCGGCGCTCGCTGCCGCCGGGCTTTGGATTTCTTGTTCCGCGGAGCGCTGGACACCGAATGCTGGCGGCTACGTTTGTGCACAACAAATTTCCGCACCGTGCGCCGGAGAATCGGGCGTTGGTGCGCTGCTTCCTCGGCGGCGCGCGCGATGAGGAGATTTTGTCGTCGTCGGAGGAGCAGATTCTTGAGATTGTGCGCGATGAACTTCGGCAGATCATTGGGCTGAATGCCGAGCCGCTTTTTGCGCGCGTCTATAAGTGGAAGGCTGCGATGGCGCAGTATTCGGTGGGTCATCTGGAGCGGCTTACGCGCATTCAGGCGCTGTTGCGAGAAACTGCCCGGGCTGGCGCTGGCAGGGAATGGATTTTCCGGCATTGGCGTGCCGGATTGCGTGCGGTCCGGGACTGAGGCGGCTACTAAGGTACTCTCGCAGATGGGCATGTGGTCGGCGGCTTAGCAGATTCTTAACACGCCTTAAATGCACAGGCGATGGCGCTCAGGCCTGCCCTTGTCATTACTGACGTAACTCTACTCGTAACTTCCTGCGGCGAAACTAACTCCCTCTTCCGGTGTTAATATTTCTGAAATCGTGGGGAGAAGTTCATGAAAAATCTGTTGGTTATTGGTTGTTTGTGTCTTGCGTCTACGCTTGCCTTTTCTCAGCAATCTGCTTCAGGTGCGTCCCAAGAAGCGCCTCAAGGATCATCACAAAGCATGTCCGGTGACATGCCCGACATGAAGGGCATGGACATGTCAGGGCATGACATGTCGAAGATGTCAAAGCATGACGATGCGGTTGATGAGGCTGGCGCCATGCATTCCATGGAAGGCCATCACATGGATATGGGGCCGCACATGAAGATGACGGCGCTTCGTCCCATGCAGCCGGGCGACTCCGAGCGCGCGCAGAAAGTTGTGGTTGCGGCTCGAGCTGTAATGGAGAAGTACAAGGACTATCACACCGCGCTGAACGACAACTTCAAAATCTTTCATCCGGAAATTCCCCAGAAGCAGTATCACTTCACGAACTACCGCAATGCTTTTGCAGCCGCATGGAAATTCGATCCTGATAATCCGACGTCACTGCTCTATGAAAAAGAGGGCGATGGCTACCAGTTGGTTGGAGTCATGTATACGGCTCCCAAGCGCTATACCGAGGACGATCTCAACCAGCGCATTCCGCTGAGCATTGCGCAGTGGCACGAGCATGTGAATTTCTGCGCGCCGCCGGCTGGGCACAAAGGCGAGGCGCTGGGGAAGAATCCGAAGTTCGGGCTGCACGGCTCGATCACGACGCAGGCTGATTGCGATGCCGCGGGCGGAGAGTTCCATCCCGTGGTCTTCAACTGGATGGTGCATGTGTATCCGCTGGAGAAAGATGAAGCGCAGGTGTGGTCGGTCGACCGGCAACACGCGCACGAAGACTGATGTCTCTATTAGCGCTGGCTATTACGGTTATGCGCGGTGGGCGCCGGCGTCCGCCACGCGAGCCATCGGGATCCGGCGCTACCGTCAACAGATCAAAAGACGCTTTGGGCGAGGCGAGACTCCAAGCCATCTCTGGAATCGGTCTCTTTAATCAGACCCTCTGTTATTAATCATTCTCCCGTCTGTTATTCTGATTTTTTCC
The DNA here is from genome assembly GCA_963806745.1 of uncultured Acidobacteriaceae bacterium. Lineage (GTDB taxonomy): Bacteria > Acidobacteriota > Terriglobia > Terriglobales > Acidobacteriaceae > Acidiflorens. The sequence continues at coordinate 158,916 of CAWEAB010000008.1, forward strand.
CGCGCCAATTCCGGTTTTTATGACTGCTTCGTCGCCGAGCCAGTGGAAAATCGTTCTCGCCTTCGCGCTCGTCTATGTGTTCTGGGGTTCGACATATCTTGGCATCGGCATTGCCGTGGAACAAATTCCCCCGGCCTACATGTGCGCGACGCGCTTTACCGTCGCAGGCATTATCATGCTTGCCTATTGCGCGGTCACCGGACGGCAGATTCATTTCTCCGCGCGGCATCTTTTTCATTTGGCGGTGGTGGGGATTCTGCTGTTGATGGGCGGAAACCTTACGCTCTCTTATGCCGAGAAGATTGTGCCCACCGGGCTTGCCGCATTGCTGGTGGCGGTCAGCCCGCTCTGGTTTCTGGTTATCGACAGCCTGCTGCTGGGCGATCATCACATTTCACGGCGCGGCAATATCGGGTTAATTGTCGGTATCTTCGGTGTAGTGCTGTTGATCTGGCCGACACTCGTTCATCCCACGGTGTTCGGGCGCCGGGAGTTCTGGTGGACGCTTGGGCTTCAGGGAGGGTCGTTGAGCTGGGCGCTGGGCTCGGTGCTATCGAAAAAGTGGCAGACCGCTGCCGGCGATCCTTTCAGCACAACCGCATGGCAAGTAGTGTTTGCGGGTATTGCGAATCTTATCTTTGCGCTGATTGTCGAGCGCAACTCTCACCCTGTCTGGACAGCACGCGGTCTCGGCGCGATTTTCTATCTGGTGGTTTGCGGTTCGTGGATCGGCTACACCGCCTACATCTGGCTCCTGCAGCATGTGCCGACCTCAAAGGTTTCAACCTACGCTTACGTGAACCCGGTTGTGGCAGTATTTTTGGGGTGGCTCGTGCTACACGAGAGAGTCGATCGCTACATCCTGATGGGGAGCACCGTTATCATTCTCTCGGTGATTATGGTGACGAGCGCTAAGATTCATACGCGCCCGGTCGCGGAGGAATTGGCCTCCGCGCAGCCCACCGGCGACTAGTTCGCGAGCATTCCGCATGCTTGCGCCTCGCAGCCAGCGGCGTTCTGCCATCCCGGCGCAGACTATTGCAGCTAGTCTTCGGGCTCTTGCTCGTCGTTTACCACATCGACGACCCGCGAGCGAAGAGAGAACACCAGTTTGTGGTCGTCGTCCGGCTGAAAGGTAACGCGCAACGGGCCGCGTTCCCATGTCGGGGCCGGGCATTCGGAATCGGGATCGGGATCGCCGCCCGGTTCGCCCGCGTCTTTCTTCAGTATTGCTTTTCGTCGTCCGATCTGCGCCACCATTGCATACAACTTTTTGCCATCTTCAGAGACGCCACAATAGGCGATGTAGTCGCGATACCAACTGGCGGTGGAGTAGAAAGAGTCGAACTCGGGTAGGGACAATTGCGAAACGTGGCCGGTGAGTCGATCCACGAGCAGCCAGCCACCGCGCTGCCATTGCCAGCGCACTGCGTTTTCACCGGGCAGCGCGTCGTTGATGCGAAACGCGCGTCGCACGGCAAACAGTCGGTCGGTCACATCATGGGGGGCGCCGGTGGTGAATTCCTTGACTCGCGTATCAACCAGGAGGGAACGCACTCTTAAGGTCGAACATTTTTTCTCCCGTCGCATTGGGCCACGTGGCGAAGATCCACTTTCCAAAAGTGATGACGTGCGGTTTGGGGGCAGCAAGGCACGGCGCGGCGCAGAGTACGAGGGCAAAGACGCCGGACAATAACAGCAAAAGTTTGCGGTGTAGAGTGCAGGAAGAGTTGGACGCCATACCGAAAGAGTGCACTCTTTCAGCCTTTTACTGCCATGATCCCTGAACATCGGAAATGTTCGGTTTTCAGATACCCAAGATCAGATAGAATCGTTGCTAGTCAGTAACGGGCTAGTTGCTCACAAAAGAGCCGGCGAGGGGTCAGCGCTGAATACCGGGCGAAGAGAGGTTTGGGGGCCTTCGACGGCGCGGTACAACCTTTGTTTCTTGCCCTCGATTCTTATTTCTATGGTGGAAGTGATTTCAGGCCGTCGCAAGCAGTCGATCCTCGTGGTCGACGACCATCGGCTGAACGCGGAATTGCTGCGCGAGATGCTCACCATGCGCGGCTACCAGGCGTCCGTAGTCGCCAGCGCTGCAGACGCCGAGGAGCAGATTCGCCGTGAGGCTCCCGATCTCATCCTGCTCGACGTGATCATGCCGGGCAAGACCGGCTACGAACTCTGCCGCGAATTGAAGGACAATCCCGAAACCAGATTGATTCCCATCGTCATGATTACCGGTCTGAACGCCCACGAAGATCGCCTGCAGGCGATTGAGGCGGGAGCCGACGACTTTCTGACCAAGCCAATCAGCCCCGAAGAGTTGTTTGCGCGTGTCAAGTCGCTGCTGAAGCTAAAGGAATTTACCGACGAGCTTGAAACGGCCGAGTCGGTGCTGTGCACACTTGGGCTTAGCGTGGAGGCTCGCGATCCTTACACCGAGGGTCACTGCGAGCGCCTGGCGAAAAATGCCAGCGATCTGGGGATTCATCTGAATCTCGAGGAAGAGTGCGTGGTCGCATTGCGGCGAGGCGGCTATCTGCACGATCTTGGAAAAATCTGCGTCCCTGATGAGATTCTGAAGAAGGGTACGAATCTCACGCCCGCCGAGTGGGAGATCATGAAGAAGCATCCGGTGACGGGAGAGTCGATCTGCCGGCCACTGAAGTCGTTGCGGCTGGTGCTTCCGATTATCCGTTATCATCATGAGCACTCCGATGGCAGTGGCTATCCGGACGGACTCAAGGCGGGCAACATTCCGCTGCTGCCGCGGATTTTGCAGGTGGTCGATATTTACGATGCCTTGCGCACCGCACGTCCTTACAAGCCGGCGCTGTCGCACGATCAAGCCGCGGTCACGATGCGCGACGAGGCCCAGGCCGGACTTTGGGACGAGGAACTGGTCGGCGAATTCTTCAGCATGCTGGAGAAACGCCGGCAGGTGGCGTGAGATTATTGAACCATTGATTCATTGGGGTATTCGATCATTGAGGTACGGGTTTGTGCCGCAATCGTTCAATGCCTAAATGACTCAATGAGTCAATGCCCTTGACCTACTCCATCATCATTCCCGCGTATAACGAGAGCGACCGGCTGCGCCCGACGCTGGACGAACTGCTGCGCCACTTCGAGCGTCGCAATCTGGACGTGGAAATTCTTGTAGTGGACGACGGGTCCCGTGATGATACTCGCGACATTGTGCGCGAATATGCCAGGGCCCACTCCCAGGTTGCACTCGTCGAAAACCCGGGCAATCGCGGCAAAGGTTACAGCGTGCGCAACGGTATGCTGCACGCGCGGGGCGACATTTGCCTTTTCACCGATGCCGATCTTTCTTCGCCGATCGGCGAGGCCGAGAAATTATTCGATGCGATCGCGGGTGGGGCGGACATCGCCATCGGATCGCGCTGGCTGCGGGCCGATCTCCAGACGGAACGGCAGCCGCTGTACCGGCAGTTGTTCGGGAGAATTTACAACATTGTGTTGCGGATTTTTCTGGGCCTGAATTTTGCGGATACGCAATGCGGATTCAAGGCCTTCCGCCGGGAGGCGGCACACCGTATTTTTCCCTTGCAACGAATCGAGCGCTGGGGCTTCGATCCCGAGATCCTCTTTCTGGCGCGGCGTTTGGGCTTCAGCGTAAAAGAGGTGCCTGTCGTGTGGGCGCACAGCGAGGGAACGCGGCTCTCCCCTTTTCGCGACGGCGTGCGTATGTTCGGCGAAGTTTTACGAATCCGCTGGAACTCGATCGTGGGCGCTTATACCAGCGCCGCAGTTCCATTTACAGGCAAGCTGTGAGATAGCTCGAGAGGCACACGGCCCAAAGGAATAACCCGAACGCCATTCTCGGGATCCCACTGGAGCTTGTATTCGGTTGCGCACTTCTCGCACAACCAGAACAGTGCTGCTCCGCTCGATGGCTCCACATCTAACTTTCCAATACTCGTATGAGGAGGCCGTTTCTCGAATTGAAATAGCTTGCCCGAATGCAGAAAACGGAAAGAGGCAGAACAAGACGAATTAAAACACTTGGTGACCATTTGCATATCCGGGCTTTCGAGTCCATTGTTCGACGGGGGCTGGTCTGAAGAAAGTTACGGAGGTAACGAGCGAACCAAGACTGGCAAGTTGCCGAGTGCGATGGGCGAGACGGAGCTAGGTGGAAACGCTCTTCGCTGGCGCAGTTGCACGGACAGTCTCGGCGATACTCTTGCCAATTTCGCTGGTGCTAACGGTGTGCTCAGCGCCACGAGCAAGGTCCGGTGTCCGCAGCCCTTTGTTCAAAGCGGAAACGACGCTTGTCTCTACGCATTCGGCTTCGCGGGAAAGTAGAAAGGTGTGGCGAAGCATCAAGGCGACCGAGAGAATGGCGCCCATGGGATTGGCGATGCCCTTGCCTGCGATATCGGGTGCGGAACCGTGTACTGGTTCGTATAGGCCGACCGGGCCTCCGATACTGGCGGAAGCGAGCAGACCGAGCGCGCCAACCACCCCACCGGCCTGATCGGACAAAATGTCGCCGAACATGTTTTCGGTGAGGATGACGTCGAACTGCGCCGGCTTGAGGACCAGCGACATGGCTGCGGAATCGACATACATGTGCGACAGCTGAACATCGGGATACTCGACGGCAACGCGCGTAACGACCTCGCGCCAGAGACGCGAACACTCGAGGACGTTGGCTTTGTCGACCGAAAGCACGCGCCGGCGCCGGCCCTGAGCGAGTGTGAAAGCCACGCGTGCCACGCGCTCGATTTCGGGTTCGCTATAGAGCATAGTGTTAAGGGCGTGACGGGGGCTGGGAGCGGTTTCGATGGCGCGCGGCTCGCCGAAATACAAGCCACCAAGCAGTTCGCGAACGATGAGAATATCGGTTCCGCGAACGACTTCTTCGCGCAGCGGCGAGCAGGCGGCGAGCGCAGGATAAAAGAGGGCAGGGCGCAAATTGGCGAAGGCACCCAGTTCTTTGCGGAGACGAAGCAAGCCGGCTTCGGGGCGAAGCTCGCGAGGATTGTGGTCAAAGGCGGGCGACCCCACGGCTCCCAAAAGGACGGCCTGCGAAGCATGGCAGGCTCGAATCGTCGCGTCTGGCAGGGGATCGCCGAACTTGGTCAGAGCCTCGCCGCCAATTTCCTTTTGTTCAAGCTTGAGGTCGTGGCCGAATACGTCCGCGACTTCTTTGAGAACGCGAACTCCTTCCGAAGTTACTTCGGGGCCGATTCCGTCGCCGGGCAGGGTGGTAATTCGAAGTTTCATCGCGTTGTTGGGTGGCGGGCAAAGAATACACGAGGCGCCAGCCGCGTGGAAACATGCCACAAACACGGAATTCGTCAGGCTGGTGCAGGAAACCTATATTTAGCGCGCGCTATCGCCTGCGGCTTCTGACTAAAAGTACGCGCCCCGCTGTGTGTCTACACACCCCAGAGATAATCTTCCTGTTCGCCCTTGCGTTCGGGAAACGGAATCGAGGGCGTAGCCGGGCCCGAACTGTGCGGAATCCGCGTGACCGAGGGCTCCTGAGAAGAAGCCGCGGCTGCCGCGCGAGCGAAATGTTCCACGCTGGCGGAGTGCGGCCCTATCTTCTGTGCGGCGGCGAATTCGCTGACTGAATCGCTGCTGCCGGTGCTCCGAATCAGTTCGATCAAGTGATTGTCGTGCACTTGCTTGACCCGATCGGCAAGGACAACGAACTTGCGGTAAATTTCATCCAGTTCGCGGCGCTCGAACTTGTGGCCGAGCTGTTCGCAGCGCAGAGCGAGCGCGTGACGGCCCGAGTGTTTGCCGAGTACGAGTCGCGAATCCGGGACGCCCACCGATTGCGGCGTCATGATCTCATAGGTCAGCGGATTCTTGAGCACCCCATCCTGGTGAATGCCGGCCTCGTGAGCAAAGGCATTGCGGCCCGTGATCGCTTTGTTCGGCTGCACGGGGACGCCGGTGATCTCGGCCAGCAGCTGGCTCGAGGCGAAAATCTGTTGGCCGACGATGCCAGTCTCGTAAGGATAACGGTCGGCGCGAACCTTCATGGTCATCGCGATCTCTTCCAGCGAGGCGTTGCCGGCGCGCTCGCCGATACCGTTGATAGTGCACTCGACCTGGCGAGCTCCGTTTTGCACTCCGGCGAGGGAGTTGGCGACCGCGAGGCCGAGGTCATTATGGCAGTGGGTGGAGATAGTGACGTTCTCGATTCCGTTTACGTTCTCGCGCAGCGTACGGATGAGATTGCCGTACTCCTCCGGCATGCTGTAGCCGACGGTGTCGGGAATGTTAACCGTGGTGGCGCCGGCCGCGATAACGGCCTCGACAACCTGGCATAAGAACGGAATGTCGGTGCGGGTGGCATCTTCCGGCGAAAATTGAATGTCGTCACACAGGGACTTGGCATAGGCGACCGCTTCTCGCGCTTGCGCGAGGCATTGCTCGCGCGTGATGCGGAGCTTGTATTTCAGGTGAATGTCGGAGGTCGCCAGAAAGACATGGATACGCGGGCGAGCCGCGGCTTTCACGGCGAGCCAGGCGCGATCGATGTCGGGAGTGCAGGCGCGAGCGAGACCGGCGATGATGGGCCGCCGCACCGTCGCAGCAATTTTCCGCACCGCTTCGAAATCGCCGTCGGAGGCAATCGGGAAGCCAGCTTCGATGACGTCGACGCCGAGGCGGTCGAGTTGCTGGGCAAGGCGCAGCTTTTCCTGAACATTCATGCTACAGCCCGGCGACTGCTCGCCGTCTCGAAGCGTGGTGTCAAAAATGGTGATACGCGGCCCGTCGCTCACTGAATCCTCCAAATGTGATCTGTGCTTAACCTTATCGGCATTCGGGAGATAAAGAAAAGGTGATTATGTTTACAAAATGATTAGGAATATTGATATTATAAGTAGTGCTTATGATGAGTACGACAATCATAAATAAGCTTCCGAGCACTCCATTATCGGTCTGCCTCCTGACGGATGATCGGTGATCTAGCTATGGACCTTTCTCAACTCGAAGTTTTTCTCGCCGTGGCCCGCGAGCGCCGGTTTTCGCGTGCCGCGGAGAAACTGTTTCGTACCCAATCGGCCGTCAGCCAGACGGTTCGTAAACTGGAACTTGAAATCGGCGAGCCGCTCTTTGATCGATCTTCGCGGGATGGCGTGCTCACCGACGCCGGCCGCGTTTTGCAGGAATACGCCGAGAAGCTAGTGAATTTGCGGAAAGACGCGCAGGAAGCCCTGGTCGAGATGCGCGAACTGCAGAAGGGCAAACTGACAATTGCCGCCAACGAATTCACCGCACTGTATCTGTTGCCGGTGCTCGCCGAATTCCGCCGCCTGCATCCGGCGCTCAAGATCACGGTACACCGTGCGCTTGGCAGCCACATTCCCGACGATGTGCTCAAGCACGACGTGGAATTCGGGGTTCTCTCCTACGATCCGCAGGAGCCGCAACTCAAGACGATCGTCGTCTACCTGGACGAGTTGGCGCTGGTGGTACCGCCCGGTCATCCGTTGGCCTCGGCGCGTGAGGTCAGCGTGAAGCAACTCGGAGCGGAGTCGTTTGTCGCCCACATCGTCGCCTCGCCGTATCGCGAGAAAGTGATTGAGGCTTTCCGGCAGCATAAAACTCCTTTGCACATGGACGTGGAATTGCCTACGCTCCAGGCGATCCAGCGCTTCGTGACCATGGGAAACGGGGTCGCGCTGGTGCCTGAGATCAGCGTGGAAAATGAAGTGGCACGCGGAGAATTGGTGCGGGTGGGTGTGCGCGATCTGCACTTCCAGCGCAAACTGCGACTGGCGTACCGAAGGGACTCGGCGCTTTCGCATGCTGGGCGAGCATTCCTAAAGGTGGCAGAGCAGGCGGCTAAGAATAAGGGGGGGCGCTACCGGTTCCAGCGCGAGAAGTAATCGGTAGGTCTCTGGTGTTAGACCCGAACGCGAAGTGCGCTCCGGTACTGCGGACGAGTCGCCGGTGCCACTCCTGCCTTACGCGGACTGTATCTGCTCCTGGTTCAGGGCGGCGATCGCGGCGTCGACGCTCGGATATACATCGAGCACGGAAACCAGGTTCGTTGTTTCGAAAAGACCGCGAACCGAGTCGCTGGGACTGGCGAAGGGCATGGCGTATCCAGCGGCCTCCGCCCACATGTGAATCATGACGAGTTCCCCCAGGGCGCCGCTGTCGAGCGAGTGGATCGCGCCGAGATCAACGATCATTCGGCGGGTGGAAGGAAGCACCTCGGCGACCAGGCCGGCGAGGGCCCGGGCGTCACTGCGAGACATAGCTCGATCGTGGCAGTGGAGCACGACCGCGCTGCCAAGGCGAGCGGATTCGAGGCTGACTTTGAGGACTTTTTCCGTCGCCGAAGCCGCGCTCACCCGGACGCCGGCAGGGGCCGAGCCGTTTACTTTCGTGGACGTGGCCGGAGCGGAATTCTCTGTTCGCATGGGATCAACTTAGGACGATCTGAAGCGCAGTTGGTTGCGCCGATATGAATATATTGTGAAATCTCTGGGCGATTCGTTTCACAGAAATTTCACGCAGTTTGTGGGAAGCGGAAGGTCTACTTCGCAGCGTCTTTTTTTCGCAAGGCATCCAGCGTCGTGACTACGGGCCGCCGCAGCGGAACGATCGCACCTTTCGAGGGATCGGCGGCGGCCGTCGCGCGGGCCATTACTTCCTGCTGGAATTGCTGCACGAAATCTTGAAACTGGCGTTGCATTTCTTCCATGCGCTCGCGCATCTGAAGAATGATGGCGATGCCGCTGATGTTCACGGACAGATCGCGGGCCAGGGTGAGAATGAATTCGAGCCGCTGCAAGTCCTCGTCGGTGTAGAGGCGGGTGTTGCCTTCAGTGCGGCTGGGCTTGAGCAGGCCTTCGCGCTCGTAGAGCCGCAGCGTCTGCGGATGGATCTCATACATCTCGGCGACGGCCGAGATCATGTAGGCGCCCTTGGATTTACGTTTGGTCACCGAGTTCCCTCGCTGAGCTCGGGATTTCGCCGGCGGGCTCCCGCTGCGCTCACGCCCGCAAAACGGCTCAACATGTAAGCGCCTTTGGATTTACGCTTGGTCATCTCCGGGAAACATCATCGCATCGCGCGAATGAAAAATGTTAGTTTTCTTTTAAGCGGAACTCATTCCATGGGATATGTAGAGTTCCAGCCCGACGAGGTTTGCGATTCTTGAAAAATCCTGGTCGAGGGTGAAAACGCTCGCGCCGTGTTCGAGCGCGATTGCCGCAATCAGCGTGTCGATGGTAGCGAGCGTCACGCCTTCTCCGCGCGCCAGTCGGTAGAGGTCCGCCGCTCTGCGGTAGGTATCAAATCCCGCGGGTTCCAGCATGTCCCACTGTTCCAGAAACCGCTCAATTGGCGCTGCGTCTCGTGTCAAACCTTGTAAGACTTCGGCTACCACGATCCCAGTGAGGGCGAAGGGTTCGCTGTCTTCGATCATTCTGCGGAGTTCGTCTCCGGCCTGGCTGGGAGAAGAACTGAAGAAGTCGACCCAGACCGAGCTATCTACCAGGATCACACCCGATTTCTCCGAGACTGTTTCAGATCGCCCTGCCAGATTCCGCTCCCGTAGTAACGGAGAATTCCCTTACGACTCTCGGAACGGACGAGCAGATCGAGCGCCTTGTCTACGATCTGGCGTTTTGTCTTGAGGCGCGTGAGCTTGCGCGCCTTCCGGATCAAGCTATCGTCAATTTCGATATTCGTTCTGCTCATTAAAATACTATACACCATTTTATAAAAATGTTGTGTATGATCTGAATGTGCAGTATTGGTGCCGTTTCGCGCCCAGAGCGTCATGGACTGGGATTGGTCCTGCTCTTCTTGTGGTTCACTGGGGCTGGTTTCGGCCATACAAATACAACTAGACCGCTCGAACTGGATAGATTTCTGACGGATAGTAATGCGCCGGGTGCTTCAATTCCGCCTGCCTTTAGCGCACGTTGCACGTCTGCGGCTCCCGGCATGGTTACACTCGTTGCACATATCTCAATTCCTTGTGGTATGGTCCCCCACGGCCCTAAGTACCCCGAACTTCCGTCAACATCCAAGATCGGCCTAAGAGCATCTGCTATTTCCGATGCATATGCCCCGGCTTCTGGATCGGACAACAGGTGCCTTACTTCAATCTTTAAACCGCGAAGAGATGCTGGAATAGCATCACGAATCTTCTTCGCGTCGGATGAGGATAAATGTCGCCATGCGATTGCCTTCTGTGCTTCCTTCGCCAGTGCCAAGGCGTTCGATGATGCTGATTCCGCGACCTCAACCGCCGCAACAGCATTCCCGGATTTAGTGGTCGCCTTGTCGGCCTTTGTTTCGGCGTCTTCAGCTCGATTGTCGGCCTTCTCAGACTTTCCTAGTGCCGACTGCGCCTTCGCATCCAGGGAAATAATTATTTGCCCGGACAGCGCGTCATTCCGTCGGCCGTACCAATATCCAGCGATCTCGCATAAGACGGCTATGGCAAAGAACCATATGCCTATCGAATCAAATAGGTGTTTCCTCTCTTCTTGCTTGCAATTGTGGGCCAGTGCTTCAGCTATTACGAGCAGGGCGAAGAACACGAGGCCAGCAAGCTCAAGGTCGCTATGGACTTGCCTAACCGAGTCCAGCGAATCCCAGTTTGGAAGTATCGCGAGAACGATTATTTTCATTTTCGCACCGCCTGTTATTGTTGGTTGCACCACTACCGAATGCGCGATGAATCTGACAAAAGACCAATGGGAGGACCAGCGACAAAACAAAAGAGACGGGATGAGCCCCGTCTCTGCGACAAACGATGAACCGGAATGTTAAGCCGCCAGCTCCGGCTTAGGTTCCGGTCGAGCCCAACCCGCTGGCTTCAGGGCGTGATTGATAGCGTAAGCCACCACGCCCGCGCCCATCAGAATGAGGCCAAACCAGAACGCGCTCATTCCGAGAATCGCTTCGTGTTCACTGTTGGCGACCGCGAAGCCCAAAAGCAGCGTTGGCGGGATTCCAACCGCGATCGCGCCAAACCAGCCGCCCGGCACGCGGAAGGGCCGCTTGAGCTCAGGTTCGCGCACCCGCAGAACGATCAGCGCGATGAACTCCAACGTCAGGCTGGCCCCATAGATCATGATGTCGAGCGTGACCAGGCGCTCGAATCCGATATTCAAAGCCAGTCCCCATCCGATCGCCAGCGCGATAATCGCGACCCATGGTGCACGGCGACTTCGGATGCAGCTTGGCAAAGACTTTGGGCAGCATGCCATCCTGCGCCATTGCCAGCGGCAGGCGCGAATAGCTCATGACAAGGGCATTGAACATGCCGAAGCCGCTCATCATGCCACCTGCGACAAGCGCGATGCGGAGGACTGGACCGCCCATTAACTGCGCAATGTCAGCCCACGCGCCCGTCTCCCAGGCCGATGCCGGAAGGCCGGTCATCCACATGGCGGCGAAGGGCAGGACGTAGGTGAGCGCGACGATGGCCACGGCCCAGAGCATCGCTCGCGGATACGTTCGCTGCGGACGCTCGACTTCGGTAGCAATAGTCGAAGCGTTGTCCCATCCCATGTAGTTCCACATGCAGATGAGCAACCCGCCGAGGATGTCGACGTTCGAGGTGGTCGGCTTGGTGACCGCGTTAGCCAGCGCGTGAATCTTGAAGGGCGCCAGCAGAAAAATCGCCGCAAACGGAGCCGAAAGCGCGAAGAACAGCCAGAGCGAAGTGGTCGACACGACTTTCACGCCGGCAATATTAAGGAGAGCGCAAATGATCACCACGCCGAGCGCTACCAGAACCCCGCGATGGTTCTCCTGAAACCAGGGGAACATGCGGGTCAGGTAGGCGACGAAAAGCGTAGGATAAATCGCCATATCGAAAATGGACGCAACCAGCGAGAGCCATGCTTCCTGGAATCCCCAGAAGTTTCCCATCGCACGGCGCACCCAGGCGTAGTAGCCGCCTTCGAAGGGCAACGCGCTCGAAAGCTCGCCGATCATGAAGGCGGTCGGCAGGCTCCAAAGGAGCGGGGTGAGCAGCAGGATGAGGATGGCTTTGCCATACCCGGCGCCGTGCACGATGTCCTCGGTGCCGTACGTACCGCCCGACACCATAAAGAAGGTGGCGGCGACGAGCGGCCAGAGGGTGAGGCGAATCGATTTTTTCCGGGGGCCAACAGCGGTGGGGGCAGGAGTAAGGCCGGGCTGTTGGAAGCTAGGTGCGGTTGCAGTTGCCAATTTCTATGTCTTCCTCCGCAAGCGACTCACTCTCACCACCGCGTCTCCCTTGAAAATCTTGCTCGCGGCTCCCGGGTCGACTGCGATTTCCCGGGCATTTCGGCGAAGTTAGTTCGCATTTGTGAGATTACGGCAATTTTGCGCAGATGCAAGAATTTTTTTAGAAAAATCGAAAAATATTGCAGGCGACGGCAGGTACAGAGGTAATGGTAGACACGGATTCGATCCGCCGTTAGAACGCTGGCCGAGAGAGAAAGCGGGCCTGTTGTGCCGCGAGCGAATGACAGCAGCCAATGAACTCCGCCCCGCAACGGCCCGTAGCCAATCCCCCTACCTGCGCGTAGAATTCTCCGATCAAACGTGTGGCCGCAAGCCCGCCGCCGGGGAGGCATGATGAACATCAATTTCAACGCCATGATCCAGACCGTCACTGCCGTTCTCACCGCTGTAGGTTTGAAGATACTTGGGGCAATCGTCCTGTGGATGATCGGCCGCTGGCTGATCAGCCTTTCACTGCGCTTGATTGGAAGCGCGCTGCGCAAGCAGAAGATCGATCCCACCTTGATTCGCTACATCAACTCCGCGGTGGGAGCGCTCCTGAACATCGTGCTGGTGGTGGCACTTCTCGGTTTCTTCGGAATCGAGACCACGAGCTTTGCGGCGCTGATTGCAGCGGCCGGCGTGGCGATCGGCATGGCATGGTCGGGACTGCTCTCGAACTTCGCGGGTGGCGTCTTTCTGGTCATCCTCCAGCCCTTCCGAGTCGGAGACTTTGTGACAGCCGCTGGAGTGACCGGCACGATCGAAGAGATCGGCCTCTTCGCCACTACTCTCAATACCCCCGACAACGTGAAGACCATCATCGGCAACGGGAAAATTTTCGGAGACACCATTCAGAACTTTTCCGCGAATGCCTACCGCCGCGTCGAACTGACGGCGCAGCTTGCTCACGGAGTCGATCCGCAGGAGGCGGTCGCGCTGCTGAAACCCGCCATCGCGAAGCTGCCGAATGTGATTGCCGATCCCGCTCCCGACGTCGAAATCATCACCTTCAACCTCGCCGGTCCGGTGCTGGCAGTGCGCCCGTACTGCAACAACGCGCATTATTGGCAGGTATATTTCGACACTAACCGGCTCATCCGCGACACGTTTGCGCAGGCGGGCTTCCCGGTTCCCGATCAGCATTACACGGTGCGGGGAGCAGAAGAACTCAGGCTGGTGAAAACCGCTTGATGTGCCTTTAGGCCCGCATCGGGGCCGCGGTAGGCAGGAACGCCCCGCTGTAAGTGACAACTCTTGCAGCCATTGCAACTGGGTTTGCTTCCGAACCTTGTAGCTGCCTGCTACCTCGCAGCCCTAGTGCTTTTTCCGGGGAAGATTACACCGACCTCTGGATTTCATGCGCCTCGCGAACGGTTCACTCTGGATGAGCGTCGGGGAGTTAAATTCATTGCGCGGGGCCAAAATCAAGATATGTCAGTCCGAATTCTTCTTGCAGACGACAGCGCGTATTGGCGGGAGACTCTAAGGTCCAACCTGGAGCGCAATTCCGATTGGACGGTCTTTGAGGCCAGCAATGGCTCGGAAGCGGTGCAGCGATCAAGTTGGGTTCATCCGGATATCGCGATCCTCGATTTCCAGATGCCCGGGCTCGATGGCTTGAACGCCGCCAAGGAGTTGAAACGCGGGAGCCGACGCTTCCCATCGTGCTGATTACCGTAGATAAGAACACGGCTCTGGAAACCGAGGCTCGCCGAGCTGGAATCCTGGCGGTGTTTTCGAAGGTTGAGTGTGCGAAGGTAGGGAATTTTGTGAATCAGGTGTTGGAAGCGAAAGCAGCGTAGGGAAACCCCAATGGAGATGCTGGAAGATGCATCCGAAAAGCGCAAAACTTCGGCAGGGAATGAAAGAATTGGTCGGGGCGCGCGGATTTGAACCGCGGACCCCCTGCGCCCAAGGCAGGTGCGCTACCAGGCTGCGCTACGCCCCGACTGTCCTCGATTATAAATGATCGTTGGGGCGTGACCTTGGTGACACTCCCCAATCGTGCTCTGGGTCTTCGCGGCGCGAACGGGCTATAATTTTCATCGACAGTCATGTCAGGTTCACGATACGCGTTAGTCAGCTATGTCCACGGTCCCGTGGGGAAATTCGTCGAGAATCTTCGGCGGGAACTCCATCCCTCGATGGCTCATATGGCGGCTCACCTCACCATTCTGCCGCCGCGCGAGTTGGCCGGCAGCGAGGCCTCGGCGCTCGAATACCTGGAAGAAGCCTGTAGCCATGTCGTCCCGTTCGATGTGGAGCTGGGCGGGGTTGAGACCTTCCTGCCTACGACTCCCACTGTCTTTGTTCAAGTGAAACGCGCCGCCTACCGGATGCGCGAATTGCACGATCAGCTTGGCAAGATGCTGTGCTGCAATGAGAGCTGGCCCTATATCCCGCACATGACGATCGTCAAGACCCAACTGGATGAAGAGGCGGAACGTGCATTCGCCCTGGCGCGTGTACGCTGGGCGCAATTCGAAGGCAAGCGTCAGGTTCGTTTGGAAGAACTGATGTTTGTGCGCGAGTCCGATGGGAAATGGCAGGATTTGGCGCCTGTACCCTTGGGACGCGGCCAATTGTCTTCCCGCTCCTGAATTCACCCTTCCGACGTCCCTCGAATACCCCGAAAACCCGGAACAGACGGGTGTTTTCGCCCCTCGGAAGTGCATGTACTTCTCCGTGGTTGCCAAGTCCAATAGGCGGATTACTATGGATTTACGGGCTCAATTCAGCGCCGGATCCCAGGCTGCGGGTTGATCGATATCTAGATCGGAAGAGTGTCTTATGCAAATTGGGGTTTACGGATCCGGCTATCTCGCCACTGTCATTTCTGCCTGCCTCGCCGATTTCGGCACGCCAGTTTGCTGCTGCCACGCTGACGGCACCGAGATCATGGAAGTCGCCAAGGGCAATATTCCTTTCTACGAAAAAAATCTCCAGGAAGTGATCCGGCGCAACGTGCGTTCCGGACGGCTTGTCTATTCGGCTGATCCCGAAGATCTGGCGCGCAAGGCGCAGGTGATTTTTCTGGCGGAGGATTCTCCCGAAGGACTGGAAGAGATTGCGATCCGCCTGGCGCGTTCCGCGGGAAGGTTTCAGGTCTTGTCGGTCGTCACGCCGGTGCGCGTCGGCTCGACCTCGCAGCTTGAAAAGTCGCTCCGAGCGGGCGGTCTGAAGAGCTTGCTGGTGTGCCAGCCGATGTTCTTCACCAATGGCTGTGCAGTCGAAGACTTCAACTGGCCAGACCGGATCATTCTCGGAACCGCCTCGAGTGAGGCAGTTAGCTCGTTGAAGCAGATTTTCCATCCGCTCGTGATGCGCGGCGTTCCCGTGCTCGTAACGAATTACGAGACGGCAGAACTGGCGCGCGAAGCGACAACCGCCTTCGTGGCTACCAAGATTTCTTTCATCAACGAGATTGCCAGCCTGTGCGAGCATGTGCATGCTGATGCGGTCAGCCTTTCGCTGGCGCTGGGTCTCGACAAGAAGATCGCGCCGCGCTGCCTGCAACCGGGTGCGGGCATGGGTGGAATTTTTGCCCAGAGCGACATGGATTCCCTGACCGAGTTGGCGCAGTGCAATCGCGTCGACCTGAAGATTTTGAATGCCGCACGCGAGGTGAATCACGACCTGGTCGAGCGCTTGCTTCAGAAAGTAGCGGGCGCGCTGGACACCGTGCACAACAAAGACGTTGGCATTCTCGGGCTCGCCTTCAAGCCGAACACAAATTCCGTGGCGGGATCGGCATCGGTCCAACTGGCGCAGACCCTGCTCTCCAAGGGGGCCCGCGTTCGTGCCTATGATCCAGTGGCAATTCCCGAGGCGAAGCTGAAGCTTAACGGGACGGTGAAATATTGCGAATCGCCTTACGGCGTGGCCGAGGGAGTCGATGCCCTGGTTCTCGCTACCGGCTGGCCGGAGTTTCGCACGCTTGACTTCACCAAGATTCGCCACCTGGTGAAGCGGCCGATCATCATCGACACCAAGAACCTGCTCGATTCATCGCGCCTGCGCGCCATGGGTTTCCAATACATGGGCGTGGGACGGTAGGTTCCGTGCGCAGTCGTAGACGGGCTGGGCTGGCGCTCGGCTGGTCCTTTTCATGAACAATAAGGCGATTCTGTGGATCGTAACTGTGACTGCGGTGGCCATGGTGGCCGCGGCATTCTTGCTGACCGCCGTATTCGGTCCCACAGACAACGGACTGCGGTGCGCGCGTACGCCCGGCCTGGCATCGTGCCAGGTGCGTCAAACGCGCCTGCTCGGCGTTTCAGGCAACAGCAGCTTCGTAATTCCAGAAGCGAACATACGCGACGCCAAAGCCGCCTGTGCGACCACCAAGGTTGGTGGTCGAGGCGCGCCCTCTTGCAATGTCTATCTGAGCATGGTGTCCGGGCAGGATTATCCGGTTCTGAGCTATCAACTTCAGTCCCAGGCCGCTGTCTCGGCGAAAAAGCTCAACGATTACTTCGAAGACAAGTCAGCTCCGTCCATTGAGATCAAGGAAGACCTGGTGACGCCGGTTCTGCTATCAGGAGCCGCGCCCGTGCTGTTTGCAGTCGTTGTGCTCGGCTTGCGTAAGTGGCGCCTGAGCGATTAGTCCCGAACTCGTTGTCCTCCTGCATTCTTTCTAAACTCTCGGTAAACACACAGCTAGACTCGCTCCGCAATTGCTATAATCGAACTCTGCGGTGGGAGTAGCTCAACTTGGTAGAGCATCGGACTGTGGCTCCGACGGTTGCGGGTTCGATTCCCGTCTCCCACCCCAATCCTGACGGCTCGCGCTATCCCGTTCCCGCCTTTCGAACCGAGGTTCTTCATGTCGCAACGAATGCCCGCCATATTTTTCGGACATGGAAATCCGATGAACGCGCTCCAGCGCAACGGCTACACCGAGAAATGGAACCAGATTGGGCTACGACTGCCGCGTCCGAAGGCGATCCTCTGCATCTCCGCGCACTGGTTCATTCAGGACGCCGCCGTAACGGTGAGCACTGCGCCGAAGACGATCCACGACTTCGGGGGATTTCCGCGAGAACTGTATGAAGTCGAATATCCGGCGGCAGGGGATCCCGACTTGGCGAGGCGCGTTCAGCAACTGCTCGCGCCCCTGCCGGTGCGCCTGGACGAACGCTGGGGTCTCGATCATGGCGCCTGGTCGGTTTTATGCCATGTTTACCCGGACGCCGACATTCCGGTCGTGCAACTAAGTATCGATGAGACCCAGCCACCGTCGTTTCACTTCGAAATTGGGCAGCGCCTAGCGCCCCTGCGGGAAGAAGGAGTGTTAATCGTAGGCAGCGGCAACGTCGTCCACAATTTGCACGCCTACGCCTGGGGACGCCACGCGCAGGAGCCCTACGATTGGGCGGTTGTGTTTGAGAACAGAGTTCGAGAGCTGTTGCAATCTGCCGAGTACAAGCCGCTCATCGACTACGAGAGGAAGCTGGGACGCGAAGCGCTTCTCGCGGCGCCGACTCCAGATCATTATCTGCCGCTGCTCTATGTGGCGGGAGTGCGGACCGCGTCGGAGCGAGTCTCGTTTCCGGTCGAAGGCGTGGATGGTGGTTCGATTTCGATGTTGGCGGTTGAGGTGGGATAGCTGGCCCTGCCGTCGCTTCATGACCCCTACTCTTCCCGAAGCGCTTCCAACGGCTCGATTCGGGCAGCCCTCCGTGCCGGAATATAGGCTGCCAGCACCGAAATACCCGCAATCACAAGAGACACGCCGGCAAACGTCATCGGATCGTTCGGCTCAATCGCATACACCATACTGGTCATGAAACGCACAATTGCGAATGTAAGTGCCAACCCGATGCCAGTTCCCAGCAGCGCCAACTTCAAACTCTGGCTCAACACCAGTTTCATGACGTTGCTTCGCCCGGCGCCGATCGCCATCCGCAAGCCGAGTTCCTTGGTTCGCTCCCGCACCAGGTAGGAGACCACCGCAAACAATCCAATCGCCGTCAGCAGTATCGCGAGTCCCGCCAATCCACCCAGAAGCGCCAGTGCAAATCTCCAGGGCTGTAACTGCTCGCGGACTAGCGACTCCATGGACTCGACATCTTCAACCGGCTGCTCCGGATCGACGCTCTGCACCGCCTGTCGAACGATGGGCAACGCCGAGACCGCCGCGTCGCGAGACAGCAGCACGATCTGCATCGATGGAAACGACATCTGCTTGTAAGAGACGTACATGGTTGGGGGCGGGTCGTCGTCAATCGCAGCCCGCACGTCTCCAACAACTCCCACCACTCGCCGCGGAACCGCCTCGGCCGCATTCGGCGTGTCGCGCAAAATCGAAATGTATTTCCCCACCGCGTCCTCGCCCGGCCAGTACTTATGCGCCAGCGACTGGCTGACGATGACGACCGGTTGCCCGTTGCTATCGTCGGCATCGGTAAAATTGCGCCCATTCAGGATCGGGATATTCAACACCGGCAAGAATCCGGAATCGATAAAGCGGAGCGAGGCCGATTCATATTCGCCGGGAGCTGTATTCCTGCCTGCAATCATGAAGCTGGTCGAGAAGTAGCGGTCGGTCGCGGGCAAGGGATAACCCAGTCCGACGGCTTCCAATCCCGGCGAATTGCGCAGATTCTGATCGACTCGGCTGAAGAAAGAAGAAACATCTTTGTCGGTCTGGTAGTGAATTCGAGGCAGGCCAATCCAGCTCGTAATCACCCGATCCGTTCGGAACCCCAGCGGTTGATGCTGCAATTTCATAATGCTGCGCAGCAAGAGTCCCGTTGCAACGAGCAAGACAATAGAAAGAGAAATCTCGCCGGTAACCAGCGCATGTCGGAGAAAACGTCCTCCTCGATCCGTCGTCGTCGCATTTCCTGCGCTCCGAAGTACGTGTTGAACGTCGGTGCGTAGAACCCTCAGCGCCGGCAGCAACCCAAAGCCGAACCCGACAACCAGCGACACGGCGACAGCAAACGCCAGCACTGCGGGATTGATCTGGATCAACGGAAAGAGGCCATCGGCCGGGGCAAAATGGAGCAGTATCCCTCGGCCAGCCAGCGCCACAAAGAGTCCGAGCAAACCCGACAGTACGCCGAGAATTAGACTCTCGGCCACCACCTCGCCGAGAATTTGCGACGTGCTCGCGCCGAGCGCCTTTCGAACGGCAAACTCGCGCATGCGTCCGCTGACTCGCACCAGCATCAGAATCGCCACGTTCGAGGCCGCGATCAGCAACACTAGGACGACAATGCCAAGCGCCAGCAAAAGCGATCTCTTCGTGTCACCAACCAATGCCTGTTGCAGCGGCATGACCACCGCGCCCGAACCGTTGTCCGAACTGGGATAGCTGGCTCG
Source organism: uncultured Acidobacteriaceae bacterium (assembly GCA_963806745.1). GTDB lineage: Bacteria > Acidobacteriota > Terriglobia > Terriglobales > Acidobacteriaceae > Acidiflorens. The sequence goes on from CAWEAB010000008.1 coordinate 178,491, forward strand.
TAGCTCAGTGGCAATACGATTCATGTCGGCGCGCGCTTGATCGAGTTTGATTCCGGGACGCAGACGGCCCACAACCGACAGAAAATGCTGATCGCGCCACTGCATCCGGTCGGGCCGAATCTGCTGCTGCAAGGGGACCCACAGATCCCTCGCTCCTTCATCGGGAAAACGGAAATCAAACGGCATAACGCCGGCCACGTAATAAGGATCGCCGTTCAAGGAGATACTCTTGCCCACGATCTGCCGGTCGCCGTGGAACTCTCCCGACCAGAGCCGGTAACTCAGCACCACTGCGTGCGGCGATGCGTAACTATCCTCAGTCGGCAGAAAAGTGCGTCCCAGCATCGGCTGGATTCCGAGAATCGTAAACAGACCGGCCGAAACCGCGGCTCCATTCAAATGCCGAGGCTCGCCATGACCCGTCAAGTTGTAGTGGAAGCCGCAATAAGCGGCGAGGTCGGTGAAAACCTGATTCTGCGCGCGAAAATCCACAAAGTTCGCCGGCGAAAAGCCGTCGGTATCCGCTTCGTCATTCGCCAGTTTGCTCTGAAAAACGCTGACCAGACGCGCCGAATCGGCGTAAGGCAGAGGCCTTATGAGCACCGCATAAATAATGCTGAAGACCGAAACCGTGCTGCCGATTCCAAGCGCCAGTGTTAACACGACGGACGTTGAAAATCCCAGACTCTTCCACAGTCTGCGGAGTGTCTGGCGAAATTTGCCGCTGCGCATAGGTGCAGTTGTGAGGGATAACCACCCGAACCAATGCCATTATAGTGAGCTTGGGTAGCTCACATGCAGAAACTACTCAGGTGCTGAATTGCTAGACCGCGACTTCCTTCTCCCGAGCCGCGTAGTGCGAGTCCACATAGTCGTCAAGAATCTTGATGAACTCGGCCACGATCTTGTCGCCCTTTAAGCGTCGTAAACAGCCGTCCATCCACATAGACAGGCGCCTTCGGCTCCTCGAAAGTCCCGGGCAACGAGATGCCGAGATTCGCGTGCTTCGATTCTCCCGGGCCATTGACTATGCAGCCCATGACGGCAACCTTCATCTCTTCCACGCCGGTGTAACGGCCCTTCCATACCGGCATCGATTCGCGCAGGTAGGTTTGAATCTCCTGGGCCATCTCTTGGAAGAAGGTGCTGGTCGTGCGCCCGCAGCCGGGGCAGGCCGTAACCTGCGGCGTGAAACTGCGAATGCCGAGCGATTGCAGAATCTGCTGCGCGACGCGAACCTCTTCTGTGCGATCGCCTCCGGGGGCGGGCGTGAGCGAAACGCGAATCGTGTCGCCGATGCCTTCCTGGAGCAGCACCGCCATGGCGGCGCTCGAGGCAACGATGCCCTTCGCGCCCATTCCGGCCTCGGTGAGGCCGAGGTGCAGAGGATATTCGCAGCGCGCGGCGAGCCGCCGGTAGACGTCGATCAGATCCTGAACGCCGCTAACTTTCGCGCTCAAAATAATCTGGTCCGGACGCAGGCCGGACTCCTCGGCCAGTTTGGCCGAGTTCAGTGCGCTGACGACCATCGCTTCCATGGTCACTTCGCGCGCGTCTTTCGGCTCGGCGAGGCGCGAATTCTCATCCATCATCTTCGTAAGCAGCGCCTGATCCAGCGAGCCCCAGTTCACGCCAATCCGAACCGGCTTCTGATGCTTGACCGCCACTTCAATCATGGTCCGGAAGTTGTCGTCATTCTTGCGGCCGACGCTGACATTGCCCGGATTGATGCGGTACTTGGCCAGTCCTTCGGCGCACTCGGGATATTTGATAAGCAACTGATGCCCGTTGTAGTGGAAGTCGCCGACGATAGGAACGCTAATGCCTTGCTTGGCGAGGCCTTCAACGATGTAGGGAATCGCCTTGGCTGCGTCGTCGTTATTGACGGTGACGCGCACCACTTCGCTACCGGCCCGCGCAAGAGCGGCGGTCTGCTGGATGGTTCCGGGGATGTCCGCGGTATCGGTGTTGGTCATGGACTGCACCATAACCGGTGCATTGCTGCCGACGCGGACTCCGCCAATGGAAGAGGTAAAAGTTTTTCTACGAATGATTTCAGCCATAGGGAATCTCTATTTTAGCAGTTTGAGTGCAATTCTCAGGCTCGGTTCCCGGGAACTGCCCAGGTGAGCACGCCTCCGCACGGGGCTCTGGAAATGGACCCGGGAGGGCGTTCAGCGCTCCACTCGATCACGGTAGATGGGTTATGCCGGGCAGCTGCTTCACGATGTCGTTGTAAATCACCATCACCGCGAAGAGCACCAGGAATACGAACGCCGCCTGGTAAATCCGCTCTTTGATCGCCAGGCTGATGTCTTTCTGCATCAGGCTCTCGATGATGAGCAGCAGGATCACTCCGCCATCAAGTATCGGAATCGGAAGAAGATTCATGATTCCAAGGTTCAGGCTGATGGCGGCCGTAATTTCCAGCAGCGGAGACCAACCCTTCTCTCGCGCAGCGGCGCCGACCGCCGAGCCGATTCCAATCGGGCCATCCACCTGCCGCAACGACACTTTGCGTTGGGCCATCTTGCGCAGCAACTCGAGGATCAGGAATGAGCTTTTCTTGTTGTCTTCCAGCGAGCGGCTGAACGCCTCCGGGAAGTTCAGCTTTACCACCTTCATCGGCGGCTCGCTGGCTACACCAATCCGATAACGAGGCTCGGCCGACGGACCCGCCGGAGCCAACACCGGTTGAAGGTTAAACGTCACCTGTTTTCCGTCACGGAGGGCTACGATCTGGAGGGGCGCGTCGTTGCTGTGCGAGAGCAGTTCAACCAGCGCTTCAATTTCAGGAATCGGCTGGCCATTTGCGGTTTGAATTACATCGCCGACCTTCATCCCGGCTTTTTCGGCAGGCATACCGTGCTCGACTGAAGTCACCACCGCGGCATCAGCCTCTTTAGGAAGCCAGCCGATGTCTCCGTACTCATGCGAGCCCACGGGCTTGGGAGTAAGTTCCTCGCTCATCACCTTGCCATCGCGCTCAATCGAGAAGCGCAACGGCATATTCGGACTCAGCGCTTCCTTTCGATAAATATCGTCCCAAGTCGGATTCGCGATGTCCTCCACCCGGGCGATTTTGTCGCCAATCTGAATTCCAGCTTTTTCAGCGGGTGTGTTGTGGCTGACCCAGCCGACGACGGCCGGTCCGTCCATAAACGCCGGGTATGAAAAATGCACCATGTAGACGCCGGTAAGGATCGCAATCGCCAGCAGGATATTCATCGCGGGCCCGGCAGCCGCAATCACAAAGCGCTGCCAGCGCGGATGCGACAGGAACTCCCCCGGATCGCCGGTGCGGTCGTCCATCGGGATTCTCGCCCGACATCTTTACGTAGCCGCCCAGCGGCAAAATGTTGATGCGGTAATCGGTCTCGCCCTTGCGGAAGCCGATCAGCCGCTTGCCAAAGCCAATGGCAAACTGCTCCACCCGCACACCGAAATACTTCGCCGCCGCATAGTGCCCGAACTCGTGCAGCAGGATCATGAATCCGAGCACGATCGCCATGATGTAAACGGTGTGCAAAAAGGACAGAAGCTGGGGCATATAGATCAGAATACTCCGCTAGAAAAACGTTAGGAAATAGCCCTGATGGGCGATACCGAGCGGCTGCGTCGATTCACTATGTCGCCTGCCAAACGGCGGGCTTCAGCATCGCAAACCAGCACCTCTTTAATAGACGCTAAAACTGCTGCTGGCGTTGCAGTTATTACGTCTTCGATGATCCGGGGGATATCCTCGAAGCCAATTCGTTCGTCCAAAAACGCCGCTACGGCAACCTCGTCGGCGGCATTCAGGGCAATCGTCTTGATGCCTCCGGCGGCGGCCGCCTCGTAAGCCAAACGCAGACAAGGAAATTTGATCATGTCGGGGGGGCAAAAATCGAGGTGACGCAGGTCCATGACCGGGAAGCGAAGGTCGGAGGCAATCCGGTCTGGGTATGTCAGGGCATACAGGATCGGCAGCCGCATATCGGTCACCGAGATCTGCGCCAGAATGCTGCCGTCCGTGAATTCGACCATCGAATGAATGGTCGATTGCGGGTGGACGATGACTTTGACCTGCTCCGCCGGAACATTGAAGAGCCGGCAGGCCTCGATCACCTCGAAACCTTTGTTCATCAGAGTGGCCGAATCAATCGTGATGCGCCGGCCCATCTTCCATGTGGGATGGTTCAGCGCCTGCGCCACGGTGATATTCGCAAACTCTCCGCGCGGAGTATGCAGAAACGGGCCGCCTGACGCGGTCAGCCACACGCGCTCGACTTCGTCCATTCGCCCGCCGCGCAGGCATTGATGCACTGCGTTGTGTTCGGAGTCGATGGGCAGCAGCGGCTTGCCCTGGCGACGGGCCTCGGCGGTGATAAGTTCGCCGGCCACCACCAGGCATTCCTTGTTCGCCAGCCCTACAGACTTGCCGGCCTTAACCGCCTCATAGGTAGCTTCGAGCCCGGAGACGCCGACGATGGCGCTGACCACAAAATTGACGTCGGGATGGGTGGCGACGGCGACCGTGCCCGCGGCGCCGAAGACAACTTCGATTCAGCATGCCCCTCGATGCGCGCAGTTTGCGCGCAGCGCCGCGGCATCGGCTTCACGCGCAACCGACACGACCTTCGGCTTGTAGCGACGGGCCTGCTCGTAGATGGCCTCGACGTTCGATCCGGCTGCCAGGGTCACAACCTCAAAGCGGTCAGGATAGCTGTCGACAATGCTTAGAGTGCTGCGGCCGATGGAGCCGGTGGAACCCAGGATGGCGATGCGCTTCATGCGGAATCTTTATTTTACGGGATTTTAATGGAACTCCCCCGAAATGCTCAGACGATGGCCACGGTCAGCCCTTTTCGTCTTCCTTCGATGGGCGCAGCCAGCCGAGCAGGAAGAGAGTCGCCACCACAATCCAAATGATTGTCGGGAACATCGGTTCTTTCTTCGTGATCAAAGCGAACCAGTTCAGTGGGAGGGAGATAATCGCCATTCCAGCGAATAATATCCTCCAGAACCTGACCAACCGTACTTTGCGACGGTTGACGGCGGCTACCCTTTCTTCCGCCGATGATTTCCCCGGCAAAGTCCATCGGTCGACCATCCAGAGGATGCCCGCAGCCAGCCCTGCGACAATGCTCATGAAAATGACGGCTCCAAGGATGTCGTACATTGACTCCGCCCTTCGCCCCACGTAAGATTCGCGCACAGCTCGCGAGCCCCGATTCTGAACAATGATCGGCGAAACCATCTCGCACTACCGCATCGTTGAAAAGCTCGGCGGTGGCGGGATGGGTGTCGTCTACAAAGCTGAAGACACCTCTCTCGGCCGCTTCGTCGCTCTTAAATTCCTGCCCGATGAAGTCGCCCAGGACCCGCAGGCGCTGGAACGTTTCCGCCGCGAGGCCCGTGCCGCCTCGGCCCTCAACCACGCCAACATCTGCACCATCTACGAAATCGGCGAGCACGATGGCAAGCGCTTCATCGCCATGGAATATCTGGACGGCCTGACCCTTAAGCACCGCATCGCTGGCCGCCCGCTCGAGATGGAAACCGCGCTTGCCCTGGCGATTGAAATCGCCGACGCCCTCGACGCCGCGCACAGTGAGGGCATCATCCATCGCGACATCAAGCCCGCGAATATTTTCGTGACCAAGCGCGGCCACGCCAAGATTCTCGACTTCGGACTCGCCAAACTGACCGGCAACCAGAAGCCTGATACCGCTGGCATTGAGGCTACGGCGGCGGTTAGTCTCGAGCACCTGACCAACCCCGGCTCCGCCGTCGGTACGGTCGCCTACATGTCGCCCGAGCAGGCCAAGGGCAAAGAACTCGATGTCCGCACGGATTTGTTTTCCTTTGGCGCCGTGCTTTACGAAATGGTCACGGGTGCGGTGCCGTTTCGGGGTGACACCTCGGCGGTCATCTTCGAAGCGATTCTTAATCGCGCGCCCGTGCAGCCGCTGCGACTGAATCCTGATGTCCCTGCCCGCCTCGAGGAGATCGTCAACAAGGCGCTGGAAAAAGATCGCGACCTGCGCTACCAGCATGCTTCCGAGCTGCGCAGCGACCTGAAGCGCGTGCAGCGCGATAGCGGCTCTGGACACCGTCCGGCGGCTCAGCCAGGGGAGGCCGCGGTTGCGCCGCAGTCGTCCTCGGTGGCGTGGACGCCTGCCGCGTCCTCGTCATCGGCGTCTCCGATGTCAACGCCGTCCTCGCCGTCGGCTCTATCGCGGCCTTCCGCCCAGTCCGCCAGCAGCTCCAGCGTCGGCGCGGTTGCACGCGAGCACAAGCTGGGCCTCGCGACAATCGTCGTCGTCGCCCTGGCTCTTCTAGGAATCGGCGGGTTCGGCATCTACACGTTCGTTACCCGCAGCGGCCCAACTCCATTCCAGAATTTCACGATGACGCAGATCACCAACACGGGGAAGGCCGAGGAAGCCGCCATTTCGCCCGATGGCAAGTACATTCTGAACGTGCAGAACGACAATGGCTTGAGCAGTCTGTGGCTGCGCAACGTTCCAACCGGGAGCGACGCGCAGATTCTGCCGCCGGCCCCGGCGGTCTATCGCGCGCTTACGTTCTCTCCCGACGGCAACTACGTTTACTTTCGCAAAGCCGGACTCAGCACGCAGAGCGAATGGGATGTCTACCGGATGCCGGTGCTCGGGGGCGCGCCGCAGATGGTGGTGCGCGACGTCGACAGCAACCTGGCATTTTCGCCCGACGGCCATCGCATGGCTTACCAGCGCGGCAACGATCCCGAGGTGGGAAAGACCCGTCTGCTAAGCGCCAATCTGGACGGTAGCGACGAGACTATTCTGCGCATCGGGCCTCTCAATGAAGAATTTTCGCGTCATCTCAGCTGGTCGCCGGATGGCAGCAAGATCGCATTCAGCCTGAATCCCCAAAAGCACGCTCTGGGCAACATTGAAATGTTTGACCTTGCCAGTAAGCAGATCCAGCTTCTCGCGCCCTTTAAGGATGATCAGGTGATGGAGATTTCCTGGCTGCCGGGTGGCCAGTGGGTGGCGGCCAGGTATTTGGAAAAAGGTGCAAACGGAGGCCGCGGGCAAATTGGGCTCGTCACGGCGCGCGGCGGGTCGATCCAACCTGTCACACGGGACACCAACGGCTATGAGTCGCTGACGATTTCGGCGGATGGCAAGGTGGCGGCAACCGTTCAATACAAAGCCACGGGCGCGTTGAGTCTGCTGGCTGGTTCGGGCAAGGCGGAAAGCAATCAGCCTGATGCTCTCGCCCAGGTGCATGACGTCGTGTCGCTCACCTGGACGGGTAATAGCGAGTTGCTTGTCTCCGACGGGCAGAGCGTGCGGCGCCTCAAGACGGATGGCGCTCTCGAAAGCACTCCACTGAGCGATTCGAACTCCTGGATCCCTGGATTGGCGGGATGCGGAGAGCGCTACGTCGTTCTTTCGTGGGCATTCCACGACGGCACGAACCAGGCAGGCGTCTGGCGGGCGAACGCCGATGGCTCGAATCCGAAGCAGCTCACCAAGGGAGATTTTGATATTCACCCGGTCTGTTCTCCCGACGGAAAGTGGGTTTATTACTACGGTGGCACGCCCCATTTTCTAATGCGGGTTCCGCTCGACGGAGGAGACCCGCAACCAGTGCCGGCCAGCGACGTGCCGGGCATGTTCGGTGGAGGCGCGGGCCTGACGATTTCTCCCGATGGAAAGCTGCTGATCTTCAATGCCGATATCAATGCGACACGGAATTCGCAGGTTTCAGCCGAAAGCAAGCTGGGCATCGTGAATCTCGATTCTCCGTCGCCCTCAGGCCCGCGCCTGATCGCCCCGGACCCGCGGATGGCGGGAGGGCCGAGCAGCAACAACTTCAGCAACAATTTGAGCTTTGCTCCCGACGGAAAATCGGTCGCCTATATTATTCGCGACAAGGGCGTGGACAATGTCTTCGTGCAGCCGCTGGACGGCGCGCCCGGCCATCAGATCACGAACTTCACTTCCGACAGGATCTCGCAGTTCCAGTGGTCGCCGGACGGCAAGACGCTAGCCGTTGCGCGCTTCCACACCACTTCGGATGTAGTGCTGCTGCGCGAAAAGTAAGTGCGTGCGCAAATCGCAGGGACTTACTGCATCAACTGCCAGGCACGAAAGGCCCACACCACCGGCACCGCAAAGAGCATCGCGTCAATGCGGTCAAGCATGCCTCCGTGGCCGGGCAAGAATCGCGCCCGAGTCCTTCACTCCCGCGCCGCGCTTGATGAGCGATTCCACCAGATCCCCAAGTTGTGCCGCGATATTCACCACGACCGACAGCACCACGATCGGCAAAAGGTGCGGCTGTTCCAGTCCAAACATGCCGCTGCGCGCGTCGATCAATCCCACACGCAGCAGAACAGCGCTAAGCTGTGTGGCGTGCTGAAACCATACAACGCCCACAATTACACTCGCCAGAACCGAAGCGACGGCGCCCTCCCAAGTCTTTTTCGGGCTGATCCGCGGCGACATGCGATGCCGCCCCAGCGACTTGCCCACAAAGTACGCGAAGATGTCTCCGGCCCACACTGCCAGCAGCGTATAGATCACCCAGATCGCTCCCGCAGGCTGACGCCGGATTTCAACGAGCAATGCCATCGGTATAGCGATATAGCTGAAGGCGAACGCAGAAGCCGCTGCCGCGGGATAGCCGGTAGTGAGATCGCTTCGCCGCATCGCTGCCGATAAGAAAATAAATGGGGCCAGTGCCGCCGCCAATGCTGTTCCGTAAATGGAGAATGTGCCCTCGATAAGAGGTGTCGCGCCAGCCGACGCTATGACGACGAATACGAAGTAAACTGCCGTGAATCCGTACGTCAGCGATGAAAGCGGCTGGACCTGATACGACCGCACGAGTTTCAGGAATTCGGCCATCGCCAGGAGCGCCACCCCTCCGGACACAATTACCAGCAAGAAAGCGGGAGCCTTCAACACCAGCAGCAGAACGACGGGGATCAATACGAGAGCGGTAGCAATGCGTTGGATCATTATTTTGTTGCAGTCGAGTGTCGAGCAGAATCTTAAATCACCGGGGGCGTTGGAGCCATCGTCGGTGCTAGCGAGTTAACGCTTAAGGTCCGCGTAGACCTTGGCGTGCTGGTGGGGATGCCCCGGATCCTGCCCGAGCCCGCCGTAGCGCCGTTCGCGGCTTTGGTATTCCTCGATGCCTCCGAGCAGATGCACTCCGCGGAAGTCGGGCCAGAGCGTCTGCGTGACGTAAATCTCCGCATAGGCGAGCTGCCACAAAAGAAAGTTGCTCAGCCGCATCTCGCCGCTCGTGCGGATCACCAGGTCGGGGTCGGGCAGGTCTCGCGTATAGAGATTTTCGCTGATCGCCTGCTCGCTGAGTTCGAGATGGTCGAGCCCGCCGTTGAGCGACGCCGCCTTCACCAGCGACTGCATGGCATCGACGATTTCGCTGCGCGCACTGTAATTGAGCGCCAGCGTCAAAATCATGCCGGTGTTTGCGCCAGTCGCGTCGCTCGCCTCATCCATCTCGCGCTGCACCACACTGGGCAACTGATGCTTGCGCCCGATGTAGGCGAGGCGAATGTTGTTGCTGTTGAGAGTTTTGACTTCCGCCTTGAGATAGCGGCAGAGCAGACGCATCAAAAAATCGACCTCCGTCTTCGGCCGCTTCTTCCAGTTTTCTTCGGAGAAGGCGTAAAGCGTCAGCGCCGGAATGCCGATTCGCGCCGCGGTTTCAACCGTCGATCGCACGGCAGCGACACCCGCCCGGTGTCCGGCAACGCGCGGCAAGTGGCGCTTGCGCGCCCAGCGCCCGTTTCCGTCCATGATGATCGCGATGTGCTGAGGAAGCCTCGCCGGATCGAGCCGCAGGTAAGCGTCGCTTTCCTTGCGGTCCATGCCGGAGGGGACCGTATGTCGCAAAGGAACTCTCCGAAGTTGAAGCTAACACATGGATTCTGAAGAGTGCAATGAGAGCTCTGGGCTATAGGATTCAACCTACGAGCACGATCATCGTGCCCCAGTTTCGCACCTATTCCGTCGGCCCGCTCACTTGGGACCGACCCAAGCTTCCCGAGTTAGCGGGCTTCTTCTGGGAAGATCGACAGCACCAATCGTTCCGTATGACGAATGATGGTCACCCCGCATCGCGAGCCAACTTGCGCATCGGTCAGAAGACGATGGAGATCGTCGACTCCTGCAACGGGCTTGTCGTCGAGCGCGACGATGACATCGCCTTCGCGAAGGCCCGCAGTGCGGGCTGGACTGTTCGCCTCGATGCCGACAATCACGACTCCCGTTTCTTTTGGCAGGTTGTAGAAACGCACCACGCGGCGGTGGATGGGAACGGTTTGCGCCGAGACGCCGATGTAACTGCGGCGAATGCGGCCGTCGCGCAGCAAGCGTCCGGCGACAAACTTGGCGGTGTTGATGCCGATGGCGAAACAAATGCCCTGTGCCGGCAGGATCGTCGCCGTGTTCACGCCAATGACTTCTCCGCGAGAGTTGACAAGCGGGCCTCCGGAGTTGCCGGGATTGAGCGCCGCATCTGTCTGAATGACATCTTCGATGAGGCGTCCCGAGTAGGATCGGAGCGAGCGTCCGAGCGCGCTGATCACGCCCGCGGTCACCGTGGATTGAAAGCCATACGGATTACCGATGGCAATCGCCATCTGTCCCGGACGAAGCTGCTGCGAATCGCCGAGGATAGCGGGCTGCAGATTTGGCGCGTCGTTTCGGACCAGATCGATGCGAATCACGGCAAGATCTGTGGCAGGATCATCGCCAACCGTGTGCGCGGGAAGACGGCTGCCGTCGGCGAGCGTGACCTCAATGCGGGTCGCATCGTGCACCACGTGGCTGTTGGTGAGAATTAGGCCGTCCGGAGTGAAGACGAATCCCGAGCCTCCACCACGCCGCTCGCGTGGTTCGCCGCCACGGGCGCGGGAGGTCTGGTGGACTTCGATGTTCACAACCGAGGGGCTGATCTTTTCCACCGCCGCAGTGACGGCGCGCGAATAGGCGTCGAGTATCTGGGGCGTCGGGGTGAAGGGTGCCGGGCTCGTTCGGCTCACCAGCCAATACGCCCAATGGCTTATGCGGAACTGAAGAAAGGAAATCTGTTGCGCCAACTTCTGGGTGCATGCAGCATAGATGTCGCCCGATGCGTCTTGGATTCGGAGCGCGCGGCGGCCAAGGACGCCAGAACTACCTCCCCGGGGGACAAATGGTTTGGGGCGTGATTTTCACGCCATCAACGAATAATTTCCGCTGGTGTCTTCGATCTCTGAAATCGATTTCAGTTCCGGATAATGCTTGACGAGCGCTTCTGGCGCGCGCACTTTTTTCCCTTCCAGCAGATGGCGAAGTTCCAGCGCGTTAACCGGTGCCTTAGCCTGATAGTGGTTATTCGCGATCACGAACGTCGATAGAGCTTTCTTCGCGATGGTCTCGATCTTCTCTTTCCACTTCTCTAGCTCAGCGGGCTTATAGAGATAGTTGTAGCGGTCATCGCGGCTGTCAGTGTCAAACCACTGCTCATAGTTGCGACCGTGCAGGCGCACATAGCCCAGGCTCGAAGTCACGTGCTCGGTCGGCCGAAGCGATTGTCCGAGTTGCGGCTGATCGATGTTACAGAAGCCGACGTTGTGATGGAGAAAGTGTTCGAGCGTTCCGGGCTGATTCCAGCTCTCGTGACGCACTTCAACCACGCGCGGATATTCGATGAACTGGCGTAGTAGTTGCTCGAGATACTCGCGATTGAGGCTGGTGTTCTTGAATGAAACAGGGAACTGGATGAGCAGCGCGCCGAGCATTCCTTCCGCGGCCAGCGATTCAAGCCCTTCGCGGGCCATCTGCTCGTCCCGGTCGTTTGGGCGGATACTGGCGGCCGAGGTCGGCTCCATGACGGCGAGCGGCGAGTGTGTGAAGGACCGATGAAGCTTGGCGGTGAAAATGAAATTTGGATTAACGGTCTTCGCCTTGCGGCACCAGAGACGGCCGATTTCGGGCCGGATGTGTCCGTAAAAGGACGTATTGATCTCGATGACATCGAAGAAACGCGCGAGATATTCGACAGGATGGATTTTCTTGCGCGTGACTTCAGGCGGGTACAGAATGCCGTCCCAGTCTTTGTAGGACCAGCCGGCAGTGCCGACGCGGATTCCGTGAGGAGTATCCATGCGCGCTGGCCAGATGTCGGCAGAGTAACACAGGAGACGAAGCAGTCAGGCGCATAAGATCAATTACACTTTCTTCGAGGCTGGCGCGGCGGATCTGTTCGGCCTAGGACGGCAATGACAATGAGGATCGTTATCCCGGGTGGCACGGGGCAGTTGGGAACCTCGCTGGCGCAGGCTTTTCATCGTGACGGTCACGAAGTAACGGTCTGGGGACGGCGCTCACCGAAGTCCGCTCCGTGGCGGGTCGAGCGGTGGACTCCGACGGAAAGTTCCGAGTGGGGGCAGAAACTGGAGGGTATCGATGTCCTCTTCAATCTGGCGGGACGGTCAGTTAATTGCCGATACACAGCAAAAAACCGGCGGGAGATCATGGAATCGCGAGTCGGGTCGGTTCGCGCTCTGGGAAAGGCTATTGCGCAGTTGAAAAAGCCGCCGCGCGTCTGGTTGCAGGCCAGCACAGCGACGATTTATGCGCACACTTACGGTGCGGCTCATGACGAAGCGTCGGGAGTGATTGGGGGTGCGGAACCGGATGCCCCTGCGAGTTGGCGATTCAGCATCGAAGTGGCTTCTGCGTGGGAAAAGGCGCTGGACGAGGTTTCTGCGCCGGCCACGAGGAAAGTAAAACTGCGTTCGGCGGTCGTGATGAGTCCGGATACCGGAGGGATCTTCGATACGCTTCTGGCGCTCGTCCGCCGCGGACTCGGCGGCACTTCTGGAGATGGAAGACAATATGTTTCGTGGATTCACGAAACTGACTTTGTGAACAGCGTTTATTTTTTACTTGAACACGAAGGGATGAGCGGTGTGGTGAATCTGTCATCGCCGAATCCACTGCCCAATCAAGAGTTTATGGCCGAGTTGCGAAATGCGTGGGGAGCAAAGCTGGGCCTGCCTGCGACCGAGTGGATGTTGAAGATTGGAGCCGCGTTGATGGGGACGGAGACAGAACTGATTCTCAAGAGCCGTCGCGTGATTCCAAGCCGACTGCTTAAAGAGGGGTTTCGATTTCTCTATCCCCAATGGGCGGGCGCGGCGCGCGAGCTATGCGAACGATGGCGAAGCCAACAAGGCTGATGCGAGAATGCGATTAGAGGTAGGTCAGCCTGTCGGCTCGTGTCCCGACTTTCGTCTCCATTTGAGGGTACGCTAATTCAAAAGAATTGCGATCCAGTACATGCCGGTTGGATAGCTGGCGTTGCGCGCATAACACGCGCCGACCGCGAACTGATGGATCTTTGAATCCATGAGAAGACGAGAAGCTGCGTCCGGCAGCCGCCCGGGCTCGCTTTGCGTGTAGGTAATAATTTTTCGATTAGTGTAGCTGGCCGCGAGCAGGTGAGCATCAGGACGAGCCTGCTTCGCCAGATTGCAGGCGGCTTCATCAAGTTGTGGCACGTCGAGTTCGGCGAGCCTGGAGAGGCCTTCGCGGCCGCGTATCACGTCGACTGCATTGCCGACGAGTTTTGCAGTCTCGGCCGCGGAGTAGGACGGCACCTCGTGAGCGAAATCTTGCACCACGTAAAGGTGGCCGCGATTCCAGATGGCGGCAATGCCGGCAAGGTTGAACTGGGGATTAAGAAGATTTTCG
>CAWEAB010000009.1:0-141483 GCA_963806745.1 uncultured Acidobacteriaceae bacterium
CACGTAAGATGCAACATACCGACCGGTCGGTTTCTCGCCCTCCGGCTTTTAAGGAGTTCTTCTGTGGCCAAAGTCTTTTATCAGAATGATGCCAATCCTTCCGCATTAAAAGCCAAGACCATTGCCGTCTTTGGCTATGGATCGCAGGGACACGCCCAGGCACAAAACCTTCGCGACAGCGGATACAACGTCATCATCGGTCTCGACCCCGGGCGCGCCTCGCCAAACAGGCGCGCGAGGATGGCATGGCCGTGTTCGCCCCGGCCGAAGCCGCGAAACGCGCCGACTGGCTTCAGATCCTCACTCCCGACGAGACCCAGGCCGATTTCTACGAATCCTCCATCAAGCCCACATCTCCACCCCGGCAAAATTCTCGGCTTCTCCCACGGCTTCGCCATCCACTTCCAGACCATTCAGCCGCCGAAAGATGTGGATGTCGTCATGGTTGCGCCCAAAAGTCCCGGGCCACTTGCTGCGTAGCGTGTATACCCAGGGCGGCGGCGTGCCCTCCCTGCTGGCCATCCATCAGGATGCGAGCGGCCACGCGCCAGGAATTCGCCCTCGCCTACGCGCACGGCATCGGTTCCACTCGCGCCGGCGTGCTCCAGACCACTTTCAAGGAAGAGACCGAGAGCGATCTGTTCGGCGAACAGGCCGTGCTGTGCGGCGGATTGACCTCGTTAATGCAGAAAGGTTTCGAGACCCTGGTCGCGGCCGGCTATGCCCCCGAGATCGCCTACTTCGAATGCATCCACGAAATGAAGTTGATCGTCGACCTGATCTACGAAGGCGGTCTCAGTCGAATGCGCTATTCGATTTCCAATACCGCCGAGTACGGCGACCTGACTCGCGGCGAGAAGAGTCGTCGGAGACGCGACCCGCGCCGCCATGAAGAAGTGTTGGCGCGAATCCAGGACGGCAGTTTGCCCGCGAGTGGATCGCCGAAAACAAAAGCGGCTGCAAGAATTTCAGCAAGTTGCGTGAGAAGCGACAAGAACCCGATGGAAAAAGTCGGCGAACAGCTTGCGCGGCATGATGTCGTGGCTGCCCGAAAGGGCGGCAACGAACGACCCGAAGAACCAGGAAAAGAAACGAACGATTGAATCCTGCCGAACGCAGAACGGAAACTCGTGAATGCGTAACGGGGCCGAAATCGTTCTGCAGTGCCTGCGTGCCGAGGGCGTGGAATTGGTCTTCGGCTATCCCGGCGGCGCCATCATGCCGCTGTACGACGCGCTCGATGGCAGCGGCATGCGCCACATCCTCACCCGCCATGAGCAGGGCGCGGTATTTGCCGCCGAAGGTTATGCCCGCGCCACCGGCAAAGTCGGCGTGGCCATGGCCACCAGCGGTCCCGGCGCCACCAATCTGGTTACCGGCATCGCCGACGCCAAGATGGATTCCGTTCCTCTGGTCTGTATCACCGGCCAGGTCCGCAGCCGCTGATCGGCACCGACGCATTTCAGGAAACCGACGTCTTTGGCATGACCCTCTCGCTCACCAAGTGGAGCCGTCTGGTCAAGCCATCGAGGAAATGCCCGCCGTCATCGCCGAAGCTTTCTACTGGGCGCGCAGCGGCGGCCCGGCCCGGTGATCATGGATATTCCCACCGACATGATGAGCGCCAACACGGAATTTCCGGCCCGGTGAATTTCACGCCGCCGCGCATCAGCGAAGCACGTCGGCCCGGAATCAACTTTCACCGAGACTCTCTCGCCTTGCTCCAACAGGCCAAGAAGCCCGTCGCCCTTGTCGGGGCGGGCGCCAAGCTCTCCGGCGCGATCACCGAACTGCGACAACTGTTGGATCATCTGAATATTCCAGCCTTCGCCACCGTTCACGGTCTGGGCGCGGTGAAACAGGATTCGCCGTATTACCTGGGCATGGTTGGCATGCACGGGACCCGCGCCGCCAATATGGCGCTGCACGAAACCGATCTGCTGCTGGTCTTCGGCGCGCGTCTCGACGATCGCGTCACCGGAGATCCGAGCCGCTTCGCGCCCCATGCCGAAGATCGTGCATTTCGAAATCGATCCCGCGCAACTCGACCGCGTCCGCACCTGCGAGTTGCCGGTCATCGGCAATCTGGCGGAAACCATTCCCGCGTTCTATCGCGAAGCCGAGCGCACACCATCTGCCTGACTTCAGCGCCTGGCGCGCGGTGGCATGCGGCCCGGAGCGCGCCGAGCCCGAATCCCGGCCTGGCGCATCCGACCAAAAGTTTTCTCCACCAGCTCTTTTCGCGGATGCCGAAAGACGGCACGATTCTCGCCGACGTCGGCCAGCACCAGATGTGGTCGGCGCAGTGTCTATCGCGCGTCGTCACCCCGCGGATTCATAACCTCCGGCGGCCTCGGTGCAATGGGCTTCGCCTTGCCGGCGTCCATCGGTGTGCAATTGGCAAAACCTGGCACCACGGTTCTATCGGTTTCCGGAGACGGAGGGTTCCAGATGAACATTCAGGAACTCGCCACGGTTCATCGCCTCGGCCTGCCCATCAAGATGGTCATCATCGATAACAAGTATCTAGGCATGGTGCGGCAATGGCAGGAACTTTTCTATAAACGCAACTATGCCGAGACCGATCTCAGTGATAACCCCGACTTTGTCGAAATCGCCAAAGCCTACAAGATATCCGCATCGCTGATAACCGAAGAAGATTTCCTGGACCCGGCGCGCTCGGGCGAAGTATCCAATCGATTGGACCGCTTCTTCGCCTCGAGGCAGCCGGAGCTACTGGTATTCGAATGCCACCCCGAAGCCAACGTCTATCCCATGGTCCCCTCGGGCGCGGCGCTCTCAGAAATGATTTTCGAAGTAAGTGAGAAGGAGTAAGGATCATGCATGTATTTCACCTCCGCTATCGCAACACGCAGGGAACCCTGATGCGTATCTTGAGCGCAGTCGTTCGCCGCACCATCGACCTTGCCTACGTCCAGGCGGAACCCTCCGAGCACGCGCACAAGGTGACCTTGCTTGTGGACGTGAATGCCAAGCAAGTCGGCCAGCTCTGCCGCGACTGGCGAGCGATCGTGGATGTCCTCGACGTCCGCCCCGGTGTGCCGATCAAAGAATTGTGGGACCAGCCGCACCTCGGGATACCTCGTCCGCCCGAGTCGGTGGGCGCCATCGAGGGTGCCCGGAGCGCGACCGCCTAAAGGGCCGCCGGCGCTCCCCGTGGAGCATTATTTGGAACTTTGCTCCATGTGGAGCAATAGTTGACATTTTTGTACTTACATAATTGCTGCAATCGGCTGTAAGCATTGCAAGCGAGCGGGTTAGGGATTCTGTCGAGATTTTCCGTCCTAGCGGGAAAACAGTTCCATATTCGTGCTGGATCGTCGCTAAGTGCTTGAGTTTATGGTATCTAACTGTTCGGTTCCGTGAAAATCAGGGCGATGTTCCGGGAACGTGGAACAGTCTCGCTCTTCCGCTACACTGTCAGGATTATCCCCATGGACCTCAAACATCGTAGTCGCAATATTACCGACGGGCGCGACCGCGCTCCGGCGCGCGCCATGTTCAAATCGATCGGTTTCACGGATGCCGATCTTGCCAAACCGCTGATCGGAGTTGCCAACACATGGATCGAGACCATGCCGTGCAACTTCCATCTTCGGCGGCTCTCGGCCAAGGTGAAAGAAGGGATTCGCGCGGCCGGCGGGACGCCCATGGAATTCAACACCATCGCTATCTCCGACGGAGAGACGATGGGCACTGAGGGCATGCGGGCGTCGCTGGTTAGCCGCGAGGTGATTGCCGATTCGATTGAACTGGTGTGCCGGGGACAGCTCTTTGACGCGGCGGTATGCGTGGTTGGGTGCGACAAGACTATTCCCGCGGCCGCCATGGCGCTGGCTCGCATGAATCTGCCCGGTCTCGTTCTCTACGGTGGAACCATTGCTCCCGGAAAATATCGCGGCAAAGATGTGACGATTCAGGATGTGTTCGAAGCCGTCGGCGCAAATGCCGCAGGCAAGATCAGCGATGCGGATCTGCTGGCGATTGAGAATTCAGCATGTCCAGGCGCGGGCGCATGCGGTGGCCAATACACCGCCAACACGATGAGCACGGTGATGGAACTGATCGGCCTGTCGCCCATGGGGTTCAATGGAATCCCGGCGATGGATCCGCGCAAGGACGAGGTCGCGTATCGCTGCGGCGAAGTGGTCATGAACCTTCTGAAACGCGGCATTCGTCCGAGTGACATTTTGACCCGCGCGGCATTCGAGAATGCGATTGCTGCTGTCGCAACGACGGGCGGCTCCACCAACGGTGTGTTGCATCTGCTCGCGATCTCACGTGAGATGGGCTTGCCGCTTGAGATCGATGATTTTCAGCGAATCAGCGAGCGAACGCCACTACTTGCGGATTTGAAACCGGCGGGAAAGTTTGTGGCGGCGGACGTGGATGCGGCCGGCGGCATTCCGGTGATTGCCAAGCGTTTGCTTGACGGTGGTTTCGCCAATGGCTCGGCGATGACCGTGACGGGTAAGACTTTCGGAGAAGAGGCGAGTCAGGCGAAAGAGACGCCCGGACAAACCGTGATCGCTCCTTTGAATAAGCCACTGAAGGCGACCGGAGGGCTGGTGATTCTGAAGGGCAACCTTTCGCCGGGCGGAGGGGTGGTGAAGATGAGCGGGCACGAGCGGCAGTCGCAGACGGGCCCGGCGCGCGTGTTTGATTCCGAAGAAGTGGCGATGGCGGCGGTCACCGGCAAGCAGATTAAGGCAGGAGACGTGGTCGTCATTCGGTATGAAGGGCCCAAGGGTGGACCTGGCATGCGCGAAATGCTGAGCGTGACGGCGGCGATCGTAGGCGAGGGCCTGGGCGAAAGTGTGGCGCTGATTACTGACGGACGGTTCAGTGGTGCCACGCGCGGTTTGATGGTTGGGCATGTAGCGCCAGAAGCGGCGTTGGGCGGGCCAATTGCCGCGATTCGAGAAGGCGATCGCATCACCATCGACACCAAGACGAGGAAGCTGGAACTGGAAATTTCCGATGCGGAGATCGCGCGGCGGATGGCGGAATGGAAAGCACCGGAGCCGCGTTACAAAACCGGCGTCTTCGCAAAGTATGCGGTGCTGGTGAGTTCGGCATCGGAAGGCGCGATCACGAGCCCGATGCAATCGGGTTATTCGCAGACCTTAGCGCGCTGCAGAAGAACTCAACCGGGCCGCACCCCAGCGGCTGGAAGCCGCATCCGATTTTGCGACGTTTACGGCACGAGTGGAACTCGTGCCCTTCCCGTCCGCGCGCTGGGCCGGCGCATGGAATCCGTGTTCTTCACATCTGAGGGCGAATCCTGGTTTTGCATCACGAGTAGAACTCGTGCCCTTCCCGTCCGTGCGCGGACTGCTCCGGTGGTCACGAGCCCGTATACAGCTGAAACGCGGCCCAATAATAAGGATTGTGAAACGCGCCGTGGAGCAGGGAAAGCTTGGCGGTGCGCAAGGCCGCATCCACGCTCGCGCCCTTCTCCAATTCCTCGTAGAACCTGCCCATGAGCTGATCGGTGGATGTGTCGTTGACTTCCCAAAGGCCGGCGATGACATTGTGGGCTCCCGCCCTTAAGAAAGCCCATGCGAGGCCAACCAGACCTTCTCCGCTATAGGCGCGTTCGCCCGCGCCGTAACAGGCGGAGATGGTGACGAGGTTGGCGCGCAGAGGATGTCCAATGATGTCGCGCGCGTAGAGTTTGAAGGCGTCGGGATGATCGGGAGCTTTGGAGAGCACGATGGCGGAGTCGAGCGGGCTGAGGCGGCTGGCGGTGCCGTGGGCGACGAAGTGAATGTAGGAAAACTGGCCGGGCAGATTGTCGAGATAGGCTTGCGGAGTGGCTTGTTCGCGCGCGAATACCTTCTCCGCTTCCGGCGGGAAATGGCGCGCGACACTCTGCATCTGGTCGGCGGCTCGCGGTAGCTCGGGATACTCGGGGCTGGGCGCGACGCTGTTTCCAATGAGGAGAAGGTTGCCGGTGCGCTGCTGTTTATGGATATTTGCGATCGAGAGCGAAGCTTCGAGGACTCGCAGCGAGCTGGCGTTGACGACGTCGGCGTCTTCGATCCAGAAATGGCGGGTGGGCTGGTCGACGATCAGGGTTTCAAAGTTGAGATTGTTGAGATCGCCGTCGGGGATTACGAAGACCTTCGAATCTTTCGGCAGGAGCGGCTGGGCGGGAGCGACGAGCGTGCGATAGAGCCAGAGACCATCGGGGTCGGCTGCTTCGCCCGATGAGCCGGGAGAAGGGCCGAGGACGGTTTGCGGACCGCCGATCGATTTGCGATAGCGCTGCACGGCGGCTTCTATTTGCGCGCGCGGCGGGAGCGGGAATAAATCGGTGCGCTGCGGCGTGATTGTCCAGAGATAAGACTGCGATTCGCCTAGCCAATAAAAGAGGACCGCGCCGTGCGCCCGCCGTAGGATTTGTTGAGCGTTCAGAGGCGCAGGGCCATTCGAGCTTTCCTTGGGGAGCAGTCTCAAGCCTTCGGCCAATGTGCGGGCGCGACTATAGTCGGCCCAGCGGAGAGCGTCGTTAGGTTTTTTCTGGGCGACCAGGAAATGGATGTAGTCGTCGTAGATGCGGGAGGCGTTGGTCAGGAAGGAGAGCTGGGAATCTTCGTGCCGCACGGTATCGCGTGCGGATTCGAAGGTTGCGAGGGCGGCGCGGTACTCCTGCTCGGCTCGGTCGGGATGATTTTCGCTTTCGTAGAGGCGGGCTAGGGAGTGCTCGGCCTCCCATTTGAGAAATACGGGACAGATTTTGTCGTGTTCGACCTGCTGAAAGGTAGCCTCGGCATTAGCGTAATCGCCGCGGCTTGCGGAAATCTGCCCTTGTGCCAACATCGGATAGAGTTCATCCATGCGGTTGCCGTCTTGGTGCGCGATCTCCAGGGCGTCCCCCGAGTACTTGCTTGCACTGGCCACATCTCCGGTTTGTAAAGCGAGCCGCGCTAAGACACGAAGAGCGTTATAAATATCTTCCTTTGCGTTGATCTTCCGTGCAAGAGCCAATGCCTGAAGAAAGGATTGTTCAGCAACAGCGTACTTGCGTTGGTCCATGTCGACATATCCAATGTTTGTAAGCTCGTTCTGTTCCGTCCAGACATCGCCCAGCTGTGATGCCAGGTCTTTTGACTCCGAAAACTGAGCCAACGCTTTTTCACTGTCGCCGAGTTTGTAATAGGCCCAGGCTATGTTGGCGCGCGTAATAAGCTCGAGCCGTCTAGCATCCAAAGATTTTGCTACCTGATATCCGCCGTCTGACCTGTCGATTGCCTCGTCGAAGCGTCCCTGCGCCAGCGATGCATATCCCAGGTTGAGAAGGGCGTAAGACTCGAGCAACTCATCTCTACGGGATCGCGAAAATAAAAGGGTTTCTTGAAACAGCTGCTCGGACGACTCCCATTGATGTCTTTCGGTTGCTAACACTCCACGAGCTTTGAGGACGTATCCGCAACTGGGCAACACCGATGTCGCGCAAAGTTCCGAAGCTTGTGAAAGAGCTCGTTGTGCACCCTCAAAGTTGTGCATTTTGGCGTTGGCCTCACCAGTGACCGTGAGGATAGGAACGAGCAAATCCGGCTGGCTGGAGGGTAGTGGTTCCGAGTTGAGAAGTTGCAGCGCGGGTTGATACCGCCCTTGTTGCAGTACGGCCCTGGCTTCAAGGGTTCGAAACTTCCAGGACCATTCCAGGCTCGAATTTCGGAAACGCTGGCACTGCTGATGAGCTTCGTCTTGGGCCTGTCTCAGATCGCCATGCAGAAGGGATCTGTATGCGTCATCAAAGGCGGCTTGTGGAGATTGCCGGCTGCCGCATGAGGAAATCCCCATAACGACAGCCGACGCTAGAATCGCGATACCTATCCGGGACCATTCTGGCCGTTGGCCGTAACTCCCGGCCCTTTGCCGCCGCCGCCGACTGGGCATCCCAGCTTCAGATCGAGCATGTGCAGCGTGAAGTAGTTGCTGTAAGCCGGTTCGGACGAAGAGCCGCCTTGCGATTTGGAAGAGCCGTTGCCATGCGGCGGGCTGATGCCGACCTCGAGTTCGCCCAAGGCTATGGTGCCGAAGTTCGGAATGAAGATGAGATTGCCGAACGTCTTGACTCCCGGAATCGGGATCGGCCCAATGCTTTTGACGATGGAGCATTGCACCTTAGGGTAGCCGTTCCGCTTGCCTTTCGCACCTCCGTTGGAGCGGCTCTTGAGATCGTCGATGTGGGCGATCTTGGCCTCGTACTCCCTCGCGAGGCCGGACGGGAAGCCCTTGGTATCTTTCATTTCGCGAAGTTGACCCTTGACCCGGCCAAGAAAGGCGCCATCGGCAAGATACGGACGGTCGCCGTCGGGCTTGTTGCCGCAGATGCCGAGATCGAGTTCGACCTCGACGGGATAGCCGCCGATCTGGAGGTTTTCGAAACGCGTGCCGAGGAACGTGACACGGGGAACGTGGCCTTCATTGACGGGATGCTCGGTGGAAACCTGCGCCACTACGCGGTCGGCGGTGAGGATATCGACGACATTGAAACCTTCGAGCACGGCAGTGGCGAGTGTGACCCACGCTTCGTGATCGTTGCCGAAGATGTCTTTTTTGTTCCTGACCTGCGTGCCGATCACACGGGTGTGGCCGGACTTGAACGAAATGATGCCTTCGATGCTGGTGACGCCGACTTTCTGGGCGATGTGGGTCTCGCGGCGGCTGTTCTCGAGCACAACCTTGCCGTAATGTTCGATCGGCTGCTTGATGGGGTGGTCCAGTTGGCCGCCAAAGATGTGGGCTTCGGCGTGGTAGAGGTGGGAGCGGGCGGGGACCGGGCTTGGTCCTCGACGCGAAGAAGAGGGCGGATCGGTGCGCGCAGCCGATTGTGTGGGCATTGTGACTTCTCCTGTACGGCTTACTGTTGCATCTTCAAATACGAATGATGCCTTACCGACTTCCATGGTGTTGCCCGCGGCAGTTACTCCGTGCACGTCCAACGTGTAATTGCCCGCTGTGTAATTTGCCGCCGGTATCTGGACGGGCCACTGGTCCTGTTGAGAGCTGGCGGGAATCGGAAACGAGGATTCCAGCTTTCCGTTGCTGTTATATAAATCCGCAGAATAGCGCACGTACCTGTCATCGGGTGCGATTCGGACGAAGAGAAGAAAGCCTTTTCCTTGAGGCACCGAGATTGTCGGCCCACCGTCGCCCCATGTGCCGACGTTCACCGAGGCCCAGGGCAAGACCTGCGGTCGATGAAGCTCGGATTGCAGTCTGGGATAGACAACCAGATTTTGATAACCGACGAGGAGCAGAAGCGCGGCCATCACAGGCACGGCGAAGGCGGGACGGAGCCAGGCAAACCAGTCCCGCGACGGCTTGGAGCTGGAAGGAACGGCTCGGGTGAAAGACTCTTCGGGCGTATCGGCCAGGATGGCTTTGCTCTGGGCGACAAATTCGGCACCGGCGCGAACGTCCAGCGCGCAATCGGGACAATCGAAAAAGTGCTCCTCGAACTGATCGCGTTCGCGGAGATCGAGTTCATTGAGTAAATACCGTTCCGTCATTTTTTCTCGAACCACCATATCGTGGTCCATGATCTGCACTCTCCCTTGCATTTATAGGCACCTTAACACGGCATTGCGGGACTTTTGGCCCGGAAACAAACCCGAAGAACCAACTTTCATCAACTTGAGGTACGACGATTTAAATGCTTGTTTGGCGCGATGCAACAGAACCCGCAGATAGTCTCGATCGACGCCCATTTCGCGGCACACTTCGTCTTTATCACGCTCCTCGAGGAAAATCTCGCGCAACAGCCGACGGTCGCGTTCCGGGAGTTTCTGCAAGATCTCCCGGATCTTTTTCTCGGTTTCTTTGGCGCCGAGTACTTCCAAAGCGTCGGGCCGTAGGGCAGGGAAATCTTTCTCGGGTTCGTCGTCGAGAGGGGTGTATTGTCCAGCCGAACGATAGTGTTCGAGCAGGACATTGTTGCAAATCGAGTTCATGAATGACCCGAGACACTCAGGCCTGAGAATTTTTTCGTCCCGCAGGGCGATGAAAAAGCGGGCAAAAGTCTCCTGACGCAGGTCTTCGATCATTTCCCGGGATTTCACCCGTGAGCCCAGCTTGATCTTGATCAGCGCACCGAAATAGGCGGAAAAGTGTTCCTGCGTGCGAAAATCGCCGGATTTTAGGCGGCTGACATAGGCTGCGTCAAAGGAATGGAACTGCAAGGCCCCGCCTCGCGAACTGTGGAGTGGGAGATAGTGTAGCACCGGAGCCGGCGCGGGAGGAGCGGTTTCCGGAGGAGGCGTGGGCAGAGGCGACCGCTTCAGAAGCGAGAGGTTGCCACGGCGGCATGTGATAGGACGAGATGGACCGGGCATTGCGCACGAGAAAAGGCGATTGCTTCAAAGTAGTCTGAGTCCGCCAGTCGCAGGGAAGGTGGTCAAAAAAGCGCCGAAGCTGCTTCCCCAACAGCTCCGGCGCCCGAGAACCCGCCAAATGGTTGTCCGGCTGGGTCACGAAAGTTGGTTATCGCCCGAAGGCGATTCCCTTTTTTCTAATGGGATAGTGAGGGAATCGTGGAATACGTTTCAGGAGATTTTTCGCCCTTGTCTGAGACGCGTTACGGTTCAGAAAGCGGTTCGAGAGAGCGATGGCTTGGCGTTTGCCGAGGGCGCTTCATTTTGAACCGTGGGGAGAAAATCCCATCTCGACCACCGCTGCGATATTGCTTTGGGGACGAGCGAACAGTATGGGGTAGCGTGAAATGTGCTCGTACTGCACCTGGCTTTTCAGATAAAGGCCGGACGGCAGGTCCACCTCATGGCGGAAGGCGTAATCCTGCCAGGCACCGCCCTGGGGGACGAAATCGCGGCTCACAGTGCTGTGCTTGAAGGTGAATTGCAAGGTGTTGCGCGGGGAGATCCAGTAATTGGACCAGCATTGGATCGAGCGCCCCATGCGACCGACGGTATTGCCGATCAGGTTGCCGTCGCTGGTGTACGATCTCACCTATTTATATAACTGGAGTTTCTGGTTCGACCTCCGCATCATTCTGCTGACATTGTGGATCACGATTTTTGGCAGGAACGCTTACTGAGGTTCTTCGCCAGGCCCGTCTCCTCCTTCCATATCTGTTGCTCCGCCACACCTCCTTGACGCGTGCTGCGTCTGCCTGCCTCGCAATATCCCCCGTCTGATCTGATCAGGAATGCTCTCGTTCCCGTGCTAAGATTTCGGGAGCGCAAAGGGCGCATCCGGTCCGCGGAAAGGACAGAAGTCCACCTTGGTTCTTACAATCTGGCTTTACGAACTTACTTTCTGCCCGTTCTTGCGGACCTCGGGCTCATGAAAGGAAGTTCACCATGCCCGTACGACCGCTCCCGCCGAACCCCGATCTCAGGCACCTCAAACATCAAGCCAAAGACCTGTTGAAGGATCATGCCGCGCGCGATCCTGGGGCGGCGCAGCGCTTGCGCGAGTTTCACCCACGCTTTCGGCGCTCGTCCGACGAGGAAATTTTCACGGCTCCGCTGAAGCTAGCGGACGCGCAACTGGCCATCGCGCGTGAGTCGGGATTCCCGAACTGGGCGCGGCTGAAGCGGCGGGTCGAACAGCCGGCGCTCGCCGATCGTCTTGATCTCAAGCACCACGAGCGCATTGCAGATCCCATCTTCCGGCGTGCCGTCGACCTGATCGATGCGGGGGAGGCTGCGGCATTACAAGCGCATCTTCGGCAACACCCGAGCCTCGTGCATCGCCACATCGTCTTCGAAGGCGTAAATTACTTTCACAATCCCACGCTGCTGGAATTCATCGCGGAGAATCCGGTTCGCCAGGGCAGGATGCCGAAGAATATTGTCGAGATCGCCACCGTCATTCTCGACGCGGGCGCCGATCGCGACAAGGCCGAGATGAACGAAACGCTCATGCTGGTTGCGACCGGCAGGGTTCCGCGCGAATGCCGGCAACAGATTCCTTTGATTGACCTCCTGTGCGATCGCGGAGCGGACGCTGCCAGCGCCCTCGAAATAGCGGCCGTGCTTGGCGAGATCGAGGCGGTGCACGCTCTCATCCGGCGCGGCGCTCAAGTTACTCTGGCGGCGGCAGCGGCTCTTGGACGCGTCGACGAGTTTCGCCTTCTGCTTTCGGCGGCCGGCAGCGACGAGCGCCATCTCGCGGTCGCCATCGCCGCGGATTACGGGCAAGTCGAAATCATGCGCCTGCTTCTCGATGCTGGCGAAGATCCCAACCGCTACAACCCGGTCGGCGGCCATTCGCATGCAACGCCCCTGCATCAGGCCGCAATGCACGGCAATGAAGATATGGTGCGGCTGCTGGTGGAGCGCGGCGCGAGGCTCGACATAGAAGACATTCTTTGGCATGCGACGCCGGCAGACTGGGCCCGACATGAAGGCAAGACTGAAGTGGAAAAATATCTTCGGACGCGGGAGAGAAAACAGCCGCGTCCCTGAGGCCTCAAACCGGCACACCCCGGGCATGTTTTTCCGACAACGCTTGGGAGCGCGTGAATGCGTCGCTTCGCGACGCGCGTCCTCGTAAATCATTGACAGCGCTATAGTGGAAGCTGAAAGGTGTCCGGAATGCGGTGGCCCGGCTTTTGTTTGGGCGTCTTCGGTGGCGCGTCGGCGGTTCCTTCGAGGGCGGCCCGATGTCGTGTGTGCGCAATTGTGTTTCTGCTTTTCCTGGTGGCGGTGGTCACGAAAAGGGCAGAAGGCCAGTCCGGCGGTTCACAGAAGCGCTCCCGAAGTTTCTCACGGCTGCCCCTTACGAAGTTCTATGAAACGCCAACTCCGCTTGGCCCCGGCAAACCAGGCGGGCTGATTCGCGCGCAGGCATTCGAGGAGTATCGTTTGCCGCTGAATGTTTCAACTACGCGTATTCTTTATTACTCACGCGCCCCGAATGGTGAGGTAGTCGTGACCTCGGGAGTCGTTGTGGTCCCAAACCAGAAGCCTCCGGCGGGTGGGTGGCCGGTGATTGCGTGGGTGCACGCGATCCGTGGAGTGGCGCGGGTGTGCGCTCCATCGCTCGCGCGCAATCTGGGCGACGGACCGTTTCTCAGTATGTACGCCAATCTCGGATATGCCGTCGTGGCGACCGACTACACCGGACTCGGCACGAATTTTCCGAATGCTTTTACAGATGCAAAGTCGAATGCGTGGAACGCGATCGATGCAGTGGCGGCAGCAAATGAGGCGGTGCCGGGCCTCGGCTCGCGATGGATTGCAATGGGAGCCGACGAGGGCGCTGCGGCAGCACTGAGCGTCGCCGAGTTGGAGCGCGGAGATGGACAGACGAACTTCCTGGGAAGCATCATGATTTCTCGCCTTGCGGACCTCGAAGACCAATTCGAGCCGACTCTCACTCCGTCGTCTGACTTGCCGCTGCTACTGGCTCACGGCATCAGGGCGATTGATCCGCAATTCAAGCCCGAAGAGATTCTGAGCGCACAGGCGATGCCGCTCTATGAGAAGGAACTGCAGGAGTGCAGCGTTCCCGAGGTGAGCAAGGTTTCGACGACAGCGATGTTCAAGCCCGGCTGGCGAAACAATAAGTTCGTGCAGCGGTACTTTAGCCGGAACCAGATCGGCACGAAGCGCGCCAATGCGCCTTTGCTCGTGGTGGGTGGAGAAGAGGGCGCGGCCATGGTGGCGACCATGAAGGTTATCCGGCGGATGTGCCGGTTGGGGGACAGGCTGCAATTTCAGCGTTACGCGGAAGGCAATCCGGGCAGCGTAATCGGGGATTCTGTTCGGGACCAAATGTCTTGGATCCAGGATCGATTTGCGAATCGCACTGCGCCGACGAATTGCTCGGAACAGTGAGGTTTTTCCCAGTCAAGGACGATCGCTTAGTTGAGTGCGCTCGAAGCGGTAGTGAGGAGAACGATCTGCTGGTCGTCTGCTGTTCGAACAAAATCGTAGAAGTTGCGCAAGGCCGGATAATACTTTTGATCCAGTAACGAAAAGTCGATCGTGATCTTGCGCGTGAGGTGAAGAACGTTGTTTTCTTTGGTTACGTTCAAGTCATAGCCGACCATATTAGGATGTTTGGTCTGCGCAGGAGGCACGCTGCCCACTTGCCAGCCTTCGGGCAACTCGATGACTACATCGTCCACCTTTTCGTAGGGGTAATCAAAGTAGATGGGATGTACACGGTTGGTATGTTCGAAGGTATGCTTCTCGTGCCCGGTGAAGAACCCGGTCGGCATGATCATGCGCTTGCCTGCGCTGGAAGCCCAGGCGGGAACCTTGAGATCGTACTCCGCCACCAGTTTCATGTCGGAGCTGTTCCATTCAGGGTTGTTCCGTAATTTCGCGGTCGCGCCCGCCACCGGAATCTGACTGACCGCGGTGGACTCGGCGAACTTCCGGCGCGCGACATCATCGGCGTGGCGAACGTCCAGGCGGTGATACATGGCTTCGAGGCCCGTATACGTGATGGTCAATTTGCCTTCCAGATCTCCTGTCTCCGAGAGTTTCAAGCGTGCGCTGCGTTCGATGCGCGAGTCTGAGGCGGGGGGCAGCGGGGTGCGTATCCAGGTTCCACCATCCTTGTTGAGGCAGAGGGCCTGCATCCCGGTTTCCGACCAGGTCAACATGGCAAAGGGACTGAACTCGGCTCCGGGATCGAGGAATAGGTCTTTTCCGTCGAGCTTGACGAGAACAAAATTGGCCCGGAGTTTGGACGATTGCATCGTCTTGGGGTCGAAGAAGTATTCTTTGCGGCTAGCCACCCAGCATCCATAGGATTCGAAACCGGCCGCCCGGACCAGCCCAAGGTAGAGCCATGTGAGCTGAATGCCGCTGCCGTATCCCCGCTTCCAAACGTCCTCCACGTTCTCATCCACTTTTTCCTTCGCCCGTTTTTCTTCCTGTTCAGTTCTTCTTACTTCGTACGACTTGTTTCGGATCTCCTGAACGCGAGCGTAGATCTTGCGCAGCTTGACCTCGGGTGAGTCGCCCGGCTCGACGATCTGCCGCGCGGCGCCGTCCATGGCGGCCCTCTTGTTGATGAACCGTTCGAGCTTTTCGTGCCAGCTCTGACCAAGGTTGCGCCAGAATTTGTCTGGATCTTTCTCGCCGGCCCCGAGAGAATAGGTGAAGTCGACGCGCGATTTCAATTCGTTCACCGGCGGCATGTAATCTTCGCTTTGAAAAGCCGGAACGTTATGGATCTCCATGCGAATAGTATGGTCCTTTTCTTCCGTGGGCCCCGCATTTCCAGGCAGGCCCTGGAAGGTCCATCTCAAACTCATCCGCGAATAGTCTCCCGACCGCGGCTTCAGCGAGAAACGCGCATCCTTAGTAAAGAGGTCGTCGCTAACGATCCAGTGGGAATCGTATACGTGTTTGTATTCGATGGTGTAGTAGTACTCGATGATGGACCCGACCTCGACCTCGGGTAAAGAGAAGTTCTTCGCCAGAAGCTCTGCGCGACGGCTTTTGGCAACCGGTCTCTCGTAAACCTCGCCGCTGAAGTTGACGATGGTGCCGTCGGGCTTGATCGTCCGGGCATTGATGTGCTTGATTTCCTCGCTTTCGCGGAGAAAAACGAGCTCCACATCGGCGCGTTTTCTACCTTCTTCGGTGAGGATTTTGATTCGCTGGTAGCGGAACTCGCGCTCCTCGTCGTCGTCGCGGTCGACTTGGCGATAAAGGAGGATTGCGGGAGCTCCCTGCGCTAGCGGTTCGCTCGTCAGTTTCAGGTCGTCCGGCGGGACTGGCTGAAATTTGTCGTCGGCCCGGCTTGTGGTTCCGAGACCCAGGATAAGCACGATGAGGGCGATGGAGAAAAACGAAGCGAAAATACGTTGGGGACTACATGGCATGACGAAATCTCACTTTGTCCGCCGCATTCGACGCGAGGGGTAACAGGCCGATCAGCCGGAATTACGACCTCGTTGCGCAGCTGCATCTTTCGGACACACGTTAAAGCGGGTAACTCCGAGTGTCAAGGGCGGGGTAGGAGATGTGAAAAACGCACTCGTGTCCAGCAAAATTCCTGTCGATTGCTTATGATGAGAAGACGCATTCATTTCACGGGGTGGCACGAGAGTGGCTGAAACGTACACGCAACAGACGCAGTCGACTAATGGCGTTGAAGTTCTGGAAACGCGCGAGTGGATGGATTCGCTCGACTATGTTCTCTCGCACGGCGGAGCGGAGCGCGCCGGACGATTGCTGCAACAACTGGCGTTGCACGCGCGGCGCGAAGCCGGCGTCAACCTGCCGTTTAGCGCGACCACGCCGTATCAGAATACGATTCCGTCGCGGCAGCAGGCGCCGTTCCCGGGCAGCCAGGAGATGGAACGCCGCATCAAGAGCCTGGTGCGCTGGAATGCGATGGCGATGGTGGTCCGCGCCAACAAGATTCAGGAGGGCATCGGCGGACATATCTCTACGTTCGCGTCGGCGGCGACGCTGTACGAAGTTGCTTTCAATCATTTTTTCCAGGCAGCAACCGCTTCGGGCGACCGCGATGTCGTTTACTTTCAGGGACACGCCGCGCCGGGAATTTATGCGCGCGCTTATCTTGAAGGCCGCATTCCGAAGCAGAAGCTTGAGAATTTTCGCCGCGAAATGAAGCCCGGCGGTGGGCTGTCGTCGTATCCGCATCCCTGGCTGATGCCGGACTTCTGGGAATTTCCCACTGTTTCAATGGGCCTCGGTCCGATTCAGGCCATCTATCACGCGCGCTTCATCAAGTATCTCGAAAATCGCGGGCTGAAAACTTCAACCGGCGGTAAGGTCTGGGCCTTCATGGGCGACGGTGAAATGGACGAGCCCGAAGCGCTGGGCTCGATCACGCTCGCTTCGCGCGAGAAACTCGACAATCTTATTTTTGTCGTCAACTGCAATCTGCAGCGGCTCGATGGCCCGGTGCGCGGCAACGGCAAAATTATTCAGGAACTCGAAGCCATCTTCCGCGGTGCCGGCTGGAACGTGATCAAAGTGATCTGGGGCGGCGACTGGGATCCGATCATTCAGGCGGACCGCGATGGCCTGCTTGTCCGGCGGATGGGTGAGATCACCGACGGCCAGTATCAGAAATTCTGGGTGGAATCGGGCGCGTATTTCCGGCAAAACTTTTTCGGCACCGATCCCCGGCTGCTCAAGATGGTCGAGCATCTCTCCGACGAACAACTGGCGCGCATGCGTCTCGGTGGCCACGATCCCATCAAGGTGCACGCGGCATACAAGGCGGCCGTCGAGCACACCGGATCGCCGACCATCATTCTGGCCAAGACCATCAAGGGGTACGGACTCGGCGAAGCCGGCGAAGGCAAGAACATCACGCATCAGCAGAAGAAGCTGAATGACGACGAGCTGGAGGTTTTCCGCTCGCGCTTCGGCATTCCTATCCCCGACGACGAACTGCACAATGCGCCGTTCTATCGCCCCGCCGACGACAGTCCCGAGATCAAATACATGCAGGCGCGCCGCCAGCAACTCGGCGGCTACATGCCGGTACGCAAAGAGCGTGCCGCGGCCATTAAGCCTCCGGCGGAGTCGGTATTTGAGGAATTTTTCAAAGGAACTGAAGGGCGTGACGCCTCAACGACCATGGTGTTCGTGCGGCTGCTCTCGAAACTGTTGCGCGATCCGGAGGTCGGCAAGTGCATTGTGCCGGTTGTACCCGATGAAGCGCGTACCTTCGGGATGGAAGCGCTTTTCCGCCAGGTTGGAATTTATTCGAACGTTGGGCAGCTTTACGAACCGGTCGACATGGACACCCTCCTTTATTACAAGGAGGCGAAAAACGGGCAGATCCTCGAAGAGGGCATCACCGAAGCGGGATCAATGTGCTCATTTATCGCGGCGGGCACGGCGTACGCAAATCACGGGATCAATACGATTCCATTTTTTATTTATTACTCGATGTTCGGGTTTCAGCGCATCGGCGACTTGATCTGGGCCGCTGCCGATATGCGTTGCCGCGGATTCCTGATTGGAGGAACCGCGGGCAGAACCACTTTGGCCGGCGAAGGCTTGCAGCATCAGGACGGACACAGCCATGTGCTCGCGCTGCCCGTTCCGAACTTGCTGGCGTATGATCCGGCGTTCGCCTACGAAATCGCGGTCATCATTCAGGATGGCATCAAGCGCATGTACGTCGACGGCGAATCCGTCTTCTACTATTTGACCGTTACTAACGAACCGTTGCCCATGCCGGAGATGCCTTCCGAGGCGGGCATTCGTGAGGGAATTCTCAAAGGCCTCTATCGCTACAAAGCATCGGAAAAAACCGGCAGCAAGAAAAACGCTGCGAAGCTGCGCGCGCAACTCCTCGGCAGCGGGACGATCATGTTCGAGGTGCTGAAGGCGCAGGAGATTCTGGAGAAGAGTTACGGTGTCGCTGCCGACGTGTGGAGCGTGACCAGTTACAAGCAGCTCTATCGCGAGGCGAACGACTGCGCGCGCTGGAACATGCTGCATCCGACGCAGACGCCGAAAGTGCCGTATGTGACTCAGGCGTTGAAGGGCGCGGCTGGGCCGTTCATCGCGGCGTCCGATTATATGAAGTTGCTGCCGGAAAGTATTTCGCAGTGGATTCCCGGCAGGCTGGTGGCGCTAGGAACCGACGGCTTCGGCCGCAGCGAGAATCGCGCGTCGCTGCGCGACTTCTTCGAGGTCGACGCCAAGCATATCGTGCTGGCTACTCTGCACGCACTGGCTGCGGAGAAGCAGGTCGGCAATGACCTGCTGGAGAAGGCGATTCGCGATCTCGGCATTAGCCCGGAGAAGCGGAATCCGGCCACAAGTTAACTTCTTCGCCGCGGATTTTCGCGGAGGAACATGGATTGGGGAACATTAATAAGGATGGCGACAGAATTTAAGCTGCCCGAACTGGGCGAGAACATCGACAGCGGCGATCTAGTTCGCCTGCTCATCAAGCCCGGCGCCTGCGATCACCGAGGGCGAGCCCGTGATGGAACTCGAAACCGACAAGGCCGTGGTCGAAGTGCCGTCGTCGGTCACGGGCACGGTTGGAGAAGTGCGCGTAAAAGAAGGCGACAAGCTGCGCGTTGGCCAGGTCATCTTCACGGTGGAAAACGGAGCGGGAGTCTCCAAACAGACGGCGGCCGCCGCCCCGGCTGTGCCGCCTGCGGTAGGCGGAAAAAAGCAGACGGCATCGAGAGCTCCGGCGTCCTCGTCTTCGCCAGCGGCCACGACGCCTGCACCGGCGTCGCCGGCGACTAGCGCTTCGACGCCAGGTTCCTCGTTATCTCCAGCCTCGGACTTTAAACTCCCCGAACTCGGCGAAAACATCGACTCGGGCGATCTGGTTCGGCTCATGATTTCTCCCGGTGCGCGTGTAGCCGAAGGCCAGCCCGTGATGGAACTTGAAACGGACAAGGCGGTTGTCGAAGTGCCATCTTCGGTCAGTGGTGTGGTTCGCGAAGTCAAAGTCAAAGAGGGACAAAAAGTAAAGGTCGGCCAGGTCATCTTTACCCTGGAAGGCGGTAGCCCGGCGCCCGTCGAAGCTCCCCGCCGCCACCAGCCTGTCGAACACATTTCCGGACAGCAGGCCGCGCGCCTTTCGTTCCAGCTCGCCATGAAGGCTGAGGGCAAAACGGAAGAAGCAGGCGCTGCCGCCAGATCGGCCGCAGGCCGCGCCGCCCGAATTCCGTATGCCCGTGCAACTCGGCAAGGTTGCCGGCACCGAGCATCGCGATCCTGCGCCCGCCGCGCCGCACGTGCGCCGTCTGGCGCGCGAAATTGGAGTGGACATTCACAGCGTGCAGGGAAGTGGGCCGGGTGGACGGATCAGCGAAGAGGACGTGAAGCTGCACGCGAAAAATGCGCTGGCCGCCGCTACGGCTGCGGCATCGGCTCAGCGTGTTGGCTTCGTCGAGCCGGAGCTTCCCGACTTTTCCAAGTGGGGCAAGACCGAGCGCGTTTCCATGCGCGGCGTGCGCCGCAAGACCGCCGAGCATCTTCGCCAGGCCTGGAACACGATTCCGCATGTCACGCAGCAGGATCGCGCCGACATCACCGAACTCGAGCAGCTTGCGCGCGCGCTTCGCTCCGCGCGCCGAAGAGGCCGGCGGCAAGATGACCGTTACCGCCATCGCGCTCAAAGTGTGCGCGTCGGCGCTGAAAGTCTTTCCGCAATTCAATGCATCCATTGATATGGGGAAGGAAGAAATAATTTACAAGCAGTACATCAACATCGGGGTCGCGGTTGACACCGATCGCGGACTGCTTGTGCCGGTGATTCGCGATGTCGACAAGAAAAACATCGTCGAGCTGGCGGCCGAATTGACGCAGATGTCCAAGAAAGCGAAAGACCGCAAGCTGACGCAGGAAGAGATGGAAGGCGGCACTTTCACGATTACGAATCTCGGAGGCATCGGTGGCACGGGCTTCTCGCCGATCGTCAATCATCCCGAGGTCGCGATCCTCGGCCTCTCGCGTTCGCGCATGGAGCCGGAGTGGGTCAACAACAAATTCGAGCCGCGCTTGATTCTTCCGCTCTCGCTCTCGTACGATCACCGGTTGATCGATGGCGCCGACGCCGCGCGGTTTTTGCGCTGGATCGCGGAAGCGTTCGAGCAGCCGTTTTTGCTGAGTGTGCAGGGGTAGTAATATTCACCGCCGAGACGCAGAGATCGCCGAGGGATTCTTCATTGCGCTGTATTTCCCAGAAATTCTCTACGCTCTCGGCGTCCCGGCGGTGAAAGAGGGTTCGGCCAAGTGCAATCGATAAGGACAAGAGAATCATAATGGCGACTAACTCCAATCTCCGTGTGGCAGTAATCGGCGGTGGCCCCGGCGGCTACGCAGCGGCATTTCTCGCAGCCGACCTCGGCATGAAAGTTACACTCATCGATCCGGAAGTGAACCCGGGCGGCGTCTGCCTTTATCGCGGCTGCATTCCGTCGAAGGCGCTTCTCCACGTCGCGAAACTTCTCGAAGAAGCTCATCAGGCAAAGAACTGGGGCATCGAATTTGCCGAGCCAAAAATCGATCTCGCCAAGCTTCGCACCTGGAAGGAAGGCGTCGTAAAGAAGCTCACGGGCGGACTGGGCCAGCTTTCGAAGCAACGCTCGGTGCAGTTCATCCAGGGCAAGGCGGCGTTCGTAAATTCGACGACGCTCAAGGTTACGAAGAGCCAGGCAGGCGGCGAAGAAACGCTTACCTTCGATCGCATCGTCATCGCCACCGGCTCGCGTCCGACCGTCGTGCCGAGCCTCAAAATCGACAGCCCGCGCCTTATGGATTCGACCGGCGCGCTCGATCTCGCCGACATTCCGAAAACGCTGCTCGTGATCGGCGGCGGCTACATCGGACTCGAACTTGGCTCGGTCTACGCCACGCTCGGCACCAAAGTGACTTGCGTTGAAATGATGCCCGGCCTACTGCCCGGTGCCGACCGCGATCTCGTCCTGCCGCTGCACAAGCGGCTGGAGAAACTCTTCTCCGCGATTCTGCTCAATACGACAGTCAAATCGCTCAAGGATGAAAAGACCGGAATTCGGGTGACGCTCGAAGGTCCCGACGTAAAAGAAAACGAGCAAGTCTTCGATCGCGTGCTGATGTCGGTTGGACGCCGGCCGAATTCCGAAATCCCCGGCCTCGACAAAACGCAGGTCAAAGTCAATGCCAAGGGATTCATCGAAATCAACGAGCAGCGCCGGACCGCGGACCCCGCGATTTACGCCATCGGCGACGTGGCGGGTGAGCCGATGCTCGCGCATAAAGCGATGCACGAAGGACGTACCGCCGTCGAAGCCATCGCGGGACACAAAGTCGCCTTCGAGCCAAACGCCATTCCCGCGGTCGTTTTCACCGATCCCGAAATCGCATGGGCCGGTCTTACCGAAACGCAGGCGAAAGAACGAGGACGCGAGATCAGCGTCGCCAAGTTTCCGTGGGCCGCATCGGGCCGGGCTATCACACTTGATCGTCCCGAAGGCATGACCAAGCTCATCATCGATCCGAAGACGGAGCGCGTGCTCGGCGTCGGCATCGTGGGCGTCGGCGCCGGCGACCTGATTGCGGAAGGCGTGCTCGCCATCGAAATGTGCGCGCTCGCCGCTGATGTCGGCATGACCATCCATCCGCATCCAACCCTTTCGGAGACGATTATGGAGTCGGCGGAAATCTACTATGGGCTGGCCACGGACATTTATCGTCCGAAGAAGTGAGCGACGGGATTGTGGTGGCGACTCCGCGGATAAAGTAAGGAAAGGGCACGACTAAAAGTCGTGCCGCTAAGCCGCTGGGAAAAACTCGCGCTTTAGCGCCTGCGAGCATCTAAGGCCGTGTGCTACTCAAACCGATTCAGCCGATGAAAAAATCCGCGCTGTCATTCTTGATTCTTGTTGTCGCGGCGTCCGCGCTCGCCGGTCAATCCGTAACCGGCCTGCTGACCGGAGCCAACGCCAAGAACTCTTCTTCCACCTCTACCGATCCCCTCGGCCGGGATACGCCTTCGGGCTGCGTTCTTGGTTTTCTTCAGGCCGCACAATCGGGGAATTACCAAGCCGCCGCCGATTATCTCCAGATGAGCGCTGCGCGGCGCCAATCGCAGGGTGCGGATGTCGCTGGCAAACTGAAAGGTCTCATGGATGCAGCCTTCGTCGGTAGTTTGCGCCGCATCAGCACGAGTCCTGAAGGTAGTCCCGAGGCAGGCGGTCCCGACCAGCAGACGATCGGCGTTTTCTCGGTCCCTAACGAGGGCGCCGACAACGATGTGCCCGTCGTTCTGGTGCGCGTCACTGATCCCAACGCTGGCAAAATCTGGTTGTTTTCGTCCGCCACGCTTACCAGGGTTCCCGATCTCTACGACACCATCGAGGCCCACCAGGTCGAAACCCATCTCCCCCAAAGTCTCGTCAAGAACACGTTCCTTGGAATGCCGCTTTGGCAATGGCTCGCGCTGCTGCTTGCCGTGCCTGTTGCAGTCGTAGCTGGTTGGGCTATCGTCCTTTTCCTGGCGATCCCGCGGCACCTTTATCTCAAGCTCAAAAAGCGTCCCGACCTTCATTCATACCGACGCGTCTCGATGCCTCTGCTCCTCGTCTTTGCAGCGATCTCTCATCGCATCATTGCGGGACGTCTCGGATTGCCGCTGCTTTCGCGGTACTACTACAACCGGACCATCGGCGTTTTCTTCAGCCTCGGATTCTTCTGGTTCCTGCTGCGGATTACCGCTGTTACCATGCAGCGCCTGCGCACGCATGCCGTCGCCATCGGCCGGCTCGGCACGGGAACCCTCATGTTGCTCGGCCAGCGCCTGCTCTCTGCGTTTCTTATCATCCTCGCGGCGCTTGCGATTCTCGCCATTCTTGGTTTCAACCTGACTACCGTGCTCGCCGGGCTCGGCATCGGCGGCATCGCTATTGCCTTCGCGGCGCAGAAGACGCTCGAAAATCTCTTCGGAGGAATTTCAGTTCTCGCCGATGAGGTTATCCGCGTCGGCGATTACTGCCGCTTCGGCGACCGTACCGGCACCGTCGAAGACATCAGCTTGCGCTCGACCCGAGTGCGCACCGACGCCCGAACCCAGCTCTCGATTCCTAATGGCACGCTCGCCACCATGAGCATCGAGAATTTTTCCCGCCGCGACAAAATTCTCTTCAATCCTCCGCTCGAGATTCGTTATGACACTACCGGAGACCAGTTGCGCTATCTGCTCGCGGAGATTCGTCGTCTGCTCTATCAGCACCCGAAGGTCGAGCTAGAGACCGCGAGCATCCGTTTTGCGAATGTGGACCCGAGCGCGCTGCGGCTGGAAATTTTCGCTTACGTGCTTACGCGGGACTCTAACGAATTCGCGGCCATCCGCGAAGACCTCCTGCTGCGGATCAGCGAAATCGTAGGGCGATCTGGAACCTCCTTCGGTTACCCTTCGCAAACGCTCTACCTGGCGCGCGACCATGGTCTGGATCATGAGAAGGCGGCCGACGGCGGAAAATCAGGTTCAGGAGTGGCGTAATCAAAATCAGCTGCCGTTTCCGGATTTCGCGCCTGCGGACAAGGCCTCCTTCCGTGGATCGATCCCGTATCCCCCGCCCGAATCGTCCGTCGAGAAAAAGTCGAGGTGAAGGCACGGGCCGTGCACGGGATAGCTGATGAATAATTTTGCCCGTTGGGATCCTTCCAGAGTGCGTCCCTTGGACCATGCACTGAAAGCCATGTCCGCGCGAGCGGCGGGGCATCGCCTGCATGCACTTACCAATGTAACTTGCGGCCTTGCACGACCGTTTCTAGCATAAGAGAGCCATGCCTCTCGCTCTTTTACTGTCGCCTGACGATCAGGCCGTTGCCGCCATCACCTCAGTTCTCGAAGAGATGTCCGTCACGTGCGAACGCCCGCTCGATGGCGCCTCCGCCGCGCAGAAGCTGAATTCCAACCGCTTCGATCTGGTACTCGTCGACTGCGAGAATCTTTCCGCTGCCAAGCTCATTTTCGATGTCTGCCGCAATCGTAAGGGTGGCGTCCATCCTGTGCCGGTGGCCGTTGTCGATGGACGCGCCGGCCTGCCGACCGCATTCCGCCTCGGCGCCGAACTCATTTTGACCAAGCCGGTTTCGAAGGACCAGGCGCGGGTCACGATTCGTACCGCCATCAGCCGCGTCAGGAGAGAAGAATCGACGCGCACCGACGTTGGAGGCTCGACGCCGGAGAGTGCAACACAGGCGAGCGCGGGCGCAGAGAGCTATACCAGATTGCCGCAGCAGACGTCCGAGCAACACGCGGATGACGCCGCCGATTACGTTGCCGCCGAAGGGCGCGCTTTTGCCGCCGCGGCGACCACTGGGTCTGCTCCGCTCATGTCAGCGGCTACTCCTGCTTTGTCCGCTATCGCATCAACTCCTTCGATGACTATGAGTGCGGCTGCGGCTGCGCCAGAGATTGCGGAAGCCGCATCGACAGCGCCGCATCCCGCATTGTCGCAGTTTGCCTCGGCTAAAGACGAAGCTGCCACAGAAGGCAAAGCCGATGCGAAGCCGGTGATCGCGGCAAAGTCAGAAAATGAACTGAAAACAGAGGAAACGCCCGAGGCTGCTGAAATTTCGTCTACGCTGCGCCCAGAGAAAGCAGAGGCTAAAGATGAAGAAAACACCGGCGGAAAATCACACGGGCGGCTAGTCGCGCTGTTCGCGCTGCTGCTGGCCTGCGGTGGTTTCTACGCCGCGTGGACGTATGAACCGGAATTTCAAGTGCTGGTCAGGGCGCAGGTCAATCATCTTCTTGTTCTTGTCGGAATGAGGCCGCAGTCGCAGCAGCAGGTGCCGGCTCCAACCAAGCCTGTTTCTCAAGCCCCCAAGCCCAGCGCTGGGATTCCATTACCGGCATCGGCTCCTGACACCCAGTCCGTGATGCCAGCTTCACCTGATCCGAATGCGGTGCCCGCTGCGACTTCTACGACTGTGAGCACTTCCCCGAGCGCAATGTCTTCGGCGTCGGGTTCGGTTCCGAGCACGACCCCTGCGGCTCCCAGTGCGCAGCCGGGCACCTCCGTCGCAGCATCGAGTGCAGCAACCACGTCTCCGGCTGCCACAACCACAGCCGCCAAGCCAGGCACGATTCAGACCAGGCCCGGCACGACTCGCATCGATCTTTCCCCTAACGCTGTGGAACATCCTGCACAGCCTTCGGGTCCTAAAGCGGGTTCGGGAGCAACTGCGCCGAAGACGCCGCCTCAGCGCTAACTGGCAACGGGTGACCTTCGGTCTGGTCCAGTTTCCTGCGGGATCTTCAAAAATCGTGCCTTTTTTCATTACGCACGTAACTTGCCGGTGCTTACCGTCCTGCCTAGGATGGCCTCATCATGGGTTACCAAGCTCTCCTCTTCTGCGCGGATGAGAAACTCGCCCGGGTCGTAAGCCAGCTCTTCGGTGAACTCGAATTTGCTGTCACGTCTGTGGTTGATCCGTTTGCTGCTATCAAGAACTTGATGGCGCAGCATTATGACGCGGTCGTGATTGATTGCGAAAACGAGCAAGGTGCGTCGCTGCTCATCAAGAGCGCGCGCAGTTCCGATTTCAATCACAGTTCGCTTGCCATTGGACTCGTCGAAGGTCAGACCGGTGTGGCGAAGGCTTATCGCATGGGCGCGAACCTGGTGCTTACCAAGCCCATCAATGTCGAACAAGCGAAGGGAACATTGCGCGTGGCGCGCGGACTGCTGCGCAAGGGCACAGAGGCCGGCAGCCATGCGGCCGCGGCAGCCAAGACTTCCACGCCATCTACTTTCACTCCAGTTCCATCAACCCCCGTGACCGAGAAAGTTGGCACCCCGCAGACCCCACCTATGCGGTGTCTAAACCGGAGGTGCACGATGCTCCCGCAGCGCAGGTTATGGCGACCGCCGCGCCTGATCTTGCAAAGAATGACGAAGCCCCAACTCTGGCTCCGCCGATCCGGATAAAACCGTGGACATCGGTTGCAGGGCAGCCGCCGGTCAATGAAGCGCCTTCCACGCCTGCACCAGTTGCATTTCAACAAGCCACCCGACCGCTACCGCAGGCCGCAAATGCGGCGCTGCCCAAGCCTATGGTGGTTCCTTTCGCGAATGCCGACGCCCCGATCTCAGGGAACAGCCGCCGCGCCGGCCCCTGCGAAAGAAGTCGTCACGCCCGCGCAGGATGGGCAAGTTCAGGAAGACGAGCTTGAGAATGTGGCGTTCGGATCGCGACAAGCCACGATTTCCGCGAACACGGGGGCCACATCGCCGGCTCCTTCGTTCTCCGCCATGGAGCAAAGTTCCGGTTCGGGCGGGAGCCAGAAGATTCTCATCGGGGCGGTCGCAGTCTTCCTGGTCATCGCCGGCTATTTTGGCTGGACAAAATTCGGGCCGTCGAAATCGACTCCGGCTCCAGTTGCGGTAGCGAGCGCCCCGCAGGCGACTCAACCTTTCAATCCACAAGCTTCGCCACAGACCACGCCGGACACGCGTTCTGCGCCGGTAGCGGTTCCGGCCATGCCGACGGGAGCGCACAATCCCCCGGGTAATACCGGCGCGTCTGACCATGTCACTTCATCTTCACCCGCTGGGTCTGGCCATACATCTTCATCTGCATCCGCACAGCCCGGGCACACAATGGAGGCGTCAATATCGGCACAAACGGCCTCGACTTCGCAGTCCAGCGAACTGAAACTCGCTCCCGTCTCCGCTCCAATCATGGTCAAGCCGGGCACCGCGGCGAAGCCTTCAACTCAAGCTCAAACTCAGGAAGAAGTCTCGGCTCTGCCTCCCAGCGCGCTCGGATCGGCATCGCCGGGCGAAGGCAGCCTAAGCGGCGTGCTCGCGGCCACCGCAGCCAAACCTTCCCTGGCGCGAGTCCGGGTATCGCAGGGCGTATCGCAGGGATTGCTCATCAGGCAGGTGCAGCCGCGGTACCCTGTAAATGCGCTTTCGACGCACACGCAAGGCGAGGTGGAGATTGAAGCCACGATTGACAAGGAAGGACACGTGGTCAATCCAAAGATCATAAGTGGATCGCCATTGCTCGCCCCGGCTGCCCTCGAGGCGGTTCGTCAGTGGAGATATAAACCCTATTACCTCGATGGCGATCCGGTAGAGATGCAGACGCAGATCACGATCAAATTCAAGACCCAATAATCTGGTTAACGTTGAGCCGATGTTATGGGTGCTCCCGGTGAGATCGTTCTCGGCCTCCGCTAAGCGGGTGGCGGACCAGGTATGCAGCTGCTTGCTTCAGAAACTAGCCATCCAGACTAACTCATACCTTCGTTCGGAATTCGCCGCCGCGGCCGCCCAGGATGGGCGCTCACGCTCCGGAACCGATGGTAGAGCCCGTGGAGGCTGTCGCTCAGCATTCGGACCACCTGCATGCTGAATTCCTGATTACCATTCAGCAAATCCACAAAATCCTTGCGAGCGACGAAGGAGGCGTTGGTCTGTTCGTTGGCCACTACGCTGACGCGATGGTTTTCGCCGGAGAGGGCTTCACTTAATCCTAGAATCGCGCCTTCGCCGGCCACTTCCAGCAACTGAATTTGATTATCGGATGCGGGCAGGAGCACGCGAACGGAACCCGAATTGACTAGATATAGGCCCTCGGCCTGCACGCCATGGTGGTAAAGCGTCGCTCCCTTGGCAAAAATGCGCTGCGTCATCAGGGGACGGAGAGCTTGCTCAAACTCCTGACTGAGATGCGCACGTGTCAGGTCGGACGACATTGGCTGACCTCGGTTCTTCCATCCATCCTGCGTCCCGGGCACACGCGAGGCAGTGACGGGAATCACAGGCCGAGGTGCATCGAAGAGAACGGCGCTCAAAAGTTGGCTAGACGGGAGTTACGGGTAGATTGCATTCGAACAAGAGCTTCTTTGAGGACGTATAGAGGAACCGGATTTCAAGCTCCGCGATAACGATCGACTGGAACTGGAAGAATAGGAGTCGCCTTCCTACTCCCGCTCCAGTGTTTCGTCAATCACGACCTTGCCGTCTTTCTCCACGGTGATGATCTTATGCACGGGCTTGAACCCGGTCAGCGTGATATCCACGACATAATTGCCTGGACCCATCATTACGTCCACCGGTGACATCTTTTCGAGAATCCGCTGATTGATCACGATCTGCGCGCCCTTTGGCTTCGTGCGAATGCTCACTGACCCCATACCCGCCGTGCTCTGCCCACCGGCGGCGCCGAACATCTTCTTGAAGCGGCCCACCGTACGGATCGCCTCCGAATCTCCCAGCGCTCTCAACGCGGGCGCGTATTGAAAATTCTGTCCCGGACCGAGGTCTGCAGTCGTCGTCTCGTCGAGGAACCCCTGTTTCTGAAGAGTGACGCTGTGCGGCCCCTTTTCCACTGCGAACTGAGCGGGCGTGACTTTGTGTGTCGGCTTTCCGTCGAGAATGATATCCGCACCCGCCGGCGTGCTGTTGACAACGACCAGCGCATTCACGGGAGCAAGGTGGAATAGAATCGAAGTTTTACCACCCGCCACCACATCCACCGAGCGTACCTCCGACGAATAGCCGGACTTGCTCGCCGAGATGATGTGTTTGCCCGCCGCGAGACTCGTCACATTAAAAGGCGTAACCCATGCCGGATCGCTTTTTCCATCCAGCTGAAACTGCACGCCGGGCGGAGTCGAATCGACCAGCGCCTCTCCGGGAACGACCACCGGCGCGGGAACTGGTGCAACGGCACGATTCTTTCCGTGTTTAGGAATCTGCCGCACCGTTAAATTCGGCTGTGGCTCGGAAACCGGAGGAACAGGCGCTGGTGCCGGCGCGGTTTGCGGAACGGGAGCGGGAGCCGAAGCTGCGGGCTCGCTCGCCGTCTTCACCGCCCTGGGCGCTGCCGTCAAACCGTCGTCTTCCGACCGTACATGGAAGTACATTGCGATCGCCACCACCAGGATCACTGCGATCGCACCGAGAATCGAATACAGCAGCAGCCGTGGCGGGACGGTAGAAACCTCTTTCATTGCCTTCTGCGCAATTTCCCGCGGCTGAATTTTCGGTTTCTCTTCTTTCTTTTTCGTGGAGAGTCGCGCAGAAATCGTGGGTTGAAGCGCCGGCAACTGTTCCGGCTCAGGTTCGGGACGCGCCTCAATCACCGGCTCTTTCAGAGGAGGCAGTTCGTCCATCTCGGAAAAGGTTCGACCCGTTTGGCTCGCTGCCGCTTGTCCCATCGCTGGATCGAATACAGGCGTGCTCGATGGCGCTTCCGTCTCTTGCGCAGGCGCGGACGCGGACATGACCGCACCATAGACGCTTCCGCCTTCCTCGACCGGGCTTTGCCGTGTCAATGAACTCGCGTGGGGATAGTCCTTCGGTTTTGCACCTGTGGATTGCCCAGCTGCCGTTGCTGCAAGAGAAGCCTCCTCAATCAGTCCGGCTCCCGAACTCGATGTCCCTCGTACGCCTGCGCTCACGCCTTGTCCGGCTCGAGCGGCAAATGCCCTTGTATCCGCATCCTGTGAAGCGGAAGTTGCGGGCTTCAGTGACGGCGTCGTTGCTGCTGGTTTCGGCGCGCTTTCCCGCGCCACCGGTTTCGGCAGGCTCGATCCCGCCACCGCTC
Source organism: uncultured Acidobacteriaceae bacterium (assembly GCA_963806745.1). Taxonomy (GTDB): domain Bacteria; phylum Acidobacteriota; class Terriglobia; order Terriglobales; family Acidobacteriaceae; genus Acidiflorens. The sequence goes on from CAWEAB010000009.1 coordinate 30,033, forward strand.
CCGCGCTCGCCGCCGCTCCTACAAACTTCATTGCTGCCGCAGCCTTGGCCGCCGCATCTGCCTTTACCGCAGAGGCCTTCTTCGGGAACTTCCACCGGGGCTTTATGATCGCTTTCCTTGCACTTTTCCAGATCCTCAACCAGTTCGTGCGCGGTGGCGTAACGTTGATCGGGATCCTTCGCCAGCGCTTTCATGATCAGAGCGCTCACGCCTGGATGAACCTTCGCATTCAATGCGGTGGGCTCGGGCGGCATTTCGTTTTCAACCTGATCCACGAGCACAACCGGGTCTTCCGAGTCGAAAGCCTTTCGTCCGGTGACCATCTCATAGAGAATTGTTCCCACCGTGAACAGATTCGACCGCTGGTCCATCGCCTCGCCCCGGATCTGCTCGGGTGAGCAGTACGGCATCAGCCGTCCCAAACCGTTCCCGGCCTCGGCATTGATCAGACTCATGTTTGAAATGCCGTAGCCAGTGATCTTCACCAGCCCGTCCCATTGCACGATAATCTTGTCCGGCTCGAGCGACGAGTGCACGATGCCCAGCTTGGCCGCGGTGTCGAGCGCCGCACAAACCTGGCGCGCGATGTCCAGCAGATCCCAGATCGAAAAGCCTTCATGCCGGGCCAGCATCGTGGTTATGCTGTTCCCCTGGATGTACTCCATGGCGGCGCAGAATTGCCCTTCGATCTCGCCAGCGCCGTAAAGCTGCGCAATGTTCTGGCCCACGAGCGGCTGTGCGACCTCGCCCTCGGCGACCAGCGTTTCAACAAATGCGGCCGCGCGTTCGCCAAGCGGCGCAAGACGCTGCGTCTTCAAGGCAACCACCTGGTTGCTTTCCATATCCAGTGCCTTGTGAATCAAGGCTGTTTCCGATTTCGAAATTTCGTTCTGGACGTCGAACCGGCCAAACATCGTCGCCATTGCAGTCGCCTCACGGACGCAGCCACCGGTCTTAAGGACCGGCACTGCCCAGTCGCACTTCACCCAGTAATGGTTTGGCTGAGATCGCAGGGAGGAGCCAAACCTAGGATAGCGTCAGCCGGCCTACGCCTGGCAGTTACGAAAGTGAATTGGACAAATGGAGAGGAACGGAGCCTCGTTGTTCGGCAGACAAAAAGTTCAGGGCCGGCCTCGAAGGCATATCCTCGAGATCGCACACTCTCAGGATGGTTAAATCGTCCCTAAGATCGTACTCGCAGTTGTCACACCGCTACCCGTGTTCTATCCTGACAACATAAAGTGATTTGGCGTTCGATACCGGTGTGGTATCGCAATTGTGGGGAGCCGCGGAGTTTTGCCTGAATGACCCTGACCCGTTTTGTGACCAAAAGCGCGTTCCGTAACAAACGCCGCAGCATCCTGACTGTGCTCAGCATTACGTTTTCACTTCTTCTGCTGACGGTGATGATGACTGTCTGGCGCAGCTTTTACATGGAAAAAGGTAGCGTTGAAGCGGCACAGCGCCTAATCACCCGCCACCGGGTTTCGCTGACCCAAAGCCTTCCGATTTACTACCGGGACAAGATGCGCGCCGTGCCGGGGGTGGTTGCCGTTGCTCCCACTCAATGGTTTGGCGGCCTCTACAAGGACGAGAAGCCTGAAAATTTCTTCGCCCAGTTTGGGACCGATCCGCAGGCCATTTTTACGGTGATGACGGATTTCAAGATACCGTCCGATCAATTGGATGCCTGGCAGCGTGATCAGGCCGGCGCCGTCGTCGATAGCGAACTCGCCAAAAAATTCGGCTGGAAGGTTGGAGACCGCGTGGTCCTCAAGGGCACAATTTTCCCGGTCGATCTCGAACTTACCATTCGCGGCATTTTTACCGCTCCACAGCCGACCATTACCATGTATTTCAACTGGAAGTACGTCGAGGAGGCGATTTCCTTCGCTAAGGGGCATGTTGGTACCTTCAACATCCTCGCGGATTCCCCCGACGACGTACCTAAAATCGCATCCGCGATTGACGCCATGTTCCGCAACTCGCCCGAACCCACAAAGACCGAGAGCGAAAAGGCTTTCCAACTGAGCTTCATCAATAGCATCGGCAATGTGAAGGCCTTTATCTTGAGCATTTGCCTGGCGGTCGTTTTCGCCACCTTGCTTGTCTCCGCCAATACCATGGCCATGTCGATTCGCGAGCGCACTCGTGAAGTCGCGGTGCTCAAGACCCTCGGGTTCACGCGCACCTCCATCTTGCGACTTTATCTCGGCGAAGCGTTGATTGTGGCTTTGATCGGCGGTCTGGCTGGCTGCATTTTGGCGATTGGCCTTATCTCGGGCATTGCCCATATGCCGGGAATGGGCTTTTTCTTTTTAGGCATGTCGGTTAAGTTTCCGACTTTGATCGTTGCTCTTGCAGCCGCCGGCACCCTCGGATTGCTCAGCGCCATTTTCCCCGCGTACCATGCTGCCAAACTCGATATCGTGGAGGGTCTGCGCTACATCGGTTAACTGAATAAACAGGCGAAACGAACCTATGGCGATCCCCCTGAGCTACAACATCCGTAACCTGAAGCTGCGCAAGGGCCTCACCGTGATGACCGCGCTCGGCATTGCGCTCACCGTGACCACCGCGGTTTTCCTGATGGCCCTCCTTGCCGGACTCGACAAGGCCTTCGCCACCAGCGGCGACGCGCTCAATGTCCTGGTCATGCGCAAAGGTTCCACGGCCGAACTCTCCGGCGGGTTTGACGCCAATCTTTTCCCCACCCTTAAAACTCTGCCCGGCATTGCTACCGATTCAGAAGGCCAACCGCTCGCCTCGGGGGAGTGGGTGGTGGTGGCAGTTCTGCCGCGCAAAGATGGCACTGGCGAAGTGAACGTTTCCGTCCGGGGTCTGATGCCCGCCGGCCTTGCCCTGCGAGAAGCCGAAAAAAATCCGAAGGGCGAAACGAGACTGAAATTGGTGGAAGGCCGCTGGTTCTCGACCGGCCAGCGCGAAGTCGTGATCGGCAAGTCGATCCACGACCGCTTCGCCGGGGCTAACGTCGGCGACACGATGGACTTCGCCAAGGGCCAGTGGAAAGTCGTCGGCGTCTTTGACTCTGGCGGCACGGCTTACGACTCTGAAATCTGGGGCGACGTCAACCAGATCGCGGTCGATTTCGACCGCCAGGGTGGCTACGCCTCCGTCTACCTCCGCGCTACCGATCCAGTCGCGGCCGATGCGCTCGTGCATCGCGTCTCCGACGACCAGCGCATCAAACTCGAAGGCACTCTCGAAACCGAATACTACGAAAAGCAGACCAGTTCTGGCGGGCCCATCAAGTTCATCGGAATCGTCGTCGCGGTCATCATGGCCATCGGCTCCAGCTTTGCCGCCATGAACACAATGTACGCTGCCGTGGCCTACCGCTCGCGAGAGATCGCGACACTGCGCATTATCGGCTTCTCCAAGCCCAGCATTCTGACATCGTTCGTGATCGAAGCGCTGTTGCTGTCGCTGCTGGGCGCGATTGTCGGAATCATTCTGGTACTGCCCTTCAATGGCCACACGACCGGCATCGGCAACTCGGTAACTTTCAGCGAGACAGTCTTCAGTTTGCAGTTGACATGGAGAGTCGTAATCACGTCAGTGGTATTTGCGGCAGTAATGGGACTGGCCGGAGGCTTTGCTCCAGCCTGGCAAGCCGCGCGGCAAGACATCTTGACATCGCTAAGAGCGTGACGACATAAAATCTCAGAATTTGTATCGCACTGACCACACGTAGCATCGGATAACGGAATGCCACTCGACGTTAAACAAGACGACGCCAGGCACGACGACCTGCAAAGCCTCCGCATCGACCACACGCTTCGCGGAGGTGCCGGGGAGCCTCCCGCCTGGTCGCGCCGAATCATCATCGGCGGTATCTCGGTCGTTGTCCTGCTGGGCCTGATTGCGGTCAGCTACCGAGTTTTCGCCTCGAACACTCCAGAGGTAGAGGTCATGCGTGCCACCGCCGAGAGCGGAGTTGCCGGGGGCAGCACAGTTCTTTCCGCCAGCGGGTACGTCGTAGCCCACCACAAGATCAGCGTGAACTCCAAGGTCACGGGCCGCGTTGCCTGGATCGGGGTGGAAAAAGGCGACAAGGTCAAAGAAGGCCAGATTCTGGTCCGCCTCGAAGACGAAGAGTTTCGCGCTCTCTACGAGCAGTCGCGCGGCGCATGGGAAAGCGCAAAGGCCCGCCTCGCCGAAGCCCAGCACGGGTCACGCCCGGAAGAAATTCAGCAGGCCGATCACAATTTAGCCGAAGCCCGCGCCACCGCCGCCAACGACAAGGTCACGCTCGACCGCACCCGCGACCTTTTCGCACAAGGCGTAGTGTCAAAGCAAAGCCTCGATGACGCGCAAGCCAAGTATGATGCCGACCAGCAGCGATCCAATTCACTGGAGCAGGCCTTCCGTCTCATGAAGCTCGGCCCCCGCACCGAAGAAATCGATCGCGCCAAGGCCGATGTCGATACCGCCAAAGGCCAGATGGATTACGCCAAGTCGCAGCTCGATGCGACGGTAATCCGCGCGCCCGTGACCGGCACCATTCTCGAACGGACTGCCGAAAAAGGAGAGCTCGTCACCGCCCAGTTCGCCAGCGGCGCCGAAGGCGGCCCGCGCGGATCGGTCGTCGCGCTGGCAGACCTTAACGACATTCAGGTCGAACTCGACATCGCGCAGGACGACTTCGCCAAACTCTCGCCGCACCAGGAAGGCATCGTTACACTCGACGCCTTCAAAGACCGCTCCTACAAAGGCGAGATTGCCGAGATGTCGCCCGAAGCCAATCGCCAGAAGGCGACAGTACAGGTAAAAGTGCAAATTCTCCAGCCCGATTCCTATCTCCGGCCGGAAATGAATGCCACGGTTCAGTTCAAGGCGCCCGCGAAAAAGGACGACAGGAGTGTCGCCAAGGAGTCGTACGTGTTCGTTCCTACCGCAGCCGTGCGCGATAAAGACGGCACAAAGTTTGTTTTCATCGCGTTCAATGGCAAAGCTCTTCGCCGCGACGTCCACGTAAAAGGCGAGCGCTCGGGCGGCTATCTCGTCGACTCCCTCGTCGGCGGAGAAAACGTCATCACGACCGCGCCCGCCGACTTATCGGACGGACAAAAAATTCGCATCATCGTTAAGGGGCAATCATGAGTGTAGCGTCACAAACTCCCGCGCAACCCGCCGTGGGCAGCAAAGTCGTGCAGGCCCGTGGCGTCAGCAAAATCTTCAAGCGCGACGCCTTTGAGGTCACCGCGCTCGACAATGTCTCCATCGACATCGCCGCCGGAGAATTCCTCGCGCTTATGGGCCCCTCGGGCTCCGGTAAAACAACATTGCTCAACATGATCGCCGCCATCGATCGTCCGACCTCCGGGCGACCTGCTGGTCATGGGCGACAACATTTTCAAACTCAATGACAGCCAGTCCGCACACTGGCGGAACACGCATGTCGGCTACGTCTTTCAGACTTTCAATCTGATTCCGGTCCTCACCGCATTTGAAAACGTCGAACTCCCGTTGCTTCTGACGAAAATGACGCCGCAGCAACGCCGCGATCACGTCATGACCGCGCTCAAGCTTGTAGGCCTCGAGGAGCGCGTAAACCATCTCCCGAAACAACTCTCCGGCGGGCAGGAGCAGCGCGTAGCCATCGCTCGTGCCATTGTCAGCGATCCAACGCTGATTCTTGCCGACGAGCCGACCGGCGACCTCGACAGCCACTCCGCCACGGAGATTTTGGAAATTTTGAAGAAGTTAAATGAGGGATTCCACAAGACAATCATCATGGTCACGCACGATCCGCACGCCGCCTCATATGCGCACGTGACGCGGCATCTGGAGAAGGGAAGTCTGCTGCCAGCATAGGGATTGGAGCGCCCCGTCGAAGCGTGGCTTAGACGGGGCTTTTGATCGATGCGTTCAGGAGTTGGTTTTTTTGTCTATGCTGGAATGCGCGCTCTCATCACATTCTGCGCCGCAACCTGCTCACCCTCGCTGACCCATTCCCATACGCGCCGCCCGCGATCGTTCGACAAGCTTCGTGCCTCGCCATAATCCACCAGCCGGTTCAGCACTGTCGTCACCGACGCCAGGGGATCCTTGTGACGCGCCAGAATCGCCGGTGCCTGGCGTTCCAACTCCGCGCATACCTCGCGCGCGCCCATCGGACGACGCATTTCCATCAGCACACGCCGGCACGCCTTGGTGAACCCCGGTTGCCGCCCGTTCTGCTTGCGATCAATCAGGTCAAGCAGTTCCTCGCCCAGCACCTCTTCGCCGAACAGATCGGCGAGTCCCGTAATCGTCTGCTTCACCGTGCCAATGCGCTTCATGATCTCGGCCCGCTGCTGAAGGAGTTGCCGTAGTTCATCGTGCGCCGCCTTCACCACTTGATGCACCGAAACCTCATTGAGCACATTCACGCTGGCCAAACCATCATGGCCATTCTTTGCAACTTCCATAAATCCCTCCGACGAAAGACGGACGGAACCCAGCGGGGGCGCCTATCCCTTTCCACTGATACGGCAAGGATTGCTTCGAAGTTCCGTGGCGCGGTCCAGGATGCCGCGCCGAGAACAAAAGCTCCCCATTGACCCGAACAATTGCCTGTTGTTTGGACGCTTCCAAGCAGAAAATGGAAGCAAGGAAAAATGCGTTTTGCTGCTTACTTTCGCTCTTCGTTCTTCGCGCGGTTCTTCGCCGGATGTCCGGTTTTGGACAACATGGGTTCGCGGCAAACAGCCGCCTCGCTTGTTGCGGCGAGTGCGAAATGCAAACCCCGGAAGACGAAGGAAGAGGAACTTCTATCCCATCACCGTTGTGTGCTCCGGCTTGATCTTGTAGATTACCCGCACCTCGCCCGGCTGCCCATATGGATACTTGTCCACTCCCAGATATTTTTTGGCCAACTTGTCGATGCTCTTGTCGGCGCCCTCTTCGGTGATTTCCACCACTTGTCCGCGAATCTCCATATAACGGTATGGGTTGTCAGGATCAATAATGGCTAGTGCCACTCGCGGATCGCGCCGAACATTCTTGTCTTTCTGGCGGCCCTTGGCCGAATTGAAAATTACGTGCTCGCCATCGAAGTCGCACCACACAGGAGTGACCTGAGGTCGTCCATCCGGCATCAAGGTTCCAAGACTCGCAAATGCTTTTTTTGAAAAAAGGTCGCGGTATTTCTCAGGAATCACGTTCGACATCGTGTCATCTCCTAAAGTGAATTCGCTGTCGATTATAGATGCGGCGAACGCCGCATGCGCTTCCAGGAAACTGCCAATCAGCGCCACGGCGCCCTAGGCACACAACCTCCCAGCCATGTGCTACGGCCAGTGGCTGTCAGCACTTATCGCCGGGGACGGAGAGTGCGCGAGAGTCGCATGGGTGATTGTGGGGAGCGAGAGCGGACCGGGGGCGCGTCCGATGAAACGCGAGTGGGTGGTCTCGATTCGGAGACAGTGCCGAATGCAAGGCGTGGCCCTTCTTCAAGCAATGGGGCGGTGTGCGGAAGGCCAAGAATGGCAGGCTGCTGGATCGGCGGATTTATGATGAGTATCCGGAGCGGGTTGTTGGGCAAGTGCCGGATCGCGTCAGCTGCATGAGAAGTGCAGCAGAGTTTTGGAATCTGTTGGGATGGGGCTGAGGGAATCGCTCGTCCAGCTCACCGCATGAGGTAAGGCCGCCGAGCTCCGCTTTTCGGCTTGGACAGCCGAGAGTGGCGATCACTCCAGGCAAAAATAGAGAGTCCCGAGGGGATGTTGAACTTATTCGTCTCGGCCAGTAGCTCGCGTTTAGACCCTTGCTGACCTTATTCCCACAACTCCCTTACGGGTCATTGCAGGCCGATCTTGCTCGGGCTCCGGGCTCACCGCCAACCGGATAAATCCGTTCAACGCCTCGGGACTCTATCTTGCCTTCGACGTGTCGTTCCTGTTCGCCTCAACCAGCGCTCAGCTATAGACCCTTGCTTGCCCTCTCATACATTCCTCGCGGCTTGTCTGAGTGACTTCGCTTGAGCCCCGGACCTTGCACCAACCGGGAAAACTTCAGAACGTGTCAAAGAACGATTATGGTTTTACCATGGTTGTTTTTATCGTCAATTGAATTCGCGGGATTGTAAGTACCGATTTGTCAATGGAGTGCGGGGCGTCCACAGGCGGGTGACGCGTTGATGGTGCAGCAGACTTGCGCGCATTTCGTTGGAGCCAATGTTTATGCGGTTTCTTGCGCGCGTTTGAGGAGTTGCGGAGGGGAAATTTCATCGGCATCCGAGGGTCTTTGTTGTGCAAAACTTGCGAGAATTCACTAATTAAGCCCCGTTTAGCAGCTCGAATTGAAGAGGCTGCGCCGCCACATTACAATGCGATGTTCTCTCCGGAGGCTTTTCGACATGCGATGCATGCATTTGACGATCACAATCTGTTTACTCGCGGTAGCGTGTTGCGCCCAAAGTCCCGAGGAGAAGACTTCGAAGTACATGGAGTCGGTGCGGAAGCAGCCTGAATTGCTGCTCGCTTTCCTTCAGGACATGCCAAAGGGTGGAGACCTGCACATTCACCTGAGCGGCGCAATTTATGCCGAGAGCCTGATCGATTGGGCGTCGGAGAATGCGCTGTGCGTGGATCGCAGCACTTCCAAGCTGATCCATGCGGCCTGCGATTCCTGCGAGGCCTACAACCCAAAACCGTCGGTTCGCTGCGCTTACCAGGATCACGTTCTCTATAACCAGCTAGTCGACGCCTGGTCGATGCGCAACTGGCATCGGGAGGAGGAGTCGGGGCACGACCGGTTCTTCGAGACTTTTGACAAGTTTGGCCCGGCCATGGACAGGCACACCGGAGAGGCATTTGCGGAAGTGGCCTCGCGCGCAGCCGAGGATCACCTGCAATATGTGGAGGTAATGCACACTGCAGACGGTAGGGATTCAGCAGCGCTGGGCACCAAGATCGGGTGGGATGATGATTTTGGCGCGCTTCGAAAGAAACTGCTGGCGGGCGGGTTGCGGGACATTGTGCAGTCGGTGCAGGCGCGGACCGATGCCGATGAGGCGCGCGAGAAGGAGGTATTGCACTGCGGGACAGCGCGGGCCGATGCTGGTTGCAAGGTTACGGTGCGCTACCTTTATCAGGTGTTACGCGGACTGCCTCGCGAGCAGGTATTTGCCCAGATACTTCTAGGATTCGAGCTGACAAAAGCCGATCCTCGGTTCGTGGGCTTCAATCTGGTGATGCCGGAAGACTATTACGTGCCGATGCACGATTTCGATCTGCATATGCGGATCATCGAAGCGCTGCACAGGTTCTATCCGGCGGCGCACGTTTCGCTGCATGCCGATGAACTGGCGATGGGGTTGGTTCCACCGGAGGGCTGCGCTTTCATATTCGCGAGTCGGTGGAGCGGGCTGGGGCGGAACGGATCGGGCACGGCGTTGCGGTGATGAACGAAGACGATCCGATTGAGCTACTGAAGGAGATGGCGAAGAAAAAAGTGTTGGTTGAAATTTGCCTGACTTCAAACGACGTGATTCTTGGCGTGAGTGGAGATCGGCATCCGTTGCCGATTTATATGAAGTATGGTGTTCCGGTGGCGCTGGCGACGGACGACGAGGGCGTTGCGCGGAGCGATATCACGCAGGAATATCTGCGGGCCGTGGAAACTTACGGATTGTCCTATGCAGATTTGAAGCGCATGGCACGGGCGAGCCTGGAGCATAGCTTTTTGCCGGGGGAAAGTTTGTGGAACGACACGGTAATGGAACGGAATGTGGGTCCGTGCGAAATGTCTGTGCACAATTTCGGATTGCCTAGTGCGGCGTGCAAAGCAGTGCTGGATCACAGTGACCACGCGCGATTGCAGTTTGAACTTGAAAGGGCATTCGCAGAATTCGAAAAGAAATTTTAGTGCAATGCTTATTTGCGAAGCCTGACGTCTCCTCGAAGTCTGCAAAGGGCTTTGAACACAGAGGGCACTGAGCTTCACCGAGGAAAAACCATACGATATGACTACCGATGTTTTTACCCGCGCGGAATCCGCTGCCGCTTTTATTCTTTCGCAAACCAAGTTGCGCCCCCAGATTGGACTCGTGCTGGGCTCGGGGCTGGGAGCGTTTGCCGACGATCTTGCCGAGGCTGTGCGTATTCCTTACGCGAAGATCCCTTCGTTTCCGCGGTCGACCGCCGTCGGACATGCGGGGCAATTGGTGATTGGGAAATCTGGCGACGTGCCTGTGGCGGTGATGCAGGGGCGCGTGCATTTGTATGAGGGCTACTCGGCGGCGGAGGTTGCATTTCCTACGCGCGTGCTGGGGCGGATGGGGATTCGGACTTTGATTCTGACCAACGCGGCGGGTGGAATCAATGTTGAGTATGGGCAGGGCGCGCTTGTGGTGCTGCGCGATCATATTAATTTACAGGGACAGAATCCGTTGACTGGTCCGAATGATGAGCGCTTTGGACATCGGTTTCCGGACATGAGCTATGCATACGCCAAGCGGTTGCGGGAGATTGCGTTGGAGGAAGCCAACGGCTGGGGATCACTCCGCATGAGGGCGTGTACGCGGCGCTGGCCGGGCCGAGTTATGAGACGCCGGCGGAGATTCGGTATTCTGCGGACGATTGGCGCGGACCTGGTGGGCATGTCGACTGTCGCGGAAACGATTGCGGCGCGGCATATGGGGATTGAGGTGCTTGCGATTTCGTGCGTGACGAACATGGCGGCGGGCACCACTGACCGGCCGCTCGATCACGAAGAAGTGCTGGAAGTCGGACGGCGCGTAATGGGACAGTTTGTTGCTTTGCTGCGGGCGGTGCTGCCGAGAATCAGCCATTAGCTAGACAGCTAAATTGGATGCGGACGGGAAACTCGCCCCGTCCACTCCTGGGTTCAATTCAAAACGTAAACTTCACTGCCAGTTGAACTACCCTTGGTCCGCCTCCGCCGAGGCCGGGATTGGTTTGGGCTGCGTCGGGGGTTTGCGTGATCAGGCCCTGATAGCAGCCGGCATTGGGATCGCATTGCACGTTTCCGAACTGATCGTAGCCCGGCGTCAGGTTGTGATTCGGCAAGGCGAAATTCGGATGATTGAAGAGGTTGAAGAATTCCGCTCTGAGTTGCAGATTCAGGGCCTCCGTGAGTTTTGTGTTCTTGGTCACGGAAAAATCAACGTTGGAGTAGCCGGGGCCAAAAATCGCATCGCGGCCGAGGTCACCGAAGGTGCCGTCCGCGGGCTGGCTGAAGGCCAGGGGATTTAGATATCCGGTCGCGGGCGTCCAGTGCGACAGGATGGGATTGACACCAGGCACAACGTTAGGTCGCTGGTTAAAGTAATAGTGGCCGCTGTTGTCGTAGGAGTTGGCGATCGGAATGGGCCGGCCGGTTTGAACGCTGACGATGGTGTTGAGCTGCCATCCGGAGCCGAATTTGCCGGCACCGTGCCATGACGGGACGTCGTAGTTGATCGCGGCTGTGAAGCGCTGGCGCGTGTCGAAAAGCGAGTTGCCATGCTCGGCTTTCAGATTGCTGGGGTCTTGCGGAAAGGCCGCTCCGGGAACGAAGTCGATGCCATCGGAGGCGTCGTCGATGGCGTGCGACCAGATGTAGCTGGCGAAGCCGGAGAAGCGGTGCGAATTCTGGAGACGCAAGATCGTTTGCAGCGAATGGTAGTTGGAAGCGGCTCCGGGATAGAGCTGGTCGATCGTGCTGTAATTCGGGTTCGTGTAGAACTCGTTGAGGTCGGTGAGGCGGACGAGCTTGGTTCCCTTGCTGCCGACGTAGCCGACTTCGAGCGAAGCTTGCTCGCCCAGTTTCTGCTGAACGTTCACATTGAAGTTTTGCGTGTAGGGGCTGGGAAATTTGCGCGGCGTAACGAAGATCGAATAGTGGCCGCTCGGTGTCGACCGTCATGATGGGATCGACCGTGTCGGTGCCATTGAACGCTGCGCTGTTGAAGTCCATGGGCAGAACCGCCTTGGGGCCGATGGGGTTCGTGGCAACACCGGCGGAGGTGGTGAAGTTCGCAATCGAGAGGTGCTGCGGAACGTAATCGTAGTAGAGACCGTAGCCGCCCCGGACTACCGTGTTCTTCAAAAGGGTTCCAGGCGAAGCCAATGCGCGGGCCGAAATTGTTCAGGTCGCGCTCGTAGAGGCCGTTAACGCCATCCGATCCCACCATCTGCAAAGTGCCATCGGCAGCGAGGTTTGAGAGCAGATTGTTCTTCTCGCTCAATGGGACCGAAATATTCCCAGCGCACGCCGTAGTTCAGAGTGAAAGTCGGGGCGAGGCGGAAATCGTCCTGGGCAAAGAAGCTGAGGCCGTTGTTGTAGGTAGTGCGCTGCGTGTTGCCTGTATCTACCGAAACGTAGGAGCAGCAGTCTTCTTCATCCTGCGATCCGCCGGTATAGAAGTTCGGCGAGGGCGTCGACGATGGGGTCGCTGCTGAGGCCGACGCCGCTGGTGAACTCGAAGATACCTCGCTCGAGATTGTCATTGAAGTTGCTGATGGCGGCGCGGCGGAATTCGGCGCCGAATTTCCATGTGTGCTTACCCGTCAGCCAGGTGAAGTTGTCGAGGATCTGGAAGCTCTGGCTGACGCGTCCGCGAGGCACGCTGTAGCCGATTGCTCCGAGGTTCTCAATGTTGGTGAAATCGAATTCCGGAAGGCCGAGTTTGCCGGTGCCGAGATTGAGACCGTTGGCGACCGGGTCCCAGTTGGCGTTGAGTGAACTGAAGGACGTGCGATAACGGCTGTAGCCGAAGCGGACTTCGTTGATGTGAGAGGGAGACAGACGAGGAAAGCAGGCTCAGCGAGAGAACCTGCACGCGGCTGGGCGAGGTCTGCGCGAAGGCAGGAAGACGCGAACCGGTGCCGTATCCGCCGGGCGAACCAAAGGGAAACACCTGATAGTTGCGGGCGAAGGCGTAGCGGCCGGTGAGTTGTTCGTTGTTTGAGAAGTTGTGGTCAATCTTGGCGATGAGGTAGTCGCCATCGTTCTTGTCGTTGACGACGCCGGGAAGTTCGTTGGTATCGCTCTGCGGGTAGAAGGAGAGGACAGCGTCGAGGCCGGGATTGATGACGCCGCCGTTGATCGCCTGGGCAATGGAGCGGGCCTGGGCGATTTCCGTGGTCGTGGGAACGAGCAGCAGGAAATCGGAGCCGACGCGCTCGCGCTCGCCTTCGTAGGCGCCGAAGAAGAAGGTTTTATCTCGAATGATGGGGCCGCCGAGCGAGGCGCCGAAATTGTTGTTCTGGAAAACGGATTTGCGGGACTGGGTGTTGAAGTAGTTGCGAGCATCGAATGCGCTGTTGCGCAAGAATTCGAAACCGGAACCGTGCAGCTTGTTGGAGCCGGAGCGGGTGATGATGTTGATGACGGAGCCGCTGTTGCGGCCGTATTCGGCGCCAAATTGCGCTTCGAGATTGAACTCCTGAATGGCATCGACAGGCAGCAACGATGCAGGCGCGCCCCCGATGCCGGTCTGGTTGAGAGCGGAGTTGTTGAAGAAGGGATCGTTGTTGTCGGTGCCGTCGAGCGAGTAATTATTGGAGCGATCGCGGTTGCCGTCGATATTGAACTGTCCAAAACCGCCCTGGGTGCCAGCGACGCCGGAGGGATCGACGGTGGTGCCGGGAGTGAGAGAGACGAGTTTGCCGAAATCGCGGCCATTGAGCGGCAGTTCGTTGACGAGTTGGCGCTCGACAACCCCGCCCAGGACGTCGCGCGTGGTCTCAACGAGCGGCACTTCCTCGGCGGTAACGACGATCTGAGTCACGGTTTTTTGCACGGTATTGAGATCGAAGTCGGCACGCGTATCGAGGCCGACCTCTACCCGAACATTTTGCGCGGCAGGCGCTAGTTGGGCCGCTTGGGCGGTCACGGTGTACTCGCCGACGGGAAGTTCGGCGATCACGTAGGCACCGTCCTCGCCGGTGGTGGCTTCGCGCTGAAGGCCAGTGTTGAAATTTTTCGCGGTGACTTTGGCGTTGGCGATCACGCCCCCGCTCTGGTCGGTGACCGTGCCACGGATTGATCCGCGAAAGCTTTGGGAGGAGGCGGTGGCGACCAGGACAGCGAGAACAAGTATCAGATATGTGAATTTGGCGCGCATGAGATTTGGTCCCTTGGTTGAAATAATTGCCGAAAACTTGGCGATCTTCACTTCGCTCCTTCCGTGGAATGAAAATTGGCTGTGGAGGCTCGACTTTATAGGCCGCCGCGAAGTTGCTCTGGTTCAATGCAAAGCTCGCTCGCCCGCGCGAATCGATGTACAGCAGTGGCTGTTTGAGCGGGACATCGCTGAAAGTCTTGACGAATGGCATCTTAATTTCGTGGCCGCCGATTCTAACGTTGAGTGAATCGCCGCGCTGGTAACCGAGTTTGAGAAAGTCTTCGGCGCTGATGTTGGTGACGAGGTTACCGAACGGACCATCCAGCGCGATGACTTCGCCGTGGAGGCCGTGCTCGTCGAGCGTGGCGGGGTGGAGATCGAGGCGGACAAAGTCCTTCAGTTCGGGGCCGACCTGGGTCCAGTCGTCGCCGCGGGCGAGATGCGCGCCCACCGGCGAGAAAATATCGCGGCCGTGAAAGGTGGACGAGATTTTCGCGCCGATCATCCAGTCGGGATTTTCGATGTTGCGGATACCTTCGATACCGTCGCGATCGGCCACCATGGTGATCAGGCCGTTATCGGGAAGCACAAAGAGCTGGCCTCGCTTGGTCCTGACGACGATTGCCTTGCGCGTGCTGCCCACAGTCGGATCGACGACGCCGACGAAAACGGTTCCAGCGGGAAAATACGGCGCGGCTCCAAAGAGAAAGCGGGCGCCGTCGGCGATGGAAAAGGCGGTGACTTGATGGGTCAGGTCGACGATGCGCAGATTGGGCGCGATGCCGTACATGACGCCTTTGCAAAGAGCGACCGAGTCGTCGACGATACCGAAATCGGTCATGAAGACGAGAGTCGGAGGCGCCGCGGGCCGCGGCGCCGTCTGCGCGCCGACCGCAACGGCGAACAGAACGAAGATCAGGACTCCGGGCAGCGAGGACTTGCGAATGGCGTGGAATGCGTTCGGCATGAGAAGAGGGCTCCCATAAAGACGACTATTTTACTAGAGATTTCCAATGAGCGAGCACGCTCAAGGCGCCAACCAATGCAGGCTTGACTACGAGCGCATTTCGCGGGCTTCCAAGAACCATGTCGCCGCTTATCTTCGACAGGTGGTATCCAGCGCCCGCAAATGCGTCGATGTATACATGGGCGAACGCAGGATCACTCTGAGTTGACAGTGTTTTTGAGTATTCGGTGGCATATCGCTCTAAAATATTCAGTTTTACTTTCGACCAACACCCGATTTCATCAACCTTCGGTCCGGCCATAGATTCGTCTTTTGTTCTCTAGCGGGATTCAGCGCATGATCCCCGATCAGATTAATGGGAGAAAACCCTACAGCGGTATATTCCCATGCTTCTTAGGCGGATTCTTATCCCGCTTAGTTTCCAGCATCTCCAGCGCCTGAATCAGTTTCTTCCGCGTCTCGCGCGGCTGAATCACCGCATCCAAGAAACCCCGGTCTGCCGCAATATAAGGATTGGCAAACCGATCCCGGAACTCTTCAATCTTCGCCTGCCGCAGCGCCTCGCGTTCCGAGCCGCTGCCGCCATTCTTTGTTCCGTCATTTCCGGCCGCATCCAGTTCGCGCTTATACACAATGTCCACCGCGCCCTCCGGACCCATCACGGCAATCTCCGCGCTCGGCCACGCATAATTCACGTCGGTGCGAATATGCTTTGACGCCATCACGCAATAAGCGCCGCCGTATGCCTTGCGCGTAATCACCGTTACCTTGGGAACGGTCGCCTCGGCAAACGCATACAGCAACTTCGCCCCGTGTTTGATGATTCCGCCATACTCCTGCTGCGTCCCCGGCAAGAATCCCGGCACATCTTCAAACGTCACCAGCGGAATATTGAAGCAATCGCAGAACCGCACAAAGCGCGCGCCCTTCACCGACGCATTAATATCCAGCGTCCCCGCCAGCATCGCCGGTTGGTTCGCCACGATGCCGACCGGCTTGCCCATTCAGCCGCGCGAATCCCACCACAATGTTCTTCGCGTAGTGCTCGTGAATCTCAAAAAAATATCCGTCGTCGACGACCGTAGTAATAATTTCCTTCATGTCGTACGGCATGTTCGACTGTTCGGGAATCAGCGTGTCCAGCTTCGCGTCCACGCGATCTGTCGGGTCGGTGCAAACCTTGCGCGGCGGATCCTCCAGATTGTTGGACGGAATAAAACTCAGCAGCTCGCGCACCATCGACAGGCATTCCGCATCGTCGCGGCACAAAAAATGCGCCACGCCTGAAGTCTCGTTGTGCGTATGCGCCCCGCCCAGCTGATCTTTCGTGACCTCCTCGTGCGTCACTGTCTTGATCACGTCCGGCCCGGTAATAAACATGTACGAGGTCTGATCGACCATCAAAATAAAGTCGGTGATCGCCGGCGAATAAACCGCGCCCCCCGCGCACGGCCCCATGATCGCGGAAATCTGCGGCACCACGCCGCTATAAATCGTGTTCCGCAGAAAAATGTCGGCATACCCAGCCAGCGACATCACGCCTTCCTGAATCCGCGCCCCGCCCGAATCGTTCAGCCCAATCACCGGCGCGCCCATCTTCGCCGCGAGGTCCATGATCTTGACGATCTTCAGCGCATTCGTCTCCGAGAGCGATCCGCCAAATACGGTGAAATCCTGCGCGAACACGAACACCAGCCGCCCTTCGATGCGCCCGTATCCGGTGATAAATCCGTCGCCGTAAAACTTCTGTTCCTGCATGCCGAAGTCGTGGCAGCGATGCGTGCGCAGCTTGTCGGTCTCTTCGAACGTACCTTCGTCGAGCAAAAATTCGACCCGTTCGCGCGCCGACATCTTGCCCTCTTTATGCTGCCGCTCGCGGCGTTTCTCCCCGCCGCCCTCTTCCGCCAGATGGTCGCGTTTCTTAAGTTCTGCAATCTTTTCTTCAAGTTTCATATCGCCTCGTTCGGATACATAGCGCCACATTATAGGCGAGCCCATAAACATTGGCGTGTGATGAATGAACAGTGGACAGTGATCTCAAACGGATGGAGGTGGTTATTTATCGTTCGTGGTCGCTCGCTACCGCACCACCGTCGAATCCACCAGATTCAGAAACCCCACCTTCGTCTCCGCCGGCAAAAACGAAGCCTCAAACGAATTCCGCGCCAATTCGCGCAACTGCTCATCGGAAAAACCAAACTGCCGCTGCCAGAGTGCATACTCACCCGCCAGCGACGACCCAAACATCGCCGGATCATCCGAATTAATCGTCACCATCAGCCCTTCATCAAAATATCGCCGCACCGGGTGCTGCGCCACATCCTGGCAGACACCAGTCCGCAGATTGCTCGTCACGCAAATCTCAATCGGAACCTGCCGCTCCGCCAGTTCCTCAATCAACTCGGCGTCCTGCCCCGCCGTAAGCCCGTGTCCAATCCGCTCCGCCTTCAAATTCAGCGCACCCCAAATCGACTCCGGCCCCGCGCTCTCCCCGGCGTGTGCCGTCAAATGCAGCCCATGGTCCCGCGTTGCCCGCGCAAACACCTCGGCAAACATCTCCGGAGGACCCTTTCGCCTCATCCCCGCCAATCCCAAACGCCACCACATTGCGGTCGCGATACTGAATCGCCAAATCCAGCACCGGCTGGGCCTTCTCGGCCCCAAACTGCCGGATCGCATCAAAAATCCAAAGCAGCGAAACGCCAAAATCTTTTTCCCCGCGCGCCCGCCCCCGTTCCAGTCCCTCAAAAATCCCCGTAAAATCCTGTTTCCGCCATAAACACACGCCCACCGAAACCGTCACCTCAGCATGCAAAACATTCTGCGCCTGCAGTCGTTCCATCAAGCGGTAGGTGATCAGTTCGTAGTCATCCGGTGAGCGCAAATGGCCGGTCACATCTTTAAACGCCACCAGAAATCCCGCAAAATCCGTGAACTCGTAAAGCCGCTCAACCTCCGCCAGCGTCGCGCCCTCCATCCCATGCCGCTGCCGCAATTCCAGCAGCGTAGCCGGCTCAATTGATCCCTCCAGATGCAAATGCAGCTCCGCCTTGGGCAGAAGTCGGACAAAGTTCGATACGGAGGGTCCAGGGAACGCGCTCATAAAAACGATTCTATTCCAGACGGTCGAAGCATAAGCCGTCGATCACAATTCCAATAGACCCCAAGCCATCCAAGGTTTAATCTTTGCTGTTGGCTGTGTATGCGAACCGGGAGCTGACAACTGACCACTCATCTCAAATCCGCCAGGCCCGGTACTCCTGTCTTGCTGGGCATTCCCTTCGACGCCAACTCCTCCTGGCTCCGCGGAGCCGCCGGCGCGCCGCCCATCATTCGTGTAGCCTTTGGTTCCGACTCCGCTAACTCCTCCACCGAGTCTGGCGTCGACCTGAACGACGAAGGCACTTATTGCGATGCGGGCGATCTGAAGTTCACCTTTCAGGAACCTTTTCCCGCGATCGAACAAAAAGTCGGCGAGTTACTCGACCACAACCTGCGTCCCGTCTGCCTTGGCGGCGATCATTCCATCACATTGCCCATCGTTCGCGCCTTCGGCCAGCGCATTCCCGATCTCACCGTCATCCATTTTGACGCGCATCCCGACCTCTACGACGAACTCGAAGGCAACCGCCTCTCCCACGCTTGCCCGTTCGCGCGCATCATGGAGGCGGGTTCTGCCAAGCGCCTCATTCAGGTCGGCATCCGCACTATGAACTCCCATCAGCGGGAGCAGGCAAAAAGATTTGGTGTCGAAGTTATCGAAATGCGCCTGCTGCCCGCGCTCGATCGCATGAAGGTCGACGGCCCCGTGTACATATCTTTTGATATGGACGCGCTCGATCCCGCCTTTGCTCCCGGCATCTCGCATCGCGAGCCCGGAGGCATGTCGACCCGCGAAGCCATCGCCCACATTCACGCCATCACCGGCCGAATCGCCGGCGCCGACCTGGTGGAGTTCAACCCCACGCAAGACAACACGCAACTCACCGCTATGGTCGCAGCCAAGCTGCTGAAAGAAATTCTGGGCAAGATGATTGCCGGCTGATCGTGAAATAATATCGGCTTGCCCGCGAACCCCAACCGCGCCCGCGATCACCTCGCCAATGAGCGTACCTTCCTGGCGTGGGTGCGCACCGGCATTGCCACCATCATCTTCGGATTTGCCATCGGACGCTTCTCCATCGCCCTCCGCGAATTCCTTCATCTCGAAGGGCGCGCCTCCGTTACCTCCGGTGTCACCGCCTGGTTCGGCGTGATCTCCATCATCGGCGGAGTGCTGCTCATCCTCGCCGGTCTGTCTCGTTATCGCAAAACACGCATACAGCTTGATGAAGACGCCTTCGAGCCAGCCGGCTTTGTAATCGACATCGTTTCATACCTGCTTGGTTTGTTCGGCTTGGCTCTGGCCGGTTATCTGGTCTACATCGAGGTCTTCCGAAAATAAATAACCAAGAGCTGACAGCTGAGAGCGAAGGCTTGTTTATGAAATAATGACCAGCTTCCCTAAACCCCATGGCCAATGAATCCGAAAAAGAACTAGCCGGCCGCGCCGCCGCCCAACTCGTTTGTGACGGCGACATCGTTGGCCTGGGCACGGGCTCAACTGCCTACTTCGCCATCATCGCTCTGGGCGAGCGCGTGAAGGCCGGACTGAAAATCACTGGCATCCCGACCTCCAACGCCACCGCCGAACTCGCGCGCTCCGTCGGCATCCCGCTCACCACGCTCGACCAGAATCCCGTCATCGACATCGTCATCGACGGCGCCGACGAGATCGATCCTCATCTCAATCTGATCAAAGGTGGAGGCGGCGCGCTCCTTCGCGAAAAAGTAATCGCCGCTGCCTCAAAAAAGATGGTGGTAATCGCCGACTCGGGAAAAGTCGTCGAGCACCTCGGCAAATTCCCGCTCCCGGTAGAAATAATTTCCTTCGCCCGCGCCGTCGTAGAAAGAAAAATCCAGAGCCTGGGTGCGTCCACTAGAATTCGCACCCGTCCCGACGGCTCCGTCTACATCACCGACAACGGCAACCCGATCCTCGACTGCAATTTCGGAACAATCGAAGATCCACCCGCTCTGTCCCGCACGCTGAGCAACATTCCCGGAGTCGTAGAGCACGGCCTGTTCATAGGCCTCGCCACCATAGCTCTGATAGGAAAAGAAAATTCAGTGGAAGAAATAAAAGCCAGACAGTAGCACCAGCTCACGCGGGGACTGCCGCCCTCGGTTCTTCAGCCGGGCAAACCCGGCAACGTTGCGAGACGGCGCTTGTGCTCGCGCCCTACACGCCAACAATTTCGCGCAGCGCGGCCAGCAACCGCGCCACTTCTTCGAGCGTGTTGTAATGCACCAATCCAATCCGCAAAAATCCGCCGCTCCGCTCCACATCCAGTTGCTCGGTCACGTTGAGCGCGTAGTAATTTCCATCCCATGTAAAGAACCCGCGCTCTCCCAACTTCGTAGCCAGTTCCAGCGGAGAATGCCCATCAATCCGCACCGCGAAACGTGGCGCAGCGCCGATCCAAACGCTCCGAATCGCCGATGCCATAAAGCTTCAATCCTGGAATCGCGGTCAGCCCCGCGATCATCTTTTCCGTCATCGCCCGCTCATGGCGATGGATTGCAGAATGCGCCGCCACAATCGCATCGCGCTGGCTCTTGGCTGAAGGATTCGCCCGCCGTCCCAACTCCTCCCAGTACTCCACACATGCCAGAATCCCAGCAATGCACTCGTGATTCAACGTGCCCCACTCCCAGCAGTTGGGAATCGCATTCGTGTTCGGACGAACCTTGTACGGGCGCAACCGCTGCAAGTGTTCGCGCTTCCCATACAGCACGCCCATGTGCGGACCAAAGAACTTATAGGTCGAGCAAACCAGAAAGTCACAATCGAGCGCCCTCACGTCAATCAACCCATGCGGAGCGTAGTGCACCGCATCAATGTAGCTGAGCGCCCCAGCCGCGCGCGCCAGTCGTACAACTTCTCTAACGTCATTGATCGTGCCCACCGCATTCGACGCGTATCCGACCGCCACCAGTTTCGTGCGGCCAGTGATCTGCCGCGCCAGAGTCGTCCATGTCGAGCGTGCAATCCGCCTCATGAAACTTCGCCGCGCGCACAATCACGCCCTTCTCCTCCAGCGCCTTCCACGGAGAAAAGTTCGCATCGTGATCGAGCAGCGTAAGCACGATCTCGTCGCCCGGCCCAAACTCGCGCCCAATGGCGCGGCTTATGGCGTAGGTCAGCGAAGTCATGTTCGCGCCGAACACAACCTCGTCCGCATCGCAATTGAGGAATGCCGCCATCGCCGTTCTCGCCTCGGCGATCATGCGGTCAGTGCGGTGGCTGGTCTCGTATGCGCCGCCAGTATTGGCGTTGTCGCGAGCTAGGTATTTCGAGATGGCATCAATGACCCTCTGCGGTACCTGCGTCCCGCCAGGTCCATCAAGGAAGACAGCCGGTTGGCCACTAACAGTCTGGGATAGAGAAGGGAACTGGGAGCGGACCCAGGCAAGATCAAGGGTTGCGGGGGCAATTTGTTCTGCGAGAGGCATATTGTTTGGTCTCGATAGGAGTTAAGGTTCAGGTAATCGGAGGTCCTGCCTCGAAAACGCAGGCCACGCGACACTCGCCCGACTTGCCTACGATTCTTCGTCCTGCCCCGTTTCGTCGATGAGGAAACCGCCGGAATCATCCGCCAACTCGCGCAGATGCTGGTAGTGCTCGTACCACTCGGTCGCAGCCTCGAAGACGAACATACATCCCTGATAAGCCCACGCGAGCTGGACGAACCCGGTCTTCCCAATGTGTGTCTTGAGCCAACGGCCTTCCTCGAGATCCTCGTCGCTCGTGTAATCACCCTCGGCGAGCCGCTCGGTCAAGCGGTCGTGCTCTTCGCGGTCCAGCGTCCAGGAATGCATAGTCAAGAAGGCGGCATTGGTGGACTTGGCGAGCTCAACGAAATCCTTCCATCCATCGGGATTTTGGCCCGAGTCCCACAGCACGCTCGGGACCTCTTCGGACTCCACGTATCCAAAAAATCGACGCATGCCCAGGCCTTCGATGAAGGCTGTCATGTCGTCTTTCATGGCCGTCAGATTGTCAGGATGAGGAGACATGTGTCTATCTATTGTAAAGCTTGCGTAGGTTTGAGGCGAATTCGCGGTGAGTTCTGGAGCTCCGAGTCACGATCAATCTTCCCAGCCTCGATCGCGCACTGATTGCTCATAGATCGGAGCTCGGAACTCACGTGTTGTTACCGCTGTGTTAAACTTTCTGTTCGCTTGAGCCATCTCTGACATGCTTTTTTCCAAAGAATATGTGGGCTATCTGGCCCGCGAGGTTTCCAAAAAACTGGTCGCCAGCGGTCTCATCGAGACCAAGACCGTGCCTGCCCTGACGGAAAAGGTGCACGCCGCCCTGCTCGAGGAACTCGCCCTCGAAGACCGCATCAACGACGAAGTGCGCGTCATCCTCGAGGCCTACTCCGAGGAGATGCAAAAGAGCGGCGCCAACTATCAGGAGATGTTTCGCAAGGTCAAGACTGAATTGGTCAAAAAGTATAAGGCAGTCCTATAACGCAGTTCGGAGGAAGACGCTGTTGTGCGCATAAGCCGCGATAAAGTCAACAAGCTGGCCCACGTCATCACCGATGCCGTGGCGGACATGGATGCGGTCGATTTCATCGAGGACCGTAATACCATCCGGCTTGAGGTCCGTAAAATTCTCGAAGAGCTGCTGATGCAGGAAGCCCGCATCGATCAGGAGGCGCGCCGCAAGATCGAGAGCCAGAAGCGCACCATCATCGAAGGGTCCGAGGAATGGACCATCCTCTACCGCAAGTACTACAACGACGAAGTAAAGAAGCTCGGAGTTTAGAACCGGTTCTCGTTCTTTCTTCCCGCTGAGTTCCTATTTTCCCGCCTCAATTTCCGGCATCTTCAATACGTCGTCCTGATCCTTCTTTCCTGAGATACCCGCCGCATTCAGATTCTTCGCGATCGGCTGAACATCCTGCAAAATTCTCACCAGCGTTTGTGAGGCAGCTTCCTTGTCGCTGTTATCAGCTTCGTTCCGTTGCAGCAGGGTTTGCCAGAGACTTTTTTCCTCCGGATAAACCACGATCTTCACTTCGTCGCTCTCCGGAATGTTCGCCGCCTTCTTCGCCAGCTTCAACGCCGTGTCGTAGCCGCCCAGTTCATCCACCAATCCCAGATTTTTTGCGTCCGCTCCCGACCAGATCCGTCCTTTCGCAATCTCCAGCACTTTCTCTTTGGGCAACTTGCGGCCGTCCGCAACCTTGCCGGTGAAGTCCACATAGACGCGGTCGAGCCACGCTTCAAAACGCGCCCACTCAGCCGGCGTGTAGTCCTGCGTCCCTGTGAACATTGTCGCTTTCTCGCCGTCATGAACTTCATCCCAGGAGAGTCCGACTTTGTCCCACAGGCCGGAAGTCAGCATCTTTCCGCCGAGCACGCCGATCGACGCCGTGATTGTGCCGGGCTGCGCGACAATTTTGTCCGCAGCCATGGCCACGAAATATCCACCCGAGCCCGCCAGATTTCCCATCGAGACGATGACCGGCTTTCCCGCCTTGCGCGCGTTCACCACTTCGCGCCAGATCGTATCGGACGCGACATACGACCCCCCGGGGCTATCGACACGGAACAGGATCGCTTTCACCCGCTCGTCGTTGGCAGCGGCGCGGATAGCGGCTGCTACGGTCTCCGAGCCCATCGTCTGCTCGCCTTGCACCGGATCGAAGTCGCTCTTGCCCCGCGTCACGCCGCCCACGCCATAGACGAGCGCAATGCGCTTGCCGTGATCGTGCGGACGCCCGGCTCGGTCCAGATATTTGTCCAGATAAAGAAGCTCAGCGCCGCTTCCCGCCTGCGCTTTGACCTTCCCATAAACCTCGTCGCGGTACGCCACGCCATCGACCAGTTTGGCATCCACAGCTTCTTTCCCCAGGTACGGTCCGCTATCGACCAGGGACTGGAACTTATCCGGTGCAATCTGTCGCGCCTGGCAGATCCCCTCCTTCATCTGGTTGAACCACGAATTCATGATGGCCGTCATCTCTTCTTTATGGGCCAGCGTGTATTTGGATTCGGTGTAGAAATTCAGCGCGGCCTTGTATTCGTAGCGATGATCGCCGTGAAAGGTCACGCCAAGCTTGTTCAGCGTGCCCTTAATGAAGGGTGATTCCATGATGATGCCCGTCAACCCCACGTCGCCCGAAGGCTGGAGATAGATCTGGTCGAAAGCAGTGGCCAGGTAGTACGCGCCATTGCCGGGACCGAATTCGCCAAACGTTTCGCTATAGGCCACCGCGAATTTCTTGTGCGCGCGAAAACGTATCACCGCGTCGCGAATCTCCTGTACCTGCGCCATGGGCATGGAACCCGTTCCAACCCGCGCGATCATGCCGGCAACACGGTCGTCGCTTGCGCCTCTATCGATCGAGTCGACTACATCTCGCAACGTTTGCCGCTCCTTCGACATCAGGCGCGCGGTAGGCGTGTCAGGCACGTTTTCGAGGAAGGATTGATCGAGATTCGCCTCAAGGATGGTTTTTGACGGGACGTGACCTTTGAGGTCGATCACGGCGAAGAGAACGATGGCCATTCCGACGAGCCAGAGAGCGCCTAAGATGGCGAGGAAACGTACGATGATTTTGGACACTTTTTTCTCCTCTTGCAGGGTAGAAAAATTCTAACGCGAAATGGAGAGGGTCGCGGCAGGATTAACCGTGTCGCAAGGGTGCCAAATTCAAGCGCGGAAATCCCGGCGCTACGGTCGTGCGCTCGCGTATTCGCAGGCTCCAGACTTTATTACTCGGGAAGCCCCATGCGTCGCATCAGGTCAGCGTATCGAGGGTCAGACCGAATCGAGTCCAACGCGGGATAACGAACCGCGCTCGGTAGTTCATCGTCTCCGTCGGTGAAAGCTTTGTTCAGGTATTCAAATGCGTGATCGCGGTCCCCAGCCACGGCATAGGCCACCCCTACCGCGGCCGACCGGTCCGTCCCGGTGATTCCCATTGCGAGTTCAACATAACTTTTTGGGGTCGACGGGTACGAGCCTTGCTTGGGCATGATTTTCTGAATCTCGCTGATGGCGTCGGCGATGCGTCCCATCGTGGCGTAGAGCTGCGAGAGTTTGTAATGCGCGGGCTGAAAATTCGGGTCGCGTTCCAAAACCTTTTTGAACTCAGCCAGCGATTCAGGATACCGGCGAGCTTCCATCAGCAGCAGCGCATGGTTCGTATTGACGATTGAGGACAGAGGATCCAGCGATAACGCGATCCGATATTGCTCGAACGCCTCTTCGAATCGCTTGGTGGGAGCGAGGCAAGTATGAGCGTAAAAATAGTGGGTGGCGGCGCTGTTGGGATTGAGTTCCAGCGCGCGCCTGAATTCAGCGTCGGCCTCGTTCCACTTCCACGTAGCAGCCAGCACCAGGGCCCGGGCCGAGTGTGCTTCGGGAAGCGACGCGTCGAGTTTGAGCGCCTTTTCCGTGGCATCCTCCGCCAGAGCCTGGCTTTGCTTTGAGGTGAGACCAATGTCATAACTGGCCGCGATGTTGTAAGTATCTGCGAGCCCGGCGTATGCGAGCGCGTAATTCGGGTCGGCGGCAATCGCCTGCTGGAATAGCTCGATGCTTTTCTTCAAGCCATCGGGCGTCCGTCCGTACCATAGCTGGCGGCCTTCGAGGTAAAGCCGGTAGGCCTCGGGATTGTTGGTTCCGGCCTTCGCCATGCGCTGCTGGGCATTGTCATTGAGCTGGATGCGCAGCTTAGTCGAGATGTCCCGCGTGATGTCGCCCTGCACGCGCGTGATGTCGGCGAGCTCGCGGTCGTAGTGCTCGCCCCAGAGTTCGCTGCCATCCGCTGTTTTCACCAGATCGGCTTCCACCGCGACGTGGTCTTCGTGCTGAATGACGCGGCCAACCAGCAGGGCATCGACCTGCAGCGTCTGGCCGATTTTCTGCGGATCATCTTCCTTTCCCTTGTAACGGAACACCGTGCTGCGCGCCATGACCTTGAGGTTGGGAAGCTGCGAGAGGCTGCTGATAAGGCCTTCGGTCAGGCCGTCGCTAAGATACTCATTCTTCGGGTCGTTGGTGGCGTTCACGAAGGGCAAAACCGCAACCGATTCGATTTTGCCGGATGCGGATCTTGTGCGCAGGAAATATGCCGTCGCTGCAGACGCGATGACAACGATCGCCACGATGCCGGCGATTACGTAGGTGCGCGAGCGCCGGGGCTGCGCGGCAGAGACGCCGGATCCGATCGCGGCCGATTGGCCCGGGACCGATGGCGCCGCGGGTATGCTGCTCGATGAGATCGCGCTGGCCGCCGCTGCTGCTGCCGTCGACGACCGGCCGCTGTCAACATCCCGCTTCAGCCGAACCAGATCCGCGCGCAAATCCGCCGCGCTCTGGTAGCGCAGGTTCCGATCTTTTTCCAGCGCCTTGTTGACAATGCGGTCAAGTTCCGCAGGCGCGTCCGGATTGAGCCGCGCGATCGGCGCCGGCGCGCCATCCAGAATTGCCTTGAAGATTTCGGCTGAACTACCTCCGCGAAATGGCAGCGCACCGGTCGCCATCTCGTAAAGCACCGCGCCAAATGAAAATAGGTCGCTGCGCGCATCCGTCTCTTTCGCCCGCGCCTGCTCTGGAGACATATAAGCCACAGTGCCAATGGTCGACCCCGGGCTGGTCAGGTGCTGATCTTCCATCGGCAGCGAAACGGTCATCGTGTTCGCGGATGCGCTTGATGGAGAGGTCGAAGGCACGGCCTTGGCCAGCCCAAAATCCAGCACCTTGGCATGGCCACGCTTCGTCACAAAAATATTAGCCGGCTTGATGTCGCGATGAACGATGCCTTGGGCGTGCGCCGCGTCGAGTCCATCCGCAATTTCAATAGCGAGCGAGAGCAGGGTTTCGTTCTCCAGTGGCCTGCCCGAAATCAGGTGTTTCAGCGTGACCCCATCCAGATACTCCATGGCGATGAAGGTCTGGTCGCCATGCCTGCCGATTTCATGGATGGTGCAGATATTGGGATGGTTCAGAGCCGAGGCAGCGCGGGCCTCGCGGCGAAAGCGCTCTAGGGCCTGCGGATCGCGGGAGAGTTCATCGGGAAGAAACTTAAGGGCGACGAAGCGGCCCAGCTCCGTGTCCTCGGCCTTATAGACCACTCCCATCCCGCCGCCGCCAATTTTTTCCACGACGCGGTAATGCGAGAAGGTTTGGCCAATCATGTTTTGCGAGGTACCCACGCTTGAGTTGTTCCATCTTACGGGTGGTAACCATGCCCGTCAATGAAGCGCGGAACTCTAGCACGGAGGCGAAATGTTTTCGGCTATTCATGAAGTCGCTCCCGGGTTGTTTGTGATTAAGAATGCTGGGAGCCTGATCTATCATTTGACGCATGGTCCGATCTAGGGCGGGCCTTGCGAAAGGGCGATTTATGGATAAGGCGCGAGCCAGGGCTGAGGAGGTTGAGAGGCACTATCGAGAGGAATTCAGAACAAAGTTTCCCTATGCAGATTGCTATAAGCTTCAAAGGATCAGTCCCCACCTGACTGAAGGCTTGATACCCGATATGGATATGTACCTGGCTTTTATAGCCGGATACGCTTCCAGTGCAACTACACTATCCGATAGATCGCAAAAAGAACTGCGAAAAGCAATTCCAAAACTGACCAGGTCATTTTTCGAAGCCTATCCTGAATATAGGCCGTTAGAGGGGATTATCGTTCCCACGGAATTCGACGCCCTGAGTCGAAGGTTGCATGTAGCTGATGTGGTCAGGCGAGACTTGGTGATTTTAATGCAGCGGCTTGTCTGAGCACTCAACCGTAGAAGGTCCCACAATTCAGAGGATTCTCGGCAAGTCTTTCTCGGACAATCCATCCGCAAAAAAAACCGGGACCGCTTTTCAGCGGCCCCGGTAACTTATCCAAAAGCAGTTGCGCTTACTTGCCCGTTCCCGTCAGGGATACAGTCTGGGGGCTGTTCGGAGCGTTGTCGGTAATGGTGACCGCGCCCGTGCGCGTCCCCACTTGCGTCGGAGTAAACGTGACTTTGAACTTGCAGCTCTTCGCCACCGCGAGCGTACTTCCGCAGGTGCTGGAACTGATCGCAAAGTCGCCGCTGGCAACGATACTGCTGATGCTCAGCAGGGCATTGCCTGAGTTGGTCATCTTCACTCCCTTGGCAGCCGAGGTCGTTCCGACCAGCGTCTTCCGGAACGTCAGCGACGTGGGGCTCAGAGTAACGGCCGGCGCGCTTCCAGCGGTAATGGTGAGTTGAATCGTGGTTGCTATTCGTCAGTGCGCCCGACGTGCCGGTGATGGTCACGGTCGAGGTTCCCTTCGCTGCGGTCGCGCTCGCCGTCAAGGTCAGCGTGCTGGTTGAGGTTGTCGGATTCGGATTGAACTGCGCGGTGACGCCACTCGGCAGTCCGGAGGCGTTCAAGTTAACGCTGCCGGAGAAGCCGTTGACCGGGACCACCGTGATCTGGCTCGTCACGCTGGCGCCCTGCGCGATGCTCACCGAGGTCGGGTTCGCTGTCAGACTGAAGTCCGCGGCCGGCTACGACCGATACCGGCACTGCTTCCGACTGAATGCCGTTGGCTACCACGTACAAGTTGTAGTTTCCAGCCGGAAGGCCGGCGGGCACGTCGAACTCGGTTGACGCCGAAGTCGAAGGCGCGATCGAGTGTGTCGTCTCGTCATGCGTGTTGGCGTAATAGACATCGTTCGGCGCGTCAACTTGCACCAGCCGGACCAGCGGATAGTTGGTTGCGCCCTGGTAGTCGTCGCCATAGGCGTTGTTCTCCGTTAAGCCATTGAGCTGGATGCCGGACAACGTGTTGTTGGTCGAGGGACTATTGATCGAACTCGCTACAGAAGTGATCGTCGGCGCGACCCCCGAGTACCACGCCCTGCGGCGGCGTATAGATTTCCACCGTGCCGCTGAAGTCCGTGAACATGATCTGGCCGGTCGGAAGCATCATCAGGTGTCCGACCCAGGAAGAATCGCCCGGGCAGTTCTGAGGATTTGAAGTGTTGGTTAGCGTGTTGGCGTTAGGATCGTACTCGACGAACTGACAGCCGCCCTGGAACAAACCCGGGACTCAGCATGGCGAGCACTTTGCCGTTGGGCTCGAGCGCTGCCGGACCATCGGCCTGGTCCAAACTCTTTGCGGGAGTCGGGCCGGCTGTCCACGTGTTGCTGGCCACATCGTAGATCGCCGTCGCCACTACGTTCCCGCCAAACTGGAACACCTTGTTGTTGTACATCAGCACCGCCGCGCCCAGTTCTTCGTCATTAGGGTTATAGAGCTTTACTGGAGTATTGGGTCCGCACGACCACACACCGGTGCTCTGATTGTAGAGTTCCGAACCCTGGCTCCCGCCGCAAGAAGAGGTTTTTGTGTCGACGGTGAGAATCAGATCGTTTGAGAGAAGCGTGAAGCCCGACTCGTCGTTGCTGGATTGGTTCACGTTGCCGGTTGCCGTCCAGGAATTCGGGCCGTTAAACAATGCGTTCTGCGACGTGCAGCAGTTCGCCTGCATGTAGGTTCCGTCAGCCAGAATTACGCTCTCCGCGTCGCCGAGGTTGCCCCAGCCCGAAGGCGGGTTGTTTTTCGTCCAGGTGATCGCACCTCCGGGAGTCACGGTCCCGATCGCGCCCAGGTTCGTCCAGTCCTGCGACCCGCCGTTATATTCGCCGCCTTCGACCACGACGGACTTGCCATCCAGCAGCACCTGCGAGCCAAAAAACCAGGGTGCGTACCCTGTGGGCAGTTGTCCACCGGAACTCCATGTGCCGTTGATGTAGCTGCCGGTTGCATCGGGCGTCAGAATGTGCCAATTGCGTGAATTTCCCGATTGTTCCTCGTGCACAAGAATCCGGCCGTCTCGGAGCTGAAGCATTACGCCGACGTCGGCTCCTGGTTGATTGGTGAGTGGTGTCCATGACTGCGCGCCGGCTCCACCGGCCAGGGCGAACAGCAAGGCAAACGTGATGACAAGTACCTGAGGCAATTTCAATCGGAATCCCCTTTTTCGTGAACGTCGCAAAGCGACCAATACTGTATATGGGTTTCAATCAATTGGCTAGAGTGAAAGAATTCGCACCTAAAGCGCATCGACTAGTCACGCTCGTCGAGAGCCTTCTTCCATGCCATCCGCGCTGGCGAGGGCGGTGCCAGGCATCCCAAATCCCCGGTCAGGGCAGCCCAGGCGCCGGTCAGCCTTTTCTTCAAGAACGAAAGGGAACTGCGAGCCGGAATCAGGTCACGCGCTCGTAATGGCACCTTTGGCTCAGGAACAAGCCCTTTGGAAACTTGTCCCCCTTCGGGAAGCCGCGCCAGAATGGGATTTTGCTGATTCACCTGGAGCCTATGCCTGTAACGTTTGGTACCGGCCTTGCCTGCTTCCTCGCTCATAACAATGGTGCGAGGCTTGAGATGCTGCGTTCTTCAACGATTCCAGAGTCCAGGCTGCTGGTTTTACTTGGCAGCGGCCTCATCGCTCTGGCCACCCTTGTGCGCTGGCTCTATCCCGTCGAGGGCTTGGCTGCCCCCAAGAGTATGCAGTTGATGATGTGGATCTCTCCCTCTGAAGTCGCCGAACGCCTGTCAACGCCTGAGACAAGATAGCGACACTGTTCCCGCAATAACCGTTAACAGCGGCTAATAATCCTAAAATTCCAGGTAAGAACCCGGTCGCGGCGGCAGAGCGCCTTCGCTACCCGTTGGAAGTAGGCTCTCTTCGGCTCCATGCAGTGTTTCCCAGGCAGCTTCGGTCAATGCCGGGTCCGCTCCTACGATATCGCGAATCATCTGCCAGGCAGCCAGGTTCAGCGCCCCCTCCGGCGCAGGTCCCATAGCCAGAGATACCGAACAAGGCGGGCAGAAAGAGATCCGCTGGGCCGACGATTTCTGCCGCGGTCGCACTCCCACCGTCTGCGCAAACAGATAAACCGCCACCGACTTGTCGCCTGCCTCAATTTCCCGATTGCAGCGCAGACAATATGAGTGTTCCAAGGAATCTCCGCGCTCCTACTTTCTCCAATCGGCAACGCGCCGAACAAGTATGCAGCGAGATTCCTCGTAGTACTCGCTTCGTCTGGGAACCAAGTTCACGTCTAGTCAAGGGAGACGCCGATATCGCAGTCTAGTCAGGTGAGTTCGATTCCTGCATCTCCCGCCGGGGCAAAGCCAGGATCTGGCGCGCAACGAGCTCCTGCCCGCCAGCAGGTGGCTGCTGTTTGCTACCGATCGGGCGCACAAGGGATCGAATTCCTGCTGGTCCGGACACGCGGCGGTCGCTGGATCTTCCCCAAAGGAGGAGTCGAAGAAGGCCTGACGCAAGCGCAATCAGCTGCGCTCGAGGCCTTTGAAGAGGCGGGAGTTCACGGTCGCATCGAAGAAATGCCATTTGCGCGATATCATCTCGCCAAGCCTTACACCAAAAAATCCGCGCGCCGAACAAAGTCGAAATCGAGCGCAAAAGAAAAACAGAAAGAGGTGAGATCGGCCAGCGCCGAGCGCTCCTCCGGGGAAACCGTGACCGCGCATCTCTGCCAGGTGTCCCATCTCGAAGCTCCGCAGGAGCCGTATCGCGTGCCGACCTGGTTCTCGCCGGAAAAGGCCAAGCGCCGTTTGATGGCCGAACGTGACCGGGAATACGGCGAGGAACTCGCGAATGTCGTGGATCGCGCCGTCTCGCGCATTCGGCGCCTCGAATCAAGCGCCCGCAGCGAATTCGCCACCGATGCCCTGCGCAAGGTCCGCTTCGAGGCCTCCGAGAATCGTCCCTCGCAGAGATGGCAAAGCACCGCCGTCCTTGCCCGCCCGCTTCTGCTCGAAACGCGCGGCCTGCTTCCGAAATCCGCCATGGAGATCGACGCTGCATCCTCGGTCCGGCGCCGCAAAACTGTCTATGTTCAGTAGCGGCATGCAGAGACTGGCAATTCCGCGATACCATCTTGGGTGATGCTTCGCGAAGCCACCATTGAACCGCGCCAGGAAATTCTCCGCGCCGCGGCGCGCCTCTTCCAGCAGCAGGGGTACGACGCCACCTCGATGAACGATGTCGCCGCCGCTCTCAAGCTCTCCAAAGGCGGTCTCTATCATCACTTCCAATCCAAGGACGAAATCCTCTTCCACATCATGTCCCACGCCATGGAGATCACGGAGGAACGCGTGATCAAAGTGGCGCGCCGCATCGAGGACCCCGAAGAGCGCCTCCGAACCCTGATTCGCCTCCACATCGGCGTGGTGCTCAGCGAAGAGGATCGCGAAATCACCGTCATGCTGCACGAGAATCACCCACTTCCTCCAGCGCTTCGCCGGAAGATCAACGGCCGCAAAAAAGATTACGTCCACTTCGTGGAGAACCTGATTGCCGACGTGCGGCGCAAACGCGGATCGACCGGCGCGGTGTCAAGCGAAGTGTCGCCGCGAGCTGCGACCTTCGCCTTGGTTGGCATGATCAATTGGATCTACCAGTGGTACAAACCCGGCGGCGGGCTGACCGGCGACGCGATCGTCCGTCAGTTCACAGAGATCTTTTTCCGCGGTGCGGTTTAGCCATCAGCGGTCAGCCATCAGCCATCAGGACTAGCGGTTTTGGTGTCGCGAGCTTTCGCGGTTTTTCCAATGACTCACTTCTTCCACACCGACGATCTCGCTCGCGAACAGGCGAAGCGCGGAAAACTTTATCTCGAATTCCTTCGCGTGCCCGCGTTGAGCGCAGGCGTTTACGTTCTGGCGGCAGGCGCGCGCGATTCGCAAACACCGCACCATGAAGATGAGATGTACTACGTCATTCGCGGACGCGCCCGCGTGCAAATCGGTTCCGGCGACACAAGCGAACACGCGGACGTGCGCGCAGGCTCGGTAATTTTCGTCGAGGCCGAGCGCGAGCATCACTTCTACGACATCACGGAAGAATTGGAAGTGCTGGTCTTCTTCGCTCCTGCCGAGCAAGAATGAGACAGATCCCCTGTTCCGAGAGTGCAAAGTTTTTCCATGAAATTTGTCCGTTCTCTCTTTTTACCTACCGTTGACAACCTCACCGGGTTACACTGCTACGCTGGCAATCGGCCGTGCGGGTGACTTCCCGCGTCCAATGCGGCCATCCGGGGGAAAATAGCTAATGAGAGTAGACAGCAGAACAGCACAGTGGTCGTCCGTCTTTGTCATGTTCGTAATCGCAGTTTGCACCCCGCTTTATTCAGCCACCGCAGCGGCGCAGACCGGCGCCTGGCTCACCCATTCGCACGACGAGCAGCACACCGCCCTCTCAACCGTCCAGTCGCAGCCGCTCACTTCCATTCATTGGAAGACGCCCGTAGACCTCTTTCCGCCCCAGGGAGAGATTTTCATTCACTACGGTTCGCCCCTCGTCACCGCCGCCAATACGGTCATCGTTCCCGTCAAGACCGGTAACAATAGTTTTCGCGTTCAGGCCATGAACGGCGCAACCGGCAAAAAAATCTGGCAGCTCAACACCGGCTGGCTGGCGCCGGAGGCAGAGTTCATTCCCGGACTCGGCCCCACCATCTCCGGCACGACTCTCTATATTCCCGACATCGCCGGACGCGTCATGGCGCGCCCCAATCCCGACGCAGCCAAGCAGAAAGCCAGCAAGCTCTACTTCTACGGCCTGAAGAACTTCAAAAAAGCCGAGTCCACCTACAAAGCCAACGTCCAGATCGACACCCCTCTGACCACCGATCCAAGCGGCAATCTCTTCTTCGGCTTCCTGGTGCTCGGCTCAACTCCGCTCAACCTCCAGAGCGGCCTTGCCCGCATCGGAACTGATGGCACCGGCTCCTGGACGTCTGCGGCGACGCTCAGCGGCGATCCCGCCATCACCGAGGTTTCCATCAGTGCCGCGCCCGCCGTCTCCGCCGATGGCAGCATCCTGTACGTCGCGGTCGACAACGGCAACTACGGCTATCTAGTCGCTGTGAACAGCACCACCCTCGCCCCCATCAATAAAGTCCGCCTTACAGATCCATCTTCCGGTCTCGACGCCCTCATCTTCGACGCTAGTTCCGCCTCGCCCACCGTCGGTCCCGACGGCGACGTCTACTTCGGCGTGATCGAAAATCCCTTCCCCAATCACAACGATCGCGGATGGCTCCTGCACTACAACGCCGATTTGTCGCAGGCCAAAATTCCGGGCAGCTTCGGTTGGGATGACACCGCATCCATCGTGCCCTCTTCGATGGTGCCAAGTTATAAGGGAACCTCAACCTACCTGCTGATGACGAAGTACAACAACTATTGCGGCATCGGAACCGGCAACGGTCATAACGAGATTGCGATCCTTGACCCGAACGCCACCGAGCACGATCCCATCATTCCATCCACGCTCGTCATGAATGAAGTGCTCACTCATGAAGGCGTAACTCCCGACGCGGATTGCCCGGGTGGCGTACGCGAGTGGTGCATTAACACCGCGGCCATCGATCCATTCACCAAGTCGGTCCTCGCCAACAGTGAAGACGGCAATCTCTATCGCTGGGATCTGACCACCAACTCGTTCACCCAGGTAATCACGCTAGCGACGGCAACGGGAGAGGCGTACACGCCAACAGTAATTGGCGCGGACGGCACGGTTTACGCGATCAACGACGCGATTCTGGACGCGCTCGGGAAGTAAGGCCGCAGACCTCAATTTTCAGTTTTCTCGTGCGCCGGTTTGGTCATCCCCGGCGCGCTTTTTTGTTTCGTCCACCCGTCGACCGACTTGCTCGTGCCGCTGGCGCCGGGAGCAGGTCCGTGGCCCAGTCTTAATTCGCCGAGGCTATGGAAGTATCATGGTTCCAAAGAGCAGGACCCCATGACCACCCATAGACGCAAGAAAAGTCGGGACGGACTGAGCGTTCCACTCGGCCGAGGCCCACTCGCGATCGCTGCTGCGCAGATCTTTCAAGCCAGAGATCATATGAACCAAATGCTCATCGAGCATCTAGACCCCGGCGCGTGGCAAGCAAGGCCGCCGGGTAAAACCCGCACGATCGCGGCCATCTTCACCCATATACACAATGTGCGCTGTAAGTGGGTACGCCTGACGGCGCCGCACCTGAAACTTCCCCAACAGTTAAAGCGCTCAGACTGCACGCAGCGTCAGGCTCGCTCAGGCCTAGCCAAGAGCGGTGCACGCTGCGCGGAGATGCTCGCAGAAGCGCTCGGCGAAAACACACAGGAGAGCGCCGCAGCTCGTACAAAAAAGATCCGCATAGAAAAGTTCATGCGGGACGTCTGGGCTCGTCCCTGGCCCGCAGGCGTCGAAATGCTGTGCTACATGATCTCGCACGAAGCCCACCATCGCGGGCAGGTCTGCATCCTCGCGCATCAACTTGGATTCCCGTTGCCAATTGCCGTAACCTCCGGGATCTGGAATTGGGAGAAGCTGTGGAAGGAGCGCGCGTCGAGTGGCAAGACCGGATAGGATGATCTCAAGACAGAGTGCCTAACTCGTGGGGGAGAGAAGTTATGCGGAAAAGACAGGTCGGACGAACCGCAGTGACGGCTGTCGCGTTGGTCGTTTTGCTTGGCGTCGCGTGGCGCGCGACCGCACAGGATGCCAAAACACCTTACCCGAACATGGCCCCGGTGGAGCAATATTTGATGGAAGATCGGAGTGTCGGAAATTGCCTTGGCGCGGAGTGCGGCGCCGGATTCCATTTCGCGGGGTGCCGAGGTCATGGTTCTGGGGCGTCACGGTTACGAGACTGCCATTCAGGGGAAAAACGGCTTCGTGTGCATTGTGGAACGTTCCTGGACTGCTCCACTCGAAGACCCGAACTTCTGGGATCCCAAATTGCGTGGGCCGCTCTGTCTCAATGCGGCAGCCGCTCGCTCCTACCTTCCACGCACAATCAGGAAGACAGACTTGATACTGGCAGGACGCACCAAGGCCCAGATGGTCGAAGCCGTCACAGCCGCCATCGACAAGAAGGAATTGCCGGCCATGGAACCGGGAGCTATGTGTTACATGTTGTCCAAGGAAGGTAACTTGGGGGGTGAAAACGGACACTGGCATCCGCACCTCATGTTTTTCTTTTCACAGACCGAACCGGCAGCTTGGGGAGCCGATCTGCCGGGCTCCCCGATCTTCTCGGTCAATGACTCCTGGGAGCACCTGACAACATTCCTAGTTCCAGTGCGACGCTGGTCAGACGGAACGCTTGATCAGTAGGCTCGTTACTGCACTATGCATCAGAATGAACTGTGAACGGCCCCCTTACTGGGCTGGGTTGTTGACCCCATCGACTCTTCTGAGGGCTAAACTACGGGGAAAATACTGTCCTAGAAGGTATGCGCGCCAGGGAAAAATCGTCCAAATTAGGAACAGCCCGCAAGCTTTGCAGCCTGCGGGCTGTCCGGTGGACTGGTTGGGATTGACAGAGGTGGTCACTCTTCGTGGCCCCTCGCTCACTCCGGTTCCCGCCGACATGCGACGGGTGGATCAGCCCATACTCACGGATTGTTGCGAGAGAATGTTTCCGCTTCCCTTGACCAAAGGTCCACAGAAACAACCTCTTAGAGCAACCGCTCTAAGTCTCAGCCACCTCACCTGGTCTGGTAATGCCACAACTATGACTATCTGAACTTTGCATCCGACCACCTCCTTTCCGGTGTAAACGCAGAGTAGTACGAAAAGAAGATCGAAGTCAATCGGGCGATAGACGGAACCCCGTTGGTCAATGGGCGCAGGATGGTCGCATTTTTCCGTGTCACGAGCGTCACTTGCGGGGTACTTCCTATGTCATTAGTCTCGCGATAGATAGGGGATCGGTGTGGCCGATTCTGTCGTCGCGCGAATGTACACTCACCCACAAAATGTTGGGGCGCCGCCCAGCAGGCCGGACTGGCCGTACTTTGGGCCCTCATGGTTTTCGCAGCCGGGGTTCGCCGAGACGCTTGTCTGCGCAATCGCTGCTCTCGCTTATGTGGCGACCCTTTCGTTTGGGTTCGTCTATGACGACATGCCGCAGATTCTGAAGAACCCGGCGGTGCATGCATGGAGATTTTTGCCGCAATATTTCACGGCCCATGTTTGGGCGGCGATTTATCCGAATAGCGCCGGCAACTACTACCGTCCAATTTTTCTTTTGTGGCTACGGCTCAACTTTGCGCTGTTTGGAGACGCATGCCGCCGGGTGGCATCTGAGCAGCATTGCTTGCCAGGTAGTCGCGACCTGTCTGGTGTTTCGCGTAGTGCGGCAGTTGGCGGAGGATCGGGCCCTGGCTTTTGTAGCCGCGTTGATTTTTGGGCTGCATCCCGCGCACATAGAGAATGTTGCCTGGATTTCGGGGGTGACCGATCCGCTGATGGCTTGCTTCGTGCTCGGAAGCTTCTCAGTGTTCTTGAGTTTCCGCCAGTCAGGCGGTGCCTGGCGGGTGGCGCTTTCGCTTGTGCTTTTCGCGCTCGGACTGCTGACGAAGGAAACAGCGATCGTGCTGCCGTTGCTGATTCTTGCCTTCGTAACGCTGGTAAATAAAAGAGAAACGTCGGCTGCCAGTGCAGCGAGTGAGCGGTACGCCCTCTTGACGGCCAACGAGACGCCGGCGCTCCAGTGTCTCCGGCCGAGTTTGCGGGCGCTACTGGGTGGCTTTGGAATCGTAGTGGTGACTTATCTGGCAGCGCGCTTTCACGCGCTGCGCGGCTGGTCTCATTCGACTATTACGCTCGGATGGAAGGATGTTTTTCTCACGTGGCCGGCCGTGCTTTGGTTCTATGTGAAACATCTGGTCTGGCCGGTTGGGCTGAGCGAGTTCTACTCGCTGGACTATGTTTCGCACTTTAACGCGGCTACGGTGCTGGCGCCTCTCGGCCTTCTTCTGGTTGTCGCTGTCATAACGGTGCTCGCACTTTCGCTGATTCGCGACCGTTCGGAGAAAAGTCTTGCGCAATTTGCGCTTGTGTTGATGGCCGTTCCGCTATTGCCCGTGCTTGATCTGCGGTCTCTTACAGCGGGCGATATCGTTCACGACCGCTATCTCTATTTGCCCTCGGTCGGATTCGCATTGTTGCTAGCGCTTGTGATCCGCCAACTGGCGCGGCGTTTCGCACAGTCCCGTTATGTTTTTGCGGTAACCACGGGCGGGCTCGGCCTTGCGCTCGCGGTCGCGACGATCTCGCAGCAGATGCAATGGGCGAGCGACATCCTGCTTTACTCTCGCGGACTCGTATCGGCTCCGGCGAACCTCACCGTTCGAGATAATCTGGCCAATGCTCTTTTCGACGCGAATCAGCCGGGGCGCGCGATTCCGCTTTATCTTGAGGTCCTCAGCCGCAATCCGGGGTTCTGGCGCTCCAACTACAACCTCGGGGTCGCGTATTACAAGACCGGCAACTTCAATGGCGCAGAGGAGTATCTGAAGCGCGCGATTCGCCTCGATCCTGGCGATTCGGATCAGTACATCTATCTTGCCCTGACGGAACTGCAGTTGAGGAACCTGGACGCTGCGGTTGAGAATGCGCGGCGGGCCATTGCGCTCAATCCACGCGCCCGTGGCTATCACCTGATCGCAGGGATGATCGCCCAGACCCGAGGTGATCGCGCGAAGGCCACTGCGGAGTTTAGAACGGAAGTTGCGGAACATCCGGATAACGTAGCCGCGGTGACCGCATTGCAAGAACTCCAGGCAAATCCGCCTCTGCGGTGACTTTAGTTGCACGACCTCTCGTTGTACATGCCCGCCTGATACCTACCTTTGGACGTATCACGTCCCTAGACTGAATTCACCGTTAGAAATCAGTGAGAAAGAGTTTGTCCAGGTGGTCGTTATCACCGCAACTGGCGCTGCTAGCGGTTGACTCCCCACTGATAAGCATTCGGCTGAGGCAGGCCGATGTGAGCGAGGACACGATTGGCGAACTCCTGGGCCATGGCATCGGCGCCGGACGGGTGGTTATAGAAAGTGGGAATGAGCGGAAAAATCGTGGCTCCGGCATCAGAGGCGAGCGACATATTGCGGATGTGGATCTTGTTGAGTGGCGTTTCGCGCACGCAGAGCACAAGAGGGCGCCTTTCTTTGAGGGTGACATCCGCGGCGCGCTCGATGAGGTGCGAAGCGACGCCGTTGGCGATGCGGGCGAGCGTGCCGACGCTGCAAGGAATGACGACCATGGCGTCGGAAGGGTATGACCCGCTGGCGACATTGGCGCCGATGTCAGCGTTCGACTGCGCATGAATTTTCACCGATGAAGTGCCGATGATTTGACTTACAAGATCAGTGCGTCCGGCGATGGCGAGTTCTTCGGCGAGGACGCGGAGAGCGCTGTCAGAGGCGATAAAGTTGGCGGTTTTGAGGCGCGCATCGCGTTCTACGGCGAGAAGAAAATGTTTAAGGAAGATGCGATCCACTGGCACCGGTGGTGGCAATAGTGAGGTTTTCCGGGGGCAATACAGTCAAGTTTGGCGCTCCCTAAGGTGACGACGGGCGGTGCAGCCTGCAAACGTTTTGAGCATAGGGATGCATCCAAACGAAGTCAAGCCGGCGGACGCTGACATGTGGTTGAGCCGAGAGTTGATGCAAGAATCTTAGGCAAGATAATGGCAACGACTGGCATCTTACGATCGCGGCGTAGCGTGGCGCAGCTCCACGCGCTGGCGGGAGTGGAGCGCGAGATCCGTGCCAACGATAATTCTTCCGCGCGCAGGTATGTGCGTGATTTTCGTGATGCATACCGTGCCTACGAAAGGGTTCTGAACGGCGACGATGTGCTCGATCGGATTTCCGAGTCGGGAATTGTTCTGATCGGCGATTACCATGCACTGCCGACATCGCAGCGTTATCTGGCGTCGTTGATTCGCAACGCGACTCTACGGGGGCGTCCGCTGGCGCTGGGAGTAGAGACGATTTTTGCGCGCGACCAGCACATTGTGGACGAGTGGCAACGCGGTGAGATCGACGAGTGCGAGTTGCGGCAGCGGATTCGGTTTGATCTTGATTGGGGATACGACTGGGCTCCATTTTTTGACGTGCTTTCGGCGGCGCAGGAGCAGGGCGCGCCAATTTATGGCCTCGACTGCATGCCGCGTGAGGATCTGCGCAAGATCGGGGCGCGCGACCGCCACGCGGCGGACAAGATTGTGGAGATGCGGCGCGCACATCCGGAGGCATTGATTTTTGTCCTGTTTGGCGAATCACATCTGGCGCCGCAGCATTTGCCGGCCTGCCTGGCTGAGCGTTTCGGAGAAGACGGAGTTCCGGCTGACCAGCCTATGCGGCGGGTGCTTACGGTCTTGCAGAACGTGGATGCGCTGTACTGGCGCGCTGCGGGTGAGGACCGCGATCGCGTCGAAGCCGTCGAAGTCAGCCCGGATGTGCTGTGCGTGTTTAACGCCACGCCGCTGGAGAAATACGAAAACTACCGGCT
This sequence comes from uncultured Acidobacteriaceae bacterium, assembly GCA_963806745.1. Lineage (GTDB taxonomy): Bacteria > Acidobacteriota > Terriglobia > Terriglobales > Acidobacteriaceae > Acidiflorens. The sequence goes on from CAWEAB010000009.1 coordinate 70,503, forward strand.
CTGCCTGGATCGATGGGGGCGCGGCGATGACAGCGGTCCCGATCTTGGCCCGACGCTCTACAACCTGGTCGACGGCCTGGTGCGCTTTCTCGGCATCAACCAGTATTCGCCGCATAATTCCACTCAGCCTCGGCTGCTGGTCGACTTGATGCCTGAAGTATATTCGCGCAATTCGGACGCACTCCTGCGACGACTGCTTTCGCGCAAAGGATTTTCAGTGGCGCAGAAGCGGGCGATGCTGCATCGAGTGAGCGAGCGCGGCGGGGCGTATCTGGCCCCGCTGAACGCGTTTTACGTGCGCAAGTTTGACATGACCTCGGCGACGGAGGATGCCGCTCGATTTTTGCATCATGCCTGCCGGGGATTGCCCGATCGCGTGAACGGTAGACATCACGCACCGCGCAGCGCGCAAGATGCTTTCTTTGCGGCGGTACTGGAAAATGCGCTGGCTTGGTTTGGGTCGCGGATTCTGCATCCATCGCGGCCGCCGTTTCGCGACGCCGATCTTGAAGAGTTGCACGAGGTGACGTGCGAGGATCTGGAGCACCAGGCTGCGCTCAAATATCCGGATGTCGTTGACGTTCTCGACTTCCTCTCATGGTACCGGCGGTCGGCGCGCGGGAGTTCTTTACGGCACGCAAGCGCGGACTGGACGCGGGTTTTCGCCTTTAGCGGTCGGAAGTGGGAGTACGCCACAGAACGGTTGGGATGCCTTCTGGGAAATGATTTGTACGACGCCTATCTCGAAGGGCGGCTGGGTCCGCCCGCGCTGCGGCGGCTTTTTCTTGCCCATCTCGAAGAACCGGGCGCGGCCAGCGAAGTTTACGCGAATCTGAACGCGCGGCTGCGGTAAAGCATCTGCGGTCACTCCGTCCTTCTGCTATCCTGCCTTGTTCCAGGCCGTTCCCATGTCCGAAGAATCTCCACTCGAGAAACAGACGCCCGACTCGCTGATGCTGTTTGGCTTCTGGTATCGCGCGCTGCCGGGCGATCACGTCAAGCGCGGCGAAATGCTCGCTACCATGTTGCTCGAGCAACCGCTGGTGGTGGGCCGCGACCAGCAGGGACGCGCGTTTGCATTGCGCGATGCTTGTCCGCATCGCGGCATGCCGCTTTCCTGCGGACGATTTGAGAACGGCGAGATCGAGTGCTCGTATCACGGCTGGCGATTCGAGGCGCACTCGGGACAGTGCACGGCCGTGCCATCGTTGGTTGCGGATCAGAAACTGAAGGTCGATCGTATCTACGCCGGCAGTTTTCCGTGCGAGGAGCGCGACGATTTTATCTGGGTGTTTGTTCCCGATCCAGGGCCGGCCGGGGCGGGGTTTACGAAGGCTGCGGCGGCTCCGGTGCCAGCGCCGGAGATTCCGAAGTTCAGCGAGCGGTACAAGCTGGCCTATCTAACAGCCGATCTGCCTTGCTCGGTCGATCACGGAATTATTGGTTTGATGGATCCCGCGCACGGGCCGTTTGTGCACCAGGCTTGGTGGTGGCGGACCCGGCATTCGATTCATGAAAAGCGGAAGAATTTTGAGCCGATTCCATATGGCTTCCGCATGAGCGCGCATACGCCCAGCTCAAACAGCGCGCCGTATAAACTTTTGCGGCTGTATGCGAAGGCTGATTCGATTACCACGACAATAGATTTCGTTTTGCCGAACATGCGGTCGGAGGTGATTCGCGCGGGCAAGTACTGGTTCGCGAGCCTGACGACGGTGACGCCGATCACGCGTAACCGTTGCCGCATCGATGTGGTGGCGGCGTGGAATCTTTTTCGCTGGTTTCCTTTTGGATCTGGTCTGCTGAAGTTTGTTTTCGCGAAGTTTGTGGAGCAGGATCGGCGGACAATGGAATTGCAGTCAGAAGGGTTGAAGCACAATCCGCACCTCATGCTGATCGACGATGCAGATCGTCCAGCGAAGTGGTACTTCGGTCTGAAGAACGCTTATTTGGAGATGAAGAAGACCGGCGGGGAGTTTCGGCATCCGATGGACGGGCCGGTTACGTTGCGCTGGAGAAGTTGAGCCGCGAAGTAGAAAATTACTTGATGGTCAGCTTGTGTAACGAGCAATGAGCTGATCCTGCGAGGCGATTATGAAACTAGCAAGACATTTTCTTTTATTACTTCTAACTGCATGCCTTTCCAGCTCTCTGGTTGTAGGGCAAGTCCCTGCAACAGATAAGAAGCCCCCGGCTGTGGCCCAAACGCTCTCACACGTGCACACTCCCGACGATCTGACGGTTCTTCGGGAAACACAGATGGGGCTCGATTCCAAGAATTACGCCGGGTTGGTTTGGTGGATTCCTTTTGAGTATTGGGCTCATTCGGCGGAAGAACGCGGAGAAAATGTTGAGAAAACACGAGAGCAGATGAAGGCCTTGCGAGACTACACCGTGGTCGGAGTGTTCGCCGGCAAGATCAGTGCACTTGCAAGCCTGGACTATGTCACACCCGCCGACTTGTTGAAAAAGACATTCATCCGCGATTCGGAGGGCCAGGAGTATGCGGCGATCTCCGATTTGAGCGGCGACGCGAAAAGCCTGGCGGATATCCTGAAGCCAGTTTTCGCCAACGCTCTGGGACGCGCCGGCGAGAACTTCGCCATTCTCTTCTTCCCCGCGAAAACAAAAACAGGCAAGCGTATTGCGGATGAAACGGGCATTGGAAGTTTCTCTGTGGTGCTTAAGGATGTTGTGGCAGAGCCGGAGGCCATTTTCCTCTGGCGAACGCCGTTAACATCGTTCACTGCTCCGCGCTACTGCCCCATAGGCGGAGAGCGCGTGCACGCGGACTGGAATTATTGTCCCAGGCACGGGGTAAAGCTCGATCAGCCGTAGCGCTTCCGCAAATGCTAAATTCGAGGCAACGAATTTTCGTGAAAATAGAGAACTGATCCCGACTTAATCCTTAACTAACCACTCCAACGCCTCTTCCCGCGTCTTGAAGGTCACGATTTCGCGCTGGGAGAAGGTGTGGAAGTTTTCCATAAAAGCATGCGGGATGTGTCCGGCGCCGACCCAGGCAGCTTTCTTCACGAACGGACGATCGAGGGTGAGCACCTCTTTGATCCTCATGGCGACTGCATGGTCGACTTCCGCGCCTTCGTAGTCGGCGAGAACCATGACTGACTCGCGGCCCTGTTTAGCTATGGTGACGCGGACGTACTCCAGCAGGAGTTGCATTTGCGGTGCGGTGGCATGGGAAAAATCGAGCAGCAGAATTTTCTTGCCCTTGTGCTCGATGAAATGGATGCGGTCGTCCATAAGTTCAAAGCGTCACATCACAGAGGCTCAGGGTACCACGGAGGAAACCTTATCCGAGCAGCGATTCGACGATGCCATAGACTTCGGCTAAAGCGGAGTCGAGGGCGGCAGCGTCTTTGCCGCCGGCTTCGGCCAGGTCGGGACGGCCTCCACCTTTGCCGCCTACTTTTTCGGCTACCTTGCCGACGATTTTGCCGGCTTGCACGCGGCTGGTTAGATCTTTGGTGACGCCGGCGATCAGCGATACGTTGCCGTTGGTGGCGGAGCCGACTACAACTACGCCCGAGCCGAGTTTGTCGCGGAGTTGGTCGACCAGCGTGCGCATCTGCGGACGTTCCAGATTATCGGCGCGGTGGGCCAAGACCTTTATGCCGCGGACTTCTTTGATTTTGTCGCCGAGGTTGGCGGCGCTTGACGAGGCGGACTTCATGCGGACCTGGTCGAGTTCGCGCGTCAGGCGCTTGATTTCGGCGTCGCGGCGCTCAATTTCGCTGCGAAGGGCTTCGGCCGGCGAGTCGGCTTCTTTGCTGGTCAGGCGTGGCGACTACCCCTTCGAGTTGGTGATCCTTGCGGAAATGGCGGAGCGAGCCTTCGCCGGTGACGGCTTCGATGCGGCGCACGCCGGAGGAGACGCTGCCTTCTTTCAGAATTTTGATCAGGCCGATCTCGCCGGTTTGGCCGGTGTGCGTGCCGCCGCAGAGTTCGGTGGAGAAGTCGCCGATCTTTATAACGCGCACGCGGTCGCCGTACTTTTCGCCGAAGAGCGCCATGGCGTGGTACTCGTTGACGGCCACATCGATGGGGACGTTTTCGATGATTTCGATTTTTTCGTTGGTCAGGACTTCTTTGTTGATGATGTCTTCGATGTCCTGGAGTTCTTCGTCTTCGACTCCGGTGAAGTGCGAGAAGTCGAAGCGCAGATGATTGGGCGCGACCAGCGATCCGGCCTGCTTGACGTGCTTGCCGAGAACTTCGCGCAGTCCGGCGTGGAGCAGGTGCGTGGCCGTGTGATTGCGCATGGTGGCGGCGCGGAGATCGGCGTTGACTACGGCATCGAGCTTGTCGCCGACGCGGATCGGTTGCTTGGCGACGACCTGGTGGGCGCGGACGCCTTGGATCGGTGCGTAGGTGCCGGTGACTTCGGCGACTACCGTGTTGTGATCGTCGGCGTAGAGCAGGCCGCGGTCGCCGACCTGGCCGCCGGACTCGGCGTAGAAGGGCGTGTGGTCGAGGATGATTTCGCCTTTGTCGCCGGGCTTTAATTCCTGAGCGCCTTGACCATCTTTAATGATGGCGAGGACTGCGCAGTTTTCGGAGCGGGTCTGGCGGTAGCCTTCGAATTCGGATTTTGGGAGCTGCTGGTAGACGGGGTTGGCGGTTTGCTTGACCGCGCCTTTCCAGGAGGCGCGGGCTAGCGTGCGCTGCTCGGCCATGGCGCGATCGAAGCCGCTCTGGTCAAAACCTGATTCCTTGATCGCGAGCATGCATCTTGCAATGAAATCCAGTGGCATTCCGAACGTATCGTAGAGCTTGAAAGCCTTTTCTCCCGAGTAACACGGCCGATGAATTGGCCGCTGGAGAGCAGCGATGAGTCTTGTCAAGTTCTTTCTCGAGCTTTCTCGACGGCCTCCCGAATATCTTCCTCAAGCATTGGCAAGCCCTAAGTCAAACGTGTGCGCAAACCGCGTCTCTTCGGCCGAGCACGCTTTTGAAACGCGATCGGCGCTCTCGTTCAATTCCGGATACGCATCCTGCATCAGGTCGCGGACGGCGAAGACCATCTCATGGAGGAACGGCTTGGTCTGGCCGAGCAGGCGTCCGTGGGTGATGGCGCGGCGGATTATTTTTCTTAGGACATAGCCTCGTCCTTCGTTCGACGGGATTACGCCATCGGAGATCAAAAACGTTGCCGCGCGGGAGTGGTCGGCGATTACTCGGAGGGAGGCTGCGCCATGGGTGCCGGCGGACTTGGCCGAGCTTTGCTCGGCTGGACAGCTGGGGCGGCTGTCCCAACGTGAGTTTCTTTGGCCCTGTCAGTTCTGTTGCGCGCTTGATCAGTGGGGTGAACAGATCCGTGTCGTAATTCGAGATGACGCCTTGCAGAACTGATGCCAGGCGCTCCAGCCCCGCCCCCGTATCAATCGAAGGCTTCGGCAGCAGCGATAGCGTACCCGTAGCGTCGCGGTCGAATTGCATGAAGACGAGGTTCCAGAGTTCTACGTAGCGTCCGCACTCGCAGCCGAATTCGCAGGCTGGCGCGGTGGTGCCGTGGCCTTGATCGCTGGCCGCAACGCCCATGTCGTAGTGAATCTCGCTGCATGGGCCGCAAGGGCCGGTGTCGCCCATCTGCCAGAAGTTGTCTTTCGATCCGAACTCGTAAATCCGTTCCTTCGGGACGCCCTGACCTAGCCACAGGTCGTAGGCTTCGGCGTCGCGCGGGACGCTGTTTTCGCCTTTGAAGATCGTTACGTAGAGTTTTTCTTTTGGAAGGTTGAACCACTCGGGCGAGGTGAACAGCTCCCAGGCGTAGGCGATGGCGTCTTTCTTGAAGTAGTCGCCGAAGCTGAAGTTGCCGAGCATTTCGAAGAACGTGTGATGGCGGTTGGTGAAGCCTACGTTTTCGAGGTCGTTGTGCTTGCCTCCGGCGCGCACGCATTTTTGCGAGGTGGTGGCGCGGTTGTAGTCGCGCTTCTCGAGACCGAGGAAGACGTCCTTGAACTGGTTCATGCCCGCGTTGGTGAAGAGGAGCGTCGGGTCGTTGGCCGGGACGAGCGAGGAGGAGTGGACCTCGCGGTGTCCCTTCTTTTGAAGAAGGTCAGGAACGTTCGGCGGATTTCGGAGCCTGTAGCTAGGCATGCGAGATTAAATTCTAAATCAGTTCGGAGTTGCTAGCTGCTAGTTGCTAGTTCCTGGTAAAAACCAAGAACTGTTGGGCATAGCAACTAGCAACTGGCAGCTAGCAACTTTATTATTGATCGGCATTCTCAATCGCAATCATCCCGGAGGTTTCCCATGCCGTGCAAACCCGAAGTCCTTCGCCAGGTACCGTTGTTCGCTTTGTTCGATGACGACGAACTCGCGGTGCTGGCCAGCCAGGTTGAACTCAAGACATTTGCTCCACGCCAGCGAATCTGGAAGATCGGCGATCCGTCCGGGCCCGCGTATGTGGTGGTTTCGGGCAGCGTGCGCGTGACCACCGTCGATGAGGATCAGCAGGAAGTTGTGGTCGACGAGCCGGCGCCGGGAGAGTTTTTCGGGTTCGCGTCGTTGCTCGATCAGACTGCGCATCAGACGAACGCGCTGGCGGTCGATGAGGCGGTGTGCGTGGAGGTCGATCGGCGCGACATTCTCGTCCTCCTCGAACGCAAGCCACATGCCGGGATGGATATGCTCTCGGTATTGGGGCGCCAGTTTCACGCCTCGCAGCGACTGGTGCGTCTGCGCGCGGCGCGCAACCCTAATGTGGTGATCGAAGAGGAGGAAACTTTTGGCGAGCGCGTTGCCGACACGGTCGCGTCGTTCGGCGGATCGTGGACATTTATTATTGCGGCGCTAGCCGCGCTCACGATCTACACCACGATCAGTGTGGTGATGGGGCAGCGGTCGTGGGATCCCTACCCCTTTATTTTGCTCAATTTGTTTTTATCGATGCTGGCGGCCATTCAGGCTCCGGTCATCATGATGAGCCAGAACCGGCAGGACAAGAAAGATCGTCTGCGCAGCGAGTTGGACTTTGACGTCAACCGTCGCGCAGAGAGCGAGATTCAGGGGCTGGCGCAAAAACTGAATTTACTCGGAGACAAAATCGGCGACGTGGAGGACCTGCTGCGAAAGCAGCTCCCCCACCAATCACCGGCGCACTGACGGCGCAGTTACTTCGCTACTTCTTCGGTCTTCTTGCCGGCCTTCTTTACGCCATGGCCGACTGCCTTGGTGCCTTTCTTGACGCCGTGGCCCGTGTCTTTGGCGGCGACTTTGGTGGCGTGTCCAGTATCCTTCGCACCGGTTTCGGTGGCCTTGCCGGTATCTTTCGCCGCGACCTTGGTGGCGTGTCCGGTTTTGTCGGCAGCGGTTTCCGTAGCCTTGCCGGTGTCCTTGGCTGCGACCTTGGTAGCGTGGCCGGTTTTCTTGGCGGCGGTATCGGTGGCTTTGCCGGTGTCTTCCGCGCCGGTCTTTACATCGGTTCCGGCCTGCCCATATGCGAATGCGGCGCTGAACAACACACACGCGCACAGCGTAAAGAACTTCTTGGTCATAGTTCCTCCAGAGGACTTACAAAGTTGTATGGATGGCTCTATTAGAACATAGAAGACGCGAGCGACCAAGAAGGTTGCATCGTGACGGACGGGAACGGCGCTACCAGGGATCGGAACAACTTAGATAGAAGCCGCACTTTTTGCAGATTGCTTTGCAGCGGTGCGCGTGGAGTTCGGTTGAGCAGTTGGGGCAGAACAAGGAGGCATCAACGCGCGACCTCGTCACTTGAGGAGTCGCGATGGCGGTCTCCAGCGGACACGCAGGCTCTTTTTGGGCGTCGACGGCATGAGCTGAATTCATGATTGGTTTTTGTAGCATAGATCGGGTGATGGAAAAAGATAGATGTTGCATACTGGCTATGTGAGGGCTGGCGAGCGGGTGGCCTCTTGCAAATGCGTCATTCCGCGAACGGCTGAAATCGCCGATAATAGCTGTTCGCAATTCAATTTCGTTTCATTCATTCGGGAGTCTTTCATGCGATGGATTCTGATTGTGCTGGCACTTTGCGGGGCCGTGGCGTCGGGACTGGCGCTGCGCGAGCATTACCGCGTCGAGGCTTCGCCTTGCAGCATTAACGAGAAGTGGGACTGCGGGATCGTCAACAAAAGCCCGTTCGCCGTGCTGTATGGCGTGCCGGTGGCTGTGATTGGCATGGCGGGATATTTGTTTCTTGGGCTGCTGGCCTGGCGCAAAGCGTACGCGTGGATGCTGCCGTTTGTGACGGGTGCGTTTGCGTTTGCGATTCATCTGGCGGATGTTGAATCACTGGCGCTTGGCGTCTGGTGTATTTACTGCGTCATCTCGCTGGGGATTATTTCGCTGATCACGCTGCTGACGATCGGGACGGTGATAGCGGAATCGATGCAGCGGCCGCGCTACTCATAGCGCAGGCTCTCGATCGGATCGAGTTGCGAAGCGCGGACGGCCGGGATCATCCCGCTCAGAATTCCAACCACGCTCAGAATGATTGTCGCCACCGCCAGGCTACTGATGTTGATTTGCAGGTGAATGTCACCTGCCTGGAGGTTGTCGCCGAAGGCGCTCATCAGCGGCAACGCGCCCACGCCCCAGGAAATCAGATAGGCGATCGCGATTCCCGCGGCGCCGCCGGCAAAGGTAATTGCCAGAGCCTCGGCCAGAAATTGGAGGAGGATGTGGCGTTTTTGTGCGCCCAGAGCCTTTTCTACCCCGATTTCGCGCGTCCGCTGCTGGACTGAAACCAGCATGATGTTCATAAGCCCGATGCCGCCGATGCCGAGCGTCAGTGCCCCGATGAAGCCAAGCAGTATTTTTAATGCCGTGGTCACAATGGTGAAGTCGTCGAAATCCTGCTTGAAATCGGCGACAAAAACGGCGCGCCGATCATCGGGGCGGAAGTTGTGGTGTCCGGCGAGCACGCTGCGCACCACCCGCGCGATCTGCTGATGATTCTCGCCTTCGTAGTCCATAAACATGCCGGTGATGTACTGGGTATCGAAAAGGTCGCCCATGGTGGTGAACGGAATTACGACCATGGTGTTGTCGTTGTTGTCGCCGCCTTGAACTTTGTGTTTGTACACGCCGACTACCTGAAAGCTCACACCGTTGATGCGGATGTTCTGGCCGAGTGCCTGCTCGCCGGAGAAGAGCCTGCGCTTGGCCTCGTCGCCTAAGACGGCGATCCTGTCGTGCTCGGCGAGATCGACCTCGCTCATGCCCCGTCCGCTGGCAACCTCGAACCCGCGGATGCGGTCGTAGACGGGATACACACCGGTGAAGAAGAGATTGGTGTAGGTGCGGGTGTCGTGCTGAATGGTAACGCCGTTGCCCTTGTCGAAAATCGGCGACACGCCCTTGATCATTGGGACTTCGTTACGCACGTAGTCGATGTCCGCGAGCTTGAGCTTGACCTCGCTGCCCGCCTTCGAGCCGCCCGCCTGCAAAGAAGTGCGGCCGGGGAAAACGCCGATGACGTCGGTTCCCCAGGAACTGAAAATCATACTGATGGCGCGCTGGAAGCCGGAACCGAAGGCGAGCAGGATGACGACCGTGGCAATTCCCCAGGCCATGCCCAGCATGGTCAGCGTGGTGCGGCGGCGGTTGTGCTGCATTGCGCCGTAAGCTTCTTCCAACAGGTCGCGCATCATAATTCTGTCCTCATAACACGGTGACCGGTCACCGGTGACCGCTATTAGCTCGCTCACTCCTGGCGCAGCGCTTCTACCGGCTCCAGCATTGACGCCTTGCGCGCTGGATACAGGCCTGCCGTGATTCCCGCCAGTGACAACGACAGCACCGCGCCGATTGCTGAAGCGGGCACGATCTTCGGGGTATCGAATCCTTGGGGTAGATGCACGCCGTTCAGCAAATGAATCACCAGCATGGCCCCGCTCACCCCGATGCCGCCGCTCAGCAGCGTGAGAAACGCGCCTTCTACGAAAAACTGAAAGAGGATGCTGTGCTGCGTTGCGCCGAGAGCCTTGCGCAGACCAATCTCGCGCGTGCGCTCGGTAACAGCGACCAGCATGATGTTCACGATGCCGATCGCGCCCAGCGCCAGCGTTACCAGCCCTACTCCGCCCAGGAACCAATCCATGGCGGTAAAGATCTTGCCCATGGTTTTCTGATTCTTCACCGTGTCCCACTCTTCCCAGGTGTCCTTAATGGTGGGATCGAAGTCGCCGTGATTGCGAGCCACGATGCGATGCAATTCCGCCTTGGCGTCCTCGTTCTCTTCGAAGCTGTGCGGCTGATAGTTGATGAACGTGAGCGCGTTGCCTTCTTTCGAGTTGTCGCCGGTCAGCGGGAAAAGTTCGCGCATGGTATTGAACGGGACAAAAATGCGCACGTTAGTCGCGTTCTGCTCTTCTTGCCCAATCTTGTTAAGAACGCCGATGACCTCGAAGCGCACGCCATTCAGGAGTATGTTGCTGCCGACCGCGGGACGCCCGGGAAACATGTTCTTCGTCATCTCGACGCCGAGCACGCAAACCCGGCGTCGTTGGGCATCGTCGTCGTCGTTGATCCAGCGTCCGACAGCCAGTGGAATAGTGCGCACGTGGCTGTAGATCGCGGGCACGCCCGAAACCTGTCCGTTGGTGCTGGTGTAATCGCTAACCGCGCGGATATCGTCCCGCGCAATGACTGGAGAGATGTTGAGCGCCAGCCTCGATTGCGACTTGATGGCGAGATAATCGTCGTAGGTGAGGTTGAACCAGCGCATCGAGTTGAAGCTGCCCTCGACGGCGGGCGCGCGGCCGCCGAAGAAGAAGATGATGTTTTTCCCGAAACTCTCGAGTTGCCTGCGGTTGCCGTTGCGGAAGCCTTCACCCACGCCAGCCAGCAGCAGGAGCGAGCCGACGCCCCAGGCGATTCCAAACATGGTCAGGAACGAGCGCAACTTGTGCGCCCAGAGCGTGCGTAGAGTTTGCGAGAAGGTGTCCAGCAGCATGCGCATTTTCGTCACCTCCTGCGGGCGGGGCGTCGACCTTCAGTGCTTTCTTATTGGACTGCGGGACTCGGCGACGGTTAGCGGGAATCCAGGAGTATGGGAGGAAGCGAATAAGACGCTACTGACACTCGACAACAGAATGTTCAGGAGGGCTGGGGAGCTTACTCTGGTTTGAGTTCGCTATCGGCGCCCAGCTTCCATTGAATTTGGCGCAGCATACCCTGCCACAATTCCGAGTCGCTCGTGCTCAAATCGAGCCGGCGAAGCATGCGGCGTAGTTTTTCCTCGGTTGCATGCGCCATTCGTGGCTTTACGTAGCCGCTGCTCCTGAGCACGTCATAGAGCAGCAACGTGAGCCGCTCCATATCGCCGGCTTTGGTATGGCGAGGTGCATTTCCTCGAGAATCTCGTTGCTGTTGTTTCTCGTCTCTTAATGTTGGCGCTTCGCGAACAAGTTCATACAAGCAAATGGCTACCGCTTGTCCCAGGTTCATCGATCCGTGGGCTTCCCCACCGCTTGTCCCAAGTTCATCGAGGCATGCGCTTCGCGCGTGGGAATTCGCATCAGCCAGTGGCAATGGCTGAAGTCCTCATTCGACAATCCGACTTTTTCCGAGCCGAAGAGCAAGGCCACAGACCCGGTCTTCATTCGGCTTCTGATCGTGCGTGCTCCAGCTTCGAGCCGGCGAAATTCGTGCTGCATTTCCCGGCGCCCGCCTGCCGTCGTCCCCACAACCAGCGTGCAGTCTTCGACGGCTTCCGCCACCGTCGCATACTCCTGCGCGCGCGAGAGCAACCCGGCCGCGCCCACTGCCGAACGTGCCTCGCGAAATGCGAGTTCGTAAGGATTCACGACACGCAGGTGCGCGGCTCCGAAGTTGCTCATGGCGCGCGCCGCCGCTCCAATGTTCAGCGGATTTCGTGTGGCGACGAGTATGACGCGTAGATTGTCGAGATTGCGGTGCGGTACAAGGCCGGCTGGAATCATCTCCGGAGTTCTATCTCGTATCGCGGTGGTTACGCAACTGCGGATGGAGGTGGCTCTCGTAGGGGCGAAAAAAAAGGGGTGGGGAACGGAGGCCCCACCCCGTGCGGAAACGAGCGGAAAAACTACTGATTCACCCAAACAGTCGTTGATTTCTTCACGAGCGCGTGTTCCTTCTTCAATTCGCGCGCAATGTCGCCGAGCGACGGACTGGCGGCCTGCGGGAAGTCCGACGCTGGCCGATCGCCCTGTGCCGACAGATAAGTTGTGCCCGGATAGATACTCACTTCCGATCGGATAGGCGCAAAACTGGCATGCGCAGGATGATCGGGCGGGTGAAAGGGTTGCGGTTCGGCGTTGACATACCCCCCACCGCCATACTGGGCAAAGGCCGCAGTCGTTGAGATGAAGATGAAGAAGCTGAGAACAACCAGGGTCTTTTTCATGACTATCTCCAAGTGAAGGAGTAACGAATCGCCATTGTGCGCTCGCAGGTCAACTCCTGCACACTGAACAAAAGCAAACCCCATACCAAACCACAGTGCGTCGAAATAGCAGGATTGGCGTGGGTTACCGGTGGTTACTCGGCAATGTTTTGCACACTTTTGCGAGGCTGGGGCAAGGAACGAGACGAGAGTTTCAAAGCACAGCGCGCGATCGTTTCTTGGCATCTGGACTCAGTTCTCCAATCCCGTACGATCTCTCGCGTTTCGGGCATAAATCCTGAAACCATCGGTTTGTCTTCGCCACCGGCTGCCCAAAAAGCTTCATTTTCGATAGGATTCAAGAATGAAATTTCTCAACGCGCTCGTCATCGCCCTGTCATTTCTTATAGCCGGGCCTCTGGCTTCTGCCTCTGATTACAAGGTCGTTAACACCTGGAAACTCGGTGGCGACGGCGGCTGGGATTACCTGAAGGCTGACCCCGACGGGCACCGCTTGTTCATCGCACGCGCTACCCGCGTCATGGTCATCGATACAACCTCCGGCAAGCAAGTCGGCGAAATCCCTGACACACCGGGCGTGCATGGCATTGCCCTCGATGCGGCGAGTGGCCGCGGGTACACCAGCAATGGCCGCGAGGATACGGTCAGCGTCTTCAATTTGAAGTCGCTGGCGGTCGAGAAGAAGATCAAAGTTGGTAGCGGTCCTGACGCCATTCTGTTCGACCCGTTCTCAAAACGCGTCTTCACTTTCAACGCCAAAAGCCATGACACTACGGCCATTGACGCCGCCAAAGGCGAGGTTGCCGGCAAACTCGATCTCGGGGGCAAGCCCGAATTCGCAGCCACCGATGAGAAGGGCACGGTCTTCGTGAATATCGAAGACACCTCGGAGTTGGTCGCCTTCGATCCGCAAAAACTGACTGTGAAATCGCGCTGGAAGCTGGACGGATGCGAAGAGCCTACGGGTTTGGCCATCGACCGCAAGAACCGACGGCTTTTTGCCGGTTGCGGCGGCGGCAAGAAGATGGCGATCGTGAACGCCGACAACGGAAAAATGGTGGCTTCTCCGGCCATCGGCGAAGGTTGCGATGCGACCGATTTCGATTCCGACCGTGGCTATGCGTTTGCCTCAGCGGGCGACGGGACGATCACCGTGATCAAGGAAGACAATGCCGACAATTTCAGCGTGGCACAAACCGTAACCACGCAAAAAGGCGCGCGCACCATGACGCTCGACCCGAAGACGCATCAACTCTTCACGGTCACGGCGAACGTAAGCGGCGCCACGCGCGAGACGAGAAAGATCGAGCCCGATTCGTTCGTCGTAATCGAAGTCGAAGGTAGTCGCTGATTCAGCTAAGGAGCCCCGTGCAATTGAAAAGATTCTGGGTAACTGCGATTTTTTGTATTCTCTTTTCTCTCTCGCCTCAACGCCCAACCATCAGTTCGTCCCGATGACGCGACGCGCCATCTGGCGCACGACATCTTCGGGCAACTGATCGAAATCAATACGACGGACTCCGTCGGCAGCGTCACCACGGCATCCGAAGCCATGGCCCAGCGTTTTCGCGACGCCGGGTTTTCCGATGCTGACATCCATGTCCTCGGTCCGAACGACCGCAAAAAGAACGTGGTGGTTCGTCTGCACGGGTCCGGCAAGCACAAGCCGGTTTTGCTCATCGGCCATCTCGACGTAGTCGAAGCTCGCCGCGAAGACTGGACCACCGACCCGTTCAAGTTCGTGGAGCAGGAAGGCTATTTCTACGGCCGGGGCACGAGCGATATGAAAGACGGCGATGCCATCATGTCCGCGACGCTCATCCGTATGAAGAAAGAAGGCTACGTCCCGAGCCGCGACATCATTCTGGCTATGACGGCCGACGAAGAGGGCGGCACGTCGAATGGCGTCGACTGGCTCATCAAGAATCATCGCGAGCTGATCGATGCCGAGTACGTGCTCAATCATGATGGCGGAGGAGTCCTCGCCGATCACGGCAAGCCGCTCATGATGGAAGTGAACGCCACGGAGAAGCTCTACGGTGATTTCGTCCTGACGGCGACGAATCCGGGAGGGCACAGTTCGCTGCCGCGGCCAGAGAACGCCATCTACGAACTCGCTGCCGCGCTCACACGAATTGCGGATTACCAGTTTCCGTTTGAGTTGAACGCTATCACACGCGCCTATTACGAGCGCCAGGCGAAGAGCGCCACCGGCCAGCATGCCGCTGATCTTGCGGGCATGCTGAAAAATCCTCCTGACATGGATGCGATTGCCCGTTTGTCGAAGGATCCGATCGACAACTCGACAATGCATACCACGTGCGTCGCTACGCGCCTGAGCGGAGGCCACGCCAATAACGCGCTGCCGCAGAGCGCGCAGGCGAACGTCAACTGTCGCATTCTGCCCGGACATTCGCTCGAGGAGACTCGCCTGGCGCTTGAGAAAATCGTGTCAGATCCGAAGATCAAGGTGCAGTTTCGCGAGAACAATAACGAACTCCTGGATCATGGCTCGGATCGGCACAGCTATGTGCCTGCGGCGCCGCGCAAGGATGTGTTCGAAGCGCTCGACAAGATCGTGGCCGAGATGTGGCCCGGGGTTCCTGTACTCCCGAACATGAGCACAGGCGCGTCGGACGGCGTTTACACCAATGCGGCCGGCATGCCGACCTACGCTATTTCGGGCGAGCAATATGATCGCGATGACATCCGCGCACACGGCAAGGATGAGAGGACTGGTGTGCAGGCGTTTTATCGGGGAGTGGATTTCTATTACGCCTTCCTGAAGGCGGTAACCGAGAATTAGACGGCAATAGCCTCAAAGGTACGGCGGTGCATGCAGAGACGCGGCCGGCCGCGCCTCGACGGATTCGTTGTTATTGCTACCAACATTACCTCGGCCACAGCCAGCCGAATGTTCCCGCCGACGAGCAATCCGTAGATCAAACCATCGAACACTTCTTTGATCGTCATACCCCAAGGCTGTCCCTTCCAAATGCTGTTTGCCAGAGGTCCAAGGCCATAGGACATGAAGGCGGTTGCTCCGGCGACGCGGAAGACGAACAAATAGTTCGCGCCCTGCGGAACGCTGTGGAAGGTGATGTAAGCGGTGAAGAATCCGATTACGAGGCAGTAGCCGAACCAGCCACCGAGATACTTGCCCATCGCCGGCGGGCCGCTGGGCAGAACCGTCAGGAGTCCAACCGGCCCTTGCTTGAACTTCTCCTGAGTGGCCGGCGATTTCATATCTTTATGCGTGGTGTAGGGAAAGTGGTAATACCCAGGCTTGATACCCGCACTACGCAGTGCGGCGAGCGTCTGCTCTTCATTTGGAAGCTGGAAACAATCGCTCTGGTGATACTTCAGCACCATGTGCAAAATCGAACTGGCAACGAACACGATGACCGCGGACAGAACAATGGGGAGCCAGAGTACAGCGAGAAAAGCCATGGGCCATCTCCTTGGGATTTCGGCGAGGCGCCGACGAAGTGAACTCCGCAGGGGAATGTACGCTGGAGGCGTACTCGGGTCAAGACGAAAACACGGTCTCAATTCTCAAAGTACGGATCGAGCGTGAATAGGTTCTTAAAGTAAGCGTCCCGCCATTTCGGATTGACGCGATCCAGAAGGAATCCCTCGCAAGCCCCGAACGAATACACCGCCGTTCGCTTCCATTTCGCTAGATCGGCCTGACTCAACTCCCGGAGCGTGTCGTCGCGGAATCTGCCCGCGTAGTGGGCGAAGGGCTCATAATCCGGTAGGGCCGCAAATTCCGGCGTAGGCTGGTAGTGCGCAGCCGCCTCGGCTGACTTCACCTGCACGTAACGCGCGATTCCTTCCTTCCAAAGCTGGAAACTCAAATACTTGCGCTCTTCCGGCCCGAGCAGCGCGAAAAACTTCTTTCGCTCGATCCCGTATTGCAATACCAGCTTGCGAAATCTCACCTCGCGTTTTTCCTTGATGGCTGCGAGAAGCAGCGTGCGGAGATCGGCAAACGAGCGCACGACTTCGGGCTTTTCGTAAGGGAACGGATAGTTGAGCATCCACATCCCGGTTTCGTCGCCGTGCGCAAGCCCCAGGTCGACAATCTTCTTCATCATTCCCGGCTGGCTGTCCTGCAGTTGATGAAAATGCTCGTGCATCAGCGTGATCAGCCATGGTGTGCTCGTTTTGGCTTCGGTATTCTCCGGTTCGCCGATCACGATGACGGCTTGTGGTCCGAACGCGGGAAACGTGGCCAGCAGGTTGACGGAGAATTTCCGGTGACGTGCATAAAGGTTGTCGCCGATTCGCTCGAAATCGTCGGGAGCATCGGGATAGTGGGTTAGAAATTCGCCATCAGCTGTCACCAACAAAAGCGGAGCCCGCGTTTCAGACCAATCCGGCCAGACGTTATCGGCGATCTCCGGACGAAGCCGATAGAACTCACGGATGCGGATGGCGTCTTTTTCGGGCAACCGTGGCGTGTGAACGTCCTCGCCAATCAGTTTTGGCGAAGGCGCTTGCGCCGCCGCGTGTGCGGCGATCAAAAACGCCACCAGGAAAGGTACGCAAAGCGCGAAAATCTGCGCCACCACATCTTCGAATAGAGTCGAGCGCCGGTTCCACATAGACCAACTTTAGACGATTGCCAACGCCTCTGGTGAGCCCAAACAACTTCTGGCCCACTGGCGCGATGCGTATTCAATTTCTGCACTACTAATTTTGCGCGGCTTCCATCGAGTCTCTATAGTCTCTCCTGTTCCTTGAGCTATTCCGCAGCGGTCGTCCCCACGCGCTGCCGGCTCATGCCGAGCTTCCATTGCTCGACACTCTTGCGGTAAGCAAAACGCTGTCGAAACGAAAGGGGTAGGTGTGTCCATGCGTTCCGCGATAAGTCTTCTAGCCGTTCTCGTGTTTGCTTCTTGCATCGTTCCGCCACAGTCCGCGTGGGCGAGTTCCGGTCCTGATAACAAATACTGCCAGGCGGGGAATCACCCGATCTTCGGTGATCACGACGGCCCAGCCACATTACCGCAGTCGTGCATCTACACTGCCGAGTCGGCGACGCCGTCGCCGGGGAAGATAATCAGTGTGAGGGCGGGTGGAGATCTTCAGAGCGCGCTGAATTCCGCGCAGTGCGGCGATACCATCAGCATCGACCCGAGCACGACGCTGGTCGGAATCTTCCACCTGAATGCCAATCAGTGTGACGCCAACCACTGGATCACGATTCGCACTGCCGCGCCTGATTCCAGCCTTCCGCCCGAGGGCACGCGGCTGACGCCGTGTTATGCGGGCGTCGCTTCGCTGCCCGGAAGGCCTGATTATTCCTGCTCGAAACCGCAGCGCGTCATTCCACAAATCTCCAGCCCCAAGACTTCGCCGGCATTCCAGTTGCAAAATGGTGCGAGCCACTATCGGCTGATCGGCCTTGAGATCACACGGAATGCGGGCACGGGATTCATCGGGCCGCTCATTGGCGTCGAAAAGGATTACCAGGCCAACAACATCATCGTTGACCGTTCCTGGGTGCATGGCTCGAAGCAGGATGACACCGCGTCGGCCATCAGTGTCGATGGCATGACATTCGCCGCCGTGATTGATTCCTATCTCAGCGACTTCCACTGCACTTACCAAAGCGGGGGATGTACCGATGCTCACGCCGTTGGTGGCGGCAATAGCGAACAAGCCGGTGGTCCCTACAAGATCGTGAATAACTATCTTGAAGCCTCGGGCGAAAACATCCTGTTTGGCGGTGGCCACGCAACCACAACGCCGGCCGATATTGAGATACGGCGCAATCACATGTATAAGCCGATGATCTGGATGAAAGGCCAACCAGGATATGTAGGAGGCAAGAACGGTAATCCATTCGCTGTGCTGAATCTCAGCGAACTCAAGAACGCGCAGCGCGTGCTCTTCGAGGGCAATGTCATGGAGAACTCGTGGGGTGGATTCACGCAGAAGGGCGCGGTGATTCTGCTGACTCCGAAGAGCCAGTACAGCAAAGCCAAGCACGCTGGCGTCTGTCCTGATTGCCAGGTAACGGATGTCACCATTCGTTATTCACGCACCAGTCACAGCGGCCGAGGCATCGCGATTGCAGCTGGATTGACGGGCGAGCCTAAGGGTAAGTATCAGGCCAAGGCCGCGGCGCGCTATAGCATCCACGACATCACGATGGATGACATCGAGGCTGCCAAATATGACGGAGGAGGCAGTCTCTTTCAGATTCTGAATACCTGGCCGAAGAATGGGCTTAATTCGATCCTCATCGAGCACGTGACCGCGTTCGGAGATCCGGGCAGTTCGCTGCTCTTCATTGCGAATCCGACGAACTTGCCTAAGATTCCGAATGTTGGCTTCACCAACAATTTACTTTTGGCCGGACGATATCCGATATGGAATGACGGTGGAGGTAACCCCTGTGCGAATTCAGTTTATCCGAAGCAGAACCTCGATAACTGCTTCGCTTCATACGCCTTCTCCACGAACGGGATCATCTCCGATCCGGAGCAGTATCCGCCTTCGACGTGGCCCGCCAAAAATATGTTCCCGGCGAGTCCGGAGGCCGTTCAATTCGTGAATTACAACGGTGGAAATGGCGGAGACTATCACTTGCTGTCATCGAGTCCGTATAAAAACGCAGGTTCTGACGGCAAGGATCTGGGCGCGGACATCGATACGATTCTCTCCGACACCGACGGCGTGGAATAAGAAATTTTGTAATCTACTCCGGCCGTTCCAGCAGGGCGAAAGCCGCACCCACCGACTTCGGACTGAGGTCGAACACAAACGTCAAGCTGCGGTCGTCCGTGCAAACCAGCCTGACAAACCCGTGTCCCCGCAAGCCGGAGATGAATCGGTCTTCGAGCAGACCGTTGCAGTCGGCCAGGTTCACTCCGGACTGGTGATGCACGTAGTAAGTGGCATCGGGTCCCTCGGCGGAAAGGTTGTAGCCCGCGGGTGTATCGCGTTCCCAACTGCTTGATGACCGACCGGCGCACCATTTCTGCGTAGTCTTTCCTGGCTACTGCCGGCGAGACATTCTGCACCACTGGATCGAACGTAAATGTCTCGTCGGCGTCATCGGTGCAGACCAGCTTTGCAAATCCGAGCGCGCGGAACTTGGAGACAAACCCCTCGGTCAGCATTCCGCGGCAGATTGATGGGTTCATCAGCGACGCGTGGTAAACGAAGAAACTTGAATCCGGCCCATCGGCCGAGATTTTGTAGACGGGAACCAATTCGGAGCCCTTCTTTGTGACGATGGTCGATTGTCCGAGTCTCTTGACAAAGTCTCTTCTGGCGCCGGCATTCTGTCCCACACAGAGGGGCAAGAGCAGAAGGGCAACGAACGGGATGAGAATGGCGTGGAAGCTGACTACCGGATTCGCGGTGGGCGCCGTTTTCTCCTCCGCCATAAACCTTCTCCCATGTTCTGCGAGTTTGTTTTTCGCGTGAGTCGGGGGCGGGAAGAGATTCGCGCCCGCGTCGCGTCGGCGGCGCGAACAATTTCAAAGGAGAACGCGAACCTGCACGGTCGCTTCGCGCGTTGGCGACAAAACATACTCGGGTGTTTTGTAGAAAGCAAGGGAGAAGTTTGGGAAGAGGTTTTTGGGCGAATGACAGGGGGTACCCCCCTCCCCCCCTTTTTTAGCGGTCTATTAAAATCAACGTTTTAGCGAAAAACTCCTTGCAAAGTATTCCGGAATAAAGACTTAGAGGTAAAATATTGAATACATGTAGCTTAGGGGGAAACTTTACTTGTTGTTCTCCTTTTTTCCGATTTCAAATTTTCAAAGATCCGGCGACGCGCAGCCTGGGCGGCGTGTTTTCCAAATGAGGCCTGGCAACTTGACCCTTATCTAGATTTGAGGGCGGTTGAATTTCCAAGTCAAGAGATTTCGGAAGAGGAAACAGAAATCCTCGTCTTGAAGACGGCGGCGTTCGTGTGTCGGACGTGGACTGCGTCTACCAATACAAGTGTCTGGGCCAGCGAGCGACCGGAAGTTTGCGACGGATGGAGGTGCGCGTCCATTCGATCCAGAAAAAGGCCAGACGGAACAGGCGAGGAGCCAGGACCAGTCGAGGGCGTGCTTGCCGAAGACGATCGTGAAGGTGACGGCCAGCGTCGCCCACTTCACCCAGCGAAAAATGCGAGCGCGCGAGGCAGTGTAAATAGGGAGAAAGGGGACTCCGAAAATGATGAGCATGGTGACGCCGCAAGCGAGGAGGGTACGCGCGAATTCGTAGGAGCCGCGAAGGAAGAGCGCTGCCGACGTCCAAAGCGCCAATGCTGGCGCGCCAAACAACAGAACTTTGATCCACGGCCGCGAACAGATGCTCTTCGCCTCACGCTCGCCCTGGCGCAGCAGGCTGGCTTCGGCGGAGGTCAGCAGGACGCGCCGGTACTGGCAGTTGGCGGTCCCGGCATTGCCGAGAGCAGCAAGCGAGGAACGGCTGGCTTCTTCGAAGGACGCGCCGCTCGCCATCGCGGCCTGGAGAGCCGCTTCGTAATGTTCCGCAATCTCGGCGCGCACCTGCGCGGCCGATTCCGCCGATAGACGCCGTGTTGCCCGGTTCAACCACGTGTCGAGCTGGGTCATCATATGCCTCCTGTACTATGCCTCGCCTAAGATGACGGTTACAGCGCGGGAAAGCTGGCGCCACTCGGCGCGATCTTTTGCCAGAGTCTTTCGGCCCATTTTAGTAATGCGGTAATAGCGGCGGGAACGGCCATTCTCCACGGCCTCATAAGACTCGACTTGGCCCTCGTTTTCGAGCTTGTGCAGCGCCGGGTAAAGAGTGCCTTCCTTGAAATCGAGTACGCCCCGGGAGCGTTCCTTGATCTGCTGGGCAATGCGGTAGCCGTGAGTCGGCTCTTCCGCCAGTGCTTGCAGAATCAGAGTGGGGAGCGTGCCTTTGAAGTTCACCATATACCTCGGAATACTATGCATAGGATAGTGGGCGCAGAGGTGCCTGTCAAGCGTAGCTCCTTAGCTTGGTTTAGGGGATGTTTGTTATACGGTAGCGCAGGACGTATCAGGTTGCAGCTTGACATTCGCCTCTTCTTCGCCTATGCTGCGCGCATGGCGATCACTCGGCGACAGCATGAGGTGTATGACTTCCTCTCACGCTTTGTTTCGGAGAAGGGATACTCCCCTTCGTTTGAAGAGATTAAGGAGGCGATGGGGCTCAATTCGCTCGCGACCGTTCACAAGCACATCACCAACCTCGAGAAAAAGGGACTGCTGACGCGCGACTACAATCGCAGCCGGTCGATCGATCTGGTGGCTCCGCGGGGGAAGCTGAAGGCGTCGATGGCCGTCAATACCGGGGTGGTGCTGCCGCTGCTGGGGCGGATTGCGGCGGGGCGTCCGATTGAGGCGATTGAGACGCCGGAGACGATTTCGCTGGCGGACTTTGTGCGCTCGAAGGAAGTGTTCGTGCTCGAAGTGCGCGGCGAGTCGATGCAGGACGAGGCGATTCTTGATGGCGACTATGTGCTGGTGGAGAAGACTAAGACCGCGCATAACGGAGATATTGTGGTGGCGCTGGTCGATGGAGCGGACGCTACCTTGAAGAGATTTTTCCGCGAGGGCGAGAAGATTCGTTTGCAGCCTTCGAATGCGACGATGAAGCCGATGATTTTTCCGGCGGCCGCGGTTGAGGTGCAGGGAAGAGTGATTGGCGTGCTGCGGAAGTACTAGGCCCAGGCGGTGACCGGTGACCGGTGACCGGCCGTGAGACCGCTAACGGCTCACCGGCGATACCCGGTTTGGTGATCGCGGTGAGCGTTTTTCTAAGCGGAAAAACTGGCGTTACGCCAGATGTCGGTCGAGGGCCTTCTGAATGTCGTCTTTCGAGCGGTAGCCTACCAGTTGCTCGACGACCTGTCCGCCCTTGAAAACCAGCAGGGTTGGAATGCCGGTGACTTTATAGCGCATGGGGGTGGCGCCGTTGCGGTCGACATCCATTTTGCCGATGGTGACCTTGCCCTGATATTCGCCGGCCAGCTCTTCGACGATGGGAGCGATAGCGCGGCAGGGGCCACACCAGGCGGCCCAGAAATCCACCAGTACCGGTTTATCCGACTTCAGTACATCGGAATCAAAATTCGCGTCAGTTACTTCGACGATGGCGTTGCTGGCCATTCATCCTCCAGAGTTTATGAAAAGTAAAGTTGCCCGGATGGCGCGGTGGCCCGTCGGGGCGAACCTTCTATCCTAGCACTGAAGATTAGATGCCGGGCGGGCGCAGAGGACGCAAGGTCGTTCGCGGGCTGGCGGAGGATGGAAGACCCTGGAGTCAGCAGAGGAGAATGAGATCCTTCGCTTTGCCGCTCAGGATGACACCGTTGTTTGGGCCGCTCTCGAAAGGCCGTCATGCTGCTCTCGGAAGACAATCAAAAGGAGTCGGTCGGTAAATCACAATTCCGGTAAATCACAATTCCGTAAGATATGGTTGCCCAACCTCACCCAGCGGAAATGTTACTCTACAAAATCGGATGACCATCCTGTTCTTCACTCTGGTGGTGGCGACGGTTTCATTCGCCGCGGGACTGCTTGGATCGCTCACTGGCCTGGGCGGCGGCGTGGTGCTGGTGCCGCTGCTGACCATCTTCTTTCATGTCGATATTCGCTATGCGATCGGGGCGTCGCTGGTGTCGGTAATTGCGACTTCGTCGGGCGCGGCGGCGGCTTATGTGAAGGAGGGCATCTCGAATATTCGGATTGGAATGTTTCTGGAGATCGCGACTACGTCGGGGGCGCTATTGGGAGCGTTTCTGGCGACGTGGATTCCGGTGCGGGCGATTGCCACCATTTTTGGCGTGATGCTGCTCTACTCGGCGTATCTGTCGCGTAAGCCGCGTACAGAGGCGCAGCGCAATATGCCGCCCGATCCGCTGGCGACAAAGCTGCGGTTGAACGGCAGCTTCCACGATCTGGAAGGGCAGCGCAAATATAACGTGCAGAATGTGCCAACCGGGTTCAGCCTGATGTTTGGGGCGGGCACGCTTTCGGGACTTCTGGGGATTGGGTCGGGAGCGGTGAAGGTGCTGGCGATGGATCAGGCAATGCGGATTCCGTTCAAAGTTTCGACGACGACCAGCAACTTCATGATCGGGGTGACGGCGGCGGCCAGCGCGGGCGTTTATTTGAGCCGCGGGTATGTCGATCCGGGGCTGGCAATGCCGGTGATGCTGGGCGTGCTGGCGGGGTCGCTCTTGGGCACGCGGATTCTGGTGAAGGCGGAGACGGCATCGCTGCGGCTGGTGTTCAGCATCGTGATTCTCGTGCTGGGATTGCAGATGCTCTACAAGGGATTGTGGGGTGGACTCTGATGCCGAGCGGATTGCACGAGTTCACCGAGTTCAAGCCGCAGCCATGGCGAGACAAGCGCATGGAGGTGATTCTCGGCAACCTGCTGCGCTCGGGAGTTCTTTTGTCGGCGGCCGTCGTGTTGTGGGGTGCATGCATCTATTTGTACCGGCACTGGCACGAGACGGCCAATTACAAGATTTTTCAGGGCGAGCCATCGGACTTCCGGACTATTCCCGGAGTGATTCAGAGTGTGCGCGGCGGACATGGACGGGGATGGATTCAGACTGGGATTGCTGCTTCTGATTGCGACGCCGATTGCGCGCGTGGCGTTTTCGATTGTGGGATTCTCGATTGAGCGCGACCGGTTGTATGTGGCCTTCACGCTGGTTGTGCTGGTGATTTTGCTGTACAGCTTGCTCGGGTCGGGGTTCACGCTGTAGGGCGCTTGCGTGCAACCTATTGCGCACTTGCCGATGCCTATTCGCTCCTTACAAAAAGCTTGCGACCAGCCGAGGGACGGCTGTCGCCACGGCGTAGTCCAACTTCATTAAAAATCCCTCTTAGTGCAGCGAGGCGCGGATCTCGCGCAGCACATAGTACTCGTTGACTGGGCGGTCATCCTGCATGGCGGGCGCGTTCTTATCCAATGACATGATGAATTCGACCGGCATCTCGTTTTGCAGGACGGCGGCGAATTGTTGCTCGGGAGTTGGGAACGGTCCCCACTCGACTAAGTCGGCGGCGGCTGCCGGCGGCATGCGTTTAGCGAGGTCGGCGGCGGAACGATTGGGAATCGGCTGGCGGCTGGCCAGATAGTGAATCCCCCATCCGGAGACGGATTTGAAGGCGCGAACATAGGGGAACGAATCGTGCAAGGCGCGCGCAATGGCGGCCGCATCGGTAAGGTCTCCGCCGGGGAACCACTGCTGGAGGATGCCATCGGGGCGCAGGCGCTTTTTGGCGGCGGAATAAAATTCACGCGAATAGAGAAGGCTGGAACCGGCGGCGCCGATGGGCGGAGGCGGGTCGATGACGATCACGTCATATTGGTCGGTGGTGCGCTCGAGGAAGCGGCGGCCGTCGTCGACGACGACGTGCGAGTGCGGCGACTTCAGGAGTTGCGGCGCATCGGCGTGGTAATACCAGAAAAGTTTGGGAACGCTGGGCACGAGGTCGACGACGGTGGAATCGATTCCCCAGGACAGCATGGAACGATGCGTGGTGCCCATGCCGAAGCAGATGACGAGCGCGTTCTGCGGAGGATGGTCGAGGAAGGTGAGCGGCATGGCGGACATCATCTTGGTGATCGGCGTCAGGATAGTCATGCCGATGCCATTGACGAAAAGGTTCTTGTCCATTCCTTGCCCGCTGGCGATTACGGTCGCGGTGCTGTCGCGGCGAACTACGGCGCCGGTACCGGCAACTTGTTGGACGTAACTCTTGGTTCTCGCGACAAGTAGAAAAGAGGCAAACAAGATGGCAGCCGCAACGAGCGCGCGCGCGGCAATGAGATGCTTTGCCGAGCCTTGCATCTGCCTGAAGGCAAATCCTGCTCCGACCACTAGCCACGGCAGCGCCAGCGCGGTCAGAGCATAGCGCTCATCAAGATAAGGCAGCAGGAGAAAGCCTGCGACCAGCGGACCGAGAATGCATCCAGCGACATTGACGGCATAGCCGAAGCCCGCGCGGTCGGGATCACCTTCGGAGAAGCGGTCGACGAGGAGCGGCGTCAAAAATCCGAGCAAGCCGCTGAAGGCCGCGATGCCGAGCGGAACGCGCAGCCATCCGGGAATGCCGGCGCGCAGGTCGGCAGTCAGAAGAGGCGTCAGGGCAGCGAGCCAGACGAAAAGCCAGATGAGCGGTGTTTCGGCGGAGTGGCGGCGGCTCCAGATGCGGTAGATGGTGGATCCGATAAACGTGGCGGCGAGATAGACGCCGAGGATGGTCGCGAAAGAATAGACGAAGGTGCCGACGAAAATTGTGTAAAGGCGGGTCCAGACGACCTCGAGTCCCATGCTGGTGAGACCGGTGGCGAACAGGAGCCAGAGGGTGCCGTTGCCGAGCATCTGACGCCATGGTGTCGATGAAGTCCGGCGGCGCTGCTCGTTGTCGAGATAGTTTTCGTTGGTATCGTCATTTGCGGGTGCGGGCGCTTGTTTCGCGGAGAGGCGGAGGGCGCCGCCGCAGATGGCAAGGTTGAGCACCATGCCGATTTGCAGGGTCGAGTTGAAGCCGAACTTCTTCGATCAGCAAAAGGGGAATCAGCGAACCGGCGACGGCTCCGAGAACGTTGGCAAGGTACAGGAAGCTGAACGAGCGGCGGGATTCCATCTGCTTGCCGCTGCGAATGGCGAACATGCCGAGCGGAATGGTCGCGCCCATGCAGGCACACCACGGCATCAGTGTGAGGGCGAGCCAGACGCCGGCTCCGATGTAGTATCCAGCGGAAGAAAGCGACAGAGTCTGCCCGAGGTGCTCGAGTACGTAACGTCCGGCGAGCAATTCGAGCGGCACAACGACGGCGGAGCAGCCAATCAAAATCTCAGCGGCGGCGTAAAGTTGCAGCGGCGGAATCGTCAGACGATGGGCATACTTCCGCAGCATGCGGCCCGCGACGAGAGAGCCTACGCCCAATCCTCCCATGAAACTCGAGAGCACGATGGACACCATGGGCGTGGTGACGCCGAATTGCGCCATGGCGAGGCGAAGCCAGATGAGTTCGTAGAGGATGCTACAGAATCCGGAGACCAGGAAGAAGCCGAAGAACCAGCGTTGGCTACGCGTCGGATCGGCGGTATCGGGCGCGGTCGACCCGGATTTGACTGGCGTAATTTCCATGGCCGGCATCGGCTTAGAGCTCACGAGTGCTCCTTTATGTAGGAAACGTAGGTGATCGCCGAAACGGGTCTGGGCGGCCCGCAGGCTTCCTTAAGTTTCTCAGACGGAGCGGAGGTCGAGGGCTCGGTAACGCATGGAGATGGTAACGAAAGTCATCGGAGTTCTTCATCACAGATGCAAAGACACACAAGTCAGGCGAGGATGGAATCGTCGAGGCGCTTCCGGCGATAGTCGGCGACGGCCTGAACGAAGGCGAGCACGAGCGGATGTGGTTTTTCGGGGCGTGAGCTGAGTTGCGGCTGGAACAGCGTGGCGATGAAAAACTCGTGGGCGGGCGATTCGATGGCGCGGCATTCTCCATTGGGTCCACGGGCGACAATCGGGAACCCCGCTTCCATGGCGGTCCATTCGAATTCGGGATTCACTTCAAAATTGCAGAAAAACTCTTCCTCGATGACTTCCTTGTCACCGTAAGCGGCGGCGAGATAGGAGCCGGGGGCGAGACGAATCTCCGGCCCAATGCCGGAGAGTTTGGGCGCTCCTTTGGCGCGATTGGGAAGGGCACAGGCTACCGGATAAATAATGATGTTCTTGCCGTTCGGGTCCTCCTCGGCGGTGTTTGCGTCGGCGATGCCGATGACGTTGCGGGCGCACTCGATAAGCGCGTACTGAAAGCCGCCGCAGGTTCCGAGGAATGGCCGGTTGTGAACGCGCGCGAACTCAATTCCCTTAAGCATGCCGTCGAAGCTCTTGTAAGGACTGCCGGGAGAGGCCCAGAGGCCGTCGCAGGAATCGAGAACAGCGGGCGCGCCGGGATCGAGAAGCGAAGGCGTGGGAAGCCAGGTGGATTCAACTTCAATGCCGAGCTTGCGGGCGGCGTGCTGGAGCGAGTCGTTGGTGGCGTGATGGGAGGGGAATTCGGGGTTGAAATCGCCGAGGATTCCGATACGGACGGGATCGTTCAGCGCGGCCATCTGGAAGCATTGTAAATCAGAGGAGGGAGGAGGCGCAGGAAGGAATCATAGCGAGAGCGGGCAGGACGCCGCGGCACTACAGGGCCCAGTGCAGGTGGCTGAGGAGGATGAGGCCGATCCCAAACGCGGTGAGGCTTGTGCCCGCCATCACGAGCGCGACAGAGCGCCAGCCGAGCGCCATTGGGAGCACAGGCTCGCGGTCTGAGATGACGAACGGAGAACCCTCTGCGCCTTTCGTCAGGGTGCAACGGGATGACGGAGGGGAAGCGGGAGCCGAATCGTCTATCGGAGGATCGCTCACTGGCGAATCGATAGGCGTGGCGGGTGCTTCTGTTGCGAACCCCGGGTCGGACTGGCGCTTTTTCCGTGACCACGACCGATGCAAGATTAGACATGGAGGGTTCCGCGGGCATCCAGAGATCGGTTTTTGCGAGGCCGGCCCGGCTGAGTGCGGCGGCAATCTTTGCCTGCTGGGTCATGTGAAGAGTAGTTGAAGGAGCCACTCCGCTGGCGAGGCGGATGACCTCGGGAGCCGGGACGAGCGCGGGAAGACTTGGATTTGCCTCAGGCGTTGATTGGCGGCGCGGTACGACGCCATTCGTCCCTTCGAGGACCGGCGAGGCGCTGCTTTCGACCTTCGACGGATCGGGATTTTCGACCAGCGTGCCGGTGGCGAAGACCGGTGCGGCGGGTTGAAGGCAGGATTCCTCGACGCGCGTAGGGCGGTCGTGCGCGACGCCATTACGGGCGAGAAAGCTGGCGATATGCTCGGGAACGGGGGCCTTATTGGATGCTGTGTCTGCGAAGCGGCCGCCGCGGCATATTCTTCGCGGAAACAACGGCGCAGATCAAGTTCGGCGTCGCACGGCTCGACTGCAAGTTTTCCGGTCGGATCTTCGATGAAGAAGGTGAGATGGCCAGTCTCTTCGGCCACATTCTTCCATTCCTCACCGTCGGATTCCTCTGGAAGATGGACGTTCGGTAGACGAAGCATGGCTTGCCGGTGATGGGAGCGGTGAGCGTACGCGAGCCGGATGCCGCGCCGGAGACGGTTGCGGGACCTGGAATCGCAGCGCTCACGCTGACGTTGGGAGCGCGTCCGCTAGAACGGTTGCGCGCAAAGAGTTGCAGGCCTCGCAGGAACAGGCACAGGCCGAGCACGGCAGCGCCGTACGCTCCGAGCGCGAGATGATTCACCGCGATGAAATGGAGAAGACTGGGATACACGATTCCCCGGGGCTCCGGTCCTGAAGACCCGAAAACCGGAAGCGCCTCAACTACTAGCATAAGAATCGGACTTCCCCGCTGGCGGGAAAAAGGCTCGATATCGGCTTACGGAAGTAACTGATTTTGTGGAGTCGCTACGCCGGGACGCGCTGGTCTTTCTTTTCTTTCAGGATGGCGGCCACTGCGGCGATGGCGGCGTCGACCTCTTCGTCGGTGTTGTAAAAGTGCGGCGCGAAGCGGACTCCGGCTTTCGGTCGCCAGTCGACGAGAATTTCGCGGGCGAGCAGTTGGCGGCTGACAGCTTGTGAATCCGGCATGTCGATGGAGACCGTGCCGCCGCGCCGTTCGGGATCGCGCGGCGTGTTGACGCGCCAGCCGTGATGGTCGGCAAGTTCGATCAGGCGCGCCGTCTGGCGTTTCGATTTTTCGCGGATTTTGTCGACGCCGACTTCGGTGATGATCTGGAGGCCGGGACGGCAAGCTTCGAGCGCGGGGATGTGGGTGGTTCCATTCATGAAGCGAAGCGGCGGTTCGGCAGTAGCGAATCGGGCCGGTGGCAAATTCGAAAGAGTTTTCATGCGCGAACCAGCCGGTAAGTTTTGGTTGGAGCGTCTTGCCGAGATCGGGGCGGACGTAGAGATAGGCCACGCCGGGTCCGCCGCAGAGCCACTTGAGGACGCCTCCGCAACAGAAATCGACATTGAGAGCCTGGACGTCAACCGGGACGCTGCCGAGTGACTGGAAGGTATCGAGAACGACGTGCGCGCCGACCTTATGCGCTTTTTCGATGATGGCTCGCGCGTCCTGGATGATAGGAGCTGCGGAAGATCACGTGCGAGATGGGCACGAGGAGAGTTTCTTCGTCGATGGCGTCGAGCAGGCGATCGGTGGGAACGTGGATGCCATCGTCGGTCTTCACCATGTGAACGCGAGCGCCCAGCGGACGCTGCGCCTCCCAGAAATACATGACGGAAGGAAAATTCAGATCGTCGTAGACGATTTTGTTGCGCTTGCCGGAAAAATCGAAACATGAGGCGACGACGGCCTGGCAGGTGGTGACGTTCTGATGGACGGAGACGGAATTTGCGGGCGCATTCATAAGCGCGCCGAGTTCGTTGCCGACTTCAAGCGCCAGCATCCACCAGCGCTCTTCCCAGGCGCGAACGCCGCGCGTTGCCCAGATATCGGCGTAGCCGTGCAGGGCCGCGAAGACGTTGCGCGGCATGGCTCCGAGCGAGTTCGAGATCATGTAGTTGGTGCGCTCGAGGATGGGGAACTCAGGGCGGTAGTGCAGAAGCGAGTCGGACATTAGTTCATTGTAATTCGAGCTATGAGCGGTCAGCTATGAGCCGCCAGCTCAGGGCTCACCGAGTTTGATGCCGAAGCGAGCTTGCAATTCTCGCCTCCCGTGGCTGGTGATCTGGAGGGCTCGGCTATCGAGGTGCTGGGTCAGCCATTTTCTTTTCAACGCCATGCCCAGGAGCGCGGCGCCGATGGCTCCGCCGAGGTGGGCGCGGCGCTCGCTCCAGTCGAGGCACGCGAAAGCGAAGCGGCGGCGCTGGGCGCGGGCGGTGGCAACATCGATGCCAAGCGCTTCGAATGACTTCGCACCCTTTTCGGAAAGATCGTAAGCATCGCCGGACCCGGCTGGCGGATTTGAGAGCCAGCCTGAAATTTTTATCCGGTCGTGAAGGGCAACGCCGAGCGTGCCGGCGATGTGGTCGTAGCAGGTGCGCGCGGCGCGCAGATGGCTGGGCGTATTGGGCACGAAACGGGCGCGGGGATTTCCGGCGAGCACGCTGAGAGCTTCGAGCGCGGCGGCGACCTCCGCGCCTTGCAAGCTGTAGTAACGATGCTTGCCCTGCGCCAGAACCTTGATCAGATTTTCTTCCTTCAGGCGATTCAGATGAACGCTGGCGGTGGAGGGGCTGACCTCGGCGACCACGGCCAGTTCGGTGCTGGTGCGGGCGTGGCCGTCGAGCAAGGAACCCAGCATGCGAGCGCGAGCCGGCTCGCCGATGGCAGACGCGATCCGGGAGAGCGCAAGGCTGGTGTCCGGGCGCGCTTTCACGCTTACATTCATAGTTTGATCGTAAACGAAGTGTGCATGTGCGGCAAGCACGATACTCGATTTATGAGTTTGACGCGGGAGCGCAATCATGCCGCTTGACCGCCGCAGCCTGCTGGCACTTATGGGGGCGATCTTTGCCGAGTCCAGGGTGGCCGGGGCTGGGTTGCGCAGTCGCGCGGAAAATGACTTGGCAGACGACCGGAGGAAGGCTATGACCATCACTTGTTTTATCCGCTACCAGATCGATCCGTTCCAGAAAGATGAATTCAGGAAGTATGCGGAGAATTGGGGGCGCATCATTCCGCGATGTGGCGGCCACCTGGTCGGATATTTTCTTCCATACGAGGGAACCAATGATGTTGCGTGGGGGCTGATTGCATTTGACAGTCTCGCATCGTATGAGGCGTACCGGGCGCGATTGCGGAGCGACAAGGAGGCTGTCGAGAATTTTACGACTGCGCAAAACAAGCGGCTGATCCTGCGCGAGGAGAGGACGTTTCTTCAGGTCGTGGATGGGACGTTCGAATTGCCGTCGACGATGAAGTGAGGCAGCGGGCCGACCGGCGGAGATTTTAGCGCGGCAGTTTCGGAAGGTCGGCGCGGGCCAGAACCGCGCCCGAGGCGTCGAAGATGTAGATCTCGGTCCAGCCGGGGTTGTGCTGACGATCGACGGAATCGTTGAGCGTGAAGGTGACGGTGGTCGAGCGGCGAGGTGCAGCCGGTAACCTGGCGCTCGTCCTGAGGGGAAAGGTGTGCGTCATCTGCTCGGCCGCTGGAAGTCCCGGCTGGCAAGCTGTTGTTCCTGGCTTCGGTCGCGGAGCGCAACACGACTTCGATGGCGCCCACCAGATTCTCGCAGCGCATTGGGACCTGAAGTTCCCATTCCTTCGCGCCCGTCTTTTCGTTCAAACCCGTCTTGCGAATTCTCGGGGTCTCGGTGAACACGAGTGTAGGGGGATTGCCGCCGGGCGAAGCGTACCAATCGAGCCAGCGATGCTCAAACGCGATGTCGGCCTCGACATACGAGCGGCTCAGTTCACGGTCGCGCTCCTCCCAGCAGGGGTGCATGGCGGAGAGCGAGGCGGGGGGATCGCTGGTTGAGGGTTGAGCGTGCAGAAGATGATGCAACGCCGGTACGAAGTCGGGGTGATATCCGGCCTTGGCCATGAGCGTAAGGCCGTCGCGGTCGGCTTCGATCTCCAGTTGGCGACAGAGACGGGCGAACTTTTCCGACGCGCTCTGGGCGTCGGACCAATGCGAGTCGGAAGTGGAGGGCATACCGGGATCGCCGAGCACCATCACGGCTCCGCTCGTGAGCGATTTTTGAAAGAGGTAGCGGCGCGCCCAGTCGCGGCGTATCACGTGCGCGATTTCGTGCGAGAGGATCGCCGCCCAAAGCCCGGCGCTCGGGCCGGCAAGCCGCGCCAGTCCCGTCTCGACGTAGATTGCGCCATCCGGCGACGAGTAAGCATTGAACTCATCGTCCGGAACGATGCGCAGCTCCCACTTGAATTTTATGGTGGCGGACGATGGAAGCTGTTCGAGCAAGCGGTCAAAGACAATGCGGCCTAGAGCGTAATTTCCGGTGGGAGCGACGCTCTGCGCCATGAGTTGAGGGCGCAGGCGGGCTGCGGTTTCCAGATCGAGGGTGAAGTTCTTCGGAACTTGCGGCACATCGGAAATTTGCTGACCAAAGGCAGAGATCGCGCAGAACAAACAAAAGACCAACTGATAGCAGCAATAGCGCGGTCTAACTGGTGAACACCAGCCTGATGAACGTCGGCCGTGCGGATGCCGACTTGGCGAACTTCGAGTAGCAGGCTCCACGGGGGCTCCTCCGCGGAAAAATCTCTAACGCGATTATGCGCTCTTTGGCGGCGTGCGCAAGAGATAACTTGCCGGCGACATGACCGGGGTGGTGGTGGAACACGGACTATCGCCTGGGTAAGACCCGGATGACAGAGTAGGCGATGGTCAGCCCGACCAGCATGGTCAGGCCGCTGATGAGGTTAACGGGTGAGTCGAACCAGGTCTTTGCCACCGAACCCAGTACTAACACCAAGCCGACGATTGAGCCCCAGGCACCGAGCGGAGAGCGGGCGATGGCGTCGGTCCGAGAGTCGGGAGAGCGCTGGCGATATCGAATGTGGGCAGCGAGGGAGACGATCCAGGAGAGTGTCACGCCGAAGAGGGCGGCGCGCAGGATGTATTCGAAGGCACGGGCCGGGGCGTACCGCTCAAGAATGAGGGCGGCGATGATCCCGTAAGAAGAGGTGATCAGGGCATAGGTGGGAGCGCCGCTTTGGTTCAGGTGTCCCAGGCGGCGGGGAGCCCATCCGGTGCGAGCCAGCGAAAACAACATGCGGGAAGAGATATAGAGGGCGGCATTGGCTCCAGAGAGCGCGGCGGTTAGAACGACGAAGTTCATCACACCTGCCGCGCCCGGAAGGCTGATCGAGCGAAAGACGGTGACGAACGGGCTCTCGGTTGTGCCGGCATGGTTCCAGGGCATGACTCCAACCAGCACGACGATGGCACCCATATACAGCGCGGCGAGAGAAAAGAAAGTCATGCGCGTAGCGCGCGCCACTTCCCGCGCGGAGGTGGATTCGCCGGAAGTCACGGCCACAAATTCGACGCCCGCGAAGGTGTAAATCGCAAAGGTGATGGCAAGGAGTGGTGCGGCAGTACCCAATGGAAAGAATCCGCCACGGGCCGTGTATTGGGGAGGGGTGCGTCCCGTGAGGAGAAGTGCGCCACCGACGACGATGAACGCGGCGATGACGGCGACCTTGATCATGGCGAACCAGAATTCGAAGCGTCCGTAGCTGTGTACGCTGAGGAAGTTCGTGGCGAGCAGCAGCAAGGAAAAAAACGCAACCCAAACCCAGGCGGGTGGTCCGGGAAACCAGAGTCGCATATAGGTGGCCGACGCCACCAGTTCGGCGCCAATCGAGATGGCGATGGCAAACCAGTATCCCGCGCGCGAGACGAAGCTGGCCCAGTCGTTGAGGTAGAGCTCGGCGTAGACGCCGAACGATCCGGCGGCAGGATGGGCGCTGGCGAGTTCGCCAAGGGCGAGAGTGACCGTCCAACTGATGAAGGCGGCGAGGACGAAGGTGAGAATGACGGCGGGTCCGGCCAGCGAAATGGCGGAGGCTGTGCCGAGCAGGAGGCCGGTGCCGATGGAGCCACCGACGGCGACCATGGTCATCTGCCCGGCGGTGAGTTGGTGGCGGAGCCCGGATTCGGCGTTCGATGGCGCGGGCATTGGAGCGTTCTATTCGTATCACAGAAGCGCGGGGTGGAGCGCGGTGGGTTTCCTTTACAGGCGGTAAGGCGCCTGCCACATTTCGGGGTTATTTCGAATTGGAGGCAGCGGCGGCGGAACTGGATACGCAGGGCGAGTCAGATGCCGTAGCGGTGGACTGATGTTCGGGGAGGCTCGGTTGCGGGAGGTCAGCAAACGGACGAGCCTGAACGACACGATTGCGGCCATTCCGCTTGGCCTGGTAAAGAGCGTCGTCGGCAAACTTGAGGAGCAGGTCGACGCGATCGGTGGTCTCGTCGAATGCGGCAACTCCGATGGAGACTGTAAGCCCGGCAGCAGGCGGTTTGACCTGCTGTGCAGTTTTTTCGGCGATCCGTTCGCGAATGCTCTCCGCCCGCGTTGCCGCCTGCTGGAGAGAGCATTCCGGAAGAATGAGAGTGAATTCCTCGCCCCCGTAGCGGCAGGCGATGTCGTCGGCGCGGACCGAGCGCAGAAGTATATCGCCGATGCTGGCCAGCATGTGGTCGCCGGCGGTATGGCCAAACATGTCGTTATACCGTTTGAAGTGATCGAGATCGAGCATCAGGACCGAGACTGGGCGATTCTTGCGCCGGGCCGTGTGCAGTTCGTGCTCGAGAAATTCCTGCATATAACGCCGGTTGTAGAGTCCGGTGAGGGGATCGCGAACCGCCTGCACGCGCAAGGTTTCACGGAGGCCAAGGTTCGCAATGGCAAGGGAGATATGTTCGGAGATCGCGGTGGCGAGGTGGAGGCGGCGCGAGAATCGATCCGGCTGATCCAGTTCAGAGTCGGGGCGGGCGACCGCAGCCGCGAACTCGTTCTCCTGAATGGCAAGCACTCCCATGGCTTCGCCGTTGGCAATGAGAGGAATACAGATGGACGCTCCATCCCCCACGAAATGGGAGCAGCGCGCGCCCGAGTTTCCCGGAGGATGGGCATGGACCGTGCCGCGGCGCAGCCCCCAGCACTCGGTCGGAGCGAAGATCTGGCCGACCTCCGTGACTCCCCAGGACGCGGCTGTTTCGACGCGGTTTTTGGAGGCGGTAAGAAGAGAAATGGCTCCGGACGCGTCCGGAAAAAGGCGGCGCATGCGCTCGGGGATGAGCCGAAAGACCTCTTCGCGGGTCGCGCAGGCCTGAAGCAGGCTTCCGAGTTCGCTGATCTGGGTGATTTCGGCGGTCTGGCGGCGGGAACTCTCGAGCAGACGGCCGATTTTTTTATTCGAAGCCGTGACCTGCTCCTGCGCGGCCTTGCGCTGCACGATCTCCTCTTGCTGGTGGTGTTGAGTCAAGGCGAGGCGTAGCGAAATGGCAATGAGTGAGGCTCCAATCGCCGCGTCTGTGAGCAAGCCCCCGAACACCTTTTCCCACCGGTCGATGAGCAGGCTGAGGGTTACCATCATGGTGACGAGAACGAGATTGGTGACGAGGAAGTTGATGAACTTGGCGGGTTCGGGCGGTTCGACCGGGTGGGTCTCCGGCATCCAGGATATGGCGATGAGAGCGGGTGCGGCTTGATTTAAGCTCCACGCAAGATTGAACCAGGCGGCGGCGACAACAAAGTGTTGCCGGTCGATCCAGTCGCTGGCGACGGTGGCGACGGCGCAGACGAGCAGAAGAAGCGCGAAGCGAAGCAGCAGGTTTCTGGCCCTTGGGACCCGAACGAATCGCAGCCGGATCATGACCGCCACGAGGAGGAAGAGGCTCTCACCATCGCTGAGGGTGAGATTGCGGAGCACGGCGTCACCCGGCAGCATCTGGCGATCGGGAAGAAAAAAATATGCTGAATAAATCAAGCCAACGACGATGGCAATCTGGAAAAGATCCAGAAAGATCTCCGACTTCATGTGGGCGTGTTCATAGGTGTCGGGCAGAAACAGGATCATCAGAATGGGGGCGCCATAGAGGCAATAAAGCAGACCCCGCGTCGAGTCCGACAAGGTATTGATGTCAAAGAGCGTGCCGACGGCTTGAGCGGCATTGGGAGGCAACCACACGACCAGGATTACGCCGAAGAGGAACCAGAAGATGGCCGCAATTCCCCGCGACCGGCGAAATGCGATCCAGGCGCAAGCGATCGCAATCAGATTGCCGAGAGCGACAATTGACTGGGCAACTCCACTGCCCCACCGTCCGGTTCCGAGCAGCACGAAGCCAGCGGTCTGAACCACCATCATGCCGGCAAAGACCGCGGCGACTAATCTGGTCTGACCCCAGGTCCTGAATTTGTTCAGGAACAAGAAGGGCGGGGCTGCTTTATGAAATGCACTTTCCATGAATTGAGGGAGAGCGTAGTCCTCCGGCTATATCTATCGGCGTGATGGGGCTCACGCCCGAAATTACTTTCGTAATCGGGAGAAATCAATGCGCGTTGCTGCTGGTTGGAGCGAAACCTAGAATCGAGATGGCTTCCCCTGTCTACGCATGCCTGAAAACCCCAATCGTGCCGATATTGTGCGCCGGATCGACAGGGCGGAGAAGCTATTGCAGAAGGGAAAGACCCCCGATGCGCTGGCCGAATACCTGCTGGTCCTGAAAGACGACCCCGATAACGACAACGTGCGGCAACTGGCGGCTGACTTGTGCCTCTCGGTGAATAAAGGGGCGCTGGCAGTCCAGTTGCTTGGAGAGTTATTTGACCGTCAGGTAGCGATGGCGGATTCCACCCGGGCTAGCCTTACCTACAAGAAGCTGGCGCGCTATACCAATCCTACATGGGAGCAAAAGGTGCACTTTGGGCAACTGCTCGAGCGCTCCAATAAAAAAATTGCAGTAGGCACGTACGAGAACGCACTGGACGACTTGCTGAAGCTCGGACGGAAAGAAGAGACGCTGCTGGTGTTGGGACGAATTGTAAGTCTGGAGCCCACGCCGGCGAATCATCTCCGGCTGGCGGAGCTTTCGGCGCAATTGGATGAGCATGTGATGGCGGCCGAGTCGTTTCTGAAACTGGCCGGCCTGGCGGAAACTTCGGGCGAAAACGCCGCTCGCTACTACGAGCGCGCCTACGCGGAAAACCCGGCGGATGAGAACGTTGCGATGGCGTATGGGAAGAGCCTTTTGACGCAAGGCGACGCGGGCGCGGCAATCTTTATTTTTGAGCCGCTGGTGAACGCGGGAACAACTTCTCCGGAGCTGCGCGATCTTTATGCGCAAGCGCTGCTTGCGGCGGAGCGCTGCACCGAAGCGGAGCCGCTGGTATGGCAGATGTTCGAGCGCAACCCGGCGCGCATTCATCAGGTTCTGAGTTTGATTGGAAAGATGATCGACTGCGAACTCGATACGGAAGCGGTGACGCTGGCGCGCAAGCTGGAGGTTTTTCAGCGGAGGCGTGGCGAACGTCGTTCGTTCATCGCTACCATGCAGGAGATTCTGGCGACGCACCGGCCAACGGTCGAGATGCTGGAGTTCCTGGCGGAACTGTTCAACGCGTCGAACCGCGAAGCCGACTATGCGCAGGCGCTCCTGAAGCTGTTCGACCTTTATTGTGCG
Source organism: uncultured Acidobacteriaceae bacterium (assembly GCA_963806745.1). Taxonomy (GTDB): domain Bacteria; phylum Acidobacteriota; class Terriglobia; order Terriglobales; family Acidobacteriaceae; genus Acidiflorens. The sequence continues at coordinate 108,087 of CAWEAB010000009.1, forward strand.
AAGCACGATTACATGAAAGCCGGCGAGTGCCTTGACCGGGCGGCGGAAGTGGACCCGTACGAACCGGGGCATCAGAAGCGGGTCGAGATGCTGCGGGGAAAGATCGACGATCAGCGCTTCCGGGTGATCGCGGCGCGCTTCACGACCGTTAAGAAAGAGGAGCAGCCAGCAGTCAAAGCGCCGGAGCCCACGCTCGGCGCGGCGGCATTACAGGACCTGATGCTCCAGGCTGAAATTCTGGTGCAGTATGGCATGCGCTCGAAGGCGATCGAACGCATCCAGCGCATTCAGGAACTGTTCCCCGGCGAGGAGCAGCGCAACCAGGATTTACAGCGACTCTATATTTCGGCGGGAATTGAAGTGCAGCCGGCGCGGGGAACCGGGGCTGCGAGTGCACCGTCTGCGGCGCCAGCTCCGGCCCAGCCGGCCGCGCAACCGGTGACGGTGGTGGAGGCGGCCGACGTCAGCAGTCTGGCGAAGGTTGCCGAGATCACGCGCAAGCTTTATCACCAGGGAAATGCGGAAGGCGTCTTGCGCACGGCGGCGAATGAAATCGGCGGCGTGTGGCGCGCCACGCGCTGCGTTGCGGCGCTGCGCAAACCCGGCCTGCCGCCTTCGAGCGTGCAGGAATATCACGCGGAGGGATTGATGCCGGTCAGTGCCGGAGCGCTGGCGAGTCTGGTCGAGGCGGTACAGGACTTGGCGGTAGCGCGCGGCACACTGACGATTTCTGACGCTCTGGGCGCTCCCGAACTTTTAAGTGTACGGGCGGCCATCGAGGAGGCGCAGATCAAGTCGATTTTGGCGCTGCCGCTGACCGACAACAACGATCAAATCGGCGTGCTCGTTCTGACGCAGAATTCGAATCGCACCTGGCAGGATTCGGAAATGCTGGTGATTCGTACGCTCACCGACCAGGTCGTGATTGCGCTCAACAATGCGGGCCTGCGCCGGCTGGTGAAAAATCTTTCTGTGACCGACGAAAAGTCGGGTTTGCTGAAGCGGGCCTCTTATCTCGATTTGTTACAGGCCGAAACGCGGCGCGGGTTGCAGCAGGGAACAGCGGTAACCGTGCTGCTGATGCAGTTCGGCAAACGCAGCGGGCTCGTCAAGGAATATGGCGAGCAGGCGGTGAACCAGGTGATGGATCAGATCGGGCAGCTTTTTTCCGCGAATATCCGCTCGAACGATCTGGCGTTTCGTTACGAATCGACGACGGTCGCGCTGGTGCTGGGTGACACGGGCGAGAAAGAAGCTCTGCTGGCGGTCGAAAAATTGCGGCGTCTGCTCAAAGAAGTGCGCTTCCCGGGCCGGAGCCAACCGGTCGAGTTCTGCGCCGCCCTGGCGCAGGCCGTGATGCGGCAGCACTTCGATCCTGTGGACATCGTGACCGAAGTTGTCAATCGCGCCGACCACGCGATGGAACTGGCGATCGTGCAGGGTCCGGGAAAAATTGTCTGCGAGGCTGCGCAGATCGCGGCGGCTGCGGTAGCGTAGGTCCTGACCAACGTCAAAATCAACACCAAAACCTACCGCTGAGACGCAGAGGAGCCAAGAGAACTCTTTTTTAACTTCTTTGGAAGACCAGTCTGCCGAAATCCCTGAGAACTGAGGACTGAGGGCTAACAGCTCTCCTCTGCTAAACTCACCAGTTGGCTTCTGGCCAGCCATCCCATTTTTATAGCAGGACTCATGTTGAAACCTGGAGACATCGCCATCGTCAGCGGCGCGCGCACGCCCTTCGGCCGCTATTGCGGAAAAATTAAAGACTATACGGCACAGGAACTGGGGGCGATTGCGGCCAAGGCAGCGATTGAGCGTGCCGGCGTCGACGCCAAGGAATTCGATCATGTCGTGTTCGGCAATGCGCAGCAGACCACGGGCGACGCTCTTTACGGCGCGCGGCATGTGGGCCTGCGGGCGGGATTGCCGATCGAGACTCCCGCGCTGACAGTTAATCGACTCTGCGGTTCGGGCATGCAAGCCATTGTTACGGCGGCGCAGATGATCCAGACCGACGAAGCCAAGCTGGTGCTGGCGGGTGGCATGGAAGCGATGTCGCAGGCGCCGTTTTCCATTCGCGGGCGCGACGGCTTTACGCTGGCGCCGGGTGGCAAACTAGAAGATTCGCTCATGGTGGCGCTGCTCGATTCGTATTGCGGTATGCAGATGGCGGGCACGGCCGAACTGTACGCCGAGCAGCAGGGCATTACGCGGCAGGCGCAGGACGAGCTCGCGCTACGCTCACAGCAGAACGCCGATGCCGCCTATAAAGATGGACGCATTCAGGAAGAGCTAACGCCGGTTCCGCTGCGCGCGAAGGGTGAGGCGACCGGCGAGCAATTGACCGAAGATGACCATCGCCGTCCGCAGACGACGATGGAAGGACTAGCGAAGCTGCGGGCATCGTTCGGAAAAAATGGCACGGTCACGGCGGGCAACGCCAGCGGTATTGTGGACGGCGGCGCGGCGGTGGTGGTGATGGCGCTCGAAGAGGCGCAGAAGCGCAATCTCAAACCGCTGGGGCGGATTGTGAACTGGGGCATCGCGGGCGTGGACCCGAAGGTGATGGGGCGCGGGCCGGTTCCGGCGTCCAAGGCGGCATTGCAGCGGGCGGGGATGACTTTGGACTCCATCGATCTGATCGAAGTGAACGAGGCGTTCGCGGCGCAGTATCTGGCGGTGGAAAAAGAATTGGGGCTCGATCGCGAGAAGGTGAACGTCAATGGCGGAGCGATCGCGCTCGGGCATCCGCTGGGCGCGACCGGGACGCGGCTGGTGATCACGCTGCTGCATGAGTTGCGGCGGCGGAAGAAGAAGTACGGACTGGCGACGGCTTGCATTGGCGGCGGGCAGGGAATTGCTATGGTGGTGGAGAGCTTTCACTAGTCGCGATGGAACCCTGCTACAAGGAAACTCTTCGACCTAGCCCCGGACGACAAAGTTTTATTTGACTCTTGCGGCGGTGTTTGAGTTTGGATTAGTGGGAGAAGATGATGAGATTGATTACTTGGGTTGTCTTCTTGTGTGTTTCTTGTTCAGGATACGCTCAATCCGCCGACAAAAGACTCATCAATGATGCCGATTTCAAACTGCTCTTGACCCAAACCGAAAAGCTTCTCCCAGTTCTTGAAACTGAGTTCAACGGAGTCGACCTTGACAAGAATTCAGCGATAGCATATTCGACGGGGAAATTCGTAGCAGACCAAAAGCAAATCGCCCTCACGGAAATCAGGAACACCAAAGTCTTTGTTGCCAAGCTTAGGACCAAGCGCACCGTTTATGATGAACTCGCTGTTAAAGAATTTCTCGATTCGTTGTTTGACGCTGGGGAAGAAATCGTACAGCAAGAGGATTTGGCTCACTTGAGCCTTACGCACCTTGAGAGACATGCACCAGAATTGAGCGCTATCATCGCGCGCATAGCAAATGATGTGCATGCAAGAGTTCAACTTCTCGAAACAGATCCTTGCCATAAGTAGCGTGAATCCAAAGGAGATTGCTAATGGGATCCAAGAAGAAAGGTGTCCCAGAGTTTCTCTCGAAAAACGAACCGCTGAAGCGCCGTAAGGGTCGTAAGAGAAATACGAGTCGTCGTGGGGCGGGAGTGCGCCGGGGGCATCGGTAAGCAAGACTGAGAGACAAGCTAGTCGGCACCCAGGCTTGCCACCGAGAAGAAACCGCGCTAGGTTTATAGGCGTATGAGCGATTTACGAAGCCAGATCAACAGCCTGTCCCCCGCCGAAAAAGCAGAATTGCTGGATACGGTGTGGGAGAGTCTGGAAGCGGATGCCGTATCACTTACGGATGCGCAACGGGCTGAGCTGGATTTCCGCATTGCCCGGCATGAGAGAAACCCTTCCGATGTCATTCCATGGGAGCAAGTCAGGGCGGACCTGTTTAAGAAACCGTGACACTCCCGGTCGTATGGATCCCCGAAGCAAATGAAGATTTGCTGGAAGCGCGGGCGTGGTATGACAGAATTCGCCCGCAACTTGGGGAGCGGTTCGGGTTGGCAGTCGAGGGGGCGATTGAGGCAATCGCGGAACATCCGCTGCAATTTCCCGTCGTCTACCGCAGCCGCCGTCGCGCTGGCGTGCGCCGCTTTCCGTATGGATTATTCTTCGAAGTTCAGGAGCATCGGATTGTGGTAATCGCGTGCTTCCACGGCAGACGGAATCCGCGGCGCTGGCGGTCGCGGTAATGTGCGAGCGTGGGCTGATGTGAACTGCAAGCAAACTGCAGATCCCTCGCTGCGCTCGGGATGACAAGACTTAGATAGATCACAAGTCTTAAATAGAAGTGGAGCTATATGGAAATCAAGAAAGTAGGCGTTCTAGGTTGTGGTCTGATGGGTTCCGGCATCGCGCAGGTCTGCGCGACTGCGGGCTTCGACGTTACCGTGCTCGAGGTCGAGCAGAAGTATCTGGACAAGGGCTTTGCCGGGATTGAGAAGTCGCTGGCGAAGTTTGCCGAGCGGCCAGTCGACAAGGGCGGCATCACGGCGCAGCAGAAAGACGCGATCCGGGCGCGGCTCAAGGGCACGACGAACCGGCAGGATCTTGCATGATTGCGACATCGTGATCGAGGCCATCATCGAGAACGTGCAGCAAAAGCGGGACATGTATGACTCGCTCGACGGGATCGTGAAGCGCGAGGCGATTTTTGCCACCAACACCTCGTCGATTTCGGTGACCGAGCTGATGGCTGCGACCAAGCGGCCGGAGCGCTTTATCGGACTGCATTTTTTTAATCCTGTGCCGCTGATGAAGCTGGTCGAGGTGGTGCGCACGATCGCGACCGCTCCTGAGGTGTACGACGCCGCTTACGAGTTTGGAAAAAAGCTGGGTAAAGTCCCGGTGCGCACTTCGGATAAGACGGGATTCATCGTAAACCGGCTGCTGGTGCCGTATCTGCTGGATGCGATCCGGGCGTACGAAGAAGGCGTCGGCTCCATCGAGGACATCGACAACGCGATGAAGCTGGGCTGCGGCTATCCCATGGGTCCGTTTACGCTGCTCGATTTCGTCGGGCTGGATACGACTTACTACATTACGCACGTGATGTATGACGAATTCAAGGAGCGGCGGTTCGCGTCGCCTCCGCTGCTGAAGCGACTGGTGATGGCGGGGTGGTACGGACGGAAGACGGGCAGAGGGTTTTATGATTACTCGGACCCGGAGAAGCCGGTGGCGAATAAGCTGTAACTTCGATGAATAGTAATTCCATGCCGGGTGACCACTCCGATGACACCAGAGGCCACGACTGGCGACCCGTTTTAAGTCGTCTCGGCTGTGGGCTTCTGATAGGAGCGACGGTTTCGTGTCTTCCCTGGCTTGTCGGCAAACTCGACGTAGAGGCACTTTGGCCAGTTAATGCTCTGTGGCTGCCTGGGATCGTCGTCGCTTTGGTTTTCAGCGGCGGGAATGTTCACACCTACGATTTCACATTGTCAATCGTGGCGAACATTGCCTTATACATGGGATTCATTTATCTGCTTCTTAGTCTTCGCGAAAAACGGAAACGATCGAATTGAACGGATGAGAACCGTAACGAGTAGTTCGGCGCGGATTGAAACCTATGACTTTAGAAAACATTCTCTTCGAAAAGAAAAGCTCCATCGCCTACGTCACCGTCAACCGGCCGAAAGTGCTGAACGCTCTCAACATGGCCACCATGGAAGAGTTGCGCGCAGCTTTCCATGACATCAAAAACGACAAGGCGATTCGCGTTGTCATTTTTACTGGCGCGGGCGAGAAGGCATTCATTGCTGGTGCTGACATCTCGGAACTGGCGCAGCAAGGGGCCGTCTCTGGCAAGGAATACGCCCAGCGCGGGCAGAGCGTGCTGAATCTGATCGAGAATCTCGGCAAGCCCGTCATCGCCTGCATCAATGGATTCGCGCTCGGCGGCGGATGCGAGGTCGCGATGGCTTGCACCATGCGTCTCGCCAGCGAGAACGCGAAGCTTGGCCAGCCTGAGGTGAAACTCGGCATTATTCCCGGGTACGGCGGCACGCAGCGGTTGCCGCGGCTTGTGGGCAAGGGCATCGCCATGCAGCACGTGCTCACCGGCGAGATGATTACGGCGCAAGAGGCGCATAGTATCGGACTGGTGAATGAAGTGACGGCTCCGGCCGACCTGATTCCGCGCGCCGAGGCGATCGCGGCGAAGATCATCGCCAATGCTCCGCTGGCCGTGCAGTATGCGATGGAGGCAGTCAACAAAGGCATGGAGATGACACTGGCGGAGGGCCTGTTCCTCGAGGCGTCGCTGTTTGCGGTTTGCTGTTCGACTGAAGATAAGAAAGAAGGGACGACGGCGTTCTTGGAGAAGCGACCGGCGGCGTTCAAAGGGAAGTAGATTTATCGGGCCATCGGGTGATCGGGTCATCGGGTCATTAAACGTCAAAGGCAAATCCACCACGGAGGCACGGAGTCACGGAGAACAAAACCAAATTGAAGGTCGAAGCGCCCCCGCCGGCTTTGGTTCCGGAGCTTGAGGGTTCACTTGACGCCACCGGCAAGCGATTCGCAATTGTTGTCGCGCGATTCAACGCGTTTATTACGGAGCGGCTGCTGCTGAGCGCGTGTGATGGCCTCATGCGATCGGGTGCGAAGAAGAAAGATGTTGCTGTCGTGCGTGTGCCGGGAGCGTTTGAAATTCCGCTGGCGGCACGCACTTTGGCCGAGACCGGCAAGTACGACGCGATCATCTGTATCGGCTGCTTGCTGCGCGGCGATACCGCCCACTATGACGTCATCGTCAATGAAGTCACGCGCGGCATTGGCCAGTCCGCGCAGGAGACTGGCGTGCCTCACGCTTTCGGCGTGCTGACTTGCGACACGCTCGAGCAGGCCATCGACCGCGCCGGATTGAAGATGGGAAACAAGGGATTCGAGGCGGCGCTGGCGGCGGTGGAGATGGCGAATCTGAAGGGAGTTGTCAGTCGTCAGTCGTCAGTTATTAGTAAGAGCGAAACCAAGACCGAGAGCAAGACACCTCCGCCGTTTCGCAAACGAAAGCGCCGCTCCTAATCTGCAACTCTTCACGACACAGCTGTCTTGTAGACTGGTGTTAGCTCGACTGGTGTCAGGTCATCGAACGAATGGTTTTACTGAGAACTGACAACTGAGAACTGAGACCTGACAACTGCCCATGGGCACCCGCCGCAAATCCCGCGAACTGGTTTTGCAGATGCTCTTCCAGGCCGACATGGGCAAGCAGACGCCGGATCTTGTTCGCAAAACTTTCTGGGCGCGGACGGCAGGATATCGACGAGGAGGCTCGCGGCTTTGCCGAAGATCTGTTCCGCGTGGCCTGCGACCGGCAAGAACAGATCGACGCTCTGATCGGCAAGCATGCGGAGCATTGGAAGATGGATCGTATGGCTGCCGTGGACCGCAATGTACTGCGCGGGGCGGTGGCGGAGTTTCTCGGTTATCCGGGCACGCCGCGGGCCATTGTCATTAACGAAGCCATTGAGATTGCGCGCAAATTTTCCTCACCCGAGTCGGTGACGTTTATCAATGGCGTGCTGGACAGCATAGGAAAAGAGATTGGCACCTCGCGATCCGCAATGTGATGTAACCCAGTCTGACTTCTCAACTCTGACCTACCTAAACCTCAGTTAGGCTTGATCGCGACCAGGTCGGCGACGCACAGCTGCTCGCTCCCGCCGATGTTGTTGCACATATTATTGGTCGTGTAGTTGATGTACGGGACCTGCTGGTAGTCTCCCAGGCCGGTGGTGCCGACAATGTGAACTGAACCGGCGAGACAATTGTTGGTGTTGGGGTCGTTATTCTCGAACTGATCGCAGGCGGCGACAAAAACGAGGCTGCCATCGCTTGTCGCGGAGGCCGAATACGGGAAGATATCGGAGTAGCCGTCGCGCGCGAGGTGAATCGCCGTGGTGGTGCCGCTGGCGACGTTAAAGACCAGCACTGCCGGCACATTCTTGCCCACAACGATAAATTCACTGCCGTCTCCCGCGAGACGCGTATAGAGCGGGGTGAAGCTGCCCGCGCCCAGATTGAAGGTATCGCTGGCCGTGAGGCTGAAGTTCTTGGTCGGCGGGATGCAAACGAACTGCGAATCGTCGAGGGCCGTTTGAGTGAAGGCCGCTTGCATGAGTTGCAACTGGGTAGGGCTGTTGGAAGATGATTCCAGCACGAATACATTCTGGTGGATAAGACCGTCGGTAGAAGGAACCAGGTTCGGCGACGGGAAGATGAGCAAGGGAACGCCGGCGGTCGCCACATTTGCCAATTGCGTGCTGGGCACGCCCGGCGTCGAACATGTGGAGAACGCAGAGACAGAGCCGATCGTCGCCGATGTTGAGCCCGTCACATAGGCAAAGCTGCCGTCCGCAGAGAATGCGACATCGGTACCCGTCGTCGGAATCGCCACGGGCGCAAGCGCATCGACCGTCGAGTAAACGTACATTTTGCCCGCATTCGTCAGGATGAAGATTTTGGATTGGTCCGGCGAAAAGGCTGCGGACTGAGCCACATCAGGACTGCCTTTGCCACCGGTGCCGGGCAGAACCAGATCGGTGCTGGGAGCGCCCTGTGATGCGGCGGAGTTGTAGATGTACACCTGCGGCGTTGGGGAAACGTCGTCGGAGACGACCACCTGCCTGCCATCGTTCGAAATTGCGATCACTTTTCCGCACAAGGAAACGTTGCACGGAGTGGGCGAAGTCGAAATCTCGGTCACCGTAGGAGAGGAAGAGACATCGGTGTATTCGAGGCCATCATCGGTTCCGATGTAAAGACGTGACGCCGCGAGATAGTTGAACTGATAAGAATTGGGTGTTCGCGCGGTGGCAGTCGTGGCAGTGATCGGATTGCTGGTTGTTCCCGGAGTGATCTGGAAAATCGTGCTGGTGCAACCAGTCGGGAATTGTGCGCACTGATCGGTGGCAGCCCAACCGGTGTAGGTCAGGGGGAGAGGATCCGGCGGCTACGTCAATTTCGATTGCTCCGTAAGCCTGAAGCCCGTTCGGCAATATGCCGTCGCTGGCATAGATGGGCAGTCCAGGCACGATTCCGATATTGCAGGTCGGAGGCGTGCAGGATGCGGTCACGTCCGCTCCGCCCGTGTTGTTTCTCGCGGTGGCGTTGTTGGTGCCGGTGGTGTTCGCGGGCGATCCGAAGGAGACGACCTCGGGATTGTTGGTTGCCCAGGTAAGAGGAGCCTTGGTCAGCGTGTAGCCTTCCGTATCCACCGCTGTGGCCTCAATCGGAACGCTGGCCCCGCTATTCACCGTGATGGAATCCCCCGTCAGTCCCTGCGCCCGTACGCGGACGGACTGCACGAGGCAGGAGGTGATCTGCAGGGAGTTGCTGGTCGTCCCCGAGGTCGTGGCGTAGAGCTGGGTAATTCCCGGCGAGGCTCCGGTGATCTGAACATCGTTGAGCACGTTGGGCTGATCGGGGGGCAGATACGTGGCCGTGGTCAGCACGCCGGTATTGGTCGAAAGAAACGTGGGCTGGCCGATCGTACTGGTAATGTCGACGCCATTGTTATAAGCAAGCGCCTGATAGGTCCAGGTTTGACCTTGCGAGCAGCAGGGCCCTTTCTGATAACAGGAAGTGGAAGTTGGCGTGGTTTGCAACTCGGAAATCTGGAGGCTGTCGATGTGCAGGTGTACGTAAACCTTGGTGGGAGGGCTGCTCACGCCGTCGACCACCGCCGTAACGATCGCGATCCCGGGCTGTCCTGCGGTACAGATCGCGACTGCGGAATCCCAGGTTCCAGCGCAGGCGTTGCCATTGCTCGCAACCGATATCGGGGCTGGGTTGGTAGATCCGGGGGGAACCGTCACAAAAAACTGAGTCTGCGCCGACAATGATCCCTCCCGAGGCATTTCTGGCAGTCGCGGAAAAGACCTGGGTGGCGCCGACCTCCATCGAGAAATTGGCGTTGGGGGAGAGCGTCACGCTCGATACGCCCTGGCCGTTTGGGTTGGGCGTGCTTTTGCCAAGGCAGGCAGTAAGGGCTAAAGCGAACGAGATCGCTATCAACAAAAGGATGCCGGTAATGCAACGACGCATGAACCCTCCCCGCGCCCTGTCTCCAGACGCGAGTAAAATGTTGGCTGGAAAACTGCCAGTGTAGAAGGTCATAGGGACATTGAGCAAGCGCGCGTAATCGGGCCACGGGTCACAGCCAGCCGTTCGTCGGCTTTTTTATGCGAAAAACTATGCTAAGAATTCGTGAGGCTGCGGTCCGTTACCGATGACCCGTCACCGATGACCTGTTTTCTTCGATGCGCAGATGAGTGGTTGACGATGCGCCCGCCGAGTTGTTATTATCATACGGTTCCGCGAGTTAAGTCTGGCTTGCCTGTAGACGGCTGTCCCATCTTAGGCGCAACCTGCGTTGCAAATGGGCTCCGGGGTAGTTCTGGCTGAGCTTTTAAGATTCACCGGCTCGATCGAACGTGAGATCGGGACGCCCTCGCTGAAACGTTCCGCGAAAACCTTTGCGCCCAAGTTTGTGGAGACGGGATCACGCGAGGCTATGCGGAAAGAGCAGACGAAACGGAACGCCTCCAATCCTTAGTAAGGGTGCGGCGTGGCGTCACCGTCGTCGGCAAACTTAGTACGGGAAACCAAAATTTCTCAGCGCGGCTGAATGCTGCGCGAGAGTATGGCTGGGCGGGACAGCCTATGCCAGAACCGGGACAAGGGAAGCCTTGTCTCCGGGGAAGTGTGCGATAGAGACGCGGCGTGCCGCGTGGGAGTGGCGAGAGTGCCAACTTTTAATCAGCTCGTGAAATTCGGACGAACCAGTCCGCGCTACAAGACGGCGAGTCCGGCGCTGCAATCGTGTCCGCAGAAGCGCGGAGTTTGCACGCGCGTGTACACGCAGACCCCGAAGAAACCGAACTCGGCGCTTCGCAAAGTTGCCCGCGTGCGCCTGACGAATGGAATTGAAGTGACGACCTACATTCCGGGTGTCGGCCACAACCTGCAGGAGCACTCGATCGTGCTCATCCGCGGAGGCCGTGTTAAGGATCTGCCGGGCGTGCGCTATCACGTGGTGCGCGGAACGCTCGATGCCACCGGCGTTGCAGGACGCAACCAGAGTCGCTCGAAGTACGGCGCGAAGCGCGCCAAGAAAGCATAAAAGAGTTTTTCGAAATCAAAGCTGAGAGCTGAGAAGCATGCCAAGAAAAGGACACACCCCCAAGCGGACGGTCGAGGCGGATCCGATCTACGGATCGGACCTGGTGACGAAGTTCATCAACTCGATGATGTGGCAAGGAAAAAAGTCGACGGCTGAGAACATCTTTTATAAGTCGCTCACCAAGCTTCAGGAAAAGGGCGGCGACGAGCCTTTGAAGCTATTCACCAAGGCGGTCGAGAACGCCAAGCCGCTGCTCGAAGTGAAGACGCGGCGCGTGGGCGGCGCGAACTATCAGGTGCCGATCGAAGTCGCGCCCGATCGCCGGACGGCTCTGGCCATCCGCTGGATTGTGAGTTATGCGCGCGGCCGCGGCGAAAAAGGGATGGTCGACAAGCTTACGAATGAATTGCTCGACGCCGCGAACGGCAAAGGTGCAGCCATTAAGAAGAAAGAAGATGTGCACCGCATGGCGGAAGCCAATAAGGCGTTCGCGCATTACCGGTGGTAGAGCGGAATTGAGTAATTGGGAAATTTCGTAATTGCGTAATTGGAGAAGCTTTGAATCGTTGGGTTTCAAATTACCCAATAACTAAAATTCAGAAAAGCGGTTGGAGCCCAGAAAGAGTTTAGAGTCGTGCCCAGAACAGTCCCATTAGAGCGTTGCAGGAACATCGGCATCATGGCCCACATCGATGCCGGCAAGACCACTACGACCGAGCGCATCCTGTTTTATACGGGAAAGACGCATCGCATCGGAGAGGTCCACGAAGGCACGGCCATCATGGACTGGATGGAGCAGGAGCAGGAGCGCGGCATCACCATCACCTCCGCCGCGACCACCTGCACCTGGCGCGACATTCGCATCAACATTATTGATACTCCCGGCCACGTCGATTTCACGGCCGAGGTGGAACGCTCGCTGCGCGTGCTCGATGGCGCGGTCGCGGTGTTTGACGCCGTGCACGGCGTGCAGCCGCAGTCGGAAAAAGTGTGGCGCCAGGCTGATAAATACGGCGTCCCTAGAATTTGCTTTATTAACAAAATCGACAAGATGGGTGCTGATTTCGAGCATGCCGTCGATACCCTCCGCAAGCGCCTCAATGCCAAGCCCGTCGCCATTCAGATTCCCATCGGACAGGAAGACAAGTTCCGCGGCGTGATCGACCTGGTCGAGATGAAGGCCATCGTCTGGAACGACGAGTCAATGGGCGCCGAGTATGAGACGGAAGAGATTCCGGCGGAACTGAAGAAAAAGGCCGAAGCATTCCATACGCAGCTCGTCGAGACCGTCGCCGAGAACGATGACGACATTCTGCACAAATTTCTGGAAGGCGAAGCGATTTCGGCCGACGAGCTGAAGCATTCGCTGCGCAAGTCGACGATCGCGCTCAAGCTGTTCCCGGTGGTAGTTGGAACGGCCTTCAAGAATAAAGGTGTCCAGCCGCTGCTCGACGCGGTGGTCGATTATCTGCCCTCCCCTCTCGATACCAAAGAAACGCATGGTATCAACCCGGAAAACGGGCAGGCGATCACGCGCAAGGCCGACGACAAAGAGCCTTTCTCGGCGCTCGCGTTCAAGATCATGGCGGACCCGTTTGTCGGCCAGTTGACCTTTATTCGCGTGTATTCCGGAACGTTGAAGTCGGGCGAGTCGGTCATGAACTCGCGCACGCAGCGGCATGAGCGTATTGGCCGCCTGCTCAAAATGCACGCCAACAAGCGCGAAGACATTCAGGAAATTCTGGCGGGCGATATTTGCGCGGTCGTCGGCTTGAAGAACGTCGGCACGGGCGACACCATCTGCGAAGAGAAACATCCGATCACGCTGGAGTCGATTTCCTTTGCGGTCCCGGTCATTGCGGTTGCGGTCGAGCCGAAGACCAAAGCCGACCAGGAAAAGATGGGCATGGCGCTCGCCAAGCTGGCGCAGGAAGATCCCACTTTCAAAGTTCACACCGATCCCGACAGTGGACAGACCATCATTAGCGGCATGGGCGAGTTGCACCTGGAAATCATCGTCGACCGCATGATGCGTGAGTACAAGGTCGAAGCCAATGTCGGCAAGCCGCAGGTGGCGTATCGCGAGACGATCCGCAAGCACTCGGAAGCCGAGGGCAAGTACATTCGCCAGACCGGCGGCCGCGGCCAGTATGGCCACGCGAAGATTCGCCTTGAGCCGAACGAGCCGGGCAAGGGCTACGAGTTCGTCAACGAGATCGTCGGCGGAACGGTGCCGAAGGAATACATCAAGCCGATCGACCAGGGCATGCAGGAAGCGATGGAAGGCGGCGTTCTTGCCGGCTATCCGATGGTCGATATCAAGGCGACGCTCTACGACGGCAGCTATCACGACGTCGATTCGAACGAAATGGCCTTCAAGATCGCCGGTTCGATGGCTTTCAAAGAAGCGGCTCGCAAGGCGAGCCCGGTGATTCTCGAGCCGGTGATGGCGGTCGAAGTGGTCACGCCGGAAGATTTTGCCGGCGCCATCATGGGCGACCTGAGTTCGCGCCGCGGACGCATTGAAGGCATGGAGCATCGTGCCGGTTCGCAGGTCATCAAGGCGATCGTGCCGCTGGCCGAGATGTTTGGCTACGCGACCCACATGCGTTCGTCAACGCAGGGCCGCGCCGAGTACTCGATGCATTTTGCGCGCTATGAAGAAGCCCCGAGGTCGGTGGCGGAGGAGATCATCGCCAAGACGCAGGGGAAGACGACAACAAAATAGTTTAGAAACATCCGCGGGCGCGGTCGCCCGCGCTACACGGAGCTGAGAGAAACATGGCCAAAGAGAAATTTGATCGCACAAAGCCGCACTGCAACGTAGGGACGATCGGACATATCGATCACGGCAAGACGACGTTGACGGCGGCAATCACGAAGGTATTGCAGAAGCACAACCCGAAGATCGTGTTCCGGTCGTTCGATTCGATCGACAACGCGCCGGAAGAGAAGGCGCGCGGCATCACCATTGCGACGGCGCACGTGGAGTACGAGACGGCGAACCGGCACTACGCGCACGTCGATTGCCCGGGCCACGCCGATTACATCAAGAACATGATCACGGGCGCGGCGCAGATGGATGGCGCGATCTCTGGTCGTTGCGGCGACGGATGGTCCGATGCCGCAGACGCGCGAGCACGTGCTGCTGGCTCGCCAGGTGGGCGTGCCGTACATCGTTGTCGCGCTGAACAAGTGCGATGCGGTGGACGATCCCGAACTGCTGGATCTGGTTGAGCTCGAAGTGCGGGAACTCTTGAAGTAGCTACAAGTTCCCGGGCGACGATGTGCCGGTGATCCGGCTGTCGGCTCTGGGCGCTTTGAATGGCGAAGAGAAGTGGGAGAAGCAGATTGACGCGTTGATGGAGGCGGTGGACAAGAGCGTGCCGCAACCGGCGCGCGAACTGGACAAGCCGTTCCTGATGCCGATCGAAGATATCTTCTCGATTCAGGGGCGCGGCACGGTGGTTACGGGCCGAATTGAGCGTGGCAAGGTGAAGGTGGGCGAGGAAGTGGAAATTGTCGGCTTCCGCGACACGCGCAAGACGGTGGTGACGGGCGTGGAAATGTTCAAGAAGCAGCTGGATGAAGGCATGGCGGGCGACAATGCCGGCCTGCTGCTGCGCGGCATCGCGAAAGAAGATGTGGAGCGCGGCATGGTGCTGGCGAAGCCGGCGTCGATTACGCCGCACACGAAGTTCAAGGCCGAGGTCTACATTCTGACGAAAGAAGAAGGCGGACGACATACGCCATTCTTCAAGGGCTATCGTCCGCAGTTTTATCTGCGCACGACGGACGTGACGGGCGTAGCGGAGTTGCCGGCGGGCACGGAGATGGTGATGCCGGGCGACAACGTTTGACTGGTGATCGAGTTGATCACGCCAGTCGCGATGGAAAAGGGCTTGCGGTTTGCGATCCGTGAAGGCGGCCACACGGTAGGCGCCGGAACGATTGCGGAGATTGTGCAGTAAGAGCAGTTGCTGGCTAACTGGTAGCTAGCGTCTAGAAACTAAAAAGCGGCTTGCACCATGCCGCCAGTTCTTTCCTTCCGGAACGGCCGGAGGGGGTTAGAGAGAAAACAGTGAGCGCACAAGAGAGAATTCGAATCCGGTTGAAAGCCTACGACTACCGCATCCTGGACCAGTCGACGGGCGAGATCGTGGAAACGGCGAAGCGCACGGGCGCGCAGATTGCGGGTCCGATTCCGCTACCCACGATGAAGAACAAATACTGCGTGCTGCGTTCGCCGCACGTGGACAAGAAGTCGCGGGAAGCGTTCGAGATCCGCACCCACAAGCGCCTGCTCGATATTTTGGAGCCGACGCAGCAGACGGTTGATGCGCTGATGAAGCTCGATCTACCGGCCGGCGTGGATGTGGAGATCAAGGCGTTCGGGAAGGAACATAAATAGCTTTCAGCTGTCAGCCATCAGCCGTCAGTAAAATCGGCGTGGTTGAACCACTGAGAGTACCCAGCCAATAGACGACGTTCGATGAACGCCGGGCCAAGCTGGGAATGGAGAAGGAAATGGCAAAGGTTGCAGGAATTCTGGGCAAAAAAGTCGGCATGACGCAACTCTTCGATTCGAAGGGGGAGGTGCGGCCGGCTACGGTATTGCAGGCGGGGCCGTGCGTGATCACGCAGCACAAATCCCAGACCCGCGATGGCTACGATTCGGCGCAGCTTGGCCTGGTTGAGTTCGTAAAAGAAAAGAAGCTGACCAAGGCGATGCGCGGGCACTTTGGCAAGAACAACCTGCCGCCGGCAAAATTTCTGCGCGAGGTTCCAATCGAAGTCGAAGCGTTGACCGAGGACACGACCGGGCGCATTGAAAGTCGGCGACCGCGTGCTGGTCGATATCTTCGAAGGGCGAGAAGTTTGTCGACATCGTTGGCACCAGCAAAGGCCACGGTTTTCAAGGTGTCGTGAAGCGCCATCACTTTGCGGGCGGCGCGAAATCGCACGGTTCGATGTTTCAGATCACCGGTTCGATCGGCTCTTCGGCGTTTCCGTCGCGCGTGTTTAAAGGCATGCGCATGTCGGGACACATGGGCAATACGCGCATCACGACGCGCAACCTGCGGATCCTTGGTGTCGACAAGGACGAGAATTTGCTGGTCGTCGAAGGCAGCGTGCCGGGGCCGAACGGCGGATACATCGTTATTAATAAGGCGAAGAAACCGCCGAGAGAGCGCCGCGGATTTGCGGGATCGGCGACAGTCGATCCGTTGAAGGCGGCCAAGCGCGCGGCCAAGAAGGGTTAGTTGGGTGGTTAGTCGTTGGTCGTCAGCGGTCGGCCACATGGATGAGAGAGATATGGCAACTATTGATGTACACAATCTGAACGGGGCGAAGGTCGGAACGCTCGACCTGGCCGACGAAGTTTTCGGCGCGGTCAATGAAGACCTGCTCTGGGAAGCGGTCAAGCACTACCGCGCCGGGCAGCGTGCCGGAACGCACGCCACTAAGGTCCGCGGTAGCGTCTCCGGGTCGGGCAAGAAGCTGTGGAAACAGAAGGGCACGGGGCGCGCGCGTATCGGTTCGGTCCGCTCGCCCATCTGGCGCCACGGCGGCACGGTGCATGGGCCGCAACCGCGCTCCTACGACTACGCCTTCCCGAAGAAGAAACTGCTGGGCGCGCTGCGCTCGGCGCTGGCTGCCAAGTTTGCCGACGGCAAGATCATCGTCGTGAGCGCGTTTGACGTGAAAGAGCCGAAGACCAAGGCCTTCGCCGTATCGCTTGGCAAGCTTAAGGTGGATGGCACGACGCTGCTGGTGGATTCTTCGAATGCCGAGAACAAGAACCTCGTGCTCAGCTCGCGCAACATCGATGGGCTGGAGCTGGTGCGCGGCAACGAAGTGCATCCTTATCACCTGATGCGCCACAAGCACATTATCTTCGCGCAGCCGGCGCTCGAGAAGCTGCAGGATTCGCTGCGCAAGACGTCATCGCGGCGCGATCATGCGGCCGAACCTGCTCCGGAAAAGAAGAAGCCGGCGCGCCGTTCGCGCAAGGCAAAGGTGGAGGTGGCTTAATCCATGAAATCCGCCTATCAGATTATTCGCAAGCCGGTCATCACCGAAAAGGGTTTGGGCATTAAAGAGACCCAGAACACGCTGGTGTTTCAGGTTGCGCCTAAGGCTACAAAGACCGAGATTAAGGAAGCGGTGCAGTCGATCTTCAAAGTGAAAGTCGCGTCGGTGCGCACCGCAAATTATCCGGGCAAAGAGCGGCGGCGGGGCAAGTTCGCCGGCTACCGTCCGGACTGGAAGAAAGCGTACGTGCGGTTAAGAACCGGCGAGAAGATGCCGGAGTACGCACAGAATTTGTAGGGAAGTTTTCAGTTGCCAGTGCTCAGTCGTCAGTTAAACGACGTGAGGTAACTGACGACTGATAACTGACAACTGACAACCGAAAGCTGAGAGCTCTATGCCGATCAAGACATACAGACCGACAACGCAGACGCTGCGCTACCGCACGCACCTGACGACCGACGACATCACATCGACGAAGCCGCACAAGCCGCTCGTCGAGGGCAAGATTCGCACTGGCGGCCGCCGCAACTCGGGCGACACCACCATGCGCTTCATCGGCGGCGGCAACAAGCGCAAGCTCCGCACCATCGACTTCAAGCGCGACAAGCACGGCATTCCGGCGAAGGTGTTGACCATCGAGTACGATCCGGGCCGCTCGGCGCGCATTGCGCTCCTCGGCTATGCCGACGGCGAGAAGCGTTACATCGTTCAGCCGGATGGATTGAAAGTCGGACAGAAAATTATCAGCGGGCCCGACGCCGACATTCTGGTTGGGAACGCGTTGCCGTTGCGCAACATTCCGCCCGGGACGACGATTCACAACCTCGAACTGAAGCCTGGCAAGGGCGCGCAGATGGTGCGCTCGGCGGGCGGTTCGGCGCAGTTGGTCGCGAAAGAAGGCGACTACGGACTGGTGAAACTGCCTTCCGGCGAGACTCGCAAGGTGCTGCTCGACTGCCTGGCAACTATTGGACAGGTCGGCAACACCGATCACGAGAACGTGACCTGGGGCAAGGCGGGACGTACGCGCTGGGTGGGAAAGCGTCCGCATAACCGCGGCGTTTCGATGAACCCGGTCGACCATCCGCACGGCGGCGGCGAAGGCAAAACGTCAGGCGGACGGCACCCGGTAACGCCTTGGGGCCAGCCGACACGCGGCTACAAGACGCGCAACAACAAGCGGACCGATGCGTTTATCGTGAGCCGTCGCAAGAAGAGTTAAGGAAGTCGCGAGCCGCGAATTGCAGGCCGCGAGCAAAAACAGTTTCGGTTCGCTGAGAGCTGACGAGCTGAGAACTGAGAACCGACTTTATGGCACGTTCGACAAAAAAAGGACCGTTCATCGACGCGCACCTGGCGACGAAGATTGAAGCCATGAACGCGCGCAACGAGAAGAAGGTGCTGCGCACGTGGTCGCGGCGCTCGACGATTATTCCGGAGATGGTTGGACACACCATCGCCGTCCACAACGGAAAGAAATTCATTCCGGTGTACGTGACCGAGAACATGGTGGGACATAAGCTGGGCGAGTTCAGTTTCACCCGCCAGTTCAAGGGGCACTCGATGAAGGCGGCGACGGAAGTGGCCGCGAAACCGGCGGGCATACCGGGTGGTCCGGGAGCGATTACTCCATCGGCCCCGGCGGCGCCGAAGGCGTAATAAAAGGCTGTTAGCTATTTGCTCTTGGCTGTTGGCTGAGAGCTGAAGGCTAGAAGCTAAGAGCTGAGAAAACTATGGAATTTCGAGCTGAAGCACGATTTATGCGAGTCTCGCCGCAAAAGGCGCGGCTGGTGCTGGATTTGATTCGCGGGCGCCGCGTTGAAGAGGCGCGCAACACGCTCGCCTTCACCAAGAAGCGGGTCGCGGCCACGGTGCGCCAAGCTCTTGCAGTCGGCCATCGACAACGCGAATTTTCTGAGCACTGAAAAAGGGCTCGATGTCGACATGGACAACCTGTACGTGAAGCACGTCGCCGCCAATGACGGTCCGCGCATGAAGCGCGTTCGTCCGGCGCCGATGGGCCGCGCATACCGTTACGTGCGCCGCATCTCGCACCTCGAGATCGTGCTCGCCGAGCGTACTCGCAACGGTGCGAGCGCGGGAGTCGCGCACACCGTGGGCGAAGAGTCGAAAGCCGCTGCGCCGAAGCCGAAAGTGAAGGCTAAGGCGAAAGCGCCGGCGAAGAAGAAGGCGGTCGCCAAGAAGGCGACAGCCAAGAAGTAAGGACTTGATCGCGAAAGTCTGCGAGAGTCGAAGGGTTAGAGCTAGAGGCTAGAAGCTAATAGCCAAGAGCTGAAGGTTTAGGAGCAACGATGGGACAGAAAGTACATCCATACGGATTCCGGCTCGGCTACACCAAGCCGTGGAAGTCGCGCTGGTTTGTCGAGCGCGACTACGACAAGCTGCTGCTCGAAGACGTCAAGCTGAAGGCGGAGCTGAAGGACAAGCTCAAGTCGGCGGGCGTCAGCTCGGTCGAGATCGAGCGGCCGGGCAACAAGCTGCGCATCATTATTAAGACGGCGCGGCCGGGCATCATCATCGGGCGCAAGGGCGCGGAAATCGACAAGCTCAAGCAGGAGCTGCAAAAGCGCACCAACCGCGAAGTGCACGTCGATATTCAGGAAGTGCACAAGCCCGAGCTCGACGCGCAGCTGGTTTCGGAATCGATTGCGCTGCAACTGGAAAAGCGCGTCGGCTTCCGCCGTGCAATGCGCAAGTCGGTGGACTCGGCGCTGCGTTTTGGCTGCAAGGGCATCAAGGTCCGCGTCAGCGGCCGCCTGAACGGCAACGAAATCGCGCGTTCGGAATGGTATCTCCAGGGCCGTCTGCCGCTGCACACGCTGCGTGCCGACATCGATTACGGCTTCACCGAAGCGCGCACCACGTACGGCGTGATCGGCGTGAAGTGCTGGGTGTACAAGGGCGAGATTCTGCCGACGAAGAAGCGCGAAGCGACGCCGGCGCGGGAAGTAAGTACGACCGGAGCGTTTTAGAAAGTAAGAAGTCAGAAGTCAGATTGCAGAAGTAAGACATGCGGGCTCGGGGCGATGTTAGCTCAGGAACTAAGACTGAGAACTGAGAACTGATCTTATGTTGATGCCGAAGAAAGTTAAGTACCGCAAGCAACAGCGCGGTCGCATGACCGGAAAAGCCTGGAGGGGTTCGGAGCTGGCGTTCGGCCAGTATCGGCCTGAAGGTCCTCGAGCCGGGGTGGATCACCGACCGCCAGATCGAAGCGAGCCGTGTGGCCATGACGCGTTTTGTGAAGCGCGGCGGCAAGATCTGGATCCGTTTGTTCCCGGACAAGCCGGTCACGAAGAAGCCCGCCGAAACCCGTATGGGAAAAGGCAAGGGCGCTCCCGATCATTGGGTCGCGGTCGTGAGGCCGGGCAAGATTCTGTTCGAGATGGAAGGCGTGACGGTCACCGAGGCGAAAGAGGCCATGCGTCTCGCGTCGCACAAGATGCCGCTGCGCACGACGTTCGTAAAACGGGAAGTGTTGTAGGAATTACAGAGTCAGAGGTCAGAATGCAGAGGTGAAGAACCCGGCGAAGGTTAACTGAGAACTGACAACTGAGAACTGAGAGCTGATTTATGAAAGCAGAAAAGATTCGCAACTTGACCGACGTGGAGCTCAAGCACCAGGAGCGAGATCTGGCCGACCAGCTCTTCAAGCTGAAGTTCCAGATGAACATGGGACAGACGGAAAGCCTGAAGAAGATTCGCGGGCTGCGCCGCGACATCGCGCGCGTCAAGACCATACTGCGCGAGCAGGAATTGGCGCAAGATAAAGCGCCGGCGACGGAGAAAAAATAATGGCGGAAACTCAAGCCCATAGCGAAGCAAAGCAAGCCGAACCACAAGATCCTGATCGGCAAGGTCACGTCGAACAAGATGACCAAGACCATCGTCGTCGAAGTGACCCGGCAGAAGGCGCACCCGCTCTACCGGCGCGTGATCTCGATCCGCAAGAAGTTCTATGCGCACGACGAGAAGAACGAGGCGCACATCGGCGATGTGGTGAAGATCGAAGAGTCGCGTCCGCTCTCGCGCCTGAAGCGCTGGACGCTCAAAGAGATCGTGCGCAAGACCGCGCTGGTGCCGGAAATTCCCGCCGATGCCGACGTAGTGGCGCGGCCGGTAACGGCAGAGGGAGAGACGAACATGGCCGTAATGATGAGATCGATGCTCGAGGTCGCCGATAACTCCGGCGCCCGCAAGCTGCAGATGATTCTGCCGCTCGGCGGAGGAACCGGCCTGCGGGCCAGGCTCGGCGACGTGATCACGGCGAGCGTGAAGGAAGCCTCGCCCGACGGGCAGGTGCAGAAGGGCAAAGTGGTAAAAGCGGTGATCGTGCGCACTCGCAAGGAGCATCGCCGCCGCGACGGCACTTACATCCGCTTCGACCAGAATGCGGCGGTGCTGATCAACGAGACGGGCGAGCCGGTGGGGACGCGCGTTTTCGGTCCGGTGGCCCGCGAACTGCGCGAGAAGAAGTTTTTGAAGATCGTGTCGCTGGCGCCGGAAGTGCTTTAGAACAGGTCGGTCTCCGGATTCAGCCGAGTGAGCCGGTCACCAGAGCTTGACGATTGAGGATTGGAAATGGGAACAGCAACAACGAAAGTTCATAAGCGAGTCGACATCCGGCGCAACGACACCGTGAAGGTGATGACCGGACGCGACAAGGGCAAGGAAGGCCGCGTGCTGCGCGTGCTGCCCGACGAGGGCAAGCGTGCTGGTCGAGCACGTCATGACGGTGAAGAAGCACGTGCGCCCGAATCCGCAGCGCAACATCAAGGGCGGCATCGCCGAGCAGGAAAGCCCGATTCCGCTGTCGAATGTGGCGCTGGTGTGCGGCACCTGCGGCCCGGTGCGCATCGGCCACGAGAAGCAGCGGCGACCGCAAAGTGCGGGTCTGCAAGAAGTGCGGAGCGACGCTGGACAAATAGATAGCTTTGCAATTGGCTAATTTGTGATTGGTAAGTGAAAACCTGCAGCAATGGAACTCAAGTACGCAATTACAAATCAGGAATTAGCAAATCAAATGATCCTCACGAACCGGTAACCACTCCGAAACCGTGAGGAGAAGGCAAAATGGCAGACGAACAGAGCAAGAACAGAAAAAAGGCGATCAGCAGAAGCCAAAGCCGCGAAACCGGGCAAGGGCGAAAAGCACGCCGGACGAGCCAAGGCTGGGCCGGAAGCGCCGCGGCCATGCGGCGAAGGAACGTCCGCGGCTGCGCGCGCGCTTTGACAAGGAAGTTGCGCCGGCGCTGATGAAGGAATTCGATCTCAAGAATCCGATGGCGGTTCCGCGGCTGGACAAGATCGTGGTCAACATGGGTGTCGGCGAAGCGACGCAGAACGCCAAGATGCATCGATCCGGCGGTCAACGAACTCGGCCAGATCACCGGCCAGAAGCCGGTGGTGACCAAGGCCAAGAAGTCGATCGCGGCGTTCAAGGTGCGCGAGGGCATGCCGATCGGCGCGATGGTGACGCTGCGCGGCGACCGCATGTACGAATTTTTCGACCGCCTGGTGAACGTGGCGCTGCCGCGCGTGCGCGACTTCCGCGGCGTTTCGACCAAGTCGTTTGACGGCCGCGGCAACTACACCCTGGGCCTGCACGACCAGTTGATTTTCCCGGAGATCGATTACGCCAAGGTCGACAAGCTGAAGGGCATGAACATCACGATCGTGACCACGGCCGGCAACGACGATCAGGCGCGGGCGCTGTTGAAGCACCTGGGAATGCCGTTTCGGGCGTAGATCGCCGTAGAGATTTGACTGAAGAGCTGACAGCGCAGAAGCTAGAAGCTAGAAGCTAGGAGTTAATTGGCAACTACAGCAAAAGGCAAGAGTCAAAGACAAGCGAAAGAAACCTAAGTTCTCCACCCGCAAGCACAACCGCTGCAAGATTTGCGGACGTCCGCGCGCTTATCTGCGCAAGTTCGGCATCTGCCGGCTGTGCTTCCGCGGGCTGGCGCTGCGCGGAGAGATTCCCGGGGTTTCGAAGTCGTCCTGGTAGAAAGCGTGCCAGCCGTCGGTCGCTGTTCGCTAGCGGCTGGCGATCGTACGACAGCGCAACGACCGAGAAGCAAGTTGCCGCGGGTTCTCCGCCGGACGGAGCGAACGGGCGGCGGAGGAGAAGCAAACGATGAGTTTGACCGATCCGGTCGCAGATTTGCTGACGCGCATTCGCAATGCGTCAAGCGCGCGGCACCAGAAGGTGGATGTTCCCGCTTCCAAGCTGAAGGTGGAGATTGCCCGCATCCTGAAAGAAGAGGGCTACATCTCCAACTACAAGGCGACGGAAGAAGAGGGCCACAAGGTCGTGCGCGTGTACTTGAAGTACGGCGGCGACAACAGGCCGCGATCTCCAACCTGGCGCGCATTTCGCGCCCCGGCTGCCGCGTGTATGTGCGGCGCACGCGAGATTCCGCGCGTGCTGGGCGGGATGGGCATCAACATCCTGACCACGCCCGAGGGCGTGATGACGGGACGCCAGGCGCGCAAGCGAAGGCGTGGGCGGCGAAGTCTCTGCGAGGTTTAGTAGAAAACCGCTGTCAGCTATCAGCTCGTCAGCCTTCAGTGAAGCGCTGAGCAAGCTGAGAGCTGAAAGCTGACAGCTGAGAGCTGAACTTATGTCGAGAATTGGAAAAAAACCGATCCCGATGCCCAAGGGCGTGACGTTCACCGTCGAAGGCAACGCGGTGACCGTGCAAGGGCCCGAAGGGCAAGCTGGACACGCCACTGCCTGGCGGCGTCAAGCTGGAGCAGAAGGATGGCAACCTGGTCGCGATCCGCGAGAACGATTCCCAGGCGGCGGTGCACGGCCTGGTGCGCGCGCTGGTCAACAACTCCGTGGAAGGCGTCACCAAGGGCTGGACCCGGGAACTGGAAATCGTCGGCATCGGCTACCGCGCCGAAATGAAGGGCAAGGGCACGGTGGTGTTCAGCGCTGGGCTATTCGCACCCATCGAGTACCCGCTGCCTACCGGCATCGAGGTGGCGGTCGATCCCAAGCAGACCAAGCTGACGGTCAGCGGCATCGACCGGCAGAAGGTCGGCCAGGTGGCCGCCGAAATGCGCTAGCCTGCGTCCGCCCGATCCGTACAAGAACAAGGGCGTGCGTTACGCCGGCGAGCGCTTGAAGAAGAAGGTCGGCAAGACCGGAGCGAAATAAGCCGTTCAGTCGTCAGCCGTCGCAGTCGTCAGTCTTGAGCGAGGCGTATCGGCGGATGGTTCAGCCGACGGCGATAGACTGAACGACCGAAGGATGAAGAAAATGCTTACGAAGAATTCGAAAGACGCAGACGCGGCAGCAGGTGCATGAGCGCATCCGCAAGAAGATGCGGGCACGGCGGAACGGCCGCGGCTGAACGTGTACCGTTCGCTGAACCATATCTACGTGCAGGTGATCGACGACCGCAAGGGCGCGACCCTGGTTCGGCGAATTCGCTGCAGAGGGCAAGACAAGGGCGAGCGAGCGTCGACCGGCGGCAACGTGGCCGCGGCCAAGGAAGTCGGCAAGATGATCGCCGAGCGCGCCAAGGCGAAGGGCATCAACAAGGTGGTCTTCGATCGCGGCGGATACCTGTATCACGGGCGCATCAAGGCGCTGGCCGATGCGGCGCGCGAAGCGGGATTGGAGTTCTAAGAATTGGCTAATAGCGGCTGTTAGCTAGATCGCGAACTGAGGCATCAGCCAACGAGTTACAAGATGAGATTACATAATGCCAACAGTTAAAGAAGCTCGATGCCGGACAGTACCAGCTGAAGGACCAGGTGGTCGCGATCAACCGCGTCACCAAGGTCGTCAAGGGCGGCAAGAACCTGTCTTTCGCGGCGCTGGTGGTGGTGGGCGATCCGAGCGCCGCGGTCGTCGGCTACGGCTCCGGCAAGGCGAAGGAAGTTCCGCAGGCCATCCGCAAGGGCATCGAATCGGCCAAGAAGAACCTGATGCGGGTCAACCTGACCCAGACCACATTCCGCACGGTGCTGGGCCGCTACGGTTCGGGCATGGTGCTGCTGAAGCCGGCGCCGGAAGGCACGGGCGTGATTGCCGGCGGCGCGGTGCGCGCGGTCATGACTTCGGCGGGCGTGCAGAACGTGCTGACCAAGTCGATCGGCACCACCAACCCGCACAACGTGATCAAGGCGACTTTCGACGCGCTGGAAGCAGCTGCGCGAACCGGAAGGAAGTCGCGGCCATGCGCGGCAAGACGGTGCGAGGAGCTGTAATCATGGCGCGCATACGCAAGAAAGATCGAAATGAAGGCCAAGACTCCGAACGGCGGCGGCAAGATCCAGCTGAAGTGGGTGCGCTCGGCGATCTGCGCGCCGGTGAAGCACAAGATGGTGATCAAGGGACTGGGCTTTACCCGGCTGAACCAGGTGATCGAGCGGAAGACACGCCCTCGATCCGCGGCATGGTGGAGAAGGTGCCGCACCTGGTCGAGATCGTTAGAGTAAGCAGCTGTCAGGCCTCAGGTCTCGGTCCTCAGCAGACGATCGATGCGCTTTGCACTGAGAGCTGGACAGACCTGAGAGCTAGGACTGAATTATGAATCTTTCGACAATTACGAGCACCCAGGAAGGCGAACGGAGAACAAGAAGCGCGTGGGCCGCGGCATGGGCTCGGGCATGGGCAAGACCTCCACCCGCGGCCACAAGGGCCAGCGCTCGCGCAGCGGCTCGCGCATGATGCGCGGCTTTGAAGGCGGCCAGATGCCGCTGCACCGCCGCATGCCGAAGCGCGGCTTCACCAACATCTTCCGCGAGGAATACGAAGTGGTGAACCTGGACCGTCTGGCCGACGCTGGGCGAAGACCGAGATCACGCCCGAGGTGCTGCGCAAGGCCGGCGTGGTCGACGGCAAGCGTCTGGTCAAGATTCTGGGCGACGGCGAGTTGACGACGGCGCTCACCGTGCACGCCCACAAGTTCTCCAAGTCGGCGCAGGAGAAGATCACCAAGGCCGGCGGCAAGTTTGAGGTCTTGCAGTAATGCTTGAAAAGCTGGCCAACGTATTCCGCGTTCCTGATCTGCGCAAGCGCATTCTGTTCACGCTTGGCCTGCTGGCGGTCTATCGCCTGGGCGGGCACATTCCCACGCCCGGCATCAATGCCGACAAGCTGGCGCAGTTCTTCGAGCAGAACCGCGGCAGCTTCCTGGGCTTCGTCGACCTGTTCAGCGGCGGCCAGTTGCGCCGCCTGACCATTTTCGCTCTGGGCATCATGCCGTACATCACGGCGTCCATCATTCTGCAATTGCTGACCGTGGTCTATGAGCCGCTGGCCAAGCTGCAGAAGGAAGGCGAGCTGGGCCGCAAGAAGATCACCCAGTGGACGCGCTACCTGACCGTCGGTCCTGAGCGCGGTGCAGTCGTTGGGCATTGCCATCAGCCTGCGAAGAAGCCGGGCGACTTCGTGAACAATCCCGGCTCGGGCTTCATCCTGATGACCATGCTGACCCTGACCACGGGCAGCGTCTTCATCATGTGGCTGGGCGAGCAGATTACCGAACGCGGCATCGGCAACGGCATGTCGCTGCTGATTTTCGCCGGCATCGTCGTCGGCCTGCCGCGCGGCGTCGCCGACCTGTAGGACAAGGTGAAGACCGACGCCTGGGGCGCTTTCACCGTTCCCGCCATGATGCTGCTGGTCGTGCTGATGATCGCGGTGGTCGCCTTCATCGTCTACGTGGAGCGCAGCGAGCGCCGCATCCCGGTGCAGTACGCCAAGCGCGTGGTGGGCGCAAGGTCATGGGCGGACAGTCCACCCACCTGCCGCTGCGCGTGAACGCCGGCGGCGTGATGCCGGTCATCTTCGCCTCGTCGGTCCTGACGTTGCCGCAGACGGCTGGGCGCTGGGCTTCAAGAGCAACAACGCTATTTCGGCCCGATGCTGCGACGCGCTGGGCTGGGGCGAGCCGCTGTACACGCTTGCTGTATGCGGTGGGCATCATCTTCTTCGCCTACTTCTACGTGTCGATTGTCTTCAACCCCAACGAGGTTGCCGACAACATGCGGAAGTACGGCGGGTTTATTCCCGGCATTCGTCCGGGCAAGCGCACCGCCGACTACATCAACGATATTCTGACGCGCATCACGCTGGTGGGCGCGCTGTACCTGATCCTGATTTCGTTCATTCCGGAGTGGATGATCACCGGCATCCACCTGAACCACCTGCCGGTTGGCTCGGTCGGCGTTCTTTGAGAGCCTGCCGACCTGGATGACCAACGGCTTGGGCGTGAACTTTTATTTTGGCGGAACCTCGCTGCTGATCGTGGTGGGCGTTGCCATGGACACGGTCACCCAGATGGAGGCGCAGTTGGTCATGCGCCACTACGAAGGATTCACCCCGCGCAGCGGACGCATCCGCGGGCGCCGCTGCGTGGTACGTGGCGTTCAGCCTGGTTTCGGGAGCTGAACCCTGGGGTTTGCCGTAACGGCTGAGCGGAGGTCCTGCCGGCCGGTAGGAGCTGGATCGGGGAGAAGACGTGGACCAGTTCCATGGCGAAGAAACCTCGCGGAATGTCGGTCCGATGGTTTTGCTGGGACCGCCGGGCGCTGGCAAAGGCACGCAGGCCAAGCGGATCGTCGAGCGCTACGGCATCCCGCAGATCTCCACCGGCGATCTGCTGCGGGAGAACGTGCGCGCAGGACGGAATTGGGTGTGCAGGCCAAGGCGATCATGGAGCGCGGCGAGCTGGTTTCGGACGACCTGGTTTGCGACATGGTCGCCGACCGGCTGCTCCAGCCGGATTGCGGGCGCGGCTTTATTCTGGACGGGTTTCCCCGGACGGCGGCCCAGGCCGGATGGCTGGATGCGTTCCTGGAAAACGAGTTCTTTGACAACGTCGCGTTACGCGCAGCAGTGTGCCGCCGATTGTGATCCTGTTGACGGTGGACTATAATCAATTGTTGCTCCGGCTTACCGGACGTCGTTCTTGTCCCACCTGCGGACGGATTTATAACATCCATTTCCAGCCTCCCCGTGTCGATGGAGTTTGCGATCTTGACGGCACCAAGCTGGTAATCCGCAATGACGATCGTGAGGAAGTGATCCGGGAGCGTCTGAAAGCCTACGAGCGGCAGACCCGGCCGTTGGTGGATTATTACCGGCGCAGGGACGGTTGGTCGCGGTGAATGGCGATCGCCGGTGGACGAGGTCACGGCGGAGATTTCAGCGAGATCGAGAAGCATGACGGTGAGGCTGACGGCAGCTAGGCATGGCGATTAAATGATGGGCTTGGAGAAGGCAGATCGTTTGTAAGTCGGCGGCGGAAATCGAAAAGATGCGGCGCAGCGGCAGCATCGTGCGCCAGGTGCTGGATCATGTGCGAACCGTGGTGCGCCCGGGCGTTACCACCATGGATCTGGAGCGGGCCGCGGAGAAGAAGATCAAGGAACTGGGCGCGAAGCCCGCGTTCAAGGGGTATTACGATTATCCCTGCGTGCTGTGCACTTCGGTGAATGAAGAGATCGTGCACGGCATCCCCTCCGAGAAGCGGGTGCTGAAGGCGGGCGACATCGTTTCCATCGATTGCGGAGTGGTGCTGGACGGCTATTACGGCGACGCGGCGATCACGGTGCCGGTGGGCGATCGCTGAGCCGGAGCTGCGGAAGCTGCTGGAAGTGACCGAGGCTTCGCTGTACAAGGGCATCGAGCAGGCGCGGATCGGCAACACGGTCGGCGATGTGGGCGCGGCGGTGCAGGAGCACGTGGAAGCCAACGGCTTTAGCGTGGTGCGCGAGTTCGTCGGGCACGGCATTGGCACCAAGTTGCACGAGGAGCCGCAGGTTCCAAATTTTGGCAGCGCCGGGCCAGGGCCCGAAGTTGCGCGAGGGCATGGTGCTGGCGATCGAGCCCATGGTGAATGTCGGCGAGTCCCGGAGCGCGCGTGCTGGGCGATAAGTGGACCGCGGTAACGCCGATGGCAGCTACAGCGCGCATTTCGAGCACTGCGTGGCGGTGACCAAAGACGGTCCGGTGATTTTGACGCAGTAGAGCTCTCAGCCATCGGCTCTCAGCTTTCAGCAAGAGCCGGAGTTGACTGACAGCTGAGAGCTGACAGCTGAGAGCTGATTTTAAGGAGTCGATGAGCAAAGAAGACGCGATTGAAGTCATGGCGGTGGTTCTCGAACCCCTGCCCAATGCGATGTTCCGGGTGGAACTGGAAAACAAGCATCAGGTGCTGGCGCACGTTTCCGGCAAGATGCGCAAGAACTTCATCCGCATTCTTCCTGGCGACAAAGTCGCGGTGGAGCTTTCGCCCTACGACTTGAATCGCGGACGAATCGTGTATCGCTATAAGTAGACTTCTACGCGTTGTCGATCCTGAGCTTGAGCTGCAGTGAGCTGAGAACTGAAAACTGAGAACTGAGAATGGTTATGAAAGTACGAGCATCGGTAAAGAAAATCTGCGACAAGTGCAAGGTCATCCACCGCAAGGGTGTGGTGCGGGTGATTTGCGTGAATTCCAAACACAAACAACGTCAGGGATAGCTTGCAGTCGTACTGACAACGAGAGCTGAGCTGAGACTGAGAAGAATGGCACGTATTGCAGGCGTCGATCTTCCGCGCAACAA
Source organism: uncultured Acidobacteriaceae bacterium (assembly GCA_963806745.1). GTDB lineage: Bacteria > Acidobacteriota > Terriglobia > Terriglobales > Acidobacteriaceae > Acidiflorens. Next base: position 137,856 of record CAWEAB010000009.1, read on the forward strand.
GCACACGAATATCGCGCTGACTTACATCTACGGCATCGGCCATCCCCGCGCCGCCCGCATTCTGGCCGAGGCCAAGGTGGATGGCATGAAGAAGGTCCAGGACCTGGGCGAAGATGAGGTCAACCGCATCCGCCAGGTCATCGAGAGCGAAGGCATGGTGGAAGGCGATCTGCGCAAGGAAGTTTCGATGAACATCAAGCGGCTCATCGAAATCGGCTCCTACCGCGGCTTCCGTCACCGCCGCAACCTGCCGGTTCGCGGACAGCGCACCCACACCAACGCCCGCACCCGCAAAGGTCCGCGCAAGGGCACGGTCGCGCAGAAGAAGAAGGCGACGGCAAAGACATAAACTAGTTGTCAGTTCTCAGTTGTCAGTTCTCAGTTAGATCGAGAACGGGTTGACTGAGAACTGAGAACTGAGAACTGAGAACTCAGCATATGGCAAAACCAGCAGCAGCGGGCGGCGCAGCGGCGCCGGAAGAAAAAAGGCAAGAAGAAGACCTTCAAGAAGAAGGAGCGCAAGCACGTTCCATACGGAATCGTGCACGTGCAGGCGTCGTTCAATAACACGATCGTGACCATCACGCGACATGAACGGCAACGTGCTGTCGTGGAAGAGTTCGGGCTCGCTCGGTTTCCGCGGATCGCGCAAGGGCACGCCCTTTGCCGCGCAGCAGGCCGCGCTCGAACGCCGCCAACATGGCGCGCGATCACGGCGTCCGCAGCGTGGACGTGCGGGTCAGCGGTCCCGGCTCGGGACGCGAGTCGGCCGTCCGCGCTCTGGCTGCCTCCGGCATTGAAGTGCGTTCCATTAAGGACGCCACGCCGATTCCGCACAACGGCTGCCGTCCGCCGAAGCGCCGCAGCGTGTAAGAGGACGCAGTGCTCAGTCGCCAGTCTTGCGTCAGCGGCAGAAATGCCGAACCTGAGACTGACGCAGAACTCGGCCAACTGAGACTACAACTGAATTTTCGTCCGGGACGAAGGGTGGCCAACGTATTCCGCGGGCGCGAGCCGGCGGAATCGAAACCTGTAAACCGGTCATCTAAAAGGAGAAGAAACTTGGCCCGTTATACCGATGCAGTCTGCCGTCTCTGCCGCCGCGAGGGCATGAAGCTGTTCCTCAAAGGCGCCAAGTGCTTCAGCGATAAATGTCCCATCGAGAAGCGCAACTTCGCTCCCGGCCAGCACGGGAAAGACCGCAAAGCCAAGATCGTGGGCTACGGCCTGCAGTTGCGCGAAAAGCAGAAAGCCAAGCGCATGTATTTCACGCAGGAAGGCCAGTTCCGCAACTACTTCGAGAAGGCGGCGCGGTCTCAGGGCGTGACCGGCGAGAAGCTGCTGCAGCAGCTGGAGCGGCGCCTCGACAACGTGGTCTATCGCCTCGGCTTCGGCATGTCGCGCCGCCAGGCGCGCCAGTTGGTGCGCCACGGCCATGTGCAGGTCAACGGCAAGAAGGTCAACATTCCTTCCTACGAAGTGAGCGGTGGGCGAAGAGATCGCGATTCGCGAGAGCAGCAAGAAGCTGCCGATTCTCGAGATCGCAAAGGAATTTGCCAGCCATCAGACGGCGCCGAACTGGCTGGAAGTCGATCGCGACAATTACAAGGGCACGAGTGCTGCGCGCTGCCCAAGCGCGAAGATATTCAGTTGCCGGTCAACGAGCAGTTGATTGTAGAGTTGTACAGCAAGTAACCGTCATTCGCCGTTCGTCCTTCGTTGTTCGCAAATCACGTCGGTTGCGAGGTTTAGCGAACGACGAAGGACGAAAGACGGGTTTGGTCTATTTCGTGCCAGATCAGCCTTTGCCGGCGCTGAGCTCGAGTTGGACCACTGAGCGAGCCAGCATTGAGCCACATGGCCGAGAGGAGAAACAAATGCTTTGGAGAGGCTTTCAAAAACCGAAACGGCTGGCCAGCGATGCCCAGTCACTCACCGACAAGTACGGAATGTTCTGGGCGCAGCCCTTTGAGCGCGGCTTCGGCACCACCATCGGCAACGCACTTCGCCGCGTGATGCTCAGCTCGATCGAAGGCGCGGCCGTCACCGCCGTCAAGATGGAAGGCGTGCTGCACGAGTTCCAGTCCATCCCCGGCGTTGTCGAAGACGCGACCGACATCATCCTGAACATGAAGCAGGTGCCGTTCAAGCTCGCGGGCGATGGCCCGAAGGCGATCTACCTGCGTGCCGATCAGCCGGGCGTCGTCACCAGCGCCATGATCGAGGCCGACGCTGACGTCGAAATTCTCGACAAGGAAATCTACATCGCGACGGTCAGCGAAGGCGGCAAGCTCGACATGGAAATGCGCCTCAAGCGCGGCCGCGGCTACGTCTCCGCCGACAAGAATTTCGAAGACGATCTCGGCATCGGATTCATTCCCATCGATTCCGTCCACTCGCCGGTGCGCAAGTGCAATTACACCGTCGAAGCCGCCCGTCTCGGCCAGATCACCGATTACGACAAGCTGACCGTCGAGGTCTGGACCAACGGCTCGATCACTCCCGGCGACGCGCTCGGCCTGTCCGCGAAGCTGATCAAAGATCACATGAACATCTTTATCAACTTCGAGGAAGAGATCGAAACCGCCGCCTCGAGCGAAGAGCGCCAGTCCGGAGATCAAGAACGAGAACCTCAACCGTTCGGTCGAGGAGCTCGAGCTTTCCGTCCGCAGCTACAACTGCCTGAAGAACGCGAACATTCAGACCATCGGCGAACTGGTGCAGAAGACCGAAGCCGAAATGCTGAAGACCAAGAACTTCGGGCGCAAGTCGCTGAACGAAATTAAGGAGATTCTGTCATCGATGGGCCTGAGCCTGGGCATGAAGATCGACGAGCACGGCAACGCCGTGCCCGGACCGACCTCCAACCAGATCCTGCCCGCCTCGATGTACGGCGACAACGATCTGTAAGAACAGTTGTCAGTCGTCAGTTGTCAGTTCTCAGTAAAGGAACCTGGCCGCCGGCGGATGACAGCCCAGAGAAATAGGGTTCTGGATGGGCGCGAATTCATCCGCGCCCGCCTCGAGCCACGGGAATTAGATTTCGTTTCTCAGTTGTATTGCCTGTCGGCAAAGAGCAGTCACGGGTTTACTGACAACTGATCACTGAGAACTGACAACGGGGTTAAGAAATGCGTCACAAAGTCGCAGGATACAAACTCGGCCGCACCACCAGCCATCGCCGCTCGCTGTTCCGCAACATGGTGACCTCGATCATCATGGAAGAGCGCATCGAAACCACCGCCCAAAGCGAAAGCCGTGCGCCCGCTCGTCGAAAAGATGATCACGCTCGGCAAAAAAGGAGACCTCGCCGCCCGCCGTCAGGCTGCCTCCTACCTGATGACCGACGAGGCCGTCCACAAGCTTTTTGACACGGTGGCTCCGCGTTTCGGCGACCGCAACGGCGGCTACCTCCGCATCGTGCGCACCGCGTGGCGCAAGGGCGATGGCGCCGAAAAGGCCTTCATCGAACTGCTCGGCAGCGAGCAGGTCCTCGACGAGAAGCGCCAGAAGCGCGCCGAAATCCGCGCCAAGCGCGCCGAGGAAACGCGCAAAGCGATGGAGCAGGCCGACCAGCAGGCGCAAGTCGAAGCGGAGTCGGCGCAGCCGGCTGGTGAGGGCGGCGACA
>CAWEAB010000010.1:0-127357 GCA_963806745.1 uncultured Acidobacteriaceae bacterium
AATCCAGAGCGCCTTCGAGTATCGGGATCTTCGCGGAGTCGAGGATCAGGGCTACGTTCGAAGCAAGGGCCAACTCGCGGGCGTGGCCGATCATACCGAAGCCGGTGATGTCGGTCAGAGCGTGCACAGAGCTTTGCTGCCGCGCGTCGCCCGGCTGGACGGCCGGGGCGGCTGTCGCCACGTGTGCCATAGCGAGGCTGACAATTACCTCGGCGGCGGCTTTGTTGAGCGTGGTCATCGACTTTGTGCTGCTTCGATCCACGTGGTTGCGCAGTGCCTTTTTTGATTGCTGTCGAGATCACGCCTGTGCCTAGGGATTGATGAAGAGCAGGCGATCCCCAGCTTTGCACAATCCTTAGCGAGCACGCGTTGTGGGTGGATCATTCCCGTGACCGCGTATCCGAATTTGGTTTCTTCGTCGCGGATGCTGTGGCCGCCGATGACCGTGCAGCCGGCTTCGATCATTTTTGAGAGGCCACCGGCGAGATCTGCTCGAGGATTGTAATGTCGGCTTTATCCGGAAAGCAGACAAGAGCGAGCGCGGTGACGGCTTTCCGCCCATGGCGTAAACGTCGCTAGGGCGTTGGTGGCGGCGATCTGACCGAAGATGTAGGGATCGTCGACGATGGGGGTGAAGAAGTCTACGGTCTGGACGAGCGCGGTCTCGGGGCTGAGTTGATACACTCCGGCGTCGTCGGCATGATCGAAGCCGACCAGAACATTCGGGTCGTGTTGCCGGGCTAATTTCCCAAGCACCGTGTCCAGCACCGCCGGACTCAGCTTGGACGCTCAACCAGCGGCTTTTACCGACTCCGTCAGGCGGAATGGTTTTGCGCTATCCACGAGAAGATTGTAAATGGGAGTTGAAGTCAGAAGTCAGGAGTCAAATTGAAGAAGTGAAATCACGCGGCTTCTAATTTTTTGACTTTACTTCACCACCACCTGCGTCACCTGCATATCGGGATAGGAGTGGTTCCACTGGGCCGAGATGTCTTCCAGCGTGAGGCGGAAAGGTTTGGTTTGGCCGGGAAGCAGCGGGGACATGTTGAGATCGACGGCTTCGTCGTAGGGACCTCCGGTGCGCAGGACGTGGATGGGCAACTCTTCTTTTTGAGCGGTTTGGCCCATATCGTCTTTAAAAGTGACCTGGACCACGGCGTGGATCACCGTTTGATTGCCGGTATTGGCGATCTGGCCGTCGAGATAGCTGACGGTTGCGCCAGCGAAGTTTTGCGCGGCGCTTACCTTGAGATCGGAGAGCTTTAAATTGGGGGCGTAGGGCGAGGGCTCGGCGGGCTTTTTCTGGTCGGAGCGAGAGACGAACACGATTGCGCCCACCACTATGACGACGATGACCAGACCGATCAGAATCGGACGGAAACTGGATTCTGCCGGTTCATTGGTGGGGTTCAGATTGGGTTGGAGCAGCGCTCCCATGGGGCGATTGTACCGCGCGGGCTGGTCCTGTGGGGTTTTGCAGCTTGGGACACTCTTCCCCTAAGCGATTTTCAGAACTATCTTGCCGTAGTTTTTTCCGTCCTGAAGGAGCGTGTAAGCGGCGCGCGCATCCGAGAGAGAGAAGACTTTTCCGATTACCGGATGGAGCTTGCCAGCGGCCAGCCATTCGGAGAGTTTGCGCCAGGCTGATTCCATCAGGTCGCGATTCTGGCTCAGATAGGTAAGCCAGAGGCCGTGAACGCTGGCGCCCTTGGCGTAAAGAAGACGCGTGTCGAGCGTGGGTGACTGCCCGGTGGCAGCGCCGTAGACGATGACGCGGCCGAAGTTGCCGACACACTTGACGCTCCTGGCGACGTGCTCGCCGCCCAGCATTTCGAAGACGGCGTCGACGCCCTTGCCTTGCGTCTGTTCCTTGATGGCCTCGACGTAATCTTTTTGCTTGTAGTTGATGCCGTGCTGGAGGCCGAGTTCGCGGACCTTGGCTAATTTTTCTTCCGACGATGAGGTGCCGTACATTTCGATGCCGAGGATTTTTCCGATTTGAACGGCGGCGGTGCCGACGCCTCCCGCGACCGCGTGGATGAGTACGCTTGCGCCTTTTGGGTTGTCCAACAGGCCGGCCTTCCAATACGCGAAATAGGCGGTGAAGAAATTTACCGGAAAGGCGGCGCCTTCCTCGGCGGACCAGCCGTCAGGGACGGGCCAGAGGAGCGAGCGATAAGCGGTGGTCTGTTCGGCGAACGCGGCCCATTGCGTGTAGCCCATGACGCGGCGGCCGCTCGGATCGAGGCCGGCGAACTCGCGTCCCGCGATGAGCGGAGGCTTGGGAGTGCCGGCGTAGCCGCCCTGCGTGGTCATGAGATCGGCGAAGTTGAGGCCGCCGGCCTCGACTTTGACCAGGACCTGATCGGGAGAGGCGTGTGCGTCGGCTACGTTTTGAACCTCGAGGACTTCGGGGCCACCGAAGCGGGGGATTACCAGAGCCTTCATGCGGAGATTGTACGGGATGCGAGTTCCAGTATTGAGTTGGGTCCCTGTGTCGGCACAACTTGACGGCACCATCTGACTGGGAGAATTCCACGAAATGACAGACTCATTGCTCGTTCGTCAATGGTCCGTTGTTCTTTTGCAGTCTTGCTAATTTTTTTCGCGCAGCGTGCGTTGGCGGCGCAAACCATGCCGAGTGGCATGACGATCTGGTCGATCATTTGGCGGGCGCGTGGACGCTCGAAGGACCGGTCATGGGGCACATGGGGCACCACGACGTGCAAGCGGAGTGGGTTCTCAATCACCAGTTCTTGCGGATCTATGAAAAGACTGCGGCAAGTGCTCCCGGGGACGAGCATCGTTACGAGGCGACCTGGTTTCTAGGATACGATCCGGTCAGCGAGCGCTATGTTCTCCACTTGATGGATGTATTCGGCGCGCGTTTTTCGGAGACGCTCGGTTATGGCACGCGCGAGGGCAACGCCATCCACTTTGTTTTCGAATATCCGGATGGACCGTTCCACACGACGTTTCGCTGGTCGCCGGAAACGAATCAATGGCAGTGGCTGATGGAGCAGAAAAATAAAGAAGGCAAATGGACGCAGTTTGCGGATCTTAAACTCACACACGCTGCGCGGTAGTCTGGACCTAACTCTGCGGGAGCAATTTTCTCTCGGATTAGCTCTAGAGGCCGACTACAGTCGCCTCCAGTTCCAGATCAGGCAGAGCTGGACGCTTAGTGTCCCGGTACGCGATTGCCCAGTTCGCGAAGTCGAACGCCATTCTTGAGGTTGAACTCCATCTCTTCGAGAGTGATTCCCTTCGTCTCCGGCACAAACAGAGCGACGAACACGATCGCAAGCACGCAGAAGCCTGCGAACACATAAAAGATCGAGGCGTTGCCATGCGCTTCCATAAAGGAGAGAGCGTTCGCCATGACCAGACCGGCGAAGGTCCAGTTGACCATGGTCGTGATCGTCATTCCGATTTCGCGGCCTTCGAGCGGGAAGATTTCTGAACACACGATCCAGACGACCGGGCCCCAGGAGACGGCAAACCCAAAAATGTAGAGTATTGCGGATATGATTAGCAATGCCTTCGGCGTGCTCCCGATCATGGAGGGGTCGGAGACGGAGCCAATCGCATGGAAAGCGGCGCCTGCTGCGATCATTGTTACCAGCATGGTTATCGCACCGACATAGAGCAACTTCTTGCGTCCCCACTTCTCGACCAGGCGGATCGCTGGAAAAGTGAAGAGCATGTTTACCGTCGGGACAGTCATCGAGGCGAGCAATCCTTTCATGCCCGCGTATCCGAAAATCGTTGGCGAGTAGTAGATCATCATGTTGATGCCAACTAGTTGCTGGAAAACCTGCAAAAAGACGCCGACGAGCAGCACCTTCAGGAAGTAGCCGCGCGTCACAATGCCCACCCCCGCGCCCTGCGGTCCGTGCAGCGCCTGCTCGATCTCATCGATCGCGAGATCAATCTCTTGTTCTGTATTCAGCGTCCGGCGCAGGACCGCGATCGCATTGTCCCTCCTGCCCTTAAGCATCAGCCAACGCGGGCTCTCGGGGAGCATGAAGCCGCACACGAACATGAGTGTCGCGAACAACGTGATGGTCAGAAACATGAGCGGCAGAGAAGTGGCGGGATTGACGAAGGCTCGGGCAATCAAAACGTTGGTCAGCGAGATCAGGAAAATTCCGATCGTGATCATCAACTGGAAGAGGGTGCCCATCGATCCGCGAATGGATGCTGGAGCAGTCTCGGACAGAAAAAGAGGCACGACGAAGGAGGCGATGCCGACCGCGAAGCCGAGAGCGAAGCGGCAGGCGGAGAGCACTGGCAGCGGCGGGAGCAGTGCCGAGTATGCGGAAGCCACAGTGAAGATGAAGCCGGCGAAGAGGAGGCTTTTCTTGCGGCCCAGGAAACGCGCGAATAGCCCGGATAGCAGAGCGCCGATGATGCCGCCGGTCGCCAGGATGGACGAGTAATGCTCCCCGCCCTGGACGCCAAGGTGATAGTGCCGCTGGATCGTCTCGAGTGAATTCGCGATAAATCCCTGGTCGAGGCCAAACAGCAAGCCGCCCAGCGCGGCCACCGAGCAGATTATGTAGACGATTGTCTTGTAGCCGCTAGACTTCGCTCCGACCGCTCCCGCTTGGGCCATTTTCACCTCAGGCTATTTTTTGACGCGTTATAAAGTGATTTAGTTCGCACTCATCATACCGTTGTTTGCAGCGGCTGCAAATGCAGAGTATCTATCTGGCTAGCGGTTTACTTCGGCGATGACAGCTCCAAATGGCTTGAGTTCCAAGGCGCCAGGCTTATCAGATTCGAACGATCCAACCAGTGGCGCAAGCGTAAACGTGGCAAATCCCTGCTTGGCAAGATCGAACTTCACTGTCCGCGGCGCATCCGACATATTCAGCGCAACCAGCACCGCTTTGCCTTTATAGCTGCGCAGGTAAGACAAAACGTTCGGATCGTCTTCGTTCAACGCCGTATAGGTGCCATCGAGGAGCGCTGGGTTCGTGTGCCGCAGAGCCAGCACCTTTTTGTAGACGCTTAGGACTGAATCCGGATCTTTCGATTCGCTTTCGACGTTATGCGTTGCGTAACTTGGCGGCACGGGGAGCCATGGAGTCTTTTCGCTGAAACCGGCGTTGGTGGAGGCATTCCACTGCATAGGCGTGCGCTCGCCGTCGCGTCCAATTTCCGCGGGCCAGCCCGTCCGGCCGATCGGGTCCTGCACATCTTCCTTGCGCTTCGGGTCATTGTTCTCCATGCCGATCTCTTCGCCGTAATACATGATTGGAGTACCGCGCAAGGTCAAATAGAACGTTGCCATTAATTTTGCGATGGCATCGTTGTGCTTGCCGTCGCCGTAGCGGTTGTAGGAACGCACGATGTCGTGATTACTGATCACGAAGACCGGCCAGCCCTTGGCGGAATTCACCAGCGCAATCTGACGCCGGAACTCGGGCGCGGAGAGTTTGTTTACCGTCGTAAACATGAAGTCCATCGGCATTTGCAGCTCTTTGCTGCCATCGCCGTAATACTTGTTGAGTTGCTCGATGTTCGAAGTCCACGTCTCGCCGATCAGAACTGCACCGGACTCATCCGCCACCTTGCGCATCTTCTGTAATTCGGTATGCACCTCCGGCAGGTTGGTGTTGTATTTGTTCTCCGTAATCGGATCGCCTTGCTTGTTCTTGCCGGGAAGCACGGGGTCATCGTGGAGCGCGGGGTCTTCAAACAATGTGTCGACGGCATCGAGGCGGAATCCGGCTACGCCGCGCTTATACCACCAGGCCATGGTGCCGAGCATTTCGTTTTCGACGGCTGGATTACGCCAGTTCAGATCGGGCTGCGCCGCGTAGAAGAAGTGGTAGTAGTACTGACTGGTGGTGGGATCGAACTTCCACGCCGATCCGCCGAAGAGCGAAATCCAGTTGTTGGGCGGTTTGCCGTCGCCTTTGCCGTCGCGCCAGATATACCAGTCACGATGCGCCGAGGTGCGCGACGATTTCGAATCGAGAAACCAGGCGTGCTGATCGGAGGTATGGTTGGGCACGAAATCCATGATGATGTGGACGCCATGCTGCTTGCCTTCGGCCACCATGCGGTCGAAGTCGGCGAGCGTGCCATACATTGGGTCGATGTCCTTGTAATTGGAAACGTCGTAGCCGAAATCGACCTGCGGTGAGGGGTAGCAGGGCGTGATCCAGATGGCGTCGACGCCGAGGTCGTGGAGATACTGCATCTTGGAAGTGATGCCATTCAAATCGCCGACGCCGTCGTTGTTGCTGTCGGCAAAACTGCGCGGATAGATTTCATAGAAGACGGCGTGCTGCCACCACTGATGGCCCTCGGCATCGACCGGCTTGGACTGCGCGGCTGCGAAGGTCGCGCAAAAAAGAATCAGGAAGAACTAGCAGAACCCGGGAACATCGTACGTACATGAAATTCCTTTCCATCTCGTCCTCTAGAAAATAGCGGGGTCGCGGATGGTTAGCAAGCCGCTTCGAGAGACAAAACCATTGGGATGCCGATTTGGCGCTTCGCGAATTGCGTCGAGCTGTGGCACGCACACAAAGGGAGCTTTCGTTGACTCGCTGCGCCATCCCTCTTACCATTGCGCAACCGCATGATTGGCGAAACAATCTCGCACTACCGCATCGTGGAGAAGCTCGGCGGCGGTGGCATGGGCGTGGTTTACAAGGCCGAGGACACTTCGCTCGGCCGCTTCGTGGCGCTCAAATTTCTTCCGGACAATGTCGCCGAAGACGCCCAGGCGCTGGAGCGCTTCCGCCGCGAAGCTCGTGCCGCTTCCGCCCTCAATCATCCGAATATTTGCACGATTTACGAGATCGGCGAGCACGAAGGCAAGCGCTTCATCGCGATGGAGTATCTGGATGGCGTGACGCTCAAGCACATGATCATGGGGCGGCCGCTCGATAACGAGACGCTGATTGCGCTTGCCATCGAGATCGCCGATGCGCTCGACGCCGCGCACTCCGAGGGTATTGTCCACCGCGATATCAAGCCGGCGAATATTTTCGTGACCAAGCGTGGCCATGCCAAAGTTCTTGATTTCGGACTGGCGAAAGTCTGCGCCGCGGCACCTGGAGGAACGAATCGGCCAGCGCCAATACGATGACGATGCCTGGCACCGATTGACGAGGCACATCTGACGAGTCCCGGCACCATGGTCGGCACCGTCGCTTACATGTCGCCGGAGCAGGCCAAGGGCAAGGAACTTGACGCGCGCACGGATTTGTTTTCCTTCGGCGCCGTGCTCTACGAGATGGCCACGGGCACGCTGCCGTTTCGCGGCGACACCTCGGCGCTGATCTTCAAAGCTATCCTTGACTTGGGTCCAACCCCGGTTATTCGACTTAATCCTGATGCGCCTGCCAAGCTCGAAGACATCATCAACAAGGCGCTCGAGAAAGATCGCAATCTGCGCTACCAGCATGCGTCCGAGATGCGCAGCGATCTTCAGCGGCTGAGGCGCGACACGGACACCGCACGGACAGTTGTGCCCGCGGGAGTCGCGGACCAGTCGTCAGGAGCGGTGGCGATCCCCGGTAGTTCCGGCCGACACAGTGCAGCCGGTCAAATTGCTGCGCAGGGTTCAGGTCCACATTCGGGATCTGGAACGGCCAGCAAGGCGCTCGACGCGAAGACGATCGGCATAGCCGCCGCGTTTGTTGTCGCCGCGGTCATTGCGGTTCTCGCCTTCATGTTCTGGCCGAAGCACTCCGCGCCTCCTGCCGCTAGCGCGGCTAACCCAACAGCGATTGCGGTCTTGCCCTTCCAGAACATGAGCAACGCCCAGGATTTCGATTTCCTGCGACTTGCTTTGCCCGACGAGATCTCGACATCACTCAGCTACGTTCGATCGCTATCCATCCGGCCGTTCGCCACCACCAGCAAGTACACGGCGGCGGGGCTTGATCTCCAGCAGGCCGGGCACGAGATGCACGTCACCGACATTGTTACCGGCCATTTCATGAAGGAAGGCAGCCAACTCGAGATCACACTGGAAGCCATCGATGTCGAGAACAACCGCACACTCTGGCGCGACACATTGAATGTAGCGGCTCCCGACATGATTGCCATGCGAAGCCAGATCACCGACAAGGTTCGGCAGGGGCTGGTTCCCGCGCTTGGCGCCAGCACCGACACTTCCGACACTGCCACTCATCCAAAGAATGAGGAGGCCTACGATCTTTACCTTCGCAGCCTCGCCATGCCGCGAGATCCTGCTCCCAACAAGGAGGCCATCGCGATGCTGGAGCGCGCGGTGGGGCTGGATCAGACTTATGCGCCGGCCTGGGCAGAATTGGGTCTGCACTACTATTGGGATTCGCAGTATTCGGACGGCGGTGAGGCCGCATTCCAGAAGTCGAACGTTGCGCTCGAACGGTCGCTGGCTCTGGATCCCAACCTGGTCACGGGTGCGGTTCAGAGTATCGCAAACCGGGTGGAACGAGGCGAACTGGCGAGGGCTTACAAGGATGCCGACGCACTGGTAAAGCGTCAACCGCGCAGTTCCTTTGCTCACTTTTCGATGGCCTATGTTCTGCGCTACGCGGGGTTGCTGGATGAGGCGACACGCGAGTGCGAAAGTGCCATATCTCTGGATCCCGGAAATTTCGGACTTCGCTCATGTGCGCTTGCTTTTGCCGCGGATGGAAACCCGGAGCGGGCGGTCGAGTTCCTGCGCCTCGATGCGGGATCGGACTTCTATAACCGGAACATATGGCGGCTCCTATGGAGCGAAGGGAAACTTGGGGAAGCGCGAGACATCATCCAAAAGCTGCCGGAATACCCAACCATCAAGTTTCTGAAGGCTTGTTCTGATCTGCCTTCGCCTACGCAGTCACCTTCGGCGGAATTGAATCGGGCGGCCCGAGAGCTTGAGCCCGTGATGATGCGCAATCCAGATCCGGAGAACCGGTACCTGGCGGGGTCCAGCATGGCCTTCTGCGGGCAGAAAGACGCGTCGGTACATCTGCTTAAGTCCGCGATTGAAGGCCGATATTGCTCGTACCAGGCATTGCAGAAGGACCACCTGTTGGTGTCCTTGCGCGGTTCGCCGGAGTATACGGAATTGCTCTCGGACGCCAAACGCTGCGAGGACACTTTTCGCGCCGAGCGCTGCAAAGGTTTCTCCCTAACATTCCGCGAGAACAAAAAAAGGGGGACGCGAAATTGATGCGTCCCACCTGGGAAGAGAGACATCGTTTCAGCGCATCCGCGATCTGCGAGAGGCGCCGGAATTCTGCTTAGCGATGGCCGCCGTGGCCTCCGCCGCCTCCGTGCGATCCGCCACCGCCGTGGGAAGAGCCACCGCCGCCACCGTGGCTGCTGGGCGCGGAATGACCGCCTCCACCAAAGCTTGGGGCTCGTCCGCCGCCGTAGCTTGGGGCACGACCTCCGCCATAGCTGGGTGCGCGTCCACCGCCGTACCCGGGATATCCGCCACGGCCGCCGTACGGGCTGCCATAACCGCGGGGTGTTGCGATGGGCTGCCTCATGTTGAGAGGCGGACGCGAACCGCCATATCCGGGAGTTCGGCCTGAGGGTCCGCTGTACCCACGGCCTGATTGCGCTCCGCCGGGGTAAGAGCGTCCTTCCGGACCGGAGTATCCACGCGATGGACCGGATGAACCGCGATTTTCGCCGCCCATTCCGTTCGGTGACGGCCTAACGGATTGTTCTGTGCGGCCCGGTTCAGATGAAGATCGCGGTGCCATCGGCGAAAATTTTTGCCATCCGCCGTTACTGGCTCCGCCACCTTCGCGGCCTGAGGAGCCAATGGAGTTTCCACCTCTCGGCTCGGCACCGAGGTTCGAGTTGCCACGGGACTCGCCGATGGAGCGCGATCTGATGCTTTCGTTGCCGCGGCCCGATTGGTTAAACCCAGGCTGCGTTCCGCGGGAGGCGCTCTGCGTGTTGCCGCCACGATTTGCAGCTCCGTTGAACCCGCCTCGGTTTTCAGCGGCAGAGCGATTGGCCGGCGAGACCCCGTTTTGCCGCATTGCATTCGAGACCGATGCCTGCTCACGCGCGAACGAGTGAGAGGTCGCGCCGGCGGATGCTCCGCGGGTTGAGAAGAAGTGCTGATTGCCAGCGCTGTTGTGAACCGTTCCCGGCGCTGCCGGACGGCCGCTCGCGCTCAGGCTCGAACGCGTTGGCGTAACGGGCAAGTTGCCGGTGGCGAAGTGCGCGTTCTGCAATGTTGTGTGGTTCACTCGTGAGAATGTGCCGCCGCGCCCGCCGAAATGATTCGCATCAATTCCTGTCGCGCCGCGGAAGTGCGGATCGTTCTGCGCGAGGCGCACGTTGGAGAACCGGTTTCCGCCATGCAGCGGAGCGAAACCTCCACGATTCCAGCCGCCCCAGCGGGTGTAACCGAAACGTCCGCCCCAGCCCCCCCACCAGGGGTGGAAGAAGTCGCACGGTCCGATGGGGAACCAGCCGATCGATCCCCAGCCAAAGCCAAAGCCGCCGCCCCATCCGAAGAAGGAGACGTAGGCTGGCGCCCACAGCGGACGATAGTAGGGATATCCGTAAACAGGTCCGGGCCACCATCCCCATGCGCCGCCGTACTGGAACCAGCGCCCGTAGTGGTAGGGGGCCCAGCCCCAGGGCTCAGCCGCCACCCATGTCCATCCCCAGTAGGGCTCATAGACCCAGTTGCCCTCGCTATAGGGAGACCAGTCAGAACCTTCATTGGGGAACCACGCTGAGCCATAATCCGGAACGTCACGCCATTGGCCGTAACCGTCCATATCCTGAGTGCCGGTGTAATAGTCGTTGGTGTGACGGCGCGAGACGGATCCTTGAATCATGTGATCGCGATCCGAGTTCCACTGATCCCAATCGTCGCGGGCGGGGGCATCGCCGATGCGATATTGCGTCTGGTCGCCATTGCCCTTGATGGTGATGAACTGGTTCTCGCCTACTCGCGTGCCACCCTGCGGCGTGGTGATTTCGACCTCACCGTGACGAACCAAAACTTCGGTGTGATCGTCAGCCGATACCAGGATGCGGAAACTGGTGTTGCGGCGCTCCGTGCGAATCGCCACGTTGGGCGTATCGATTTCCGCGTCGGCGTCGCTATTGCCGATCACGGTGTAGTTGGCCATGCCGTGGCCGAGCTGAATCTGGATGTTCTTGCGGGTCAGATTGACGATGTTCGCCTGGGTGTGTTCGGAGATGCGAAGAATGTTGGCGTAGTCGAGTTGGATCTCGGCGCGGGCTTTGTCGCCGGTGGAGACTTTGTCGCCGGTCATCAGAGGAGCGTTCAGCACCGCAGCGGACCAGTCGCCGGAATCGCCACGTTGGGTAGAAACGTCGCCATGAATCAGGCTGACGCGGCCGACGCCGTTGTTCTCGGAGGTCTCGTTGTTGTTGGGGTTGTTAGCCGAGTCACCATATCCGGGTTCGGCGTTCGGGCCGCCGTAGTTCGGACGACCATAACGGGGATTGGCACCACTCGGGCCGCTATAGGGGCCAATGTTCGGACTTGGCTTGGGAGGCTGCTCGCTCATCGGCGGACGACCGTATTTGTCTTCGTCTGACTGCTGGTCGGGACGCGGGCCTAGACTTGGAGGATTCGCCGGCTGACCGGAACCCTGATCTTGCATGATGTCCTGATCGTCGTTCTGGCCTTGGCTTTGATCGTCCATGGGACCTTGGTCCGAAGACTGGTCCTGCATCTGATCCTGAGGCGGCGGTTGCTGGTTCTGGACGTCGGGAGACGGAGCCGGATTCTGCGAGAGATCGGGATTTTGGGCGCTGGCTGCGCCGGAGATAACAAGTAAGAGTGCAACGATTAGCGCAGCGAGAAATGCTTTGTTCGCCGCCGTGAGATTAGATTGCATGAAAGCCTCCACCCTGGAACACAACTATCGATGGCTGAGTAGTGGCACGCTGTATGCCAACTTTGGCGGATGGAGATGAGGCCGGATAAGAGTATTTTTTTCAGTGATTTATGGTTGGGTGGTCGCCCCGTGGCCTCGGTGGAAAGAGGCTTGGCGGTGGCTGCGATCAGCCGATCTGGTGGTTTTCGGCCAGAGTGGATCTAATGCTTTCTGACTACCGGCGTGGATGGTCTTGGCTGGTTTGAAGGACGAGCGTGAGTCTCCTGACGCGGTGCGGGTTCGGATTGGTGAGAGGGCGGGCGGGAGGTTGTCTGCGACTGGCGTTCGGAGAACTGTGGCTTCGTCGTGTGCGTGGAGTTGTTGGCTGCTGTCGGATGGTAGTTGGTTGCGCGCCGCGGTGTGATCGCGACGGCGGGCAAGGGGTGCTGGTTTTGAGAAGGACTTTCCGGTGAGGGTTGCGGATGCGGATTTGCCGAAACTCTGGCAGCAGCGGCGGCACGATTTTGCGCGTCTTCGTGCATGCGGCTCACTTCCATCGCGGGTGTGACGGGATGAAAGACATGCTTAGGCAGGACGATGTATCCGGCATGCGGCGACTCGCGGATGTAAGAGCCGTGTCGGAAAGCCACATAGTGATAGTTGCCTGCGATGACGTTCTTATAGGGAGGCACAACCAGTCTGACGCCTGGTGCTATGTGAAGCGAGCGGATCCAAATGGGGGCAGAACGCGACAAAGGCGCGTGATAGTAGAAAGAAGACCGCCATGCGGCGGAATGCCATCCCCATACCCATGCGGGACCGAACCAAATTGGCTCCCAGAGACCAAGGTAGTAGACGGGCACGAAGGGTTCACCTGCACGCATTAGCATGCCGCCTGAAGGTCCAAGCGCGACCAGTTCATCCTGACCTGCGTCGAGCGCAAGGACCTGGGCACCGGAGCGCCAATGGCCATCAGATGTCTGCATACAGGCTGCGAGGGCATAGGAGCCGGCTGGGAGATCGTAGAAGTAGAAGTCTCCTCTATTGGAGGAGGTCGTGGTTGGACCGGGATTCCGGCAGACGTATTGGGTCTGGGCCTGGGCCGATTGCGCGGCCATCAATCCATTGAGCCAGTCCTGCCCCTCTTCGGTTTGCAGGTCGGCGAGAGTGATCATGCCGGCGGTCCAATTGTCTGGAATAAAGCCGTGAATCTGGCCGGGAGTGGCTACGTCGTCGTAGGGCGCAGACTGAGGCGAGTCGTCCTGCGCTGGGTCAAGCGACTGAACTACGTTATCGTCTTGCGACCAGGCGGATACGGCAAACAGCAGTGAGAGAATGAACACCACCGTGCGCGCACATCTCTTCATGCTCGCGATCCTCCGAAAGGAATCCAAGTTCATGCACGTGTAGCCTGCTTTGGTACGGGCACGAAGTTGGCATTGTCTTCGCCGTGCGCTGATAGTTTGAGGCGCGAAGGTCGAAGGCCGCAATTTACGAAGGTGATGGCACGGATGGGGCTTGGCTGCTTTGTAAACCGTTCACCGACAGATTGCGCCGTGGGCTTTATTCTCACGCTGATTCGCGGCTCCAACGATGAGGTATCTGTTCCGAATGGACCAGGCAAGTTCTGTCCCCCAGGAGCTTGACAGGTTTGCACCGGGATACATAAACTCTGGTAACTTTTTGGCCTTCGCCGGGCGTGCTAATCTGGGCTTACTGTTGCCATTTCAGTGACTTGTAGGCAGAGGCTCTGCTTCTCGCGGAAGCCAGTCCGCTTGCAAATCCGCGCTGGAAGCGTACCGATGCCCAAGCTCCCGATCTTTCGGTTGCGTCCCTCGGAAGCGCCGCCCCCTCCCGACCTGCGGCGCTATAAGCCGGCATTGACATTCAGCGATCTGCAACTGGGTGTCGATAATCTACGTTACGACGTTTTTCTGGGTGCTCGGTTTACTTCCGACCTGAGCTTTCATCTGGCGCGGTATGTGTGCCGGTTTGGCGAAGTTGAGACGCTCTTCGACATGGAGATCCCGAGTGCGGCGCCGAACAAGTTTATTCGCGCTGCCGATGCAACCGACACGAGCCTGCGCAAACGCGGGCCGGCTGATCTGAAAACGGTCCTGCTTTCGATTCATCAGGCGATCCTGACGAGGGCGAAGGCGGAGGGGAATTCGTCGATCGATCTTCTGGGACGGCTGGCGGTCTTGAAGTTCATCCGGACCGAAGTGCAGGCGCAGTTCGCGAAGATTCTGGAGCAGTGCCGGATGAAGTCGAAGGCTATGGAAGGCGTGCGCCAGATGAAACTGGTGCAGACGCAGGAACTGGTTTCGTCGTTCCAGATTCGAAAGAAGATCATCATCCGGCGGGCGGGGCAGGAAGTTTTACGGCTGCTGCGGGTGATCGAAAAAGAGACTTTGGCACGTACCCGGCGATCGCTGCTGGGAGATTCGTCGGCCGATTGCTACCGGCTGCTGCTGAATCCGCTGATTCTGACGGAAGATGGACGGGACGACTATCTTTGCGCCGAGCACTATTACATGTTCGGCAACTTCGACCAGGATGCCGACCGATTTCCGCCGCTGCGGCAGTTGACGATCACCTTCCTGCGGGAGTTGGGATATGGGGAAGAGGTCAGCGATGAAGAACTTGAGCTGGCGCTGAATGTTCCTGACAACGCGGACGCGCTGGTCGGCACCGGCAGCGGAGAGGATGCCACGCCGGAGGACCGAGCGCGTAAGGATCGTCTCGACCTTTGGACTCGATTGCTGCAGCGTGCGGGAGTATTGCAGCATATCGTCGCCTCCTACGAGGCGGTGCCACTGCTCGCGGACTACGCGAGGCGGGTGAATCCGCAGCAACTTAAGAACGCACTGATCAATCGCGATGAAGCCGAGCGCGTGGAAAAGATCATCGTGGAGGCGCGCCTTCATCCCGACCGGCTGTTTGCGGCGATCGCGCGGGTCGAGTCGTGCCGGGGTTCGGAGCGGGAGCGTTTCGCGGCGCGCCTTCTGCGCGACTTGTTGTGCTACCACCGCGACTTTCGCGGGTTGGAAGTGGCGAATGCCGCCTTCGATAGCATCAATCTGGTCAACGACAACAAGGTGCGCGAGCTGTCCGCCGTCAACCGCATGCTGTATGAGTTTCTGCCGCCGGAGGATCAGAAGCCGGCTGAAGATCTGGTGCTGCACCATGTGGTAGTCAAGGCCGACATCCGCGATTCCTCTCGTCTGACGCGCTCGCTGATGGAGAAGGGGTTGAATGCGGCTTCTTACTTCAGCCTGAATTTTTACGATCCCATCAACAAACTGCTCACGAAATACGGAGCGACGAAAGTTTTTCTTGAGGGCGATGCCATCATCGTGGCGCTGCTGGAGCGTGAGAGCGAGCCGATGCTTGGGGTGGCGCGGGCCTGCGTGCTGTCATGGGAGATCGTCAGCCTCTTGCGTGAATACAACGCGCTGCTCGAGCGCTCCGGGTTGCCGCCGATGGAAGTTGGGTTGGGCATTGCGTATCAGGATTCGCCGCCGCTCTATCTGATGGATGGGGAACGGCGCATTACGATCTCCGATGCCATTAACGAAAGCGACCGCCTGTCTTCGTGCAGCAAAGGCGTCCGTAAAAAGCTGGCGGAGGAAGCTGGAGTGTTTCAGGTCTACCGATTCGATGCGGGAGGGACGGCGGAGACTGGAGGTTCAAAGGCACCGAACGCGTCGCTCGATGCGGGAATCGAAGACCTGCGGCTGAGCTTTAACGTTGGAGGGATTTGCCTGAGTGAGGCTGCTTTCGGAAAACTTCAGGAAGAGATTTCGCTGGACCCGTGTTTTACGGATTACAAGAGCTTAAACTCCGCGAGGACGCGGACTTCGTGGACGAACCGCTGGACCGATCCGAACACCGAATTTTTTGTCGGCACAGTTCCGATTACTACCGCCGCATTTCGGAAGATCGTAATACGCAAAAGCCGGGTAGCTCAGGTGGACGTTCATGATCTCTCGATTCAGCACTGGACTGACCGTTACTACTATGAAGTGTGCGCGAATCCCGCAGTGTATGCGGCGCTACCGGGTGAGAAGGCCAGCGCGGCGAAGAGTTAGGCGCTCTTTGGGGGCCGTGAAAAAGCCCTTAGCGATCTGCACGTGTGCGGCGGTTAGAGCCGCAGGAAGGGAAGGTTGCTTATCGCAGCGCTTAAAGCGCTGGGCCACCCCAATACAGGCGGTGCGCCGAAAGGCGCATTTTCCGCAGCTCGCTAGAACGCCCGCCGCGTTTTGAAAGGGATAACAACCACCGCTTCGATTGCTACCGGCTTGCCATCCTTCTCCGCCGGCACGAACTTCCAGCGCTTGAGGGCGCTGACGGCATAGTTGTCGAGGCGGTCATCCGGGCTGTTCAACACACGAACATCACCGACGCGGCCGTCGGAATGAATGATGGCATACAGCGTAACCTGGCCGTGGACGTTGTTCTTCATCAACTCCAACGGATAGCCTGGATCAGACTTCTCCATCGGGACGGGAGTGAGCAAATCGCCTTCTTGCTGATTCTGCTTTAACTCCGCAAAACGAAGCACCCAGCTCCCGCTAAATGAATTCAGGTTGGGCATGTTGACTGTCATGGCATAGGGATGGCGGTCGCCAAATACCTGGCGGTCAATATCGGTGATCTTGTCGTCGGAGACTTTGGAGGCAGGATGCTGGTCGCGTTTGGCGGCGGCTACTTGCGCCGGGGACAGGCTGGCTACTTCGCGCGCGTCACCGTCAGCCTGTGCCGGTTCCGTTCGGGAGATTTGCCATCGCGTTGAACGTTTCCGGTAGCTGCCGGCTCCGGCTCCGACATGCAAGCCCGCAGGCAACGAGCCGTTGCCGCGGCCCTTCGATCCGTTTCCGATTGCTGTGCCACCCGCGCCATTCGATCCTGATTTTCCGCCGGATAGATCGGGTGTGCCTGTTGCGCCGGCTTTTCCGTTCGGGCCAGCGCCAAAACGTCCCGATCGGCTTCCTGACGGGCACTTGAACCGGTCCCGTCGGCGCGGCGGGATTGATGCTCAACGCGACCAATCGGCCCGGCCTTCCATTTCCGCCGGTGGCGGAGACACTGGGCGGAGGAGCCACGGCTTCCCCGCTTCCCGGCAAACCCTTGCCACCGCGGCCGCGACCGAGTGTGTGCTGCTCAGAGAGCGCGAGTTGCGGAGCAGGCGCAACGACCTGGCTGGGCGCAATATTCATTGAGCCTGCGCGTCCCCTTGCCGTTGTGACCTCGGGCGGCGGTTCCACGATGGAAGCTTCGGGTCCGGCGAGGCCGCGAGCGCGGTCACGCGTGACTTCGGGAGGAGGGGGAACAATGTCCGCCCGGAGCGACTGATTGGAATGATCGCGAGCGAAATTGGCATCCGGGGCGGGCGCGACAACTTGCTGATCCGGCGCTTGCACCCGGCTCGCCATCGAGCGCGTGGCATCGAGTGGCACCACCGGCGCGATCGCGCCCGTGGCAATGATGTTCGGCAGGGGCACGTTGTGGTCGAGCTTTAGATTGCTGGGCGCGACGATGGTCTGCGAACGATTGTCCGCCTCGCGAGGGACCGAAAGAATCGGCTGTTTGTTATATGCCAGGTCGCCCTTTTGCTCCAGTGGAGGAGCCGCCGCCTTGCCGGTATCGAGCGGCGGCAGATATTCGTTGGGCGCGTAGGTGATGACCGACGACTGGTCAAAGGGAGTTGGTCCGAGAAGTTTTTGCTGGCGGAGCCAGGCGAGGGACATTCCCCAGATGGCGGCTGCCGCCGTCAGATGCAAGACGGCTGACTGAAGAAAGCGGCTCCAGGGAAGCGGTCGATGGACAAAGACATCTTTCCATAGGTCGAGTTCGGGCGCGGAGGCGACCGGAACAGGAGAAAGCCGGGGACCCAGACTTTCCTGCCTGGTCTGGGAGGTGGCCTTGCTCGCCGTCCCTTCGTTGACCGAATCGGGGTCGAACGAAAACTCGCTTTGTCTTTTCGCAGGGATTCCCATCCCGTATCTATGACCTCTTTACTGTAACGTCACGGTTTGCTGCGTGCCAGGCTGATCGACAACAGCGGTTCTGGGGATGACCGCAGGAGCCACCCGGTCTTTCCGAGGATTATACGGGAAATTGTAGAGTCCGGGACGGGATTAGGAAATGATCGGCACAAGTGGTTGGATCGCAACTTACCCAGTAAGCGGGAATACCCCGCCACAACTTGGTTCCGTTTCCCGCTAGCTCGCCGCCTCGCGGTCTAACTTTCTCCAAGTGGCGGATTTCGGCTTCCAGCCAAAGCTTCAAACCGGCTTCGACTTCTGCCGGCGAATACTGGCGACTCATGGTGTGGACGGTTTCGCCATCGCGATTGAGAGGAATGAAATGGCAGGCGCTCATCTCTGAGCGATACTTTTCCGGCACGAACTGAAACAGCCAGCATTCCGAACACGGCACGGACCTTTCCACATCGAGCCGGTTGGGGCATGAGGGCGAGTCGAGGAACAATGAAACGGGCCGCCAGGGCTGTGTTCCGCCGTAGCCGCCGCGCTTCAGATAGTTCAGTTCCTGCTTGAGCAGGTTGACGATCTCAGCCTTGGACTGCGCCATACGCACCTCCCGGCAACCAAGCGGACAGATACACTCATCCATCGTGCCTTCAAGGCTGATTGTGATAGGTATCCAACCATCGTGCCGTGATGGAAAATACTTCCGCGCGTGACCATGCTCACAGGGCGATGTTCGTGTCGGGAGGGGAAAGCGTCCGCGTCGAACCAGTCGTCTTCTTCATGGGGAAGAAACGAGAAGGCGAACGGGGGGTGCGTTCCCGAGGTCTGAAAACTGAGAACGGACAGCGGAACAGGGGTTAGAACGCACTGCCCCCGCCGCCGCCAAAGCCGCCTCCGCTGAAGCCTCCACCGGAGAAGCCGCCGCCGGAACTGAATCCCGATCCTCCAGAACTAGCGCGGGGAGAAGAGACGAAGACCTGATGCATATCGGTTGCCATGCCATGCATGGCACTCGAGAAGTAGAGCGGGGTGAACCCGGTGTAGCCGTTCGGCGACACGTACCAGCTCGGCGGATCCTTGATGATTCCCTCGAACGCCTGTGCCCAATGATGCTCGACTCCTAGAGCCATGGCAAAGGGCAGAAATTTTTCGAATGTGTCCGGCGGCATGCGCTGGATGCGGTCTTTGTCGACGCGATTCATGAAATCCTGAAAGCCGAGCACGGCAATGTGCATGCGGGCGCCCGCGACGGTTTTG
Source organism: uncultured Acidobacteriaceae bacterium (assembly GCA_963806745.1). Classification (GTDB taxonomy): domain Bacteria; phylum Acidobacteriota; class Terriglobia; order Terriglobales; family Acidobacteriaceae; genus Acidiflorens. The sequence continues at coordinate 19,079 of CAWEAB010000010.1, forward strand.
GCGGTCATCTGACGTGCGAACAGCCACCAGATCACGGCCGAAAGCAGCACACTCACAATCACGATGGGAACGGAATAGAAGAGATTGACCCAGCCCATCACCTGAACAGCGACCGCGAGCAGTGCGATCGCGACCGCCGCGACAATGCTGTATCCGTTCGCCGATTCCGGATCGAGCGCATACACGCCTTTGTTTTTCAGGGCAGACATGATATCGGTGCGAATGGCTGGAATCGCGGTGTAGAAACGATTCTTCAGGCTGGACAGGCGCACGTCGTTTTCGCCCAGGAAGATGTTCTCCATCATGACGCGCTCATGCGGACAAAGTTCCGGGCCCCAGCCAGCGCCAGCTTTCAGATTGTGAAACACATAATCCTTGTGGTGGAAGACGAGAAAAGTATCGACCTTTTCTTCGATCTTGATATAGCCGCGGACGGCGAGGTCGACGATGGTACATGTGATGTCGCGCGGATGAATCGTGTCATCGAGCAGAGTGCCTGCTTCCGCGGGGGTCATGCCCTTGGGGGGCTCGTACTGAGGCGCCACCGACATTCCGGGATCGGGATCGCGCCCGACTGAGTACCAGAGCCCCGCCATCACCAGCAGCGTAAAGAGGGGCAGCAGCAGAATCGGATTGCTTTCGACGAACCACCAGAACCTGGTGAAGCCGCCTGGCACCGCGACGATTCCGGGCGGAATATAGATGTCGAGGGTGAGACCGCCGCGCGACGGGAGTTTGTGCGTGGTCTCGACTGAGACGTCAGCCCCATTCACCTGCGCGTCCGCGTCGCTCTGTTTCGATCCATACAGCGCCCGTGAATGCCTGTGCGCGCAATCCCGCCGCGGCATTTTCCGGCAACGTCACAAAAGCGGAGGCGTGATCGATAGGGACAGGCCAATCGTTGCCGGTGATGTTCCAGTAGAACTCCTCGTAGTCGTCAAAGTAGCGAACGCCATTGCGCACCGAGTAATCGATATTGACGACACGAGTGGCGTCGATGGCGTCGGGAATATAAATTTTCAGGTCGCGATAGGCGCCGGATTTGGATGAATCGTATTTGAGCTTGTTTCCGCTGTCGTCGGTTACGCCGAGGATCTTGATAAAAAGCGTGTAGTTGCTGCCGTTGGGGCCGGGATACTCGACCGGGATGGTGCGATGGATACCGTGCCATTCGCCGGCGAAAACGAGGGTGATTTTCTCGCTGACCAGAGCGGAGCCGTCGGGCGAAATCGAGATGGTGTCTTTGAAATCGGAGACGTGCCAGCTTTTACCCTGCGCGAAGGTGAGAGCCGGGACGAGGACGAGGAAAAGCAAAGCTCTCGAAACCTGGCCCGGAAACTTAGTGGTGAACGTGGCCGGCATTTTCATGCCTAGAATTTCACGGCTACCGGTTCACGGTCCGCGGCATCCGCCTCGAAGAACTGTCTCTGCTGGAAGCCGAACATGCCCGCAAGAATATTGGTCGGGAAGGACAGGATCTTGGTATTCAGGTCGCGCACGACAGCGTTGTAGTAGCGGCGCGCGTTTTGGATCGCGTCTTCGATCTGACCGAGCGAATTCTGGAGCTGCGTGAATTCCTGGGAGGCCTGGAGCTGCGGATAGTTCTCGGCCACCGCAAAAAGGCTCTTGAGAGCGCCGGTTAACTGATTTTCGGCGGCTGCTTTATCGGCCGGGCCCGTTGCCTGCATGGCCATGGAACGGAACTTGGCGATATCTTCGAAGGTGCTCTTCTCGTGCGTCGCGTATCCCTTTACCGTTTCGACGAGGTTCGGGATCAGATCGTGGCGCCGCTTGAGTTGGACGTCGATGTCGGACCAGGCCGAGTCGCAGCGAACCTTGAGCTGGACCAGGCTGTTATACATACCGATCAGAAAGACGCAGAGCAGAACTATTACGGCAAGGAATACCCAAATCATGGATGCACCTCATGTCGATTCAAGCACATGGTACGGGACCACGCAATGTAGCGGAAGATTCGGTGGTAACAAGAATCCGAGTATGGCAGCCACGGCGTAGAGAGCGCAGAGACCCTAATTCCGAAGAACAGTGAGTGGCTTTTGGGCCGCTTTCCTCACACAGAGTGGTGACCCCACTCACTGCCTAAAGTTCATGCGGGTGACAAGCTGGAGTTGGTTCCCAAAGGCGGTCTCCATGCCAGCTTCGCGGTGGCAACTGAATCGCTTCGAGCAAATTCTCTTCGGCACAGCCCTGGCCCTGGCTGCTGTGATCCTCGTGGTGCGCGTCGGGGCTATTCTTGTCATGGGTTACCTGCACCACGTCCGTTAGGCTGGCGCTGGCCATCCCTTTTCCAATCGGTCTCATCCACAGAGACGCTCGAGTCGGCGTGCCGGTCAATATGCGACTAAAATGAACGTCACTGTTGCCTGGCAGCGCAAGTCTCGTTGTCTAATGGGAGCTGGCCATGTCTTTTCGCTCGGTGTTCATCGCGGTTGTCATTGCTTTTGCTCTTATCCTCTCAGCCTTTCTAATCAATCGCGCCCGACCCAAGGTGGAAACCGACCAGCCCAGCGCCGACCTGGTACGCGCGACGGGCAAGTGCGCCGAATGTCACGCGCGCACGCAGTATTCGGTGGTGCACGAATACGAGATGAGCCTTCATGCCCGAAAGGGCGTGAACTGTCTTGACTGCCACCAGCCCGCTGCCGGTCAGGATAAGAAAGATCACCACGGTTTTGTCATCTCGACCAAGCTCACAGCGGGGAATTGCCGGAGTTGCCACGAGGGGATCTACCAACAGTTCCTGCACAGCCGGCATGCTGCGCCGGCATGGGCCGCTATTTATGGCGAGAAAGGGCTCAGTCCGGAGCAGGTGAATTTTTCCGAAACTTATCAGCCCGGCGCCACTCGGAGACCACCCCATCCCTTCGTCCAATCCGAAGGAACATCTGCGATGACGAGCGGGTGCGAACAATGCCACAGCGTGGGGCGGCCGAACAGTGACGGCACAATCGGCAGTTGCACGGCTTGCCACACGCGCCACACGAGTTCGGTGCGCATTGCGCGGCTGCCGAGCACGTGCGCGCAGTGCCACATGGGGCCGGATCACTCACAAATCGAAATTTATGAAGAGTCGAAGCACGGCGTTATGTTCCAGGCGCAGGAATCGCTGCTGAATCTCGACGCGCCGCCGAAGTCGCTCACCACCCGCGACATGTTCGTTCCGACTTGTGCGACCTGCCATATGAGCGGGATCAACGGGCTGGGCGTTACGCACGATCCTTCGGAGCGCCTGTCATACTACCTGGCGAACGCGATCACGGAGAAGCGTCCCAATTACGCCGCGGCACAGGCAAAGATGAAGCAGGTCTGTATGCAGTGCCACACTCCTGCATTGATTGATCGCGTGTATGGGCAGGCGGAGAAGGTCGTTGAGAACACTAATCAGCGTGTCCTTACGGCGCAGGAGATCGTGGCCGGGCTGCGCAAGGATGGCGTGCTGACCGGGCCGCCTTTCTCGCAGCCGATCGACTTTGTTTATTTCGATCTGTGGCACTATGACGGCCGCACGAGCAAGCATGGTGCGTTTATGGGCGGAGCGGATTTCGTGCAGTGGCATGGCAACTATCCAATGATGCAAAAGACGGTCGAGTTGCAATCGATGGCGGTCGAGCTCAGGAAGTCACACGGCAAGACCCGGTGAGAATCGAGACCGTCCGAATGCTGAGCGATTGGATCAATGCGACGCGCCGCTGGTGGGCCGAGCCCCAGATCTGGGTGGAGGCTTTTGCTACCGCCAATGTGGGTTTTCTGACTTTCGATATCCTGCTGGCGCATTCGGTCAATCAATTCCGCAATCCAGCCGAATATATTCCGCTGTTTTTCTCGGCGTCCGCGCCGGTGTTGTTGATATTCGCGCTTGCGGTGCGCTATCGCTGGCCTGCCGTGTGGAAAGATCTTGGCTATCTTGTCGGCTGGGCCGCAGTGATGGTGGGGCTCGCGGGCGTCGTCCTTCATCTGGAAAGCCACTTCTTTTACGAGCGGACGTTGCGGAGCCTGACTTACTCCGCGCCTTTTGCCGCGCCGCTGGCCTACACTGGGATTGGATTTCTGCTGATCATGAACCGGATGGTCGATCACGAAACGCTGGAATGGGCGCATTGGGTGCTGTTTATGACGCTTGGCGGATTTATCGGAAATTTTGTTTTCAGCCTTGCCGATCATGCCGGCAACGGTTTTTTTCGCGCCGCGGAATGGGTGCCGGTGGTAGCGAGTGCGATCGCGATTGGATTTCTGGTGGTGCCGCTGCTGATGCGCATTTCACGGGCGTACATCGATCTTTGCGCGGCGATTCTGGTGCTTGAGTCGGCCGTCGGGTTGTGGGGATTTATCCTGCATGCCTCGGCTAATCTGCATGGCCCGTCGACTCATGCGTTCGACAACTTTATTTATGGCGCGCCGCCGATGGCGCCGCTGCTCTTTCCTAACCTGATGGTGCTGGGCGTGATTGCGCTGTGGCAGATACGGAACGACGAGCCAATCGGAATGAGGAAGAGAGCTATTGTTTCGGGTGCAAAGTAGCCGCGCCGAGCACGCACCTGTAGATCTTTCTTCAGAGCAGTAATCTGAATGGAGCGGAAGCGGCCGTCGGCGTCGAAATCGGCGGGCTTGTAGGAGACGTCATATTGGCTGCGTAGTTCATCTTCAATTGCGGCAAATGACTTGGTGATGTCCTTCATCTTGTAGGGGAAGAAGGCGCGTCCACCGGTGGCGGAGGCTAGATCTTCGAGCACCTTGTCGCCGCGCAGGATCAGGCCGCTATCGTCGGTCGAGATCGCGTAGATCAGAACCTCGGCGCGCTGCGCCATTTCAATAGCCTGGGCACGCGTGACTTCGCTCTGATTGTCCTCGCCGTCGCTGACAATCACGATCGCCTTGCGGATCGGATGATCGGCGTGCTCCCGCAACAGCTTCTCCTTGCATGCTTTGTAAATCGCGTCGTAGAGGGCGGTGCCCCCGCCATCACTGAGGCGCTGAATCCCGGCTGCCAGGGCGGGAACATTGTCGGTGAAATCCTGCGCCAGATGGCTCTCCTTATTAAAGCCCACGACAAAGGCCTTGTCGTATCCCGGACGAATCATGTGCTGGAGGAATCCGATGGCGGCGTCTTTCTCGAACCCAAAACGTCCCTGCACGGAACCGCTGACGTCCATCAGCAGGCCAAGTTCGATCGGCAGGTTGGTCTCCGGGCGAAAGGCGATGATCGACTCCACCGGCTTGTGGTCGTCCGCGAAGGCAAAATCCTTCTGATTCAGGTTTCGTACAAATTTGCCGTGGCGGTCGGTCGCGATGAAGAGAACATTTACTTCATCGACGCGCTTGCGGATGGTGAGGACCGAATCGTTCGGATCGTTGTCAGAGGAGAAGGCCGCGGTGGCGTCAGCGCTAAGAATTGCTGAAGCCTTGGTCCCGAAATCGCTGCTTTGCGCGTTTCCCGGAACGCAAAGGCAAAGAACGATGAATGCGCCGAGCGCGAGCGCCGCAACAATTTGCAGCCTCGCGTCTTTCATTTCAAATTTGCGCGTTTTTCTCACCCTCATCGTTCCGTTTTCCTTCGTTCCTGGGAACTGGCCGCCTCGGACACAAGCCCGTAATTATTCGATGCACGCCGAGGTCCGAAAATTCTACTTCTACCGTACCTTCGACTGTAGGCTTTAAGGCCATTTAACTCCAAGTTACAAAAGGTGTACGCAAACAGCGTGGACATTAACTCGCCGCTGCTCAATAGCTTGGAGGGTAGCACCGAGGGTTCAATTTGTGTGCGAGATAAATCTGCGATGGCTTTGCAGGCGCAATCAGAAGTGCACCCTACTTTCCGCGCGGAAATTCCTAATGACATTTTTCCCGGATCGATCCGTGGTCTATGCAAAATGTGCTGCCCGGCCCGGTCCCAGCGGGCTTGACTCATCTTACGAAAACGATCAAATTGAGTGCAGCAAACGTGGGGTTCACGAAACGACGATAGCGGCGCTGGATTTAGTCCGCCCTGGAGAAAATCCCAAAATGTACTTTGAGCAGTTTTATCTGACCTGTCTGGCGCATGGCTCGTACATCATCGGTTCGCAGGGTGAAGCGGCCGTCGTCGACCCGCAGCGCGACGTCGACATTTATCTGAAAGCGGCAGAAGAACAGAACCTCAAAATCCGCCATATCTTCGAGACACACCTGCATGCCGATTTCGTTTCCGGACACAAGGAACTTGCTGCCCGCACCGGCGCAACTATTTATATCGGAGCGGAAGCCAAGGCCGGCTTTCCTCATCGGGCGCTAGGCGACGGCGATGAGGTTCGAGTGGGCGCGGTCCGGATTCGCGCGCTGGCCACGCCCGGCCACACGCCGGAAGGGATGTGCTTCGTTGTTACTGACGAGGAGTCGTCCGCGAAAAATGCGGCTGGACGGCCGCAACCTCATGCCGTCCTGACGGGAGACACGCTGTTTATCGGCGATGTGGGCCGCCCCGATCTGTCGCCGACGCACACGCCGCGGGAACTTGCGGGCCTGTTGTATGACAGCCTGCACAACAAGTTGCTTGCACTGCCTGACAGCACGCTTGTCTATCCGGCGCACGGAGCAGGCTCACTTTGCGGTCGAGCCATGCGAACTGAGAGATCTTCCACGATTGGGACAGAGCGACTGACGAACTATGCGCTACAGATTCCAACCCGCGACGAATTCATCCGCCAGTTGACTACAAATTTGCCGGTGCGACCCAGCTATTTCGCAGAAGACGCCGAGATCAATCGGTCCGGGGCGGGCGCGCTGACGGAACTCGCCCCGCTGACGGCGCTCTCGCCGAACGAAGTTCAGGCGGGACTGCGGCGAAATGCCTGGGTTCTGGATGTGCGTTCCGGCGACGACTTTGCAGCGGGCCATGTTCCCGGGTCCGTCAACATCGCGCTCTCTGGGCAGTTTGCTTCGTGGGCGGGCGCGATTCTGGGGATTCACGCGAATCCAATTCTTGTTGGCGACGCAGAAACGCAAATTGAGGAGGCGCGCATGCGACTTGCACGCGTCGGGATTGAGGAAATGCAGGGCTATCTCGATGGCGGCGTCGCGGGGTGGCAGCACGCTGGCTTACCGGTGTTGAGCACGCCGCAGATCTCGGCGCAAGATCTTGATAGGGAGTTAAGTAATGGGAAAGACGTCGCTGTTCTCGACGTGCGCCGCGAAGGCGAATGGCAAGCTGGTCACATCGCGCAGGCTGCGTGGCACGCGCTTGATTCGTTTCCCAAGGAGTTGCCGCGCCTCGATGGCGACCGCAGGGTGGCGGTCCATTGCAAGAGCGGCTACCGCAGCATGATTGCGTGCAGCCTGCTGGAACGTGCCGGGCACCGCAACGTAGTGAATGTAGCCGGGGGATTTGATGCCTGGCATAATGCTGGGTTGCCGGAGGCGGCCCCACAGGATCCAGCGCTGGCTTCGCGATAAGCTGCCGTTTCGGATCTTCTCTTCTCCCGCGACCGCGGGATCAGTTTTTCGACCCTCAACCAGCGCGGAAGTCACGGACGTCTTCGCCCGCTTTAAACAGAGGAAATGGCGACCTCTGACCGGCTTCGCTCAGCCGCGTATTCAAGTCCTCGACGTCTTTCTTTGACCAGCCTACGCTGCTCAACTCTATCGTGCCGTCCTGTTGAATCAAAAACCACGTGGGCACATTGGTCAGGCCGTAGGCGTTGGAGACACCATAGCCATTCGGATCGTCGAGCGCGGCGGAAAACGTAATTCCAAACTCTTTGAGAAATGCGTTGGTTTTTGCCTGGTCATCCTGCGAGATGGCTAGGAATGAAACATTGCCGCCGCTGTGAGCCCTGTACAGCCGCTCAAAATAAGGGAAGGCATACTGACATACCGGGCATGAAATTTTGAAGAATGCCGCGAATACCGGTCCCCGTTGCAATGCCTCCCGCAAAGAGAACTTGCCGCCATCCATCTTACTGAGTGAAAAATCGGGCGCCTTGGCCCCGGCCGCGAGAGCCGCCATATCGTTCCTGCCTCCGAATAAATGTTCGAGCCACTTCAAGCGAATGCCTCGCCCTGCGAAATGTCTCGCAGCTTGTTAGATGATGCCGCCCGCCTTCAGGATTTTTCGCGTCAATCCCGTGATCGGGAGTTGAGGTATTGTCTCGATGGCGACCCACTTGTCGCGCTTACCGGGCTTGCCGCCCGCGGGGACCGCGACATTCCCCTTCGGTGACGGTCCCGGCTCCCAGGCTCGCACTACATGCACAGTGTAATCGGTGATAGTGATTGAATGCCGGAAGGTGCGCCACTTCGCTGAAATGATCTTCTCATCGGGCGTTTCCGACAGCTGCGGCAGTTCCCACATTCCCGCCATGAGTGACGCCGCCTCTGGGCGCTTCACCAGTTTAATGTGCCCATCCCGGCGATTGAGGGCACACCAGATCTCGCGCTTCAGCTGCCGGGGAACAGGTTCAGATTCGAGCGCGGAGAATCCGGATCCTTTCTGCGCCTGTTCCCGGGCCCGAGTCGTACACAGAGCACGTACCGGACACTCGGCGCACCGCGGTTCTCGCGGCAGACACACAGTCGCCCCCAGCTCCATCATGGCCTGGTTGAAATCGCCGGGCCGGGATGCCGATAGCAATTCTTGTGCGCGATCCCAACTCTGGGTGACAGTCAATTTCTCGACCGCCAACTCTTTGGAGCACTCGCTCGACATTGCCATCAACCACAGCGACCGCCTCGCCGAATGCAATGCTCGCAATTGCTGCCGCGGTGTACCGCCCGATTCCCGGCAGTTCCCGAAGATCCGCAGCGAATTGGGGGAAGCGTCCGCCATGTTGACCTACGATCTCTTGAGCGCAGCGATGCAGCATGCGCGCTCGGCGGTAATATCCGAGGCCGCTCCATGCTGCCAGCACTGCATCTTCCGACGCTTCGGCCAGCGCACCAATATTCGGGAATCGTTGCAGAAAAATCCGGTAATGCTCGAGCACGGCGGCTACACGCGTCTGCTGGAGCATGATTTCCGACAACCAGATGGGATAGGGATCGCGTGTCCGCCGCCATGGCAAGTCGCGCTGGTTGCGGTCATACCACGCCAGCAGCGCCCGCCGGAAGCGCCCTCCATTTCCGTTGGCAAAGAAATCCGGCAGTTTTTTATGCAACCTTGTCCCCTCTGTGGTCGACGCCCTGTTTGTGGAAAGCGAGTGAAAATTGTCCGGGTTACGGCAGGCTGGTGCTGTGCGCGATTTCGATCCAGCCGGATTTTTGTTGTTGCCATACTGACATCATGCGCTGAGGCGTCGAAGGCAGCGGCTGCGCACCTGCACTTCCGCTCACACTGCCATTCAGAGTGATGGTGTAGGTGACCACGATGGTGGTTCCGTTCAGTTCTGTTTTCACGTCGCCCAGCGAGTACTCCTTCAACTGCCATTGCTTGTATTGGTCGAGCGCGGCCGATTTGTCGAGCGTACCGCTGGCGGTGACGCCAGCGTAATTCGACGCCAGCACGCGGTCCACTTCTTTCCAGTTGGCCGCCGATATGTTTTTCCAGAAAACACGCTCGAGCCCTTCGCCGCCTGTCGCTTCGGCGAAACTGCCTGCCGGATGCTCGGCGAACATCGTGCATCCCGTCTCGATCAACAACGAGAGAATCAGGCTGAACATGAAGACCGCTGCGACCGCCGTGCCTTTACTAGCCCTTGAATTCATGGCGAGATTGTACCGCGCCCACCGGAAAACTCCCTGATCTAATCACGTACCTCAACAGATTCGCCCGCATTGACCGGCTGTTCCCGCACCCCCGATAATGGAGATGCGGATTCAAGGCTTGGCCGCATGTCCAGGCGAGAACTTAGTTGATCCAGGCGGAATGTATGACGGAATTCGAACGCAAAGTGGAAGATGCGTCGGCTCGTTTCAATCGCCACGTGGCGAATATTGCCGCCAGCCTGGAAAAGGAAACGTCCGAGCTTGTGAGCTATCTCAACGACGAGGTTGTTCCAGCCGTGCGGACGCACTCATCGATCGCGCTACGCAACGCATCGGAGAAATTGTCGCGTTTCGCCGACTTTCTCGAGTCCCAGCAGAAAAAATCTTGACCGGCCGCCATCTCAGATTTCCGTCTGCTCTGCTCGTTCTCATATTGAGTGCGATTTTCCTGGCGGGCTGCGGCCATAAACGAACGCAAGTCGCGGTTCCGCCACCACCTGCTCCGCCAGTTGCAGAGACGCCTCCGGGCGAAAGTGTTCCGCCGGGCCAGGAGCCCGCCGGGAATGGCGAACTTAAAGTCCCGGCCGACGCCAAGCCTATCTTCGAACAAACCGGTCTTGCCAGTTGGTATGGGCCCCCGTATCACAATCGGCGCGGGTCGAATGGCGAGATTTACAACATGAACGCCATGACCGCCGCGCATCTCACGCTCCCGCTCGGCTCTATTGTGCGCGTCACGAATATAAAGACCGGCCACTCCGGGCTGGTGCGCATTACGGATCGTGGTCCCTTTGTGGAAGGGCGGATTCTCGATCTTTCTCTGGCAGCCGCTAAAGCGCTCGATGTTTACCTGCCGGGGACCGCGATGGTTCGGGTAGAAGTGCTCGAAGCTCCCGCCGCGCTCGACATTGGGGGGCGATGGTGCGTGCAAATCGGTTCTTTCGCGGATGAAAAAGGCGCCGCGGAATTGGCCGGACGTCTTCAGCGGCGCTACCAAACGGCCAAGGTATTGAAATTCCCGAGTCCCACAGGTAATTGGTGGGTGCGAGTGCGAGTGCTCGACGATGACCGGGAGCGCGCCCAGGCCATGATTCGAGAAAACGAGATCGAAGAGGCCCCAGCATTTCTAGTCAGGCTGGACTAGCCTTTCCACTTGATTCTGCCAACTTACTAACTGACAATCACCATCGGTTAGTGTTATTGTCTTCTGTCGGAAAGCCAAGAGGCTCCGACTTATTCTTGACGAACTCCTCCCCGGATTCGGAACTTATGGCTGACTGCCTTTTTTGTCGCATCATCGGCGGCGAAGTGCCTTCCAAGAAGGTCTACGAAGATGATCACACTTTCGCCTTTGAAGATCTCAACCCTCAGGGTCCCACCCACGTTCTTATCATCCCGAAAAAACACCTTGCCGGGTTAAAGGAAGCGAAGGCCGAAGACGCCGAACTCGTGGGCCGTTGCCATCTGGCGGCCGCGCACATCGCTCGCGAGCGCTCGATCGAAGATGGCTACCGGACGGTGTTGAATGTAGGTCCGCGTTCAGGACAATCGGTGTTTCATTTGCATGTCCACCTGATCGGCGGGCGGGCGCTGCATTGGCCCCCGGGGTAAAGGGGAGCGAAAAGCAAAAGGCGGGAGAACATGGTGTTTCTCGCGCTCTACGGTCCCACGCTTTCCGCCCCTGTCATACAATCTAAAAATGGCAAATCTGACGTTGGTGTATGGCCTGCGCCTGCTGCCGTCCGACGAGGTGGCGGAGGTCGGGGACGCTACCCTCAAGCTGAAGAATGGCCGCGAGGCGCGCGTCACCATGCATATTCTCGAGGGCGGCAAAGAAGAGATTGAAAAGCAACTCAAGACAAGCCTCTCGGCGTTTTTCGATTTCTATCCTGAAATCTGAGATTGCACCGCTACCTGTCGTGGGTCAGCGCCATCGAATTGCAAAAGGGGCATTGTATGAAGAGTTCGTTTGCGCAGCGGCGTTCGCCTAGTGTCGCATCGGCATCCACATGAGATTGATTTCTCTCGAACTCGAGAGCAAGGTTCGCAACAGCGGTCTCTGGCCTGAGACCCGGGTCGCGTGGGCGTCGATCTACGTTGTCGCACTCGATCTGCTTCTGTTCGCGGTCCAGTTCGCTACCCGGCGCATTAGGCCCGGCATCTCGGCCAGCCTGGGGGGATGGGTCATTTTTCTCAGCGCTGTCGCGATCGTTCTGCTGGTCATCCTTGGCTTTCGGTGGATGCGGTCGCACATGCTCTGGCGACTGCGTAATCGGCTGATCGTCACCTACATTTTTATCGGGGTGATTCCGGTTTTCCTGCTGCTGGTCATTTCCCTGACCTCGCTCTACCTGTTTGCGCGCCAATTCGCGGGTTTTGTCGTCACCTCCGATATCGCCACTCACCTGCGCAGCATGGAAGCTTCGAACCACGCTATTTCGCGCTCGCTCATCAATCAGTTCGAGCGCGCCGGGAAATCCGACGCGTCTCTTGTCGCTCCCATTCGCCCGCGTCGTCCCGAGTGGACGCACCGCGAGGTGTGTGTCTGGTATCGCGACCAGTCGCAACCCAATTGCGTTGGCCCCGAGGGCGCATCTCCTTTTGCGTTTCCATCATTCGTCACAGGAGACTTCGCCAATATCGTGCGCGACCGGGGCGGCCTTTACCTGCGCGTTGCTACCGTGACGGCAGAGCCCGCGTCGCTGCGAGTGGTCACGAGCGAACCGATCAGCAAGAATTTGATTGGGGAGATTGCTGGCGATCTGGGCCAAGTTACCTTTTCGCCTGATACTCAAAATTCGAATACCGCGAACGCCGCGCCGTTTTCCGCCGGGCGGATTCCGCCGGCCAGCGGTGCGACGGACCTGCAAATTGCGTTTCCCGTGCCCATTCAGGTTGTCGATTGGGCCACAGGCGAGCGCCAACGCGAAGGCGCTTTGGCCCGTGTTGAAACTCGGCCATCCGTTCTTTATGATCGCCTTTTCGGAGCGCTTGGCGATTACGCTAAAGGGATCGAGTCCATCCTCTTCTCTATCGCCATCGTCTTTGCGATTATCGAAATCCTTGCCCTTTGGATCGGCACCAAGCTCACGCGCAGTATTACCTCGTCGGTCGCTGATCTCTATGGAGCGACAACCCATGTCAATCGCGGCGATTTCAGCCATCGGATCGCAGTAAAGTCGAATGACCAACTCGCCGCGCTCGCCACTTCCTTTAATTCGATGACGACTTCCATCGAGCGACTGGTGCAGGAGCAGAAGGAAAAGCAGCGACTGGAGAACGAACTGGCCATCGCGCAGGAAGTGCAGGCGCAGCTCTTCCCGAAAGAGATTTCGCAGCTCGAATCGCTGGAGGTGCACGGCTTCTGCCGTCCGGCGCGGACTGTCAGCGGCGATTATTACGACTTCCTCACGCTGAATTCCGGCAAGATGATACTCGCGGTGGGCGACATCAGCGGAAAGGGAATTTCGTCGGCGCTGATGATGGCGACGATTCACTCCGCCGTGCGCGCGTATAGCATCGAGGGGATTCCGCTGCTGCGCCAGTCTGCGATGGCGGCGGACGCGGTTGTTGCCCGCCAGTGCGAAGACTCGTCCATCCTTGGCGCAGCGCGACGTGGCACTATCGTCGCCAGCGATGCTCCGGGAGCGGAAGTTTCCCCGGCCGTGCTGATCGGGTTACTCAACCATCAACTATACGAGAGCACACCCGACTCAAAATATGCCACGCTTTTTCTGGGCATTTACGACTCCGAAAGCCGGCGGATTACCTATTGCAATGGCGGCCACTTGCCTCCAATTCTTCTTTCCGAAGACGGCTCGACCCGACTTCTGGATTGCGGAGGATCGGTGGTCGGTCTGCTCGACAATCTGGACTTTCGCGAAGCGACCGTGCAGCTCCGGCCCGGCGATCTTCTTGTGGCTTATAGCGACGGGGTGACCGAACCTGAGAGCGACTACGGTGAATTCGGTGAGGAGCGCCTGATCCAGATTATCCGCGAGAACCGGCACCTGCCTCTCACGCGCATCACGGAGATCGTCACCGCCGCCGTCGACGAGTGGATCGGCGACATGGAGCAACCCGACGATGTCACGCTGGTGTTGGCTCGCGCGCGCTGACACACCCCGGCGTGACAAAACTCACGATTAGAAGGTCCGTCGATCACTGCCGCGATTCTAACTTTGGACTCTAATCAATCCCGGAAAACGTGCGTCGCCGCACGAGGGATTTCTGTCATGGCTGAAGATGCAATGGTAAGGTGTCCACTTTGCGAAGGACAGGGGGCGCTGACGCCTCAGGCCGTCGTCGACCGATTTCTGAAACCCGAACTCCGCGAACGGCTCGATGCCAGAATCACGGAAATTGCGGAGATATGCAGTTCCGAGGGAAGCAAGGCAAAGGTTCTGGATTTTCAAAAAGTAGTGCACACCTGGAATCCAGAACTCGCGATCTGGCGCCGAAGCCCCAAGGAATAAGTAGCGCAGCGAGGGTGAGAAGAAGCTTTCAACGTGATTACGGCACGGTCATTTTGTTTGACCGAGCCTCGGGGCGGGCTAACCGGCCCGCCCTTTTTGCTCGAATCAGCTATTTCCTTCCGGCTTCGATTTCTTCCACCACACGATCCAGGTGGTAGACCTTCTTCATTCCCTCGAGGAGCGCCTGGCTATCTACCGCTATCGAGCGATTCTGTTTAGCGTCATATCCGTAGTCGCCACCCAGAGAGTAGATGTTTCCGTCAAAGATCAGCCCTACCACCCGCGCGTCTTTATTAATCAGCGGACTCCCGGAATTTCCGCCAATCACATCGTTGTTCGTCGAAACGTTCATGGGTAGCGACAGGTTCAACATACTCTTCGCGTTGAGCCAGGTGGGCGGCAGCTTATAGGGGACCGCTCCGGTGGCCCGGTCGAACAAACCGCCAATGGTGGTGTAGGGCGTAACAAACTTCCCCTCGTCGTTGTCGAAGCCCTTTACCTCGCCGTAGCTCAAGCGCGGCGTGAAGGTCGCGTCGGGATCAACGCTTGTTCCGTAGACCGCGAATCGTGCTTTGGCAATTTTTTCTGCCGCCGCACGCGTGGGAGCGTCGACGCGGGATTCGTACTCTTTGCGCGCCGCGAGCAGGTCATCGTTGATCGAGGCGATAAAGCGAATCATCGGATCCTGCGACGCGGCTACTGCATTTGCGCCGCCTTTGTACAGCTCCTCGCGCAGCTTCGCGTCTTCCAGATGTGTGCCGGTTACCAGTTTGTGCGCCAGTTCTTCGGGCGACTCTTTTCCCAGCACTTTCTTCACAAACGGATCGTCGGTTCCCAAATCGCGCCGGATGAGAGTAAGGAAAAAGGCGACATCTAGCTCTTCCATATCCTTATAAATTGGGACAGGGGACGAGATCACCTGCTGCACATGCACGAGCGCCTGATCCCGAATTCGGGCAACCGGTCAGCGTTCGGCTTCGCGCGCTCCTCCGATGCCCGCACCAGCAGCACCGCATACTCCAGCAATCCATTGCGCAAGAAACGGCTGTTCACTATCGAGGCCCGGTGGAAGAGATGGGCGCGAACTTTCTGTATCTGGGCTATATCGTCCCAGGCCGAAGCGTACGCGGCCATTTTCGGATCGGCCGTGACCGCGGCCCGCAATTTCTGCTCTTCTTTTTCCTTGCCTGCCATGAACTCGGGATCGAGCAATGCGGCCTGCCGCCCAAAAATCGCTTTGAACGAATTCTCGATAATGAATAGGTCTTCGTTCGCTTCCCGAGACTGCTCGGGCCCGCGCGTTTCGAATTGCTCGAGTTGGCCGCGATACTCCGCGTATTCGGTGAGCGTCAGGGGCAACGACGTATCGCGCAGGTAGTCAAGCTGCGACATCGTCAGCTCGCGGCTTGTGCCGCCCGGATCTCCGGCTACGAAAACCAGTTCTCCATCCTTCGATCCGTCGGCGCTCCACTTCAGGTAATCCGGAGTCGCCGCCGGCTTGTCGTTTTCGTAGGCGCGCACCAGTCCGATATCGAAATCGAAGCGAGGAAAATTGAAGTTGTCGGGATCGCCGCCAAATTGCGCGACCCCAAACTCGGGCGCAAATACAAGCCGCACGTCCGTATATCGCTTGTAGCGATACAAGTCGTAGATGCCGCCGTGATAAAGCGGAACCACATCGCAGCGCACGCTCGGATCTGCACCGCAGCCTTGCTGGAGTTCCGCTTCTTTGGCGTGCATGGCCTTGTTGGCGGCATCGCCCGTCTTGCCCATGGTTGCGCTCTGAATTTCCGTTGTCACATCGCGAATTTCCACCAACTGATCGAGCTCAAAAGCCGGGCACTTTTTCTCCTCGGCCGCCGTCTTCGCCACAAATCCGTCCTCCGAGAAATTGTGCTGCTCCGAGGAAAGCGCTTCCACGCATTCGATCACGCAATGGTGATTGGTCATCACCAGGCCTTGCGGAGAAATAAAAGAGGCAGAGCACCCTCCCGCAATGCGCAGTGACGACAGTCGCACGTGGTCCAGCCACGCCTGTGATGGCGAGAAACCATATTTCGCGGCCACAGTCTTGGACGGAAAATTATCGAACGTCCACATTCCTTCATCAGCCCACAAAGATTGCGCCGATACCAGACACACAGTAGAAATCCCACGAACAATGCCGCACACTTCGATTGAGAATTTGTCATTCCGTTCTTCCTCTTATGTTGTGTAATCGGATTCAGCCGGGCTGCCTGGCAGAACAATGGCCAAGCCCGACGGGAACATATTCAACGCGCCGCGGCTGAATCTGCGGCGCCGGTCTCCGAACCCCGCTATTACGCTAAATCATTCTACCTCAAGCCGGGCCAAGAAAGAGCTGCCAGCTGTCTCAAGAAAACGCGGCGTGCTGAGTCGACGGACAATTTTGTAGAGCTGACAAAAAACGCGGGAGGGATCGCTCCCTCCCGCGCTGTGATTCGCCTTGCTGCGGAGCTTCGCTCCGCCGGACAGCCGAGGCGGCTGTCCGCGCAATCTGCTTAGACAAGCCCCTGATCCAGCATCGCATTGGCGACCTTCAGGAAGCCGGCAATGTTGGCGCCATTCACATAGTTGCCCGGGCGTGCCGTATTTCTCGGCCGCTTCGAGACAGCTCTTGTGAATCGAGATCATGATCTTGTGCAGCCGATCATCGACCTCTTCGCGCGTCCACGAAATGCGCGCGCTGTTCTGCGCCATTTCCAGACCTGATGTCGCCACGCCGCCCGCATTGGCAGCCTTCGCCGGTCCATACAGGACCTTGTGCTCCAGGAACAGCTTCGTCGCTTCCAGCGTGCTCGGCATGTTCGCGCCTTCGCTGACCACCTTCACGCCATTCTTAATGAGGTTCGCCGCGTCATTCGCGTTGATCTCATTCTGCGTGGCGCTCGGGAATGCGCAATCGGCCTTGATGGTCCAGAGCCAGTTGTGGTCGAGCTTCCGGTCGACAGGGTTGTACACGGCCTTCTTGAATTTATCCGCGTACTCCTTGATGCGTCCGCGGCGATTGTTCTTCAGGTCGATGACATAGGCCAGCTTCTCGCGGTCGATGCCGTCGGCATCATAGATCGCGCCATCGGAATCGGACCAGGTGACCGGCTTCGCGCCGAGGTCGAGCAGCTTCTCGACCGTGTATTGCGACACGTTGCCGCTGCCCGAAACCAGGCAGACCTTGCCTTCCAGCGTGTCCTTCTTGGTCTTCAGCATTTCCTGCGCGAAGTACACGCAGCCGTAGCCGGTGGCTTCCGGACGAATCAGCGATCCGCCCCAGCCCAGGCCCTTGCCCGTCAGGACGCCGGTGAATTCATTGCGCAGCCGCTTGTATTGTCCAAACAGGAAGCCGATTTCGCGTCCGCCCACGCCGATATCGCCCGCCGGAACGTCGGTGTCCGGGCCGATGTGGCGGTGCAGTTCGGTCATAAAGCTCTGGCAGAACCGCATGACTTCGTTGTCGCTCTTTCCCTTGGGATCGAAATCCGAACCGCCCTTGCCGCCGCCCATGGGCAGCGTGGTGAGGGAGTTCTTGAAGACTTGTTCGAATGCGAGGAACTTCAGGATGCCGAGGTTCACCGAGGGATGGAAGCGCAGGCCGCCTTTATACGGGCCGATGGCGCTGTTCATCTCAATGCGGAAGCCGCGGTTGACGTGGATTTTGCCCTTGTCGTCAAGCCAGGGCACGCGGAACATCAAGACCCGTTCGGGTTCGGTGATCCGTTCGAGGATTCTTGTTCCTGATATTCCGGGTGGCTTTCCGACACGAGGCGCAAGGACTCGAGTACTTCCTGCACGGCCTGGTGGAATTCCTTTTCGGCAGGGTTTTTGGCTTTTACGAGGTTGAGGATTTGCGAAATATAGTCCGCCGCGGCATGCTTCTTGGGCGGTTCCATCACTGCAGTCATAGAAATAGCCTCCGAGTTATTTATAACTGAACGGATTTGTCGACGATTTGTCGTAGATAAACCGAGAACAACGTGGCCCGGGAACGACGTGAAGCACGAACGATCTTGAACCAAACGCCGCGAGAATTGCGGCCTCACCTATTCAATGCCTGCCGGGGATGCTCTGCCGTGATTCGTATCACCCGAATTCGTGACGATCGGGCGCGAAGCCTGTGCGATCAACACATGTCCCCTCGGAAATCCCTTGAAACGCGTGTCACTTCTGGCCGCTAACCACTGTGGCGACGGCAGTTACGGGCATTATCACCTGCCGATCTGCAAGGTTACTTCTTACCCTTCGCGTTGACAACCGTAACCTTCGCGGTAACCTTCTGCCCCTTTTCCATTCCCCCCACGATCACCAACTCGCGATTCGAAACCGCCAGCCCGCGATTGTCCATGGTCGGATCCGGAGTATTCTCCTCGATGGTCTCCCAATCTCCCCGCTTTGTATCAAACGCAAACGTCACCGTAGAGGGTTCGCTGGGCTTCCCGTTGTACCCGATCCCGTCGTAGTCGTAAGGATGGTCGCTTCCACCCGAAAAATAGATCTTGCCGCCTTTTTTCTCGGTTCGGGCCGCGCCTGCCGCGATTCGAAAGCGCGCGTTTCCGGGATGCGCCGGCAGCTTGGTCCATTCGATTTTTGTGATATCCGCTTTTTTCCCTGTCGGCAGCTTTCCCATCCAGCAATCGCTGGAAGCCACGTACTTCGGCCCATTGGCCGCGGGATTCTTGTACGCGCCATCGACATAGATGATGCGTGTCGCCTTCGATTGCCCCCGCGTGACCGAACACCGGAGTTCCCGGAAGTGGGGTCGCCTGCATCCACTGATCGATCTCGGTATCGTAAATCTGAACGTTACGCACGGCCTCGCCCTTGGATCGTCCGCCAATCAGATAGATATAGCGATCGCGAAACAATCCAACCACGGCGTCATCGACTGGAACTGGAATATCCTTGCCGCGATAGTATCGATCCTCAAAGGGCACATAGACATTCAAATCCGAGAGCGTGGTTTCATGGCCGTCGTTATCTAAGACATAGCCGCCGAAGATAAAGACCTGACCGCTGATGGCGACTGCGGAGGCCGCCAGTCGCCCAGCCACTCCGGGCACCGGGCGCTTTTCCGACCATTTGCCCGTTTTCAGTTCCAACTCATAAGCGCTGGCTGTAACCGCGTCCCATGTCTTCTTCGGACCCATCCCCATAAAGGAGAACATCTTCTGCCCAACTTCTCCGGAATAAGAGGTTGCCACAGCACTGTCGGAGAGGGGGCGGGCATGGCCGGAAGCTTCAGGTCCGCCGAGCGCAACCTGCACGGAACGAAAAGAAGAAGAAAAAGGAGAATCGTCCAGCACGCGGTTTTTGCAAACGTGGAGAGAATTGGGGTCGGGTCTCATTGCCTGAAATGATAGCAGCGCGCGACCGCGGCGCTATAACGGCGAAGAGCAGATTGCTCACCGCTCGTGCCTCGCAGCTCAACGCTTAAACTCGTTTTAGAACCATGTTCCCCTCCGATAGGCCCGATACTCCTCGCCGAACTTCTCTTCCAGCACCTGCGCTTCTTTGCGGGCGCGCAGAAGTTGTATCGGAATCATGACCAGGAAAAACAAGAAGAAGTAAGGTTGCCACAGCATAAGAGCCACGCCGATCAAGATGATCGCCGCGAAAACGTAAATCGGATTTCTTATTTTCGAATAGATTCCGGTTGTGACCAGGACGCGAGCCCTTGGCGCGACGGAAAACGACTGGCCGAGTGTTCGGCGCGCCACAATGACTCCGCTCAACCCGATCACTGCCAGCAGGAGCCCG
The DNA here is from genome assembly GCA_963806745.1 of uncultured Acidobacteriaceae bacterium. Lineage (GTDB taxonomy): Bacteria > Acidobacteriota > Terriglobia > Terriglobales > Acidobacteriaceae > Acidiflorens. The sequence goes on from CAWEAB010000010.1 coordinate 39,019, forward strand.
ATCCAGCGCGCCGTTCCGTGAGGTCCGGGTCCCCTCATGAAAACGACGGTCACTGCCCACGCCCCCAAAACCAGCGGCGTCCATACTCGCCAAATCGTCCCACGATCCATAACTTATCTTCTAGCGCTTATTCTTGGCCGGGACCCTCAGTCAAAGGAAGAAGCGGGGCGGAATTCCATCACTCCAAAAGTCCTTGCCGCGCCGCCTGAATGAAGTCTGTATACGCCGGTTCCATCCCGATGCCCGCATCTCCATCGCAATCTGCCCCCGATGATACGCCGAGTGCATAATCACGTGCATCAGCACATCCTCCACCCGGCTCTGTCCAAGTCTCACCTTTGCTGTTCGTGTATTCGATGGTCGCCGACAATCCATCGGGAGCCAGCGTCGCCAGATAGTCACGCCAGGCCTGGCGACGTCGTCCACCAGAGCATCGCATTCCTCAAGCGACAGACTGGGCCAGACCGCCATGCTCTGCGGAACCTTTTGAATCCGCTCCAGCCAGAGGTTCTCGGCCGAGAGGATATGGGCAAGGCGCCCGACAGTCGTGGTTTCTGGCGCGCCCGCAGCCAGAGCCTTCAGGCATTCCTGATTTGCCCAACGGTCGTAAGCAAACAACCGAACAAAGTCGCTCTTATCCATCTCACCCTCCTTGCGGATCGAGAAAACCGCTGCGGAACCACTACGGTCAATACTAAATTCCGTAGCTCCTCGTTAGCGATACTTCCAATCTTCATACAAATTGTTAACTGATGGCTATGTAACTAACTGAAAAGAGGCGGTGTGCTGTTTGGTTCTAGAAATGCGAAACAGGCCCCAAACAGTTTGTGGGATTGCTCCCGTGGCGGCAATTTTTCCAGCCTGAGTTGTCACGGCAGCCAATTCGTAATAGTTAAGTCCTTAGTTTTCATTTAGATAGCGTAGAGATTGCCCGTTAGTACGGGAGGATTTTCATTTTTAGAAGACAGGCTTATTCCATAAGCGGCACGATTTCAACCCAAGAATTCCAGGTCTGAGGAGGCAGTTCATGAGAAGCCCGAAGGTTCGTTCGATCTCTCCCCGCATCGCAACGCTAAGTCTGGTCTTTCTCCTGATAATTTTCCTGGGCAGTGGGCTGCCCGTGTTGGCGCAGTCAACGAATACCGGCACAGTCGTTGGTACCGTTACCGACGCCAGCGCCGCCGTCGTCGCGGATGCAGCGGTGACTCTTACGGACAAATCCACCAAGAATGCGCGCACCGTGAACACGAACTCCGCCGGGCGCTACATTTTCGTGGAGTGAACCCTGGCAACTACGATCTGAGTGTCAGCAAGCAGGGCTTCTCAACCGCGAAGACCAGCGCCGAGGTCAAGGTCGGAACTCAGACCACCTTGAACCTGTCGATGCAAGTCGGCGGCGGCAATACGGTCGTCGAGGTGACAGCCGTCGGCACCGAACTCCAGACCATGAACGCCACAGTCGGCAATACCGTCGACTCCCGGGTACTCGATGCGCTTCCGAGCATCGGTCGTGATGTCAGCACGTTCGTCGAATTGCAGCCTGGGGTCACGCCGGAAGGCAGCGTTGCCGGCACCGTCAACGACCAGAGCTTCTTCTCGCTGGACGGCGGAAACAACACTAACGACATGGACGGCAACATGTCGACCTATACCACGACCTATGCCGGTGACCCGACCGGCGGCATCGCCATCAAACAACAAGTTCTACCTGACCGCTAATCCCACCGGTGTGATGCCCACTCCGCAGGACAGTATTGAAGAGTTCAAGGTCAATACGGCGGGCCAGACCGCCGACTTCAACAGTTCCTCTGGCGCCGAGGTCAAGGTCGTCACCAAGCGCGGCAGCAATGCCTGGCACGGAACAGCTTACGAATATTATCTGGACAACAATTGGTCGACGGCAAATTACGATGGCTCTCAGCCCGACTTCCACTACAGCCGTTTCGGTTTGGCGGTCGGCGGTCCGGTCATTCCCAAAGATATTCTCGGCGGCAAAACCTATGTCTTCTTTAACTATGAAGGTTTCCGCTTCCCCAACTCCGCGACCATTTACCGCAACGTTCCTTCGCCTTCGTTGCAACTCGGCTTATTTCCGATGACGGCAAATTCTACAACCTAAACCCGTATGACGTGGCTACACGACGGACCAGTACGTTATCCCGCGCGACACCGACGGTTTTTCCTCGACGGCCATGGTATCAATCCGACCATCCAAGAGCTTTGGAGTACCTATGAGCCCGCTTCGAACGCCGGCTGTCAACTAGCGGCAAAGCCTATGTGACGGCGTTAACATTCTGGGCTTCAGGCGGACGTAAACCTGCCGCACGAAGAGCAACTTTGCTGTCAGCCGCGTGGACCACGATTTCTCCAAGAACTGGCATTTCATGACCAGTTATCGCTACTTCAATCTGAAGAGCGCCACGGTCGACCAGGTTGACATCGGCGGATTCTTCTCCGGCGACACGCTGGGAACCCAGCTTCGCTATCGAGCGATCCGCAGCAGGCATGGTTCTGGGTTGCGGGGTTGACCACCAACATCTCTCCGAATGTTACAAACGATTTCCACTACAGCTTCCTGCGCAACTGGTGGCAATGGGCCAGAGCCGGAGACACGCCTCAGGTAGAGGGTTTGGGTGGAGCGCTGGAAATATTTTCGGGTCAGAGCCACACCCAGGACCTTGGTCCCTACAACGTCAACACGCAGCAGAGCCGTACCCGCTTCTGGGACGGCCATGACCAGATGCTCCGTGACGACGTCTCCTGGCTGAAAGGCAATCACCTGTTCCAGTTCGGCGGCCAGTATCAGCACAACTTCAACTGGCACCAACGAACTGACAACGGCGGCGGCATCAACTACCAGCCCGTCTACGAATTGGGCATGGGCTCTTCCGGTTCGGGACTGAATTCGGATCTGCCCTTGTGCGCGCACGGCCGCCATCGCGAATTGCCCCGCTCTGACCTCGGCGGCCCTGGGCATGATCTCCATTTCCCAGGTCGCATACACCCGTACGGGTGCAAACCTGCAGTTGAATCCTCCGCTTACTCCCGCCTTCGACAAAAGCACCATTCCTTATTACAACGTGTACTTCAGCGACTCATGGCACATGAACAAGAGCCTGACCTTCACGTATGGTCTCGGCTGGGCGCTCGAAATGCCCCCCGTCGAAGCTCAGGGTAAGCAGATCGAATTCGTCGACGGCAGCGATCAGCCGATCGATACCTTGAGTTACCTGAATGCCCGCAAGCGCGCCGCTCTTGGCGGCAACGTTTACAACCCGCAGGTCGGCTTCGCACTCGTCGGGAACACCGGGGCTGGATTGAAATATCCGTACAATCCGTACTACGGCGAATTCAGTCCACGCGTGGCAGTTGCCTGGAATCCGCATTTCGCAACCGATACTTTTATGGGCAAGATGTTCGGCGGTGACGGTTCGGTTCTGCGCGGCGGTTACGGTCGGCAGTATGGACGTCTGAACGGTGTCGACCTAGTGCTTGTGCCACTCCTCGGAACCGGTCTCATTCAGCCCGTCCAATGCCTCAAACAATATGCAACGGCACGTGCACTGCCCCCGGTCTCAGGCTCGATCCCACCTACGCTTTCCGCATCGGCATTGACGGGCTGACCGCGCCTCTGCAAACGGACCCGACAGATTCAGCCGAGTACGAATCTGGTGCAGCCGGATTTCCCCGGCTACAACGCGATCGCAGCCGGCGCCGGCGAGGCGCTGGATCCCCACTTCCGTCCCAAACGTAGTGGATTCCTTCGACCTCACTTTCCAACGCCAGCTCTCCAGGAAGGTAACCCTGGAACTCGGCTACATCGGTCGCAAAATCACCCACGAATACCTGCCTGTCAACCTCAATGCCGTTCCCTACATGATGACCATGGGCGGGCAACAGTTCTCTCAGGCCTATGCCAACGTCGTGACGCAATACTGCGGCGGCGAATGCGGGTTTGGCCGGGGGTGATTGCGCCGCCAGTCCTCGAACGTGACTCCTCAGGCGTTCTTTGAGACCGCTTTGGCGAGTACCGGATATTGCAGCGGGTATCACCAGTTGCACGGCGGCAGTCGTCGCGAACGAAGGCGGCAACTTCGCGCGCAACAGGTATGGACGCTCTGGAGCGACCTCGACAATGGCGTCGGCTGTTCCGGGAACTGGGATATCCCGACGGCAGTATGATGAAGCACTTCGATTCCCGCGCAACTGTGATGAACACTCCGATCCTGGCTTCGGTTGCCAAGGCCAACTGATCATCGGGTGTGGGCGTCAATGCCAGCGTTGGCCATGGCAACTACAACGCCGTTTTGTCTCGCTGAAGATGGCTGACTGGAACGGCGTGACCATGCAGTCCAACTTCACATGGTCGAAGGCCATGGGCACGGGCGCCCTCATCCAGGCCACCAGTGAGTACACTCCCAACGATGCCGTTTAACCTGAACAACATGTACGGTCGTCAGCTCTTCGACCGCAAGTTCAACTTCAACACGTTCATGGTCTACTCGCCGCCGTTCTACAAAGGTCAGCAAGGGCTGATTGGGCGTGTCCTGGGTGGGTGGACATTCTCACCCGTCTTAACCGCTGGCAGCGGCGCACCGATCGAGATCTTCACTACGACCGGTGACGGTCAGGAGTTTGGCGCCGGCGACAATGGCAACTTCTTCGGGTTGGAGACGGCTGTTCCAATTGCTCATTCCCAAAGCGGGCATGCTTACAAGCAGTCTGATCGAACGGTGAACATCTTTAAAGATCCGTTGGCCGCAGCCTCCAATTACCGCAATCCGATCCTGGGTATCGACAACAGGAATACGCAATTCCTGAACGGGCTGGCGTACTGGAACCTCGACTTCACCATCCGCAAGAACGTTCGAATCGCACAGAAGGCAATCGCGTTGGAATTCCAGAGCGTCTTCACCGATGTTCTCAACCACAACCAATGGCTCGATCCGTGGGGTATGGGACTCGTTCCAGGCTGGTTCCAACTCTTCGGGTCATACTTCCGGGTTCTGCGCAGGAGAACACCGGCGGCAACCGTTCCAGTTCAGCTTGGCGCTCGCGTTCGCTTCTAACCAATCATCCGGGGCGCCCTACTTGGCGCCTCGGCTAACCCTTCAGACTTCGGGCCGCACTCGTTGCGGCCCTTACTTTTTCTCCCATTCCGCATTGACCCTCGCACTGACTTGTGATTTACTTGCTTGCAATCGGGGCTGGCTCAGTAGTTGCTTTGGCACGTCGTTCCACGAATTTTGGGGCGTGAGACCGAGGTGATTCGATGCAAGCCAGCACTCTGCGTGCTTTTGTTGTAGTGTCCCTCCTTTGCTTGACCCTCACACTTAGTGCCAGCGCGCGGGAAATGGTCCTGCCCGCCGGAACGATTCTGCGGTGCACGCTTGACGAACCTAACTTCTCGACGGCTACCGTCGCCATCGGCGATCCGGTGCTTTGCCGTCTCCACTCATTGACTGAGTTCGGCCAGCAGGCTTTCCCGCGCGGAAGCTACCTGGTCGGGCACCTCGAAGCGGCACAGGACCCTGGCCACTTCTGGGGCAAGGGATATATGAAGATCCAGTTCGACCGCATCGGCCTGCCGCAGGGCGATATGCCGCTCGACGCCAAAGTGATTGGGACGCGCGGCTACAAGGTCGACAAGAATGGCGCCATCGACGGCAAAGGCCATCCCAAGCGCGACATCGTCGAATGGATGATTCCGCCGCTGTGGCCGTGGAAGATCATCATGCTGCCGGCGCGGGGCCCGCGTCCCACGCTGAAGGGCGAGAGCCAGTTGACGCTGCGACTGATGGACGACGTGCAGATGCCGCAGGTCTCGCAGACATTCGGGCCGGACTGGCACTTCTTCGGGCATCCGTATAACGACCCGTCGTACAACCCGTCTTCGTATAGCAGTGATGCCTACAACAGCGGCATGTCCAACACGTCGTACAACGGCGCGCGGGCTGATGATGGTCCGCGGCTGGCGGTACGGCATGTGCGGGCCGCGCAGGGCGAGCCGAGGCTGGAGGAGGTTTCGCAGGTGCAGTATGCGGTGTACAAGCCCGCGAGTTCCCCTTCGGCTAATTACACGCAAGCGAATATGGCTCCCGCGGCCACGACGACTCTGGTGAGCACGGACTCGCGTTTCGCGGGGACTTCGCCGGGCGTGCCTATATTTGTGCTGAAGACGGGAACGGTTCTGGCAGTCGGCAATTATGGCTACCAGGATGGGCGGATCAGCTATGAGTTGGCAAGCGGCGGCAGCGGCGTAATTGGCACCGATGAGGTCGACTGGACGACGACCGCGCAGGTGAACCAGCAACGCGGCGTGCGGGTGTTGCTGCCGAGCGGGCGCCTCAATATGGGGACTCCTGGCTTCTGACGCCGTCACCTGGAGACGTGGGCTTCGGCGCGTCTGACTAATCTCGTGCCCAAGCTTGAGTGAGTGCCAACATGATCGGCCGCCAGTTGATCGGCGGCCGATTTCTTTTCTCGCGACGAATCTTTATGCGACGAAATGGTGGAGCGGCAATCCAACCAGCAGACGCATTCCACATTGCGAGGCCATCATGCACAGCGCCAACGTTCACAAGGTCAACATCGCCGAGAAATTTGCCAAGATCAGCGAATACTGGAAGCCCTACATCGGAGCGGAGCTCAACGGACAGTATGTGAAGTTCGACAAGCTGAAGGGTGAGTTCGTGTTCCATCATCATGACCACGAAGACGAACTCTTCCTGGTGGTCAAAGGCCGCTTTCGCATGGACTTCCGTGATCGCCATGAATGGATCGAAGAGGGCGAGTTCATCGTGATTCCGCGCGGAGTGGAGCATCGTCCGGTAGCGGAAGAGGAATGCTGGATTCTGCTGTTTGAGCCTGCTTCTACGCTGAATACTGGCAACGTCAGCAGTGAACGGACGCATCGGGAGTTGGAGCGGGTTTGACGTCCGAAGCGCGAGCGTCAAGAAGTTTTCGATCGGCTTGAAATGGCCAGCCCTCAGCTATGTTTTACAAATTTGAGGGCTGCGGAATTCATGCAATAACGCAGGCCCGTTGGTTTCGGTCCGTCGTCGAAGACGTGGCCCAGGTGAGCGTCGCATTCGCGGCAGGAGACCGCTGTTCTTTCCATGCCGACGCTGTTGTCATCAGACTCGCGGATATTCTGCTTTGCGATGGGAGCCCAGAAACTGGGCCATCCGGTGCCGGATTCGAACTTTGTGTCCGAGGCGAAGAGCGCGTTGCCGCAGCAGATGCAACGGTAGAGGCCTTTATCGTGCAGGTTGTAGTACTCGCCGGTGAAGGCGCGCTCGGTGCCTTCTTTGCGCGTTACCTGAAACTGGAGCGGGGTCAGTTGCTGTTTCCATTCGGCGTCTGACTTTCGTACTTTGGCGATGCGAACCGGACCAACGTTCTGGCCAGCGTCGTTAAATTGAATGACTTCCACGGTGTCTTTGTTGTCCGATGCACGCATGCGCGGGCTTATCAACGATTCCGCAACGGCCGCCCCCGCGGCTGCAGCCAGGGATTTCGCAAAGAATTGCCGACGTGTAAACATGAGTGCTGCCCTCCGTCCCGCTGCCTATCTCAGGCTTATTTGTAGAGTTGGGGAAACTGCTGACGCAAATGTTCCACCTTGGGAGCATCGTTGCGGGCGATATACGGGTTGTCGGGATGCAGTGTGGCGTAATTCTGATGGTAGGATTCCGCCATATAGAACGCCTTGAGGGGCACGACCTGAGTGACGATGGGCCGGGCGAATACCTTGGCCTGATTGAGTTGCGCGATGTAGGACTCGGCAATGTGCTTCTGCTCTTCGTTCGCATAGAAAATCACGGACCGATACTGAGTGCCGCTGTCCGGTCCCTGACGATTCAGTTGCGTGGGATCGTGGGCCACGGAGAAGAAAACTTTCAGAAGCTGGCCGTAGGACACCTGGGACGGATCGAATGTAATCTGGACGGACTCGGCGTGCCCGGTGTCGCCGTTGCTGACGGTCTCGTACTCGGCGGTTGAGGACGATCCTCCGGAGTAGCCCGAAACGGCACTGTTGACGCCCTTTACATGCTGAAAGACGGCCTGGATTCCCCAGAAACATCCTCCAGCGACGACGGCCGTCTGCTTGCCTGATTTTGCGGCTAAGGGCGCGTCTATCGCGGGATTGGGGAGGACAGCAATGCCCTCCGCCGCCTGGGCGCGATTCCACAGCGCAACCACGCCAATCATAAGGATCACCAGCAAAACGATAAAACCAGTTCCGAGAAGTCGTCTCATGGCCTGTACCTCACTCCAGGCAATATGATCCAAAAGGAGTCGAAAAGTTTCAGGGCCGGCGATTTTGGGAGTTGCGACTTTTGTACAATCGTGGGCATCTACTCGCTACCATGCAACTCACCGTCTATTCCGCGCCCTGGTGTCCGGACTGCCGCGAGGCTAAACGCTTTCTTGAGCGTTACAAAATTCCCTATACCGACATCAATGTCGAGACGACTCCCGGGGCCATCGATGAGGTGGTGAAGCACGCGGGCAAACAGGCCATCCCCCAATTTGTGATCGACGGGGAGTGGGTGCAGCCATATGTTCCGGGCGAAGGCTTCCTCTACGAGGAGATGGCGAAGCGGCTGGGAGTCGGGGAAGGGGAGTAAGGTCCTGGTCGGGCGCTCGCACAACTCTCCGGGCGATGTTGATGCATGCAAATCCTGCGAGTGAATCCTCGACAGAACCCCACCTAACCGAAGGCGAGGTTAGCCAGCAATCTGGATCCTAATAACTGCAATCCATTGCGCACTCACTAGTTCATCGGGGCTTCGGTCGGTCGCGGAAGCGCGGACAAACCGTTTCAAATTAAGGTACATTTGTAAGCGAAGGATTCAAAATACTGGCCTTACGACTGCGCCGGAAATGGATATTTTTCGCACAGCTCGGCGGACAGTGCCTGCGCAGCGGGCGAACGTCCCAGCTCCTGGCGACTTCACGAAAAAGACCTCGACCATGATGAAAAAATTATTGTTTACAGCGGCTCTGTTAAGCCTCGTACTGCTTGAGGCTTGTGCTAAAGGCGGCAGCGGGCCATGCGTGGTGAACTGCCCGACTCTTACCGTGACTGGGACGAGCAATGGGAATTCCCCAGTGTCCCAAGCTGGCTTGAACATGCAGATTTCGTTCGCCGCGACGTTCACTCACGTGTCGACGCAGCCCGTTAACTGGAACATCACGGGGACGTCGTGCACAAATCCGACGGACTCGTCGAATCCCTGCGGATATTTCACGTCGACGAACTACTTCGTCCGCCAACTATCAGGCGCCGTCAACTGTGCCTTCGACTCCTACCTTTAATATCGTGGCCACGTCGCAATCGGACAGTAGTCTTTCGGGGACGGTGCACATGACGGTCGTTCCGGACGTTGCGTTCGTGAGTCCGCTTTCGCCGAATGTGGGCGTCGGCTTGACGCAGGAGTACGCAGCCACGGCTACGCCGGGCGGAGTTCCGCAGACTTTTACCTGGACCTGCACAACCGCGAACGGGCCGTGCACGAACTTCACGATTGATCAGAACCTGCCGGGCTTGGCTTATTACAAGCCTACCGCGTCGGAAGTATGTAGTGGCGGGGGCAAGTGTGTGACTGTTTCTGCGGTCGCTAATCTCGATCCGACGGGCTGTTCAGTTGATCCCAAGAACCCCTGCATACCTTCGACGACCACAGTGGTGAGTTCGCGGCTTCCGAGCGGGCCCTATGCGTTTCAGTTCTCCGGCTATGACAAGAACGGCAAGGCGATCGCGGTGGCGGGAACGTTCACGGTGGCTTCGGGCGGATCGATCGCGGGCATTGAAGACGAGAGCGAATGGAATGGAAGCGCATTCGTGACCACGCAATAGTTCTTTTTCTGGCGGATCGTATACTCCGCTTAGCGGCAGCAATCCGAACTCCAATAATGCGGGCACTCTTTCTCTGAACACGGGTGTCTTTCCGAGCACGTACCAGGTGGTGCTCGACGGAGCGGGCGACGTGCAGATGGTTGCGTCGGATGGGGCCGGGGGCAGCGGTTCGGGGATCGCCGAGCCATCGTCAATCAGCAAGTTCAACCAGGGAACGAGCGCGGTTTTTGCGTTTGGTCTGACGGGCGTGGATGCGAGTAACAATCGCATCGGCTACGTGGGGCTTATGGCGACCGATGGCGTTTCATCCGTCACCAGCGGATTGATTGACGCGAACGACAACGGCAATGCCAGCAACAGCGTTTGTAGTGCGGCTCCTTGCGCGGTCGCGGGCAGCTATACGTATAACTCGGGTACCAATCTTGGCCAGTTGACATTGACCGCGCCGAAGGCGATGACGTTCGATTTCTTCGTGGCCAATGGCAACTCATCGAACCCCAATTTTCCGTTGAATCTCTATGCCATCTCGACCGACAGCAATCCGGCGGTGGTGGGTACGATGACGCTGCAAAATTCGAAGATCTCGCCATATGACAACGCCGCCTTCTCGGGCACCTCAGTTTCGGCTCTGACCGGAGCGAACGGCAATGTGGCGTTGATTCTGGGCCAGACTTACGGCGACAATAGCGAGCGGGAGTTCGGGCGCCTGCCCGAACATCAACAAGAACTCAGGAAGCTTCACGGGCAATTTCGATCAGAACAACGCTGGAACCATCGTTACCGTCTCGTCGTTCCCGTCAGCGGCGCAAACCACCAACCCCTACACCTACCTTGCGACGAGCGGCAACACCGGGCGGTATATCTTCTGCATGCTGGGGAATACTGATCCGAAAAACACCGTGCTGCCGATTCCGTTTGTGATGTATGCGAGCGGAGCGAATCGCGGGTTTCTGCTCGATCAGTCGAGTCCCTCGGTAATGACGGGAACGATGAATGTACAGACCGTACCCAAAGGGAACGCGGGGTTCTTCGCCAACTCCACGGCGACGGGCACGTACGCGGTGGGGACGAGCAGCAACAGCGTGGTGAATGCTACGGGATGTACGCAGTTGCCAGCATGCGCTGCCACTATGAACCTGGTGGTGACAGCGCCGGTGGTACCCGAGACCACGGACATTCCAGCTGATAATGCCACGGGCGTGGCGAATCCAAACACGCCGGTCAACTTGATCTTCAACCTTGGGTCGAATGGCTACGGGACCCTCAACACCGGAGTTGGGACGACGACTCCTCCCAACTATGTCATTTATGCAGTGACTACGACGGACTTCTTCATGATCAATGTGGGCGTGGATAGCGTAAATCACACAACCGTTATAAGTCCCATCCTTTACATGGCACAGTAGAGGACGATTATTGTCCGCGGATCACCGTTTTTGCCGTGGCCAGGTTATCGAAGCGGTCGTAGGCGCGTACGACTACGACGTGGTCTCTTGAACTCGCGGCTGCCATCGAAGGCGGCTGCGTTTGCGGTTCCGGGATCGTCACGCGAAAGTCATAGTCTTCCGTCTTTGAATCCGACAGTTGTCCGACCGGTTCAACGAACTGCCAATCGCTGCCATCCAGCGAATACTCCGCGCGCTTGATATTCGAAAATGAATCGCTGGCGCGAAAGCGAACGTGGATCTGATTGCCATCGATCGCGGCGGCGAGGTTTTCGATGGCGGGCGCGGTGTTGTCCACCTCGAAGCGCGCAGAGATCTTTTGCGCGTAGAGGCCTTCTCCGGGCGAGTGCGAGGGCGTGTCGCTGGCGATGATCATGATGGTATAGCCGCCATCAGGCAGAAGGTTGGAATCGAACGAGTAGAAGCGATCGGTGAGGCCGTCTTTCAGAAGGAGCCAGCGCGATTCGTTGTCGCCGCGATAGTAGACGGAGAAGACGAGTTGGTCGTCGTTGTCGTCGTGGGCGGTCCAGTGAACGGCGATAGAATCGCGGTCATGCGCGGGTTGCGGGGCGGGGAGGTCGAGGCGCGGAGAGACGGACGAGGCCAGATCGGTGTTCAGTACGTGCGAAATGGCGGGATAGCGATAGCCGGGCTGCACGGTGACGTCATCGATTTCGGGGGCAACGTTTTTCGGCAGGTAGTAAACGAGAACGGTATCCACGCGCGGCGCTGAAGTGCCTGAGTGCAGGACCGATTTCCATTGGACGAAGCGGGCGGCTGGAATTTTCATCTCCGCGTTTGCGCCGGCGACGGGCGTCCAGGGGCTCCAGTTGCGGTCGGGATTATCGACGTTGCCGCTGCGGGCGAAGAGTTCTACGTTGCCGGTGCTGCGCATGGTGGCGCGTCCCCAGCGGGAGAAGATATGTGCGTCGAAAACGTCGCTCTCGTAGGAGCCTTCCGATTCGGGCGCGGGGCCGAGGAGAAAAATCTTGCCGAGATTGCTGCGAGGAGGCGTAGAGGCCTCCGCCGGGAGCCGGGGCGAAGGAGGTGATCTGGCTGGCGCTGGCGCGAACCAGATCGGTGAAATCGCCCGGGCCGTTGATGGCGAAGATGTGGCCGCGATTGCCGGTTCCGGCGAGCAGGCGTCCATGTTGATCGAAGCCGAGCGCGTAGACGAGATCGTCGTGCGAACTCCAGAGCTGTTCGGGTGCGCCGTCGGGGGCGATGCGATAAATCTCGGAGCCGCCGGTTGCGCCTTTGGCGGGAGACGGAAATGATGGCGGCGCTGAACTCGGATTGCCGGAAAGAGTGATCATTGAGCCGCTGGGCGGGCCGCCGGCGGATGGGCTCGCGCTCGCGAGATTCATGGAGCTGTCCGAAGAACCGGGATGCTTTTCTCCGGCGCCCGCGGCATAGATGTTGCCCGCGCTGTCGATGGCGAGAGCGGTGATTTCTTTCTTCGGCGCGCTGTAGAGAACGAACGCTTCGCCGTTTGGCGCGATGCGATAGATGAGGCCGCTGCCATCGGAGCCTGCGATCAGGTTTCCTTTGTGGTCCAGTGCGAGCGCGCGGATGTGGACTTCGTCGCTCTTGAAGAAGAGGGAGTGCTTGCCGTCGGCGGCGACTTTGAAAATCTCGCCGTGATCGCCGGTGGCGACGAAGAGATTGCCGGAGTTGTCGAGGGCGAGGTCCCAGATGTATTTTGCGCCGGGATCGAAGTAGACGGTGGCGCTCCAGGAGCCGTTCGCGGTTGCGAGGCGGTAGACCTTGCCGTCGGGCGCGGTGGCGGCGTAGACGATGCCATTTTTCGCCGCGACGAGAGCCTGCACCTGCAATTCCTGCGGCTCGAAGATGGTCGTGGTCTTGCCGTCGGGTGTGATGCGATAGACGCGGGCGGGTGCTCCGGCGGCGGCATAGATGTTGCCGGCGGAGTCGGAGGCGATCGACCAGATGTAGGTGGAAGGGGTCGTGGTCGGAGCGCCTTAAAGGCCGGGGCGAGTTCGAGTCCGCCCTCGCTGCGGAAGGCGATTCCGTTGGCCGTGCCCTTGATCAGATCGTCGAACTTGGATTGCTCCCAGGTGCGCGTGCCTTCGGCGACGGCGAGCACTGGAAAAAAAGCGAGAGCGAATGCGGAGAGTACCGCAACGGTTAAGCGAGACAAAATTGCTACCTCATGAGGCCGTGAGTTGTTCCTGAACTGAAAATATACTGAATTGCCGGAGCGCGTGCAGCGAGAGCGGTGGAGGGGAAATAGAGGTCCTTCGACTCTGAAGAACTTCACTTCGCTGAAGTTCTTCTCCGCTGAAGATGACAATGGGCACAGGCGTTATTTGATATTAATCGTCAGCATCTGCGCGCCGGAGACCACGTAGTCCAACGGTTCGGTGGAGGCTTCGCTCACCGATGACTCGCCGAGCACAACCATGTCCTGCGTGCCGCGCATGTTTTCCATCACGTTCATGACGGAAAGCGGCAGAGTGGGCATGATCTTGTCGGCGACCATGGCTTCCGGGTCGGAATCGAAAAGCGATACGTAGACGCGGTCGTTGGAGCGCTCTTTGTTCAGCAGCGCGATGGTGGGCGCAAGGCCGAGGCCGCGCGTCATGGACGGTGCGGCGCGACGCATGCGGTCGAGCGTGTCGCCGTCGCTTACCAGAATACGCAGTGGGCCCTTGGAGGCAGTCGTCGGGATGCGGATTGGAATCTGGCAAATCTGGCGCTCGCCGCGATAGGGACGAATCACCGTCTCGACAGTGATCTGGTCGCCGGGACGCGCCTCGGTCAGGTCGGTGCGCGACGTTTCGAGGCGCGCCGAACGGCGGTCGCGCACCAGGTCGAAGTCCAGTTTCACGCCCTCGACGTCTGGCGCGTCATAAGGATTGCTGTAGATGCGTCCGAAGCGCTCGCCGATGTTGGCGGCCGCTAGCGCGGCAGCGGGTTGTCCGCTGTCGAGCGGCGCGAACATGTTGCGCATGGTGACGTCGGAATAGCCCTTAACGCTTAACACGCCGTTCATGCGATAGGTGATGTCGTCGCCGTAGTCGTTGATGCCGTGCAGTGCATTGAAGACCGTAGCCATCATGGCGAGCGGGCTTAGCTTCGCGTTATTGAGAACCTCGTAGTGGAAGACCTTGATCGCCTCGCCGTTGTGCAGCGAGACGGTGACCGGGATCATCTTGGGCTGGTGGCCGATCTCGCCGAGAATACCCGCCTGGCGGTCTTGCACGAACGCGCCGACGGTCTCGGTTGTGTTCACGATTTTGAAAGCATTCAGCGGAGAGGGAAGCGTGGCCACGACATTGGCCTTGGTCATGGGCATGTCGACCTGGCCGAACTGCATCAGCGGATGCCCGCAGGCCAGCAGGTGCCTTTCGTCGACATAGGTGACGGTGCAGGTGGCAGCGATATCCATGTCACCGCGGACGAGGACGGCGCTGACGGCCGATCCGGGTTCGATGGGCTCGGGCTGTTTCTCGTCGCTCGCCGAGCCCGTGCCCATTACCGGAGTGATGCCGGCGGCCATGAATTCGCTGGCATAGCGCTGGAGAGTCTCATCTGAAAATCCGTTGAAGACGAAAGGGGCTTCGATGGGCTGGAGATAGTTTCGATAGTCGGAGGTCAGCGAGGGAGTGGCCGCACTGGGGCTCGCGGTGGGAGTCTTTCCGGCCGGGAGCTGCGCCGCCGGTTAGCGTGGACGGGTGTTTCGATCGGGCGGCTGTCGAGGGCATTGATCTCGAACATCTCCTCGATCGGCGTCACGCCGGCGATCGGCTCCTTGGAGAACTCGCCGATGCGGAAGGCCAGCGCGCCCGCGAGTTTGCCGTCGAAATAGACCGGGCTGCCGCTCATGCCGGCTACTACGCCCGTGTATTCGGGCTTCGCGCCGTGCAGTCGCACCAGGATGACGTCGCCCTTGGGTCCGTTCACGTTGCGCAGAATGCCGAGGACCTCTACCTCCATCGATTCCGGCTTTACGCCTTGGAACACGGTGAGGGCCGTGCCGGTCATGCCGGCATGGATTTGATCCAGCGGGATGATGTTGGGCTTGACGTCCCTCTGGACTCGGCTCGGGTCTTGCGCGTCCGGGACTCGACGGGGCTTTTGTCTGGGCAGTCGCAGGCAGGGTGAAGGCTAGGTACAGAAGGGCGGCGAACAGCGCCGTAATTCGCATGAATATCCCCGGAGGTCAGGAAACGACCAATTACTTTTGCTGGTGCTGAGTTAGACTCCGCGTTTTATGAGAATGATTTTGCGGGAGAGTGGCGATTTTTGTCGCCAGCAAAATATCCCAACCGCGGAGCGGTTGCATCTATACTAGCACAGGTATTTTCGAGGAAAATCCCATGTTTTTTGAGCGTATCAGGGCAGAATTTTGTGCGGCTTGCGGCACGCGCGCTGGCGGCGCCCGCGGCGTTTTTTCTGTGTTGTCTGTTGTTTGCGGGCGGTTTCGGCGAACGCGCAGGATACTTCTCAGCAGCCGTCGTCTCAGCAGCCATCGTCAAATCCTAACCAGCAGGAGGCACCGCCCGCAGCGGGTGGACCGACGAATGATATCGGGCCCTATGTCATTCCCAAGAAGAAAGAAGAACCGCCTCCGCCTGCGCCGGAGAAGCCGAAGAAGATCGATAACATGCCGGATTACTCGATCAAGGTCGAGGTGCCACTGGTCACGCTCGACGTGCTGGTAACGAGCAAGGATGGGCAGACGATCCCCGGTCTTAGACAGGAGAATTTTAAGATCTACGAAGACGGCCAGCCACAGACAATCGCCTCATTTAATCAGTCGAAGGCCCCGATGACGGCCGTCCTGTTGATCGAGTTTGCGTCCTCCCCGCTGTTTCATCAAATGCAGCAGTATTACTACATGTACGACGCGCTGAACGCGGCCTATACGTTCGCCAGCGGGCTGCAAAAAGAGGACTACGTGGCCGTTGTTTCCTATGACATGAAGCCGCACATTCTAGTCGACTTTACCAACGACAAGCGCGCCGTCACGGGTGCGCTCAACATGCTGCGCATCCCCGGATTCAGCGAGCGCAACCTCTTCGACGCGACCTTTGACACGATCGACCGCATCGATCGCATTGAAGGGAAGAAGTACATCATTCTAGTTTCGTCGGGCGCCGACACATTCAGCAAGCTCACCTACGATCAAATTCTGAAGAAGATCAAATCGACGAAGGATGTGACAATTTATCCCGTAAGCATTGGCTGGGTATACCGCGAGATGCGGGATGCGCGCGGCGGGGCCAGTGGCGCCACCGAAGTCGGATGGCTGCAGAACGACAACCAGCTCAACACCTTTGCCAAACTGACGGGAGGACGCGCTTATTTTCCCGCGCTTTGAAGGCGAGCTGCCGGGAATTTTTCAGGAGATATCCGCCGACATTCGCAACCAGTACACCATCAGCTATCACCCCACCAATGCGAAACTGGATGGCACGTATCGCAAGCTGAAGGTCGAAGTGCAGTCGCCGGAGGGCGGGCCGCTCAAAGTGCGCGACCAGAAGGGCAAAGAAGTGAAGACCGTCGTTTACGCGCGCGAGGGGTACACGGCCAAGCATACGGTGGAGTAGCGAGCCGGATCTCGAATCGCCAACGCCTGACGGCGGCCCGTCTGCTGATTTACAATCCTCGGTTCCCTTTCAGGAGAAACCGCTGTGATCCCACGCTATACGCGGCCGGAAATGGCCCGCATCTGGAGCGACGAAAATCGCTTCCGCACCTGGCTTGCGGTCGAAGTTGCCGCCACCGAAACCCTCGCCGCCGCCGGTATAGTGCCGAAAGATGCAGCCAAGGCGATTCGCGAGCGCGCTAACTTTAACGTCGAACGCATCTTCGAGATCGAGGCCGAGGTCAAGCACGACGTCATCGCCTTTACTACCGCCGTCGCCGAAATTGTCGGCCCGCACTCGCGGTGGTTTCACTATGGTCTTACTTCAAACGATGTGGTCGACACCGCGCAGGCGCTGCTCATTCAGCAGGCGTCATCGCTGATTGCCGGCGACCTGGAGCGGCTGGCCGACGTGCTTGAGCGGCGTGCCTGGGAGTTCAAGGACACGCCAATGATTGGACGCACGCATGGTGTGCATGCCGAGCCGATCACGTTCGGCTTCAAGATTGCCAACTGGTATTCGGAGACGGGCCGCAATATCGCGCGCTTCCGGGCGGCGGCGGAAGATTTGCGGGTGGGCAAGTTCTCGGGAGCGGTCGGAACCTTCGCTCACCTTACTCCGGAACTGGAAGAGAAGATGTGCGCGCGTCTGGGACTGAAGGCTGCGGCCGTGTCGTCGCAGGTGATCCAGCGTGACCGGCACGCGCATTATCTGGCAACGTTGGCCGTGATTGCGTCGACGCTGGACAAGATCGCGACCGAGATTCGACATTTGCAACGCACGGAAGTTCGCGAGGCTGAAGAATATTTCAGCGACAAACAAAAGGGATCGTCGGCCATGCCGCATAAGCGGAATCCGGTTACAGCCGAGCAGATCAGCGGCCTGGCGCGAGTGGTGCGGGCCAATGCGCAGGCCGGGTTTGAGAATGTTCCGCTCTGGCACGAGCGCGACATCTCGCATTCTTCGGCCGAGCGCGTCATTATTCCGGATTCGACTACGCTCGCCGACTACCTGCTGAACAAAACTGCGAATCTTGTCGAAACCATGTTTGTCTATCCCGAGCGCATGCTGGCGAATCTGCACTCGACGCGCGGGCTTGTCTTCAGCGGGCAGTTGCTTCTCGATCTGGTGGAAAGCGGGATTTCGCGTGAGGATGCATATCGACTGGTGCAGGGACATGCGATGCATGCGTGGCGGGAAGGGCTTGATTTCCACGAACTGGTGTTGAGCGATCCGGCGATTGCCGGACGGGTGCCGCGCGCGAAGATCGAGCGGGCATTTGATCTGAAGCGGCAGCTCAAGAATATCGACAAGATTTTCGCGCGGGTGTTTCCGGGGAAGGCTATTCAAGGGGCGCGTGCTCCGCAAACACGAAACTCCGGCCCGAAGAAAAGAGCTAGAAAGCGGTGAGCTGATCTTCGCTTCCGAAATCTCGTCACGATCTCTCGTGACGGTTGTCCTTCCCGAGTGAAGGCCCGAGTGCTAGTTATCTCTATCTAGAAAGGGATAATCAGCATGTTCATGAAGTTGCTCGCGGGCGTCGCGATTTTGCTCTTCGTGGTTTGACTAGTTGCCGTGCTCCAGGGCTGGAGCAAGAGCAACTTCTCAGGCCGCCTGATCAGTGCCGCTTTTCTTGTGTTGTTTGGTGTTGCCGCGGGATGGGGATTTCGGCTTCTTTTCGGGCGCATCGCTGATATCCCGTTAATCGATGTTGCTGTTTACTCGAGTTCGCCGTTCCGTACCAATTCCAGGAGCGCGATCAACTCACCCAGCTTTTCTTGTCCCACATGCTTGAGGATTTCGCGGCCGTGCTTTTCGATGGGTTCGTCCATTTCCGCCAGAAGCTTTAGTCCTGCCGCTGTGATTTTTCCGCAGATCACGCGGCGGTCCGACTTGCCTCGCACGCGTTTCACAAAGCCGCGTTTCTCAAGACGGTTCAGCAGGCGGGTCACGTCAGGATCGTGCGTGATCATGCGCGCGCCGATTTCGCTACAGGGCAGTCCTTCCACTCCGGCTCCGCGCAGAATACGCAGCGCGTTGTACTGTGTGCCGGTCAGACCGAATTGGTTCAGCCTCGCTTCAATGCTGGTCTGCAGGGCGTCGGCGGTGCGTAGCAAGGAGAGGTACGCTTCCTGTTCGCGGCTGCGAAAAGGGGCGTTTTGCTTCAGCTCTTCTTTTAATGCAGGAGCCATAAACTGAGGTTAGTTGTTATCACAAATATCTGTCAAATCAGCAGTTTCCATGCTGGTTTGTAACAGTTTGTAAAACCGGGGCTCCAGTGCATCTCCGTCCTGTTTGGTGGGCATCTATTTAACTAACCGGTTAAAAGGTGTGGGACCGGAATTCGAACGAGGATGGCAACCATGAAGAAACAATTTGTCGCGGTGACCGTGGTACTGCTCGTCCTGCTGAGCATGACGGCGTTTGCCGCAACGAGCGGCCGCTATGACCAACAGATTCAGCAGGCCGTCAGCCAGAAGATGCACGGAACCAAACAACTCACAGAACGTGAACTCGAGCGTCGAAGACGGAATCGTGACGCTGACCGGCACGGTGGATCTCTATCAGGACAAGCTGAACGCGGCCAAGAAGGCGAAGAAAATTGCCAACGTTACGGGCGTTCGCAACAACATCGAGGTCGCGGGCGCGAACGTGGCTGACACCCAGCTCGAGCAGAAACTGGCGAAGAAGCTGGCGTTTGACCGCGTCGGGTATTTCGACAACACGTTCAACTATCTGGCGCTCACGGTTCAGGACGGTGTCGTCACGCTGGAAGGTGACATGGTGTATGACACACCGAAGGATTCCGCAATGGCGATCGTGGCGGGCACGCCGGGCGTGAAGGGCGTAGTCGACAACGTCAAAGTGTTGCCGGCGTCGTTTTTCGATAATTCGTTGCGCGTGAAGGTTGCGCGAGCGATTTACCGCGATCCCGTGCTTAGCAAGTATGCGATCGATCCGGTGCATCCGATTCGCATCGTCGTCGACAACGGGCACGTGACGCTTTACGGCTCGGTGATGAACACGATGGACAAGAATGTTGCCGGGCTTCGAGCGGGAGCGGTTCCGGGCGCGTTCAGCGTCGAAAACAAGCTGGTTGTGAACAAGGGGTAACTTTGCGGGGAAGCAAAGCTGTTGGATTGTAACTCTCTCCTGGAAGGGGCGCGGCGCAGGCCGCGCCTTTTTTTTGCTGCCGATAGTTCAACGTGCTTTGAAGTCCCTACCGCGTTTCCGGCTTCCACTTATTTAGAAAAGCCAGAAAATCGTCCTGCGACATGGCACGGGCATTTTCGAATTCGCCATTCTTCTGGCTATAGACGAGCTTGCCGTTCGGATCGAGCACGGCCAGTCCCGGGATGCCGCGCTTCATCGGCACTTCATACTTGTCCATCAAATCCTGATTCTTTTTGCCTCTGCCGATGTCGATGTGAACGACTACGTAGTTCGTCGGCGATGATCGAAGCGAGTTCCGGTTTGTGAAACGCGTCATCTAGAACGTGGCAATCGAAACACCAGTTCGCGCCGAAGACGACGATTACACGCTTGTGCTCGCCCTTCGCCTTGGCTAAAGCGTCTCGGATTTCCACGTGCGCGTCGGCCTTCTCGTCGTAAATCTGTCTTGGTGCCGGACGCTCCTGGGCGGAACAAACTGGGCCAATGGCGATCACCGCCGCCACGAGTGCTAAGAGAATCATCCCGGAATAGAGCTTCGTGCCTTTTCTCATAGAGTCGGACTCCTCATCGGAAGCGAATCAAGTCTACCGCGCAGAAGCGGTTGTTTGGCAAGACATTCGATTGATTCAGGCGGCGCTGGGCACACGATACGACGAGGGATTCGGGAGGTTCCGCAGGCGGATCGTTGCGCTCTACTCGGCTTTACGCGAGTGCACGAGCTTCAGCTTGTCACTCTGTAGAATGCGCTGGATCTGATGTTTGGCATGCACCGTCCAAGGGCCGGTCGTGTCGAGCCTTACGTACGCTCGCCAGTGCTGGAGCGCCTTACGCGGCTCGCGCGCCTTCTCATAGGCGAGCGCGATGTTGTAGTGCGCGTCGGCATAGGTCGGAGCCAACTGGATCGCCGTCTTATACGTATTGATCGCCTCGTCGATGCGTCCCGTTTCATCGAGCACGTTGCCGAGGTCGAAGTAGGCGAGGGCGTAGCGCGGATCGATCTCGATGGCCGAGCGGTAGTGCTTTTCGGCGAGGGCGTACTCGTGGCGGTTGTAGTAAAGCGTGCCGAGGTTGATGTGCGCGGCGGCGTGTTGAGGATCCATGTCGAGAACCTTCAGATAGACGGCAATCGCCTCGCTCTGCGTGGAGGGATCCTCTTCCAGCACAATTCCGCGCGAAAACAGGTCGACGACGTCGGTGACGACCAGCTCCGGTCCGTTACGCCGGGGACTGGTCACAATTTTTGACTCTTCGGAGGCGAAATCGAACATGAACTGACCGGCGATTGGTTCGAGCAGGCGGCCCTGGTGGCGGAAGGCCACGCGGTGTCCGCTCTGGTAGGCGGTGGCTTCCAGCAGCGGATTTTCCATGCCCGAGGCCTGCTTCAGCATGGCATCAAGCGAGCGGCGAATGACTGCCGGACGGATGCGCTGCCCGCACAGGTCGCGCACTTTCTTGATCTGGAGCAGATCGAAAAAAGAATAACTTTCACTCGCATTGACCAGCCCCGCCTTCTCCCAGTTCTGCAACTGGCGCGGCGCGATCCGCAGAATTCGCAGCAGGTCGGGGCGGCTATAACGATACATGGATGATGAAATGGATCGCTTAATTATCGGGTAATTTAGCGGCGAATCGCAAGTAGTAACGCGGTGGAGCGCTGTGGAGAACCGGGGTAGAAATAGCACGGAAGTGGTACTGCGGCGCTTGTCTTCATCGCCCGGCGGTGCGCCCGCTTGCGGACAATCCAGGCGTCGAATCCGCGAAAGCTAATTCGGGGCTCGGGCCGTCGATTCGCGCACGATCAATTCTGGTTCCACGACGATCTCCCTCGGGTAGGAATCGTCTTCCGGCCGCGCGACCCGCCGCAATAATGTTTCGGCGGCAATCGTGCCCATGCGCTTCAGAGGCTGGCGAATGGTGGTGAGGCGAGGGTTCTGGAAGGCTGCGCTCTGAATGTCGTCAAACCCGACGACGGAAACATCGCGGGGCACTTCGAGCTTGGCATCGCGCAATGCGCCGATG
This sequence comes from uncultured Acidobacteriaceae bacterium, assembly GCA_963806745.1. Lineage (GTDB taxonomy): Bacteria > Acidobacteriota > Terriglobia > Terriglobales > Acidobacteriaceae > Acidiflorens. The sequence goes on from CAWEAB010000010.1 coordinate 61,137, forward strand.
GCGCCGATGGCGGAGATGTCGTTGAAGGCGAACAGAGCAGTGAAGCGTTGCTTTTGTTCGAGCAGGCGTTTTGTTACGCGATATCCCAGCTGCGGCGAAGCGAGTTCGCCCTCGAGCTGGACAGTAAGTTTCGGATAGAGACGGATATTCAGTCGCGCCGCCGCCTCAGTGATCGATTTCCAGCGGATCTCGGTGTCGGAGCTGAACTCCTGTCCTTTGATGAAAGCGATGCGCTCGTGTCCGAGTTGCTGGAGATGACGCAAGGCGAGCTCGGCGGCGCGCTGGTGATCGAGAAGAATATTGCTCACTCCATTCGCAGGAGTGTGCCCGGAGACCGTAAGCACCGGCACGGGCAGATCGTGACGCCAGGGAGTGTCCACGGCAATGAGGCCGTCGACAAACCGGCCCATCAGCATCTGGGGATATTCCTCAATCAGGTCGGCGCGGTGATGGTGGCTGGCAACGAGGTAGAAATAACCCTCCTTCAGGAGATGTTGTTCGATGCCGCTCATGACCAGGGCGGCATAGCCTTCGCTGACCTCGGGAACGAGGACCCCCACGGTGAAGCTGCGTTGCGTGCGCGCCCAGCGGGCGGCAAAGCTGGGGCGGTAGTTAAGTTCGAGGGCGGCGGCAAAGATGCGTTCCTGGGTGGTACGCGGGATGGAATCGGCTACCGACGCGCGGTTCAGGACGAGAGACACGGTGGCGGGAGAGAGGCCGAGATGCTCGGCCAGCATTCGGAGGGTTACCTGCCTGGGACGTCCGTCGGTTCGGGAAGAGGTTCGGCCAGATCTTGATCGCACGGGCACGGGGGAAGTCTGGCACAGGGAAGAAGGATCGGGCAAGGACGTTCTTGGGGTGCTCCGGGGGATTGTTGGAGTCCTTGCTTGACACCGCCGGGTTAACAGTGCTAAAAGCCTATGGGCTACTAAATCACTTTACTTCTGTTTTAGTAAGCGGCATTATTATCCGTTTGGGTTTTCCAGTCGCCATGATCCGCCACTTTCTTTCGGAGGCAGTTATGAGCCGTTCCCGTTTCGCATTTCACGTTTTGCTGCTGGTTGTTTGCTGTTTTTCGTTGTCTTCACTGGTGCACGCGCAATATCGAACTTCGATTCAGGGCGTAGTGACTGACTCGACAGGCGCGGTGGTTCCAGGCGCGACGCTCACGCTGACCGATCCCGCGACTGGCCAGACCCAAGTCCGGACAAGCGGTAACGATGGCGTGTTTAACTTCAACGCGCTGCCTGCCGCGCCGTATCGGTTGGAAGTGGAGAGACAGGGCTTTAAGAAGAAGGTGCTGGACAATTTGCAATTGATTCCCGAGCAGCCCAACGCGCTGAATGTAGAACTCGAAGTCGGATCCGAATCGCAGACTGTCAACGTGAATGCAGCGGATGTGCCAGCGCTTGATACGGAAACTGCTTCGGTCAACGGTGTGATCACTTCCAACCAAGTTCAGCATATGCCATCGTTCGGGCGTGATCCTCTCAAACTCGTGGAATTGGCTCCGGGCGTACTGGGGGACAATTCGCAGGCAGGCGGGGGCGGCGGTTTCAATCTCCCTGGTACTGAAACTGGCGGCGGCGCTTCCGGTGCTGACGTGGGCATCTTCGGGACCGAAAACGGCGCTCAAGTGGTTGCAAACGGTAATCAGACACCATTCAATGGTGTTACGGTCGACGGCATCAGTACGACCAGCGCGGTTTGGGGAGGAACCACCATCATCACCCCGTCGGAGGACTCCATTGACAATGTGAAGGTCGTGGCAAATGACTATGACGCCGAATATGGCCGCTTCAGCGGTGCCCAAATTCAAATAACCTCAAAGGGTGGCAGCAATCAATATCATGGTACGGCATTCTTTACAGTCCACCGACCTGGCTTGAACGCCTACCAGCGCTTTAACGGGGACAATCAGTCCGTGCTGCGAGACCCGAGTCGATTCAATCAGTTCGGCGGGAGCTTCGGTGGGCCAATCTGGAAAAACAAGATCTTCGGCTTCTTCAACTACGAGTCGATTCGCGAACACACCAGTACGCCGGGCAATGTATGGGCAGATACCCCCGACTTCGACGCGCTGGCGCTTCCCGGAAGCATCGCCTCGACGCTGGTGAACTACCCCGGCAACAACATCGTCAATAAAGGCGTAAACGCTGTTACATGCCTGAACGCCGGCTTGGTCGAAGGTGCGAACTGCACCGCGGTCTCAGGGGGGCTGAACATCGGTACGCCGCTCGATTCCACACTGTTTCCGCTGGGGCAGATTGGACCGAGTCCGGGCTTCCCAACCGGTGGCATGGATCCTGGTTGGGCGAGCTCCTCGGACCTCGGAACCGGCGGCAACGGCGGCACGCCTGACCCGGTAACTCGCATCTGCGCCGGCCAATCAGAGAATCTTGGCTGCCACTGCCGATATCGCAAACTACATCACGTCGAATCCGACGACCCTAACTGAAGTCCAATACAATGGCCGCCTCGATGCGGACGTTACAGGAAAAGACCGAATTGGCTTCGCGATTTACTGGGTTCCAGTGGAGAAGTCCTTCCTCAATGGGAGTCGAGCCTTGGACGTTTTCCACCATACACAGATCAACGAGGCATTGTCGGGAATCTGGAATCACACCTTTTCGCCTACCCTTCTCAATGAAGCTCGCTTCAATGCGGCCGGATGGCGTTGGAATGAAATCGCTTCGAACCCGCAGTCGCCCGTGGGAATTCCTTCGGCGGGGATCGATTTCCCGATTGGGAGCGCCAATATCAACAGCTTTGGTCCGAACGTAGGCAGTATTCTCGATCAGTGGACCTATAGCTGGAAGGATGTAGCCACCAAGGTCATCAATCGCCATACAGTGAAATTTGGTGGCGACGTGACCCGCCTGTTTTATCTCAATGCATGCTATGGTTGCGCGGTTCCTGGTTACGGCTTTTTCAACATGTGGGACTTTTTGAACGACGCGCCCCGGCGCGAAGGTTTTATCCTTGCGGATCCCAATACTGGCGGTATAACCACGCAGCGCCAGGACGACCGTGAGAACATTCTAGGCTTTTTCGTTCAGGACTCCTACAAAGTACGCACGAATCTCACCCTCAATCTCGGGCTCCGCTGGTCCTACTTTAGTCCTCTCTCCTCTAAACAGGGCAATATGTACGTGGCGCACCCCGGCGAAGGCTCAAATTACTTGACTGGCCTGACCGTGAGCAAGGGAAACTCTTGGAATGCTCAGAAGAATAACTTTAGCCCAGAAATCGGTTTTGCATGGAGTCCGAGCCGCTTCAACGACAAGATGGTAATTCGCGGTGGTTACGGCCTGAATTACAACCAGGAAGAAATCGCGATTTCGGCTAACATCAACGCCAATCCGGGGTTGTCCATCGGAGAGTATCTGCAAATGGGCACGCCAGATACAGCCAATCCGGGGATACTCTATGCCGTTTCGACCGATCCACATAACATATTTGGCTACCCCGCGAATCCGGCTTTTCAGCTGAATTTTGGTTCGAACGGGTTGCCCACCAGCGGTGCCGTCGGCGTAGCCATTTGGCCCGGTACGATGCCCACCTTGCGGGTTCACCATTACTCGCTGGATATGCAGTACGATCTTGGTCACCAATTCGTATTTTCACTGGGATATCAAGGCAGCATATCTCGCGATATTCTCTTCCACCAAAATCCTTTGGCTGTACCGGCCACTCAGGGCTGGGCACAGAATCCACAGATCAACGGTGGCGACTATTGGAGCTCGATCGGCAAAGCAAACTACAATGCGATGCTCACCGAAGTGAAACACCAATTCTCCCGCCAGTTCATGGCCGATGCTCAATACACCTGGGCCAGGAGTAATGACGAAACCTCTCGTCCGTATTCGGAGCCATACTATCCGTTTAATCCAGGCCTCAGCTATGGGCGCTCGGATTTTAATATCGGACAGTCGTTCAAGATCTACGGCTTGTGGCAGCCGGTCTTCTTCCACGGGGACAACGCGTGGCTCGAAAAGATCGCGGGTGGATGGTCTATAAGCGGCATCCTGAACTGGCATTCCGGATTCCCATGGAGTCCGGTGACCAACGTAGTCGGTGGAAATCTCTACTGCGGGAACTGCGGTTACAATACCGTGTATCCTGCTGAATACCTCGGCGGAGCGGGGAGCAGTACCTCCAATGATGCTTTCAAGACCGTGGCCAGCTCGAACTTCCCCAATGGCGGACTGGCGTATTTTGCTCCGCCGGTGCAGTGTTCCCCATCACAAACAACCAATTGCTATGTTACCTACACCGGCCCCGCCGCGGGAACTGCCCTTCCTCCGGCCCCCGGGTTTGGCCGCAACTCACTCAATGGTCCGGGATACAAAGGTGTGGACATGACACTCGTCAAGGCCTTTGGCCTGCCCACTGTGCCGGGCCTTGGCGAAAACGCAAAGTTCGAATTCCGACTCGATGCCTACAACATCTTCAACAACTTGAATTTGAACATGAACGACATCGTCAATAATATTGGCGCGTCGAATTTCGGCACAATTACGGGTGCCCTTGCAGCTAGAACCGTCACGCTGGGCGCCCGCTTCAGCTTCTAGCCCCATGCACTTCCCGGGCGACGGCCTATAATCCGTCGCCCGGTTCTCCTCTCCCAAGGACCTTTCGATGCCACGCAAATATAGATTCGTTTTCCTCGCCATCCTGGCCTTCTCGATGGCGGGAACTCGAATCTCTGCCTTTTCTGAGAACGCTCCGCAGAGTCCTGAGATTGTCGTTATCGATGACTCCGCGCCGGCCCATCCTCTGCCTCATTTTTGGGAAGAGATGTTTGGGTCGGGCCGCGCCGTATTAACTCTGCGCGACAGTTATCGCGACGATCTCCGCTCCGTCAAACAGGTTACCGACTTTAATTACGTCCGTTTTCATGCCATTTTTCATGACGAAGTCGGCTTGTACGACGAAGACTCGCAGGGTAATGCCGTCTACAACTTCTCCTACGTCGACCAGATTTATGACGGCTTGCTCGCCAACGGCGTTCGTCCGTTCGTCGAGCTGAGCTTCATGCCTAAGAAGCTGGCTTCCGACAAGAATGCGATCCATGCCTTCTGGTACAAGCAGAACATTTCGCCGCCCAAGGACTATGCCAAGTGGGACGATATGATCCGCCAGTTCACGAAGCACCTGGTGGATCGCTATGGCGCGAGCGAAGTCGAGCAGTGGTATTTCGAAGTGTGGAACGAACCGAACCTTGATTTCTGGGCGGGCGATCCGCGGCAGCCGACTTACTTCGAGCTTTATGACCACACCGCGCGGGACGTTAAGTCGGTAGATCCACGCTTGCGGATCGGTGGTCCGGCTACCGCGCAGGCGGCTTGGGCCGATGTCTTCATTCGCCATTGCGTCGAGAACAATGTGCCCGTCGACTTCGTTTCGTCCCATGTGTATGGCAATGACAAATCCGAAGACGTGTTTGGAACATCCGAGAATATTCCGCGCGACCAGATGGTCTGCCGCGCGGTGAAGAAGGTGCACGACCAGATCAAAGCTTCGGCAAGACCGGATCTGCCGCTTGTCTGGAGCGAATTCAACGCCAGCTATATGAATGAGCCGGCAGTGACGGATTCGACTTACATGGGACCGTGGCTGGCCGATACGATTCGACAGTGCGACGGCCTGGTTGACATGATGTCGTACTGGACCTTCTCGGACGTGTTCGAGGAGCAGGGAGTGGTGAAAGAGCCGTTCTACGGCGGCTTTGGGCTGATGGCCGAACGCAGCATTCCGAAGCCGGCGTTTTCAGCTTTTGCGATCCTGCACAAACTTGGAAACGAGCGGATCGCGGTGGATTCGAACGTCGCCCTGGCAACGCGCCGCAAGGATGGCACCCGCGTGATTGCCGTGTGGAATTATGCTCCGCCGAGCGAACCGGGGGCGCACGATATCGGATCGCCGAAGACGATTACCCTGAAGTTCAAGGGCCATTCGGGCAAGCACGCATTGGTCTACCGGGTTGATAGTGAACATGGGGATGTGCGTGCGACCTATGAGAAGATGGGATCGCCCCGATATCCGACCAAGGCGCAGATCGAAACTTTGCGCGGTGCTGCCCGTCTTCCCGCTCCCGAGAACCGTGACGTGCATAAGGGAGAGTTGACGCTCACATTGCCATCGCACGGCTTGGCGGTCATAGAAGTAAAGTAAGCCGGAAGTAATTCAGCAGGAAGAAAGTTCGAAGATGGACGCCTGGCCCGTCCCGAAGAGACTCACTCGCCGCGCGGCACTGTCGTTACTGGGCAAGGGAGCGCTCGCGTATCCGCTGCTGAACGTTGCGCTGTTCCAAACCGCGTGCTCGGGCTCGAAGAATTCTACCCAGACCCAGCCTCCGCTGACCGACGACCAGTTTCTCGACCAGATGGAGAAAGCCGCGTTCCAGTTCTTTTGGGAGCGCGCCGGCGCCAACAGCGGCCAGGTCATGGACCGGGCGTATGCCTCGGGCGCCACCGATTCGCGGACGATATCGAGTATTGCCGCCACGGGTTTCGGGCTGGGCGCGCTCTGCATCGGTGCGCAACGCGGCTACATGCCGGCTTCGCAGATCCAGTCGCGCGTGCTCACCACATTGAATTTCATCTGGAGCCAACTGCCGCAGCAGAACGGATTCTTTTATCACTTCGTGGATATGAATACCGGGCAGCGCGCGAATCAATCCGAGGTGTCATCCATCGATACGTCGATTCTGCTCTGCGGTGTGCTCACCTGCCGGCAGTTTTTTCAGGATGCGCAGATCCAAAACCTGGCCACGCAGATTTATGATCGCGTGAACTGGCCCTGGATGCTGAATGGGGGCACGACTTTCAGCATGGGCTGGACGCCGGAAAACGGCTTCATCGCCGCGCGCTACGACACTTACTGCGAACTCATGATGCTGTACCTGCTGGCAATCGGATCGACGACCTTTCCCGTTCCGTCCAGTTGTTGGAGCGCTTTTTCGCGGCCCCTCGTCACTTTTCAGAACTACACTTACATCAGCGGCGACGATCCCCTCTTTACTCATCAGTATTCGCATGCCTGGTTTGACTTCCGCAACAAGCAGGATGGCTACGCCAACTACTTCAACAATTCCGTGATTGCGACCCAGGCGCACAAGGCATTCTGTCTTTCGCTCGCCGGCCAGTTTTCCGACTACTCGAGCAATCTCTGGGGGATCACGGCGTCGGACTCCGTCAACGGTTACGTGGCGTGGGGCGGGCCGCCGTCGATGGGGCCGATCGACGGTTCGGTTGTGCCTTGCGCGGCGGGAGGCTCGATCCCGTTTGTTTCCGCCGACTGCATTGCCGCGCTGCGTAATATTTGGGCGACCTATCCGGCGGCATGGCAACGGTATGGTTTCGTGGACGCTTTTAATCCGCTGAAAAACTGGTACGACGCGGATGCGCTTGGAATCGATCTCGGCATCAGCATACTGATGGCGGAGAATTATCGCTCGCAGTTTGTCTGGAATACCTTCATGAAAAATCCCGAGGCGCAGGCTGCGATGGCTGCGGTGGGATTCAAATAAGCAGGACAAGAGTCAGCGCACCGATCTCAGAAAACTGGAAGTCCAAAAGTAAATAACGAAGGTCACTTTCCCGTCGCCATTTCTTCGCCGCTCCTTCCCCGGTGAATGGAATAATCTCCCAAGAGGCCACAAGCCAATGAGATATGGGCGACTTCGTCATCTGATCGCGTGCGTCGCGGCTAGCGCGTCGGTTTTCCTGGTTACCTCCATCAGCGTGTCGCAGACCACGCCAGCGAAAACTCCGGCCGATCCCTTGGCCGAGATACAAAAGAAATATCCCGGACTCCTGCCTGAACTTGGCCACTTACTCGACCGGCTCAAGCACGACGTGCAGTTTCCGCCGGAACGCGAGCAGAGCAACCTGTTGCCTCAGTTACCTGCATCAACCAGTTTTTATGCCGCCTTTCCGAATTATGGGGAGACCGTCCATCAGGCGCTGACCATCTTTCAAGACGAACTGCGGCAAAGCGAGGCGCTGCGCGGTTGGTGGGAGCAGGGTGACATGGTCAAGACCGGCCCGCAGGTGGAGGGCTTCATTAAGAAATTTTATGAGCTCTCGCAATACCTGGGCGACGAAATCGTGATCGCAGGAGGAGTGGAGGGGACGACTCCGAACGGAGTTTTTGTTGCCGAAGTGCGAAAGCCGGGCCTAGACGGATTTCTCCGTCAGATGTTGAAAGAGTTGCCGGAAAAACCAAAAACCGATATTCACATCGTGACGCCGCAGGAGCTCGCTGGTGCGCCGAACTGGCCGAAGACAGGACAGTTGGTGATCCTGGTGCGGCCCGATGCAGTGATTGCCGGCTCGGACCTGGCCGCGGTCAGCGGCTTGAACAAAATTCTGGACGCAAAGAGCAAGGCCAGTGAGTTTGCCGCGACTCCGTTCGGAGAGCGGGTGACGAAGGCTTATAAGGGTGGAGCGGTAGTTGTGGCCGCGGCCAATCTGCACAAGTTCATTACTCTGGCGCAAAATGCAAAGTCGAAGAACCAGGAGACGCTAGAGCGGAGCGGCTTTCAGGATGTGAAGTACCTGGTCTGGGACCACAAGCGGCTCGACGGAAAACCCGTCGGCGAGATGGAATTGAGTTTTATGGGTCCGCGGCACGGAGCGGCATCGTGGCTGGCAGCGCCGGCGCCGCTCGGCAGCCTGGATTTTGTTTCGTCGAAGTCGGCGATAGTGGCCAGCGTGCGGCTCAAAAATCTGGCGGAGATATTCGACGACATCAAAGATCTAAATTCGTCGAATCCTAATGCTCTGGGCATGCTTCCGCAGATGGAACAGACCATGCACATCAGCCTGCGGGACGACGTGCTCAGCAAACTTCTGGGCGAAATCACAGTCGCGGTAGACGAATTAAGGGCGCCGGATCCGCAATGGAAGGCGATCCTGCGCGTCAGCGATCCGGAGAACCTGCAGAAAACACTTGCCCGGTTATTGCAATTGGCGCCCGTTCTGGCGCGGCAAACAGAGGCAGACGGAATCGTCTATCACTCCATCACGATTCCATCGGCACAAAAACCTACGCAGCTGGTGTATGCGTTCGTCGACGAATATCTGATCGTGGCCTCCAGCCAAAAGTCGATTACCGAGGCGATTCAACTTCGCAAGTCCGGAGAATCGTTGACGAAGTCGGCAGCCTTCGTGGAGGCGCTTCCTCCCGGCTATCCGCGCGAAGCTTCCGCAATGCTCTATGAGGATGCCTCGGCAATGACGGCCTTCCAGATGCGCCAAGTCTCGCCCGAAATGGCGGAGGCTATATCTCATTTGAACGAAAAGCCGGCGCCGATCGTTTTCTGCGCTTATGGAGAGGACAAGGCAATCCGTGCAGTCAGCGCCGGCGGAGGCGCGGATGCAGCCGGGGTTCTGGTGATCGCCGCCATCGCGATGCCCAATCTTATCCGCGCAAGAACAGCCGCTAATGAGTCGGACGCGGTCGCTACCCTGCGCGCACTCGACGCCGCACAGACAAGCTATTCCAACAAATACTTGCAGAATGGGTATGCTCGCGACCTGGCGTCGCTCGGGCCCGACCCTCACGACAGCTCTTTGAAGACCTCGAGGCATGCGGCCCTGATCGACGCCGATTTGGGGAATGCCAGTTGCACCTCGGGCGCGTGGTGCGAAAAAGCCGGCTACCGTTTTGCCATTACGGCGCTGTGCCAGATGCGGTCGTGCCGGGAATTTGTGGCCGTCGCCACGCCGGTGTCTTTCAATACCGGATCGCGCAGTTTTTGCTCCACGTCTGACGGGGCAATTCGCTTCCACGCAGGCACTCCACTTATGTTGCCGGTAAGCGTGGCGGAATGTATGAGCTGGCCAGCCATTGCAATAGCCGGGAATCAGAATTTGGTGTGCAGCCTGCCGGCAACCGAAACACCGCCGACCTGATCGCGCGTCACGGTCACCGACCATCTTTTACTAATCTGATAATCGCCTTGAACGAGTTCCTCGCCGGGCTGCGAAACGTCGGTAGAGAAAGTGAAAAGAAAGTCTTTGGTGACGCGTTGCTGCAAGGCAATTCGGGCCGAGGGATTTTGGTTGCTGCCACCGAGGAGGGGATCGAACTGGAGACTGGAGAGTCCAGCCAGCTTCTGAATGCCGCTACTGACGCCGGTTCCGATCGCGCTCGAGGCCAGCATGGAGTCGGTGCTCTGACTCGCGCTATTGGCGGCCGATTCTGAGCTGGTGTTACCGAAAGCAATCAGATGAATGATGTCGGTCGTCGCCAGCGGCGGATCCGACACGTATGAAGTGGTGAGCTTGTCGAGAGTGCCGCGAAGATTGATCGTCAGTTTGTATTGCTCGACGGTCGTGCCGACTGAAACATTCAGATCAGGATTCGTTTGACTAGGATCGGCGAAGGTGATGACTCCGCGTTGCAACTCATAGCGATTGCTGCGGTAGAAGAGTTCACCCGAGGTCAGATTTGTTCTTCCTGTGATCACCGGGTCGGCTGCGGTCCCGGAGACGCGTAGATCGACATTTCCGGCAATGCTGATCTGGGAACTGGTGCTGCTCAGGTTCTCTTTTGACTGCACAGCAACCGCCAGGTTAACTGTATCGGCAAAGCCGGGCTGCGCGGGTGTAGAGGCGCTACTGCTGAACTGGTCACTGAAGGTAGCTAGGTCGAAATCCGGGGTGAAGGAAAGATTGTCGATGAGGACGCGGCCGGTGAGGGTTGAAGACCGCAGGTTCCCAGCCAACGAAAGATTACCGTCGAGCAGGGTTCGAAGGCCGGTGGGATATCTTACGCGAACGGATTTCCCCTGGACAGCAAGCGTAAATTGCAAGCTCGGACGGTAGGTTACGGCACCGCCGATCGAAAGCTCGCCTCCTCCCACTTGTCCCGTCATACTCGAGATCTGAATGCGATCGTTATTGATGGCGATGAGGCCATTCAGTTTTTCGACGCCGAGCGGAGTGCTCTCCGTGAGCAACGAAATGTCTTGCAGGCGAACCTGACCCTCGACTGAAGGATTCGACGGCGAACCGGTCGCACGGACATCCAGCGCGATCACACCGGAGCTTTGCACGTCGGGACTCAAAATGCGAATAATGCGCATGTCGAGCGAGCCTTGGGCGGTGAGATTCGGCATGCTCGAACCGGCAAAGGGGATGCTGCCTTGAACGCGCAGAGAGGTGCCGGTTCCCCGGATTTCTGCTGGCTGCACGGTGAGAACGGAGCGAACGAAATCGGCGCGAATCGGAGCGACGGCGCCAATCTGGAGTTGCTGATAACTGGCGCTGAGTTTCGGGATCGTGACATGAGCTTCGATACGACTCTTGTCGGACAAAGGCCCTTTGAGGCTCGCGTGCAATTCGGTTTCGCCTTGAAGGCCGGCGGGCACGCTGGTCGAGAAAGTCGACAGCAAGGCCGCGAGCGGAATAGCGCCTGTGTCAATCGAGGCTTCTGTCTGATAGCCGGGGGCTAGATCGACCTGGCCGCGAGCTTTGACCGATGCTTGCGAGACCTGGGAATCGAGCGCGAAGTTGGCGCGCTTGTCGGCCACTTGCACGAGGGCCTTTACATCGCCAATGATCTTGTCTTTCACTGTAAGTGTTGGGATCCGGATGACTGCGTTTAACTGGGGATTATCGAGAGTGCCCTCGCCGCTGGCCGAAGCCGAGATAGTTCCCGCCATGGCGAGCTTTGCCTGTAGCGTGCGTAGCTTTTGCAGAGCGATTGAAGGAGCGTCGAGCTTGACTTTATAAGCGCGCGTTTTCGGAGTGTAGGTCAGGGTCGTATTTGCCGAGCCGGCGTTGGTTGCAATGATTAAAGTGGATGTAACTGATCCATTAGAGGCCTGAAACTTCAGAGCGAATGTCTGTAGCGGCTCGCCGTACGCCCGCGCGTTGACAATGTTCACCGAGCCCGAGCCGGACGGGCTGAGTTGCGTTCCCTGGAGTGCGACCTTGGCTGATAGCTCGCCACTGACCGGATATTGGAGCCGGGCGATATGTTGGAGGTCGGCGACAGAGAGTTGTTGCGCCGACAAGTTCGCCTGAATCGAGCGGTCAGCCGTGTAGGCCCAATTGTGGAGTCCAACTTGTGCATCGAATGACACTCGCCCTTGCTTAGCGCCGACCAGCGAACCATTGGAGATGGTGACTTGCGATGGCCCGGCGGTGAAATTTAGGGCGGCACTCTTCCATTGACTGCCTTCCACATGAAGGTCCCGGCCGTTCATTCGTCCGCTCATCTGAGGCTGGTCAATCGAGCCTTGCACCCTGGCGTCAAGCGTGGCAGAGCCAGATACGGTTGGAGGCGCGGACTGCGTCGAGCCGAAGCTCGCGGCGAGGAGTACCAATTGGTGAAGGTCGCTGCCCTCGGCGTGGAGTTGTAGGCTGGAGTGCCGGCTGATTTCGCCATCGGCAGTCAAAGTCATCGAGGGAATTTGAACGCGAGTTTGCCGCAGCGACAGGCGTTGGCTGGGGGCGTCATACATTGCATGGATAACAGCGTCGACGGGGACGCGGGAGTTCTTGGTTGTTTTTCTGTTCCCGATGCTGTTCCGGTCCCTGTCGCTGGCTGCGCCGCGAACGGTGAGGTCGGATCGAAGGCGAAGACTGCTGACGCTGCCTGTCCACGCCGCCTCGGTGGAACCATCGAGAGTTCCCTGGATCGCGACCTCCGTGGTTTGCGCCTGACGCACTGACTGCTGGGCTTCATGCAATGAAATGGAATGGATAGTTGCTCGCACGCGCGCTCTGGGTGTCGCATCGAGATGGAGCACTTCGGCATCCGCGGAGATTCGGCCTCCAAGCGTATCCACTTCGATTGCATCGGCGTGGAGGTTGCCGTCTGTGAGATCGTAGCGGGCTCGCAGCTTGCGGACATCCAGTTTTCCGTCGGGCGAAACGGCGGAAAGACCATCGCTTTGTATCTCGCCGCTAACCACTAAAGCGCGGAGGAATGGAAGATCATTCTGATTCTGATACTGAATCTTGCCGGCCGTCCGAAGATCGCCTGCAGGTTTGGCGCTGGGCGATAGAGAACTGAAGTCTTGAGTATGGAGGTGGACATCGTAATCACCGGTGACCGTGGGATTGCCGAAGTTGCTTACATCGGCGTGCAGAAAAACCGTGGAGGACGCTACCTGTATTACCGCCGATTGGAGTGAGAACTCCAAAGGAGTGACAGTAAAGTTAGCGCGCAAACTGTGGGTCATAGGCGCGTACTGCGCATAAATCAGTTGCCCGTCCCGGTAGCCGATGGTCCCGCTGTATTGCGACAGGGAGGAATCGAACTTTACTTCACTCCGGAGATCGTAGAGCTCGGCATTGAGTGGAGTTTTGCGGTCGTTGTAATCGACCTCTCCGTCGCTGATCGAAAAACGGCCGATGGCCAGATCGAAGATGCTGGTGTGGCTCCCATTGTTTGGAGGCGCTTTCGGAAGATTGTTCTTGCCCCCGCGGGCGACCTGCATGTGGGCAACAGGATGCCGGATCAGGAGCTTGCTGAGACTGACTTTCCGGTGAAGAACGGACTGAATCGTAAGGCCAACGGTCAGCTCGTCTACTTGCAAAAGCGGCGGCTCATTTGGAGCTTCGGTGCAATGAATGACGATGTTCGATAGATGAGCGGTGAGAGTGGATAAGCTCCAATCGAGGCTCCGAATCTGGATGCGCGCCCCCGTCGCCTGACTGGCCTGCTGTTCGAGCTTATGCAGCGCATATTCATGGAAGGCATTAGTCCTGATGAATAAATATCCGCCTAGCAGGGCAACAAGTATGAGAATTGCGATTCCCGCCAGCGCCCACCGGATTCTCTTGCCCCACTGCATTTTTGCTCCTAAAAGGCCTGGCCGAGCGTGATGTAGTACTGCACCGAGCCAATGCCAGTGACCGGATTCAAGTTCTTGCCAATGTCGAAACGCACAGGGCCGATCGGAGTGGCGTAGCGCAGGCCAAGGCCAACCGTATTCGTGTAGTTGTTTGCAAAATTGTTGAGATTGATCGCGCTGAAGACGTTGCCTCCGTCGTAGAAGACGACGCCGCCCAGCGCTTTCATGATTCCGAGCGGGAAGCGCGCTTCGGAATTCAGGATGAACAACTCGCGTCCGCCGACGGGCACATTTACATTGACGCAACCGGTCTGCCCGGAAAGCACGTTGCAAAACGGCACGAGACGCTGGGGTCCGGCCTGGTCGATGGGAAAGCCACGCAAAGAGGTTCCGCCGCCGGAAAAGAAGAGCTGGCTGGTGGGGACGAAACTTCCACTGAACGGCGTTGCAAAGCCCAGACGAATGCTGTTGGCAAAAACCAGCGAATGAACGGGTTTGTAGATCGCATACTGGCCGAAGAGCTTGGCGAAGCTTGCGCTGGAGCCGAGTGTGCCGGGAGTCAGGCCGAAGTTGACCGTCACAAAGTTGCCATGATGGGCGTCGAGCGGCTTGTCGCGCGTGTCCCGGATGTAGGTGGCCGACAGGGTGGAGAGATGGACGTTGCGGTCCTGTGGTGCAACTAGGGCCGGCACCAGCAAGTGCGAGAGATAAGTTTTGTTGAAGTCGTAGCGAAACTGCAATCGCGCATTCGTCTTGCGATTTAGAATGCGCTCCAACTGGAAAGACGCATCGCCGAGGTCCGCGGCGAAGAGAGGGTTCTCAGTGTTACGCTCGACCGAGAAGCTGCTCAACGAACTCCACTGGGAGCCGATAAAATGCGGCTGCAAATAGGTAGTCAGGGCGCGCTGATCGAGTCGAGCAGCCAGAAGCGAGGCACTGAAGGTTTCGCCGAGGCCGCGCATGTTGCGGCGGTCGAACTCAATCGATCCCTGTGGGCTGGCGAAGAGCGCCTGGCTGGGCGCGATCTTGTATTGGCCGAGTTGGACGGGCGGGATTCCGGGAACGGCCACGGTACCTGAAGGAATATTCCCGCCCCGGTGGGAAACCTCGAAGCCGAATCCATAGACGATGTCCGTGCGCGGCGCTTCATGGACTTTTACGAGCGCATCTTCTTCGGTTTGGCCGGTAATCGGTTTTCTCGGGCCAACGCTCGCCCAGTCGAAGATGTTGAGGTCATAAAGACGGCTTTCGGCTGCAAGCAAATCACCGCGCCGCATGGGAGACTCTGTGGGAACTTGCGCAGTCTTGCGCAGCAGGGATATGCGCGTCTTTTGCTGTCCGAGGTAGAGGACATCGCCGACCCGGACGAGTTGATGTTCATCGACGGCATAAGTAATGTTGACGCGATGGGGATCTTCGGCGGTCCGCTCCACCTTTGTCTTCACTTCCACATTGAGATATCCGCGGTTGAGGTAGTTGGCGGAGATGCGATTGCGATCTTCAGCCAGCTTGTGCGGTGAGAACGGGATTCCAGATTGCAGTTGAAACTGGACCGGCGCGGTCAACGCGTCTTTGGGGATGCTCCGGTTGCCCGTGACCTCAACATTGTCGACCAGCGTCTGCGTCCCTTCGCTGATGTTGAAAACAACATCGACCCTGTTTTCGTGTTCGCTGGTTTGCGGCGAGGCTTTGGCCTCCTCATAACCGTGGTCGGCGTACAGAGCTTGGAGATTCTTCGAACTCTGCGCCAGCAATTTTTGGCTTACGGCCCCGTGCGTCCAAAGATGCGACTTCTTTACTACGACCTGTTGCAGCAGGTCATGGCCCGCGAGATTGACGTTTCCGCGGAACGCGATCGTGCCGACTTTGTGCTTCGTTCCTTTGTCAATCTGATAAACCACCAGGGTCTGGCCGGGCTGATGCTGAAAGGTCGTGGCTACTTTAACGTCGAAAAAACCCTTCTTCTGAAAGTAGTCGGTTAGATTTTGCCGTCCTTCCTGCACGAGATCGCGGTCGATCGTACCTTCCGAATAAATCGGGATCAGTTTCTTTTTTTCCCGTCCCGACATGAAGGGGATCCAGGTAAGGCGCGCGCCGGTTTCTCGAACAATGACGACCGGCCCGGTTGTTATCTTGAACGAGATATCGATGCGATTGGTTTCAGGATGATATTGAGGCGCTAACTCTTCGATCTTGCTCGTGAGAAAGTTTTGTTTTGCTAGAGTCTTCTTCATGAGGGCCGTTGCGGATTTAATGCGCTCGGGGGTGTAGGGCTTCCCGCTCTTTAGCAGGGCTCCCGTAAAGCGGGCGCGGAGCGATCGAACCGCGTGGGCCAGCCGCGAGTCTTCCCCCGGAGCTTCCTCGGGGTTGGGTTGCTGGAAGGTGACATTGCCAATCTTGGCCTTCGGTCCGAGAGTTACCGGGAAGCTGAGATTGACAAGTTCGTGTCGATCGTCGATCTCGGTAGAAGTACGAACGCTGGCCTGAAAATAGCCGTTGTGGTGGAGAAATTCCGTCAGCGCTTGAACAGCCGGCGGCAGGCGGTCCTTATCGTAAGGATCCTCGTCGGGAAGATCGACTATCTGTAAGAGGCGGGTGTAGGAGAACTTTTTCGTTAACCCGGGAAAGCCGACGACCCCGAGATAGTACGCGGGCTCGAGAAGGAAATTCAGTCGGAGGCCGGCGATTTCGGGCACGACGCTAACCCGAACTTCGGGAAATTGTCCCGTCCGCTGGAGAGCCGCGATGCTGGCTTCAACCTTCTCCTCGGAATAGGGGTGGCCAGCCTGTTGTACAACGAGTGCGCGCAAGGGATCGACATTGCGACGCGGGTTGGCAATCAAGTCAATGCCGGCAACATTTTGTCCATCGTAGATGGCCTGCGGTCCTTGAATGGCGATCTGGGGCAGCGCGATCTCTGCCAACGGAAAGTAAAAGAGGAAAAACGAAAAGAGAATGACTGCCCCGGCGCGCATATGATCGGACAAATCCAGTAGGAATGAGCATTGCTTTGTCGGCCTTCACACAAATTGCGTGCTGCAAAACCGAGCCTGTCTGTGATGCCGTGCCGGGGTCGTCCGTTGCCGGATGGAGCGTGCAGCGAAGGGGGAACGTAAATGCTCGAAGGAATGGAGCCGACGATCGGACTTGAACCGATGACCTGTCGATTACGAATCGACTGCTCTACCAACTGAGCTACGTCGGCTTTCAGTGTCTTCTAGTTTATCAAATTGGGCCAGTCAATCTGGCCGGGCCTTCATGAATGCAAGTTCTCCTGGCCGATTAAGCTGATGCACGCCGACAATTCAACAAGCACGAAACGAAATCGTGAAAAAGGCTTACTACGCAAAAGAAGATTGGAGCGATCATCTTCAAGGCGCTTCAGCGCGACCTAATGCCTCGTTGAGTGACCAAGTAAACCGCAAAGCTCCCGAGCCAGTGTCCGCCTTCGTAGTGCTCGCCAGTTACGGCTGCCAGTCCGGTTCGACGATGCTCGTCGGCCGCCGCGGTGATCGCCGGCAGTCTCATATCGTCTTTGGGCAATGCTGCCGCAATTCCCTCCAGCATCCATGCCCGGCTCAAGTTGAGGCCGTCCAAATGAGCCAGCTTGGGATCGCTCGGATCCGGGGAGACGACGGGCTGCAACCAAGAGGAGTCCTTCGTGTGCGAAATTCCTGGCAGAAAATCTCCAAGCCAGCGGCCAAAATCGTCGCTCGTCAAGACACGCCGCATCAGGTCCGCCTCGCCGAGGCAGGGCGACAGGAAGTCTTCACCCGACGGTTCGTAATCCATTGGGCAGTTTTTATCAGTCAAATAAAACTGCTTGGCTTTCGAGGCGATCAACTCGGCAAACATCGCGTCCTGGGCGGTGCGCGCGTAATCCAGCATCAGTCCCATCGCGAAGGCCGTCTGCGCATGTTCGCCAATACGAACGGGGTGCGAGAGTTTTGGCAGCCAGTCTTTCAGTCGCCCCAGCGCCGCCTGTTCCGCTGGACGCAGGTGGGTGCTCATCTCGCGGGCCTGCGGGTCGTCCCACTCGCGCAGTTCAGCCGCAAGTTGCAGCAACCACGCCAATCCGTAAGGGCGTTCGAAACTGGCGCGGCCGTCAGCCTTCAAATAGGCTGCTTCCGCCGCGATGTTTTCGGCGGTGAGACTCTGCCGCAGGGCATCGCGCGCGGAGGTTGCGAACCGAGCGTTGGGAAACGTCCGTGCCAGGCGCGCCAGCAACCAGTGTCCGTGGACTGAGGAGTGCCAGTCAAAGCAGCCATAAAAGGCGGGCGTCAGCTTGCGCGGCGGAGCGACGTCCGAATCGCTCAGCAAGCTGTGACTGATCTTGTTGGGATATTCCTTGTGGACGCATGCCAGCGCCAGGTTGGCGAATCGCTCTGCCGCTGTAGTGTCAAACACCACTGGGCCGTTCTCGGCCCGACCGTCGCCCATGCAGAATAGAAAGAGGAAGGCAATGCACAGGAGCAATTTCATCCAGACACTTTAAACGAAGCGGAGGGACGCGCGCCCGGCCGTCCGGCCCACGGGACCAGCATCGGCGTCTGTCCGGAGAAACTCTGCACCACCGGCTATGCGGCCGCTCCCATTTCCCGGTACTCCGCCTCCGACTGCGCGGGCAGCAGCACCCAGAGCGTATAAATTCCAATGGCCGTCCCAATCGGAACATTCAGCATCACGATAAAGCCGAGAACCAGCGCGAACGTTCGCGCCCACTCCTCGCGCTGCAACAGTCCCCAGCCCACGGCGATGCCAAGCCCGGCATTCACCAGAATCAGCCAACCGACTGTGCTAACGAGCGCCGGAAGCCACTCCATCACCTCGGGCGGCGGACCATTCGGGATCTGCCCGATCCGTACCACAACAAATTTTCCGATCAGCAGCACAACCAACCCGCCAAGCAGGTGTAAGGCTGAGTATGCCATCCAGAGAATTCCTACCAGCTTCACATGCTCGCGCACCCTACTGCGCCCATACTCGACCGGGCCCGTTACAGCTTTGCCGCAGCGGACGCACTTCCCCTGTCCCGTTTGCAAGTGCGCGCCGCATTGATCGCAAAACATGCTCGCCTCCGATTCTGCTCTCTCTCTAACAATACGCGCGCTTGCCGTGTGGAGTTCCGATGAGCAGAGAGAGACGCGCGTGGCAGTTCGTGGCTGTATCCACAAAACGAAAAGGCCACCCGGCAACTTGGGAGGCCTTTTCTTTCAAGGGAGAATAGTTCCAACAGAGGTTGAATTCCATCAGAACTTTCTGGCGAAATCTTATGAGCCGGAAAAGGTGGGTGTCAAGGAAAATTAGCAACTTAAATAGTCTTGTTTTCAGCAACTTACAGGATGTGTCCACAACTCGGCAAACGGTATCAAAATGGTCCAAAATCTGGGGTTCCCTCGCCTAACGACCTTCGATTGAACCACTTACCGCCCGCCACCGCTTCCGGGGGCGCCGTCGTCGAGGTGCAGGGAGATGATTTCCATCTCATCTGGACGGTCGAATACCCGGCCCGGGAAAAGCCGTTTCGCAAGGATTCGAACCCCCCCAAACCCAACTCCCACCACCAGCGCCAGCCCAATCACGATGCCGCACAGTACGATTACATTGAATAGCAAGTTCGCCAGGTTGTCGCGCTTGGCGAGATATGTATTTTCGTTCCAAGTGACATCGGCCTCCCAACTCACCGACTCCAGCAGACCGCGTTGTTCGCTCCTTGAAAGCGGCCCTGCCGCGATCACCACAATCGGACCGGTTCGCTTTGCTGCGTAGGGACCCACGTCTACGATCGAACTGACACCCGGTTGTTGTGCGGTCTGGTGCGAAGCCTCAATCTGCTTCATCTTCTCGATGGCGATTTGCGGCGTTGGGTATTCGATCAGCATCAGGGTGGCGTCGCCCGCTGCGGCCGAATACTGCGCCAGCGCCACCTCGGCTCCCGATTTGAAGTCAACCATCGAGGCCGGGAGCGGCGCGCCAATGCGATCGAGGGCCGCTGGGCCGAGGATGTACTTCGTCGTGTTCTTTTGATAATCGCGAATCGGCAGATAGCCGCGCAGCGATGGCAACTTGCCGGCGCTCCCCGCGGGCTTGGGCAGTGCGCCTGCCAGTTCGCGCAATTCCGCTGCCGACATGACGTTCACTTTGTCGAATAGCGCATCGACCAGCACATTTCCCTGAAAGAACAGCACGCGATTATTAAGGGAACCGGCCAGCGCCCCGATCTTCTCATCCAGCATGGCGGGCGTCTGGTAATAGGTGAAGGCACCATAGGCTCCGCTGGCGTCGTCGAATACCGCCGCCTTAACCTCCAACTTTCTTCCATCCTCGCGGGTGTACTCCGCTTTTTCGAACCGCTGGAACCCATATTCCTTCAGCACTGTCGCATTTGCCGGGTCGGCGGCCGCGGCATCGGCGCTCTTCGCGGCGGATCCGCTCATTTGCCATCCGCCAAACTGACCGGGAAGAACGGCCGTGGGAACGGGCGCGTCTGCCGCGAACGCAGTTACGTATAGTGCACCCAGGAATAGAAAATTGGCGAAAAAACGGAGAAATCTCATGCGAAAAGGGAATACCCCTACACTCGATTAGACTACCCGCTGCCAGATAAAGTTTCCAGCAAGGATCGAGGATGGCGCGGGCGCCTCGCAGGCCGCCCCGAGCGCCTTCCGCTCTAGCGCTCATGCACTTCTGAACAGCCGGAGTTTCTACGTAGCCCGCTCGCCTTGACATCCACCGCATAAACAACGACCATGGCACGCCGTGCAACCGCGGCCCAGACTAGGAGAACAAGATGAAAAAGAGAACGATCGCACTGACGATCGCAATGTGCTTTGCTGCTCTTACGCTCTGCTTCGCCAGCCCTCAGATGGGCACGTGGAAGCTGAATGAAGCCAAATCAAAATTCGCCCCTGGCGCTCCGAAAAATAACACGGTCGTATATGAGGCCGCCGGCGACAACATTAAAGTGACGGTAGATGGCGTCGATGCTCAGGGCAAACCGACTCACAATGAGTGGACAGGCAAGTTCGACGGCAAAGACTATCCGCTCGTCGGCGATCCGGCCGCCGACACGCGTGCCTACAAGAAGATCAGCGACCACAAGATCGAGTTGACCAACAAGAAGGACGGCAAAGTTACGGCGACGGGCACCGTGGTTGTTTCAGCGGACGGCAAGACCCGCACCGTTACGGTGAGTGCGACCGACGCAGCCGGCAAGAAGGTGCGTTACACCGGGGTATACGACAAGCAGTAAGGATCGTCGGGGAATCCCGCGCCAAACGGATGACGGGGGCCGCAACATTTTGCGGCCCTCTTTCATTTGCCGCGGGCGTGTTCAAGACATGGCGCCAGCGTCCGGCTCCCTGGGACATGCTCCCTACTCCACCGTCTCCGTAAATACCACCTCCGGATGCCCCAGTCCGTACGGCCCTTCCGCCGTTACATGCACCGTGCCTGCGCTTTGCGGCAGGGTGAGCACCACCGCCGCGTTGCCCGATGAGTCCGTTGTCACCAGTCGGCTCGAAAGTGTGCCCGCGTCTGTCGTGAAGAAGACCGTCGCCCCGGCCGCGCTTCCGCCCGAAGATCCCGGCATTCAGCGTCACCGACAGATTCAGGTTCGTTCCCGGAGCTCCCTGCTGACCGTCGCCCTGCTTCGTAAACGTCGCGGGAGGATTGCCGACCACAATCCATCCACTCTGCTGCTGCGTGACGCCTGCATTGTCCGTACCTGGAACTGTGTAATGAAAAAAGCCCGCCTTGTTGCCTGCCGTCACGGTGATTACCCCGTTCTGACTCGATGTAATTGTGCCCTGCGTAACCGCAACCTTAATTCCCGCGTCGGAGGTCGGCGTTCCCAGTGTCACTGTCCCCGAACCCGAAACCAGTTTCGGAGCTAGTGCGACCGTTCCACCGGCAGGCAACATAATCGTGTCTGGATTTAGGTCCCAATCCACCGCCGGCGTTTTTGCCATCGATCCTGTGGCGACCAGCAGGGTCGCGCTATACGGCGCGAAGCTCATCGTCGATGACCAGGCTTGCGGTCCTGAAGCCACGATTGTGGTCGGTTTCGATTTCGAGAGCGTGTAGGTTGTCACCTGCGACGGTGTAAATCCGTTGACCGCAAGTTGTCCGGTGTAAGTCGTGCCCGGGGCCTTATTCAGTACCATCACCGTCAGGGTCGTGCCGGAAGAATTGATCGCCGCATAGCTGCTGAACAGGTTTGCGTTCGCGTTGTTCGCGTCGGAAACTGAAATTCCCGCGAACGTGCTGTGTTTCCCGTCATAGTTGCGATAGAGCTTCAAAGCCTGGTAATTCGGGTTCGTATCCACGGGCGCCACCCAGCGCGAAGCCAGGTAAACGCGCTCGCGTCCCAGAATGCCGTAAGCGTCCGCATCGCCGAGCGCCGAAGAAAAATCAGACTCGCCGGCAATTGCCGCGTTCCATTCCGTGATGCTCAAAGGCGTTCCCGGATAAATCATGTTGGCAATGGCCCGCATGCGCGGAATGCGGAAGGGAATCGTTTTCTTCGGCTGAATGAACGTCGCCCATTTCTGATTGATGGAGCCCGATTCGCTCACATATTTCGGATCCCAGTAATCACGAAAGATCCGCAACGCCAGCGCGCGTTGCTTCGCCAGCGTCCATCCCGAAGTGTCCGGCGTGTCGGGATAAGCGTGGATGTCAAATACATCAACCGAGCGCGTACCGGCAATCTGATCTTGCCAGTAAACTTCGTTAAGCCACCACGGCAGCAGATCGTTTCCCGCGTGCGCCGCCTTGTCGTTGTTATCCGCGCCGTTCCAGTAAAACCACCAGCAGCAACTCACCGGTCCCAGCCGGATCGCCTGCGGATCCCATCCCTTCAGGGCTCGCGCCTCGGCGATGAAGGTGTCACGCATCTCGTTATAAGCCGTCGGCGAAGGATGGACATCGCGATGCGTGCCGCCCCAGATATCGATCTCGTTGTCCATGTCATAAAAATGAGGTGCGCTCCCAAAAGCCGAGGCCAACGCTGCCGTCCATTGGTTGCGGTAGACAGTGCCGGAAGGATCGCCCTGCTGGGGGGAGTCTTTTATGGGGACATCGGCGTCATTCGGATCGTTGCCGGTGATCGCCGTGGAACAGTCGGTCTTCAAGCCATCGCCGTCGTCCGAGTTATAAGGATTCACGCCGCACTGCGCGCCATATTTCGCGACCGAAAAACTGTAAGCACTGCCGTCGGTCACATCTTTCGCCACCCACGGCAGCATCACCATCGTCATCAGCGGATTGCTGCCGGCCTTGATCACGTCCTTGATGAACTGCGACGAGTCCGAATCGCCAATTTCCGAGATGCCAAAATCGGCAAAATACCAGTCGTTGGCCGCGTTGTAGGTGCCGGCTGTCCAGTTATAGCGAGACGTGGCATTGCCGCCCCAGCGCACCTCAGTCGCGCCGCTGTCGGTGATGTCGGCCGCCGAGTTCGGATAGGCAACTCCATAGACGAACGGACTGATGGCGTGCCGGTTACTCAGTGCATCAATGGTCACGGCGACGGTCTTGCTCGCTGCCGGTTGCTCGACTTGGGCCGAGGCCGGGAGACCTGAACCGGCACCGACTGCGGACAAAGTGAGAGCGATAAGGCCAATGGAGAAGCGGCGACCGGCAGGAAGTGTCATAGGAAGGGCCTCCAACCACCCATGGTAGACGCGCCCCGTAAAATGCACAGCTATCAGAAGGTCAGGCGAGGACACTCACTAGGGCAGCATAAAGGAGGCGGCATTGGCCCGTCGCAATTCGCGCATTTTCGTGGGATGCGACTGGCCGTCCGGACAATCCATGCTCGGTAGTTTGGACGGGATGAGTTGCTACTGCCCCTGCGGCTTCTCAATCTTGCTGGCGACCTTGACGCCGCTCAGCCCACCCGCATATCTGGCGACGCCACGGTAAAGTGACTCGGCAATCCGCTGTCGCTGTTCGGAGCCCTCCAGCTTGCGCTCATCGGTGGGATTCGAAACAAAGGAAATCTCCGCCAGAATCGACGGCATATTCGCGCCGATCAGCACGATAAAGGGCGCTTTCTTCACGCCACGGTTCCGAACTCCAGCGCTGCGCAGAGACAATCCCCCATAGAGGGAGTCCTGCACGTCCGAAGCGAACTCACGCGACTCGTCGATCTTTTCCTTCAGCGCGATTTTCTTCACCAGATCCTGTAGTTCGTGAATCGATTTCTCGGACACCGCATTCTCTCTCGCCGCCACTTCCAGAGCCTCTGGTGACGATGTGAAGTTCAGGTAATAGGTCTCGACGCCGCGGGCATCCGGATCGCGGCTGGAGTTTGCGTGGACGGAGATGAACAGGTCCGCCTGCTCCCGGTTCGCAATTGCCGTCCGCGTCTCCAGCGGAACGAACGTATCGTCGCGCCGGGTGTAGACAACTTCCGCGCCCAGTCTGGCCTCGAGCAGCCGTCCAAGCCGCCGCGCCACGTCGAGCACCAGATCTTTTTCCAGCAGCCCATTGGGACCAATTGTTCCGGTATCGTGGCCGCCATGCCCGGCGTCGATCACGATTTTTCCGATCTTCAGCCCCAGTGCCCGGGTCAGCGAGCGGTCGCCGGACGCAGTAGGCCGGGCCTCGCGCATTTCAAGTTCCGCAAGATCGTCGGCATCGGATGGTGTGTGCGTCTTTTTCTTGCGCGAAGCGGCGGTCGATGATTTGCCGCGCGCCGAATTTGACTTCGTGCGCGCCCCGCTGCGCGCGCCGTTGCGGATGTCCGCAGGCGGCACGGCCTTTGCTTCTTCGACAGAACCGTCGTCGCCATCATCGCCGGCCGAACTATCCCCAGCCGAAACATCGCCCGCATCTTTCTTCGTTGAAGCCGTGCGCGAGGTGCCGCCCTCGCTCGGTCCATGCTTCTTGTCCAGAGTGGCGGATGCTACGGAAGTGTCTCTTTCGTCAGCCTCCACGATCGTCTTCGGGATCTTCTTGTTCGATCCCTTGACGGCCACGGTCGTCTTCACGATGCTTGACCCGTGCGCGGATGCATCGTCGACGGAACTTCCGCCCCGTTCGCTTTTCGCAATCTTGGCAGGGTTCGTCTCTGTCCGCGCAGCAGTTTCGTCGCCGTTCTCCGGTTTCACCTTCGCGACAATCGCGTGTTCCTTCTCGGATTTCTTCTGTCCCTTGTGCTCGACCGTCAGGTCGCTTGTTTCTTCTTCGGCGTCCTCGGACGGCGAGGTTCCGGATGCGGCGGCGTCTTCAGCCTCAGTCGACCCGCCCTGCGCTTTGGCTAGCAGGGAAGCCCGGCTTTGTTTCCCATGAATGTCAATGATCAGCCGATAAGGATTGGGCAGCAGGAACGCGTCGTAGCTGGAAAGGTCGTCGACCTCGAGTACGACGCGCGTTTTTCCGGGCTGGAACTCCGCGACGCGAATCTTCTTGAGAAAACCGTCGTCAACCTCGAACGACTTGCCCACCAGGGTCGAAGCCAGCTTCGTGTCTTTCAGGTCAAAGAAGATTCGGTCGGGATTCGCAATCCGCTGCGAATCGAATTTAACGTCACGCTCGACGTCGATCGCCACCCGCGTGTAGTCCGGCGTCGACCAATGACGCACCCCCGTCACACGCGGCAATTCGCCGCGTCTTGGCGCGTCGGCCGAATCAGACTTCGATGACGCGCTTGCCGTCTCACCGGTCGATTCGCCTCCCGAATCAGTTTCTGGAGACCCATCTTCTGAAGAGACTGGGCTCGTCGAGACCCCATTCGCGGGATTCTTTCCGGCCTTGGCGCCCGGCGCATTATTCGGGCGTTCGCTTACTATCTCTTTTCCTTTTTTCTTTTGTGCTTTGCCGGGGTTCCGTTTCGCCTCGGCCGCCTCATCATCAATTTCCTTGACCGCCGTCCGTGCCTCGTCGGCCAAGCGGTTCCGCGGATAGCGGTGCAGGAAATCTTCAAATGTCTTTCGCGCCTCGTCGGGATCCTTCAGATCGTCCTTATAGATCTCGCCGATCGTGAACAGCGCCTCGAACCTGTACTTGCTTCCCGGATACTCCTTGCGCAGAAAGCGGTATTCCTCGACCGCTCCCCGCAGAATCTTATTGTCATCGAACCGCCGTCCCATCTCGACCATCAATTCGGCGGTATCTACCACGCTCGGGTCGGCCTTTGACGATGCCGGACTCCCGAAATAAACCCGTCGGTAAGCGTCAATCGCGCGTTGATACTCGCGCCGTGTTCGCTCGCCCTCCGGGCGCCCATTCAAAGCCTCGCGAGTCCGCTCCGCCTTGGCAAATTTAGCCCGCGCCCAGACATCGTTGTGCCGCACCCGCGCCACTGCCGGCAACGCGACGATCGCGCCAAGGCACACCACAGCAAGCCACCGCGCCGAGCGGTACACCAAGCCCGATTGCTCACGAGTTAGGGTCGTAGAAGCCTGGGTCATGCTATTGAATCAGTGAATCATTTGTCATTGTCATTGTCATTAAGTCATCACGTAACTGGGGTATCAGTAATTCAATACCTCAATCGCTCAATGATTCAATCACTTAATGCTCAGTCCGTATTGCTGATATACAACACGCCACGCGCATCGCGCTCCACTCGTACCGACTGGCGCGCCACGCCGAAACTCACCTGCGTGCCGCCACCGCCACCGGCATATAAATCTGTAATCCGTCGAACATAATTTCTTGTTTCGGCAAACTTGGGAATCCCCTGACTTCGTGCTACGGCGCCGGACCCCGCGTTATAGGCCGCCAGGCTGAGGCGGACGTCACCCCCATAGTTCTCCAGCAGCCGCTTCAAATGTCGAACCCCGGCATCCACGTTTTGTTGCGGGTCAAAGGGATTGGAAACATTCAGCGAACGCGCCGTCGCCGGCATCAGCTGCATGAGTCCCATCGCGCCCTTACGCGAAACTGCGTTCGGATTGAAATTCGACTCCACTTTCACCACTGACCGCACCAGGTTCGGATCGACATTGTGCCGCGCCGCTGCCTGCTCAATCGCGGCATCAATATCCGCCGCCGTAAATGCGACATTAAGCGTCTGATGCTCGTAAGGCTGCCCGCCGCGCTTATCTCCAAGATAAGTGCTAACTTCCGAAGCCGCCGTGCGCGCCGCCCGCATGATCGCTCCGCTGGTCGGGACAGGCTTGTACCGGTGCTCGGTCGAACTCCAATAAACGAGCCCTGACGAACCGGCCACCGAGTTACCGGATCGGGTAGCCGTTCCTGCCGCCGCAGTCCCAGAAGATCTTCCGGCTGCAGCGCCGTCATTTACATAGATCTTGCGGCCGTTTTCGTCGGTCGCCGTGGTGATTCCGCCCGACTCCGCGTGAGCAGTGTTGGATACAAATACCGAGGAAAGGAAGGAGGTCGCCGCCAAGCCAGCCATCATTATGATTTTCAGGCGCTTACGCATACGGGTTAGTTCGTCCCTAAAGACACAAATATCCTTCGGGCTGCCTACCCGTGAACCTGACAGAGAATCAGAACCAGAGTGTGTAGATTATAGGTCGTTGAGCCGAGCCCAGCAATCTATCCGAAGGACGTAGAACCTCCGGAGTAATACGGTTAAATGATTGAAAATAATAGATGTTTTTACGCGGCAAGGTCGTTTCCGCCGCCGTAGGTAAGGTCCGAGGTCATATTGGAGGAGTGAAGGCCATCGGAGTCACCGCTTCGGAGCGAGCGGGCGAGTTTTTACCCTCAGTATCCTGGTCTCTGTCCCCAGCCAAGATTCCAGCTCTGACCTCGATACAATGGCCATGACTATGAACGCAGAAGCGCTACACAAACTTTTCACCGAGGTTCGCTCCAAAAAGCTGTCGCCTGACGAAGCCGTGCAGCGCCTGAGCCATCTTCCATTCGAAGACCTCGGCTTCGCCAAAGTTGACCACCATCGAGCCCTCCGCCAGGGAATGCCCGAGGTGATTTTTGGTCAAGGCAAAACGCCTACGCAGGTGGCTAAAATTTTCGCGCGACTGGCTGAGCACAATGAAGGCGGCAATGTTCTGGCCACCCGCGCCACTGAAGAACAATTTCGCGCCGTAGCTGCGGAAGTCCCCAAAGCTGAATACCGTCCGCTAGCCCGGGCAATCACCCTGCAACGCGATCGCAAACGTTATGGCAAAGGCATCGTCGCCGTAGTCTCCGCCGGCACCAGTGACATCCCCGTCGCCGAGGAAGCGGTTGTCACCGCCGAACTTATGGGCAATCGCGTTCAGCATCTCTACGATGTAGGAGTCGCGGGCATCCATCGTCTCCTCGCCCATCGTCGCGTTCTCGCTGAAGCCCGCGTCATCATCGTCTGCGCAGGCATGGAAGGCGCTCTGCCCAGCGTAGTTGGAGGCTTGGTCGGAGTTCCGGTCATCGCCGTCCCCACCAGCATTGGTTATGGAGCCGCGTTCGAAGGACTGGCAGCGCTTCTCGGGATGCTGAACTCGTGCGCTAGCAATGTGAGCGTGGTGAATATTGACAATGGTTTTGGGGCAGCGTATGTGGCGTCGCTAATCAACCGGAGATAAAACGTGCGGAGTCGTATAACGCCGGAAGTCCACCGCGGCGGGCTACCACTTGACTCAGGCTACATCCCGTTCCGGACTAGATGAGGCAGCCGCATCAGGCTGCGCATTCGCAGCCTCATCGGATGGAAGACTTCCTACCGCAGCGTTATCTCCCGCAGCGCGGCCGTCCGAACCTGTAGTTTGCACAATGTTATTCCGCACGGCGTAGAGGACCAGTTCGCTTACCGAGTGCAGTCCGAGTTTGCCCATGATGTTGCTGCGATGGGTTTCGGCAGTTTTCACGCTGAGGCCGAGAAGGGCTGCGACGTCCTTCGTGCTCTTGCCTTCCGCCAGCAGTTTTATGACTTCGCTCTCGCGCGGGGTAAGCGTATCTTTATTCAGCGAACGGCGGCTTCCGCGCAGATCGGAACCGAAACCAGCCTGGCTCATCTTGGGACTGAAGTAAACTGCATTGCGCTGAATTGTTTCGATCGCCCCGATGAGCTCTTTGCCCGCGTCAGACTTGAGGATCAAGCCTTTCGCGCCCATCTGCATCGCCGTCTTTGCCGCCGCATCTGTGTCGTAAACGGTAAGAAATAGAATTTTCGCCTTCGGGTTATCCTGCAGGATCTGTCTCGCTGCGTCGAGACCATTCATATTCGGCATGCCAATGTCGAGTGCTACCAGGTCCGGATTTGACTCGCGGACCTTATTTAATGTCTCCTGTCCATCCACAGCCTCAGCACAAACTTCCCAACCGGGATGAGATTCGATAATGGCGCGAATTCCCTGGCGAACAATCTCATGGTCGTCGGCAATCAGAATGCGGAAGCTGGACATCGTCTTTCCTATCCTTCCTGTCCGTTACTGCTTTTGACATCTACCTACGGCGCGCAATGAACCTGATTGTGGCCAACTCTACGTTAATGACTATGGTTGCAAGGCCTCTGCCTTGCAGTACATCGGTAAAATCCTGTAGCTCCACGCCTTGAACACCGAAGATAAGTCTCTAATGTTTAGATCTTTCCTGGCTCAGGGGGAGTTTTGGGACAATTCTGCTCTTCTACATGGGCATCCAAGCCGAGAAAAAGAACGCTAAGTCATTGTTGAGACTGGCTGTTGTCTGCACAAAATGGCAATGGACTACAGCTTGCTTCGATCATCGCGCCAGTCAAGATGAATGAAAAGGCGCATCGGCGCAGGGAGACGACGGATGGCAGGAAAGCGAGACTTACGGGACCTGTGCGAAGCCGCAAGTAAGGAACAGGATCCGGAAAAATTGAGAGCGATTATCACCGAGCTGATCAAGGCTCTTGACGAACGGAAGCAGGGACTACCGGACGCACCGTTGACCACTCCGAATACACTTTCGTGAGATAGCAATACACTCCCACCTACGGCTTATATCGGAGGCGCGCTACAGGATTATCGGTATTTCCTTCCTGAAGGTCAGAACTTATCGTTCAAGGGTGCTCGAGCGCCCTGAAGAGTTCCTCGGGCACGAAGCTTTTTATCGAGGGGGAGAAAGCGGTCCCCAATGGTCCTTCGAATCCTGTTGGCCGATGATCATGAAGTGGTCCGTCGCGGACTAACCGTGTTATTGCGGGCGCGTCCGGATTGGGAAGTCTGCGGTGAGGCGAGCAACGGGCGCGAAGCTGTGGAGAAGGCCCAGAAACTCAATCCAGACATAGTCGTTCTCGACGTGGGAATGCCGCACCTGAACGGTCTTGAAGCGACGCGACAGATCGTGAAGGCGCGTCCGGAAACTCGCATCCTGATTCTAACTCTGCACGATTCGGACTCGCTGGTCCAGGAGGTGCTCAACGCAGGAGCGCGCGGCTTCCTACTGAAGTCCGACGCTGCGCGCGACCTTGTAATTGCGATCGAAGCACTGGGGAATAATAAGACCTACTTCACGCCGAAGGTCGCGTCGATGGTGCTGGAAGGATATCTCAGGAAGAAAGACGGAGATGGAGCCAGGGAAGCATCGCCGCGGGCGAAACTGACGCCCAGAGAACGCGAGATCGTACAGTTGCTGGCTGAGGGGAAAAGTTCAAGAGAGGTTGCCGACGCACTCGGGTTAAGTGTGAAGACAGCCGAGACGCATCGCGCCAACATTATGCGGAAGCTGAACCTGCATTCGGTGAGCGACCTGGTGATGTATGCAGTGCGAAATAATATTGTGCACGTAGTCAGGCCATCCTTCTAGATTGGCAACGTAGCGGGCTTGTGATCGCCAGAACTCACTCGACGACGTAGCGAAATACAGCGTTAATGTTCTCTGCCCGTCTTCGAGATGGCAGTGTGGATTTCCTCTGCAAATCACCATGGATCGGACTCACAACCGATGGAGATGCCGGCGCGCCCATGTTCTTGGGGGTTAGCCCGTTAGTAGGAGGTTCGGGATTATTGTCGAAAATGAGGGCGAGCACATCGCTGGTCTGGAAGTATTCGACGGAATGTGCCGTCATGAAACCAATAGTCGTGGTGGACCCGCCGATGTAACTGCCTTGTAGATGACGTCCGTCCCGCAGTTGAATAGAGTCGGCCGCAGCCATGGAGCCGGAAATCACCAGCATGGTTGCGAGGAAGATAGAAGGAGCTTTCATCTGGTTCGGCACTTTCACGTCATCCTCCAGGCTGCAATCGTGATACCGATCAAACGGTAACTCGCACCTCAATCCCGGTCGATACGGTGGCTACAGTATTTTGAGAAATGGGAGGGGCGATGAACGAACGATCATCGCCCTCCGGAGCATCACACACGCTAAGCAACATGCTTGCGACCGCTTGGCTTCGTGGCTCTCGCCGATTTGGTTGCGGGACGCGACTTCGTGGCAGTCGCTTCCCCTTCGTTTTCCGCTTCTTCGCTCTTCGTCCAAAGCATCGGTATTCAATTCCTCGGCAAGGCTGGAGAGCTTTTCATCCGCCTCCTTCTCCTCCTCCAGCGTTTCTTCGAGCGCGCTAGCGGCGTCGTCGAAGCCGAGTAGCGTCGCATAGGTACGGGCCGTGCCATACCCTGCTATCTCGTAATGCTCGACGCGCTGGGCGGCAGCGATGATGGCTGCGTCGCGCACTTCTTCGTTGTCGACATCCTTTACCAAGTCGCTGCCTTCCTTGAGGACGCCTTCCATCCCCTTGCACTTTTCGCCCTTGACCTCTTCGCCGAGATCCTGACAGATGTTTTCAACACGATCAGCCTGCTTACGCGTAACTTCCAGATGCTCGGTCAGCGCCTCGCGAAGATCTTCTGATTGTGCCGCCTCAATCATCTTGGGAAGCGCTTTTATGATCTGTTGCTCAGCGTCGAAGAGATCCTGTAGTTGTTCAACATAGAGTTCCCGTAGAGAATTTGCCGCCATTTCAGCCTCCGATTAATTTGATGAGTTTGATTCCCGGTTGAATTTCCGAATCCGCAGACCTACCCAGATGTTGGCGAGAGGCAAGTGCCGACGCGCCTTAGGCTGCCAGCACCTGCCTGGAGGGTGGGTATCTGAGGAAACCACATTCGATACTGAAGTGAGCATAAGACGTACTCGAACGTTCAACAATCCTGCCAACCCTGTAGTTCGAGTGGAGAGTGTCCCTAGTCGACAAAGCATGAACTGGAGGAACGCGATTTCTGCTTAAGTCCAATTTATTTCGCAGACCAGAACAATCCCTGCACTAACGAGTAGGCATTACCTTGAGTTACAGCAATCAACTAGAGCTGATACGGAGATCACTCTATGGACCATCCGGACGTGGCGACCTATTGTCGGCAATGCATGGGCGTAAGGAATCAAACCAACGGGGCGTCTTTGAAAGGAGCTCAAGTGAAAACCGAAATTAACGCTGCAGATCGTCATCAATCAGATCTGGAACTGGTGCGCAGGGCCAGGGAGGGCGATCCGGATGCGTTTGCGTCCCTATTCAGCGCGCACAAGACGAAGATCTATTCTCTCTGTTTGCGGATGACCAGCAATACCGCCGAAGCTGAGGACTTGACGCAGGACGCATTCTTACAGGCGTTCCGGAAACTGGGAACGTTCCGAGGAGACTCGGCGCTATCCACCTGGCTTTATCGTGTGGCAGTGAATACTGTCCTGATGCATATGCGAAAGAAGGGGCTGCGCGTAATGTCGCTCGATCAACCTGTCGAGGAGGCGGATGGAACGGTGAAGAGAGAACAGGGGAAACTCGACGATCGCCTTTCGGGCTCTGTCGACCGCATCGCGCTAACCCGAGCGATGAAGGAACTGCCCGCGGGATATCGGACTATTTTTGTGCTGCACGAGGTAAAAGGATACGAACATCATGAGATAGCGCGACTGCTGAAGTGCTCAGTCGGCAATTCGAAGTCGCAGCTTCATAAGGCCAAGACGAGAATGCGGGAACTGCTTGGGCTGGCGCAACCGGCGGCGGCAGGTATCGCCGTAAGGCCCGAAAAGGTGAATGCGACACGCGAGCGAACCACCCCCCTACGCGGATTGAACTGGGAACCTGCGCAGGACGCGGCGTAATGGTTTCTCGGCGTGATCAAGCCTAAGGCAGGAACCGAGGTATCTGTCGAAGACTGACGGGGAGGAAGCATGCGCAGAGAAGAACTCATGAAAGCGGATTTATTGAGTGAGGTCGTTCTCTTAGGAAGCGGAGTTGTGATTCTCTTGACGCTGCTGATGGTAATGGCATTGGCGATTACGCAGTTGCCGTCTTCCTAGATTCACGGATGGACCTCTGCTAGCCAAACTGGCGATCGAAGAGGCGGGTTCCGGCCTGCCTTCCCTGATCCCTTCGGTATCTGCGCGTTTCCTTCCGGCTCGGCCTTTGGTTTGCGGCTCATCGCTTGCCGCTGCCGTCCCGCTGCCTGGCGGGCGGAGCTCCCCATACGCCTTCAAGGCCCACAAAAAAGGCTTTTCTGGCTGCGACCTCCGGAAGATGGCAAACATCTAAGGTCTTCTAGGGCGGGCCGTGCCTGGCAGGGCTCGTGCCTATCCGCGTTCTATGGCCTCCTGAGGGACCATCAATGCCACTCGCACAAGCTGAGGTTGCCGTCCGTGGTGATCTGATTGAACGGATTGACGACGCGCGCCGGCAAAGTGATGCGCTTTTCGACATTGTGAAGCCATCTTTTCTTTATGAGCGGCCCATACCGGAACGGCATCGCATAATTTTCTACATCGGACACCTGGAAGCATTTGACTGGAATCTGCTGCATGGTCGTCTGCCAGGATTCAAAGTCTTCCATCCTGAATTTGACCGCCTGTTTGCGTTTGGCATTGACCCGGTCGGTGGTGGGCTGCCAGACGATCAACCAGCGGATTGGCCTTCTCTGGCGAATGTGCGAGAGTACGTCGCTAAAGTTCGAAGGGCGCTGGACGACAAACTTCAGGATGAAAAGCTGAATACCGCGGTGGGCGATCGAGACGGATTTTCACTTGAGACGTTGTTGAACGTAGCCATCGAGCATCGGCTGATGCATCTTGAGACGTTGGCTTACATGCTTCACCAGTTGCCGGTGAGTCAGAAGATTCAATTGAATGTTGTCCCCGATCTTGTCACAGCTCCAGTCGAGCCCAGGATGATCGATGTTCCTCAAGGTCTGGCAATACTAGGGCTGCGACGCGATAAGGGAATTTTTGGTTGGGATAACGAGTTCGAGGCGAACGAGCTGGAAGTGCAGGCATTCGCCATCGACAAGTATGAAGTTACTAATCGACAATATCTCGCGTTTATAAATGCCGGCGGGTATGAAACGCGAGCGCTATGGAACGATGAAGATTGGGAGTGGAAAAGTAATCAGCGAGTCACTCATCCGGCATTTTGGAAGAAGGCGGATGGTACGTGGCTCTTTCGGGGAATGTTTGAAGAGCGGCCGTTGCCTTTGGATTGGCCGGTATACGTGAGTCACGCCGAGGCCGCGGCATTTGCGAAATGGCAAGGCAAGGAACTGCCGACGGAAGCCGAATGGCAGAGAGCGGCGTATGCGGATGGGTGTCGCCTGTACCCGTGGGGCAACATCGAGCCGGATCCCCAATATGGCAACTTCGATCTGGCGCGTTGGAACCCGGTTCCGGTAAACGCGTGTGAGCTAGGGGAAAGCGCATTCGGCGTCCGGGATTTGTTGGGGAATGGATGGGAGTGGACGTCCAGTCAGTTTGCGCCGTTCCCCGGCTTCGAGGCGTTTCCGTTCTACCGCGGCTATTCAGCCGATTTCTTTGATGGAAAACACTTTGTGATGAAGGGCGGATCGGCGCGGACAGCGAGGTGCATGCTGCGCGCGTCATTCCGCAATTGGTTTCAACCGCATTATCAGTATGTGTATGCGGGATTCCGGTGCGTGAGCCATTAACCATTGAAGGTGGAATGAGGGAGTTCTGAATGATTATTCCCGCAGTCACTCCGAATGCTGCGTATGATTTTGCCGACGAGGTGCGCCATGGACTAAGCCGACGCGGGCAAAAGGAACTTCCTTCGAAGTATTTGTATGACGATGTTGGCTCCGCCCTGTTTGAAGTTATCAGCTATCTACCGGAATACGGGTTGACACGCGCCGACGAGCGGCTCTTACGCAAGTACGCGGAAGAAATTGTCGATCGTGTGCCGGGGCCAGTCGCCGTAGCGGAGCTTGGTAGTGGTAGTGGGAAGAAAACGCGATGGTTGTTGGAAGCACTGTGTCGCCGGCAACGAACGTCCTATTTTCCGGTGGAGATTTCGCGGTCGGCACTTGATATGTGCGAACGGGAGCTGAGAGATATCGATGCGATCAGTATCGTAGGCTTTGAGAGGGAATATCTCGATGGGTTGTCGGAAGTGACGACTTATCGTCAAGACAATCAGCGCTTGCTGGTCTTGTTTCTTGGAAGCACGATTGGCAATTTCGACCGGCCGGCGGGACTTAAGTTTCTGGCGAACGTGCGGCAGGTCCTTGAACCTGGCGACTTCTTGTTACTTGGAACAGACCTGGAAAAGCCCTCCGACCAACTGCTACGGGCTTATGATGATGAACTTGGCGTAACCGCGGCGTTTAATTTGAACCTGCTTGCGCGCATCAACCGCGAACTGGGCGCGAATTTCGATCTTAACCACTTTGCTCATGTTGCCAGGATCAATCACTCGGCGCGAAGTGTCGAGATGCATTTGGAATCGCGGAGATTACAGCGCATTAAGATCCCGGCCGCGCACATCACGATCGAATTCCAGCATGGCGAGACGATTTGGACGGAGAGCAGTCACAAGTACTCGGCCATGGAGATGTTTAGGACTGCTCGCGAAACGGGTTTTCGCTGCGAAGCGCAGTGGATCGATACCGAATGGCCATTTGCCGAGAATCTTCTGGTGGCGGCGTGAACCAAATAGTGCCAATTCGCGACTGATCCTCCACAGGAACGACTCGACGATCACCCATCGTAAATGCAGACAACCCTGTATTGCTCCACTCACCACATCTTGGCACACTGTAGGGACTTGGCCAGCCGTAGTCTCGCCGGAGTAACTACCAATGAAAAAGATCCTTTGTATCGACGACGATCGTTTCCTTCTTGAACTGCGTCGCCAGGTGCTCGGAAGTGTGGGCTACGACGTGCTGACTGCGCCGAGTGGTATGGATGGATTAAGGCTGGCGTCGCGAGGAGAAATTGACCTCGTGATTCTGGACTATTGGATGCCCGGAATGGACGGAGCGGAGGTGGCGGAAAGTCTTAAGTCCGAGTTTCCAAAACTGCCCGTCATTGCCATGTCATCCGCACAGGTTCCCGATCGCATGATGGACGCCGTGGACGTTTTCATTCCAAAGGGGCAGCGAGTGGAGGTTCTGTTGTCCGCAATATCTAGCGCTCTTGCAGCGCGACCTAGCTAATCTGCTAATCCGCGGGGGGAGGGTAGAGTGGGAGGTTGGAGGGTCTCGCGTTCCCTTTCCAGCCATTTTCTAACGCTCGGAAGAGCTGGATGCATAGCGGCCTCGCCCGCTTTTATCAAATCGCCCGCTCGCTTGAAGTCGTCGTATAGGAATCCAGCGACGTCGGGTTCGACTACGATGTCGGCGGCGCGGCGCCAGCCATCACTCATGCGATCTTGGGCGATCGCAAACGACTGGCCGATTACGTCAAAGAGATGGCGGGGCGCACCCTGACTGCACCACTGCCCTTTCAAGTGGACGGCGAGAACGCGTTGCGCGCCCATTTGGCGCAGGGGCTCGGTTGGAACTGGATAAGACAGCATGCCGTCGACGAACCAGCGGCCCTCAACATTCACGGGAAGGAACATCCCAGGATAAGCGCTACTGGCCCGCACTGGGCCGATCAGAGAACCGCTATGAAACACTTCGCCTGCACCAGTGCTGAATTCAGTTGCGGTGACGCCGAGAGGAATACGTAACTCCTCAAACGTCTTTGCTTTGAGCAGCGCGTGAGGAAGGCGACCATACGGTCGTTGGTGGCAAAGCCCATGCGCGAGAGCGTCCAGCGCGCGAAACTGGTGAAGCGAACTTTGTGAGCGACCTCTACTAATTCATCTATCGAGAGGCCGCTGCAATAGGCCGCGCCGATGAGTGCGCCAACACTTGTGCCGGCAATGCATCGGACGGCGATGTCTTCTTCTTCGAGAACCTTGAGAACTCCGATATGTGCAATGCCGCGAGCGAAGCCGCCGCCGAGGGCTAGTCCGATGGCGGGTGCGGAGCCGATTCAGGCGCAGCAGGCTTCGCGAAAGTTCACGGCCAAAAGCCTGTACCGAGCGTAGTACCTTGCCCAGAGTCTTCATGAGGAACCCACGTCCTGGTTTGCACAGGGCAGCAAACCTTTTTCATAGGATGCCATAGCGGGAGATGGCGTGTAGTGCACGGTCGTGCCATTCCCGATTACCGGCAAGTTACTTGGAGGTGACAAAAGTCATCGCGCGAATCAGCTAAGCGGTTGCCTTGTAAGGAGTTGGCGGTAGCCTCCAACAGCTTGTGCGTAGCCCTGGTTGGCGGTTCCGTAGTCCACGCGTCCACCTCACGAACAGCCATGAATCGGGTTGAAATCTATTCGCAATTACAGGAACGACCCGATTAGCGGGCTGCAGTCTGGGTGATAGGCTCATCTCTGGTCGATCAGAGTTGCCGGGAGGCGTCACCATGCTATGGACCATTTTCGTAGTATTGCTGGTTTTGTGGCTGTTGGGCCTGGTAACGTCTTACACGCTGGGCGGGTTTATCCACATTCTGTTGGTTCTCGCGGTAATCACCCTAATCTTTAACCTTGTATCCGGTCGAAGAAGTGCCCTGTAGGCCCGGATAAGAGCGAGCGCGTAATTTGGAGCGCACATGGAGGCTAAGTCATGAATAGATTTCTGAAGTTGTTGTTAGGCACCACACTCTACGTTTTAGAGCAGTCCGATAAGTCGACGAAGAAGATGCGCAACCGCGCTGCTGACAATTTGGATGATCTGCGCGATTTGGCGCAGGATAAATACGCCACTGCCTCGGATCGGTTTTCCCGGGCGTCCCAAGCACTTATGGGAGAGGACAGCCACGTTCTCGGTAACGTATTGAGCCTCGCCGCTGGGATTGGAATCGGGATTGGGATTGGACTGGTGGTTGCCCCGGCTAGCG
The DNA here is from genome assembly GCA_963806745.1 of uncultured Acidobacteriaceae bacterium. Classification (GTDB taxonomy): domain Bacteria; phylum Acidobacteriota; class Terriglobia; order Terriglobales; family Acidobacteriaceae; genus Acidiflorens. The sequence continues at coordinate 99,010 of CAWEAB010000010.1, forward strand.
GCCAGGAGACGCGTGGCGCGATAGCTGACAGAGTACAGGTTTTCGGCGACAAAGTGAAGAAACAGTTTTCGTCGGAGCCCGAAGACTATAGGTCCACTGGAACGAATGGATAAAGCTCAGGGGCCGTTTGAGCGCGCGAACTTATTCGTATATAAGTTGCGCGAGAATCCCCACTTCGAAATAAATGCTTAAGGGTGCAGCGACGTCTCAGAGGGAGAACCCACCTGAGACGTCTGCACTTGAATGATATTGTTCTGAATCGCGTAGACGACCAGATCTCGGATCGAGTGGAACCCGAGTTTGCGCATAATATTGCTGCGGTGGGTTTCGGCCGTCTTCGTGCTCAGGTTTAAGACGCAGGCTACTTCCTTGGAACTCTTACCTTCCGCCAGAAGTTGAATCACTTCGTGTTCCCGCGCCGTCAGTTTCGGCAGATTTGGGACCTCATTCTTGGAGGTATTGTGTCCCTTATCCAGGAAGCCGGCCAGGACCATTTCATTTACGCGCGGGGTGAAAAACATCCGATTCCGCTGCAAGGCCTCGACGGCCGAGACCAGGTCGCGGGCGGCATCCGATTTAAGTACGAAGCCCCGCGCTCCAGCATCGAGAGCCTCTCGAATGACCTGATCCGCGTCCGTAATCGTCAAGACGATGATCTTATACCCTGCATCGTGCTGCAATAGCTGCCGGGTCGCAGCCAAGCCGTTTAGGTTCGGCATGCCAACGTCGAGAATCACGACGTCCGGCTTGAGAGCCTTGGCCTTCTCGACCGCGTCGCGACCGTCGACCGCCTCGCCGCAGATTTCCCATCCTTCATGGGCTTGCAGGAGCGTGCACAATCCGCGCCGCACAACTTCGTGATCGTCCGCAACTAAAATCCGCAGTTTCATAGCTACCCTCCGAGAGATTCAGATGTGCCTACTACCTTCCCAGGTTCTGTAAAACCTGTCTGGCTGTCAGTTGGAATGCGACGGATCGTTCTCCCACCCAAATGCCCGATGCTCTCCTGTGGCTTGTACGGCCTTGACGAGGTCGCGAGCGATGTTCGATTTAACCACATAACCGCGTGCGCCCGCATTGCCGGCTTCCCGCATCATTTGTGGAGAATCGTGTTGCGTGACTATCAACACCTCGCTTTGTGGGGTCTGCTTGCGAATCATCCGGCACGCCTCAAGTCCGCTCATCCTCGGCATACTAATATCAAGGACGACGACGTCGGGAACGAGTTGACCTGACTTGTCCACAGCTTCCACCCCATCTTCTGCTTCATCGATGACCTCCCACCCGGGATGCGACCCGAGTAAGCTCGTCAGGCCGCGCCTCACGAGCGGATGGTCATCGGCCACGAGAATACGAAGCTTCATAGAACTTCCCCGCCTACTGGAGGTGGGCGAAAGCAAACCGCATGCGATTGGTCACTTCCAAGCACGCCGCTTATAATCGCCGGGTTTATTGGCGAGGAAAATATCGCTGCCATAAGACCGCATGCGAGGGCATGGAAAAGTCGATGTTTGCATGGGATTGCTCTCCCGAAGACAGTAAGGTACCAAAGAGTCGCTTTTTGTCGAATACAGCGAACCCTGTAGTCGCCGGGGGCGAAACCGCTTATGCTGGAAATTGAGAGGAAGATGGTTCGGGGAAGTAGGTTTCTTGTCGAAGCAAAGCCGAGACTGCATCGACGACGCTACTGATGTGCGTCTTTGGGCATGTGCCTTTGACGCCTGCCTCGCGGGCCTCTGCCGAAAGCTGCTTCGACAGGTATAAAGTGACCATCAGAATTGGTGTGTTCGGAGATTCCCTGATGATTAGTTTAGCCGCTTCCAGGCCGTTCATAGCGGGCATCTGAAAATCAAGAACAATCAAGTCATGATGACCTTGCGCGAATCGCTGGACCGCCTCTGCTCCGTCGCTTGCTTCATCGCAGACGCGCCACCCCTCCTGCTGCTCAAGTAGGCCGCGCAGGTAGCGACGGACGGCCGGATTGTCATCTGCTAATAGGATTCGAATCAAAATTCACACTTCGAACTTCAATTTCACTGTAAAGCGTCGCATCCCGCGGCAAGAGAGGGCCCCCCGATAACCTCCGGGGATTAGCGAAAGGAGGAGGCGGAGATCATGTCATCCGCCTCGCCATTCGCGACAATAGCTCGTTAAGCCACGCGATTACGGCGCTCGCGAGTGTCTTCTGCCTCAGCGGCCTTTTCGTCTTCGACGTCGGAGTGCTTGACTGCGTCCTTGGCTGCATCCTTCAACTTGCCCACTGTATTTTGGACTTTGCCTTCCGCTTGTTTTGCAGTGCCCTGCACTTGCATTTTCTCGTTGTCGGTCCATTCACCGGCTTGACGCTCGACGCGCCCCGCAACGTCTTTCAGTTTGCCTTCCACTCGATCCTTATTCATTGAGAGGTTCTCCTTGTTGAAGTCATAACCGCGTATCAACAGACCCAATGTAGTCGCCGGCACCCGCCGTCGCCATCGGGTCCAATCTCTAGAAGTACAGCGCGGCATCGTGTAAGAGATGCTCGGAACGCTTGGCCGCGCGGCGTAGGTGCTCCCTTTGCCACGATCAAAGTAGAGCAAAGGGCTACGGGTTTTCATCTACAGTAAATCGCTGAGCCGGTGACCGAAGACTTGTTCTTGCTTATCACCTTGAAAGCATGGCGGCAACTCAGGATAGATCCGCCCCCAGTCGGCGAATAGGATGCGTCTAAGAGACGAGATTGCACCAGGCTGCCAATTTGGCTTGTTCACACCGTTTGAGCCTTGCTTCCCGAATGTTGCAAGATGCGATGAAGTTCCTTCTCAGCGTTATGTGTGTAATGCCATACGCGGTACCGCCCATACCGGGTCAGGGTAGCGACATTCGTTCGGTACCAACAGCATTGGGCCATGTTGGGCGACAAGCCACAGAAGAATCGCAATTTAGCGAGTTCCGAGGGCGAACTCAGCAGGGCGGCAACCATGCGGTGATTACCGTCAAGAATCGTGAACGGCCCTCGCTCGTCCAAGCCGATCAGCAGAATGGCACCCGAAAGCGAACCCTGCCGGGAGTGATCGCGCAGATCTTCGATCTTGGCCAGGAAGGCGGCACCTGCGCGGGCTCGATAGCGGTCGTCGGAAATTCGCTGCACGACCTGGGAGAGATCAAAATTGCCGACGGCGAACCTTCGCCATTGGGCTCGCGGAAATACCCGAATGCGCTCCAGGTCTTTTACTTCGACCTCGGCCTCGTACCATTCTGTATCCCCGGGCAACTGCTTCCACAAGGATCTGTGGCGGACATTGAATAAGGCGCGGCGCAGCTTATTCTGTGCCTGATCTTGCAGGTCGGGCGCGGTCACGAGATCGTGCAAGGCGTCCCGGTACGGTTCAAACTCGGGTGAATGGAAGTCAGTTTTGAGAAACTCTGCGATGACTTCGTTTTCGCCGACTTGCCGCCGCAGTTTAACAAAGCCCGGAATGGGAGGCCTGTTTCCGTGGCTCCCATCGCGAAGGACCGTGGTGAGATAGGGCAGTGAGACACACAGGACGAGAAGCATCATCATGAAAACCTGCACCCATATGACCTGTGCCAGCGACGCGTGGAAAACGTAAATGCCGGCGACGACGGCGCCACCTACGATCAACTGAAGCCAGCCAGTGTTGGCGATTTTGCGAGACATCTCATACGCGATTAAGACGACACTCAGGCTGTAGATCGCGGTTGAGAGAGCATAAAGGACGAGAAGGTGGCGAAAATCGGAAGCCGGAAAGGAAGAGAATTGGACTCCAAAGAGCCGACTCCATATCCCGGCAGGAGCCAGGCCCAACCCGGCGATAAAGATCAGGCAAGTGCCGACGACCATCAGCAAAGTGAGGCCAAGAACGCCATGATCATCCTCCTTGCGGCTGGAGGTTCCGGCGGAGATGGGGAACATGCTATTGATGATCGACCAGGAGGAGAAAAAAACTACGCGTCCAACCATCGATACTGCGGCATAGAGTCCCGCCGCAGCGGGAGCGACAAAGTGTTTGACCACTACGATGTCGCAGTTGTTAATCACAACCTGCCCGGCGAAGAACACGGCTGCCTGAATGCCCTCGCGATAGTCGAAGGCGATATCGTGTTGGGAGGAACTCACGGCGGTCAGTCTTGGGCGAGCGAGCAAATATGCCGTAACGACCGCGGCGGCGTTGGCCGCGACAACTCCCGGTACACCAAAACCTAACTTCATCAGCGCGAGAGATAGGAGCAGGCGCGTAAGAGCCTCGAGGACGAGGCTGTTGCCGAGTTGGTGGAAACTGCAGGTCCCAAGGAAGAAACCGCGCCTCGCACCCAGCGGAACATAGAAAAGCGTTCCCGCCGCGAGGAGAATAATCAGAAGGGGAGTCGGGGTATTGAGGTATTGCGTTATTGTGTTGCGGAGAAGCAGCAAGAGGGATGTGACGAGAATTCCTGCGGCCCAGCCCCAGCGATGGAATTCCCTGTAGGCCAGAGTTTGCAGCTCCGCAGTGGGTTGCTGGGCCACCATTTTGGCGGTGAGAATCTGAATGGAGAGTGTGACCGCTGAGGTGAGGACCAGCAGCGTGTAAACCGCGGTCGTGTGGCCGTAAGCGACGGGGCCGAGGATCCTCGCGACTGCGATGTTATAACCGAAGTTGGCCAGGGTGAGAATGCAGAGCGCGCTGAGCAGAATGGCGCTGCCATTCAGTAAACGCTCCCGTGGTGTTTTGGTGGTCGCGGCTATGGCTTGGATGATCCTCGAAGACACAATCAGGCTCCGGCTCCGAAGTGGCGAACGTCGCATCTTGGAGCGCCGCCGGGACAGCGCACACCGATGCAAGGAGTTACGTCTCTGATGCGGGAGACGAGGCTCTAGCTGCCCGCTATACGTTAGGAATTCCGCAGATTCAGCTGCAACCCAAAGTTCGTGACGGACCCTCTAATCGCCAAGTAGACAATGGCAAATACCCCTATCGTCACGGTAATGGCGTTGTTGCTGTTCGCCTTCGACGGCTGCAATCACGAAGGCATGCGCGGCACTTTCCGAGAGCGGGCTCCGAAGGGGGGCGGAACTCCGACCAAGGTTCTGGCGGTTTACGAGCCCTGGTTCGGGCACCCGAAGCATATCGACGTGGGATATTCGTCCCAGGATCCTGTAACGCTCAAGAAGCAGATTACAGAAGCGAAAAAGCTGGGAATTTCCGGATTTGTGGTGGATTGGTATGGAGATCGCGAGCCTTTTATCGACAAAGCCTATGCTCTCCTACAGTCAGAGGCCGCACAGCAGAATTTCTCGATTGCGATGATGTATGACGAGACGCGCGCGGACACCGAGGCTGCAACAGACGATGCTCTGGTGGCTTTCGATACGTTTCACGATAAGTATCTAGCCACAGACGCCGTCGGGAGCCAGGCATACCTGACCTATAAAGGGCGTCCCGTAATCTTCATTTTTCCCAAGGGAAATCATACTGACTGGAGCCGGGTGCGTGCGGAAGTGGACAAATGGGCCGCCCCGCCACTGCTGATCTTCGAATACAGAAAAACTCCTTACACCGCTGCGTTTGATGGTTTCTACGCATGGGTGAGTCCCGGGAAACAAGGATGGGCTGCTGACGGAAGCCACTGGGGAGGGGACTACTTGCATGACTTCTACAAGACGATGCAAGAGAAATATCCGGACAAAATCGCGGTTGGTGCGGCTTGGGCGGGATTTGACGACAGAAAGGCTTCGTGGAGTCTTGGGCGGTATATGTCGCAACGCTGTGGCCGAACGTTGATCGACACTATGAAAATCTCGCGGGAGGTATATCCGAAGGACGACCCCATTCCGTTTCTTGTGATCGCGACGTGGAACGATTACGAAGAAGGCACGGCAATTGAGCGCGGGTCGGCGAAGTGCGACGGAGGCGGCGGGAAACAGAATTCCGCGGAATGAGGATGGTTCATCAACCGTGACTTTGCCTAACCGCTACTAACCAGACTAATTTGAACAAGACCAAGCGTCGCGCGCGAGTCACGTGCATTTCCCGGTGGCGATCTACGCTGCTGGATACATTCTTTCCGCCTTGGTATCAACAATGCGCAATTCCGAGTCCGCCATGCTGATTGCCGATTCGGAATCAATGGGCTCAGCTTCGAAAGCTCGATTGGACTGATAAACGCGGTTTATAATTGAGAGAGGGCGTCCTCGAACCTCGTCGTAAACGCGGCCCAGATACTCACCCAGAATTCCAATGCAGAGAAGTGGCAAGCTACTCATCAGGAAAATTGTCCCGAATAGAGCGTAGAAAATGCCATTGGTGGTGGAGAGTAAAGCAGCAGCCGCGGAGAGCAGAGCGGCCACAAACGACATCCCCGCCAATACGAACGTAAGGCGCAAGGGTTTGTAGCTGAAGCTGGTGATGGCGTCCATCGCATACTTGATGCGGCTCACGAAGCTGAGCTTGCCATCGCCGCCGATCCGATCCTGGCGATCATAGTAAACGACGGCCGTTCGATATCCGACCCAAGCACGCAACCCGGGAAGGTACCGATTGCCCTCGCGAAGACCATTGAGCGAGTCGAGTACCTGACGGTCCATCAACCCGAAAATCCCCGCATTCAATGGGATGGGGTAGTCGGAGATCGCCCCGAGCACCCGATAGAAAAGCGGGAATAGAATGGCCAAAATCTTGCGGCTTTCCTGCCGGGTACGACGCACAGCAGTAACAACTTGCGCGCCGTTGTGCCAGGCGTCCACAAGTTTCGGAACGACCTCAGGTGGATCCTGAAGGTCTCCATCCATCAAGACGATGGCGTCGCCGCGCGCGGTCTGGAGGCCGGCGTGGATGGCGCCCATGTGTCCCCAATTGCGGGACAGGTCGACGACGACGATATGGGGGTCTGTGGCCTGCAACTGGCGCAAGAGATCCAGAGAGGAATCTCTCGACCCATCATTCACATAAATCACTTCCCATGGCTCATCGAGCTCATTCATCGACTCGCTAACCGCGCTGTGAAGGAGAGATACGATTTCCTCTTCGTTGTAAATGGGGATAACGACCGAGATCACGTCTGGGCTCCTGGCAACAAACTGATGAATCGAAGCTATTTGTTACTGCGTTGCGCCTTGAAAAATGCGTACCTTCCACTTGGTTTCAGTCGGGCTGAGAACCGCCACGTAGCGCGCGCGAACATGATTCGAGCCCAGCGACTGCCCAGCCTTTCTTACGTCGACGTCGTATTCCACGCTGTCCAAGAGCTGAATCGACAGGCCCTCGGGGGAGTAAAAAACTACTTTGATGTCGTGGGATTTGGCCTGGTAGCTTGTCTGGATCCCGATTTTCTGTTGCTCTTGAATGGTCGACGCGAGCTTTTCTTTTGCTTTGCCTACGAAGGTGGAATCGAGCAAGTCGGCGCGATTCTGGCTCAGGGCTTCATCCATCGTCTTCCATCCCTGAAGGTAATCGCGAATCACAGAAGTTCGGGTCTGGTCTTCGACCTGGCGAGGGCCGACCGAGTCCATTGGGGCGACACGCACAGTGGGCTCGGTGGAAGCCGAGAGAAAGACGGCTGCGAGAATGGCTCCGCTGATTGGAGCCAGCATCGAGATCTTGTGCGCAATTTTCATCGGCCGCTCCAACGAATCTCGTTGCCTAGCACCACTCCGGCCGCTACGGAAATCGTGGCGCCATTTACCGCAGGCAGTTCTGTTTGCGCAATGCTCCGTTTCAGCGGGACATCGACAGTTGAGACACGCCCTTCATGCGTTTCCGTAAAGCTTACGATCGTTCCGTCGGGCACAGGATTGCCATTGCAATCGTGGACGGGATCGGTCTGCAAGAGGATGCGCTGCGAGGAGGAGGAAGGGCGCGCCGTCATGTGAATCGAGCAAGGATCGCCGGGGACCTCCTGAACAATGCGTGTGGCGTGTACTCCGGAGATGGCGGCCTGGAAGTGGGCGGGGCCCGCCTTGGGCGCGGAGTTCATCTGCACCCAGGCGACGCCATCATGGCTCAAGGCGCTTCGCGATTGTGTGCCACCGGTTGCGTCGGATAGCTGGAACGAAACATCCTGCGGCTTTAGCAACAAATTGCCGAAGATATCAAAAATGTATGTGACGCCGCTGATACCCTCGGGACGGTTGACGGCAAGGCGCGAAGGCTTCGCCAGAAAACTCAGGGAGGCGGGCTGATTGGAAGGGATTACGTCAAACTGCGTCGACGCGGATGACGAGCCGGTCAATATTGCGATGTAGTGCCCGGCATTGTCGAGGTCGTCGGCTTCAAAGGCGACGTCTTCTCCGAGATGAACCTTGCGTTCGATGGCACTGCCTGGACCGACTATATATAAGGTTGCGTCTCCGGAGCCGGAAGTTGGGACGGAGAATGCGGTCCCTGCTTCAACTCGTGCCGGAAAGCTCAATGCGTCATTGTTGCGAGCCGGTTCCTGCGCTGCGACAGCGGTGGCAAGCGCGAGCACGAGCACGAGGGCGCATATCGATTGGCGTTTTAGCGTCATTGAATACGACTCGAGATGTATGTTGTTGTCACTACGCGATAGGTTTTCACCTTATTCGAGATGTCGGCGGGCAGCGTGATCTGGAACGGGACGGGCGTTCCGGGAAGTAAGGCGCGGCTTGGATATTGATCGGCGACCCATACGATTTGACCTCCTCCGTCGTAGAAGGTGCCAATTACGTGCGCGACATTGACGACCTGGCCGCTCTGATTTACCAACTGGCCGCTCAGGGAAGCATTGGGCAGCGGGTTCAACTTTTGCGACTCGATGCCAATGACTGGGTCCGCAGATGCGGGTACAAGGTTCGAGGAGGGCTGCATGCGAATGCTGTCGACTTGAGACATACGAGCATTGTGGAAGTCGATGCGGAAAGGCGAGACCTGCTTCGGCAGCAGCACGTGAGAAATCTTGTCGAAGGCATCTTCGGTGCCGATCACGCCGCCGTTCTTGTCGAGCAAAGATGCCTTGACGGTGACGAACGCGGGGATGACATCTTCGTTCAAAATTTCTCCCATGAGAATGACCTCACCGGCGCGATCGACGGGATGCATGGCCACAATGCGAACATGCGGCGCCTCAACATCCTGGGCTCCCCAATCATCTTCCGGACCGCGATAAATCACGTCCCAGCGGAGATAGTTGACGGGAATCACCTGCGGCGGAACGCGCACTTCCTTGGCCAGCGGCCAGGAGACCTCCCAGCGTGCGCCGTTCTTGGCGATGTGGAGATCGCGGGAGTCTTCGAAGGTGCCGACTACCGAGGCCCAGATCATGTGGGCACGCATCTCCGCCTGCTCTCCTGAAGAGTGCAAGGACTGGACGTCGAACTGACTGAGGGTGGCGTAGCTCCGCAGGCTGCCGTATTCGCCGATTATGTCATTGCGGAATTCGCTCTCGCTGAACTCGCCCTTATTGGCGAGGAGTCCATAGGCAGCGTGCCAATCCCGGCGCGCGATCTGCTGGAGCAAATCGTTGGCTGCCGCTTGCGGAGATGACGCCGAAATGATGACCCGACCGCGCGGCTCCGCGACGCCAGAATCTTCCTGATTGGGCCAGATTGTTCCAATGGCAACGAGGGCCGCGGTTGCCGCCAACAGAATCAGAGCGAACAGGATACCCGTAGCCGTGCGCCGAGGCTTCGGTTCGACAATCTCTGTGTCGACATTCTTGTCCTCGAAATTTTGGAGGTCGGCGCTCATGAGATCCTCCCAAGCACGAGATCGCGCTCAGGTCCAGTGGCGGATCTTGCGGGCGGCCTGACCACTTCCTCGAGGCGACGGCGATTGGGAATGAGTACGAGCAGCATGGCTACGATGCTGCTTCCGATCGGAAGAATGCCCCACATCAGACCCTGCCATGCGGGCGGCTTTTGGGGCGAGTCGATAGGAGTCGCGGGGACGACGTTGTCGCGCCCCCAGATTGAGATGGTGCGGTCCTCGAGATCGCCGATGCGCCGCCAGCCGGAAAAAACGAGGAGGGGCTCGTAGTAAGGCTCTTTGACAAACACCCATTTCAATCCGTAGCGATCGGCGTGCTGAAGCATGGCGATGAGCGCATCCATGCCACCCTTGCCGAAATACTTGGAACTAGTGAGCGCGCCGCCACCATGTTCGGTCAATTCTGGCAGCAGACGGCCGGAGTTCCACTCGCCATCGACACTGCTGGCGTCGGTGAGCATGGCAAGACGCGCGATCTGGCTGCCGAAGCCGAGCGTGATGTAGCGATAGCGATCGTGGCCGTCGCGGTTCAACCATGCAGCAACCGTATCCACCTTGAAGTCCTCTATGGCGGGACGAAGCGCTGCCCATGCGGCCGCGCCGGCGCAGGTAATTCCCGCCGCGACGGCGACTGCAGCGACTGCGCGCCAACGGGCGCGGTCGACCAGTTCTTCGATCAGCAGTCCAATGAAAGGCAGCGCGAGAAGCGTTGCCCAATAACTGAAGCGCTCCATGGTCAGCACTTCAAAGGCGCGGGCAAGGAGAATGCGGGCTACCGGGGTGGTGGATCCGATTCCGATGAGCATGGCCACCCAAAATCCAATGAGCAACGGACGCAGGCGTGGAATCGAACAACCGCGAATGAAAATGAACGGGAATGCCAGGATCATCGCCCCATACGGGATGATGAAAAAATTGAACCCGAGGATCGGATTCAGGATGTAATTGGCGCGGCTGGGGTGTGGAATCGGAACCTGCGTGACCGGGTACTTGATGAGAGCCAGCCAGAAGGGCAGCAGAACGATGGCGATGAGCACACCGATTGTGGCCGTTACAAAAACCGTACGGAAGATGAAACCTTTTGCGTATGCGCGGTGATCCTGACGCAGATCGTAAATCGCGAGGGCAAGCACGGGGAGCGCAAAAAAGAAGGATCCAAAGAGCAGTGTGGCGTGGTGAGCGGCCGCTGCAGCGACGGCCAGAGCCGTTCCCTTAATGAAGGAGCGCCAGTCGTTCTTGCGTATCCATTGGTAGATATAAGGCAGAGCATTCAAGTAAAGGGGCGCGGCGAACGTCGTGGCGAGCTGTCCAGCGGCATAAATGAGGAATGTTTGTGAGCCGATAAACACGCTGGCGAGAGCGGCGTAAGAAGCGGCCCGTCGATCAACCCACAAACTGGCGAATCGATATACGCCGAGCGCCAGTAAGAGGATGCCGACGAACTGCACGATCATGTAACCAAAATCGAGACCGACGATGTGGGAGAGGACAGCAATCCATTGCTGCGGAAGTGGCGGATATGTGGTCTGCGAGAAGCCCGCGTACCACTTTGTATTCCAGGGATCGAACCAGTGTTGGGCGTAGTGCGACGCAAAGAAAATGTGAAAATTCGTGTCGTATGACCTGAGTGGAAGCTGCATGAGCAGCAATGGTCCATGGACCAGGAATGCGATTAAGAACACCAGACTGAGCGGAAAGGGGCGGTCGGCGCGGTCGACGAAGTCAAGTCTGGACACAATTTCCTCCGGTTGCCCATCTTGGATTGCCGGTCGCGCAGAGTGGTTGCTTTCAAGCATCTGTGTTGGTGCGTGTTTACGAGTGAAATCGAAGTCAGCCAACATTGGAGTTCAAAGTGCCATCGAAGTATTGCAATCACAGCTAGAGTTCTGGCTGGAGGCAGATTGAACTCCCAGATTTCACTCTTCAGAGTCGTGCTGGCGGTGTCACTTGTTTTCACGACGAGTGGGGTGAGCCGTGGGCAGACTTATAAGGTGAATCAAGCCGCTGCGGAGCAGCAGCCTGACGCAGGCCAAGAACAGTCCAATCAACCCAGGAAGACGGCAAAACCGAAACCGAAGCCGCAATCGACCGGAAAATCGTTGGGGTGGGGGTCGAATATCCAGAATGCGCGCCTGGGGCATGCTGCCGAAGCGGCTCTCAAGAGTGGAAACTACGCCGCGGCGATGGACTTTGCGCAGCGCGCGGTGCAGGCAGCGCCGGGCGATGAGCGGCTCTGGTTCCTGCTCGGGTACACGCAGCGTTTGGTGGGCAAGACGCAAGCCTCGGTCGACTCATATGAGCATGGGCTGCGCATCAATCCTTCATCTCTCGAAGGGCAATCCGGTTTGGCACAGACTTACAGCCGAATGGGCCGACGAGAAGAGGCAATACAAATCCTGACGCGTGTCGTCGAAGCGAACTCGCGCCGAACTACGGATGTGTTGCTGCTCGGCGAGAATTTGCTGCAGGAGCGAAAGTACGATGAGGCGCTGACACATTTGCAGCGCGCCGAGCAGATGAAGGCGGATGCCCGTTCGGAACTCTTGATCGCGATTACCTACGAGCGGATGGATCAGCCCAAGCAGGCGGAGCGCTATCTGGACATGGCGAAACACCGTGCGCCCAAAAATCCCGAGATCATTCGCGCTTTGGCTGGCTTCTACCGGGAAATGGGAAACTATCCCGCCGCGATTGCCGCGTTGAAATCAATCTCCAAAAAGTCGCCCGAAATCAAGGGTGAGCTGGCTTATACGTACCAACTTGCCGGTAAGCAGGATGAAGCGGCCAAGCTTTATGTGGAAGCCGCGGAGGCCGCGCCACGCGACCTGAATTTGCAGTTATCGGCCGCGCAGTCCGAGATGATGATCGGCCAAGTTGAAGCGACCAAGAAGTATCTTGACCGCGCTGAACAGTTGAACGCGAATTATTATCGGCTGCACGCGATTCGAGGTGAGGTCGCCAAGGTTGAAGAGCGCAACGAAGATGCGCTTCGGGAATACAACGCGGCGATCGGCGCATTGCCGCAGTCTCCAGCGGAAGGTCCGTTATATGCAATTCAACTCCGCATCAATCTTGTGCAGATTTACACCCGCATGCAGGATGAGGACGCTTCGAAGAGAGAATTGGCGACTGCCCAATCGCAAATCAATGCCTTGAACGTTGAAGGCAAAAGCCGTGAGGATTTCCTCCGTTTGCGTTCGCAGATCAAGCTGTATGCGGGCGACACCAGCGGAGCTTTACAGGATGTTCACGATGCGCTGGCATTGAACGCCAATGATCCCAATGCGCTCCAGTTGAATGGCGATCTGCTGGTCAAGATCGAGCGCCCTGAAGAAGCCGCCGCGATCTACAAAAAGATCTTGACCCTTGATTCGGATAACGAATTGGCGCTCACCTCCCTGGGTTCGGTCGAGCGCAAACTCGGCAATGATAAGGAAGCCGAAAAGTATTTGCTGCATCTGGCAGCGACTCATCCGCATTACTACGCGTCATACATAGCGCTCGGCGACTTATACGCGGCGCGGCATGACTATGATAAGGCGGAGACGAATTATCGAAAGGCACACAGCCTCGCGCCCAAGAATACTCTCGCGGTTGCCGGCGGGATGAACGCGGCCATTGAAGCGCACAAATACCCTCTGGCCGGAGAGTGGCTGGCTCTCGCATCGCCACAAATGCAGCAGGATTCGTTCATCATGCGCGAGACGGAGCGCTACTACAGTTGGACCGGGAACTACAAAGAATCGGCTGAGGTAGGTCAGCGATTACTTCAGAAACTCCCACATGACCGCGACGTAGTCGTTTACCTCGGCTACGATCTGCTCCACCTTGAACGCTACGACGAGCTGCTGCAACTTGCTACTAAGTATGAAGAGGTATTGCCGAAGGAGCCAGATCTCCCACTGCTGGCGGGCTACGTTTACAAGCACAATGGCGATTCGGTCCGCGCGCAAGCGGAATTTACCAAGTCGATCGAGCGTGGCCCGAACGTAGCTACGGCATATGTGAATCGCGGTTATGTGTTGCACGATCAACGTCTGGGCGAGGCTGCTGCGGCGGATTTCAATACTGCCTTGGGGATCGATCCCAAAAACGGTGAGGCCCACCTCGGCTTGGCATATGCGGATTTGGATTTGCATCACGCCCGCGCGGCACTCGAGCAAGTTGCACTTGCCGAGAAGGTGATGGGCGATTCGGTGGCAATCCACCTGGTTCGCGGAACTGCGTATGGCAGCGAAGGATTGCTGAAGCGAGAGGTTGCGGAATACCGGATCGCTGCCAAGGCCAATCCGACGGACCCGAAGATACATATAGCAATCGCCAATGCACTGTATGTGCTGCGCGAATACCAGGAAGCGATTAATGAGTTACAGGAGTCCGACCACCTTGGGCCTGGAAACGGTGTCGTCTATGCCGAACTGGCGCGCTGTTACGCTCAACTCCATCAGCGCAATCAGACGATGCATTACATCGAGTTGGCGGAGAAGGCCGGCCCCAGCAGCGTTTTCGTAACAACGGGCGAAGCACTGAGCACTCTGGGGGAACAGAAAGCCGCGATGGCGCGTTTTGAGCGCGCATTGAGTGCTCCTGACGCCGATCGCGTGCAGGTTCGTCTGGCGATCGCCCACCTGATGGTGAGCAGAGGGCAGATGGAAGATTCGCGACGGCAGGTAACCCTGGCGTTGATGGAAGCGAGCGCAGGCCGCACGCAGCAGCCGTCGGCGACTGAACTCGTGCAGACTGCCGATGTTTTCCTCGGGATGCATGAGTTCGAGTTGGCGCAAACATATTTTCAGCGCGCGTTGGCGGCGGGTGCTCCAGAAACTGACGTGCGAGTCGGGCTGGCCAATACGTATCTGGCAACCGGAGATGTTCCGCGCGCGGAGGCTCAACTGAACGAGGTCAGCAAAAATGTGGGCGAAGACGAACTGGGCTACAACTATCTTGTGGCCAAGGCGAATCTGCTTCGGCAGCGGCGCCAGAACGATCAGGCTTTGACCGCCTTTGCACAGGCCGCCCAGGCTGCTGGTGAAGACACGAATGCGGAGTGGGCGATGATGCGCACGGGCGCCGGCGAAGGCTTGAAGATCAACAATACGGTGAGTTTTTCCTCCGATTACACGCTCGAGCCAATTTTTGAAGATACAACCGTATATCCACTCGATGCAGCCTTCTCTGGGTCTAATGGCTCGCCGGGCTCATTGCCGCTGCCGCGCTCGTCTATTCAAAGCTTGTGGACAGAAGCATTCCACCTCCATATCCAGGGCATGCCAGATTCGACCGGGTTTTTTCAGGTCCGTAATGCGCGGGGCACAATCTCGCTTCCCAGCGCTAACACGATCGTCAATCGCGATACCTGGGATTACAACATCAATTACACGATCGGCCCTCAATTTCGACTGGGCAATAATGTGTTCAATTTCAATGCCGGCATTCAAGAAACCATTCGCCGCGACACACTCGATCCCTACAACATGAACCAGAACCTGTTCCGGCAATTTGTTTACATGCAAACCAGTTCGTTTTTCGACTGGGTGTCGGTGAACGGGTTCGCGATAAGGGAAGCGGGGCCATTCACCGAAAATGGCCAGCGTGGCCGGGATCTGGCTGGGGCGCTGGAGTTCCATGTTGGGCGACCGTGGGCGAAAAACAATTTGATTGTCGGATGGGGAGCACGCGATCAGCAGTTCTCTCCGATCCCACGCGAGTTTTACTACACCTCGACCTATGCTGGGATTGAGCGCCGTTTTTCGGATCGCCTGAAGATCAGGGCAATTGGCGAATATCTGCGATCATGGCGCGTAGAAATAGACCAGTATGCGATCTCACAGGCCTTTCGACCGGCGGGCAGTGTGGTGTTTTCGCCGACGCGAAACTGGTCGATACAGGCAAATGCCGCGTATTCGCGCAATATGGGAATTCATGCGTACGATGCTGTTCAGTCCAGTTTTGCGGTCTCTTATGCGATGCCGATCGGGCGCACCATCCAGCAAAACGGGCAGGAGATACCCGTTCATTACCCGATTAGATTTTCGGCCGGGTTGCAGCAACAGGATTTCTTCAATTTCAACGGTCCGGCCAGTCAGCAATTCAGACCATACGTGGAGATCAGCATCTTTTAGGAGACGGTTGCATTCGTAAAGCAGTCAAGAAAACGGGATCAATGAAAATCTGTCTCATTACTACTTTTCCGCCCAGTGGCCGGCAACTCAATGAATATGGGTTTCACCTGGCGCGGGAACTCCAGAGCAACCCTCTCGTTGATCTTACGATTCTGTCAGACAAACTGGCCGTCTACGAGTTCAGTACCGACGCCCATGGCCAGCCGATTGCGGCGGACAAGCAACCAGAATTGCCAGGATTTCATGTGGTTCGCTGCTGGGAGAGCAATCGCTTATCTTCGCCCTTCAGTTTGATCAAGGCGGTGCATGGTTGTAAGCCCGATGTGGTCTGGTTCAATCTTGTCTACTCGAGCTTTGGTACTCCCGAGTATCCTCTCGCCGCTTTTGCTGGTTTGTGCATGCCAGCGGTCACACGTGCGCTGGGATACTTCACTCATGTAACGCTGCACCACATCGTAGAACATGTGGATTTTGGCGATGCGGGCGTGAAGCGCGAAGGACTGTATCGCCTGGGGAGCACGATGGCCACGCGCATGCTCCTGAATGCGAATTCTGTGTCAGTCCTGCTTTCCGGATATCGGCGTACTCTGGCTAAAAAGTATGCAGCGGAGAACGTGCTGCTCGGCACGCATGGAATTTTTGGCCCCTGCCCGACACCGCCGGATTTTTCGAAACGCGGCAATCCCGACCAGCGCCTGGTTGCAATCGGGCACTGGGGAACTTACAAACGACTCGAGACATTGATGGAGGCTTTTCCGGCGGTTCTCCGGAGAGTGCCAACCGCACGATTGATCATTGGGGGAGCGAATCATCACACGCGCCCTGGCTATTGGGAGTCCGTGCGCGAGAAATACGGCGCAAATCCACGAATAGAGTTCCGTGGCTACATCGCGGAGCAGGACCTGCCTGAACTCTTCAGCGCCGCCAGCATCCTTGTGTTGCCCTACGACTCCGCAACCGGTTCGAGCGGTCCCGCGCATCAGGCTTGCGAGTTCGGACTTCCGATCGTATCTGCGGATCTCCCCGATTTTCGTGACATGGCAGCCGATGAAGACATGGCCGTCAGCTTCTACAAGAAAGGCGATCCCGTGGATCTGGCTGCCCAGTTGATCGGGCTATTGGAGTCGCCGCAGGATCAGCGCCGTGTGGCAGAACAGAATTATGCCGCAGCAGTGCGAATGACCATGCCTAACGTAGTTCGTCATTATCTCCGTTGGTTCGAACTGGAGAGGAGAAAGCGTTCGCTCGGTTCTTTCTCCAGCCATCGCTTACCACTCATGAGTCGTCGCCGCGCGTCTCTGCGGGCAGCGTTACATGGCCTCCCGCCTGCTGCAAGGGTTCCCTTTTCTGCGGAGGGTGAGAATACGAAAGTTGAGGTTTCCCCGTCTCCGGGCACCGACGCGGCATGAAAAAGCCCCGGCCGACAAGAACTCGGACGGGGCGCCTTTCTACTTTGATCTACCACTAACAGTTACCAGGTTGTGAGAGATTCGCGGTTCGAATACTCCTCAATCAGTGCTCCCGCAACTGACGTGTCTAATTGATGCTGGACGCCCAGCACGGTGTTCCACGCTGGTTTTGGAATCGTGGAGTTTGCCAGCCCGCCAATGTACATTGTCTGGCCGTCGATCGTCAGGGTTCCGAACCTCAGATAACTGTTAACGTCACTCTGAGGATTAAAGGCGAGGGGAATTTGCTGATATCCGGCGGAAGTCACGCGCTGGAGGAAATAGACGGCATGATGCCATGACCCGGTCGAAAAACGGCAGGGCGATAAGCCGGACGTAACCCAGGAAAGACGCGATCCGCTAGGCAGCCAGAAATCCCAGGCGTTCTTGGCATAGTTGCACTGCGTGCCAAACATGAACTTATGCACGCCATCGCTGAGGGGCACGGCATGGAACAGATCGAATTCCGTCGCCTGTACGGTATTAGTTTGTGTCGTGTTCGGTATATAGAACCAGAACTCCCAAAGATAGTTCGTAGCGCTCTCGTACTGCTGGGAGTCTGGTGCCTTCCAGTAGAAGAGGCTGTCGTCGTATTGGCAGGTGCCATTCACGAGGTAGTGAATTCCAGGGCCCGGAACGTTGTCGGTGTTGGGATCCCAATTGTTGAGGAAGGTCCCAAGGCTGCCGTTATTACACTTCCCGCCGACGTCGGGATTGTTGTCGACCGTCCAGGTGTCACCGTCGATCCCGTCGATTCGCCGCGCGTATATAGGGGGAGTGGGCGGGGCGAAGCCAGTGACATTGATCTGGTAGGTGCGAGTCGTATAGTTGCTGTGAGCGTCCCACGCCTTGAGATAAATGGTATGCGCGCCAGCCGGAAGAAGAATCCACGCATCCATCGTCGTAGCGAAATTGCGGTAGACGTTGACATTGTCGACATAGACAACGTAGCCGGTGACAGGACTGAGATCTTCGGCGGTCGCCGCGACGTGAACGGGTGAGGCTAGGTTTGTAGTGCCACTGGCGGAAAGTGCAGGGGATTGAATTGAGAGTGAGTTAACTTGCGCGGCGGCCAGCGTAGTACATCCTACATATATCGATGTAAGTAAAACAACTTGTACGATGTAAACGACGGAGTGAAGTTGATTTGGCTTCGAATCGCCCCTGGATAAGCGGTTCGCGACGGATGGGGATGCGTTCAAATGTTCCTCCACGGCCCTTGCAGTCTTCCGCCCGTGGAAAGGGGGAGTCGAACAGAATACGCTGGGGCAGGTACGGTTTGGGATAACTAATGCGAAAAATACAGTAATAAATGTATTGACGCAATTGCTCCGTCGACTACCTGCTTTAGTGCTTGTTGTATGTAGCTTATCCGACTGAAAGGATAGTTAGAAGGTGGTAGGGAGAATATGTGGAAGAGAGTAAGACGAAAGCCGAGTTCGAGTAATGGTCACTGCTATTGTTGCGGATTGTCAGGTTGCGGTGGGTTTGGAGTCGTGGGTGTTGATTGGAGGGGCGCCGGAGTTGATGTGACAGTGCTGCCGTCGCGACGCTTGAGTTCGACAGGGCCTCCTTGCCGATGTCTTGCTTCACTCACGACCTCAATTGCGCCCGAGACTTTGCCATCGCTGGTATCCGCGACCGATGACAACTTCAAGCCTTCGGCAGCGGGACGGGTAGCAAGGCCCACCCGATTGTTTGATCCTCCAGCAGCGCTAGCCTGGCGATAGAAGTCTTCCGCACTTTCGAGATCGCCATTTCTCTCCGCCATGAATCCCTCGTTGTTCAGGGAGAAGGCGTTGTCTGGCCCGAGACGATAAGCCTGCGAGAAGTAGTCTTGCGCCGCACGCCAGTCGTTGCGATTGGCCGCGGAAACTCCGCGTAGATTCAGGAGTGTGATCTGGGCCTCTTCGCTCTGGAGGGATTTCATGCGCTTGCGAAGACGATCAGCGCTTGATCGCGCCATGTCGCTAACGGCTTTTCCGCGCCAGGAGCCGTTCATCGTGACGATCACAGGATCTTCAACATGCTCGTTGGCTGCAGCGTTGTAGTACTTCAGCGCTTCTCCGTATTCGCCTTGCGACTCTTTGGCGACCCCCACATTATTCAGCGTGAAGGCATTCTTCGGGTCGAGCGCGAGGGCCTGTTGAAGGAGTGTGTCCGCCTCGCGGATCCTTCCGTCCGACAATAAAGCGACTGCTCTTACGTTGGATCGATTGACCTGCATCTGGACGTCATGAAATGTGCTGATGGCGCTCGCGAGGGACTCCCCTTTCAGTTCCTTGATGCTGGCTTTGTCGATTCGCGCCTCAGTGGATTGTGCGGCAGCCATGGCATAGAAAGACTGCGCGCGTTCGACCTGGCCTTCGAGTTCGGCTACGTATCCTAGATTATTTAGAGTGAACGGATCACCGGGATCGAACAGATATGCCTTATAGAAGAGTTCGCGGGCTTTATTGAAATGGCGCTTGTTGATCTGTTCTACGCCCTCGCGATTCAGTCGCTGGACGGGCGTGAGCTGGCTGCGTTTGGGGATCGTGATCTTGATGTCGCGGGCACGGAGATGTTGTGAACAACCGAAGGCGAGGATCAAAGCCGCGGCCAAGGCAGAGCCTTTAAAGTTTGCACGTCCATGATTTCCGGTACGTTCTCTCGGGATGGCGAAAAGTTTCATAAATATTCAGCTTCGTTTCAAGCCCTTTTTTAGGCACATTTTGGATGCACGACCAGCGAAGAATGCTGCCTGTTTCTAAGGGTTTTGCTGGACTACCTTGCCGCACGCCAAAGCATCCAATAAATGCTCGAAACTGCGGTTTGGTGGCTTTCATGGCTTGGGTATAACGGGAGGAAGTACTTGATTCGTCGTCGTGCGGGTTTCGTAATGCGGTGCACGCTCCTGATCAGTTGCGCATTGTCGGCGGTCTGCGGAGCGCAAATCGCAGCCTCCTCAGCCCTGCTGGCGCGCGACGAGGCCGCAGTGGGGGACACCAATGTCAGCCCGAATCCGATTGCGCTCAGCCACCAGGAAGCCCGCCCGGTTTCCGAATTGCCGCCCCAGCCCAAGGGGAAGACCACGTTACTCGGAGGCAAGATCAGGACCATCGATCACGTTCGCGACCGCCTGATCCTCGACATATTCGGCGGTGGACACATGACCGTTCTCTTCGATGAGCGTACACATGTGTTTCGAGCGGAGGAAAAAGGGTCGCTCGACGATCTGGAAGAGGGGGAACGCGCCTATGTCGACACAACGCTTGATGGCAAAGACGTCTTCGCTCGCAACGTACGCGTCGTTCCGACGGCTCCCACTGGAGAAGGCAACGGCCAGATCGTGGACTATGATGCGAGCCGGCGAGAGCTGCTGGTGCGCGATACTCTTTCTCCCAAGCCTGTGAAAATGCATCTTGCCGCGGGCGCGACGATCACTCGTGGTGATCAGCCAGCGACTCCCGCGGATCTTCAGCCCGGCGCGCTAGTGACGATAGAATTTGCTGCGGGAATCGAACAAAAGTCCGCCAATCCTCATTCCGACAACCGTCAACCGCTGGTCAGTCAGGTTTCGATTCTGGCTTCGCCGGGAGCGATGTTCTCATTCTCCGGACGTGTTTCGTTCCTCGATTTGCATCGGGGTCTGGTCGTTATTGTCGATCCTCGCGACAACCGAAATTACGAAGTGTACGTGGATGCGAACGATCGGGACCTCGCGGGCAAGATTCAGGAAGGCTCCGATATTATGATTGAAGCGCGCTTTAACGGAACTCATTATGAAGCGCGATCAATTACGGTAAATTCTGAGGCAGGAAAATAACTTACTCAGCCCGATTCCATCCTGATTAATGCTTCCCCAGTGCCGAGCTGAGACCTCCTAAGGGCCAGGCCGTGACTCGGAATCCAAACCGCCTTTTAACTTCTACCGAGGCGGTCAACTTCTCTAATCCGGATTGAGTTCATCCTGACGCGGCGGCAGCGCCGGAATTTCCGGGTGGTCTTTGTCCTGCCAAAAGACCTTGAAGCATTCACCGTCATTCTTGGGGTGCCAACTCGTGCCGTCGGTGTAAGTGATGGCGGTTGGAAGGAAGGCCCATCCGCGGACGGCCTGGGCACTGGCTTCAGGGTAGGCTGGCTTCTCGATCGTCTGCTCCTGATTCGGAGGGATGGTTGAAGTGGAAGTCCAGGTAAAGTCGAAGGGGCGGCGCAGATCTTGCGGCGCGAGAAAATCTTCGGCCGTGACAGTTAGATTCCTGATCGGCTTGCCGCTGGAATTCTTCACAGTGACGGTGAACTTTCCGCTAGTGCCCCAAAAATTTCCGGCGGTGAATTTAACTGGACAATGCGG
Organism: uncultured Acidobacteriaceae bacterium; assembly: GCA_963806745.1. Classification (GTDB taxonomy): domain Bacteria; phylum Acidobacteriota; class Terriglobia; order Terriglobales; family Acidobacteriaceae; genus Acidiflorens. The sequence goes on from CAWEAB010000010.1 coordinate 120,617, forward strand.
ATTCGGCGGAGGATAGATGGTGTAAATGGCCATCATGCCGGATTCCATATGATCGCCAACGTGACAGTGCAGCATCCATGAGCCGGGATTGTCGGCCAGCATATCGGCAGAGACCATGCTCCCCGGCAGTAACTCGATGACATCGGTATTGCGCGTGCCAGTGTTCACGGTTTTGCCGTGCCAGTGTGGAGTGTGGAGATCCTTCTCGTTGCCAAGGCCGAGTAAGTACCACCTTACCTTCTCCCCCTGCTGCATCATCAGGCCGGGCAGGTTGCCGAAAATGTATCCATTGATGGCGTAGAAGAGGCCATCGGTTTTTCCACCCATCTGGTCGAAGATCAGGAATGAGACTACAAATTCGCGGTCGACGCCCCGGGGCGAGCCATCGGGCTTTGCTTTACCTTTGGCAGTGATGATGATCGGGCCCATGAGGCCCTCGTTGACCTCTGTCTCTTCCTCAACGTGACCGTGATACCACCACACTACTGAACTCAGCTGTCCTGGACCGGGACCGCTGCCCTGATCGGCGAACCAATGGTAGGTGAAGCGGTGGCCGGTCGAGATGATGCCGCCGGATCCGGTCGGCAGGTAGTAACTGCCCTCATCGTTCTTGTCGTAACGCAAACCGTGCGGGTGCATATTATGAAGGCGCTTGCTGCGATTGAGAAATTCAACTACGAATTCGTCGCCAACTTCTCCGCGGATGATGGGTCCAAGGATGCCGAGCCAATCGGGCTGCGGTTTCTTGGTAGTGAAGCTGGAGTCGGTGTACTCGATGAACCGGGTTTTCGTCCAGCGGGTGTGGCCAATCCAAGGCTGAATGAGAGGCCCGGCGGTGAGAAGATTCTGGCCGCTTGGAGCGAAGTCCCAAGAGACGTCTTCGGCGGCAATGTAATAGTGACGCACAGTGCCAGTGCAGGGCGCTGCCATGACGACGAGCAAAATAAACAGTAGCAGTTTTTTAGTTCCCACGATTTCCATTATCCCACTAAGGAGACTAGTCGGCGGCGAGCGTCAGCCGCGGGAGATACGGTCGCAGGAGGTACGGTCCCGAGCCTGGGCCCGGTTGGATCCGAGACGCGGGCGCCGCTTTCCTAGAGAAGCGTGCCCGCATTCTCTCGCGCAGTGTGCACAGACGGCGAGTGCGGCCCCGCTCTCCATCTGTCTATTTTCTCCCACACTCAACCTGCTTCTATGGAGGAGGGGGCTGGAGGCTGCATGTACCCCCTCGATTCTGCTTGGGGACATTATTAGGAGGTGTGGCCCACGAAGGACTGGCGAAATCGAAAAACTCTGTCATATCGAACTGGGCGGCATCGCGCTTGGTTAATGGAGACAGGCCGAACCGGGTTTCGATAAGCTTCAGGACCGCCGTGGTGTCGGCGACGGTGTGTGAAACATAGTTCTTCTTTACGTAAGGGCCGACGATGAAGAAGGGCACCCGATAGCCAGTGAAAACAAAATCGCAGGTTGGACCGGTGCCGTAGGCGCCATTGCAGATGTCACCCGGACGAAGATCCTGCGGCGTGATTCCGTCAGGACTCGGCATGGGTTGGGGCGAGACGTGATCGTAAAGGCCGCCATTCTCGTCATAGGTGAAGATGAAAACTGAATCGCTCCAGTTTTTGCCTTGCATCAGGGCATTGATCTGAGTCTCGACAAAGGCCGCACCCGCCTGGATGTTGATCGGGTTGGAATCCGAAACAGAGGGATGCTCGTCGAGTCCAGCGTCGGTGGGCGATTCGATCCAAGCCACTTGAGGCAAGGTGCCGTTGGCGGAGTCGGTTGCGAATTGCGACATAGGGACTATGTTCTGACTCAGCGTGGGATCGTTTATGACGGTCTTGCCATAGGTGAACATCTGAAGATAGCTGCCAGAGTCGAGGTACAGGCATTGAGGAGAGGTGTCCTGGGGCGGGCAATCGCCGTGGGCCTCGGGGTCGGGCTGTACATATATCTTCCAGGTGATGCCGGCGTTTTGCAGGGCCTGGAAAATTGGGGGCGCGGTTAACTGGCTCTGATCGTAGGGATCGGAACCTCCGAGAGGATAAGCGTGCCCCTGCGAAGTGCCTGACATGATAAACATTCGATTCGGTTGGGTACGCGACATAACCGGCGAGAACCAGCGATCCGAGGTGGCGAAGTTTGTGGCCATGAAGTAATAAAAATTTAGATCGTCGCCGGTATAGTACCCCATGGCGCGATAACCTTCTGTATCCATGAACGGAGGCTGAGTTTCTCTGGCGTCGTTGGCTGCAGTTTGAACAAAGCCATCGAGCTTCGCGGGACTTTTCCCGACAGGATCCTCGTAATCCCAATCTACGTGGCTTTCATTCCAGGAAGGGCTGGGATTTTCGATACAGACGGAGGGAAGGTGATCGGAGACGACTGGCGTTCCGTTCGGATCGGCATTGCAATGGCTGGTCGGGTCAGGATTGCCGCAGGGAGGATTGGACGGAGGCGGGGAACTTCCGGCGGGAGGATTGAATTGCGCCAAGCCGTCGAAAGCCTGATCGGGGTAGCCGTTGTCCGCCCACCATTGACGAAGCTCGCCGAAATAGTGGTCGAAGGATCGATTCTCCTGAGCGAGGAAGACGATGTGGTTGATTCCGGGATTGAAGGCGGCGGTGACACTCTGATCTGCAGTGAGTGTCAGGCTGCAAGTGGTGGCGGTACCGCTGCAAGCGCCTCCCCAGCCGGCAAATGCGGAGAAAGTTGAAGTTGCGCCGGGGGCCTCGGTCAGGGTGACTTGCGTGTTGACAGCAAAAGTTGCCGAGCAGGTGCCGGGGCAACTGATACCAGATGGAGAACTGGTTACGGTCCCCTGTGCGGGTGCAGTGTTGTTGGCGGTGACATTGAGTGTGACGTTGCCCGATCCTTGATTGAAGGATGCGGAGACACTCTGGTTCGCGCTCAACGTTACAGTGCAAGTGGAACTCGTGCCACTGCACGCGCCGCCCCACCCTGCGAATCCTGAACCCCCGCTGGGAGTTTCGGTGAGGGTAACCTGAGACCCAGTTTTATAGGTTGCGGAACAGGTCGATGGGCAGTCAATGCCCGCAGGTGAACTGCTTATCGTACCGGTGCCGGCTGCAACACTTACCTGTAAGGTATCAGTTCCGACTTGATTAGGAGCGGTGCCGACTCCGCGGCATCCGCCTGCAACAACGATGGCCAGAGCACAAGTGGATAGCAAGAATAGACGAGTTCCAGTGAGATTTATTCCAGACACGGCGCGACACTCCAGTGATTGCCTACACCTGATTTCCTACGGCGATGGTTGGATGGTGGTAGGGATAAGCCGGTTGTACCGACACGCTGGCACCGACGAAACCCGTGTCCATGGCTTCTGCGTGCGATGCGCTTACGCAGCGTAAACGTTTGATATCCAACACACTTGTGAACTATTGATTGTTGCTGCAAGGAAGAACCTGTATTACCGTCTCGTTACTGCCCACGAACTTTGTCGAGAACTAGCCATGGAAGACCTGGGTGACACCTGCTCACCCGTGATCGTCTTCAGTTCTTCCCGGTCCGCAGGTATTTGGAATGCCGGACCCCAGTGTTTGTGGAATCTGTGCAAGGAGTAGCATACCCATGAAGTGGTTGAGCCCGTGCCGTATTTGTCTTATTGCCAGCTTGGCAATTCCTGCGCTTGCTAGCGTCACCGTCAACTCTCCCGGCAACGGCGGGAGTGTGACTTCTCCTGTAAATTATGTCGCGTCGTCGACCACCAGTTGTTCCAAAGGTGTTTCGACCATGGGAGTCTATGTCGACGATAAATTGCAAACCGTAGTGAATGGACATGAGATGAACACCAACGTGTCAATCAGCGAAGGTAGCCATAAGACGGTGGTGGAGGAATGGGACCATTGTGGCGGCGCGAGTTATACGGTGGTCAATCTCACCGTGTCAGGTGGTGGTGGGGGTGGAGGCGGCGGTAATGGTCAGTTTACAGACTTGCAGGCAAGCAAGGGTTGGGTTGCCTATGGAGAATATCCACCGAATTACGCTGTGTGCACGCAGTGTGGAAAAGGCGTGACATGGTCGGTCGCGCAGCACCAAAGTTCACCATCAATGAGTGGGAATTCAACAAAGTACGAAATTGGCGGCGACCATCCGTATTCGGATGTACTGTTCACGCTTCCATTGATCGGGACGCACTCGACGCAAGGCATGCCGGACTCAGACCACAAAATTATTCCGTCGCTGCACAATTTTACCTATGATGCCTATTTCTACAGCGGGGACCTCTCTCTCTCACAAGTACTAGAATTTGACATCAACCAATATTTCAACGGGATGGGATTCGTGTATGGCCACCAGTGCAAGATTGCGGGCGGTCACGAGTGGGATATCTGGGACAATGTGAACAAGCATTGGGTACATACCGGAATCGCCTGCAACCCGGTGAGCAATGGATGGAACCATGTCCACCTGGAAGTCGAGAGGACATCGGACAACAAAATGCTATACAAGACGATTACATTCAATGGTGAGACCCATACCATCAACCAGACCTATGGACATTTCAATTCCGGGAACTGGTATGGTGTTGGCGTTAACTATCAGATGGATGGTAACTCGAAGCAGACGGACTATAAGACGTATATGGACCAGTTCACGTTTACCTACCAGTGAAGAAGTGAGGCGCTAGCTGCTCGATCGGGTACCCGAGTCTGACTGTGAGCGCCCGACGAACACAGTCAGAAACACTCTGAGGGGAGCCGGCATGAATCACATTCATGCCGGCCATTTTACTTATAGCGAGATAGCACGCACGGGTGTTTCGAAGATAGTCGATGGGGTATTCAGGCTTGCGAGCGCGTGCCAGCTCCGGATCGGCGTCGAGGATGAAAGCGATGTCAGGATGAGGAATCAACTTCAGCACAACGTGAGTATAGATTCTTGAAGCACGATAGTGAATGCCGAGATTGACCAGTTGATCGTATAAATATCGATCGAAGATGACCACATCAGACTCGCGGTTGCGCCTGAGTTTTGCGATTGCAAACTTCATACTGATGGCATCAATCAGACAAAGGACCATGCGGGCCGCGATCGTTAAGGGATTCTGAACGTTCTTATCCCGGCGAGCTACAGGCTTACCGGGAGCGCCAACCCCGATTTCGCCTCTGAAAACGACGTGACCTAGACCTTCTCGAAAGCGGCGAAAGGTGGCAATGTCGTCCCAAAAAGCAATAAGGCGCACGCGCAGGCCTGCATCTCGCAGGCTGTCCATCAGACTTTCAATCTGAGTGGTCTTGCCCGCGCCGTCAATTCCCGAAAAGCTAACGAGCAGAGGCGACGGGATTGGGGGCCTTTGTCCGGGCCATTGGGTAGGAGTGGCGTTCATCGGTCGGGTGTCGTCAGCGGAAGTCGTTGGCATTTGTTACTACGTGCGCTATCAGGTGGGTGAAGGACGACATTAGTGAGCGCCCGGAGGCTTGCTTGGACTAGCCTCGGTTAGCGCCATTGTTACTCCGAGCGCCGCAGCGGCCCCTACGATGGCTCCCGTCCGAATAAGAATCGTGCGAATGCGCCGCTGTTTTGCGGGAGCCAAAGCTGCGCCGGCGGGCTTAGACGCGGCGACGCCCATAGTGGGTACGGTCTGGGCAGCGGCTGTGCCCAACGGTTCTTTCGCTTGCTGGGGCGGAGGTTGAGGCTCAGACCGGGATTGGGCTTGCTGTTGAGCAGGCAATTGAGATTCGAGCTGAGCAAATTGAATGGCGCCTGGACTGTCGGGCAGGGGCTCGGTTGATGCCGCTGCGGATTGAGCGGGATCAACGGGCGGCATCGGCGGCACTGGAGCGTTGTCGTCATCCTCGGTTTGCGGACTTGTCGATGAAGATGAAGCGAACTGGAGTTGTGAACCCTTTGCTTGGGGAGCCGCGTAGGCGAATGGACCAGCCAACAGCGCCAGAATCAACTCCGGCACAATCAGGTAGTGCCGTGAACCAGTCGTGGTTTTCATGACCTCTCCAATGAGCCGGATAGACGCCCCTCGTGGGTTATATATCTCTTACGCTCGACATTTTCCCTTCACACCCGTCTGACCATTGGTCAAACGGGCTTCGATGCCGCCGGTATGGATTGCAGGGAGAGTGGAGAGAAACGATGGAAACTCTCCACTGCGTCTTCACAATTGTCGAAAATTTCAAACAGGCGATCGACTCTTGTCATCTCTAGAATGGTGGCTAACTGCGGCGAGAGTCCCGCAAGTTTAAGGTCGCCGTTGCGCTTCATGGCCTCCTCCATACACCGCAGGAGGAGTTCGACACCGGCGCTTTCAAAGTGTTGCACTGCCGCAAAATCAAAAACAATGCGCGGATAGTCGCTCTCGAGGACAGGTTCAAGTTCACGGAAACAGGCCTGAGCCTGTGACGCTCCCACTGTCTCGGGCAACTTCTTCACCATCACCGGCTTAGCCGTAGTCATACTTCACCCTTGAAGACTTCAAGCAAGCGGCCCTTGGCGCGCGATAGGGACTGCGCATATTCGGGTTCGAGGTCGGAAGTGTGCCTGTCCGTGTCTTCGTAAGCCGGGAGATATGTCGGAATGCGTTGCTTTTGCGGAGGAATGTCGGAAATAAGATTTGGATCCTGAATGTGCCCCGTCACGTTCCGGACGAGATCCGCAAGATCGAAGCGGTCAACGACGGCCGTAGAATGTCCAGGCCACGCCCAACCATCGTGTAAGGAAGGAGCGAAGTGTCAAAAACAAGACTGCCTTCTCCAATCT
>CAWEAB010000011.1:0-382815 GCA_963806745.1 uncultured Acidobacteriaceae bacterium
TCCGATGCCGCTTGAGCGCCCGCATGGAAGAGATTCAGGAGCGCGTAACGCAACCGCCCAGACCTCGGCCAACAGCAGCTCAGCGGGGACGGCGGGCCGCTGCCGCGCGGCGCGCAAGGCGTCTGCACGCAGCCACTCCGAGAGGGCTTGTCCCGCGCTTTCGGCGGCAGTTTCGATCTCGGCAAGCTCGCTGGTAGTCAGCCGCGTGGCGGCCGTTTTGGTGCGGAAGCCGGGCTTCGCCTCTCCTCCAAACGGCAATGTGCTGCGTATCGGTTGAGTGCGGGGAACATTCATTGAGTGACCCGCCTTGTTTCCCATACTGTGCTCTGATTCCGCCGCCATCAAGCGCCAAAATGTTATTTCACGGAAAGTCTTGGCCCTTCAACGCGTTTACGCGGATCGACGCTCTCGCGCGACCTGTCTGCAAACAAACCTTATCGTTCGAGTACCGCAGCGCTAAGCAGCGTGACGAATTATTGTTGATGCAGCAAAAGTTAAAAAGCGTAAACATCGAAGCGCCGGCTTGGCGCTCCGCAGTTCCCAATTGGGGGTGACGTGTCGAAGCGTCAACCCGGTGCAAAGCACCGAACCACCGATTGCAGTACCAGTACACATTGGAGGTCACGATGCCGTAAGCACCGAAAAGCCGTTGAGATGTAGCGAATGAAAGAGTCGTACGGCGAAGGCCTAGCAAGCCACGCCGGCTCCGAGTCTTGCGGGCACGGTCGTAAGGCCGGATACGAAGCGTAGACAGGAGGAACTACGGGCCAGGTTATTGAGCCGCGAAATACCCCTAACTTCAGGACGCCGACGCCCTGACACAACGCGGAAGGCAACATCCTGCCAAGCGCCATCGCGAGCTTGGTGGGAGTCCTGCGCGGTCTGTGACCCTGGCACGTGGGGACACATCTTGCACGGAAGTTGAGAGATCCCGGGTTCGCCCGAAGGCCAGCGTTTTCGGGACGCATCGGGAAGTCCAAGGACAGGAGACGATGATGAACGAACACGGGAAGTCGGACAGACCCATAGTACCGGGGAAGTCTCCGAACAAAACCAGAGCATCGGCGGCGGAGGAGATGGAGGGAAGGGGTCTGGCCAAGGGGAACCTGGGCCAGCAAAACGCGCCCCGGACTCAGAGCCGGATCAACGCGCCCAGTGAGCTGGAGCAGGTACGACAAACGGCAACATTGAACAAGGATGCAAAGTTCACCGCTCTGCTGCATCACATCTACCGGATCGACACTCTGCGGTTCGCCTACTTCCAGTTGAAGAGGCACGCTGCGGCCGGTGTTGATGGGGAGACGTGGCGGCACTACGGCGAGGCTCTTGAGGACAATCTCCAGAACCTCTCCCATAGACTGAAGCGCGGAGCGTACCGGGCGAAGCCGGTGCGTAGGGTGTACATTCCCAAGGCGGATGGGCGGCAACGACCGCTCGGCGTCCCGGCGCTCGAAGACAAACTCGTTCAACGAGCGACGGTGGAAGTGCTCAACGCGATTTACGAAACTGACTTCCTCGGCTTCTCTTATGGGTTCCGGCCAAAGCGCAACCAGCACAAAGCGCTGGACGCCTTGTTCTGTGGACTCCATGAGCGACGTGTGAACTGGGTGCTGGACCTGGACGTGCGCAGCTTCTTTGATCGGCTGTCGCACGAGTGGCTGGTCCGGTTTCTCCAGCATCGGATAGCGGACCGGCGCGTCGTGCGGCTCATCCAGAAATGGCTGAACGCGGGCGTGCTGGAAAAGGGAACGCGAACGTTTGTGGAGGCGGGCTCGCCGCAGGGCGGAAGTGCATCGCCATTGCTGGCGAATATCTACCTTCATTACGTCTTCGATCTCTGGGTTCAAGCATGGCGCAAGAAGCGTGCGCACGGCGATGTAATCGTGGTGCGCTATGCCGACGACATCGTGGTTGGATTCGAGTTCAAGACGGAAGCCGAACAGTTCTGGAAAGAACTCGCCGAACGCATGGCGAAATTCCAACTGGAACTGCACCCGGAAAAGACGCGACTGTTCGAGTTCGGACGCCATGCGGCGGCGAACCGAAAGCGCGCTGGTCTGGGCAAGCCGGAGACCTTCGATTTTCTCGGCTTCAAGCATATTTGCGGGAAGACGAAGAAGGGACGGTTTCTGGTGCTTCGGCAGACGGTTCGCAAACGCATGCAGGCCAAACTGCAGCAGGTGAAGATCGAGTTGCGGCGGCGCATGCATGACCCTGTTCCGGAAGTCGGCGAGTGGTTGAAGTCCGTGGTGGGCGGGCATATCCGATACTTCGGAGTGCCGGGCAACCGGTATGCTCTGGCTCACTTTCGTTTCACCGTGAGCAACCTCTGGTACCACGTCTTGCGACGACGGAGCCAGAAAGGTCGCGTTCTGTGGGAGCGAATGCAACGGCTCATCCGCCGCTGGCTGCCTCCGGCCCATATCTGCCATCCTTATCCTTCGCGCCGTCTGCGCGTCACCACCTGAGGCAAGAGCCGTATGCGGGAAATCCGCCCGTACGGATCCGCGCGGGGGGTACGGAGCAATCCGTATCCCTACCGCGACCACAACTTCTTCCGGTGCGAAGCACCGCCTCGCTCACATCTCGCCATATTCCAACGCCAACATGTCCCACGCCTGCATCACGTCTGGCGACTGCCATGCACGGCGAAACAGATTCTGAATGGACTTCCAGTGCTCCATGGGGAAGACGAAACTAATTCCGTTGTCACAGGCACAGAAATTCACATCGAACTCTTGGTTCTCCATGATTCCAACGTGGGCGTAGAAATAGTGCCCTTTCCATTGAGCCAGTGGGCGAGTCAAATCGAGCCCTTCCAGCATCCTTCGGAATTCCGCAGTTCTCGCGTATCCATTTACCGGATAGCGTGGCGCAAGCGGGCCAGGAAAATGCAGGTAGGGAGAGAAATCGTTCCCCTCCTCTCGCACCAGATCGAGGCGGTATCCGCCCTCCTCCTGGGATGGCAATCCGCGCTGCATTGGGGCTTCAAAGTCATCGTCGTCGCCGGCGGGTTTCGGTCGTAAGGGCTTGCGGTGAACTGCGTAATGGCCTCGGGCACAGACGCGCCAGAGGGTATTCCAGTGCGGCCAAAGTACTTCGTTCAGCTTTTCGATATTCGAGAACGTTTCCTGATCCAAGAGCGTGTAGAGATTGCGAACGGCGAGCAGTGGTCGTCGGCGCTTCTGAGCCGGGTCTTTGAGCATCTGAATCGTTCGCGTAACGACTCGACGGAGGTCGTCACTATCGACATCGTCCGGCTCCTTTGCAGCGACTTGTTTGTCCTCGGGAAGCGTCATCAAATAGAGGAAGTCTAGGGAAAGCTTCTTCCTTCTGCGGGCGATTGCGTAAACGGCGAGAAATGCCTCAAGAATCTCGGCCAGAGAGTCATAAGAAAGCTGGCCTTGTTCGGTACTCATAAATGACTGCGCACCCTTGGCGCAATAGTAGGCAACGAGAGCCCATTCAGCCTGCGTGAGCGGCATGTCGTGCCTCCGCTTTCCCGCGAATGTTGAGCAGAGAATCGGTCGGCTCAGTGAGCAGGTTTGCCAACTCAAGACGGTCGTCTCTAGCCGACTCCAGCAGTTGCTTTGCGGCCTCGGATGTCGAGACGGTTTGGCCGGTCTTCTGGGCAATGACTTCCTTCAGTGTTTCCAGCCTGGAACGGAGTTCTTCGGAGATACGGATGGAAATCACCGGCTGATGAGCGGTTGCCGCTTTTTTTGCCATGCGCCATCCTCGTTGAAATTGTGTAACGATACATGTTGACTGTATTGGTATGTCTGGGTTAGTGTCAAGGGCAACGTTGTTTCTAGAGGTTCCTCTATGACAGCCAGCCAGCTCCTCGGTGCCGCCGCACCAGCCCCAACTTTCGAACACTTCGTCGACGGAGACACAGCGGCCACGTTCCTAGGTATCACGCGACGTACGCTGCTGCAAAAAGTCCGCGATGGCAAAATTCCCGGTCACGCGCTCGATCCATCGGCAGAAAAGAAGGACTGGAGGTTTCTGCTGTCGGAACTCCACGCCTACATGGTAAGCTGCGACCAGCGGCCACCTGGAGCACGCAAACCACCAAGGAGGGTTTGATGCCCAGGTATCAAAAGGAAGTATCCGCAAGATAATGCGCGCGGACGGAATGACGTGGGTCCTTCGCTATTACGCAACGCGATCGGATGGGAAACGAGTCGAACACATGGTCGCCATAGGTCTTGTGAAAGATATCGGTCCCAAGCAGGCCGACGCATCGCGAGAAGTCGATCGTCAGAAGCTGCGCGAAACCATCAACCAATTGCAGCCCTTCCAGGGAACGCCGAGGACGTTTGGTCAGCTTTGTCAGGACTATATCGAAAACGAGCTGAGAATCGACCAATCGAAGTCAGCGCGTCCCAAGGCATTTCCCACAGTCGAAACCTACGAGCGACACCTGATCAAGCGCATCATTCCACGATGGGGGAGATTGGCGCCCTTGGCCGATGAAGTCGAGCGGATGTCGAGGCGTGGTTTCGGGAACTGTCGCAAGGGAAACGCGCAGAAGAAGGTGAAGCCGTTAGCCGATCCGACGATCGACAAAATCCGCCGCATCATGAGCCTGGTCTTCAAGCACGGGCAGCGGCACGAATTTCCTGCCGCGGCAGCAGGAAGGCAATCCCATGAATTGGGTGAGCCAGCGAACGACCAGCGATTACACGGCGGTCCCCATGACGCCGAAGCAGGCGTTCGAGATTCTTCTCAACATTCCGGAGCCAAGGCGCACGCTCACTTTGAGCGATGCGGCGACTGCGCTGCGAGTATCAGAGTTGTTGGCCCTGATGTGGACGGATCTCGACTTCGAGGGATCTGGTGATTTACGTGAGACGAGCTTATGTGTGGGGAAGATTCAAGGTGCCGAAGTCGAAAGCGTCGAAGGCTCCCGTTCCCATGCATCCGCTTTTGGCTGGCTTCCTTCTCGCATGGCGCGAGAGAACGAAGTATGCCAAGGAAAGCGACTATCGTGTTTCCCAGCGTAAAGCTCAAGAGGCAAGAAGCCGCTGTCCGCGTCCATCATGGTGCAGAAATACTTGCGCCCCGCGGCCATCAGCGCCGGCGTGATTCCTGCGAACTGGAAGGGGCGCTTCGGTTTTCACAACTTTCGCCATTCACTGGCGACGGCACTGGTGAAGCTGAAAGTGGACCCCAAAACCGTGCAGGGTGTTCTGCGGCACGAGGACTTCGGGACAACGATGCAACTCTATGCGCAGTCCGACATGGAGTCGATGCGCGAGGCACAGGGCAAGTTCCTCGAGCAGCTATTGGGCGACAGGATTCACCTGCTCACGGAGAGAGTTCAGTGAGAAATCGTGGGTCGAATCTCCGAATCGTGGGTTGGATGAAATTTCGGCTCTAAAGCCGCTAAGTTCTTTGGAATGATGGTGGCCAGGGACGGAGTTGAACCGCCGACGCCAGCCTTTTCAGGGCTGCGCTCTACCACCTGAGCTACCTGGCCACTTCTTTTCCGCCATCGTCGCACAGACCGCGCGGCCATTCGGCCGGCGACTGCTGCGCTGCTCATTGGGCGGGAGGCCGCGAAGCAAACCAGCCGATTCGCTGAGAGCGTGCGGAACTTATGAATTATAACAACCCATGCCCTTCGCTCCAAATGCATTGCGGACGATTTTCGCGGCGGTTCTCGCAGTCTTGTCCCGTAGCCACTCGCACTCATCTTCAGCCGCGAGTGGCCCACTCGGCAACGCCATTCATGATCGTCAGCGCGCAGCGATTGGCTCCAAACCAGTAGGGAATCTCGCGATAGTCTTTCACGTCGAACACGGCCAGGTCGGCGTCTTTTCCCGCTTCGATCGCTGCCTTTGCGTCGGCCAAGCGCAGCGCCCATGCGCCATTGATCGTCGCCGCTGCGATCGCCTCCGCCGGCGACATCTTCATGTGCGTGCATGCCAGCGACATCGCCATCGGCATGCTGAGCGTCGGCGACGAGCCGGGATTGTAGTCCGTGGCCAGCGCAACCGCCACTCCGGCTTCAATGAACTTGCGCGCATTCGGATAGCGCGACAGGCCAAGAAAATAATTTGCTCCCGGCACGAACGTCGCGACCGTGTTGCTCGCGCGCCAGCGCGGGCAGGTCGGCATCGTTCACGTAATCCATGTGATCGAGCGAGGCGGGCTCGAAGCGCAGGAACGGCTCGAGCCGCGTCTCGCTGAGTTGCCCCATGTGCGCGCGCACGGCGAGGCCGTTCTTCCGCGCCGCCGCGAAAATCTGCTCGGCTTCTTCCGCGCTGAACGCGCCGCGATCGCAGAAGACGTCGGCAAACTGCGCCAGTTTGCGCTTCGCGACCGCCGGCATCATCTCGTTGCAGACGAGATCGACATATTCCTGCGAGCGCCCGCGAAATTCCGGCGGAACAGCGTGCGCGCCCAGAAAAGTCGGAACCACCGTTCCCGGCCACTGCCGCGCCGCCTCGCGGATCGCTTCCAGCGACTTCAATTCCGAGTCGAAGCTCGAGACCGTATCCGGATTTGGCTTCGACGGTCGTGGTGCCGTGCCTGGCCATGTCGTGCAGCGCGGCCAGCAGCTTGTCGGTGAGCGCGGTCTTGCTGGCTTTGCGCACGCCCTCGATGCTGGAGCGAATGCCTCCGCCCGCTTCGGCGATCTCCTCGTAGCTGGCTCCCGCAATGCGCTTCTCGAAATCAATCAGCCGCGGACTGCGCGAATACCGGATGCGTGTGCGAATCGACAAATCCCGGCAGCACAACGCGCCCGCGGCAGTCGATCTCCGATGACCTTCTTGCGATTCTTCTTCAGCCAGGGATCGCGCAGCGCGTCTTTCGTCTTGCCAACGGAAACGATCTTCCCGCCGACACAAAGCACCGCGCGCGTCTTCAACAATCCCGAGTTCGGAAAGGGAAGCGCCGCGCCGCGGCCCAGGAGTCGCCGAGCGCAGCGTAAGAAGCTGTCCGATGTTGGCGAGCAACAATCCGGCTTCGATTTCACGCAGACATCACAATAGACAGGACTTGTCAGTCTACCAAGGCTCGCCATTCCGAGGTGCCGATGCAATCTGCACCAATGATGCTCACCTGTCATTCCCCGCATGAAGCAAGCCCGAATGCTCCTCCTGATGGCTGAGTGCTGCGAGGCTGGACAGCTATCTCTCCCCATCGGAATCCGCACGCCGTTCTTCTCCGCAAACTCCCGCGCCTCCTCATACCCCGCGTCCACATGCCGAATCACGCCCATCCCCGGATCGGTAGTCAGCACGCGCTCAATCCGCCGAGCCATCATCTCCGTCCCGTCCGCCACCGTCACCTGTCCCGCGTGCAGCGAATACCCAATCCCCACGCCGCCGCCATTATGAATCGACACCCACGACGCGCCCGCCGCCGTGTTTACCAAAGCATTCAGCAGAGGCCAATCCGCCACCGCGTCCGTCCCATCTTTCATGCTCTCGGTCTCGCGAAACGGCGACGCCACCGACCCGCAATCCAGATGATCGCGCCCAATCACAATCGGCGCCTTGATCTTCCCCGACTTCACCAACTCATTAATCGCCAGCCCAAACCGCGCCCGCTCGCCATATCCCAGCCAGCAAATCCGCGCCGGCAATCCCTGAAACTTGATCCGTTTCCGCGCCAGCTCAATCCACCGCCGCAAACTGCGATTCTCCGGAAACAACTCCAAAACCAAATCGTCCGTCACCGCAATATCCGAAGCCTCGCCCGAAAGCGCCGCCCACCGGAACGGCCCGCGCCCCTCGCAAAACAAGGGACGAATATACGCCGGCACAAATCCCGGAAAATCGTATGCGTTCTTCACTCCACGCTGAAACGCAAACGTCCGAATATTATTCCCATAATCAAATGTCACCGACCCCATCTTCTGGAGCCGCAGCATCCCCTCCACATGCCGTGCCATCGCATCCAGCGACCGCTCCTGATACTCCCGCGGATCCCTCGCCCGCAACTCCAGCGCCTGCCTCCAGCGTCATCCCATTCGGCACATATCCATTCAGCGGATCGTGCGCCGAAGTCTGATCCGTCAAAATATCCGGCACCACGCCGCGCTCGGCCAGCTCCGGAATAATGTCCGCGCAATTGCCCACCAGCCCGACTGACACATTTTCTTTTTTCCGCACCGCATTCTTCAGAATGCGCAGCGCCTCGTCCAGCGTCGTCACCAGAAAATCGCAGTACCCCGTCTTCAGCCTCTTCTTGATACGTTCCGGATCGACATCAATCCCCAGAAACGCCGCGCCCGTCATAGTCGCCGCCAAAGGCTGCGCGCCACCCATCCCGCCCATGCCGCCGGAAACGATCAGCTTCCCGCTGAGATCTCCACCAAAATGTTTATCCCCCGCCGCGTTGAACGTCTCATAAGTCCCCTGCACAATCCCCTGCGACCCGATATAAATCCACGAGCCCGCCGTCATCTGCCCATACATCATCAGCCCGGCCCGCTCCAGTTCGTTGAACTTCTCCCAGTTCGAAAAATGTCCCACCAGATTCGAATTCGCAATCAGCACCCGCGGCGCATACTCATGCGTCTTGAAAACGCCCACCGGTTTCCCCGACTGCACCAGCAGAGTCTCGTCGTTCTCCAGCGCCTTGAGCGCCCGCACAATCGCGTGATAGCAATCCCAGTTGCGCGCCGCCTTGCCCGTTCCGCCATAAACCACCAAATCCTGCGGACGCTCCGCCACGTCCTCATCAAGATTGTTCATAAGCATGCGCATGGCCGCTTCCTGCTGCCATCCTTTGCAGGAGAGCGAAGTACCGCGAGGCGCGCGAATGCTAGTTTTCGGGGGAGTGGAGATTTCAGTTTCGACCGGCATAAAGCTATGGTAGTGCGCAGACCGCTAATCATCAATCGGAGTAGGAGCAGTCAGGCCCATCACGCACCATCTGTCTGTCATCCCGAAGCGAAGTGAGGAATTCGCAGTCCTGTACCCTCTCCAGACCGTGTCATCCTGAGCGAAGCGCTGTGAAGCGAAGGGAGCAGCGCGCAGTCGAAGGACCTCTGCAAATCGGTTCCACCGCAATGCCGACGCTGGGAATTCTCTCAACAGGGTTTTTCGCCCGCTTGAGAAAACCAGACACGAAGACGGGTCAAACTTCGAGGCCCCCCCTCCCCCCCTAGCCCGGTCTAATGGAATCTCGTGCTTAGAGTAAGTTGACTCGCAAAGTATTCAAAAATATAGGCTTGAACTTAGTTTCAACAACTCATTTGCTGAGTTGAAGTTAGGTTCGATTTTCAGCAATCCTTCGATTTTTCGCGCCAAAGTATTCAAAAATCGGTACTTAGATGCAGAATATTGAAAGCATGGGAGTTATGGGCTCACTCCTGCCGCTTTCGATTGAGGTTTTCAAAAGAACTTGCCTTGTTTCCGCCTGGGCGGAAGCGGGGATCGTCGGCCGCTTGTCGATCCAGTTACTTCTCTTCCTCTTCTCTTATCAATTTCAATTCTTGGAGGTCGTGGCGCCTGAGTCAAGCGATTTGTGCGGGATGGGTTTCGTTTCTTGTACTCGTTCGCGCCTTCTTGCCTTGCACTCGGACTCCAGGCGCGCACTAAACACCGCCCACTTTGTGAGGCGGCTTTCGTTGCGGTGCCATTGCCCGGCTTCCTTGTGCTCCTTGTCCGTTCGGCCAAGTTACTCCGTGCTTCACGCCGAAAGCGGTTGAATGTAATGCAGGGAGGCAGTAACGACTCACAGGCCTCCGCGGACAAAACCGCTTGGAATAGCTCGCCTAGCCGAGTGCTGAAACCGCTGGCGATTCTTATCTGGTGGTAAGCGCGATGTGCTGGCTGCCTTTTACTGCTTTCATGTATTGGGCGCGCTCGAAGGCGGAGGGGTCGGCGCAGCGCTTTTGGCTCATGCTGCCTTTCATCTCCGCGATGGAGGTGTATTCGTGGGACTCCATCCACTGGCGTACACCTTGCTCGATGGCGCGGAGATGATTGATGCCATTGCGGAGGAGAGTGGAACAGAGCATAGTCGCGTCGGCGCCGACCATGAGGAGCTTGATTACGTCATCGCCGCTATGGATGCCGCTGGTGGCGGCGAGGCTGGCTTTTACCTGGCCGTGGAGGATGCCGATCCAGGTAAGTGGGAGGCGCATGGCTTGCGGCGTACTTAGTAAGACGTGCGGAGCGAGTTCGAGAGCTTCCAGGTCGATGTCAGGCTGATAGAAGCGGTTAAAGAGAGTCAGGCCGTCGGCGCCGGCATGATCAATGCGGTGGGCCATATTGGCGAAGTTGCTGAAGAACGGACTTAGCTTGATGGCGACTGGAATGTGGACGGCGGTTTTTACGGCTTTGACAATGTCAATGTAATGCTGCTCGACCTCGGCGGAGGTGACCTTGGGGTCGGTGACGATCCAGTAGATGTTGCACTCGAGGGCGTCGGCGCCGGCTTCTTCGATTTGAGTAGCGTATTGGATCCATCCGCCGACCGAGGAGCCGTTGAGGCTGGCGATAATGGGGATTTGCACGGCGGCTTTGGCTCGACGGATGTGCTCGAGATAGTCGTCGGGGCCGAGGTGGAATTCGCTTTGCTCGGGGAAGTAGCTTAGGCTTTCGGCATAGCTCTCGGTGCCTTCGCTGAGGTAGAAGTCCAGTTCGAGACTCTCCTGACGGAGTTGCTCTTCGAAGAGGGAATAGAGAACTACGGCGCTGGCGCCGGCATCTTCGAGTTGGCGGATGCTGGAGATTTCATGGGAAAGAGGGGAGGCGGAGGCGACCAATGGCGTGCGGAGGTTGATGCCTAAGTAGCGAGATGTAAGGTCGAGCATGATTTTCTTTCTCCGGTCGGGAAGCTGCGGGCTTCGAGCTACGAGCTTCGAGCAAATCAAAACCAAAACCACAAGATCAAAACCAAAAGCTACAGAGTTCAGAACTTCTTCTACTTCACTACTAACTCTGGTTTAGTGGCCAGCTTTCTTGAGGCCAGATACTCGTAGAACTTATATCTTACTTCGGCGTCATGCTGAGCTTCGGCCCAGAGGAGCTTGGCGTGTTCGGGATTGCTCTTCGTTAACATTTTGAAACGGGTTTCCATTTGCATGAAGTCCTGCACCTTGCGAGTGGGTGAACGCGAATCCAGCGTTAACGGATTTTCTCCGGCTGCGGCCCGGTCGGGATTGTAGCGGTAGAGGAGCCACTGGCCGGAATCTACCGCGGCTTTCTGGTTCTGCATGCCGGTGGTCATGTCGATGCCATGGGCGATGCAGTGGGCGTAGGCGATGATGATGCTTGGTCCGTCATAGGCTTCGGCTTCAATGAAGGCTTTGAGCGTGTGCTCGTCTTTGGCGCCCATGGCTACGCTGGCTACATAGACGTTGCCATAGCTCATGGCCATCATGCCAAGGTCTTTCTTGCCTCCGGGCTTGCCTCCGGCGGCGAATTTGGCCACAGCTCCTCGCGGTGTCGACTTGGAAGACTGGCCTCCGGTGTTGGAGTAGACCTCGGTATCGAGGACCAGCAGGTTGACGTTCTTGCCGCTGGCGATCACGTGGTCGAGGCCGCCGTAGCCGATGTCATAGGCCCAGCCGTCGCCGCCTACGATCCAGACACTCTTCTTAACTAGCATGTCGGCTAGCTGGAGAAGCTGTTTGGCTTCGGGCGTCTCTACGTTTTTCAGTTTGTCCTTGAGCTGAGTTACACGCTCGCGCTGGTCGTAGATGTCGGACTCATCTTTTTGTGGCGAATTGAGCAGGCCGTTGATCAGTTCGTCGCCCAGGTTGCCGTTCTGGCGTTTGACGAGTTCGCGGGCGAACTCGGTTTGCTTGTCGATGGAGAGGCGGAAGCCGAGACCGAATTCGGCGTTGTCTTCGAAGAGCGAGTTCGACCAGACCGGGCCGCGGCCGTCGGAGTTCTTGCTCCACGGCGTGGTTGGCAGATTGCCGCCGTAGATGGAAGAGCAGCCGGTGGCGTTGGCGATCAACGCTCTATCGCCGAAGAGCTGCGACATGAGTTTGAGATAGGGCGTTTCGCCGCAGCCGGAGCAGGCTCCGCTGAATTCGAAGAGCGGCTCCTGGATCTGCTGGGAGCGGATCGCGCCCACTTTGATTTTGCGGCGATCGAGTTCGGGGAGGTTGAGGAAGAAATTCCAGTTGTCGCGCTCGGGGACGCGGAGCGGAGGTTGCGGCTCCATGTTGATGGCGCGGAGGCGCGTCTCCTGCTTGTTTTTTACCGGGCAGATATCGACGCAGATGGCGCAGCCGGTGCAGTCTTCGGGCGCGACTTGAATGGTGTATTTGAGGCCGGCTAATTCTTTGTCTTTCGCGTCGGTGGATTTGAAGGTTGCGGGCGCGCCGGCGAGTGCCGCCGGCTCGTAAACCTTGATGCGGATGACCGAGTGCGGGCAGACCATGGCGCACTTGCCGCACTGGATGCAGATTTTGGTGTCCCAGACAGGGATTTCTAAAGCCAGATTGCGCTTCTCCCATTTGGCGGTGCCCGTGGGGAAAGTGCCATCGTTGGGGAAGGCGCTGACGGGAAGCTCGTCGCCGCGGTTTTCGTAGATGGTGCCGAGGACGTTGCGATCGAAGTCGGGAGCGAGGATGGGGAAGGGCTCGGCGATTTCAAGCGTGCTGCTCACCGTGGCCGGAACTTTGAATTCGTGCAGGTGGGCGAGGGTTTCATCGACGGCCTTCATGTTCTTGTTGACGATGTCTTCGCCCTTGCGGCCGTAGGTGTCGCGAATGGATTTGCGGATGGCTTCGATGGCTTCATCGCCGGGAAGGATTTTGGAGATGGCGAAGAAGCAGACTTGCAGGATAGTGTTCATGCGGCTGCCCATGCCGGTGTCGCGAGCGACGCTGTAGGCGTCGATGACGAAGAAGCGTGCTTTCTTGGTGATGAGCTGCTGTTGCACGGTGCGCGGGAGCTTGTCCCAGGTTTCGTTGGCGGGATAGGGGCTGTTGAGCAGGAACGTGCCGCCCTCTACCAGCGCGCTGAGCATGTCGTAGCGCTCCAAGAAAATCCATTGATGGCAGGCTACGAAGTTGGCTTTCGAGACGAGATATGTTGAGCGGATCGGATTGGGTCCGAAGCGGAGATGCGAGGTGGTGACGGCTCCGGATTTTTTGGAGTCGTAGACGAAGTAGCCTTGGCCGTAGTTGGGCGTGTTCTCGCCGATGATCTTGATGGAATTTTTGTTGGCGCCTACCGTGCCATCGGCGCCGAGGCCGTAGAACTGGGCTCTCACTACCGAGTCAGGCTCGGTGGAGAAAGATGGGTCGTAGGGGAGGCTGGTGTGGCCGAGGTCGTCATTGATGCCTATGGTGAAGTGCGATTTTGGCGTCGACGATTTGAGATTGTCATAGACCGCCTTCACCATCGCGGGCGTGAATTCTTTGGAACTCAAGCCGTAGCGGCCGCCTACCACTTCGATGGACTGGCGTTTGGATTCGTGGAGGGCGTTGACGATGTCGAGGTAGAGAGGCTCGCCGGCGGCTCCCGCTTCCTTGCAGCGGTCGAGGACGGCGAGCTTCTTTACTGTTGCGGGCAGAGCTGCAGCAAAATGCTTGACGGAGAATGGGCGATAGAGGCGGACTTTGAGGAGTCCGACTTTTTCGCCGCTGGCGGTGAGGGCTTCGACGGTCTCGTGCGCGGCTTCGGCACCGGAGCCCATCATCACGATTACGCGGTCGGCATCAGGTGCGCCAGTGTAGTCGAAGAGATGATATTGGCGGCCAACGATGGCCGCGAACTTGTCCATGGTGGCCTGGATTTTTTCGGGGGCCGCGTCGTAGATGGGATTGATGGTCTCGCGCATCTGGAAGAAGACATCGGGATTCTGGGCGGTGCCGCGGAGGACGGGATGCTCGGGCGAGAGCGCGCGCTGGCGGTGCTCGAAGACGCGATCCATGTTGATCATGGCGCGAAGATCGTCGTCGTTGAGGATCTCGATTTTGTTGACTTCGTGCGAGGTGCGGAACCCGTCGAAGAAATGAATGAAGGGGATGCGGGTTTCGAGCGTGGCAGCGTGCGCGATGCAGGCGAGGTCCATGGCTTCCTGCACCGAGTTCGAAGAGAGCAGGGCATAGCCGGTGGTCCGGCAGAACATGACGTCACTATGGTCGCCGAAGATGGAGAGGGCGTGAGTGGCGATGGTGCGGGCGCTGACGTGGAAGGCGGTGGGCGTCAATTCGCCGGCGATCTTATTCATGTTAGGGATCATGAGGAGCAGGCCTTGCGACGCGGTGAAGGTCGTGGCCAGGGCGCCGGTCTGTAGAGCGCCGTGGATGGCCCCGGCGGCTCCGCCTTCACTTTGCATTTCGGTGACCTGTGGAACCGTGCCCCAGATATTGAGCTTGCCTTCGCTGGCCCACTGATCGGCCCACTCACCCATGTTGGAAGAGGGGGTGATGGGATAGATGGCGATCACTTCATTGACACGATAAGCGACGCTGGCGACGGCCTCGTTGCCGTCCATGGTCTTGAACTTGCGCTTCATTGAAATTCCTCTTTCTTAGGACAGCGGCTGCGATGGTCGGCAGCGCGGTTAAAAGAGCCACCCCGCGTTATGGGAACTAGCCTGCAATTCATGTGACGAGATCAGCTGGAATTCCCGGTAAATCGATCGCCCCTCTGGGAGTCGTTAAACGACTCAATTCCGATAAGTTGCGTTTGGCCGTTTCTGGAGCGCGGAGAAATAAAGCCCCCGCACCCACTCCAATATGAAGGATAAAAGCGGACAAAGTGGCGACGTGGATCACACGAAATTGTGATGGGTATCACAGGGGGAGAGGCGCGGCAGAGGCCCAATTTGGTACTGGAGACACGAAATCGTAGGTAATCGCGCACTGAATGACGTGACGGCGATCACAGCCAAAGGTAATGAAGGGGCACAAAATCTGCGGCCATCGGCCGGTCGTACCACCGGACCCCTGCTGTAAGGCTGTGCCGATATGGGCTAGACCGTGGCATCAAGGAGGAAATTGGATGCGAGTACGGAGCGCGATTTTCGGAAGTCTGATTATCGTCGGCCTTCTGATCTCGACCGCAGGAGTAGGCGAAAACCTACCTGGGCCGGCATCAGCGGGACAAAGCAATTCTGCCGCAACAGCGGATCCGTTGTTGCAATTACTAGTGAGCAAGGGCGTGCTGAGCAGCGAGGAAGCAAAGTCGCTGACGGGCTCGCCGGACCAGCAAAGGGCGAAGTTGCTGGCATTGTTGAAGGCGAAGGGAATCTTGAGCGCGTCGGACTATGCCGAACTGGCACCGGCGTCGGCGCAAGTGGACAAGAACCTGGTGGCCTCATCGTCGCCAATACTGCCGGTGCTTCAGAAAGAGCCGGGACCGATCACCGTCCCAGCGCCAGCGCCGGTGGCGACGGTCGTTCCGGCTATCGCGCCGTTGCGGACATTGCCGGTCGATCCGCCCAAGAAGGACGGGTTGAATGCAGCGTTCAAGATGGGGCCGGTCAAGATGACGCCGTACGGTTTCATCAAAGCCACGGCCGCCTATGACACGAGTTCGCCGAATGGCGACGATTTCCCGTTTATCGGGCTGTTCCTCGGATCGACAAATATTCTGAGCACCGGGCCGACAAAGGATCCGGAGTTTCACATCAAGGCGCGCTCCACACGTCTGGGAGCGAATCTCGAGTGGCCGGATATTTCGAGCAAGCTCACACTGACGGGGCGCGTGGAAGGCGACTACGAAGGCAACTTCAGCGAAGTGGATAATCGCGATGTCACGTCGCTGCGCAGCAACATGTTCCAGTTGCGTCTGGCGTATGTTCGCATGGATTACCAGGCGAGCGACAAGACAGACCTCTACTTCCAGGGCGGGCAGGATTGGACGATTTTCGGATCCAGCGCGCTGCCTCCGATTCTGGAGACCACGTTCCTGGGGGCGTTCTACGGCTCTCTCTACACGCGGTCGCCGCAATTCCAGTTTGGCGTGGTGCAGTCGCTGGGCGGATCCCGCAATTTCAAATTTTCACCAACGTTCGCACTCATGATGCCGAGCAGCGGCGAAATCGAAAAGCTGGGATCGCTTGGATTGGCGGGACAAATTGCACAAGCCGAACGTGAGGGCGCCGATTCGGGCCGTCCCGAGGTGGAAGCGCGAATTGCCCTGCAATTCCAACTCGACAAGGCCAAGGGAGTCGCTCCGGCACAGATTCTTTGGAGCGGATTCCAAGGACGCCGCACGTCGATTGTGAGCAGCGGCAACGCTCCGTATTGCAATGCGGATGGGTGCTTCGAACCGACGGTTGCTGAGTCCACATACTTCAGCACCCACAACGGTTTTACCTCTTCCAGCAAGATGTATGGCAATCAACTCGCTGTGCAATTGCCGACGCGGTGGTTCACCCTGGTGGCGAGCGCCTATCGGGGCGCCGACATGAGGTTCTTCCTGGCCGGTCAAGTCGAGTCTTACTTCACCGACATGAACGGGCTGAGCAATCCGGTGGTTTACACGACACTGGACGGCGGTCCGCTGGCGGCGGCTGGTGGCGCGGTTCTGGCTACCGATGCCTCCGGGCAATGTGGTGGTCGCGCCGCAGAAGCCGATTCGTTCGTTCGGTGGATTTATCAGCCTGGGGCTGCCGCTATCACGGTGGTTCAATGCTGATCCGAAAGGCCATAACGCCGGATGGCAGCTCTATTTCACGGTCGGCAAGGATCAAGTTGTGGATCGCGACCTGAATAATCCGGGCGCAAGCGCGATCGGTTGCATTCAATACGAGGGTGGTTGCACGGGAGTCCTTACGGGTGCCAACGATCTGTCCCCCTTGCCGCTGGCCATGGGCAAGATGTTCGCTGGAACCCTGAACTACAAGCTCAACCCGTTTATCACCTTTAGCTTAGAGCAGTCGATCTATGCTACGCGTTTGCAGGACGGCCTCAATCTGTATTCGATTGCGGGCGTCGCCTCCAACGAGTGGCAGGATCACCGCACTGAGTTCGGGCCGATTTTCACCTTCTAACCCCTGATCTCGAACCCGGCGGGCAGACATGAGGCCGGCCGGGTTCGGGTCGTTGACTGCTTACAGGCGATGCCCAGCTTCGGACGGGCGCGACGGGGGCGAGAAAGCTGTTGTGCTGCGAGGGGCGAGAGATCACAATGTACCGCATTTGCAAAACGGCCGCGGCGCGCATCATTTGCGAGGCTCATTCGCAAACCCCACTGGTATTGGGATGGATCGCAGATGATGACGAATGAAGCTTTGATTCAGCGCTGTATTGGCAAAGAAATTGGCAAGGAAAGAGGAGTTGATTTTCATGAGTAAGCGTCGGATTGGAGTTCTGGCAGTGGTGGTGTTGCTGGTCACGGTGTATGCCGACGCGACTAAGCACGGCGAGATGCGCATCAAGGTTCTGGATTCGGAAACGCATTCGGTCGTTCTTGATGGCAGCGAGGTGCCGAAGAATTGCGATGCCATTAATTTCGACGCGTATTGCCACAACAGCAAGAGTGCGCAGGTGACGAACACGCTGCTGGTGCAAGAAGGAGATGGCCCTCCGTACCACGTGACCTGCACGATTGAATCCCGATGGTCGCGATGCGTCCCACTCCCCAAAGGGGAGAGCTTTGAAGCGAGGAAAGAGAAGCACGGCATTACGGTGTATTACGTCGACAGCGAAGGCAAGGTACGCAGCCAGCTGTACACGGCAGTGCACGGAGAAGGCATCGCGGCCCCGCCACCCGCGCCGAAAGTTGCGATGCCGGATGGGGAGACATCCAGCCGGGCTGAGTCGAGTCAGTCTGAAAGCGCACCGGCGATTGGGGCGCAGGAGCACGTTGCGGTTGGCCAACCGGCGACAGTGAAGTGCAGTTTCAGTTCGACGCCGGCGGGAGCGGAAGTGACGGTCGACGGGCGATACGTGGGAAGCACGCCCTCAGTGTTGGGTTTGGCATCGGGCACGCATGTAGTTGTGGTCACGATGAGCGGGTTTGCGGAATGGAAGCGGCAGTTGGACGTATCTCCTGGATCAGAACTGACCGTGAATGCGGTTTTGCAAAAAAGGTAATAGGGCAATCGGCTTTAAAGTTCGAAGGGCGGGCAAATGGCCGACGGGCAAGGATTTTCGAGAGAGACCAAGCAGGCGATGCTCTCACAGTTCTTAGGCTTCGGACTCGACGCCTATGACATGGCCATGGTGGTCGTGATGGCTCCGATATTGGGGAAGTTATTTGTCTCGCCGGGTGGCAGCGCGGCGTGGCAATACACGAAAGTTCTGTTGTTCTACTCGATCACGATGGCGGCACGGCCAGTGGGGTCGGCGTTCTTCGGACACTATGCCGACAAGATTGGGCGGAAGAATCTTCTGATATTCACGATTGCGGGCGTAGGTGTGATGTCGGTGCTGGCAGGATTCTTGCCGACGTATGCGCAGGTGGGAGCATGGTCGTGGCTGATCTTCAGCGTGCTGCGATTCATGATGGGGTGCTTTTTCGGCGGCGAGTACGCGGTGGGGCATACCTTCGCGATTGAGTTCGCGCCGCAGAAGAAACGGGGCCAAGTTTCCGGATTTGTACAGTCGGGATTTCCGCTGGGCTACGTGTTTGCTGCGCTGGTGGTGGCGGCGATCTCGGGAGCGGTGGGCGATGCGAACATGCTGAGGTACGGTTGGCGGATCGCGTTTGTGACAGGCGCGGTACCGGTGCTGCTGGCGCTGTGGATACGGTCGACGCTGACGGAATCGCCTGAGTTTGAACGTGCGAAGGCAAATGGCGAAGTATCCAAAGGCGCCCTTCCTCAGTTTGTTTGTGCCGCCGCAGTTGTGGGCATTCCTGCAAGTGCTCGTTTTCATGACGGGACTTATTTCTTACCGACTACTCGGTGTACGGGTATCTGCCGAGCATCCTGACGCTGAACGGACGCGGATTTGGGACGACGCAGTACAGCCTGATCTATGGATTTGCGCTCTTCATGTCGTTCCTGGGCTACAACTTTTACGGATGGCTGTCAGACCGGACGGGACGCAAGATCCTGACGCAGTATTACTGCGTGTTTCTGGTGGTGTTCGCCATTCCGGTGTACTACATCCTTTATCACGCGGCGTTGGCGCGAAATATCGGGATGGCGATCGCGGGATGCGTGATGGCGGCGATGCTGAAGCTGGCGTGGGGCATGCTGCCGGCGTATTTGTGCGAGCGTTTCCCGACGAAGACGAGAGCGACTGGAGTGGGATTCGGGTATTCGTCGGGCGCGCTGATTGGGGCATGGTTCAGTGTGTACGTTTTGTGGGCGCACAAGATTCCGGCGGTGGCGGGGATCGAGCAACAGGATCTGTGGCTGTCGCCGGCGGTGATCCTGACGATCGGGTCGATCATGACTTTTGTAAGTCTATGGTTCTCTCCGGAGACCAAGCATCTGGAACTGGGCGAAGTCGGAGAGTTGGAAGTGGAAGCGGCGGTTGCTTGACAAGGCAAGGCGGAGCCGATCGCTTGCGGAAGTGAGAGGCGCCGAAGGCAAGTGAATCCGCAAAGGAGAAAAAAACTGTGGCTACTACAGACGCTGCGTATTCGGGAATCAGTCGCTGGTGGCGTGTGATTGGCGGGTTGTCGATGAACATCGCGCTTGGCACGCTTTATGCCTGGAGTGTTTTCGTGGCCCCATTGGAGAAGGAATTTCACTGGACGCGGGCCGAAACCTCTAATGTGTTCGGCATTGCTGTGGTGTCGTTCGCGCTGACGTTCATTGTGGCCGGCCGACTCCAGGATAAGTACGGGCCGTTCTGGATTTCGCTGATTGGCGGCGTGCTGGTGAGCCTGGGATTTTTCCTGTGCTCCTACACTCATAGCCTTAATTATCTGTATGTGTGTTTCGGAGTGATTGGCGGAATCGGAAACGGGTTTGGGTATTCGACACCAATTCCGGTGATGGCCAAATGGTTTCCGGATAAGCGCGGACTGGCGGTAGGCTTGGCGGTGGGCGGTTACGGAGCGGGATCTGCGCTGTTTGGACCGCTCTGCAACCTGAAGCTCATTCCCGCCTACGGAGTGCACACGACGTTCCAGATTCTTGGCGGGATCTTCCTGGTGATGACGGTGTTCGGGGCGTTCCTGATGAAGAATCCGCCAGCGGGCTACAGGCCGGCGGGATGGACGCCGGGGACGGCGAAGGCGGCGGCGAGTACCTACGACTTTACGCCGAGCGAAGTGCTCCGCACACCAGCGTTCTACCTCATGTGGATCGCCTATGCGCTGGGCTGCCTGGCCGGGTTGATGGTGATCAGCCAACTGGTGCCATTCGCGAAGAGCGTGGGCATTCCGAGCGCGGCGCTGGCCACCATGGGACTGGTAGTCGGGGCGATCGGCAATGCTTCCGGACGCATTTTGTCGGGATGGATGTCAGACGCTCTGGGACGATTGAACGTTCTGCGGCTGATGATCGCGATTTCAATGATTGCCATGCCGATTTTGTACAAAGTGGGCGGCAATGTGACGCTGCTGTATGGGGCGGTGTTTGTCGTGTACTGGTGCTATGGAACGCAGCTGTCAGTAAATGGGGCGGCGGCAGCCGATTTCTGGGGAACGAAGAACGCGGGCATGAACTATGGAATGTTATTCACCGCGTGGGGATTCGCGGGATACTTCGGCTCGAAAATCGGCGGCACGATGTATGACAAGTACCACAACTACCAGATGGCGTTTTACACTGCTGCGGTGCTGGCGGGGGTAGCGCTGCTTTGCGAACTGGCAGCCAAGCGTCCGGCGGTACCGGAAGCAGCGATGGCAGCGAAGAAAGCGCCGTCGGCGGCTTAGCGGTAGTACCGGTTTCATGGATGGTTGAGATAAGGATGCCGTTGACTCCGCCATCGCGGCACGATGGCGGAGCGACGCCTTGAAAGAGAACAAATTCATTCGAGAAGAGGGGTAATGGATATGGCCGAGATTCGTTCGAAACAACCGGTGATCGAGACAACCGAAGCGCAGATCGCAGTGCACTGGCGGGAAGAGGAATATTACTATCCGTCGTCGAAATTTATCGGGCAGGCAAATTTGTCTGATCCGGACGTGCTGAACCGGTTCGCGGAAGATAAATTTCCTGAATGTTTCCGCGAATACGCCGACATGCTGCACTGGGACAAGTACTGGCACACGACGCTCGATACCAATGAGCCGCCATTCTGGAAGTGGTTTGTAGGTGGCAAGCTGAATGCTTCTTACAACTGCGTCGACCGGCACCTGGAGAAATACAAAAACAAGGCGGCGCTGATTTTTGTGCCGGAGCCGGAGAGCGATCAGATTATTTCGGTGACGTACCGCGAGTTGTATGTGCGGGTGAACGAGGTGGCGGCTCTTCTGCGCGACTTCTGCAAGCTGAAGGAGGGTGACCGCGTAACCATTCACATGCCGATGGTGCCGGAGTTGCCGATCACGATGCTGGCTTGTGCGCGGCTGGGCGTGATTCACTCGGTGGTGTTCGGCGGATTTAGCGGCGAAGCTTGCGGGACGCGGGCAGCAGATTGCAAGAGCCCGGTGCTGATCACGATGGATGGGTATTATCGCGGCGGCAAGATGCTCGATCATAAGGCCGCGGCAGAGATCGCGGTCGAGGTAGCAAAGAAGGAAGGACACACCATCGAGAAGGTGCTGGTGTGGCGGCGGCAGGCAGGAAAGAGCGCGACGAATACGCCATTTGTCCAGCATCGTGACTATTGGATGGACGAAATTCTGCCGAATTATTCGGGAGAGATCGTGCCACCGGTTTCTCTGGACGCGGAGCATCCGCTGTTTTTGATGTACACGAGCGGCAGCACCGGCAAGCCGAAGGGATGCCAGCATCGCACGGGCGGATATCTCGCTTATGCGACGGGCACCACGAAGTACATTCAGGACCTCCATCCTGAAGATGTGTACTGGTGCATGGCGGACATCGGATGGATCACCGGGCACTCGTACATTGTTTATGGGCCGCTGGCGTTGGCCGCGACGAGCGTGATTTATGAAGGCGTGCCGAACTATCCCGATCCGGGGCGGCCGTGGCGCATCGCGGAGCGGCTGGATGTGAATATCTTCCACACTTCGCCAACCGCGATTCGAATGCTGCGCAAGACCGGGCCCGACGAGCCGGCAAAGTACAACTATCACTTCAAGCACATGACGTCAGTCGGTGAACCGATCGAGCCGGAGGTGTGGCGCTGGTATTACGAGACGGTCGGCAAGCGGGAAGCGGTGATCGTGGATACGTGGTGGCAGACGGAGACGGGCGGATTCTTGTGCTCAACCAAGCCGGCTATGGATCCGATGAAGCCGGGAAGCGCGGGGCCGGGAATGCCGGGAATTTATCCGGAGATTCTCGACGAGATGGGCGAGGTGATGCCGCCGGGTGCCGGCAAAGCGGGCAACATCATTATCCGCAATCCGTGGCCGGGAATTATGCAGACGATCTGGGGAGATAAAGACCGGTTCGTCAACCAGTACTACCGCAAGTATTGCAAAGACGCGAACAGCAAGAGATGGCAGGATTGGCCATATTTTGCGGCGGATGGATCCGTGCAGGCGGTGGACGGATATTTCCGGATTCTCGGACGCGTCGATGACGTCATCAACGTGGCCGGACACCGGCTGGGCACGAAGGAAATTGAGTCGGCATGCCTGACGGTTCCGGAGGTGGCGGAGGCGGCGGTGGTTCCGGTGGTGGATGAGGTCAAAGGCCGCGTGCCGGAGGTCTATATCTCGCTGCAGCCGGGAGTGAAGGCCGGTCCGGAGATCGTGGACAAGGTCAACAAGGCGATTGAGACGATCATCGGGAAGATCGCGCGTCCGAAGCATATGCATATCGTTCCGGATATGCCGAAGACGCGGTCGGGCAAACTGATGCGGCGCATTCTGGCTTCGATCTCAAACCACATGGCGACGGGCGACATCACGACGCTGGCAAATCCGGATGTGGTGGAGAAAGTTCGCGAGCTGGTGCAGGGGAAGGAGCCGGTGGCCGTGCACGCGGATGGGCCGGAAGATTTGAAGCAGTTCGGCAAGGAAGAATAAATCATCGGGTCATCGGGTGATCCGGCCATTGGGTCATCTCATGACTTGCGAAACGTTGTATGGCGCGGGCTTCTTGCTCGCGCCTTATTTTTGCAATGCGCTGCGCAAATAAGAGCGTCAGCTCCACACGTCATAAAAACAAGAAGGTCCGCGGTTTGAGCCGCGGACCTTTTTGCGTATGAAGCGGGTTGTACTGCGACTACTCGACTCCGGCCAGGGCGGCTTGCAGCCCCACGATGTCGGCGCCGAGATCCTTGCCATCCGTGCCGGCGTTTTTGTAGGGGCTGGTGCTCTGGAGCTGATAATTGCCGCCATTGCCGCCGTTGTAGTTGACGAATTGAACGTCCGCCGGACTGGCGGGGAACAGGTTGTTGGCCGGCCATTTCGATGGTCCGAATTGCGACGGGTCGGAGATCAGGCCATTGGTCTTGAAGGTATTTGTTGTAAAGCAATTGTCGAATGCTGGTGATGGGAACACCGGTAGCGCAGCCTGACTTGCCGCCGCCAAAGACATTCCAAATCGGATAACGGCCGGTCAGCGTCAGGTTATTGGTGTAGACCAATCCGTACATGGATGGATTGCCGGTTTCATTGCCCACCGACATGGCGTGACTCTGGGCGTCCGGGAAAACCGTGGTGTGGTTGATGGTGATGGTGTTGATGGGATTGCTGGGCCAGCTGTTGGCGATCTCGAATCCGTCACCGCCGCCGAGGTATTTCTTGCTGAGGTCATCCATGACGATGTCGTGGATGCTGAAGCGAGTTCCGGCCAGAGCCGGGGCTCCATCGCCTCCATCGCCGGAGATGGCGGTGGCGAGAACGATTCCGCCGCCGGCGTGCGAGATCTGCGTATAACGAAGCGTCACGTCCGTGACCTGGCAGATCGGGCAGACGTTCTGGCCCGGTGCGGGTGTGCTGATTCTTGGGTGTGAACAGAATGCCGTGGCCCTTTTGCGTGAAGCCGCCCCATGAATTTTCCATCAGGTTGGCTTCGATGAGCACACGAATCGCGTTCTTGAGTTCGAGGTGATTCTTCACGACGAAGGGATCACCGGTGGGGCCGCCGACGAAGGGCGTGTTGCCCTGCATCCATGACATCGGCTTGAAGAAGTGGTTGCCGATGACCGTGATGTCGGTGGGCGTCAAGGTTGCGCGCGCCGCCGCCCATCATGACTGCCTCGCCGGCCGCTTCCAGGAAGTTGTTCTGGATGAGGTACGGACCGTCCTGAGTGGTGGTGACGCCGCCGCTGACAGCATGCGAGTCGGTGCAGCTTCCGCTCTTGGAGATGCAATGGAAATCGTTGAAGTAGGAATCGATGACCGCCATGTTGGTGCCGCCCGAAAGGGAAATACCGTCGCGGGTTTCATCTTGCGCCTGGCCGTGCAGCCAGCAGCGGTCGACGATGATGTGGTCGGAGGTTCCGACGGGCGAGACCAGGATCGCGCTGTTTTTCGATCCGACGGGACGAGTGATTTCGAGTCCTACAAAGCGATAGAAGTTGGCGCCATCGGCGAGGGTGATCGGGACCGAGATTGTTGTTCTCGATCTTCGCCAATACGTTGGTTGGATTCGGGCAGTTGTAGGCAGGCCGTCCGGGCAGCGAGGCTACACCCGCATAGCAGGGCGTGAGGCGCTGTCCTTCAGCGGGCAGAGCACTGTCCGGAGAGCTGGTTCGGATGATGATCCAGTTCTGGTCGTTGCAACCCTTGGCCGGCAGACTGAATGTGCCGTCGAAGCTGGCGCCCGCCTGGAGTTGGATGGTCTGTCCGCACTGCGCGCTGTTCAGCGCAGCTTGAAAATCGCCGCCCGCTTTCACGTTGATTACGGAGCCGGGTGCGGGCGAATCCGCCATCGAACTCGGGACAGTAGCCAGCGGAAGTTGCGCGGGACCGTCATAACCGCTGCTGCTGACGACGACTACTCCGAAGCTGCCGGTGGCGGATTTATTGGCCGCGTCGGTCACTTTCACGGTGAAGTTGGAGGTGCCAACCGCGGTTGGCGTGCCGCTTAGATCTCCATTGGTGTTGAGGGTGATGCCAGCGGGAAGGCTGCCGCCCGTCAGGCTCCAGGTATAAGGCGTGCGTTCCGCCCGTGGCGGCAAAAGCTGCGTTGTAGGCTTCGCCTTGCTGACCCTGAGGAAGTGACGAGGTGGTGATTTGCGGACCCTGGCCACCCTGATTTGGGGTGACGGTGACCGCGGCCGAGGCGGACTTGGTGGAATCAGCCAGGCTGGTGGCAGTGACAGTGGCTTGCGTTTGCGATTGGACGGAAGGCGCAGTGTAAAGTCCGCTCGAATTGACGGAGCCGGCCGAGGCCGCCCAGCTGACAGCAGTATTCGAAGTTCCGGTAACAGTGGCGGTGAATTGCTGCGTGCCGCTCGAAGAAAGAGTGGCGCTGGTCGGGAGCTCACGCTGACGCTGACGCCGGAGCCTCCGCCGCCGGGTCCGATCTGCACCGCAAAAGTCTGTTTGCCGGAGTCGGGGCGCGGGCTGTCTTTCACCATGACTTCAAACTGGTAGAGGCCGGGACTGGTTGGCTGTCCGGTGAACGAGCCGGTGGCTGGATTCAGAGTAACGCCAGGCGGCAACGAGCCCGATGAAATCGAAAACTGGTAAGGAGAGTTTCCACCTGCAACCGAAAGCACGGCGTTATAAGACTGATGAACAGCGCCGCCGGGAAGCGACCCCGCAATTGCCAGGGACTGGGGTGAATTGCTGTTGGCCTGCGCGGTGCCGCAGGAGGTTACAAGCAATGAAACCATCAGGATGAAGACGAGCGCGAAGGCACGCTCGACGTACTTCCGCACAGGCGGTTGATAATTGCTGAAATGAACGACCTCTAAGACTGCCATTTGCACAACCTCGACGAACAAAGTGGGGGACTTGTCGAGCGAGTCCACACGCTGAACATATCTGGGCGGGGTCTAGGTGGACAGATACCACTAGTGCAAGAGGAAACTCGCCAGTACATGTAGAGGTGAGGTGTACCGATTCGCGCGGGTTACTGATCCACTGGAGTCAGAGTTGTAATCAGCGAAAGAGGCTACTGGGCAAGGCTTTTGGCGCATTCGCTGATCGGGAAGATGAGCTTGAAGTTAGGAAAGGTAATTCCGCGGGACTCACACAGCTTTGTGACTTTTGTCACCGTTCGGAGGCGGTTTCTCCCAGCAGGCCGGCGCGGAGTCGATCGTAGTTCTTATTTCCCAGCAAGTAATTGCACGCTGCGGCGAGCGCTGTGAGAGAGACGTTTTTTCCATAATCCGCGGTTTTGGCAGATGGCGCCGAACTGATTGAGGGTCAGATCGCGCAACATGGCCACGCGTCCGAGCTTGAAGCGGTTAGTGGCCGCGGTGTTGGCGTGGAATTCGCTGTTGGCGACGGTGGCGAATCCGGCGCGGCGTGCGACTGCGATCGCGCTTGCGTTATAGCGACCACCGGGGCAGGAGAAGTGGTCGATCTTGTGCCCGAGGATTTCTTCGATCTTCGCTTTGGCGCCGGCGATCTCGCGCTGTAGATCTGGTTCGTCGAGGTCGGACAGATAGGCGTGGGTCATGGAGTGGCAGCCGATCTCGAAGCCCTGAGCATCGAGTTCGCGGAGTTGAGTTTCGTTCAGGTATCCGACGGTGCCGAGGCGGCCCGCGGTTACATAGAAGGTGGCGTTGAAATTGAGTTCGCGAAGGGCGGGCGCGGCGGCAATGAGATCGGTCTCGCAGCCGTCGTCGAAGGTGAGGCAGACGCTTGGGTCGGAAGGGAAGGCGAGAGACTGGGTGACGTTCAAGCCGCGGAGGGCGGATTGTTTGATCCATTGAAGCTGGCTGCGGAAGGTGGCGAGCGGCAGAATGTAACGCGCATAGCCTGGATCGGAGTCGCAGAGCGAGCGGCCCGGCAGTTCCAGTTCGTGGTACATCAGGAAGACGATGGGGGTTGAGGCATGGTGATTGGAATAGGCGCAGTTTCACGCGCCGCGCCCCTCAAAGACTCGCGGCTTTGGCTGCTCAGGGAATGTTCGAACAACAACAGGATTTTCGCAATCTATTTCGTTCTGGCTGTCGACCGTTTGCGATTGCCGCGCAAGCATGGCCAGCAGAGGCTCGCGCAGAAATGGCGGTCCGGCAAGCAAGCCGGAGATTAGCGGATCCCGTTGGTTGCAGCGCAGTGGAGAGTGATCGAGCTTGAGCGTCCAGCCCCCCGCGCTTTCTACGAGCGCGGCGCCCGCGGCTACGTCCCATTCGTTTTTCGGAACCAGTGTAAAGGTGAGGTCGGCCTTGCCCGCGGAGACCAGGCCGAGTTTGTAGGCAACGGAGCCCATCGGCTTGATGTTAAATTCGGCGGACTCGAACTGCTTCCACTCGCCGCGTTTTACTTCGCTGCGGCTGGCTAGGACTAGTGCGCCGTGCAGATCTTTCCGCTGGCTGGGTTGCGCCGGCTTGCCGTTGTAGGTGACGCCGGTTTCGCGCGAGCCAAGGATGAGTTCATCGGTGGCGGGATTGCAGATGCCGCCGGCGACGGGAATTCCGTCTTCAACCATGGCGATTGAGACGCAGAATTCGGGAATGCCTTGCACGAATTCGCGGGTACCGTCGAGCGGGTCAACGACCCAGACGCGGCGCTTGTCGAGGCGAGAGAAATCGTCGACGGTCTCTTCCGAGAGCCAGCCTTCGCCGGGGCGGAGCAGGTTCTTTTTGAGGACGGCATCGACGGCGCGGTCGGCGGCCGTTACTGGATCATCGCCCGATTTGAACTTGGCTTCGATGGCGCCGGGGGTAAAAGTGTTCAGGACGGTCCGCGCCTCTTCCAGGGCGGCATGGATGCGTTCGAGCGTTTCTTTGGTATCGATGGAAGTCATTTTCCTCAATTCTCAGTTCTATTGTCGAGACCGTGCCGCCCCTCCTCGTACAGGGCAGACGCGGCAGTCCCGTGTCTACGCGAGACTTATGCCCACAGCATCCTTGCTCCGGTCATTAGCAGGACCGCGCATAGGATTCTTCGCAGCCAGAGGACCGGAACTCGCGTGGCTAGGTATGAACCCAGGATGCCGCCGGGAATGGATCCGACCAATACCGCGGCGACCAGGTGTCCGTCGACATTGTGCGCCAACAAATGCAGGAGCCCGGTGACGCCGGTCAGGATTACGGCGTGGGCAATGTCTGTCCCAACCATGATCTTGGGGGGAAAGGAATAGAAAAGCAGAAGCAGCATCATGATGATGCTGCCGGAACCCGACGGAAGTGATGCCGACCAGAAATCCGCCCACCAGTCCGATGACGCTCATGAAAGCGAAATGACTTCATGGTGGGAGCGCGACCGACGAGGCGATCTTCAATTCTCCGTTGAAACAGGAGCAGGGCGGGAATGATGACCAGGAGGAGTCCGACTGCCGATTTGATGAAGTCGTTGACTCCCGCGCCGTGGATTTCGCGCAGGTGCACCAGCAACTTCACGCCAAGAAAGGAGCCGGGGACGCTCCCGATGGCCATGGCCAGCACGACTTTCCGCCGCACGGTGCCTTTGACCAGATGGATGATGGTGGCGGGAATCTTGGTGAAGAAGTTGCACATGGCATCGCTGCCGACGGCGATGATGGGAGGAATGTGCAGGCCGAAGATGAGCATCGGCAGCAGCAATACGCCGCCGCCCAGACCCGTTAATCCGATCAGCGTTCCAACCGTAAAGCCGATCAGCACCTTTGCCAGCAAGAGTTCCATGCCGTATCCCGAGGCGTATCCCCAACCCACAACTTGCTTTCGTTCCGGTTTATCCGGCAGGCAACGAGCCAACGCCTGCGGCGAAGAAGGGAGGAACCGTTGCCAGCATTATTGCATAAAGCCCATTGTTGTAATGGGCTTTATGCACTTTCGATGCTTGTTACGTTAGTTATTGTTGGCGCCGATGAAGCCCTCGCGTTCGAGGTGCAGAATGATGTGCTGCGCGGCTTCCTCGGGACTCAAGGCTGCGCGGTGTCGATGACTACTTCCGCGTCGGTCGGAGCTTCGTAGGGATCGGAAATGCCCGTGAACTCCTTGACGATGCCGGCGCGGGCCTTGGCGTACAGGCCCTTGCGGTCGCGCTGTTCGCAGACGTCGATGGAGGTAGCTACATGTACGAGGATGAAGCCGCCGACCGGATCGATCATCTGCCGCACAGCCTTGCGCGTCGCCTCATACGGAGCGATGGGAGCGCAGATCGCGATCCCGCCGTTCTTGGTGATTTCAGAGGCCACGTAGCCGATGCGGCGAATGTTGATGTCGCGATGCTCCTTGGAGAAGCCCAGTTCCGACGAAAGGTGCTTACGCACCAGGTCGCCATCGAGAAGAGTGACCGGACGGCCGCCCATTTCGAGGAACTTGGAGATCAGCGCATTGGCGATGGTCGATTTGCCCGAACCCGAAAGCCCGGTGAAGAAGATGGTGACGCCCTGCTTCTCGCGTGGCGGATAGCTGCGGCGGAGTTCTTTCACGACTTCCGGATAAGTGAACCACGCCGGGATGTCGCGGCCCTCGTTGAGGCGCGCGCGCAGTTCGGTTCCGGAGATGTCGAGGACCTTGGCGCCCTGTGGAACTTCGTCGGAGGGAACGTAACGATCTTCGTTTTCGAGGTAGACCATCATCTGGAAGGGAACCATGGCGACGCCCATCTCGGCTTCGTGCTTCTTGAAGAGTTCCTGCGCGTCGTACGGACCATAAAACGGCTTGCCGTCTTTGTCCTTGCCGGGACCCGCGTGATCGCGGCCCACGATGAAGTGGCTGCAACCGTGATTCTTGCGGATGAGGCCGTGCCAGATGGCTTCGCGTGGCCCGCCCATGCGCATGGCGAGGTTCAGCATGGAGAGCTTCGCTGTGCCCTGTGGATATTTCGGCAGTAGCAACTGGTAGCAGCGCGTGCGAATGAAGTAGTCGACGTCGCCCGGGCTTGGTCAGCCCGACGGAGGGATGAATGAGAAGATTGGCTTCGACCTGCTTGGCGGCGCGCATGGTGAGTTCGACATGGGCGCGGTGCATAGGATTGCGGGTCTGGAAGGCGACGATGCGCGTCCATCCCAAACGGCCGAATTCAGCGCGCAGTTCGGCGGGCGTAAGACGCAGGGCGCGAAAATCATAATGCGAGGGTGGCTGGATTCCCTGGACGGTGCCGCCCACATACCACGGGTTCGACTTGTTGATGGTGTAGTCGGCGCCGGGATGAGCAGCGCTGGTCGAATTAAAAACCTGCTTGGCTTCTTCGGTGCGATCCGGTTGCCAGACATCGCCAACGTTAAGCACGGCAACCATAACGCCTTCGCCATCGCGAAGCGCGATTTTGCTCGAGCCGGGTGTCAGCTTCTTGGCGAATTCTTCGGTCACGTCGAGCGTGATGGGCATGGGCCAGAGCGTGCCGTCGGCGAGCCGCATGTCCTTGCAGACGCCTTCATAATCTTTGCGGTTCATGAAGCCGCGCAGCGGAGAGAATCCGCCATTCATTAGAAGTTCGAGATCGCAAACCTGGCGCGCATTCAGATCCCATGACGCCCATTCCTTGGAGTGGCTTTTTAGTTCGGCAGCGTATTCCGCCGGCACTTGCAGTTGTACGAGTTCACCCCCGTGCGGGGCGACAAGATGGCTGGTCGAAGAAGTCAATTCGTTGATCCTCCCGATGCGTACGTCGGTCTTTTTAGAAATATTTGAATCGGTCAATCTTAGCTCCTCGGACTCGAGCCGGCTCGCTCGAGAAGGCGAGGCAAGGCTGAAAAGCAGAGTCCATCTAGTTTATACGGCTGTAATACGAAGTCCCGGTACCACACACAGCGTGCAATTGGCCTTCCGTAAAGCGTGGCGCGTTGCAATCTAAACGATTGTAAATAAGGGATTTGTCTTTTTCCTCGGAAAATGGAGGCAGCTGGATCGTTTAGTATGAAACGAATTGTAACATTTTACCCCGCCCGGGCTCGATCATTTACCGCCTCCAAAAACGCCCGGGAGCACGATTTTGCTGCCCGACCAGCATTGAAAAAGGGTGGGCTTTGCCTCGAACTCCCAGTTAAGGGCTGATCCATGGCAATGTCAAGATTACGGTTGTTTCGAGGCCAATTATCGCGAGGTGGTTGCTTCCCGCGCGCGAGAGCCTCACCTCAAACTTTTATCAGGCCAGCTTTACGGGATCATGAATTCCAAGAATTAGGGAGTGGGGTCGAGCTAAGTCTTAGAGCCGACTTCCATCAGGCGTTTGGTCATCAGGACGAGGCCGAGAATCTGCGTCCACTCGGAGACGATGTTGCCGACGACCTGTCCCCATCGACTGGTGGGGTCCATGGCTTTGAATGCCACCACCCAGCCGATGCCCGTGATGACGAGAACCAAGGTGAGGGAGTGCTCGCGGAGGAATCCAATCGCCCTGGAGGGCTGCTTGCCCTTGGGCTGCTTGCTTTCGGTAGAGCCTTTTTCGTACAGGTGCTTGGTCATTACGACCGTGACGAGAACGCCGGTCCAGTCCGCGATGGCGTTACCGAAGAAGGAACCGCTGTGCGTATTCGGGTTCGAGCGCGAGTAGAGCACGATCAAGCCGATTACGATGACCAGTGCCGACAGGCTCAACGAATGTTCGTGGATGAATTCTTTGGGACCGATGTTGCGCTTCATCCAACTACTGTAACCGGTCTTACTTCGTCAGCAGAATGTTGCCGAGCCATGGCACGGGCAAGGCACCCTGGTCGAGAGCGCGGTCGTGGAAATCGGCGAGGGTGAAGTCCTTGCCTTTGGCGGCTTCGTACGCATGCCGGAGGCGCCACCACTCGCTGGTGCCTACATAATAGGTCGGTAGCTGCGTCGAGCTGAGCTTGGCGCGCTGCAATTTTCCTTCGGCTTCGGCGCGGGTCTGGAAGGCGTCGTTCATCATGAACGACATGGCCTCGTCGTCGGTCATGCCCATGGTCTGCATGCGGACGTCGAGGATGGTGTTGCCGAGGGCGCGCAGCCACACTTTCAGATAGCTGATGCGATAGCGCGGATCGTTGTCGGCGAAACCCTGCTGCATCATGTTCTGCGCGATGTACTCGGCCCAGCCTTCGACGTAGGCTCCGTTGCTGAAGAGGCTGCGGACGAGACGGCGGCTTACGGGCTGGATTTCATTGGCGTGCTCGGCTTGCACGTAGTGGCCGGGCAGCGCCTCATGAATGGTGAGCCACTTCAGCACCCAGTTGTTGTACTCGCGCAGCTTCGAGTCGGCTTTGTCTTCGGGAGTCTTCGGATCGATGGGCGTGACCCAGTACTGGGCCTCAGCGTTTGGATCGAGCGGCGGAGCGCCGTGGAATCCGGCGACGGAGAAGATGCCGCGCATGAAGGGCGGCGTGGGGATGACCTTCAGGTTGTCGCGCGATTTCAGCGAGACGATTTTCTTGTCGATGATGAATTGGCGGATGCCGGCGAGGTCGTCCTTTACGGTCTGGAGCAAGTCGTCGCGCTTGGGATGATCGTCGGAAATTTTGTGCAGGACTTCACCGATGATTTTGTTTTCTCGGTCCCGCGGGCTGAGGCCGGCGTGGTCGTCGTGATCGGGGAAGTACTGCTTGTGCAGCGGGAGGGCGATCTCGAGCATTTCCGCGCGCGTCTTCTTCGAGATCGCTCTCGGCGTCGGCGAGGACCTTGGCGGGCGTGACCGGGGTCTCCATCACGAGGCGAAATTTTTCGGCGTAGAGTTCTTTGCCGAGGCGCCAGGTGCGGTCGGTCTTTTTCTTTGCCAGGTCGTCTTGCAGCCACTTCGAAAAATTCTTGAGCGACTCGATGGCTGGAGGCGCGACCTGATCGTACTGGGTTTTCAATTTCGATCCGGCGGGGATGGCGGCGGAGATCGCGCTCTGGACCAGATCGACGTTGCCGTCGTTTTCTTCGATGGCGACTTTGATGAAGATGGGGTCGGCGTCGACGAGTTGGCCGCGCGCCTGATCGAGGAAGCGCGGGATTGCGGCGACGCGGGAGAGGATGTGGCCGAGGCGGACGTCTTGCGGCGCGTATTCATCGGTGAGCGGCTGAAAGAGCGCGCTGCCGAGAAGCTCCACGTAGACGGTGGGATTGTGCTTGTAATTCTGGATGCGATCGAACTCGAGCAGGTTGAGCGCGATCTGGTCGTCGATGAGCTGCCAGTCGGCGGCGTCTTCAACGTTGAGCGAGGCGAGCGGAGTCTCGTTGCGGAAACGTTCGCGCCACTCGGCATAGAGGCGGCGCTGCTCGGCCATGCCGGCGGGGCTTACGTCGTCGAGCAGGGCATCGAGCGCGACGGTTTTGCCGGTCTTTGGATCGACGTGCTGGTGGTAGCCAGCCTGCGAAGCACTGGAGGGCGAAATCGCCAGCGTCTCGTGAATGAACTCTTCACTGAGCTTGGCAAATTTGGCATTGGCAGCGGACGAATTGGAAGTTTGGGCCATGAGAGCTGCGGGAATAAGAAGGCAGAGCACCGCACGAAAGAGTTGCATGGTGCAGATTCTAGCAGGGGAGACAGAACTTGGCCGTGCGAGAGAACTACCAGCGTGCTTCATCGCCTTGGCAAACTCTGACGGCGGGAGCGTGTTGAGGACGTCATCCTTCGTCAGCCACGCGCGGCGGGCTTGCGTGACGCCGTAGCGAATTTTGTCCATGTGCGAGGTGTGATGTGAATCGGTGTTGATCACGATCTTTACACCGTGCTGCTTAGCCATGCGCAGGTGCACGTCGCACAGGTCGAGGCGGTCGGGATAGGAGTTTAGCTCCATCGCGACTTTGTGCTGGGCGGCTGCGTCGAGAACGGCATCAACGTCGAATGGGTAGGCGTCACGGCGAAGGAGTTGGCGGCCGGTTGGATGTCCGAGGAGCGACGTGTTCGGATTCGAAATCGCCTTGATCAGGCGGTCGGTCATCGTGGCGCGGTCCTGATTGAAGTGCGAATGCACGCTGGCGATGACGATGTCCATCTGCTCGAGGACGGAGTCGGAGAGATCGAGCGTGCCGTCGGCGAGGATGTCGACCTCGACGCCGGCGAAGATGCGCATGGGCTTCTTCTTGTCGGACGAAAATTGTTTATCGGCGGCGCGGATTCTTTCGATGTGCTGGAGGGCGCGCTCGTCGGTGAGGCCGTTGGCGAAGGCCAGATTTTTGGAGTGATCGGTGATGGCCATGTAGGCGTAGCCGCGGGCGTGCGCGGCCTCGGCCATTTCTTCGATGGTGTTGCGGCCGTCGGTCTCGACGGTGTGCATGTGGACGTCGCCGCGCAGGTCGGCGATCTCGATCAAGGCGGGCAATTCGTGCTTGGCGGCCAGCTCGATTTCGCCGAGGTTCTCGCGCATCTCGGGAGGGATGAAGTCGAGCTTGAGCTTGGCGTAGATTTCCTGCTCGGTCGCGCCCGCCACTGGTTTGTTCGTCTCGAGGTTCGCGAGGCTGTACTCGTTGAGCGTGTAGCCCATCTTGAGCGCGCGCTGGCGGAGCGAAACGTTGTGCGCCTTCGAGCCGGTGAAATACTGCATGGCCGCGCCGAAGGATTCCGGCGGCAGGAGGCGCACATCGACCTGCATGCCGTTGCGGTGGCGGAAGCTGACTTTGTTTTCGCCCTTGGCGATGATCTCCATCAGGCCGGGAAAGCGGATGAGGTGCTGGGCGATCTCTTCGCGCGTGTCGTCGGCGCAGCAGCCCTTGCCGGTGACGAGGATGTCGAGATCGCCGACGGTTTCGCGGCCGCGGCGCAGGGAGCCGGCGGGCGTGATTTTTTCGACGCCGGGAGCTTCTTTTAGGTGAGCGATGAGTTTTTCGGCAAGCTGCTCGGCGGTATCGAGCAGGAATCGGCCGCCGATGCGGCGGTAGTCTTCGATGGCCTTCAGCAGCTTCTGCTCGTGCTTTTCGCCCATGCGCGGGAGTTCGCGAATCTTGCCTTCGCGGGCGAGTTTTTCGACGCCGTCGATGTCGGAGACCTGGTAGGCGCTCCAGAGGAGAGCGATGGTCTTCGGGCCGAGGCCTTGAATTTTCAGCAGTTCGAGCATTGAGGGGCGGTACTTCTTCAACAGCTCAGCGTGGATCTCGACAGTGCCCTCATTAAAGAGGTGCTGGAGATTCGCCAGCATGCCTTTGCCGATGCCGGGGACGGCTAGCAATTTCTTCGGCTCGTCGATCAGGCTGGAAACCTGCTGCGGCATGGCCTCAATGGCTTCGGCGGCGTTGCGGTAGGAGCGGATGCGGAAGGAATCCTGGCCGTCGATTTCGAGGAGGTCGGCGGTTTCGTAGAGGATGCTGGCGATGGCTTTGTTGTCCATAGGGAGCAGGAAATATTGTAGCGGAGGCAAGGGTCAGCTCTAAGCTCTCAGCTCCAGAGTCCAAGCAAACCGGTCAGCGACGGTGATCAACAGGCACCAGAGTCTTTGCATCCGTGGCGCGTGCATTGCTGGCGCCTGAGCTTAAGGAGCTTGGAGCATGGAGCTGACGTTTTAGAGCTGACTTCCGGTTACTTAGGGCACACCAGCCGCAAAAATCCGGATGGTACAATTTGATATTCCCTAGTTCTGGTTCGGAGGTTGCTGATTCCAGTCGAGGTGGGAGCGGTCAAGCGGTAAAGGTCGCCTCATTTCTTTCAGCAGGATTCTCGGGCCGGAAACTTTCGTTCCGCAATCGAAATCATGAGCGCCCTGGCATGAGCAAGAAAATCGTCATTATCGGCGGTGGACCGACCGGACTGGGCGCCGCTTACCGCCTCCACGAACTTGGCTACGAAAACTGGGTCCTGTACGAAAAGGGCGACGACGTCGGCGGCCATGCTACCTCGCACGTCGATAAGCATGGTTTCGTGTGGGACGAGGGCGGGCATGTCATTTTTTCTCACTACAAATATTTTGACGATCTGATCGACAAGGCGCTCGGCAAGGAAGTTCACGAGCGCATCCGCGAGAGCTGGATTGTTCGCGGCGAGCATTGGATTCCGTATCCGTTTCAGAGCAATCTGCGCTACCTGCCGAAAGATGTGCAGGTGGGCTGCCTGGTCGGGGCTGCCAAAGCCGCGTCCAATGGCGGCGGCAAAGCAGCCGCCAACTTTCGCGACTGGATTCTGGCGACGTTTGGCGAGGGCATCGCGGATGCGTTCATGTTTCCATACAACTCCAAGGTTTGGACTACGCCACTCGAGGAGATGTCGAAGTCGTGGATTGCGGATCGCGTCGCAGTGATGGACTTCAAGCGCCTGCTCGAAAATGTGCTTTACGAGCGCGACGACGTAAGTTGGGGCCCGAACAGCAAGTTCAAATTTCCGCTCTATGGCGGCACCGGCGAAATCTATCGAAAGATCGCCAGCCACTTCCCAGACAAGGTAAAGCTGAAGAAGAAGCTGGTCGAAATCGACCCGGGGAAAAAGCGGATTACCTTCGAAGATGGCACGGGCGACACCTATGACTACCTGATCTCTACTGCGCCGCTTGACCTGGTCGTGCAGAAGATGATGAAGGGCGCGGACGCGAAACTGGTTGATGCCACGGCCGGACTTGTGCACAACAATCTGCTGGTGGTGGGCGTCGGCCTGAAAAAGAAAATCGAGACGGGGCGCTGCTGGATTTACTTCACCGATGCGGACATGCCCTGCTACCGGGCAACGTATTTTTCGCACTACTCACCTAATAACGTCCCGAATGGCGACATCGAGCACTACAGCTCGCTGATGTGCGAAATTTCTTTTCGTGTTGGCGAAAATCCCGATCCGGAGAGGGTTCTGGACCAGGTGATCGCGGGATTGATCAAAGCGAAAATGCTGGAAGAAGGCGACCGGAGCCGCATCGTCTCGCGCTATCATCGCATTGTTGGCTATTCGTATCCGATTCCGACCCTCGGCCGCGACCAGGCTCTTGCCGTGCTGCAACCAGCATTGCTTCAGCAGGGAATTTATTCTCGCGGGCGCTTTGGCGCGTGGCGGTATGAAGTCGGGAACATGGATCACTCGGTGATGATGGGAGTCGAAGCCGCCAACAACATTCTTTCCGGCGACAAAGA
Source organism: uncultured Acidobacteriaceae bacterium (assembly GCA_963806745.1). GTDB lineage: Bacteria > Acidobacteriota > Terriglobia > Terriglobales > Acidobacteriaceae > Acidiflorens. The sequence continues at coordinate 36,911 of CAWEAB010000011.1, forward strand.
AGAGGTCTTCCACAGCGCAGGTTAACGAACGCATGCAGACAGTCCAATCCAGCCCAGTCCAATCCGAGCCTAGCCCAGGTCGGAGACGCAACGCGGAAGGTGAATGCGCCGAAGGTCAGCGTGATCATTCCGACCTACAAGACAGCGCACTTCATTGCGAACTGCCTTGATTCGGTCTTTTCGCAGACTTATCAGGACTTCGAAGCCATCGTCGTCAACGACGGCTCGCCTGATACACCGGAGCTGGAAAAAGTTCTCGCGCCTTACATTGAGCGTTACGGGGATCGGCTTGTTTACCTGAAGCAGGAGAACAAGCGCGCGGCTGGGGCGCGGAACAATGCGATCCGAAATGCGCGCGGCGAATACGTCGCTTTCCTCGATAGCGACGATACTTGGATGCCGGATCATCTCGCGAACCAAATGCAGCTGTTTGCGAGCGACCCGTCGCTGGGCTTACGTATTCCAACGGCCTTGTAGGCATGCCGGGCAAGGAGCGCGAATTCACGAAACGCTGCCCGTCGCATGGCGAGGCGACCTTCAGTTCGCTGCTCGTGGAGCGTTGCCAGATTCCGATTTCGACGGTGGTCGCGCGGCGTGACGCCATTATCAAGGCGGGGATGTTCGACGAGACGCTGCTGCGTTGCGACGACTACGATATGTGGGTGCGCACGGCTTTTCACGGCGCGAAGATCGCGTATTCGACGAAGGTTCAGGCGCGTATGCCGGTGGGACGGCCCGGTTCGCTGAGCCAGTCGCGGGCGAAGATGGCGGAAGGCTACGTCACCATTCTCGAGAAATACAAGACCAGCCTGCCGCTCCAGCCGGCGGATCGCGAAACGGTCGAGAAGCGCGCTCGGCAGATCAAGGCCAAGTACTACCTCGAAGAAGGAAAGAGCAAGCTGGACCAGCGCGAATTTGCCGAGGCTCGCAAGGCGCTGGCGCAGGCGAACGAGTATTACAAGAAGCCCAGCATCGGCCTGACGGTGTTTGGTTTGGGCATTGCGCCCGCGGCCACCGCCAAACTGGTGGCGTTCATTAATAAGGTGCGCTTCGGAGACCAGTCATGATGAAGCGTGTGATTGCCGGCTACAAGCAATTCTTCGGGCTCAACAAGCCCGGCCGTGCATTGCGCGTTTTTCCGGACGATGTTTACATCGTTTCGTACCCCAAGTCGGGCAACACGTGGACGCGATTTCTGATCGCCAATCTCGTGTATCCCGAGAAGCATCCTGATTTCACCAACATCAACGAACTGGTGCCTGATCCCGAGGGCGTCACCAAACGCCATCTGGAAGAGTTGCCGCGTCCGCGCTACCTGAAGAGCCACGCCTATTTCGATCACCGTTATCCCAAGGTGATCCACATCGTGCGCGATCCGCGCGACGTCGTGCTCTCGGAATATTATTTCGACATCAAGCGCAACGCGATTCCCGAGGGCTTTCCGGTCGATCAGTTTGTGTCGCGCTTCGTGAGCGGCGAACTCAATCATCCTTACGGCACGTGGGCGGAAAACACGGCGACCTGGTATTACACGCGCGGGCACAGTCCACGGCTGCTGTTGGTGACCTACGAATCGTTGCTGTCAGATGCACCGCACCAGATGCGACGTATCGCTGACTTTCTCGGCATTCCATCTACGGACGAGCGTATCAATTTTGCCATCGAGCAAAGTTCCGCCGACCGGATGCGCGAACTGGAGAAGAAGCAGGGGCATCTGTGGTCTTCGACCAAGCGCACGCGGCAGGACAAACCGTTTGTTCGCGCCGCCAAAGCGGGTGGCTGGAAGAACGAGCTTTCGCCATCGAGCATTGCTGAGATCGAGTCGGCATGGGGCACACTGATGGCGCGAACTGGGCTACGAGCTGGTCAGCGGAGGCGCGGGCGCCTCGCGCGTGCCGGCACAAGCCCCGAGCCAGCGAGGAATTCGCAGGGAGGAGGTAGGGAAGATGGGGGGACTAAAGGGACATCTGAAAGCTGGCTACCGGCGCCTGTTCGGCCTCCAGCGCCCGGGTAAATGCCTGGTCATTCTGCCCGACGACATCTTTCTGGTCTCGTTTCCGAAGTCCGGCAATACCTGGACGCGATTCCTGATCGCCAACCTGCGTTTTCCGAACGAGCCCGCGACCTGGGCCAACATCAATCGCCTGGTTCCGGATCCTACGGGGACGCCAAAGCGGGAGTTCGATCGCATGCCGCGGCCGCGCATCATCAAGAGCCATGAGTGTTTCGACCCGCGCTATCCCCGGGTGATCAACATCGTGCGCGACCCGCGCGATGTGGTGGTCTCGCAATACCACTATCACCAGAAGATTCGGAAAATCGAGGTCGGATCGCCGATTGAAAAATTTGTTACGCGCTTCCTGAACGGCGAGACTTGCCCGCATGGTTCGTGGGGACAGAACATCGCCACCTGGCTCTATACGAGCGAAGGCAGCCCGCGCTACCTGCAATTGCGCTATGAAGATCTGATCGCTGACACGCCGCGCGAACTGGCTAAGGTGGCGAGCTTTTTGAATCTTCCGACTAGTCCGGAGCTTCTGGCGCAGGCGGTGGAGCGCAGTTCGGCCGATCGCATGCGGCAACTGGAGAAGCAGCAGGATCATGGGCTCTACCGGAATTCGCGCAAGGACATGACATTTGTGCGGGCGGCCGGTTCCGGGGGCTGGCGCAAGGATTTGCCGCTGGAGCAGGCGGCGAGGCTCGAATCTGCATGGGGACCACTGATGCAGCACCTGGGATATGAACTGGTGACGCAGTCAGCGTCCGAAGCGGGAGAGTTCGCTTCGATGGGAACGGCCAGCAATCTCCCGCGGTGATTGGGGACCGGATGGCAATCGTTCCTCGCCCACCTGCTGCACGGCCCGCAATTGCATAACTATAAATGTTCGGTAAGGTCAAACTCGCTGCCAAGCGCGCCCTCGGACTCGATCTTGCGGGCCGCCACTATGCGGTCTATCCGGACGATACGTTTCTGGTTTCCTATCCGAAGTCGGGCAACACCTGGGTGCGTTTCCTGCTGGCCAACCTGATTCACCCGAACGAGAACGTCGGCTTCGCGAACATTAACTACCTGCTTCCCGCGCCCGGCGTTATCACCAGACGATTTCTCAAGACCGTGCCTCGGCCGCGCATTCTTAAAAGCCACGAGCCGTTTGACGCGCGCTTCCGCAAGGTAATTTACCTGGTGCGCGATCCGCGTGACGTTGCCGTCTCCGAATATCATTTCGACCGCAAGAAGCGCTACATCGCGGCGGACATGACGCTGGAACAGTTCATCGAGCCGTTTCTTGCCGGGGCAAACTTCTTCTTACGGATCATGGTGGGAGCACGTTGCCAGCTGGGTGGGCCCGCGCTATGGCAATCCGGCGTTTCTGCTCACTCGGTACGAAGACCTTCTGGCCGATCCGATCGGAGAGACCGGGAAGATTGCCGAATTTCTTGGGATTCAGGCCGACGAGGCTCGACTCAAGGCTGCGGTCGAACGCAGCTCCGCCGACAAGATGCGCAAGCTCGAAAAGCAGGATGCGGACAAGTGGACGGGCACAAAAAATACGGTAAAGGACATTCCGTTTGTGCGCGCCGCCAAGTCCGGTGGATGGAAGGAAAGTTTGCCGCGTCACGCCGTCGAACAGATCGAGGTGGCGTGGTTCCCGCTGATGAATTTTCTCGGATATGAATTGCAGAGCAGGGAACTCGACTCGAAAGCGCTGCCAGTGTGGGTAAAGACCACCTAGGGAAGATCTGAAAATCCTTCGCGACGCGTCAGGATGACTTGCTGTAGCGAGAGTTCGTCGCCGACCACGATAAAGTTATAAGGCGATCCATTCAAGAGTTCCGCCAATACGTCACGCGCGGGAGCCGGACCCAGACTCGGCAACTACTTTTTCCTGCTCCGCGCCCGCGGGAATAGCAATCTCCGCCTGCGTTCGCAGGTGTACTTCGTAGAGCACCTGCGAGAGTGTTGCTTTATCGGAATGTATGCTCAGCATTCCGTGATCGTAAGTCACGCTGACTGCCAGAGGGGAAGGTTGCTGTGGCTGCGCCGGTATCGCTGGTTCGAGCGCCGCGGTTTGTGACGGCTGATCGGACGACACGCCAGCGGCGTTGCCGATATATACAGCCGAAGCTTGCCTGCTGGAAGGCTGCGCGGTCGAGAGCTGTGCCTCCGAGAAACTTCTTCCGGGCGAACTAATGCCAGCGGCTTGCGAAAGATGTGCCGGGTGCGAAGTCAAGGTTGCATCTGTGAACCGCGCGCCCCGTCCCTTCGGGGATTTCGCGCTTTGCTGTGACGCGCCAGGGCTTGGCTCTTCGGCGCCGTTCTTTGCGAACTTCACGATGGTGGAGTTTCCCGCGCTCAGAATCTGGTAGGCCTGCGGGCCAGTCAGGTCGAGAACGATTCGCGTAATGGGAGGATTGCTGAAGAACAGTCCGGAGCGAATGCCCTTGAGCGTGCCCCGATTCACCTTCAGCTTGCCGAGTTGGGCCGAAGGCTGAGCGCCCGGGAAAGTCGACCACGATGCGATCGGGTCCCGCGATAGCTTGTGTGTCGGGCGCGACCGGCTCGGAGGTCTGAATCTCTACCTCAATCGTTCCGCCTGTCTCGCGAACCAGATACCTGCTTGACCGTCGCCTGCCGCGAGCGGTTGCACGATTCTGCGCGGCGACCGAAGGCGGGCAGGAACACGAAGACGACCAGCAAGGTTCCGCAGAGAATAAGCCGCGAAATTTGGGACTCTGGACATCGACTCTCTTCAAAGTCTAGCAGTTGAGCGCGAGCCGGAGTTACTCAGAAGTCGTAGGACTATTGCAGTCCGGGATACGCCCAACCAGAGCCCAAATTCGCGGGATATTCGAAGGGAAAGAAACGGTTAAGCGACGCGGTAGGCGTGTTTTGAAGCGCCAGCTAATCACCACCAGCCCAGTACCCAGAAGCCACATCGTTCCCGGTTCTGGAATCACCGGCGGTTTGTGGTCGTGGCTGCACTTCTTGTCGATGGTGCCATTTTTCTTCACGCATACTTGGAATGGGCCAGCCATAATCGGTGCGTAGGGAAAGCTAAATCCGCCCGACCACCCTTCTCGAATCGGCATTCCAGCCGGCAAATCCATGCGCGCGACGCTTGGACGCATAGGCAGCGGAGGCCCGAGGGGGTCGATTGCGACGGGTTGGTCCATCACATCTACGGCGGGTTCTTCGTCAGAGACTTCGGGCTTGGCGGCGTCGGAAATCTGGTTTCCGCATTTCGCGCGTGCCGCGATCTTTCCGTCGGTCAAAAGCAGTTCGCCGGCGGGGAGACGAATCTTTTTGCGCGTCCAGAAAATCGTGTCGCGGATGCGGTACGAGACGTAGACTTCGCGGGGCTCACGGAGACGTTCGAGCCGCGCATTTTTGAAGTCGAAGTTGGAAAAGTGCCGGGCCACCGCCCTATCGTTCGCGGCCACTTCGCGCAGAGCGGCAACATCCCGAATCCCTCCGGGTACGACCGAGTAGGGATAAACACCGGGAATTCGAGCAATGTATTTTGGATGTTTGTGGCCATGCAGGGGAATGAAGCCGAGTTCGTCATTGAGGAAGGCCCGGGCCGCGCGCAAATCTGCGGATGCCCAACCCGAAGCCGCCGGGCGGGTTGCGAAAGGATTCGAACCAGATTGAGTGCGCAGACCGCCACCTATGACGGTTACGAGAATCGCCGCAGCCAGGATGCGCGCCGCCGCAGGCGACGGCGGTACCAGGTTCGTCTTCTGCGGGGCGCGTTAGAGATCGCACGGTCTTCCAAAGAAATGCTCCTGCGCAGGCGGACTTTGGCCTTCATTTCAAAGAGACGCGAAAAGACCGCGTATCTTCCAAAGGAGACCACATTAACCACAGGAAAGTCAGTTAGTTTGACGAAGTGAACGAAATGATCCTACTACAAGGCTGCGCACAATAGCAGTTCAAACTAATGAAAGAAAATCCAAAGTCACTCCCAAATCGGGAGGCACTCTGGGGCTTCGTCGACCGCAGGACTTTCCTGGGAGGGTCTACGCATCTATAGTTTATGGCGGGCCATGATTGTCGATCTATGGCCCAAATCGGGTAGAGGAACCCAATTGACAACGAGGGCGCAATGAAGCAACGAACGCGAAACCAAGGTTCGCAGGTTGCCCTGCGAACCGCGAATCCGGAGCTTTAGTCCGCGGTCTCCGTGAAGACCGCGGGCGTCGACACACCCGGCACCCTTGCGGTGATCGTGACCGTGCCTTCGACCGGAGGCAGCATATAAGGCTCACTGAACGTCCCGTTGTTGCCGGTCGTTCCGGGATTGGCCCCGAGGAACATCCCTCCCGCCCCGCCGTCGTCGAACATCACGGATGCTCCGGAGACCGGATTTCCGTACTGATCGGTGACCAATACAGTGAGAGGATCGGGCAGGGTGGATCCGGCCGGCGCCGATTGGCCGTTCCCATCCACAACCGTAATCGAAGCCGCTGGCCCCGCCACTGAAAACTCGACGAGGGTTGCATTCTTCAGTCCTGGCGGTACTTGCCGTAACCGTAATCTTCGCCACGATCGTTGGCAGTTGGAAAGATGTCGACGCCAGACCGCTGTTGTTGGTTGTCGTCGACGGCGGGGTTAGTGACGCCTCCCTGATTGGAGGAGAAGTTCACTGTGATGCCCGGCACCGGGTTGTTGTAAGCGTCGTTTGCCTGCACGGACAGAGCGTTGGGCAATACCGTTCCGGCGGCGCCGGTTTGTCTCGCTCCAGAGTAGGTAATCAAGCTCGTGGCAGCGGCGGGGGTTGCAGTCTCGGTGGCGGTTACGCTGCCGAAATTGGTTGCTGAAGCCGTCAGCGTATATGACGCCCGATTTCTTGGGAAACGTATAAGTCGTGCTGGCGTTGCCGTTCGCATCGGTGGTCACCATCGTTTGACTGAACATGCCACCCTTGTTGCCATCGCTGAAGGTGATGGTAACGCCGGAGATTGGCTGACCGTTATAGGGGTCCGTAGTCGAAATCTGGATCGGCTGGGGCAGAGTATTCAGAACCTGCGCGGTCTGATTGTTGCCGCCGGTCACGCTCATAATATGAAACAAGCCGAACACTTCCAGCGTGCTTTGCGTGGCCACGTAGACTTTCCCGTTGGCGATGGTCTGGGTCGCAAAATGGGCGAGTTTGGGAAACTTGTCGCGCGTGCCGGCCTGGCTGGAAGAGTAGAGGAGGTTCAGAGAAACGGCGTCAAAGGCGTCCAGATTGTTGCCGCTCAGAATCCACAGAATTCCGTTCGTGTTTCCGTTTGACGAAACCGATGGCGCGTGCGCTCCCACATATTTTTTCGAGGTTTGCACTAAAGGCACAAGCGGTGTTGACCCACCCGTTACCTGGAAGGCCTGTATAGGCGCGCCGTCCGGCGCGAAGTACACCGTGCTGTTCCAGTACGCCGGAGAGGCCATCAGTTCCCCCGAACCGCCGGTCAGCGCGAGTTCCTGGAGGATCTGAGGATCGCACACAGCGGGTGGGAGGCACCCGGGATTCGACCAATATCCCCCCATGTTGTCGCGATCGAGCACATACACTTCTTTATTCTTGCCGCTCGCGATCACCTCATGACAAGGGCTTTGAGAACAGGTCGGCGGACCGGGAGACTGATCGGGCAGAATAAGCGGGCCGACCGAACTGACGTCCTGGTCGTGACTGTTAAGGTATGCCACATCCGCAGGGGTGAAATACTGGTTGGGTTGCGGGTTCGGCCCGGACTGGTCTCTGCGGCGACCACGGTGGAGGGGTCAGCTTCAGAACGCTGTCCGAGTAACTTTGTCCCCCGTTTGGCACGTCGTAATTCGAGCTCTCCGCGGTTGCAACGAAAATGTTCCCAGCCTCGTCGGCTGCCAGGCCGGCACCTGTTTGCCAGATTGAAGTGAGCCCGATGTCGGGCGAAGTGTCAAACGCGCCCACCTGCTGGAGGTAATTCGAGTCGCTCGGCGCAGCGTCGTAGGCCAGCACCCAGCCGGTATTGCTGTCATTACATCCGTTCGAGCCAAAGCCCATGTAAAGGGTGCCATTAAGAAGCAAGAGGCCAGGACGGTTCTTCTGATGCAAGCTGTTAAAGTTCTTGACCGTTCCCTTGATGCTGATACTGGTGGCCGCGAGTTGAACGGGCGCAACCAGATCGAGTCCGGTAGTGATGTCAACGGCGTGAAGGTAGTGGACGACTGTGCCGTTGAAAACGCTTTTCGCAACTAGATACATGGTTCCGGGGCCGGCGTTCGGATCGATCACCGGCGTTCCAACAATGCCCTCATAGGCGAAGCCGCCGGTGCTGCTACAAGGCAGATACTTTCCGCTCGCCGGTACGCCTCCGGGAACGATTTCGCTCTGATACCAAAGCTGGGTACCGTTGTCGGCGTCGAACGCATAGAGGGAGTCCATTTGCGTGGCCACGTAGATCACGTTATGCACCGTGCCAGCGTAGGGGCCGGCATTGATGGTCACGCCCGGCACGTAAAGAGGCTGGGCCAACACCTGGTAGTCCACGGGTACGCTGAACAAGTGGCCAAAGTTATTCTTGTTCACGTTGGCGGGCGTCAGCAGAGTTTCGTTCGTATCGGAGGCAGAGCGGGTGTTGTCGCCCCGGCTGGTTAGAAATGATGATTGGGCAAATACCGAGCCAGCCATCGCCAGAGCGCAAGCAATCACTAATGCGGAAGTCCCGACACACCGGGAGAGAGACAGGCAAGTGCGCTCATAGCTCTTATGAGCGCTCATGGTCTCAGGTATTACTACAGAACAGCTGGGCATTCGTATGCCTCCCACAAAATCACCACTCGTCCGCTTAGATGGGAAAAAGCACGTCGTGGGCCGGGTCGAACCTGGGCAGAAAAGTGATGAACAACGGATTTATAAGGGTTTATATCGCTTTGGAGGGGGCGGCGGCAATCCCACGAAGGTGTGGGCCGCAATCCTTTGCACATCTTGCGCCCATCTTTGGCGCATCTTGCCGCTCGGTTGTCGCGAGGCCACGACCATTGTGCGTCTCGCTGACTTTTGCCGTTTGATCGCAAACTTTCCCGTTCTCCGGCGACTCGACATCGACGCCGCCGACCGTTGACAATGCCCGGTCGCCGCGAGAGCATGAAGCTACTCCAAATTTCCTGGCTAATTCGCAGCACATACGCGGCACCTACGAATGATCAAACAACTTCTCATCTACAGCGTCGGCGTGCTGATTGTGTGGCTCATCGCCATGCGTATCCGCTCCGTCAAGAGCCGACAAGTTTTGTATCTCATCGCCAGTTGGATTTTTTACTTCAGTTGGGGCGGATGGCTGATCGGCATTCTCATCTTCAGTTCGCTAATGAACTACGGCTTGGGCGAATGGCTGAAGAAGAAAATCACGGCGGGGCGTCTCTGGGTCGGCCTTCTCGCCAATCTCGCGCTCCTCTGCACATTCAAGTATCTGCCGCTGCTTGGCGCTGCCGCATCGTCGGGCTCTCCGTTCGCGGCTTTGAAGCGCATCATTTTCCCAATCGGCGTTTCTTTCTGGACCTTCGAAGCTCTGAGCTATCTGCTCGAAATCTATCGCGAAGAAGACCTTGACCCGACGCTGATCGAGTTCTGCCTCTTCATGTCGTTCTGGCCGACGGTGATTCAGGGGCCGATCTGCCGAATGTCGAGCTTGCTGCCGCAATTCCGGCAGGAGTGGTCGGTGAATGAAGAAGACCTCAGCGTCGGGATCCGGCAGGGTGGCCATCGGTATTCTCATGGCCGGGCTTGGGCATGCTCATGGCCGGAGGCCTGCACAGCGGCGCGGGCGTGGACGCCGTCTTTGACAACACGACCGCGCGGGTCAGCGGAGCCGACGTCTGGTTCATGATTCTTGGCTATGCCTTTCAGCTCTATTTCAGCTTCTGCGGCTGGACGCATCTGATGATCGGCGCCTCGCGCCTGTTCGGCATCCAGTTGCAGGAAAATTTCGACCGGCCGTATCTGTCGACCACGCCGTCGATCTTCTGGACGCGCTGGCACATGTCGCTGTCCTTCTGGATTCGCGATTTCCTGTTTCTGCCGTTAGCCACGGCTCGCCGCGAAGCCTGGTGGCGCAACCTGTCGCTGGTGATCTCGATGTTCGTGTTCGGACTCTGGCATGGCGGGAGCTGTTCTCTACATGATGTGGGGCGTCTATCACGGACTGCTGATGGTCTTTCATCGTCAATGGCAGGAGTTCCGCAAACGAGTCGGCTTTGAATGGACCGGCCTGATTCCAAGCCTGATCTCATGGGCCATCACGTTCTCGGCAGTCTGCATCGGCTACATCTTCTTCAACGCGAGAAACGTTCCCCAGGCAATGCACATGTTGAAAGCCGTCGCGTCGCTTCGCAGCTATCGTCACATCACACTGGACCATAGCTTCTGCCTGATGACCATGGTCGCGAGCGTTGGCTATTTCGCGGTACTTGGTGGCAGCATTCTTTTGGATCGGTTAGCCGAGCGCGCACAGGAAGGGCAGGGGTGGCTGGCTCACAGGTTTCGTTGGACTCATCGCCACCGAGCGCTGGGTCTGGATCACGCCCATCGTGGTAATAGCGGCGCTCTTTCTAAGCGTAATGTTCCAGCCTGGGCACGCCGAAACCGGGCCGGTCATGTACGCGCTGTTTTAGCGCCGGGACCGCATTGCGACCACGGTCATTCACGCCAGTTACACTAGCTGTGGCGGTGGGTATTCTCGCCCGCCGCAAGGTGTCCTGGACTCATGACTCTCAATCCGCCGGTAACACAGATTTTTAACAAAAATCCGCTATGCTAGCATTTCAACCATTGCACAAAGCTAAGGCCGAAAGCTGAGGAGAAGAGTGCCCGTAACCGAGACCACCGCAGAGCCAAGCACCGTCGCACCGACTTCATATGGACCGCTCCTGAAGCGTTTCGTCGTCCGCCTCTGCGTTGCCGTGACCATCGCTTTGCTTATCCTGGTGGCCACCGAGTTCTACGCTTATCTGCGCGTTCACCCCAACGTGAACGCTCTGGAATTGGCCGCGAAGCTGGAGATCCAGCAAAACGAAAGCCCCGACCGAGCGGCAGTACTGGAAGGAATTCAAGCAGGCCAACAAAGTGACCTATCACCCATGGGTCCTGTGGCGCCGGAAGCCGTATGACGGCCAGTTCATCTCGATCGATCAGGACGGTATCCGCCGCACGCTGCACTCGCACTGCGACGACCCGGCGGCGACCACCATCTGGCTGTTCGGTGATTCGGTCATGTGGGGAGCGGGCGCGCCCGACGCCGATACCATCCCGTCCTACATCGCCGCCGACTACGAAAAGGCTGGACATCCCGCCTGCGTCGTCAATTACGCGGAGAAGGGCTACGCCAACACGCAGGAAGTCATCGCGCTGATCGAAGAGCTGAAGCACGCCAAACGCAAGCCCGACGAAGTCTTGTTCTACGACGGCGGAACGGAAGCCTTCATCGCCTACCAGAGCGGCCTGGTTGACGTGCACAGCAACTATCTTTCATTCAAGAATTTTCTCGACAACTGGGGAGCATACGAAAGAGCGGGCTTCGGCTACTTCAAGCAGACGAATACTGCGCGCTTTCTGACAAATGATGGGCGGAAAAGTCGAGCCGAAACCGAAGGAGAAAAAGAAAGCCAGCCCGATTATCGATGTCGAAGCCGCCTCCAAAGCAATCGTCGAAAACTATTTCCAGAACATGGACATCGTGAATCTGCTGGCGAAGCAGTACAACTTCCGTCCGGTGTTTGCCTGGTATCCGAACATGGCGGTGGGCCACAAGGAACTGACTTCGTATGAGCAGCAGGTGCTGGCGTCGGAATATCACCAGTTCCCGGATCTGGGCGTGATCTACAAAGCGACCTATGACCGGGCTCGCGAAATGAACCGCGCGGATCTGATCGATTTGGCCGACCTGCTCGACAAAGAAAAAGACTCGATGTATGTCGGCATCTCGCACCTAAAGCCGGAAGGCAATCAGATCGTAGCGGATCATCTTTTTGAGATTCTGCAAAAGGCCGCGAGCGCTCCGAAGGCAAAACCATAACGCCGGCGCGTCGGCTGCCGTGCATCCGCGACTATCAAGAGATGTTGAGTTCGCATCCAGCATTAAGGTGACTAATGGGTCTATCGAAAAATTCCAGAAGTTTGGTCAGCGGTTTCCTCGATTTCGCAAAGACCACGCCGGCCCGCCCCGCTCTCGAACTCGGCGATGATGTCTTCACCTACGAGCAACTCTGGAACTACGCGGGAAAAATCACGGCTTGTCTTAACCAAACTCTTGCTGCCGAAGAAGAGGTAGTAGCGCTTCTCGCCAGCCGCAGCGTGGCAGCTTATGGCGGCATCCTCGGAATCCTGGCTAGCGGCCGCGGCTACTGTCCGCTCAACCCCAAGTTTCCCCTCGACCGCACACTGGTCATGCTGAAAGCGTCAGGCTGCCGCACACTGATCGTCGGGCAGGAGTGCGCGGCCCTCCTCGAACAGCTTCTTCCGCTATTCGACAAAGGAGAAATCGAGCCGCTGACCATCATCATCCCCGATCCGGACTGGTCTCCTAGCAGCACCAGGCATCGCGTCATCACGGCCGCTGAGCTGAAGAGAATAGCCGATCCAGTCGAGCCGAGTCCCAGCCCCGACGCGACTGCCTATCTCCTCTTCACCTCCGGCAGCACCGGCGTTCCAAAGGGAGTTGCGGTGAGCCAATCGAACGCTTGCGCCTACATGGAGTATGCGAAGAAGCGTTTCGGTTTCCGTCCTGAAGACCGCTGTTCGCAGAACTTCGATCTTACCTTCGACCTCAGCGTGCACGATCTCTTTGTCTGCTGGGACGCGGGGGCGACGCTGGTCCCATACTCCGAGCAGACGCTCACTCCGGCTACGCTGGTCGACGAGAAAGAACTCACCTGCTGGTTCTCGGTGCCATCGGTTGCTATGTTCGCGTCGAAGGTCGGACTGCTCACGCCCGGGGCGTTTCCCACTCTTCGCTGGAGCCTCTTCTGCGGCGAGGCACTCTCCGCCTCCCTGGCTGAAGCGTGGCAGCAAGCCGCCAACAATTCGATCGTCGAAAATCTCTACGGCCCCACCGAAGCGACGATTGCCATTACCTGGTATCGCTGGAATTCGCAGACCTCGCCGCGCGAGTGCGTCAGCGGACTCGTCCCCATCGGCTGGCCCTTCGACGGCCAGCAGATCTGCGCGGTGAATGACAATCGCGAACTCGTTCCCACCGGCGAAAGCGGAGAGCTTTGCCTCGGCGGCTCGCAGGTTACGCGCGGATATCTTAACGATCCCGAAAAAACCGCAAAGAGTTTTGTGAAGTTGCCGCACACCGGCGACCAGATCTGGTATCGCACCGGCGACCTGGTGCGCATGGACGACCGCGGCTGCGCTTACTATCTCGGCCGCCGCGACTTCCAGGTCAAAATCAGCGGCTATCGCGTGGAATTACAGGAGATCGACTTAGTGCTGCGCGAAGCTTCGAAGACCGAACTGGCGGTGGCCATCCCTTGGCCGCTGTCGGAAGGATCAGCATCGGGAATCGTAGGAGTCGTGTCCGGCGCAGATCCCGCGCGCGATTCCGAAATTATCAAAGCGTGCCTGGCGCGTCTGCCGCGTTACATGGTTCCCACGCGCATCTACCATTTCGAGCAAATGCCGCTGAACGTGAACGGCAAGATCGACCGCGGGAAAATTACCGAGATGCTGAAGAACTGGAAAGATTAAAGAAATTGCAGGTGAAATTGAGAAGTGAATCAGACCTCTCACAGAGGTTTATACTTCTCACTCGCGTTACTTCTGACTTCTGACTCTGCCCCCGGCGCGTCGCTCGACATCGGCGCCACCGTCATTCCTTTGCGGTCTTCGAGGCGCGCAAACGGGGTGTTCCACTTCAGCCAATATCTTGCCTTCAAGTAAAACGGATAATAAACGTCCATCAAGTCGCGCATCGAGCCCAGCCCGTAGTTCTGCCCGCGGCGTTTCCAGCGTGTATCCCGTTTCCTCGAGCAAATCGGCGATGCACCACTCCACTTCGCGCGCCTGCTGCGGCGTGAAAACCCGCTTCCACCGCCCCATCTTGCTCGCTCCAGCCTCGCTGCTATTTCCCTTGAATGACGAATTCGGACTCTGCACCGACCCGAGGCCGACCCGCTGAATGTGGTCGTAATCCAGATCCTGGTCGATAAATTTACCAACCTTCGCCAGCGTCTCCCGCGGATTCTGCACCATGTCTTCATAGTGCACTTCCATATAATCGGGGCCCATCGCGCGGCCATACTCGCGGCCCTTGCCGACCAGCAACTGCCAGAACATCGCGCAGGCCAGGTGCGCGCGCTTCTTATCGAACGGCAGCGGACGATAGCGATTCGATTTATAGAGTGAAGCGGTCGCGTCTCGCCCGTCGCGAATGGTATGAATCACGAGCGCATTGGGAATCTCGCGCTTGATCATCGGCAGCGAGAGCAGATGTTTCGGAGTCGACTCCGCCCAGCGCTGCGCGCCCTGTTTCTCAGCCATCATCTCCATTTGAATGCGCAGCAAGTCGCCGGGATTGCGGCACTCTTCCATGATGCGTTCTTCAAACGCTTTTGGGATCGAGCCCGGTCACCATGAACATGGCGCTGTTGGTGTAAGCGTCGAGCATCTTGCGGCGGTTGGCGCGGTTCGCGAGGTTGCCAAAGTGCCGCCCCAGCACGGTATATACGGCGCTCTCTTCGGGAAAAACGGCGAATCCGCCGGCGGACAGCAACGAGTAGTAAAGCAGCTTGGTGCCGGATCGATGCGAGCCTAGAACAAAAACGGGGGCTTTGGAGCGGGCGGAGCGAGTCAGAACCTGATCCTTTGACTGGGTCTCGATCATTGGGTTTACTTCTGCAATCTTACCTCTGCCATCGACAGTGTTCTCAGCTTTTTGCCGGTTTGCCGAACTTCTCGGCCATGGCGAACATTGACCGCACCGTGTCCATGTCCTTGGCCTGGACCTTACTGGCAGGGACTTTCTTTCCCGCAATCTTCTGGAGTTCGAGAAAAATCTCAATCATGGCGAAGGAATCGATCAGCCCGGAAGAAACCAGCGGCGTATCTTCATTGATCGCCGCGCCTTTGCCCTTCATCACTTTTTCTGAAATATAGGTGGTGAGCTGCTTCATCAGCTCGCCCGTGTCTGCCGCCTGGTCAACGCCCATAATGGATTAGCCCAACTCCCGATTCAATTCTTGGACCTGTATCCGCAGCCGTCAAGCGTTTTGCCAGCCGGATGCGTTACCTCGGTCGGTCCCCACACGAGGCATCGCTTCAAAGGTTGAAGATGACGCATCCTGAACGTCGCGTCGGGTTACGACATTCAGGATGGGTATTCAAAAAAAGACCTATCCGATTACTGTTTCGGGTGCGCCTGCAAAAACTGCCACTCGGACCGCGTCCGACGAGTTTACCCAGGCGTGTCCCAACCCCTCTTCCCAAATGAACTGCACTTCGGTGTTGCTCACGCACGAGCTCGCATCGTTACCGGTCGTGCTTTGGTTCGGGGCGGAGTTCTTGCACAGAGGCTGTTGATTCTGGAATGAAGTGCAGCCATTCTGTTGCGTCCAGTAGTTGAACGAATCGTCCACCGTGGCCAGATAAAACTCGACTCCCGAATATCCCGTTGTTCCATTGTTACACGGCGGGATCGTACCGTCCGCGGTTCCATGCCATTCCTGGATGGAAACCGGCGAAAGTGCTGGTCCCGGCATCGTAATCGGCGGGCGGATCGAGCTGGCCCACAATCGTTCCCGAGCCGATGACCACTGCGGCGACGAGGTCTGATAACTCCACCGCGACCCGGTGCGCCATCTGCGCGCCCGAGGAGAATCCGGCCACGTAAACCTGGTTCGGATTGACGTTATATTGCGAGGTCAGGGTGACGATCAGTTGCCGCAGGAATCCGGGATCGTCCGGCGGCTGCAGAAATGCGGAGTCCATGTAATATGCGTCCCAGTTCCATTGCCCGGACTTCGAGTTGTAGGTGGAAGCCGGCTTCACGAGAATGAAGCCGTTCGCATCCGCGATATTCTGCCAGCCCCAGTTCAGGGTGATGATCTGCTGGGGATCGGGCTTGTTTTGCGTGCCGTGCAGCATGATCAGCATGGCCGGATTGGGTGCTACCGTTACCGGCACGTACACTTCGTAGTAACGCGTGATGCCATTCCACATCATCGTTGAGTCGATGAATTGTCCATTGCCTACGACCTGGTTGACGACGTTCGAATTGCTGGCGGCGTATATCTTGTTGCCGTTGTAGATGGCCGTGATGGAATCGGTGCCCACTCCCAGCTTCGCTGTCTTGAAAGTTGCTACCCCTCCGTTCAGCGTTCCGCTTCCCAGCTTCTTGCTCCCGCTATAGAAAGCGACGTTGCCGGCAATAGCCGTTCCGCCGACCTGTCCGGTGACGCTCGCCGTGAGAACGACGGTCTGGCCGGAGGGTGCCGGATTTGGCGATGAAGTCAGAGTTGTTGTTGTGGGTGCCAGACTTACCGACCTGCGCGACCGGTCTCGACTTGCTGCCGCCAAAAATCGAATCGCCGCCGTAGGATGCTTTGATCTGGTCTGTCCCGCCGGTTAAGGAAGAGGTCGTAAATGTAGCCGACCCGCCGCTGAGGGAGCTGGTTCCCAATTGCGTCGCGCCTTGCAGGAAGGTAACTGTCTCGCCGTCTGGAGGCGCACCCTGGCTGGAAGTCACGGTTGCGGTAAAGGTTACGGATTGGCCATAGGTCGACGGGTTCAGTGCAGACGAAATTGTAGTCGTGGTCGAGGTGAGCGCAGCGCTTAGGCTAGCCGCTAACATCACCCAACCGACCAGGCATGCAATCTTTTTCATACGTGAGCTTTCCTCAAGTCGCCAAAGTCTTTCCAAATGTCGCTTACCCGACCCCACATGATCCTCCGATTTTGCAGAGCTATCTATCACTTGCAGATATCGGCTGAAACATTGCCCCACTCAAATGGGTCCGATACTTCGATTAGGAGCAAATCCATCTCCAACCCAAGTCCGCTGGCCCAAAATTTCATGCGGCGATCGAGAACCCGGAAACCCCGAAGAAGTAATGGCCCGAAAGAAACTCCAAACGTAGTCGACCAAAAGCACTAGCTGAGAAAACAGAACTCTCCCTATGCGCCTGACGAAAGGAAAACAGTTTTCCGGGAAGGACTGGCTCCAAATTGCAAGCCAGTTTTCAGCGACTACATTTCAGGAACCCCAGGAGCTTGCTTCAAGGATAGTGGGACAGCTTCTATTTGTCAATCCCCCGGAATGGCGACAGGGCGCGGGATGCGGGGAAGCGTATCAACAAGCACTGAGTAGGGAAGCCGCCCTGCTAATCATTATCCGGCGGCGTCGGCTTTCCCGTCCGTGTCACGAAATATTGCCGGTCGTAGTCTGTCGGAATTTGCTGGAATGTAAGCGGTGTCTGGGTGAAGTCGAAGAAATCCGATAAGTCTCCCAGCGCGTAGGAATCCGCATACCCTACCGACGGATTGACCTCCGGCAGAGAAAATGTCTCCTCGATGAACTTCAGGATGCTGCCGAAATCGTTGGACTGGTGCGAAATGTAAGCCGGCTTCGCGTAGGGCGAAATCACAATGATCGGCACGCGGAAGCCGTATTCGTATGAGTTCGCATTCGGGCCGGAGTTGTGCAGAGGCGGTTGCACGTGATCGTACCAGCCTCCCCAGTCGTCCCAGGTCACGATAATTGCGGTATCGCTCCAATAGCTCTCGCCCGTGCCTGGACAGGGGGCATTCATGCCAATCTGGTTCACGATCGAAGCCACCCAGGACGGCCCGAGTCCTGTGTTTGTGCCGGCGTGGTCGGAAGCGCCGCCGTCCGGAATCACCCATGTGACCGAGGGCAGTTCGCAGTTCTGGATGTCGGTGATGACTTGCGCTCCGACTCCTTCAATGACGACCTTGGGATCGGGCCCGGTCCAATCCGGATTCTGGCTGCATACGAGCTGATTCGGGTTCCCTTTAGGTTCGCACATGTGCTGGATCGCGTTTGGCGCAGTCCAGATGGAACCATCTTCTCCTGCGTAATATTTCCAGGTCAGCCCATTTGCATCGAGGACGTCGGTCAGCGTGGGATGCTCAAAGCACTCAGCGCCGCCAAACGAAATCTCGGTTTTGTTGGGGAAAGGTTGGCTTGTATCCAGAAGATTAACTTGGGCGCCCGGAGGATTCAGGCATCCCGCGCCGGCGGTGCCATCGGCTCGCTGGTCATCCGCGGGATTACCAGATACGAAGTAGGAACTCGTGGTCCCGCTGGGACAACTTGCTCCAGGCACGCAGACCGCAGATGTCCCCGAAAGAATGTACTGATGGGCGGGAAAACTCGGCCCTTGGTTGGTCTGGAACATCCGATCTCCGAAGGCATACGTCTCCGCCATCGTGTAATACGGCTGCACGTCCGCCGCTTGCACATACTGGTACTCCGGATTTGCGGGACAATTTCCGGGAGGGGAGCAACCATCCTGGTTTGCGCCATCCATAATGCATTCGCTTCCGTTCCAGTCACAAGTTTCAAGGAATGCGTTGTGGCCGTGGCCCAAGTCGTAATCCGTTACCAGCGGCACGGGGGTCAGAGTGATCTTGGTATTGCCCGCATAGCCGGTACTCGCAATGTCCGCGCCCCGCTGAATCAGCGTGGGATCGTGAAACAGGTTATCGGTACTCCGGTTTTCCTGGAAAATAATGACGACGTGTTGAATCTTCGAGCCATTTCCCGAGCCAATGGGCGTCTGCGTCGATGCTGATCCGCTCGACGGACCGCCGCCGGATACCGTCGCCTGATTGGTTACGGTCCCAGAAGCGCTCTGCGCGACTTTCACGATGAGCGTAATGGCCGGATAGCTCCCGCCCGGCCGGGAGTGCATCGGAGCGCGTGCAGGAAACCGGGTTGAGATTGCAAGTCCATCCGCTTCCGCTGACGTTGGAGGCGGTGAACACGCTCGGCAGGGAGTCGCTTACAGTGACCGTTCCGCTGGTCGTGCTCGTGCTGCCGTTGTTGGCGGTGATCTGGTACTCGCCGGTTCCGCCTGGCGAAAAACTGCCCGTACGCGTCATCGAGAGATTCCATCCCCCGCCCGATCCCCCTCCATTTCCGCCGATCCCACCACAACCGCTAAGAATCCCAGCTGCCAATAACAATCCGAAAATTCCAAAACGGAACCGAAGCATATCCTTCAGCCGAATCATCGACATCTCCTAATTCCCACAAACTAAGAGTTCAAGAACCAGATTTTCAGGAACGGACTGGACGAACCTCCCCAGGCCGGTACCGCCGCGCGATCTGGGTAATTGTACCTACGGGATAGACAGTAGGATGCCACCGCGGAGCCGAAACGTCGCCTCGGTGTTTAGTGTAATCAAATCCAGAGCTGCCGAGCTTCCCTCGGCTGGACAGGTGGGAACTAGACGTCTTCCTGGTAGGCTTCCACCGCAGTTCGGGCTGGGGCGCCCATTCCGTTTGTTTCTTGCCCGGATTCTTCGAGCAGCGCCAAGTCTCCTACTTTGAATGCTCGCTTGGTGAGGAAAACCCAGAGCGCCCCCAATCCGTACACTACGCCGCCAATCGCCATCTGGAGTATCAGTCCCTTGTAGTTATGGGGATGATACCAGCGCCGCATCAGAAGCAGGGCGGCCACTAATGGCGTGGTTATTACTACGGGTAGCGTGTAGGCCTCGCGAAGATAAGCGCTCATGCGAATGCCCAGCTGGCGACACAGGTGCCAGGGCATGAACATGCGTCATGGTGGCAGAAAAGGGGAATAGCGGTGCCGAGGGCGTCGCCGTAGATTCCGTAGTAAGGGCCGTGGCCAGCGCGCTGGAAGTACATGCACGAGCGTGATGCTGAGCAGAAGGTTGACGATACCTTCCCCCAGCGTGACGAAGGCCCAGGTGCGGTGCTTGCTGATTCCGAACAGAACACGGCCGGAGGCTGCCTGGCACCACATCAGCGTGGCGGAGATGATCAGGATGACGAGGATGGGATAGCTGATCGGAACATATTTTTTGCCGACCCAGACTTCGATGACCGACTTGCCGAGCACGATCAGAACCGAGGTGATGGGCAGTGCGGTGAAGGCGCAGAAACGATTGCCGGCTACGAAGACTTTGCGCAGGCGGTCCATGTTGCCGGTGGCTTCGGATTGGCTGGCGATGGGGAGGAAGTTCTGAGCGAGCGCCATGACTACCTGCTGCGCATAGGCGACGATGCGGGCGCCGATGCTGAAGTAGGTGACGGCGGAGGCCGAAATCATGGTGGCGATGACCACATTGTCGCTTTTGAACTTGAGCTGGGTCGCAACCATGATGAGGAGCGTGACGCTGCTGTAGTTGACGATGGTGCGGAGGGTTTTGCGGTTGACGTACCTGAAGCCGATGGGGACAGGGCGGATGTTGTAGGCGACGAAGGAGCGCATGATCGAGGTGAAGAGAGGCGCGCCTACGGTGATGGCCGCGATGGTGAGGAGTCCACGCTGATGATGGATGGCGTAGAGGATCAGGACAAGGCGCAGGAAGTCGCCGGTGACGTTGGCCCAGTTGTTGACGTAGAAGCGCTGGAGGCCATCGAGGTATCCGCCAACCACGCCCATGGGAAAGCCGATTCCGACAGCAACGCCGACGATGACGAGGAGCCAGCGGGCTTCGGAATGAAGTTCGGGCGGAATTTTGAAGATGTGATCGACGTAGAAGGAGAGAATGCCGGTAAGGACGAGGCTGGCGGCGCCGAGGCAGCTGTAGGTGAAGAGCGCAGTGTTGACGATCTTGGCCAGATCTTCGACGCTGTCGGTGGCGGTGAACTTGGAGACGTAGCGGACGACCGAGGAGCGGATGCCGAGGTCGAAGAGGCCGTAGTAGCCGGTAATAGAGAAGATGAGGACCCAAATGCCGAAGGCGGCGTCGCCGAGCCAGTGCAGGATGATGGGCGAAAGGAAGAGGCCGACGAGTACGTCGCAGCCCAGGGAAAACCAGGTAGAGCCTACGTTCTTGATGATCTGGCGTTTGTTGATGCTCGTCATTCTGCTTTCGGTTTACCTGGGCGGGGTCGAGCCCCACCGGCTATACGGTCATTCTACCGGGGCGATGTTTCCCTGACGTGTAAAGTTGGGTGCGAGTCGGGGTTACGTTAGGGGGGCGTGATCAGGCGGACGGGGACGGCGGTGGCGCCATTGCCGTAGATGGGGGTGCCCGACGCAGTGGTGGCGCAGCCGACCAGATTGACGACGGTGGAGATGGGGCCGCCGGCTGGCGTCGCTAAGCCATCTGGATTCACGAAGAGCTGGACGAAGCCGACGAGGTCCACGGTCGGTGTTGCCGACAGTGTAGGTAGTGTTGTCAAAAATCGGAACGGTGACCAGGGAGTCGCTCACGACCGCGTCACTACCGGCAGTGAGGCCGGCCGCCACGAGCGGATTGTCGTTGCCGACAAGAAACTCAAATGGACCTGCCGGAAAGGTGTCGGTGTCAATTGTGTCTCCGGCGTTCGCGGCGGAGTGGGAAAGACAGCTGACCGCGGCTTGCGTCTCAGGGTCGCGTTGCGAATAGGTGCTGAGATCGATGTGAACGGCTTTTTGGTTGCAGCAGATAGGAGTCTGGACACATCCGGCAATGGCGAGTTGATAGTCGGTGGAGGTGAAATTCGTGGTGGCGGGACTGCATGAGACCGAAGTGCTGGGGGGCGCGGCGAACTCGCCGGTGGAACTGGTGTCGCCGGGATAGTAACTCCACGCTGCGGGGGCGCCGTTGACGAGCAAGTGCAATCGCCGCCCGTAGCAGTTGACGAGCAATCCTGGTAGTTGCTGGCCGAGCATGTCGGTGGCGGAGATCGCTCCCGTGCTCGTAGTGAAGATCGGATTGCCAGAGGCTGCGTGGGATCGATGTTCGGTAATCAGCCAGGGTTTAACGCAACTGAGCGCGACGGGAAGGGCTTGCGGGGGGCTCAAGTGCTGGTGGCGCGAGGGAAGGATTGTAGGCTTCGGCGGTGGCGGAGGCGGTGATCGATACCTGCGTGGTTCCCCAAATGCGCGCGAAAAATGCCGGCGCAGTGACGCTGCACCTGCGCTTTGACGATGGGATTGCCCGCCTGGGGGTTGGAGCAGGAGACGGTAATGTGTCCGGCGACGCTCTGTCCGCCGACCTGGTTTGCTCCTCCTACCGCCGCGCCGACGTTTTGGCAGAGGGTTTAGGCTGGAGCCAGAGGCCATCGGTCGCATGCGGTCGGATCGGAGGTCAGTCCCGAATTTGCCAGGGCGCGTGCTCCGGCGAGAGGCGGCGGCGTCGGCTGCGATCTGGGCTTCGCTGCGGGCGGTATAGAAACTCGCGATGTCGATCGAGAGAGCGGCCATGGCTCCCACCACGAACAGCAGGAAGACGGCGACCAGTGTAATGATGAAGCCCGATTCGCCTCGGCGCGCGAATTTCGCTCGATGGGTTGGCAGGATTTGCCGCATGCGATCAGGGAAGACACAGCCAGCCTCGCGACGGAGTATCCGGCACGCAGATGGCTTGTGAAACATAGTACAAGAATCCAGCGGTTGGAGAACTTCTTCCTCGGCGGCTTTTGGCCGAAGGTATCCCCTTAGCGGTTTTTGGATGAGGCTATCTGTCATCCCGGGGAGGAACCGGGTCAGGCAGTTTTGGTTACGTTGGCGGCTTGCGGGCCTTTTTGCCCTTGGACGATTTCGAATTCGACTTTATCGCCCTCCTGCAGGCTCTTATAACCTTCGCTGGTAATAGCGCTGTAGTGGATAAAAACATCTGGGCCATCATCGCGCCCGAGAAAGCCGTAACCTTTGGCGTTGTTAAACCACTTGACCGTACCTTTTAGTCTTTCCACTTGCTTCTCTCCTAGATCCACCGCGTGTTTTAAAGTCCGGACTTCGCAAAATGTGCGGCAATTGTGAGACGGACAGGAATGCGTGTCAAGGATGGACATCACACAAGGAAGTGCGGACTTCCAGACGCGGACTAAAAGGGAAGCTTGAGAGTTTTGCAGAGCGAGCGGACGGACGAAGCCCCTGATCGCGCCCCGACGGCAGGGGATGATAGAGGCATCAGTGTTCCACGAGCCAGAAGATTCCGGAGATGGTTTTGGCGTCGCGAATACGGCCATTCAGCGCCATTCGCCGGGCCTCGGAGAGGGAAAAGAAGCGGGTTGAAATTTTCTCGTCAGCTTCGGGCTGAGCCTCGCCCGCACGGAGGCCGCGGGCAAGATAGATGGTCATGGTTTCATCGAGGAACCCGGGGCTGACATAGAAATGCATGATTTTTTTCCATTGGCGGGCGGTAAAGCCGGTCTCTTCAAGTAACTCGCGGCGACCGGCGGCAAGGGGGGACTCACCTTCGTCGATGCGCCCGGCGGGTAACTCCCACATCATGGATTGCGCGGCATGGCGATACTGACGCTCGAGGAGGATGCGCGGCCCGGAGGGCGAGTCGTCGACGGCGAGGACGACGATTGAGCCGGAGTGACGAATGACGTCGCGGCGTGTGCGTATGCCGCCCGGCTCGTCGACCACATCGGTCGTGACGCGGAAGACGGGGCCATCATAGGAGACGCGGGAAGACACGACGTGCGCCTTTGCCGATTTTGATGAGCGTGATTTTGACTGCCGGGGTTTTGTCGATTTCGCCATGCCAGCAATATTAAGGTATGCTGCGCGGGTGAGGCGAACTGGGAAGGGGAAAGCGGCGGGCCGGGACGAGCGACTGCACAATCGCGATCGTGGGTGCGGGCGGGCTGGCGTCGGCGATGGCTCCGGCGCTCCACGCCGCAGGCTATCCGGTTATGGAAATCATCGCGCGCTCGCGGCCGGAATCGATGCGGCGGGCGCGGGCGCTGGCGCGGAAGGTGGGCGCGAAAGCCGTCACGATGGAAAGCGCGGCGCTGGATGCAACGCTGCTCTGGCTTTGCGTGCCCGATCGGAACATCCGGGCGGTAGCGGAGGAAGTGGCGGCCGTGTTGAATGTTGCGAGGGATTCACGAAGAAAACCAAATCCCGAACGGCATGAGACCCGCACCCGCACGCACGCTATGCTTTTCATTCCAGCGGCGCACTGCTGAGCGATGAACTGGAGCGCATTGCGCACGGCGGGAATCGCGGTCGCTTCCGTGCATCCGCTGATGACGTTCGTCGAAGGTTCGCGGCCTTCGCTTGCGGGAGTGCCGTTTGCGCTTGAAGGGGATGCGGCGGCGACAAAATTGGCGCGACGGATAGTCGACGACTGGGGCGGGGAAGCGTTCACTCTTCTCGCGAAACGCAAGCAGGCGTATCACGCGTGGGCGACGATGACTTCGCCCCTGCTGGTGGCGTATCTAGTTGCGATCGAAGAGGCGGCGCGCGGGGCGGGGCTATCGCGGGAGCGGGCGAGGCGAATGAGCCTGCCGATCATCCGCCAGACGCTGTCGAATTATGCCCGCCGCGGGCCGGCGAAATCATTTAGTGGCCCGGTCATTCGCGGAGACGTGGAGACGGTGGCCAAGCATCTGGCGTTGCTCGGTGCCAATCCGAGGACGCGCGCCGTCTATATTGCCCTGGCAAAGGTCGCGCTGGACGGGCTTCCCTCGAAAAACCGCGATGAGCTGCGGCAATTGTTGAACGACCAAGCCTCAGGTGTTGCCGAGGCATTCATGTGCGAAGGGTCGTCGGCTGACAGACTAGTGCTCGGTGTTGCGGTGGGTGAAGAGATGCCCGAGCTTTTCCTGCTTGGTCTTGAGATATTCCTGGGTGTATTCGGTGGGGGGGACTTCGCACGGGACGCGCTCGGTGACGCGAATGCCGGCGTTTTCGAGCGATGCTACCTTGTCGGGATTATTGGAGAGCAGCCGAACCTGGCTGATGCCAAGGGCCTTGAGGATCTGGGCGGGCATGAGGAACTCGCGCTGATCGGCCTTGAAGCCGAGGCGCTGGTTGGCCTCGACCGTATCGAGGCCGCTGTCTTGCAGCGCGTAAGCCTGGAGTTTGGGCATGAGGCCGATGCCGCGGCCTTCCTGCTGTTCGTAGATGAGGACGCCCGCGCCCTCGCTCGCGATCATAGAGAGCGCCATCTCGAGTTGCTGGCGGCAATCGCAGCGCAGCGAGCCGAAGACGTCGCCGGTCAGGCATTGCGAATGAATCCGCACCAGCGGAGAACCGGACTGCACGTCTCCCATCACCAGCGCCACGGCCTCCTCGGTCTTTATGTTTGCCCCGTTGGCGACACGCGTGGTGAAGCCGTGAATCAGGAAGTGTCCCCAGCGGGTAGGGAAGTCAGCCGAAGCTACTTGTTTTACTCGCAACGAAGTCACTACAAGATTATATAGGGTCGGTTTTGTCCGATTGCAGACGGCAGATTTCAGATTGCAGATCGTAAGCGC
The DNA here is from genome assembly GCA_963806745.1 of uncultured Acidobacteriaceae bacterium. Classification (GTDB taxonomy): domain Bacteria; phylum Acidobacteriota; class Terriglobia; order Terriglobales; family Acidobacteriaceae; genus Acidiflorens. The sequence continues at coordinate 62,291 of CAWEAB010000011.1, forward strand.
GAGGCCTCAGAGTGACTGGTTTTCTTCCTGCAAGTGGCAATCTGAGATTTGCAAATGGGCATTCGTGACCGGAATGGATCGGGTCGGAGTCGGAGTTATCGACGGCCGCCGGAACGGTAGCGGAATTGGAGTGAAGGCGAACGATGAGCCATCCTACGAGCACCGCGCTAGTGAGCATGACGACACGAATGTAGAGGCCGGCATGGAAGGCCTGGTCGCCGGCGGCGGTGCGCAAGAGGCCGGACGTCGCGCTGATGGCGCATAGGCCGAAGTAGAGCCTTTCGATGCGGGCGCGGGAGATGGCGAAGAGCAAAATGAGGATTGCCGAGACGATCACGAAGATGGTGCAGAGAATCCAGGTTCCGGTCGGGACCGCCGCGACGCGCCAGATTCCCTCGGCCGGGGAGGGGGCTATCATCTGGCGGAAGGCGATCAGCAGAAACACGAGCGAATGCACCAGAGCGACGATCGCCCGCTTGCGATTGGTGAGGATTGCGAAGTGCCCCATATCCTAGATTAGGCTAGCCGATTGGCGACCGCCGGGATGTGATCTGCGTCACGCAGCTACGAAATCGGGAGCCGCGCGGGGCTGCCGCAGCTTCAGCTTTCTATCGCTTTATTGGCGGCGGGTGTAGGCGAAATAACGGACGGCTGCTAAAATCTTAGGCGACCCACCACAAGCATGGGGCTATAGCTCAGCTGGGAGAGCGCATCGTTCGCAACGATGAGGTCGTCGGTTCGATCCCGACTAGCTCCACCAATCTTCAACAACTTACGGACGCACATTTTCGGTTTACGTCTCATTATTTCCATCGTCCGTGTCTAGGCGCGTCAATGAATCCGGGAGGAGTGTGGAGTCAAATCACAACGCTAGTGTGGATTCCCATCGACGAATACCGTGAAGAAGCGGTAAAACTGGGAACCCGGATGGGCATCGGAGGCTACTGGACAAATCCGACCGACTTTTCTACGCACGTGCCATTTAAGTAAATTCAAGGCAGCTTTCGATCTTGCGTGGCGGCGAACTGCGAAGTATTGGGCATACCACGGCCTATGCCTTCGAAGCACTGCGCGGGGGGAACGGAAGGTGCCCTTCTCTTTCCGTTATTGAGATGGCGCGATGATGATATTTCGAAAAGCGACGTGGCCAGCCTCGCTGCCCTGGAGATAGATCGGGCCGGGCGAGCCCTCATGACTATCCAAAGCTCCACCGGTGATGCCGGGGATCTCCTCTCTATTAATGATTGTCTGGCCATTCTGAACAACAGTGACGTACCGCCCGACGAGCGTGATGTCGTAAGCCTGCCACTCGCCCGGCCGACGCGGCTGCTCCGGAGAAGGAGCCAGGTAACCGTAGACGCCGCCCGTCCGCATGGTTGGCCCTTCCGGCTCGGGATCATCCTCAATTTGAACTTCATAGCGGCCACGCAAGTAGACACCACTATTCGATCCTTTGGCGCAATTGAATTCGACGTGCAGTTTGAAGTCGGTGAAGGTGGCGTTCGTGATTAACTCGGGGCCATGGCCGGGGCTCACTAACGTTCCGTTTTCGGCCTTCCACACAACCGGAGCGGTTGGATCACTTTGATGCCATCCGGTCAAATCCTTCCCATTGAACAGTGAGATGGGCTTGCCCCACTCAGGAGTACGCTCGGTTTTCAGATCCGGCGCCCGTTCCCCCGTCCACTGCCATGTGGTTCCGTCGGGACCGGTGGTCGTGCCAGCCAGCGTTTTGCCCGACAACCGACCGGCGAAGACCATGTCGTTTCTGCCATCTTCCTCTTCCTTGGGAGAAACGAAGGTGAGACGGTCACCGGAGATTTCGAGTTTCGGCAGAAACCGCGCATGCCCCCAGCGGCTCACCATTCGCGCCTTGTATTGGCCGCCTTCGTCGGTGATCTCAAGCCACATGCCGTAGTCGCGCGCGGGAGTTTTCAGAGTCAGGTCCCATCGTCCCAGCAGCGGCTGAGACAAAGCGGTCTTTGATGAATGCTTGTCAACGGAGTACATCTGCAAAGAAGAGAAGAGGATTAGCGCCGCTAAGAAGATCGTTCGTCGGAGATTCATATTTTTTTGCCTCCATTAGGGATTAGTTTACAGTCAAGTGTTTTCCCGGCAAGCGTCGCCAACGTCGAGGCGGATATTCACCGGAATTCGTGCCGCTCCTGGCGCGACACGGAGCATGACGTTGCAACTTTGAATTCAAACGTGATGGTATAGGGTCATGTTCTTTTCGAGCCGCGGCTCACGCAGACAATTTGTGCGGACCTTGTCCATGGCGGCGGCGGGGAGCGTAATTCCCGGAAGGTGGTCTTCGTCGGCCCTGGCTGCGGATCTCCTCAGTTCGCCGCTGCACCAGTTTGAGTACGGTGACGTGACGCTGGCCAGCGATCTTCATGAGAAGCAGTTGGAGGAGACGCATTCCGTTCTCATGAGCTTGAGCGAGGACAGCCTGCTGAAACCGTTGCGTCAGATGAGCGGACAGCCAGCTCCTGGGGACGATCTTGGTGGCTGGTATCACTACGAACCTGATTTCAAGTGGGGAGAGAACAACAACATTGGATTTGCGCCGAGCTGCACTTTTGGACAGTGGGTCTCGGCGCTGGCGCGCATGTATGCCATCCGGAAGGATGAGGCGACGCGCGGGAAAGTGCTGCGGTTGAATGGTCTGTATGCGCAGACCATTTCGGACAGCTACTACGAGAAAAATCGCTTTCCTACCTATTGCTACGACAAGATTGTCTGTGGGCTGATCGACTCGCAGAAGTATGTTGGCGACCCCAGAGCCTTTTCGATTCTGGATCGCACCACCAAGACTGCCCTGCCGCATTTTCCTCCGCGTGCGGTTGAGCATGGAAGGCCATGGCGGGCGAACAAGGACGACACGTGGACGTGGGATGAGTCCTACACAATTTCCGAGAATTTGTTTCTCGCATATCAACGGGGAGCTGGTCCGCGCTATCGCGAACTCGCGGTGCAATACCTTGACGATGAATACTACGATCCGCTGGCTGATGGCCGCGACGTTCTCGCGGGGCGGCATGCTTATAGCTATGTGAACTCCCTGAGTTCGGCGATGCAGGCATACCTGACCCTTGGAAGCAAAAAACATTTGCGCGCCGCCATGAACGGGTTCGACATGCTCTCGAAGCAGAGCTTTGTCACCGGTGGCTGGGGGCCGGACGAAACGCTTCGCGGTCCCGACAGTCCGGCAATTTATGAAAGCCTTGCAGACAGCCATAGCAGTTTTGAGACGCCCTGCGGCTCTTACGCGCACTTCAGGCTAACCCGCTATCTGTTGCGCGTGACGCGCGACTCGCGGTACGGGGACAGTATGGAGCGCGTGATGTACAACACCGTGCTGGGCGCAAAACCTTTGATGGCCGATGGACGAACATTTTATTACTCCGACTACAACTTCAAGGGACGCAAGGTGTATTCGGAGAACCAGCATTGGGCCTGCTGTTCGGGGACACTACCGCAGGTCGCGGCTGACTATCGTATCAACACTTACTTTCGCGATGCGCAGGGGGTATGGGTGAACCTTTACATCCCGTCGACGTTGCGGTGGGTTCAGGATGGCGCGGAGATCCGTTTGACGCAGACGAGCCTGTACCCGTATGACAGAGTCGTGCAGTTCGAGGTGAAGACGAGAAAGGAGCAGGATTTTACTTTAAGCTTCCGGCTTCCGGAATGGGCCGAAGGCGCTTCGATTTCAGTCAATGGCCGACAAGCGGAGACGAGCGCCACTCCTGGAACTTTTGCAAAGATTCGCCGCAGGTGGCACGATGGCGATAGGGTCGACCTGGATATTCCGATGTCGCTGCGACTCGAGCCAGTCGACCTGCGGCACGAGCAAACTGTCGCATTACTCTTTGGACCGGTCGTGCTGTTTGCGATCACGGACAATCAACCAGTACTAACGCGAGCCCATTTGCTGGCTGCCAAGAGGATGGACCGGCGCAGCTGGCAGGTAAAGACAGGCCGGTGCTCCGATTAAGATGCTGCCGTTTACGGAAATTGGCGACCAGCAGTACTCGACGTACCTGCACGTGTCGTAAACAATGCACGTCACGTGAGTGAGGACGATACACGAAGAATTAAGAGTGGAGGACTCATACTATGGATAGGTTCTCGCGCCGCAAATTCCTGGAGTTGGGGGCTGCTGCCGCAGGTGTATCGCTCGCCGGGCGAAGCACGTTGCTCAACGCACAACTGCTCACCAGTCAATCCCAAACGGTTGCGCCCAGCGACCGGGTTCGGTTTGGCATCATTGGGGTGGGAATGCAGGGATCGCAACTGCTGTTGCAGTCACTTGAACTGCCGGGCATCGAATGCGCCGCGGCCTGTGATCTTTACGACGGGCGTCATACGGTTGCGCGCGAGAATGCCAACCTTCCCGATCTCCCCATTACGCGGCATTACCAGGAATTTCTGGCTGACAAGAATATCGATTGCATTATCGCAGCGGTGCCGGATCACTGGCACAAGAAGATCGTGATCGATACGGTGCATGGCGGGAAAAGATATCTATTGCGAAAAACCCATGTCGCATAGCGCGGCCGAAGGCGTAGAGATGGTCGACGCTGCAAAAAAGACGGGGCGAATCGTGCAGATCGGCTCACAGCGGGTAAGTTCGCTGATCTGCGCGAAGGCGAAGGAACTGATTGCGCAAGGAGCGCTGGGCGACCTGATGATGGTGGAAGGATGGCTGGGGCGCAACGATCCCACAGGCGCGTGGCAATATCCGATTCCAACCGATCTTTCCCCGGAGACGATGGACTGGGACACATGGCAAGGCGATGTTCAGAGGCGGGCGTTCGATCCTTATATCTTTGCGCGGTGGCGGTGCTGGAAGGAATACGGCACGGGCCCGGCCGGAGACCTCCTGGTGCACCTGATCAGCGGCATGATGTACATGCTGGATATCAATGAAGCACCGCGACAGGCGATGTCAATGGGCGGCATCCGCCGTTGGAAAGATGGCCGCAATATGCCGGACGTTCACGCCAGTATGTATTACTACGGGGACTTGCCCGTCTATATGCGGCTCAGCCTGGGGACGGAAATGCTGGAAACGTATCGCATCCAGGGGTCCAAGGGCCTGCTGGAGGTTACCGAGTTCGGGCTCAGTTTCACACCACAAAGCGGCAAGGATTCGGCTCCGAGCTATTACGATTCGGGATTTCCACGCGCGATGCGGAGCGCATATGAAAAACAATGGCATCTGGAAAACGATCCGAAGCTTGGGCACGAGCCGATGCCGGAGACGATTTCGTTCCGCGGGCCGGACTATGACGACATGAGGCCTCACCTTCAGAATTTCTTTGATGCGGTGCGTTCGCGAAAGCCGGTGGTCGAGGATGCAGTTTTTGGACATCACGCTTCGCTCGCGTGCCACATGGCGAATGAAGCGTATTTCCGGAAAGCAGCAGTGACGTGGGACGAAGCGTCGAGGCGGATCAAGAGCTAGTGCAGTTTTTCGGGTGGAGCGACTGAGCAAGTATGGCAGGACAAAGCATTGAACGTCGCGAAGTCCTGCGCATGCTCGCGGTAGCCGCGGGGGTGGCGGGCTTTCCCGGTTTCTGCCGGTGGACGTTTGCTTGTGGGCATCCACATGGCGGAGTCGCGCAGATCCGACCCGCTGCATATCAGCCGTTGTTTTTCGACGATGCGGAATACGCGACAATTGAACGCCTTGCCGACATCATTATTCCTGGGGACGAAACGCCCGGTGCGAGGCAGGCGGGAGTCGCGGAATTTATTGACCTGATGGCCTCGCGCGACAAGGAATTGCAGCGCGGACTTCGTTCGGGACTCATCTGGCTTGAGGCACATAGCGACAAGACTTTCGGAAATAAGTTCCTACGATTGACTCCACCACAGCAGACTTCCCTTCTCGAATCGCTGGCTTACAAGAACAAGTTTCGACCGGGAGAAGAACATGGCCGCGAATTTTTCTCTCTCGTGCGCCAGTACACGGTGATGGGTTTTTACACCAGCGAGGCTGGTCTGAAGGAGTTGGATTATCCGGGATTGAGGTTTTATGCGGAGTCTCCCGCGTGTCCGCACAAGAATGACCCCGAGCATCTTCACCTCACAATTTTTGAGGGACGGAAATAAGGATTCGTATGGCGCGACCGCTCTATGACGTGATCGTGATTGGAACCGGGGCGGGCGGCGGCATGGCGATCAAGACTCTCTGCGACGCTGGCTTGAAAGTGTGCGCACTTAATTCCGGACGACGGCTCAATCCGGAAAAAGACTTTCGCAATCACCGTGCGACCTGGGAGATGAGATACCGCGGCTTTGGCGATCCGAAAGCGCGCATGAAGGACACGCCGGACTTTCTCGATTCCGAGTACAACAAGGGCGCATGGGAACACGAAGTTAACTTCACGACCGCGCCGGGCACCAAGTGGATGTGGCCGCGTGCCTCGGCGGTCGGCGGGAAGACAAACTTCTGGGGGCGAAGTTCGGCGCGATTTGGCGACATCGACTTCAAAGCCGCCACGCTCGACGGATATGACGTGGATTGGCCGGTCACTTATGACGAGATCGCTCCTTACTACACGCGCGTAGAAAAGATGATTGGGGTTGCGAGCACGGTGCAGAACCGACCGAGCAATCCTGACGGCGTTTATCTGCCACCGTTCAATTTCCGCTGCCTCGACGTGATTCTTGAACAAGGAAGCCGGAAGGCGGGAGTTCCTTATTTGCCGGATCGCCTGGCACAACTCACGGTTGAGCATGAAGGCCATCCCGCCTGCCATTATTGTGGCGATTGCACGTTCGGCTGCGAGGTAGGAGCGTTCTTCTCGACGCCGTGGTTCCTTCTCCCCTCGGCAGAGGCCAGCGGGAACCTGACACTCAAGACCAACGCGATTGCCAAAAACATTCTGACCGATGAGAACGGCCGAGTTACGGGAGTGGCTTACATCGATCGCGAGTCGCGGCAGGAATATGAGGTTCGCGGACGGGCGGTGATCGTGGCCGCGTCGTGCATCGAAAGCGCGCGCATCATGCTGAATTCGAAATCGCGGCAATGGCCGAACGGCATCGCCAATTCCAGCGGGCAGTTAGGACGCAATCTGTGCGACCATCTCTATGCCGATACGGCGTCCGGCTACTTGCCGCAATTGTTGGGCCAGCCGAGTTTCCCTGACAATGTCAGCGCAAACACGATCGCATGGATGCCGCGATGGCAGAATCTGAAGAGCGCGCACGAAGAGAAATTCATTCGTGGATATTCGGTATATCCGGATGGCGGTTGCTCGGAGTTTCCCGGGTACTACGATCGGATCGAGGGCTTTGGATCTTCGTTCAAGCGCGAGATCAAACGCCGCTACCCTACCCCTGTCAGTTTGACGGTGCAGGCTCCGACGCTACCCTCGGATAAGAACTTCGTGGACATCGATCCGGGAGGAAAAGATTCGTTTGGAATTCCTATGGCTCGCATTCACTTCCAGTGGGGCGACAACGAATTGAAGATGTTGAGGCATGCGAAAGAGATTTCCGCTGAAGTGTTCCGCGCTTCAAGGGCGGTTCTGGAACACTCCGCCGATGAACCGGAGATGCCTGGCTACAGCTTGCACGAGACTGGTACATGCCGCATGGGCAACGATCCGAAGAAGTTTGTTACGAATAATTTTGGCCAGACGCACGATGTCGCCAATCTCTACGTCTGCGATGCGGGCGTGTTTTTGAACTGCACCGACAAGACAACTACGCTCTCCATTCTGGCGTTCAGTCTTCGCACCAGCGAATACCTGGTGGAACGGTTCCGGCGCGGAGAGCACTAAGAAAGATTGGCTACTTCCAGGTGAAGGTCGCAACGGACTGAGCCGGCAGGCTGTAGTTGAAATAGGTATTCTTCCAGCCCACAGCAAATTCTTGAGAGGCGCTTGCGGAATTCAGAACGAAGAGGGCGATGGAGCCATCCGGGTTCTGGAAAGCGACGTCTTCTATACTGCCATTTCCCAATGTGCCGGAGTCGATGCGGTGCGCGCCGGGCGCGACAAACTTGCTGAGATGTCCGAGTACGTAATACTCGACGTTATAGGTGACAGTAGCCGGGGTTGTGCTGTTGTCGATGGTGACCACACCGCGACAATTGCCACAGCCGCCGTTTTGAGGACCGGAATTCTGATCGAGCGCAAGATTCCAAAGAGAAATGCCGCGAGCCCAGTTGCGAGTTGCACCGATCAGCAGATTCTCGGAATTCCACATTAGATCACCGGCAAAGCTGGAGCCGACGGTGCCGGAGCATTCGGTGAACCAGATTGCTTTGTTGGGATAGGCCGCTTCAACCGTGGACTGGGCGCTGACGTCTCCAGCGTAGCAATGAAACGACGTACCCGCGACAAATGGACCAGCGGAACTGGCAAGAATAGATTCCGGGTAGCTGGTGTTGTCCCAATTGTGCTCGTAGCCGAAAATCTTCACATTGCTCAGCCCGGCGTTGTTGAGCGCGGGGCCAAGATTATTCGCGATGAAATCGGATTCATCGCCTGCCGACAGGTTCTCGCTTGGATAAGAACTGGTTGAATTCAGCGGCTCATTCTGAACTGAGATCGCGTAGATGGGAATGCCCGCATTCTGGTAGGCCTGGATGAAGAGAACGAAATACTGGGCGAGGCTCGAGGAGTAGGTCGCGTCCATGTCGCCGCCGTTCATCGTGCCGCTGGTTTTCATCCAGGCAGGCGGGCTCCAGGGCAAGGCTACGACTTTGGCGTTCGGGTTGAGCGCGAGCGCCTGTTGCAAAAGTGGAATGATATAGGCCGTGTCATGCGCGATTGAAAAGTTCAGGAGTTGCGGATCGGTTTGCCCGGCGGGAACGTCATCGTAACTGTAATTCCCGTCGACGGTAAAATCCGATGCTCCCATGGGCTGGCGCAGAAAGCTGAGGCCAATTCCCGCGGTAGGGCTGAAGAGTTGTTGCATCAGCATGGACAGTTGAGAGGAATTCGGATTGTTTGAGACGACCCAAGCGGCGGAATCGGTGAGCGAGGCGCCGAAGCCATCGATGGGCTGATATTGGGTTGCCTCATTCACCTCGATGGCGAGGGAGTTCTCGGTTCCTCCGGTTCCGAATTCGACGGCGGGCTGCGGCGCGAGCAACCTGGATTGGTCCCCGGTGGTCATGACCACTTGCCCGGTGGGTCCCGTCGGATTGAAACCGGAAGAGGGACTGCCTCCGCCACCTCCGCCGCAGGCGGCAAGCGCGAGGAGGAGTAAGCCTGCGAACCATGAGGGTATGCGTCGAATCCAGAGACGGCTCGCGGGCGAGAAATCACGAATATTCATGTTCAGGACCAGATAAATGTGGACAGGGAGTCCGCGTCGAGAGCGATGTCTGCCTGAACGGAGCCTAGACGCAGGCGGGCCTTTTGCGCGGAGCCTTTGTTTGTTACTACCGCTGCTTTTGTTCCGTCCGGATTCTCGAAGGCGATGTGACTGACGCCCGCCAGTGCGCCACTAGAATCGATGCGGCGTGCACCTCTCGGAATGGACCGGGAAAAGTGCGCAAGGGCCCAGTATTGGCCACTGCGGGTAATTTCTTTGGTGGCCGAATTGATTGTAACGACTCCTCCGCAGGGAAACGGCCCGATATTCGGATTCCCATGTTCGTCTAGGGCCAGATTCCATGCGGTAATACCTCGACACCAGTTACGGAGCGCAAAGATAAAAGTCTCACCCCACTTCGACCAGTCGGTCAGGTAGTCACGACTCGTGATGTCGGGACCGCCTTCCGTCCAGTACATGTCGGCGTCGGGGTGCGCGTCGTGGACCTTGCTTATCATTTCCGCCGTGCCTACATATCCGTGCCAGGCCACGGCATTCGAATATTGGCGCACGCCTGGGTCGTCGAGTTCGCAGATCGCACGGCCCCAGAGGTTGTAGTTGTGGTCGAGGATCCAGATCTTGGTGTTGATGTTGTTGCGCTCGAGCAGAGGGCCAAGATGGTCGCGGACGAACTCGATTTCGTACTCCTGCGGCCAGATGCAAGCGGGCATGCGAGCATCCTGATCGGTGTCAACCTCGTTCTGCACTGTGATGGCCTGCACCGGAACGCCTTCCGCAGAATACGCTTGAAGGAACTTCCGGAGATATTCGGCATAGACGCCGAGATAGCGCCGCCGCATCGAGCCACCCAGCATCGAGCCACCGCTTTTCATCCAACCGGGAGGGCTCCAGGCGGAGGAGAAGAGATATAGATTTGGATTTACGGCGCGAGCTTCGCGAAGAATGGGGAGGATGTACTGGCGATCGTGATCGATTGAGAATCGCTTTAGCTCGGGGTCGGGATCGCCTTCGTCGAAACTGTAGAGCTTCGTGGAATAATCGCTGGCGCCAATGCAGGTGCGGCACAAGCTGAGTCCAATTTCGGAAGGGTGAAATAGTTGATGAAACAGGTGCTCACGTTGGAAGGCAGGGAGTTGGTTCAGTACAAAGCAGGCAGCATCGGTGAAAGCGCCTCCGAATCCGAGGATGTCCTGAAACTTTCTGTTTGAATCAAGAACAATTGTGTCGCCAGCGGACTTGCCGGAAACGGGCTCCCATCGGATTGGATGTCTGCGTTCGAATCGCACCGTTTCATTGGTGACGCGACACACGATCTCACCGGCGGGAGGCGGAGATTCAACATCCGGGGCTTGCCCGGTTCCAGCTTGCGCGTCGGCGCGCGAGATTTTATCGGCGGCCGTCGCGGCGACCAAACTCATCGCCGATGTCTTCAGAAAATTTCGTCTCGTACTGTCCGGCATCAGCCCAACTCCTTTGTGATAATGTTGCGATCGTTATGGCTAGATATTTCAGGAATACCACGCCGCTCATTGGGAAATTGGCAGCATGCGGAGTAGTTTCGCTTGTGCTGGCGATAATCACGGTTACGGACTGCGCGCAGAATTCCTCCGCTCCCACTTCGCCGGCTCCCAAGGACGATGGCTGGAAATTGGTTTGGAGCGATGAATTTAATGGTCCGAACGGTTCCGCGGTCGATCCTGCCAAGTGGGTGATAGAAACCGGCGGCGAAGGGTGGGGGAACCAGGAACTCGAATCGTATACGGACCGTCGCGAGAATTCGTTCCTTCGGGATGGCAATCTCGTAATCCGTGCACTGGAGGAGAAATACACGGGCCCCGATCACGTGGCTCGCAATTACACATCGGCGCGCATGAAGACGCTGGGTAAGTTCACTCAAACCTACGGCCGATTTGAAGCCCGGATCAAAGTACCTGCCGGACAAGGCATGTGGCCAGCGTTTTGGATGCTCGGCGCTGACATTGACAAAGTGGGGTGGCCTGCATGCGGCGAGATCGACATCATGGAGAACATTGGAAAAGAGCCCGCGATTGTGCATGGCTCGATCCACGGGCCGGGCTATGTAGGCAGCGTCGGACTTGAAGCGCCTTACATCCTTCCCGCGGGCCACCGTTTTTCCGACGATTTCCACGTGTTCGCGGTGGAGTGGACTCCGGAATCGGTTGCGTTTTTTGTTGATAAAGAGATGTACGTGAAACGCACTCCTGCCGACATGCGTCCCGGCTGGAAGTGGGTTTTCGACAAACCATTTTTTCTGATTCTGAATCTGGCCGTTGGCGGAGACTGGCCGGAAAATCCGGACGCGACGACCGCTTTCCCCAAAGACATGCTGATCGATTATGTTCGCGTCTACGAGAGATTGACACCGGCTCTGAAAGAACCAGCGAAGCACTAACGTCGAAACGCGGAGGGGTTTCAACCCACGCTCCATTTTGCAGGAGCGGTCCCCGTGGATTCTCGCACCACTAACTCGGGCTTCAGGGATATTCTCTGCGGAGCGCGCCCATTGCCGTCGGAGATCCTTTCCAGCAGTTGCTTTGCTGCCAGTTCGCCCATTTGCCGCAAGGGCTGTTTTACGGTGGTGAGGCGAGGCATGAGATAGGACGATGCCTGAATGTCGTCGAAGCCAACGACGGAAATGTCTTCGGGCACACGCAATCCGGCATCCTTGAAGGCTCGCATGGCTCCGATCGCCGAAATGTCATTGAAGGCGAAGAGCGCAGTAAAGTGCCTTCCCGTGGCCAGCAGTTGCTGCCCATGGATATAACCTTCCTGGGGAAGCGACGGTGCGGGATGAGCTACGCCCCTCTGTAATTGCACGGTCAGTTCAGGGCGAACCTCAATGCCAAGAAGTGAAGCGGCATGCACGATTCCGCGCCAACGGTATTCGGTATCGGCGCTGCCTTTGTGTCCCTTGAAGAAGGCGATCTCTTTGTGACCTAGCTTAACGAGGTGCTCGAGAGCGGCAAAGGTTGCGAGTTTGTGATCGACGGCAATATTGGTGACGCCCTTTACCTTCTGGTGGCCCGAGATCGACACAGCAGGCACCGACAGCGCTTCCCGGACTGGAGTATTCAGTAGAATGACTCCCTCGACGGCGCGGTCAATCAGCATGCGCGGATACTCCTGAATCAGATCAGTCTGGCCGCGATGGCTGGCCACAAAATAGAAATAGCCCTCGCGCAATAGATGATCCTCAATGCCGCTCATGATGGAGGCGGCATAACCCTCGCTGATCTCGGGGACTAACACGCCGACCATGAATCCACGTTTCAAACTGAGTGAGCGGGCAAAGAAGTTTGGCCGATAGTGGAGTTTGCGTGCGGCCTTCCTGATGCGCTCTTTGGTGTGGAGGGGGATCGCCTTGGCAGCGGGAGAGTCATTCATCACGACGGAAACGGTAGCAGGCGATAGTTTAAGAAATTCCGCCAGCATTTTAAGACTTACCGTCTTCGGCGCGGCTTTGCGGGATGAACTGCCATTTGGCGAATTTCTCATGAGCGTCAGAGAATCATGGGTGACCAAGAATAGCAGCCGGCCGTGCTTCCGGGATATTTGTTCCTGGCTTCAGAAAAGCTCTTGACAGCGAGCATGGTCCGGGAGCCTAATGTCGGACGGCCCCTAATACTAAACCGCTTTTGTTGGGAACTAAAGCGGTTAATTTAACTTGATTGTGATTCAGATCACAGACGGGTGAAAGCGTCGTTCCAAACAATAATGCGGGAACCCGTCCTGTGAATCTGCCGCCAAGGAGAAAATTATGTCCCACCTGTCTCGGAACCGTTTCATCCGCATTGCATTCGTAGCACTCACCTTGTGCCTGCTGTGCGCACCGCTGTTCGCGCAGGTTACGTCCGGCACCATCTTCGGGACGGTGAAGGATTCCAGCGGCGCCATGATTAAAGGCGCGACGGTTACGATCATGGATCCAGCGACAGGCATCACCCACACAGTGACGTCGTCGGACACCGGCGAGTTTGCCGCTCCCGGTCTTTATCCGGGGACGTACACGATCAAGGTGGAAGCGAAGGGATTCAAGTTGCTGCAGGCGTCAGGGTTTGTACTGAGCGCGGCGGACAAGCTCAGCGCGGGCGACCTGGTGCTGGCGGTGGGAGCGGCCTCAGACACGGTGGACGTAACGGCGGATGCGGGCCAGGTTCAGTTGCAGGCGGAATCCGGCGAGCGTTCGGATCTGATTACGAATAGACAATTGAACGACGTGGCGATGAACGGGCGCAATGTCCTTGATTACATGAAGCTGATTCCGGGCGTGACGGGAATTCCCGACCTGCATCAATCGAGCAATATCGGACAATTGAGTGAGTTCAACATCAACGGCACGCGCTCCAATGAGCACGAATACACGATAGATGGCGCATCCAATGTAGACACCGGAAATAATGGCGGAACGCACGTAACCATTAACACCGATGCCATTGAGGAGTTGAAGGTCTTAACTTCGAACTACCAAGCCGAGTTTGGCAAGGCAGCCGGAGGGCAACTTGCGGTGACTACTAAAGGCGGAACGAACCAATGGCACGGTAATGTTCGCTTTTTCCACCGCCATGAAGGCCTGAACGCCAATGAGTATTTCAACAAGCTGAATGAATTCAATGGTGGACTGAATAACGAGCGTCCTCTTTTCCGCTATAACACTGATTGGGTATCAGTTTGGCGGTCCGGTCATAAAGAATAAGGTCTTCGTCTTCTGGAGCCAGGAGTTTTATCGCCAGTTTATTCCTCCCGCCGGAACGCAGCAGTTTTATACGCCTACCCTGGCAGAGCGTAACGGAGATTTCTCGCAATCTACTGATGGCAACGGTGTTCCAGTTACAATTACTGGACCCGGAATCACTGGCAACAAGATCGATCCAACGCAGCTTCCATCCGCGCTGCAGCCGATTTTCTCCCAGATGCAGACCATTCTTAACCTCTATCCCCAGCCCAACGTCAATGGGTTCGGCGTAAACTCTCAGAACTACAATTTCTCACAAGACCTGTCCGCGGAAGCGCCCCGCCGCGAAGACATACTGCGAGTCGACTATCAACTCAACAGCAAGAACCGTCTCTACGGGCGATGGGTTCGCAATTCCGAGACCGACACCAGTCCCTTCCTGCCGTTTCCAGGGCCGGGCGGCTCCGGATTTGCATGCTCTTCGCCGATTAACTTCCCGGGCGGCTGCGTGATCCACCAGCCGAGCTGGAACGTCTCTGCGAACCTGGTCAGTACAATTACACCAACCATATTGAATGAGTTTTCGATCGGTCCCAGCCATGCTTTGGCGTCAGCGGGCGGGGTGAACGGCAATGTTTCGCGCGGGACGAATGGTATAAGCCTCCAGTTGCTCTACCCCTTAACACAGGACCAGGCGATTCCAGACATCAGCTTCGGCGGTCTGAACAACGTAGATTTCCAGAACCCTTACCTCGGCGCGACCCCATGGCATCAGTCCAACACGACGATCAACGTTAACGACAACCTGAGCTGGGTGCACCGTGCTCACACATTCAAGGCGGGCATTTTTTATCAACGCAGCCGGAAGGACCAGATCTCGTGGGGCAACATCAACGGACAAATGAGCTTCAATGTTGGGAACTACACGTTCGGGAGTGACACCTATACCATCGGCGATCCAATCGCGGCGGCACTTCTCGGGTTCTTCCAGAGCTTCGACCAGTCGACGGCGCGGCCGACCGGTTACTTCCGCTATAACCAATTCGAGTTTTACGTGCAGGACACGTGGAAGGTAACGCCCCGTCTCACGCTCGACTATGGCATGCGCTTCGCGTGGATTCCGCCGCAGTATGACGCCAAGGATCAAGTCGCTCTCTTTGACCCGGCGGCCTACGATCCGAACACTGCGGTACAGATCGATCCTTCCAGCGGGCAGATCATACCCGGCAGCGGCAATCCACTGGACGGCATGAAATACGCAAACCAAGGACAGATTCCGAAGGGTGGCTGGGACAGCCGGGGGATCATGCCCGAGCCTCGCCTCGGGTTCGCCTATGATCTGTTCAGCAATCACAAGACGATTATCCGGGGCGGTTTCGGCATGAGTCACGATCGTGCGCAGGGCAACTTGATCTTCAATACCGTGTTCAACAACCCGGCCGTGGTGGAAACGCCTCAGGTCGCGGCCAACAATCTCGCCAACCTGCCCTCTCTCTCAGGCACCAATAATTCAGTGCAGGGCGACAAGAACATCATTGGCGCAGCGCGCGACGGTCACGTCCCCACGGTTTATAGTTTCAGCCTTGGTATCCAGCACGAAATTGCCAAAGGTACCACCTTCGACCTGGCCTATGTTGGTTCGCTGGCTCGGCACTTGATCACGTCGCGGGATATTAATGCCGTTCCTACCGGATTCGCATTCACGGCCGCTGCCCAGGATCCGAATAACTTTGTGGGCGGCGTGGTGCCGGCGGTCGAGCCGGGACTGCCACCGATCTACGCGGCAGCGGGGTACAACTTCAGCGGCGCCTACGCTTTAGGACATATGTCCTACACGAATGCCGCCCTCGTCCCGTATAAAGGTTATGGGCAGATCTCGTATCTCGATTGGGGAGGCACGTCAAACTACAACTCGCTACAGGCGTCTTTGCAGCGCAGATTCACGAAGGGGCTGACTGCGGGCGCGGTTTACACGTGGTCGAAGTCATTGACGACGTCTTCGAATGATCAAGATTACCAGAATCCGGTGAATGCCCTGATCGATTATCGGGCGGCCGATTGGGACCGCACACACGTATTCGCTGCTAATTACGTTTACGACATCCCCGGCATTGCCAAGCACTTTGGAGCCCCGGCATGGCTGGGCTACATCACGGATAACTATCAATTGAGCGGCGTGACTAACTTGATGACGGGAACGCCAACGGCCAACTTAAACAATGGCTATTCGTTCAATTCGGGCGCACTGAACGGTTCTAACATGTGGGGTACGTATCCCTACTATTACTCGGTTGACGGCGCGGGAAACCTGGTTACACCCACAGTCGGGCCGGAGACGCGTGCGACTCGTGACATCCTCCGCACTGGGGGTCTCCAGAACTGGGATATGTCTTTGTTCAAGAATTTCCCGATCCGCGAACGCGCATCTCTCCAACTTCGACTGGAAGCATTCAATATCTTCAACCACCCGAACTTCGATGACAGGAATTTCCCGGTAAACATCAGTGGCCCATGGCAATGGACATACGGTACGCCAGCGGGTAGCGGGTCGAGTTCTCCCGACATCACGATCTCAAAAGGCAGCAACTGGGGATCACCTCAGGCCACGTATAACCCAAGCGGCGGTCCGGGAGGATTTCGGGTAGTCCAGTTGGGCGCGAAGATCTACTTCTAATTTGTTTGTCCTTCCAGCGTTCGCGCCCGCGGCATTGTCCGCGGGCGCTTCTTCTCTACAATACAATTCCTGTGTGGGAGGTAAGGTTCGATGCGCAAGTCGGTCTTCGTCATTGTTGCCATCCTGTTTTCTTTTCCGTTAGCAATTTCCCAAACTTCTTCTGTCTCCACGTCATCGGTCTCCCCGTCATCCATAGAAATCGATGCGCGCACGGAGACTCTACTGAAGCAATTAACGCTTGAGGAGAAGATCGACCTGATCGGCGGGGTCGATGACTTCTACATTCGCGGGATCAAACATATCGGTCTGCCAGCGCTGAAGATGTCCGACGGACCTTTCGGCGCCCGCAATTATGGGCCCTCAACCACATTCGGCGGAATTGGCCTGGCGGCGACGTGGGACCCGGAATTAGCGGAGCGCATTGGAAAAACGATCGGGCAGGACGCGCGTGCCCGTGGAGTTCATTTCATGCTCGGCCCTGGCGTCAATATTTATCGCGCGCCCATGTGCGGGAGAAATTTCGAATATTTCGGCGAAGATCCGTTTCTCGCCTCGCGCACCGCCGTTGCCTACATTGAAGGAATGCAGAGCCAGGGCGTGAGCGCGACCATCAAGCATTTCATGGGCAACAACCAGGAGTTCCTGCGGCACGATGCCGACTCTGAGATCGACGAGCGCACGATGCACGAGATCTACATGCCGACGTTTGAAGCGGCGGTGAAGGAAGCACACGTCGGCGCCATCATGGATTCCTACAACCTTACGAACGGCGTTCATATGTCGCAGAATGGACCTCTGAATAACGACGTTGCGAAGAAGGGGTGGGGCTTTGACGGCATAATCATGTCCGATTGGGATTCGACTTATGACGGAGTGGGTGCGGCTAATGGCGGGCTTGATCTGGAAATGCCGTCGGGTAAGTTTATGAATCGCATCCACCTTGCTTCCGGCAATAAAGTCAGGCAAGGTCAGCGAAGCCACAATTGACGACAAAGTCCGCCGCATATTGCATACGGCAATCCGCTTTGGATGGCTCGATCGCGAACAGACCGATCTCTCAATTCCGCTTTTGAACGAACCCGGTGATCGAGTCGCACTTGAGGCGGCCCGCTCCGGCATAGTGTTGTTGAAGAATGACGGAAACCTCCTGCCGTTCGACAAGACGAAGATCAAGTCGATCGCCGTGATCGGACCTGACGCCTACCCGGCCCAGACAGTCGGCGGAGGCAGCGCAGGGGTGCGACCGTTTACTGCGGTGAGTTATCTCGAAGCCATTGCCAGCTATCTCGGTACCAATGCCACGGTTTACTATGAGCGAGGAATTCCTTCGCTTGGCGAAATGGCGGACGCTACATCTTTCGCGACGGACCAGGCAGAGAAACAAGCGGGTCTGAATGCGGAGATCTTCAATAACGCCGGCTTGAGCGGGAAGCCAGCAGTAAGCCGCATTGACCAACATGTGAACGGAGACCGATCGCTTGGAGACGGCATCAATCAGAACGAGGTTTCGGCGCGCTGGACGGGATATTTCACGGCTCCCAGTGCGGGCGATTACCTTCTGTTCATGAAGGGGCCGGGGGAAGAGGGCGGCACTCGTCTTTATCTCGACGACAAACTCGTGATCGACAACTGGGAACTGGTGAAGGCGCGTGCCAGCGAATTTAGGGCTCAACTTACTCCGGGTCCGCACAAGATTCGCCTGGAGTATTTCGCGCATTACACATGGGGCGGCCCGAGCGTGCAATTCGGAATCATTCGGCCAGAAGCAATGGTCAGCGCCGCTGCCAAAGCGCTGGCGAGGCGCTCCGATGCCGTCGTCATCGCCGCGGGGTTTGACTCGGATATCGAGAGTGAGGGCGGCGATCGTACGTTTGCGCTGCCGCCGGCGCAAGATGAACTTATCGATCAGATTGCGGCAGAAAATAAGAATGCAGTGGTTGTATTGACTTCGGGCGGCGCAGTGGACATGGCCTCATGGCTCGACCACGTGCCGGCCGTTTTCGAGGCGTGGTACCCGGGCCAGGAGGGCGGTACAGCGCTGGCGCAGCTGTTATTCGGCGACTACAGCCCTTCGGGCAAACTTCCTGTCTCGTTTGAGCGCCGGCGGGAAGACAACGCCACTCACAACAGTTACTATCCCAAGGGGTCCGACAAGAAAGTCTCTTACACCGAAGGCGTGTTTCTTGGATACCGCCACTTTGACAAAGACGGAATCAAGCCTCTCTTCCCTTTCGGGTACGGTTTATCTTACACGACCTTCGCTTATAAGAATCTCGCAGTCACTCCGAGTAGTATCTCTAGTGACCAGCCTGTGACAGTTAGTTTTGATGTCACTAATACGGGCAACCGTGCCGGGGCTGATGTTGCCGAGGTGTATGTCGGTGAGCCGAAACCGAAGGTCCCACGGCCAGTAAAGGAGCTAAAGGGTTTCGCGAGAGTGCAGCTTACTCCGGGAGAAACCAGGCACGTGTCGGTTACGCTCGCTCCCACAGCTTTCTCATACTACGACGCGGGCCAACATGCGTGGACCACTGATAACGGCGATTTCGATATCTATGTCGGGCATTCCGTGGCGCAAATCGATTTGACCGGCACGGTCACGCGCGCAAAGCGGTAGATATCTTCCGTTTGTGGGGAGTACAGCAACGGGTCTCATGACCTTTTGGATTTAAGGGCTTGCGAAGCTGAACGGAGATTTTGGGGAGCCTTGTATACCATAGATGTTCATAGTCGTATCGTTGTGGCGAATCAATCTTCTGGCGTACTGGAACGGTTCCGGGGCGATGTGCATCGTTTTGAGACTGGGCCATCTTTGCCTACAATGAGAGCGATCAGGACGAATCGGGCGGTTCACGCCGGCGGCTTTTGACCTGCTGATCGAGGATCGATAACTGACAACTGCACTCAAAACCGTTGCGATCGGCCAGGAAACAATCGCCTTCTACGAACGCGGCCAAGGCACGCCTCTCGTTCTTATCCATGGGATGTTCGGAGACTACCTTGATTGGGAGCCGGTCCTTGAGGCCCTCTCGGCTACACCGGTTCAGCCTGCACTGCGATGGCTCTGCACGACGCCATCACGAAAGGTAAGGTGCATTCTGGCGGCTTAGTCGTAATGGTTGGCTCGGGCGTGGGCTACAACCAGGCGGGCGTGGTCTTCCGCATGCCGTGAGAATAGCCGGCGTCCATTCGATCACGAACCGGCGGACGCCCGACGAACTTGCCGCGTTTCTGGCCGCGAAACTAGCCAAATACAAGATCCCGAAAGAATTCGTATTTGTCGGATCTCTTCCGCGGACCGCTTACGGCAAAGTAGTCAAAGCGGAATTGAAGCCGCGATGTGTAGGAAACGAGAGTCATTGAGGATGGAATCAGAAAGCAATTAGTCCAACGCCTGAAATCACTAAAATCCCACGATCCAATCGCGCTTAGTTCCGAACTAGGGTCCGATTGATGCCAACGGTGGCTGTTTCCAAAAGGTCGATGACGGTTCGTCCGCGCTAGACACTTCTTCTATACACTTCCCGATGATTCCTGGTGGCAGCGGCGCCGGGACAAAACACAAAGCAAATTCTCCACACAGCAGCTAGTTGTGGACTGGCCGTCTTTTGTGCGACGGTCATGTCCTGCCACGATGAAAAGCCGTTAAGCCACTCTTATCTTCCCATATAGCGAGACCCAGCTACTAAAGCCTCGCTCCGAGGCGCCGATTGATAGAGGTATGCCGGTGGCACTCGAGCAACACGAAGGTCTCTGCATTTTCCACTTTGAGGGGGAGATCAATATTATTTCCGCCGCGCAATTCAAGGTGGACCTGGGGAAAGCTCTTGCCAGCAGAGCCGAGTTGCGCCTGGATTTGGAGCGCGCGACCGAGTTGGACGTTACCGCGCTGCAGTTGCTGTGGGCGGCCGAGCGCGAAGCGTGCGGCATAGGCAGGGCCTTTACGGTCTCGGGAGCGATACCCGATGGCATCCTACGCGCAGTGATCGAAGCGGGTCTGGAGAAGTTTCCGCTGACGGTAAGGAATAGTCAACACGAGTGACTTTGCCGCGGGGTACGGGTTTGCCGAACGAGATCATGATCGATAAGTACAAGCAGGCCTTCCTCGAGGAAGCACGCGAGATTGTGGTCGAACTGGAGTCCACCCTGCTCGCGTTGAACGAGAATCCGGGCGACAAAGAACTTGTGGGACGAGCCTTCCGCGCGCTGCACACGATCAAGGGCTCGGGCGCCATGTTCGGATTCGATGAACTCGCTGGTTTCAGCCACAACCTGGAAAATGCTTTCGACGAAGTTCGCAACGGGCGGCTCCGCGTGACTGATGAACTCATTAATCTTTCCTTAGCGGCGCTGGATCAGATTAAAGCCATGCTGGAATCGGCCGTCGGCGGTGGCACGGTGGACCGAGCCGCCTCCGGCCAGATTTTGTCGAAGTTGCGCCAGCTCACTGGCCCCACCGAAACCGAAGCGCCGCCAAACTCGCCAGCAGACTCCCCGGCCGTCCCTCCGTCACCCGCAAAAGGCAAAACCCAGAATTGGCAAATTCACTTCTCTCCCGGGCCCGACCTTATGCGCCTGGGCGCCGATCCCTTGCTGTTGCTGCGCGAGTTGCGGCAACTCGGTAGCCTGCGAGTCACGGCCGAGCATGGCGGCGATTCCGCCACTCGCTGAATTGGACCCTGAGCGCTGTTATCTGAGTTGGGAGATGGTCCTTACCACCTCGTCGCCACGCGAGGCAATTTCCGACGTCTTCATCTTCGTCGAAGACACTTGCGATCTTACGATTCAATTGCTCCCTGATCAGTCAGAGGAATCCCTTGCGACCGGCGCCGCGAATCCGGCACCGGAGGCAACCGAAGACGCGCGAGCCTCTGCGGGCCGCCGCGCCTTCGACAAGCCCGACAACGCATCCAGTATTCGCGTGCCTGCCACCAAGCTTGACCAGTTCGTCAACCTGGTCGGCGAATTGGTCACCGTGCAGGCCCGGCTGGGCGAGATCGCTACCCGCCATGACGATCCCGACGTGGTGGCGGTGTCGGAGGAGGTCGAGCGCCTGACCACGCGCCCTGCGTGAGAACTCGATCAGCATCCGCATGCTGCCCATTCGAGGCACCTTCGAACGTTTTCGCAGGCTGGTTCACGACCTGGCGCGCGACTTACATAAAGAGGTCGAGCTGGCCATCGAGGGCGCCGATACGGAACTGGATAAGACGGTCATCGATCAGTTGAACGATCCCCTCATGCACCTGATCCGCAACAGCATGGACCACGGCATCGAGTCGCCCGAGCGTCGACGGAGTCGCCGCCGGCAAGAGTCCGACAGCCACCATCCACCTTTCGGCACGGCACTCCGGCGCCAGCGTTCTGATCGAGTGTCGCGACGATGGTGGTGGCATCGACGCAGAGGCCGTCCGCGAGCGAGCGATCGAAAAAGGTCTGGTGGCAGCGGACGCGCAGCTCACCGAGGCCGAGATCTTCTCCTTTATTCTTGGCGCCTGGCTTTTCCACGGCGAGGCAGGTGACCGACGTATCCGGCCGGGGAGTCGGCATGGACGTGGTTCGCCGAAGCGTCGAAGCTCTGCGCGGAACCGATTGACATCGCCAGCCAGCCCGGCACCGGAACCAGCGTCACTCTGCGCCTTCCGCTCACGCTGGCGATCATCGATGGCCTGCTGGTGCGGGTCGGGCAGGCATATTTTGTGCTCCCGCTGGCCACGACTTTGGAATGCATCGAGTTGACGCGGCAAGACATTGAGAAGGCCAACGGCAAACACGTGGCCAACGTGCGCGGCGAGATCATTCCCTACATCCGCCTGCGGGAATACTTCAACATGCGGACGGAACGGCCGGAGCACGAGCAGATCATGGTGGCCGAGACCGAACAGGGGCGCTACGGTTTCGTCGTCGACCAAGTGCTTGGGGATCACCAGACGGTGATCAAGAACCTGGGCCGCTTTTACCGGCACGTCGAACTGGTATCCGGCGCCACCATTCTCGGCAACGGAAGCGTGGCCTTGATTCTGGATCCGCAGCGACTGGTGCGGGACGCGCTCCGAAACATTTCGCCAGGGACCCGGTCGATCGCTAAACGCGCAAGTGGCCGCTCGGCTTCGCGACCGCGCATCCCCGGTGCAGCCGCGCCCAGCATGGCGGACGAAAAAGTGGCGTCGCAAAACGCTGCCGCGAAAGGGGCGGCTTGCTCTTGAACTCTTGTGGGAGTTTCGCCGGTGCTGAAGTTAACTGCCAGCGCTATTTAGCAACGGAATCACTTGAACAGTCCCAGACCAACGGGTGAACGAATTCTATTTATAAGGAGCTAGAAGGTATGCCGACAAAAGTTGTACGTGAAGGCCGAAGTTTGAATGGCGACGGTGGGGGCAACGGTGCGAACGGACATAAAGACCGCGGCCGCTCAAGCAGCGCACGAAAGTCAGGGGACGGGAAAGTAATGCTCGTCTCGCAGGAGATTCTGCGCCTGGTCGACGCATCTCGCGAGGGCCGTCTCGCCGAACGTGGACGGGCGGACCAGTTTGAAGGCGTCTATCGCGAGATAGTGCAGGGCATCAACGAAATGCTGGATGCCATCTTGCTGCCAATCGGCGAGGGCAACCGCATTCTTGCCCAGATCTCCAACGGCAAGATCGACGAACTGATCGCGCAAACCTACAAAGGCGATCACGAAAAGATGAAGCTGGCGGTCAACAATGTCGCGGTTGTCATGCAAGCGTTTCAACAGATGGTGGTGCGCCTGACAGAGGCTTCGAAGGAAGGTCAACTCTCGGAGCGCGGCAAGGAAGATCAATTTAAAGGCGCGTATGCGGAGATCGTCCACGGCATGAACCAGATGCTGGACGCGATTTTGTTGCCCATTGGCGAGGGGAACCGCATCCTCGCCCAGATTTCGCAGCGGCAAGATCGACGAGCTGATCGCGCAAACCTACAAGGGCGATCACGAGAAGATGAAGCAGGCGGTCAACAACGTCGCCGTCGTGGTGCAGAACCTCCAGAAGGAAATGGCGCGCCTGACCGAGGCTTCGCGGGAAGGGCAACTCTCCGATCGCGGCAAGCCGGAACAGTTTCAGGGCGCCTACGCCGAGATCGTGCGCGGCGTGAACACCATGCTGGATGCCATCCTGCTGCCGATCGGCGAAGGCAACCGCATTCTCGCCCAGATCTCGAACGGCAAGATCGACGAACTGATTGCCCAGACTTACAAGGGTGACCACGAAAAGATGAAGCAGGCCATCAACAACGTCGCCATCGTGCTGCAGGGTCTGCAAAAGGAAATGGCGCGCCTGACCGACGCTTCGCGGGAAGGGCAACTTTCCGATCGCGGCAAGCCGGAACAATTCCAGGGCGCGTATGCCGAGATCGTGCGCGGCGTGAACACCATGCTGGATGCGATTCTGCTGCCGATCGGCGAAGGCAACCGCATCCTCGCCCAGATCTCCAACGGCAAGATCGACGAACTGATCGCCCAGACCTACAAGGGCGACCACGAAAAGATGAAGCAGGCGATCAACAACATTGCCATCGTCGTGCAGAGCCTGCAGAAGGAAATGGCCCGCCTGACCGACGCTTCGAAGGAAGGCCAGCTTTCCGACCGCGGCAAGCCAGAACAGTTCCAGGGCGCCTATGCCGAGATTGTGCGCGGCGTGAACGCCATGCTGGATGCCATCCTGCTGCCCATTGGCGAAGGCAACCGCATCCTCGCCCAGATCTCCAACGGCAAGATCGACGAACTGATCGCCCAGACCTACAAAGGCGATCACGAAAAGATGAAGCAGGCGGTCAACAACGTCGCCGTCGTCGTGCAGAGCCTGCAAAAAGAAATGGCGCGCCTGACCGACGCTTCGAAGGAAGGTCAACTCTCCGACCGCGGCAAGCCGGAACAGTTCCAGGGAGCCTATGCCGAGATCGTCCGCGGCGTAAACGCAGATGCTGGACGCGATCCTGCTGCCCATCGGCGAAGGCAACCGCATTCTCGCCCAGATCTCCGAACGGCAAGATCGATGAAGCTGATTGCCCAAACCTACAAGGGCGACCACGAAAAAATGAAGCAGGCGATCAACAACATCGCGGGCGTCGTGCAGAACCTGCAGAAGGAACTGGCGCGCTTGACCGATGCTTCGAACGCCGGGCAGTTGACCGAGCGCGGCAAGCACGATCAGTTCCGGGGCGCCTATGCCGAGATCGTGCGCGGCGTGAACTCCATCCTCGACGCCGTGATTACTCCCCTCAAGTTCACTGCCGGGTACATCGATCGCATCAGCAAGGGCGATATTCCGCCGCAGATCACCGACACCTACCACGGCGATTTCAACACCATCAAGAACAATCTGAACAGCGCTGATCGTCGCCATGAACGAAATCACCGACTGCCGCCGATGAAATGGCCAATGGCAACCTGACCGTAGCCCTGCGCGAACGCTCGCCGCAGGACAAACTCATGCAGGCGCTCAGTTCGATGGTCAGCGGCCTCACGCGCATGGTATCCGACATCCGCACCATCGCCGGCGAGGTGGCGTCGGCCAGTCAGTCCATCAGCACGGCTTCGGTGGAGGTATCGAAAGGCGCCAGCGCCCAGGCGGCCTCGGCCGAGGAAGCTTCCTCCTCGATGGAGGAGATGGTTTCCAACATCAAGCAGAATGCCGACAGCGCGCAGCAAACCGACAAGATCGCCAACAAGTCGGCGACCGACGCGCAGGAAAGCGGCAAGTCGGTGGTGGAGGCGGTGGCGGCGATGAAAGAGATCGCCAGCAAGGTCTCGATCATCGAGGAAATCGCCCGCCAGACCAACCTGCTGGCTCTGAACGCGGCCATCGAAGCGGCGCGCGCCGGCGAACATGGCAAAGGATTTGCCGTGGTCGCCGCCGAAGTTCGCAAGCTCGCCGAGCGCAGCCAGAAAGCGGCGGGCGAAATCAACCAACTCTCGGGCACCACGGTCAAGGTATCGGAGAAAGCCGGCGAAATGCTCGACAAGCTGGTGCCCGATATCCAGAAGACGGCGGAACTGGTGCAGGAAATCACCGCCGCCAGCAAGGAACAGGATACGGGCGCCGAACAGATCAACAAGGCGCTCGCAGCAACTGGAAAAAGTCATTCAGCAGAATGCTTCCGCCTCCGAAGAGATGGCTTCCACGACCGAGGAACTGACCAGCCAGTCCGAACAGTTGGTCAGCGCGCTGGCCTTCTTCCGCACCGGAGACGACGGCCATGTGCAGCGACTGCGCGAGCCGCCATGGCCAAACCCGTCGCGGCACGCCGAGGCCGCTCCGGGCAGAGCTAGACCGAAGCCGGCCGGGCAGCGCCGATGGCGGCCAAGGCTGCGAGCCGGGGTCAGTCTCAGGCTCAAGGACAAAGAGAAAGCCGATGACCTGGACAAGGAATTCGAGCGTTTCTAACCGGCTCCGGCGCGCGCCGCTGGCGGCGCGCGGCTGCCTGCAGAATGCGAAAGGAGCTGACTATGAGCGTTAGCGAAATCACTGAGACCCGGCAGTATCTCACTTTCAAACTGGGCAACGAGGTGTTCGCCACCGACGTTGCCAAGGTGAGGGAGGTGCTCGATTTCACCACCATCACCGAAATTCCCCGAACGCCCGACTTCATGAGCGGCGTGATCAACCTGCGGGGCAGCGTGGTCCCGGTGGTCGATCTGCGGCTCTGTCTCGAGATGTCGAAAACCGAGAAAACGAGGAACACCTGCATCGTGGTGGTGGAGGTGTTGCTCGACAACGAGTCCACCGTGATCGGCGCACTGGCCGATTCGGTGGAAGAAGTCATCGACCTGGAGCCCGACCAGATCCAGCCGCGCTCCGAGGATCGGAACCCAGATCCGCACCGATTTCATCAAGGGCATGGGAAAGCGCGACACGCAGTTCATCATGATCCTGGACATCGACCGCGTCTTTTCGGCCGAGGAACTGGCGGCCGTCCGCGCGCCCGGAAAACAACAAGGCCGCGGTCGAGGCGGCTGTTTGATGGAGGAGGGCGCGGACGACTCACGCTCCATTCATCGCTATGAGCAAGCAGTGCGCGAAAACATCTCCAACTGCGGATTTCGGCCGGCTTCGCAGCCTGATCTACGCGCAGTCGGGCATCAATTTGAGTGCGGACAAGAAGACGATGCTGGAGCTGCGCATCCGGCAGCGACTCGCACAGCCTGAATCTGAACTCCTACGCCGAGTACTGCAAGTATCTGTTTGGAGGACACGGCCAGAAGGAAGAGATCGTTCACTTGATCGACGTCGTCACCACCAACAAGACCGATTTCTTTCGCGAGCCGGACCATTTTGAGTTTCTGATCGCAGAAGGCGATGCCGGACCTTATGGCGCGCAACGAGAGCGGGCGGCCTTCTTGGTCTGGAGCGCCGGCTGCTCCACCGGCGAGGAGCCCTACACCCTGGCCATGGTGCTGAACGAGTGTCGGACAGACTCACCCCGGTTTTCGCTTTCAGGGTGCTGGCCACCGATATCTCCACCACCGTGCTGGCGAAGGCCGCACCTGGGCGTCTTCAGCCAGGAAGTGGTGCGCTCCGGTGCCGCCGAGCTGCGGCGAAAGTACTTCATGCGCAGCCGCGATCCCGACTCCGAGGTCGTGCGGGTCGTTCCGGAATTGCGGCGAACTGGTGGAGTTTCGGCGGCTGAACTTCATGGACGCCGACTTCGGCTTGTCCAGAAGGCGGATGTGATCTTCTGTCGGAACGTGATCATTTACTTCGACCGGCCAACCCAGGAGCAGGATTCTGCAGAAAGCTGGCCGCCCAGCTTGTGCCCGGGGGATACGCCTTCGTTGGCCACTCCGAAACCCTGCACGATATGGATCTCCCGCTGGTGCCGATGGCGTCCGGCGCTCTACAGGAAAGATCGATGCTTGAACTCGAAGGCGAGTTGTACGGAGGTCTATCTGCTACCGGGGGAGTTGTACCTGGCCCGCGAACCTGCGATTATCCGGACCATTCTCGGCTCCTGCGTGGGGGTCACCTTCTGGAGCGCGCGGCTCGGCGTCGGCGCCCTCTGCCACTCCCTGTTGCCCAGATGCCCGACCAATGGCTCAGCGCCGATGGCCCGCGCATGGGGACACCGCTACGTGGATTTTGCCATTCGCGACCTGGCCCGGTAAGTTTGACGAACTCGGTGCGCGTACGCACGGAAGTGCAAGTCAAGTTATTTGGCGGCGCCGATGTGCTGGTGGTGAGTGCGGCTGCAGCCTCCAAACCAACCGTCGGCAGGCTGAATTGTGAAGTGCGGTTGAGATTGTGCGGGCCGAGGGCTTTGACGTGACGGCGTCGAGCCTGGGAGGCACCTCGGGGCTGAGCATCAGGTTCAATACGCAGGACCGGAGAAGTGCTGCTTCGCCGGCTGCCGCGGGTGTTGTTCGAGGAATTAATCGACGACTGACGTGTGTCGATTGTACGGACCCATGAAAGCGAGATCATGAGCACGCGCAAAATTCGGGTGCTGATCGTTGACGACTCCGCGGTCGTTCGCCAGACCCTGAGCGAAGTACTGTCCGGCGACCCGGAAATCGAAGTCATGGCGACTGCGGGGGATCCATTTGTTGCGGCCGAGCGGATCCGAGAACAGATTCCCGATGTGATCACCCTCGACATCGAAATGCCGCGCATGGATGGCCTGACCTTCCTGCAGAAGATCATGAGCCAGCATCCCATACCGGTCGTGATCTGTTCAAGTCTGGCCGAAGAGGGCGCGCAAAGCGCCTTAAGGCGCTCTGGAATATGGGGCGGTCGATATCATCGCCAAGCCGCGGATGGGCAGCAAGCAGTTTCTGGAGGAGTCGCGGATCGTTCTTTGCCAGGCGGTCAAAGCGTGCGGCCGCGGCGCAACTGCGTGCGCTGCGCCCCAGTCACAAGGTTGAGCCCAAGCTGACCGCCGACGCCATTCTCTCTCCCGCCACTCACGCCATGGCCGAGACCACGGAGAAAGTGGTCGCCATCGGGGCATCGACCGGAGGAACGGAAGCGCTCAAGGCTTCTGCTGGAGGCACTCCCGGCCGACTGTCCCGGCATCGTCATCGTGCAACACATGCCGGAGATGTTTACCCGCGCCTTCGCCAACCGCTTGGATGGCGCTCTGCAAAATCTCGGTCAAAGAAGCGGAGTCCAACGACACCGTACTGCGCGGGCGCGCACTGATCGCGCCGGGCAATCACCATCTGCTGCTGAAGCGCAGCGGCGCCCGCTATTACGTCGAGATTAAGGAAGGGCCGCTGGTATGCCGTCATCGGCCGTCGGTGGATGTGTTGTTTCGCTCCGCCGCGCGCTACGCCGGGCAGAACGCGGTCGGGGTAATTTTGACCGGGATGGGGGACGACGGCGCCAGCGGAATGCTGGAGATGAAACACGCCGGCGCCGCCACCATCGCCCAGGACGAAACCACCTGCGTGGTCTTCGGCATGCCGAAAGAAGCGATCAAGCGGAATGCAGTGGACAAAGTTCTCCCCTTACAGGCGGTGGCTGGCGCGATCCTCAATCATGCGCGCTGAGGCTTCTGCCGCAGAAAGAACAAAAACAGGTTGCGATGAGCGTGGCAGCCAAAACGGAAGCAGTTTGTGTTCTGGATAAAGCGATGGGAGATCTGCGGGCACTGGCCGACAGCACCGAATCAGAGATTGGATCGGTGGCGAGAGTCTTTGCCGCGCTGACGAGTTCCACCGACGACATCCTGAATCTGGCTGGCGCGATGGTGGCTTGCGTGGAGGGTGAGAGCGTTAGTTCAATTCTGCCTCGGGTGCGCGTTCTGGGCGCTGCGGCGCGGACCCTGATCGGAGAAAGGCTGGAGGTGACGAGCGGGGTCCTGGAAACAGTGACCATGCAAATCGCATTGCTGCGGAATTTATCGGCCGCGGTTGGAGACCAGGGGGCAATTGCCCTCAAGACGCGCGCCCTGAGTTTTCTCACGAAGGTCGAAGTGGCCCGGCTCGGCAACGCCGGCCTCGATTTGGAATACCTCACCGGCCAATTGGCTGAGTTTTCGCGGTCACTCACTGGGGACACCATGGATCTTGCCGCCCACACCGATAACCGGCGAGCCGCCGTCCAGAAAGCAAGAGGAGTGCTGGCGGCTGAACTTCCACGCTTCCGCGAGAAATTGACGCTCATCGAAAACGACCTGGCAAATGATTTGACGGCACTCGACGCCAATCTGACCGAACTAGCGCGCGCCCCGGTAAATTTCCAGAAATACGTGGAGGACATCGCCCTCCAGATCGCCGGGGTAGTGACTGCTATCCAGGCGCATGACATTACCCGCCAGCAACTTGAACACGTGCAGCAGTCTCTTGCCCTGATCGGCGCTACTCTACGGAAGAATGGAACCCCAGGAAAAAACACAGATGCGGAGATCTCTCAATCTCTTGCGGGCTTAACAATCCAGATTTACCAGTTGAGAACCATCAAGGAAACGGTGGCCAACTGGGCCTCTCAAATCAGAACGTGCATGGGCGGCATTCTCAGGATCAGCACCTCCGAAGTGGCTGGGATCGGCACCGTCATTCTTCGACAAGAGTCCGACGTATCGGGCCACCTCGCTCACATCGAGATACTCGAAGGCGAGAGTCAGGCATATGGGGAACGCATCCAGTCTGCCGTCCGGGAGCTCGCCACCTTAATGCAATTGGTGGGCGAACATCTGAAGCGGTCCAAGTCGGTTCGCGCGCACCTCCAGTTGCTCACCTTCAACTCCATCATCAAAGCCCGCCGCCTGGGCACGCAATCCCGCCCCATTCTCGCCATTGCGCAAAATATCGAAGAAACATCGGCGGAATGGAAGCAGATTACCGATCAATCGGGGCAGTCCATGCGCCAGATAATGGCTTTGGCGGAACAGACCGACCAAGTCATGGAAGCATTTTCCGATGCCAGTAACGAGAGCCTTCGGGCGGCCCAGGCACAAACCCGGGCCGGGATGGAAGGCCTGCGAGAGGCTGCTGCCTCCGCCGCCGCGAAAGCGACGGAGATGAAAACTGCAACCGATAAAATGCAGGCCAAGATCGCGGAAGTCGGAAACACCAGCGACCTGCTCGATTCCTGTTTCGGTCGTTTCGATGCAGTCCTCGCTGAAATCGAAGGGGCAAGAGGCCTTCTGGAGACCAGTCATCCCGAGGCGCATGAACATTGCGACCCGATTGAGGTGGAACGATTGTTCTCCGCGTTCTATACCACCGAAGTGGAGCGCAGGGTTCTACAGGCTGCGCTTGCTGGAGCGGCCCTGCCGGCGGCTCAACAATCTCTCGCGGGAAACAGCGTGGAACTATTTTAGGTGTGAAAAAGTTCAACGGGACCGAATCTGCAATCTGGCGGCATGAGGGCTAGTCATGAAACGAGTGTTAGCAGTAGATGATTCATCCAGCATTCGGCAGATGGTCTGCTTCACCCTGCAGAAAGCGGGCTACGAGGTGGTCGAGGCAGTGGACGGAAAAGATGGCCTCGGCAAAGTTGGCGGCGCAAAGTTCGACTTGATCGTCACCGATCTGAACATGCCTAACATGGACGGCATTGAGATGATCGCCGCTGTTCGTAAACTGCCCGCATATACGTTTGTTCCTATCCTTATGCTGACGACCGAGTCTCAGGCCGAGAAAAAAGACGCGGGGCGCAAGGCGGGAGCAACCGGCTGGATCGTGAAGCCATTCAATGCCGACCAGTTGATTTCAGTAATCCAGAAACTCATCAAGTAGGACAGCTAATAGTGGCCAGGATAGAATCCGTGACTTCAACTCGTCCATCCCGGGAGGAACGGCCCGACCTCGATGATGCCCCTGCGGACGTCAGCGAGTCGCTCGCGGAGAGCGCGCCCACCCTTTCCTTTCCAGCCAGCTTGCCGCTATTTGTGGCTGCGATGGAACTAGTCACTGAAGCAATCGTGATTACTGACACCGAGGCTACGATTCAGTATGTCAACCCAGCCTTCACTCGGATCAGCGGATACAGTCCCGAGGAGGCCCTGGGCCGCAACGCCCGCTTACTGAAATCAGGGCAGCAGGATCCCGTCTACTACCGGGAGCTTTGGCAGACAATCCTCTCGGGCAAGGTCTGGCGAGGCGAACTGCTCAATCGGCGCAAGGACGGCGCACTCTATACCGCTCTGATATCGATCACCCCGGTTCACGATCTCAGCGGCCACATCGCGAATTTCATCGCCATCGAGGAGGATGTGACCGATCGTCGTGCTACTGAGGTCCAGATACAAAGCAACGTGAAAAACCCGCAAGAAGCGCGGCACGTTGCCACTCTTGGGGGCTGGGAACTCGACGAACTGGCCAGTGAGTTCCACGCGTCCGAAGGTTTCTTGCGAATTTTCGACTGGCCCTCGACCGTGGGCAACTGTACCCTTGCGGAAGGTAATGGAAGCCATCCCGGAAAATGATCGGGAACGATTCGAGATCACTCTCAAAACCACTCTTCAGTCCCGCGAGCCTTTTGACGTGGAGCATCGAGTGTTGCGTGGCGATGGCACATCAAGAATCGTGCGCAGCCGCGGGCAGGTTGTCGCCGACCGGACTGGACAAGTGTGTGCGTCTGGTCGGCACATCTCATGACATCACCGATTACGGCTGGCCCATGAAAAGCTGCTTCAAAGCGAGGAGAAATTTCGCTCCCTTATCGCCAACATTCCAGACGTTACATGGAGTGCGGATGTAAGTGGGCAGTCGCACTATATCAGTCCCAATGTGGAGCTGGTTTTCGGATTTACTCCGGAGGAGATCTGCGGGGCGGGACCGGACTTTTGGTTTCGCCGGATGCACCCCGACGATTCCCCGCGCATCGCCGATGCCTTTCAGAGGCTCTTTGATGAGGGCCGGCCCTTCGACGTGGAATACCGTATCCAGCATAAGAAAGGCCAGTGGATCTGGATTCACGACCGGGCATATCGAACCTACGAGCGCGACGGGGTGCGCTATGCCGATGGTCTATTTTTCGACATCACCGAACGCAAGCTGGCGGAGAGCGTCCGCGAACACCTGGCGTCTGTCGTCGAATCATCCGATGACGCAATCCTCAGCGAAGCGCTGGACGGAACGATCACCGCGTGGAATCCAAGCGCCGAGAGGCTGTTTGGGTACTCGCCCAGCGAGGCGCTCGGCCGGCCAATACAGATGCTCTTGCCGGCCGATCGCGCAGATGAAGAGGCCGACATCCTAAGGCTGATTGAACGGGGGGAGCACGTCCGGAATTTTGAAACTGTGCGCCTCCGAAACGACGGCTCGCTCATCGACATTTCCGCAACGATCTCACCGATTAAGGACGGGCGCGGCGTGATTGTGGGCGCTTCCAAAATTGTCCACGACATTACCGATCGCAAACGCGCCGAAGAGGAAATGCGCAAGGCGAAAGAGGCTGCGGAATCCGCCAGTCGCGCCAAGAGCCAGTTCCTGGCCAATATGAGCCACGAGATCCGCACCCCCATGAACGGAGTAATCGGTGCAGCCGGGCTGCTTCTGACCACGGAACTCACGGCAGAACAACAGCAATATGCCGAAATCGTGCGCTCCAGTGGAGAGGCGCTTCTGTCAGTGATTAACGACATTCTGGATTTCTCCAAGATCGAGGCGCGAAAGTTAACGCTGGCGAAGTCCGACTTCGATTTGGAACGCGTGTTGCGGGACGCCGCTGCGGTGCTGGCGATCCGGGCCTCGGAGAAAGGAATTGTGCTGAACTCCGAACTGAAACCGGGAACTCCCTCCTCGCTGCGAGGCGACCCGGGCCGGTTGCGGCAGGTTCTGCTCAACTTGCTGGGAAACGCCGTGAAATTCACTCCCAAGGGCACGGTCACCGCCCGCGTGTGGCTCGAAGCGGAAGATCGGCACACAGTGAGGTTACATTTCACCGTCACCGACACGGGTATTGGCTTCCCGAGGGACCGGGCCGCCTCGCTCTTCGAGCCCTTCGTCCAAGCGGACGGATCCAGCACGCGGCGCTATGGCGGGACCGGCCTGGGTCTGACGATTTCCAGACAACTCGTCGAGATGATGGGCGGCGAAATAGGAGCCGAAAGCCACGAAGGGATGGGCTCAACCTTCTGGTTTACGGCCACGTTTGAAAAGCAGCCGCGATCCGGGCCTCCAGTTGTCATGAACCAAAGCGCGGACTGCGCATTCCGTCGCCTTGGTCGCTCACGCACCTCTCCGCACAGTAGAATCGTGGGCGGATCCTCTAACCGAAGATAACAAGATCAACCAGGAAGTGGCCGTGGCGATTCTGCGCAAGCTCGGCTACGAAGCGGACGTGGCAGCCGATGGCAAGGAAGCGGTCCGCGCCCTCAAACAGGTCGACTACGATGCGGTTCTGCTGGACTGCGCCATGCCGGAGATGGATGGGTACGAGACCACGCACTGCGTCAGAGAGGGCCGGGCAGGGGGTCGCAACCTTAACATTCCCATCATCGCGATGACCGCCGATGCCATGACCGGAGACCGGGACAAATGTCTGCAAGCGGGAATGAACGACTACCTTGCCAAGCCGGTCGACCCTAAACAATTGGCAGAGGTGTTGCAGAAGTGGCTGAGCAGGACTGGATTGGACATGCATCTCCCAACAAGCCAGTCCACGAAAGAAACAAGTTCCGTATTCGATCCGGAAACATTGCTCGCGCGTCTCATGGGGGACAAGAAACTCGCTGCGAAACTCCTCGCGGGATTTCTGGAGGACGCCCCGCGGCAGTTGAGCGCGCTGAAGAGCAGGCTGGAAGCAGGCGACGCCGAGGGGGCGCGTTTGCTGGCCCATACCCTCAAAGGCGCAGCCGCCACTGTATCCGCTGCTGCTCTGCAGGCATTGTGCCGCGATCTCCAGGAAGCGGCGTCATCCGGCGAGTTGAGCCGCGCCATGGTCCTCCTCCCTCAATTAGAGGAGCAGTTAGGCCGGCTCAAAGATGCCATCAAACAGTCCACGTGGATGTAAGGTTCGTCAGGAGGAATCAATATGCGCACACTGATCGTCGAAGATGACTTCACCAGCCGACTGCTGCTGCAATCGTTTCTCTCGCGCTATGGCGACTGCCATATCGCAGTAAACGGCTTGGAGGCGGTAGCCGCTTTCCGCGCCGCCAAAGAGAAGGGCGAAAACTACAACCTTATTTGTATGGACATCATGATGCCGGAAATGGATGGCCAAACCGCGGTCACAGGAAATTCGTGCCCTTGAAGAAGCCGGGGGCACGTTGTCTACCCACGGTGTAAAAATCATCATGACCACCGCATTGGACGACGTTAAGAATGTCGTTCAGTCATTCCGCTCGTTATGCGACGCCTACCTGTTCAAACCAATCGATACAGGAAAGTTGCAGGATCACATCAGGACGCTGAAGCTGGTGTAAGAACAAGCCTGCAGATGAAATCCATTGTCAGGGCGAACACAATGCCCGGAATTCCAGGTCTTCATAGCGTCCGCATGTGCTTTTGTGGATCGCCGATCGCTTCAACTAAATTCTGGAGAAAGCGGGCAGAGTAAGCCCCGTCGAGGACCCGGTGATCGCTCGACAGAGTCAAGGTCATCATCGGACGGATAGCGGGAGCGCCATTGAAGGGCACAACCCGATCCGCAATGGCTCCAACCGCAAGGATCGCAGCCTGCGGCGGCACGATGATGGCCGTGAACGAGTCAACTCCGAACATGCCTAGATTGCTGATGGTAAATGTGGCGCCGGCTCAGGTCGGCGGGATGCAGTTTGCCGCTGCGGGCTCGCTCGGTGAGTGCTTGTCTTTGCGCCGCGATCTCGCCCAGTTCCAGGCGATCGGCATTTCGGATTACCGGAGCCACGACGCCATCCTCAACAGCTATTGCGATGCTAACGTTAACCTCCGAATTCGCGCGCACGCCGTTCGGAGTCCAACTTGCATTCACTCGCGGATGCTTGTTGAGCACGCGTGCCACCAGAGCAAGCAATAAGTCACTGTGCGTAATTTTGACCGCATGGGATTTCTCGATCTCAGGCCCAAGCATGCGGCGAGCCTCGTTCAACGCTGTCGCATCGACTTCACGGACGACGAAGAAATGCGGGACGGTGGTCCAGCTTTGCGTAGTACGTTCCGCCATCAGTCGCGAAACCACACTGGCGCCGGCGCCGAGCGCAGTCGTTGCGGAAGGAGTTTTCGTTTCGGCCGCGGCGAGAATGTCGGACGCGAGAATTTCTCCGCCGGGTCCTGATCCGCGCAATCCAGCAAGATTGACGCCACGTTCGCTGGCGAGGCGGCGGGCCTTCGGCGAAATTCGTGGGGCCTGATTCGGCAGCCTGCGTTTCCACCGACGCCGAATTCGTTGCCGCCAAAACCGCAACCGGTGGCGCGGTCATCTTTCTTCCTGATTCGTTTTTCCCCGAACCTTCCTCTGCTGGAGGCGTTTCCCCGGCGCGGACAATCCACGCGATGGTTTTACCGACGGCCACCTCGGCTCCAGGCTGAGCTTTGATGGCCGCGAGAATGCCATCGCCGGGTGACTCGATCTCCATGACGGCTTTATCGGTTTCGATCTCGAGCAGGGGTTCGCCTTTGACGACGGTGTCGCCTTCCTTCTTAAGCCAGGAAACAAGTTTGCCGGTCTCCTGCGCCATTTCGAGCGCGGGCATTACGACGCTGATCGCCATATTTGTTTAGTCGCCGACGGGGATACGCTCCTGCCTGGAACTGGCCTCGATCATCTCGCGCACACGCGCGCTCGGACCTGCATCGGTTTCGCGGACTGCTGGCAGCGGACCGTCGACCGTGACGTAGTGTCTGCCTGCCACGAGAAGCTGTTCAGCTGGAAAACGCGTGATGACTTCGTGCCCGGTTTCGGTGACCACGATTTCTTCCTCAATGCGCGCTGCGCTCCAGCCATCGGTGGAGGGCCAGAAGGTCTCGAGCGCAAAGACCATGCCCGGTTTTATCTCACACGAATGTTCCAGCGACACCAGACGGCTGATGACGGGCTTTTCCCAGATTGCAAGCCCAATACCGTGACCGTACTGCAACGCAAATGCCGCCTCTTCGTTCGGGAAGCCGAATTCCTGGGCCTTCGGCCAAACCGATGCGATCTCGGCGGTAGTGCGACCCGGTCGGACGAGTTCGATAGCGGCATCGAGATATTCCCGGCAACGCTTATAGGCATCGTTCATGGCATGCGAGGCGTAGCCGATCGTGAAGCAGCGGTAGTAACAGGTGCGGTATCCCATGTACGAGTGCAGGATGTCGTAGTAGACGGGGTCTCCGGGACGCAACACGCGGTCGGAGAAGACGTGCGGATGCGGATTGCAGCGTTCACCGGAAATTGCGTTGACGGCTTCCACGTACTCGGACCCCATGTCGTAGAGTACTTTGCTGACGAGGCCCACCGCCTGGTTCTCGCTCAGGCCGGGCTTCATCGCGCGATACAGTTCGTCGTATGCGGCGTCGACCATCATGGCAGAGTGATTGAGCAGGCTGATTTCGTCGCGCGTCTTAATCAGGCGCGCCTCCGACATCAAGGCCTGCCCGTCGACGACTTTGATTCCTTCCTTTTGCAGAGCGAAGAGAACGGGTAATTCAATAATGTCGATGCCGACTGGCTCCTTGTGCAGCCCGCGCATCTCAAGCTCGATGCGGATTTTTTTCGCCACATCCTCAGCGCGCCCCATCTCCGGCGTCATGGCGCCGCGCAACATCGAGATTCCCGCGCGCGACCGTTCACCAAGCCACGGGCAATGCAGTTGGTGATGCTTCGCCGCCGATCCGAAATCCCAGAGGATGGGTTCGTCATTCTGCGGAAGAAGCGTGAAGCGGTTCGCTTTATCCTGCGCCCATGTGCCGATGTGGGTCGCGGTGATGTAGCGGACATTGTTCATGTCGAAGCAGAGCAATGCGCCCATTTCCGACTTCTGGAGAAGAGCTTTCGCGCGCGCGAGGCGTTCGCGGCGCAGCCGATCGAAATCGATCCGATTCTCCCAATCAACCGCCATCGATCCGTAGGTTGGTAGAGCCATAACAATCTCCTTAAAGTAGGACGGCTTACTTGCCGCAGAGAGCGCGGGCGGCCGCGAACACAGTCTGCTCGGTCGGCACAGTCACATCTTCCAGCGGTGGCGAGAACGGAATTGGAACATGCATCGCCCCCATGCGCTTGACCGGGGCGTCCAAATCGTAGAATGCGCCGGTGGCGATCACAGACGCAAGTTCAGCGGTGACGCCGTAGCGTTCGTAGCCTTCGTCAAGAATAATGGCACGCGACGTTTTCCTCGCCGAATCCACCAGCGTTTTTTCGTCGAGAGGCCACATGGTGCGTGGGTCCACCACTTCGGCGCTAACGCCGATCTCTTCCAGCATCGTCGCCGCCCCCAGCGCCACTTGCACCATACTGCTGGTGGCGACGAGAGTGATGTCATCGCCGACGCGCTTGATATCCGCGACGCCGAGCGGAACCGTGTAGTCACCCTCGGGCACGGAGCCTTTTAGCTTGTACATCATCTTGTCTTCGAAGAAGACTACGGGATTGTCGTCGCGAATTGCCGCTTTCAGCAGCCCTTTCGCGTCGTAGGGAGTCGACGGCAGAACCACCTTCAGTCCCGGAACGTGGCAGAACCACGCATGCAGCGACTGCGAATGTTGCGCTGCGGAACGCCGCGTCGCTCCGAGGGTGGTGCGCATCACCATCGGAACTTTCCACTTGCCGCCCGACATGTAATGAACTTTGGCGGCTTGATTGACCATCTGGTCCATGGTCAGAGTGATGAAGTCACCGAACATGATGTCGACGATCGGACGCATGCCTGTCATGGCTGCTCCGACGGCCAAACCGGTGAAGCCGGCTTCCGAAATCGGCGTATCCAGCACGCGATGCTTGCCAAACTCTTCAAGCAGGCCGGAGAGGACTTTGAAAGGAGTGCCCGCTTCGGCGACGTCCTCGCCCATAATGCAGACCGTCGAGTCGCGGCGCATCTCTTCCGCCAGAGCCTCGCGGATCGCCTGCGCGAACGTCAGTTCCCGGCCGCCGTTTTCAGGCATAGACGTCCTGCTCCACTTCATCGACCGAGGGATAGGGCGCCGCGACGGCGAAGGCAACCGCCTTCTTCATCTCCGCCTCAAGTTCAGATTGAATTTGTTTGAGAGCGGCACTGTCGGCAAGTTTCTCGTTCCATCAGCCACTTGCCAAAATTCGTAATTGGATCGCGCTCCGTTTTCCATTTCTGCTCTTCCTGCTTCGAGCGGTAGTACTCGCGATTGATGTCGCCCACGTGATGTCCGTGATACCGGTACGTATTGCAGAGCAGGAATCCGGGGCCATCGCCATGGCGCGCACGATCCACCAATCTCTGTGCAATGCCATAAACTGCGCGCACGTCTTGACCGTCAACGCTGGCGGCTTCGAGGCCGAAAGCGGTCGCCCGCATCAGAATGTCTCCGGCGGTGGTCTCGGAAAAGTGCGTGTATTCCGTGTAGAGATTGTTCTCGCAGACGTAGATCACGGGCAGCTTGAAGAGTTGAGCGAGGTTCATCTCTTCGTACAAAACGCCCTGTCCGAGCGCGCCTTCCCCGAAAAAACATACCGCCACCCGGCCGTTGCCGAGCCGCTGCGCCGCAAAAGCCGCGCCCGTCGCGATCCCGGCGCTGCCGCACACGATCGCGTTCGCTCCCAGGTTGCCGGTTGCCGGGTCCGCAATGTGCATGGAGCCACCTTTGCCTTTGCAGTACCCGGCCTCTTTTCCCAGCAGTTCGGCGAACATGCGATCGGGGGAGGCGCCCTTCGCCAAACAATGTCCATGACCGCGATGCGTACTGGTGATGTAGTCAGTGCGATCCAGGGCCTCGCACACACCCACCGCGACCGCTTCTTCACCTATATAAAGATGGGCCAGACCGGGCATCAGCGCCCGCGTGTAGAGTTCGTTGACCTCGCCCTCGAACTGGCGGATCGCCACCATCTGCCGGTACATGCGCAGCCATAAATCCACTTTTCCCGAGGTTTCAGTTGGCTGGGTGGCAGAGGTCATTTTTCCACTCCTGACATGCGTGCCAGCACATCGAACACGACGGCGAAGTCGAGCTTCTCCCAACCCATTCCCCGCGCGGCAGTCAGAAACTCATTGCTAATGGCGGTAGTAGGAACGGGCACATTCAGCTTGCGCCCAAGTTCCATCGCCAGGAGCATGTCTTTCTGCATCATGTTGACGTCAAACCAGGCCTCCTCAGGCTGCTGAAGAACGAACGGTCCGCGGTAAACGATCATGGGCGAGGCGATCGCGCTATGGACCATTACATCCACAGCCACTTCCCGCGAGATGCCACTCTTCTCCGCCAACAGCACTCCTTCACAAAAGGCCATCATCTGAACGGCCAGTTGCAGATTTAGCGCGATCTTCATGCATAGCGCGAGGCCATTGTCACCGACATGCGTCACCTTGGGACCAATATCCAGAAGCAACGGAAGCAAGCGTTCAAAGGTTTCCTTGCGGCCTCCGACCATCACTGAAAGTCTGCCTTGCTGCAAAGTGATGACGCTGCCGGAAACCGGCGCGTCAACCATGTCCGCGCCTTTTGAGCGAACCTTGACGGCAAGGGCGCGGCTGACTTCAGGACTCACCGTGCTCATGTCGATATGAAATTTGCCCGCGCTCAGGCCCGCCAGCAGTCCGTCCGAGCCTTCGGTCACCGCCTCTAGCGCGGCGGCATTGGTCACCATGGTAAAGATCACGTCCGAAGCCAAAGCTACGGCTTTGGGAGATTCGGCAAACTTCATGCCCTGGTCGATCAGCCTTTGGGCTTTGGATCGGGTGCGGTTATAGCCGGTGACGGTATGGCCCTTTTCGAGCAGGCGAGCGACCATATTGCCGCCCATGACACCGAGGCCGATGAATCCAAGTTTTGCCATTCAACAATTTCCCTGTTTCTTGATGTCGTGTCGCAAACGCTTACAGAATTTTCCAGCGAAGATGAATCCACAAGTACCTGCTGAAGGTGCGCCCGCATTGCTTCCCTGGCCGCTTCCGGATCCCGCTTCTCGATCGCCGCGAGGATGCGCTTGTGATGGAACTGTCCGCGCTCTGGTCCTCCATCGACATTAAAAATCCGGCTGCGCTGCTCGCGAAGAAGCCCAACAATCGAATCCAGCAGCGAGAGAATTAGTGGATTTCCAACCGCTTCCGCCAAGCGCCAGGTGAAAATCGAGATCCGCCTCCACGTACGCTTCGGGGTCGTGCAGGTTGCGATCCATAGCCGCAACAGCCTCCCGCATGGTGGCCAGGAGCTGCTCTTCCATTCTCGAAGCGGCCAGGCCCGCAATCTCAGGTTCCAGCACCAGTCGCAGTTCCGCCAGGTTCGCTGAACCGTCCAGTTGGTTGCTGCGGATCATCAGGTCAAACGACTGCCGCATCGCCTGCGAAGTTCCGTTGGTCACAAAAGTGCCACGGCCCGAATAGGCCTCCACCAGGCCTTTTTCGCGCAATGTTTTCATGGCCTCGCGTACCGCCGTGCGGCTGACTCCGAAACTCTGCGCAAGCTCACGCTCCGCAGGTAACTGGTGGCCGGGCTTGAGCTGGCCTTTCAGAATCGAATCTTCTACCTGCTGCACGATTTGTTCGTAAAGGCGGGACGTTTTCACCGTGCGATACAGCGGCTTGTCGGCCAAGGAATCCATCACCCCGTTTGTCATCTGGCTCCCGTCATCGTGCTGCGTTCCTTTTGGTCCAATGGTCGGACCAATATACCACGAGCTAAACTCACTAGATACAAACCGTCTTTATGTTCATGAACTCGCGGATCCCATTCTTCGCCAGCTCGCGGCCATGGCCCGAATATTTAACGCCTCCAAAGGGAAGTCGCGGATCGGACGCCACCATCCGGTTGAGAAAAACCATGCCCGCTTCGAGCTCGTTGATAAACCGTTCCGTCTCCGCCGGGTCATTGGTCCAGGCACTGGCGCCCAGCCCGAAGCGGCTGTCATTGGCAATGCGGATGGCTTCGTCGATGTCTTTCACGCGAAACAGCGACGCGACCGGCCCAAAGAATTCTTCCTTGTAGGCAGGAGAATCTTTCGGAATGTCGGTCAGTACAGTCGGCGCATAGAAAGAACCGGGTCGATCCAGGGGATGCCCGCCGGTCAAGACGCGCGCTCCCGCAGCCACAGTCTTTTTCACATCGGCATCAAGAGAGGTGACCGCGTCAGCGCTGGCGAGAGGGCCAAGCTGCGTGCTGTCGTCGAACGGATCACCCACGCGCAGAGCCTTCATGCGCTCGACAAACTTTTTCTCAAACTCGCCGGCAATATTCTCCGAAACAATAAAGCGCTTAGCCGCAATGCACGACTGGCCGTTGTTCTGGATCCGCGCGTCCACTGCGGTAGCGACCGCCGCGTCCAAGTCGGCACTGGGCATGACGATGAAGGGATCGCTGCCGCCCAGTTCGAGGACGACTTTCTTAATTCGCTTGGCCGCCGATACGCCAACTTGAATGCCGGCGCCCTCACTACCGGTTAGAGTCGCGGCTGCAACTCGCGAATCATTCAGAATCCCATCCACCGGCCCTGAACCGATCAGTAGAGTCTGAAAAACACCTTCGGGGAAACCAGCCCGCCGGATAATTTCCTCGATCTTCAGAGCACACTGGGGAACGTTCGAAGCATGCTTCAGCAGCCCGACATTACCCGCCATCAGCGTGGGCGCCGCAAAACGAAACACCTGCCAGAAAGGGAAGTTCCAGGGCATGATCGCGAGGATGGGACCAATCGGCAGGTAGCGGATGAAGCTGCGCTTAGCCCCGGTTTCCACAGCTTCGTCGGCCAGGAATTTCTCGGCGTTTTCCGCGTAGTATCGGCAGCCAGCCGCGCACTTCTGCGCTTCGGCCAGAGCGGCCTTCAGCGGCTTGCCCATTTCGAGCGTCATCAAACGGGCGCACTCCTCTTTCTCCTTTTCCAGAATGTCCGCCACGCGCGTCATCTTGGCGGCCCGGTCAGCAAACGAAGTCCACCGGTGGCTCTTGAACGCGGACGCGGCCAATTGCAGTTTTTTCTCGATTTCCTCAGCGCTCAGCGCTTCAAACTTCTTAATAACCTCGCCAGTCGCCGGATTGACGGTTGCTATCGCCATTTTCCCTTTTCTCCTTCGCAGGGTAGGTTACTCCCAAACTGGAGTCCTTCCCGAGAAGGTAGCCACACGGTCATGTGGTTGGACCACAATACTACTTGACGGGTAGGCCACGTCAAGGCTATACCTTCAAATCGCCCGGGGTTTTTATCAAACCGAAATGTTTCTCAAATACGCAAGTCCTCTTCTGGAGGTCGTGATGCTCTATCGGTTGAAAGGCATTTGGGCGCCCGCCATTCTGTTCTTGGTGTTCGCGCTATCCCTTCCGCTGACTTCTCAAACCACCACGGGCCGAATCGTCGGGAACGTTCATGACCAGAGCGGCGCAGCCGTGGCGGGGGCCGCGCTCACCATCACCGATGTCCAGCGCGGAACCGTGCGCAACGCCACCACGGATGATGCCGGGCGGCTATGTCGTGTCCAACCTCCAACCCGGGGTCTATTCGATTCACGTTCAGGCTAATGGCTTCAAGAGCGTGGAGAGGCAAGACATCCAGATCGAAGTGGCCACCGACGTCACCGTAGATATTTCGCTCTCTCCTGGAGATGTCAAAGAGACAATCGTCGTTACCAGCGAAGTTCCGCTCGTGAATACGACGTCCTCAACTCTCGGCGGCACGCTGAGCAACAAGGAAATCAACGATCTTCCGCTCAACGGCCGGAATTACGAAAATCTTCTCCAGTTGCGGCCGGGAGTGGTCCGGTACCCCGGCGGCGGATTTTCGACGACCAGCGCCAACGGCCTGCGCGCCGAGGACAACGCTTATCTGGTCGATGGTTTGTTCAACAGCGAACCGTTCTCCGGGCAGAGCATCATTAACGGCGCGGGCATCGCGGGAGACTCCGCTACGATTCTGCCCGTCGACGCCATCCAGGAGTTCAACGTTCAGCAGAACCCACCGGCGGAGTACGGATGGAAGCCGGGCGCAATCATGAACGTAGGACTGAAGTCGGGCACAAATCAACCTGCACGGCACCGCTTATGCCTTCGGCCGCGACACGCCGCTCGATGCGCGCAACTACTTCAACCCGGTTGGGCAGGAAAAGAATCCGCGCAATCTCGAGCAGTTCGGTGGAACGGCAGGCGGCGCGCTGATCAAGGACAGAGCTGTTCTATTTTGGCGGGTATGAAGGACAGCGTTACACGGTGGGGAACACCGGGTCATTGCAGACCTACAACACCGTTCCGCTAAGTCCGAACGCGGGGAATTCGTGCATTATACACGGTGAACGGGAGACTGCCTCAACAGCATTCCGGACGCGATCGCGAATATACACGCTGGGTTCCTACAGGCGTTACATCCCAAACGATGTAAGCACAACCAGCCTGAACATCGCAGGTTGCACGTTCACGCCGCCCAGCACTGTTTCATGCGACGGCAGCGGATTCCCCCTCAATACCAGCACCGATCCCGGCAGTTCCATCAACTTCGGCCTGCCTAACACGGTGAGCTGCTGACAATGCGATTGGAAAAGTGGACTACCACCTGACGAAAACAACACGCTTAGCAGTGTGTATTTCTTTGGCAACAACTCCGGCACGGTATCCGATGCCAGCCAACTGCAGACGAAGTGGCTCACGCAGATCCACACGCGCGCCCAGGTCTTTGGCGAGAACTGGACTTATGTGCCGAGCGCACGCTGGGTGAACGAGGCTCGTTTTGGCTACAACCGCCTTTACCAGCCGACTTTCACCAACGACCACATGCACGAACATCCAGAATGAATACGGTCTGGATACAGGAGTAACCAATCCGCTTTATGGTGGACTGCCGCGCATCAGCGTCTTCCCCTATTACATTTTTCCGCAGGAACTGGGCGGCTTTAACTGGCCCAAGGTGCAAGGGCCGGATACCCGTGTTCAGTTGATCGATCACATCTCCTACATCAGGGGCAAACACGCCATCAAGTTTGGCGGCGAGTTGCATCGTGACTGCTTTCAGCGGCGGCGCCTATGGGGGGTCGAGAGGCAGATTCAAATTCATTGGAGGCGCTTTCGAGGACGGGAAACTCGTCCGGGGCTCGAGGATTTCTTCGGCGGCGCGCCGACCAACGCGACCTTGCTGATCGGCGATCCCACCC
Organism: uncultured Acidobacteriaceae bacterium; assembly: GCA_963806745.1. Taxonomy (GTDB): domain Bacteria; phylum Acidobacteriota; class Terriglobia; order Terriglobales; family Acidobacteriaceae; genus Acidiflorens. The sequence goes on from CAWEAB010000011.1 coordinate 107,089, forward strand.
GGCACATTCACAACTGGGGCTACGCCGGATTCGTGCAGGACGATTTCAAAGTAGCCAGAAATGTGACTGTGAATTTCGGCCTCCGCTATGAAGTGAACACGGTGATCAAGGAAGAGCACAATCTTCTGGGAAATTTCGACATCAACCAGGGGATGATCCAGGCGGGAGTCGGCGGCGTGAGTGGCCCTTACAACCCCGACCGCAAGGATTTCGCGCCGCGCTTCGGCTTCGCGTGGGACATCTTTGGTACCGGCCAGACTGTTTTACGCGCGGGTGCCGGCATCATGTATGAAACCGTTAACTGGGAGTCGTTTCTCGCCTTGAATAACTCGCTGGGACTGGCGACCGTTCCAACCGGAGCTCAGATCGATTCCGGCCGGAGATACGTCCGGCGGCAATATCGCGACCTCTCTCGCTTTCTTCCCGGATCAAACTTGTTTTGGAACTGGACCGGGCCCCGTGTTTCCCGGCAACAACACGGTCAATTGCGATCCCGTGACCGGAAGCCCCTGCACATCATGGGAATCGACCGCAATATCAAAACACCCTATGTCACGACTTGGACCGTCAACGTACAACACTCATTTACGCCGAATCTTGTGCTGGAAGTGGCGTACGTAGGAAACCACGGATCGAGGCTGGTGGGAATTCGCGACATCAACCAGGTAAATCCGGCATTGGACGATGGTTCCGAGCAGTTCGGGCGCCCATTCACCTATAACTGCCCGGTCTCAGAAGGCGGAGCGGAGCGGGCGGGCCACTGCTTCCCGTACCTCGCCCAAGTTTTCCAGATGGGCAACATTTACCGCTCCAACTACGACGGACTGCAAACAACGCTAACTTCACGGAACTATCACGGCTGTCGATGATCGCGGGCTACACATACTCTCACGCTCTTGACCAGGTGGGCGCGAACTGGGACTTCGGCGCTGGGCTCGGCCTGCCCAGTGACAGCACGCATCCTGAGAGGAGTATGCCAGTAGCGACTTCGATATTCGTCATCGCTTCACTTTTTCGCATGACTTATTTGCTCCCAGGAAAGAAAAAGCTTCGCCCAATTGCTGAAAGGATGGCAGCTCAACTCAATCATCACGTTGCAGACGGGCCAACCGTTCGGCGTGATGGATGCGGGAACCGACGTCAGCTTGACGGGCGAGTTGCAATGATCGCTGGAACTTCTATGGCAACCCGAAGGATTTCAAATCGACACCGGTCGGAATTCCGTTCTTCCCAGGCAGCTGGCGATCCGGCGAAATCCAAGCCAATGCCGCCTGCAATGCGAAGTCGTTGGCTCTTGATGGCGGGACGACTGGACTGCCGACTGCCTCGCTGGCAGCGTTCGGTTGTTACGCGAACGGCAACTCCATCATGATTCCTCCCGCCATTCGGCACCTTCGGCACCATGGGCCGAAATATTTTCCGGGACACAGGATTCAAGAATGTGGATCTGTCCGTCGCGAAGAACTGGAAGCTCGGCGAGAAGCTACCGCTCAGTTCCGCGGCTGAGTTCTTCAACATTTTCAACCATCCCAATTTCGCCAATCCCGTTCGGCGGACAAAACGGATTGGCGCATAACGATCCGTCGACCGGCTCATTCGGTTGCGGATGTGCGACGCCGGATGTCGCGGCCGCCAATCCCGTCATCGGCTCGGGTGGCAGCCGCGCGGTGCAGTTGGGATTGAAGCTGACCTTTTAGACTAGCCACTCCCCCACGGCGGGCCGGGTGGCAACCCGGCCCCATAATTTTCTGAAAGGAAGTTTTCCTGTGACACACTGCTCCCTTCCTCGCCGTCCAACCGCTTGATCTTGCATTGTGCTCACTGATTATTGCCCTGCTCGTCGGTTGCTCCTTCCTATGCCCAGGACCTCGAAAAGAAGGAACGCACTATCGATGAGATCAAAACAGAAGCGGTTCGTCGCGCACAAGTGGGACAGTATCCGCTGATCGGGCTCGATCCGAATGACGTCCAGGAAGCTCTTGCCTCGGTCCATACGAAAGATAAAGACGAGTGGGCTGCCGCCTTCATGAGGGTCGCCGATCGCTATATGAACGAAGCCAAATCGCTGGAGAAAACAGACCCGGCAAAGGCCAATGCCGACTACATCCGCGCCTGGCGTCTCTATTCTTTCGGCCGCTGGCCGATCCCCGCCTCTCCCGGAAAACAACGCTCATATGAAAAAGCGATTGAGGCTTTTCTGGCGCACGCCCGCTTTTGGGATCCGCCGCTCGAGGTCGTGAAAATTCCCTTCGAAGGAAAGGAAATCATTGGCTACCTGCGGCTGCCAAAAAACGCGAGCGGCCCAGTTCCGCTCGTGCTAGCCGTCAACGGACTCGACAGCCGCAAAGAAGACTTGAGCTGAGAGCTTCAGTGCGATCCTGCCCTTCGGCGTCGGCTATCTGGCGGTCGATGGACCGGGCACGGGACAGAATCCAATCAAAGTCAGTGAAAATGCCGATCGCATGCTCTCTCGTGTGCTCGACTACATCGCAACTAGGCCCGAGATCGACAAGAGCCGCGTAGCGATGCACGGAGTAAGTTGGGGCGCGTACTGGGCGACCAAAATGGCGATCGTCGAGCGTGCCCGGCTCAAAGGCGCGAGCGCTCAATCGCCCCCGATCGACACTTTTTTCCAAAAAGATTTTCTGATGAACTCGCTCATCGGCAATCGCGAATACCTTTTTGATCAGGTTCCAGCGCTGATGGCGATTTTCGACAATGTGACCACCCTCGACCAGATGGCGGAAGTTCTGCCGAAAATGTCGCTGGTCAAGCAGGGACTGCTCGGTAAGCCCATGGCGCCCATGCTCATTCTCGCCGGAGTTAAAGACACACAGGTTCCGATCTCCGATATCTATCTCCTCCTCAGCAGCGGCGACGTGCCAAAGACAGCATGGATCAATCCCTCGGGAGGCCACCTCGGACGTCAAGTCGGAGTCTGGCCCGATCCGCGAATCTTCAAGGAAGTGATCATTCCCTGGCTGGTCCGAACGCTGGAGCCAGCGGCCGCGAAGTAAGAGACATCCACTCTTTCCTCCGTGCCAGGCTCAAGCGATTCACCTGGTTTCGGCAACGCGAACGTTCCGCTTCTAATCGAAACTCGGCTGAAACGCGCGGCCCGCGAAATGAATCCAATGCTGGGAGTTTCCCCGTCGTCCGGCCGCCGTAATCAGAGCGGCCTACAATACAAGCCTGTGTGGAGGCGTGCGCAAGATGCTCTTCCAGTGGAATGGTTCTGTACCTCGGTTCGAACGATGGCTCCTTAGAATTGCGGCCGCCGGTTGTCTCTGCATTGCCACTCTTGGCCTAGCCCAGCAGACAACTAAGCCAACCTCAGTCGATGACGCTTCTGAATCGGCCAAGCTGCCCGCCGAGAAAGTAAAGCAAGCGGGAACCCGGCCGGGGGAATCGCCTCTGGTTCTGCAACAGCTCAATTCCGCCATCGAGCAGCTTACCGCCAGGATCTCCCCGGCGGTCGTGCAAATACTCGTGACAGGTTACGGACCTCTGGAGGAGAACAGTCGCAGCCAGACCGCGCTTATTACTCGTGAGCATGCCATCGGTTCCGGAGTAATCGTGGATTCAGATGGCTACATAATGACCAACGCCCATGTCGTCGAGGGTGCGCAAAGAATTCATGTGGCTATTCCAGTCTCGAGCGCGAATTTTCCCGATCAGCTTGTTCCCGCCGGCAAGGAACGAGTCGTCGACGCTCGAATCGTCGGCGTCCACAAGGACACCGATCTGGCGCTCATTAAGATCGACGTGACCGGACTGCCCACACTTTCCCTCGGAACTCATCGTCTCGTGCGGCAAGGGCAATTAGTCTTTGCCATGGGCAGCCCTGAAGGGCTGGAGAACTCAGTGACCATGGGCGTGGTGAGCGCGGTCGCGCGGCAGGCCGATCCCAGCCGCCCCATGGTTTACATTCAAACCGATGCGCCGATCAACCCCGGCAACAGTGGCGGCCCGCTGGTTGACTCCGACGGCTACGTGATCGGAATCAATACCTTTATTCTGTCGCAAGCCGGTGGCAGCGAAGGGTCTAGGCTTTGCCATCCCGGCGCGAATCGTGCAATTCGTTTACGAAAGCCTGCGTAAGTATGGACACGTGCATCGCATCGAGATCAAAGCCGGCGCGCAAACTATCACCCCCAGTCTCGCGAAGGGGCTGGGGTTGGCCCAGGATTGGGGCGTCGTGGTTGACGACGTCATTCCGGGAGGTCCCGCCGAAGCCGCCGGCCTCAAGATAGGCGATATTGTTCTGAAGGCTGATGACCGCCCCATCGGCACCCTTCCGGCCTTTACATCCATTCTGTATCTCCATCCTCTCGACGAGGTCCTCAAGCTCGAAGTTCTCAGCGGAAACGAACGGAAGACTCTTTTCATTCCCGTGCTGGAAATGAAAGATCCGATGGATGCCCTGCCTGATTTAGCCAACCCGCGCGATAATCTTGTGTCTCGATTGGGAATTCTGGTGCTTGACCTGACCGACGAATTGCGGTCCCTCGTCGGTCCGCTGCGCAGTCCCTCCGGAGTTGTCGTGGTCGCACGCGTAGCGAATTTTCTGAGTTCCTCCACGGGCCTCCAGGCAGGAGACGTCATTCACACCGTGAACCAGACGCCGATCGATTCTTTAAGCGCTCTGCGCGCGGCCCTGCGGCAGATCAAGCCGCACGACCCGGTCGTCCTGCAAGTCGAACGCGGAGGCGGATTGCAGTGGCTGGCATTCGATCTGGAATAATCCCGTCCGCCGGAGGTAATTGAAACCGTGGCGGCAATGCCGTGGTCTTCGGCATGCTGAGCGCCCTGATCATCCGCCCCCTCAACGTTACCCACTCGCAGACTCTATAGGCGAGGTGAGTGGGCGTCCATGCGAATTCGGAAATCGCGCTGCCCTCGGTAGTCAGCATCTCTTTCATTCTTTTGCGCGAAGAGTGAAATGCCGCCATCCGCGCATCCTTTCGCTTGCCATCCCCGCGATTGTGTGCCAAAGTAATACCCCAATAGCGATGACGCGGAACACACGATTTACGTATTCGCTCTTTACCTACCGCTACTTCTCCTTTGGAGTAGCGGCTACGGCGAATCCTGTGTGTGCGCCATCCAAGCGAATCTCAAGTTAGACCAGCACACAAATTCAGCCCAGGCCGCGATCTCCAAATCGCGGCTTTTGTTTTTTGTGCACATCTCAAAGAGACAAAAGGAGTCGAGAGTGATTATCAACATGGAGTACGGAGCAACAGATGAACAGATCGCGCACGTTATCGCAGTCGTCGAGCAGGCGGGCTACCAACCCCACACCATCCGGGGCACCGAGCGCAGCATCGTAGCCGCGGTCGGCAGCGGCGGCAATCGCGTGCAACTTGAGGCTCTTCAGGCAGCGCCCGGCGTTGACGAAGTCGTTGCCATCACGCATCCATTTAAGCTGGTCAGTCGTCAGGTGCGCCCGCAGTCGTCCGTGGTGTACGTACGCGGCGTTCCCGTTGGCGGCGACGAATTCATAGTGATCGCCGGCCCCTGCTCAGTCGAATCCCGCGATCAATTGCTCACCGCAGCCCGAGCCGTCAAGCAATCCGGAGCAAGAATGCTGCGCGGCGGAGCCTACAAACCACGCACCTCTCCCTACGATTTTCAGGGCCTGGGAGAAGAAGCTCTGCGCCTGCTAGCCGAAGCCCGCGACGAAACCGGTCTCCCGATTGTCACCGAAGTCATGAGCACAGAAGATGTCGGCCTGATCTCCGAATACGCAGACCTGCTCCAGGTCGGCGCACGCAATATGCAAAATTTCGCGCTCCTGCGAGCGCTCTCGCGAGTCGATCGTCCAATCCTGCTCAAGCGTGGTCCTTCGTCCACCGTAAAAGAGTGGCTCCTCGCTGCCGAGTATCTGCTTTCCGGCGGAAACGAAAATGTAATCCTGTGCGAGCGCGGCATCCGCACCTTCGAAACTGACACTCGCAACACACTCGACCTTGCCGCCATCGCCCTCGCCAAGGAACTCTCCCATCTCCCGGTAATCGCCGATCCCTCCCACGGAACTGGCCGCCGCAGCCTGATTCCAGCCCTTTCCAGCGCCGCACTGGCAGTGGGCGCGGACGGCTTGATGGTGGAAGTTCACCCATGTCCGGAGCGTGCCCTTTCCGACGGCCCGCAATCGCTGAGTCTCGAAGGCTTCGCCAGCCTGATGCGCACGCTGGCGCGTCCGTCTCGCACCTGGACTCCAGTCGCTGACAATCTCCTGGAGACCTCGAACTTGACGCGCTGAATGCTTGATCAACGAAGCGGCGGTAGACCTACCGCCGCGACCAGCTTCTGGAAGGCGGGCTCATCGTATAGGTTGACGAAGGCATTGTCGGCTTCGATCTGTATTACTCCGTCCACCCGCCGGTCATAAGCGATCTTCAGATAGCGTAAGGCCTCCCGCTTGTCGCCCATGATGGAGTAAGTGGTCGCCAGAAGAAAGGGTGAAAACTGACCGCGCTCAAAAAGCTTTTTCTGCTCGGTACTCAGGACCTCGAGCAGTCCTCGTCCGCCTCCAGCCGCAAAGCCCTTTTCGGTTGCATCCACAATCGCGACCGCGGAACTGTCGTGCATCAAGACCGCTTCTTTTCTGGCTTCTGCCAGGTAGTTCGAGTAGTCCGCCGTCAACAGGTAAATAAATTTCAGGTAGCGATGCGGCGAAATAAAATCGGGCTCGTTCTCTTCCATCTGCTTCAGCAGAACGATCGAGTCCTGCCGCCGCCCCGCATTAAAAAGGATCGTGCCCTTGTCCGCCAACACAGACTTCGAAGCCGGATCGAGCGCTTGTGCTCGTTCGATCTCCGCCAACGCCTCAGGGTAACGCCGAATGCATGAAAGATAAGTCGCGTACCAGTGATGAGCGACCGCATTGTTGGGATTCAGCTCAACCGAACGCCGGAATTCCCGGTCGGCCGTGGGCGCGTCCCACATTCCAAAGAACGAAACGAATGCGAGTGATGCATGTGCCTCCGACGATTGCGGATCAAGTTCCACCGCCTTCTTCGCCGCCGCCAGTGCCCGCGGATAGGCCTCGTATGCCGGCATCATCGTGTACTCGCGCAGCAGATTGTACGAGTCCGCCAATCCGACATACGCAGGCGCGTAACCTGGATCGTGAACGATCGCCTGCGTGAAAGAGTCGACGGCCTTATTCAGGCTCTCGGGAGTCCGCTTCTCCCAGTAATAGCGCCCTTCGAGATAGAATTTTTCCGCCTCGCGATTCGCCGCCGGATGCAAATTCGCCGAGCCCGGCCTGCTCGCCACGCTCACCCCAGAAATCCTGACGGACCGATGCTGCGCCCACACAATCGCAACCACAGAGAGACAAATCAAAACCATCAGCGCGGCAACAATCTCAATCGGCCGCCAGGTTCGCTGGCGCTCGCGAGACGCTGACTCGGACGGGGCGGTTTCCACATCCAGAACCGCCTCGATGGGCAATTCATCCAATGTTTCAAGAACACTCGTGGGCGCAATCCATCGATAACCTCGCCGCTCCAGCGTCTCGATAAAACGAGGATTCGATGCTGAATCATCCAGCGCGTCACGCAAGCGGTTGATCGCCGTCGTGATGCCATGGTCAAAGTCGACGAAGACGTCGTCCGGCCATAGCGCACGCCGGAATTCCTCCCGGCTCAATACCTCATTCGGCCGGCTCACCAGCAGGGTTAGAGCCTTGAAGGGAAGTTCCTGAATCTTGACCTTGATGCCATTCCGGCGCAGTTCTCCTGAGCGCAGGTCGGCCTCAAAGATACCGAACCGCAGTATCGTGCCACTGACGGGAGTCGAGGAATCGAAAGGGATCGACGAACGCACAGGCGCGCGCCTTTCGGGGGAGATTTCATTCTAGCACCGGCGCCATCCATCACTGAGTCCACTTCCGTGGGATAAATCGGACTAATTCACTCTTGTTATATCCGCCCCTATATCTCTTCAACCAAACAACTTATCTCGTGATCTATCGCTGACCAAGGTTTGACCCGCAGTCCATTGACCGCGCCCGATCCGCAGTCCAAAGTTACCGGCGAAGTCAACGGCTAACTCCGATCGAAAATGACGGTCGAGTGCCATGTCATAACCTCAGGAGACATTTAAATGAATTCCTTTGTTCGTTACATATTTGCAATCGCCTTGGTCATTCTTCTCAGTTTTGCGATCGCGCCCATCGCGCAGGCGCAAACCGAATCTCTGCTCTACCAGTTCACCGGCGCCCCCGACGGAGCGAGCCCCTATGCAGGTCCGACTCTGAAGGGCACCACGCTCTATGGCACAACCATGGAAGGCGGGACTGGCCCTGGTGATACGGGCTATGGCATCGTTTACGCGATCAGCACGACCACCGGCAAAGAGACGATTCTGCACACATTCACCGCCAACACCCAAACACCATACGACGGGGTAGAACCACTGGGCGGGCTGGTTCTTGACAAGAAGGGCAATCTCTACGGCACAACTCTCGGTGGTGGTATGTACGATGCCGAGGGCTACGGGACGATCTACGAGATCGCCAAGAGTGGCAAACAGTACGTCGAGAAAGTCATCTATGCTTTTTCCGGCGGGCTCGACGGTGGCTACCCGTACTACGTCACTCCGGTTTTCGACAAGTCGGGCAACCTCTATGGCACGACCGCGTATGGCGGCAGCTATGGCAACGGTGTGGTGTTCAAGCTGTCTCCGGGCGGTGTGCTCACCACGCTCCACAGCTTCTACCAGGCCGGCGGCGATGGCTACAATCCCGATGCCGGGGTGGCCCTGGACACAAAGGGCAACGTATATGGCACGGCCCCAGGGGGTGGCGCCTACGGCTATGGCGTCCTGTACGAAATTACGGCTTCCGGTCAGTACAGCATCCTCTACAACTTCACCGGTGGGACCGACGGTGGCACACCGCGGAACGCTCTGGTGTACAAGGGCGGCAAGCTCTATGGCACTGCGCAGTCAGGCGGCGCGGGCTGCACTTGGGGCTGCGGCGCTGATCTTCGAGTACACCTTGGCGAAGGGCAAGGCGGCCGGCAAAGAAACCGTCCTTTACACCTTCAATGGGACCGACGGTTTGTATCCGCTGTACGGGCCACTGGTCTTCGACAAGCAAGGCAACATCTACGGCACAACGTCGGACGGCGGCCCTACGAACCTGGGAAATGTATACAAACTAGCTCCCGACGGCACCCTCACTGCTCTCTACAACTTCGACCAGCAACCGGATGGATACGCACCCATGGGCGGCGTGGTACTCGACACGAAGGGCAATCTCTATACGACGGGCGCCTATGGCGGCAATTACGGCGGCGAATACGGCGCCGGCACGGTGATCAAGATCACACCGTAAGGGGCTGGTAATCGGGAACACCGGCGAGCTCTCCCCGAGCTCGCCGTTTCCGCTATGAACGGGCAAGACGAAAGAGATCATTCCACATCAGGAGACATGCTATGAACTCAATCGATCGGCACGTTAAACACTCGGGCGTGGCCGCAATCGCGCTCACCATGCGCGCCGTTGCAATTCTATTGGCAGGAGTTACTATTTCGGCGCAGGCGCAAAATTACACCCCGCTTTACGACTTCGAAGGCAGTCCTCAATGGTTCGCGAATCCCCAAGGCCCGCTCGCACTCGGCCGGGATGGCAACTTTTATGGCATCACGATGGGAGGGGCGCTCCCCTCATTCTTCGTTGTTAATCCGGAGGGCAATGCAATCGATCTTTGGAACGCATACAACCTCGGCTGGCAATGCACACAGGGCTTCAACGTCGGTCCCGATGGTCTTCTTTATGGGGCGTGCTTGCAGGTGAATTGGAGCAAGGATAACGCGGGCGCCATCATTAAGCTTGACCCCAGCAACCCGGAAGCCGGCGCCAGTATTCTCTACGAGTTCCCGTATGGCGGCGGCTGCAGCGTCCAGCCCAATGCTCTGACTTTGAACATAGACGGCAGCTTCTACGGCACAACCTATGGCGGCAACTGCGGCAGCACTTCGTTAGGAGAATTCTTCAAGCTCACGCCGTCCGGCAACTTCACGCTCTTACACACCTTCCAAGGAGGTACCACGGACGCCGCCTACCCAAACGCCGTCACGCTTGGCTCCGATGGCAACTTCTACGGTACCAGCACCCATGGTGGCGCCTACAACAGCGGCACCATTTTCAAGATTACCCCCAAAGGCAAGCTGACCTTGCTCTACACCTTTAATGGCAATACGGGTCCCTACGAGCCTGCCGCTGCACTCACCCAGGGTGCTGATGGGAAATGGTACGGCACCACCTTCCTGGGTGGTACCTACGGTTGGGGAATCATCTTCCAGCTGACAGGAAAAAAGATCAACGTTCTGCACAACTTCAATTACAACGTGGATAACGCAGGCTACCCGAACTTTCCTCTGACTCTCGGCACCGATGGCAACTTCTACTCGCCATCGCAAGACACTGCCTTCGGCGGTTTCGGCCCCGAGAGCATATTCAAGATCACAACTGCCAAGAAGCCCGTCTACACGGACTTGTTCGACTGGCTGCTCTTGCAGCAAAACTGCAATGCCCAATTGGCAAACGGATGCTTCCCCGGGTCGCCGTTGACTCCGCACCCGAATGGGATGTTCTACGGCGTGACGGAGAATGGCGGCGGCGCCGATTCCGGGGTCTTCTACAGCTTCAGTGTGGGATTCAGCCCCTACATCATCCCGCAGTTCCCGCTGGGCAAGAAGAACACGTCCATCGGCATCTTCGGAGTCGGACTCACGGGGACGACTGCGGTTTCCTTCAATGGCGTCGCAGCGACTTTCAACGTGGTATCCGACAACTACTTGACGGCAACGATTCCAACGACAGCAAGCACCGGATACGTGACGGTCACGACGCCTTCCGGCACGCTGAAGAGCGCCGTGAAACTCAACGTGAAATGAAGCTGAAATCTCGCGAGATATTTCATTGCAGCAGACATGGGGTGATCGAAGGCAGATCTTCACCTTGAGTGCAATTGGGAAGGGTGAGGGGGGACTATTCCAACTCGCCCTTCCTGGTTGGACCGTGCAACACAAAACAAATCATCGCAGCAATACAGGAGGCATCATAATGAACTCATTTAAGAAGCAATCGGGCGTGGCCGCAATCGAGCTTACCGTGCTCGCCGCTGTGGTGATATTTGCCGCGCTCGCAATTCCCGCGCAGGCACAGACCGAAACTCTGCTCTACCAATTCGCCGGCAATCCGGACGGCTTTTGGCCGACTGCGGGTCCGCTGTTAAAGGGCACCACTCTCTACGGCACGACCGAAGAGGGCGGCCTGGCTAATGGATATGCTTACGGCACCGTGTACGCCATCAGCACGACAACCGGCAAAGAAACGATTTTGCACACATTCGCATACGCCCCCGACCAGAACGGCGACGGGTCAAAACCATTAGGGGGACTGGCTTCTGACGCGCAGGGCAACCTCTACGGCACAACCGCAAATGGCGGTGCTAGCTGCAATTGCGGAACAGTTTACAAGCTCACCAAGAGCAAGAATAGCTACGTTGAAACCGTTCTTTATAGTTTCTCCATGGGCGAAGACGGCGGCTACCCCTACTATGTCACCCCGGTTCTCGACAAGCAGGGCAACCTTTACGGCACCACCTGGGGCGGTGGCCATTACAGCAACGGCACGGTGTTCAAGCTGACACCCGGTGGCACGTTGACCACCCTCCACAGCTTCGACTACTACACGGGAGACGGTTACAACCCTGACTCCGGCGTGGCATTGGACACCAAGGGCAACATATACGGCACAACCTCAATCGGAGGAGCCTACGGAAATGGTGTCCTTTACGAAATCACGGCTGCGGGCGCATACAGCATACTGTACAACTTCACAGGCGGGGCAGACGGATGGGCTCCCCAGGCTCCTCCCGTGTACAAGGGAGGCAGTCTTTATGGCACGACGCAGGCGGGCGGCGCTGGCTGTACTTGGGGTTGTGGGGTGATTTTCAAGTACACCCTGGCGAAGGGTAAGAAGCCCGGCAAAGAAACAGTCCTTTACACCTTCTCAGGCGTGCCGGACGGGCAGTCACCCTTGTATGGGGCGCTGGTCTTCGACAAGTCGGGCAACCTCTACGGCACGACGCAGAACGGTGGTGACAACCACGGGGCCACGAACGTCGGCACGGTCTACAAGTTGGCTCCGAACGGCACCATGACGATCCTCTACTCCTTCGACGACGTACCAGACGGATCGGCGCCCCAGGGAAACGTGGCCCTCGATACGAAGGGCAACGTCTACACCACGGCCGCCTATGGCGGCAATAACGGAGGCGAATACGGCGGCGGCACGGTAGTCAAGATCACGCCGTAGCCCAGTTCGTAATTGGAAATGCCGGCGAGCTTGCCCCCGAGTCGCCGGCGGCCTCTCTGTGACCGCGAAGACTGCCTGGAACCGCGACTTCACCGCAGCGTGTCTCCTGGCTGTGGTGGCGGAGCGCAAAATGAGGGACTTTGCGCTCCGGTTTCTTCCACTCTATCGGCAGGGTTCTCTCCGCAGCCGCAGCGGCCTTCCTAAGCTCGATCTGGGTTTGAATTTGAAATGGTTTTGCCGCACTTGTAGACGCTCGCCCCACGGGCTAGCAGGAAATCGCGGAGTCCGCCGGAGCCCATCGCTTGTGGCGCACGTCACAGCGGCCCAATCCGCCCGGGTGTATGATTCGTCAAAACTCGTTCATCCCACAGTCTGGTGACTCCAATGTCAGACGAACAAAGTGAGCGGCTGGAATCTTTCCGAATCTTCATCAAAGCGGCAGAGGAAGGCGCGACCATTCCGCCGGTAGCCGAAGAGGACCTCAAGCGCCTCCACGACCTGGGCGTCGCAACCACCAAGCGTTGTTGCGGTAAGGACGGAATCCTGAGCCTGGAATCCATGGCCCGCGCCTGCGACCCGCATACAAATCTCCCGGCAATCTGGCTGCGTCACACGCATCTCCGCTCGCTCGTCCGAAAGGGGCTTCTCGAGGACTGGCAACACGGCACGGACCTCGACCCTACAGTCTTCCAGTTGGCAGCCACGATTCCCATTAGTGGCATGGATTTGGATGCGGAGACCTTCGTCCGCCAGCTTCGCGAAATGACGGCCGCCGGTTCCCGCCGATAGCCCTCTTCTCGGCGACCCCCGCCCTTCAAGGCGAGATCTGGGCATGCACCGATTCGGTCTTGGCCGCTCGTCCGCTATCGGGCTTCGCCTGGCCGCACGCAGCAGCGGTGCGCAATCTGAGCGGATCCAGAGACCTCTACTGCCAACCTCCACCTAGAGCCTGATACAGTTGCACCAGCGCGATAAGTTCATTCCCTTGGGCTTGGGCGAGCGCTAACTCGGCTGAGAAAGCATTCGTTTCGTTAGTAAGTACCTCTAAGTAGTCTGTTGTCCCGGCCTTGAAGCGCACCTCCGACAGTCGCGCTGCGTCCCGCGCCGATTCCACCAGATGCTCTTGTTCCGCTCTCGTCTCCTGATTCTTGCGGTACGCGATCAGCGCGTTCGAGACGTCGCGGAACGCGCCTTGAATCGTCTGCTGGTAAGTCAGCACCATCTGGTCGCGCTCGGCCTGTGCGAAGCGCACGTTGTTCTTCAGCCGTCCGCCCTGGAAAATTGGTTGCGTCAGGCTGGCGGCCATGTTCCAGATGCCTGCGGGCCCCTGGAAGAGATCGGTCAGCGCTGGACTCTCGTAGCCGGCACTCGCTGTGAGGGCGATGTCGGGAAAGTATGCTGCGCGCGCCACGCCGATCTGCGCGTTGGCTGCGATGAGATTGGCCTCGGCGGAGCGAATGTCAGGACGGCGCTCGAGGAGCGCCGATGGGATTCCGGCGGGAACTTCAGGCGCGTGAGGCTGCTCGGTGAGCTTGAGGCCGCGCGGAACGTCTCCGGGATTGTGGCCGAGGAGGATGTTGATGGCGTTCTCCTGCTGCGCGACCTGGCGCTCGAGGTCGGGAACTTCGGTGGCGGCGGTGTAGACGAGTTGCTCGGACTGGCGCACGTCGAGGAGCGAGTTGATGCCGTGCTGCTCAAGCGTCTGCGTGAGATGCAGCGAGTCGCGGCGCGAGGCGAGCGTGCGGCGCGAGATCTCGAGTTCGAGGTCGTACTGGCGAAGCTGGAAATAGGCGGTCGCGAGGTTCGCCACGAGCGCGCTCATGACCTCTTTCTGCGCCCACTCGGTGGAGAGCAGGTTGGCACGCGCGGCTTCGGTGGCACGGCGATACTTACCCCAGAAATCGAGGTCCCAGGCAGCGGAGGCTGTGACCTGGCCCTGAGTAAGTTCGTAGGCGGGAATTGGGCCCAGTTGCGGGCTTCGCTGGCTGGTGATGTTGCCTCCCGCGCTGAGCGTGGGCAGTTGGTTCGCCCGTGTAATTCCAAGTTGCGCCTGGGCTTCGAGCACGCGCGTGGCGGCAATACGGAGGTCGTAGTTGTTTTTAAGAGCGCTGCGGATAAGGGATTGGAGTTCGGGGTCCTGGAATACCTCGAACCATTTGGCGTCGCCGAGGGATTGGGTGCTCGGCGAGCCTGTCACAGGTTGTGGAGGTTGCGGCGCCGTGGATTGCGGTTGCGTGGATTGCGGTTGCGCGGTTTGCGTCTCCGCGGGATGCTCTTCGGCCTGCGCGCCGCGATAGGTTCCCGGAACGTCGACCGTTGGGCGCTTGTAGTTCGGACCTACCGCGCAGCCTAGCGTAGCCATGAACGCGAGGGGGATGAGTGCGCGTTGAAGATAAGTGGAATTCTGCATGTTCGACAACCTTCCTCAGCGGCTAAAGCCGCTCATCGATATGTGGCGGTGAATCGCAGCGCTGAAGCGCTGCGCCACCCAAAAGCTGACTAGCAGCTGCGAAACTTTGCTCCGCTGGACAGCCGAGGGCGGCTGTCCCCACGCGAGCATGTTTGCTCCCCGCTCCCGGCAACCCTTCGATCACGTCTAGTCTCCTTGGCCTTCTTGTCCTTAGTCTCCCTGGCCTTCCTGGAGAGCGAAGCGCGGCTCGGGCATGCGGGCTCTCTCGCGCTCGCGCGGTGAGCGGAAGAAGGAGAAGCGGTCGAGGACCTTTTCCTGGAATTCTTCCAGATAGAGATAGATTGCAGGAGTCACGAATAGCGTGATGAACTGCGAGACAATCAGGCCTCCTACTACAACTAAGCCCAGTGGGCGGCGAGATGAGCCATCGGCACCGTAGCCTAACGCGATTGGCATTGCGCCCAGGAGCGCTGCGGCCGTGGTCATCATGATCGGGCGGAAACGTTCGAGGCTCGCGTCGTGAATGGCCTGATCGTCGGGAATGCCTTGGCGGACGCGGGCTTCGGCAAAGTCGACGATCATGATGCCGTTCTTTTTGACGATGCCCATCAGCATGAACATGCCGATGTAGGCGTAGAGCGAGGCTTCAGCGCCGAAAATCCAGAGCGTGAGCAGGCCGCCGAGAAGCGCGACCGGGAGCGAGGAAAGTACCGTGATCGGATGCAGGTAACTCTCGTAGAGAATCGCGAGAATTACGTACATGACGAAGACGGCGACGAGCATGAGGATAGCGAGGTCGTGGACCGTGTTCTGGAAGGTCAGCGCCTCGCCTTGCAGCGCGCCCTGCACGCTCGGCGGGAGAATCTGTTTGGCCGTATTTTCGACGTAGTTTGTGGCCGGGCCGATGGCGAAGCCGGGCTTCAAGTTGAAGAACATGGTCACGCTGGTGAACTGGTTGATGTGGTTGACTGCCTGCGGCCCGATGACCGGATGCCAGCTCGTCACTGCATTCAGCGGAACCATACGCTGCCCGTCGTCGCTCTTGATGTAGAGCTTGCCGAGGTCATCCGGCGCGGAACGCTTGTCGTCGGCAACCTCGAGGATGACCTGGTATTGGTCGGTCGGCTTTTTGATCAGGTAGCTGTAGTTCTGCGAGTAGGCATCGTGGAGCAGCGTGAGAATGCGCGTCTCAGAGACGCCGTAGAGCTTGGCCTGATCGCGAAGAATATCGACCTGAAGGTTCGGCGTGTGATTGTAAAGATCGGAGTTGACGAAGAGGAAGCCGGGATACTCATACATCTTCGCCATCATCTTCTCGGCAGTTGCATAGACCTCGTTGGCATCGATGCCGCTGAGCGCATAGGCGAACTGGCCCTGCGCGTTGGCGGTGGCGCCAGTGGAGATTTCGAGCGCCGGGTTCGGCTGGAGGAACGCCAGCGCGCCCGGAATCGTGGTGGCGATTCCGCCCATGAGCTGGCCTGCAACCTGCTCAATCGGCGCGCGCTGGGACGGTGGCTTGAGGAAGGCGATGAGGAAGGCCTGGTTCGAGCCGAGGAAGGCTGAGTTCCCGCTCATCGTGAAGGTGCTGCGGACGGCGGGGTTTGCCCGCATGATGTTTTCGGCCTGTGTCTGTAGGCGGTGCATCTGATCGGGCGAAGTGCCTTCCTGCGCGACCAGGATGCCGCGGATGAAGGAGCTGTCGCCGACGGGTAGGAACGCCTTGGGCACCACATAGAAGAGGTAGCCGGTGCCCGCCAGGCAGACTGCCCAGATGACGGCGGAGATCCAGCGGTGGCGGAGAAAGAACCAGAGCTGGCGTCCGTAGATATCGAGGACGCGATGCTCGATGGCCCCGAAAGCGCGTTCCATCCATGTCTTCTTAGCGTCCTTGCCGCGATTGGTGAGCAGGCGCGCGGTCATGAGCGGCGTGAGTGTAAGCGAGACGATGCCGCTAGCGAGAATCGAGATGACAATGGTGATGGAGAACTCACGGAAGATGCGCCCCATTAGGCCGCTCATGAAGACGAGCGGGATGAAAACGGCGGCGAGGGAGAGCGTCATGGCCAGGATGGTGAAGCTGATTTCCTTGGCCGATTGGATGGAGGCGTCGAAGGCATTCAGACCTCCCTCCATCAGGCGGACCGTGTTCTCGAGGAAAACGATGGCGTCGTCGACGAGGAAGCCGATGGCGAGGGTGAGCGCCATGAGCGACAGATTGTCGAGGCTGTAGCCGAGAAGGTTCATGAAGATGAACGTCAGCAACAGCGAGAGCGGCAGGGCGACGGCGGGGATCAGCGTGTCGGTGGCGCGGCCCAAGAAGATGAAGATCACGAGTACCACGAGGAAGAAAGCAAGGTAGAGCGTGGTCTTCACATCGTCGATGCCGGTGACGATGGTCTGCGAGCGGTCATAGGCGGTGAAGAGCAGCACGGAACCGGGAAGCTGCGCTTGAATCGATGGCAGCATGTCGCGCACCGACTTGGCCACCTCTACCGCGTTGACGCCAGCGCGACGATACACGCCGATGAACACGTTTGCCCCCGGCTGATGGTAGCCTCGCACCCACACCCGCATGTCGATACGCTCGTCCTGCACTCCTTGTTTCGCGGCCGCAACGTCTTTGAGGTAAACCGGGGCGCCGTTGGTGTTGCCAACGATGAGATTGTTGTATTGGTCGGCAGTCGTGAGCTGTCCTTGCGGTTGCACCAGGAAGCTGCGATGCGGACCATCGAATTGTCCAGCTCCGGTGTAGGAGGTACCGTTCTTGACCGCGTTGGTGAGATCTTCCAGCGAGATATTGCGCATCGCCATAGCGGAGGGATCCGCTTTGATGCGCACGGCCGATTGCGTTCCGAAAATAGAAACCTGGCTCACTCCGGGAAGTATGCTGATGCGCTCACCGATCTGCGTATTGGCATAGTCGTAAAGCTGGCCCTCGGTCGCCGTGTCGCTGACGATCGCGATGTACATGATCGGCTGGTCATTCGGATTGGTCTTGGTGAATGTGGGAGGGCTGGGAAGATCGACGGGCAACTGGCCCTGGGCCCGCGTGATCGCAGCTTGAACGTCGGTGGCCGCGCCGTCGAGGCTCTTCGACAAGTCGAACTGGAGCACGAAGCTGGAGTGGCCTTGCAGGTTGCTCGAGGTCACGAGTTCGAGCCCGGGGATCTGCATGAACTGGCGCTCGAGCGGGGTGGCTACATTGTTAGCCATCGTCTCCGGCGTCGCGCCCGGGTAATTGACCTGCACCTGGATGACAGGGTAGTCGATCGCGGGCAGGTCACTGACTGGCAGCCGCGTAAACGCGAACAATCCGAAGAGCAAGATGGAGACCGTCAGCGCGACGGTCATGACTGGACGGCGAATGAAGACTTCCGACAAATTCACGACTGGCCTCCCTGCTTGCTGGCGGCTTGGTTATCGGCATTGGCGCCCGGCGCTGCTGGCGACTCGCCGGCAACGTGAACCTTGCCGCCGGGACGAATGAGCATCTGTCCAGCAAGGACGACGCGCTCATCCCGGGCTACGCCCGAGGTGACGACGACATTGTCCCCTTGACGCTGGCCGAGCTTTACGGGCCGAAGTTCGGCGGTGTCATCACTCTTGACGATGTAAACGAACGGGCCCTGCTGGCTGATCTGCGTGGCCTGATTGGGAATCAGCACCGCAGCTTTTTCGGTCGCGAGAACGAGCTTGACGTCGACAAACTGGCCGGGCCAGAAGTGACGATCGTTGTTGCTGAGCGTGGCCCGGAGGTTGACCGTGCCGCTGCCGTTCTGCACGGCATTGTCGAGAAACTCGACGCGGCCGATGCGGGCAGCGGTCTCAGGCTCGGACGGCAGACGGACCGAGGCGGTGAGCTTGCCGCCTGCCATCTGCTTTTGCACGGCGGGCAGATCGTTCTCCGTAATAGTGAAGTTGGCGTAGATCGGGTCGAGGCGCTGAATGGAAAGCAGCGAAGTTGAGTTGGCCTGCACCACGTTGCCGACGTCAACCAAACGCGCGCCGGCGCGCCCGTTGATGGGCGAGTGAATGTAACAGTATTCGAGATTCAGTTTCGCCGTCTCCAGCGCAGCCTCGGCAGACTCGACTAATGCCTGATCGACATCGACGGCGTTTTTCTTGGTGTCGTAGTCCTGTTTGGAGATCGCGTGCTCGTTGATGACTTCTTCATCGCGCGCGAATTGAATCCTGGCGAGATCGAGCGCCGCCTTAGCTTGCGCGAGCGAGGCCTGTGCGGCATCGAGTTGCGCCTTGTAGGGACGGGGGTCGACCACGAAGAGAAGCTGGCCTTTTTGGAGATTTTCGCCATCCTGAAAATGGCGCTCCGTGATGCGGCCTCCGACCTGCGGCGTCACCGTAACTGATTCGAAAGCCGTGTTGTGGCCGATTTCGTCGAGATAACGCGGAACGTCCTGCGCCTGCGCCTTGACCACTGTCACCAATGGCATGGGCATGGCGGGCGCGGCCTGGACGTTGCCCTTGCTGCATGCGACGCTTGCGGTCAGCGCCAGCAACGCAGCCGCGAGCGCGAGGTGCTTGTTTTCGAAATAGTTCTTCCCCACGATTTTCTGGTCTTTCTTAGTCATTGCCATCCTCACCCTGGTTGAAGTCGTTGCGGTTGGAACGGTCGCGTTCTAGGCCGGAGCCGCGAGATGCGCCATCACTTCCTTGGCGTAAGCTGCTCCCGCGTTGGCGAGAGAAGTTTCGGTTGCATCAATGCCCGCAAGCTTGCGATGAAGCTCGGGCCGTCCGCCGATTTGTTGCAGAGCGTGCGTCCGCGCCGAAACGAGTTCGTGGACCGAACAGTCGAGAAGCAGCGACGCTTCGCGATTGGAATAGCCTTCCAACACCGAGATCACAAAAGCGAAGCGCTGAAATGCAGGCAGCGCGATGATCGCCGCGATCTCGCTACTGAAGGTGTCCACCGCGGCTGCGGCGACATCTTCCGGGCTCGCTTGCGGCAAAGCCCCCAGCTCATGCGCGGTCCCGGAATCAGCGACAACTCCGAGCGACGGGCGCGGATGAGTCATCCGAATGGCATTCATGATCACTGAGCGGCGGGCCCAGGATTCCGCCCAATCCCTGAAAACGGGATTGCCGTGCTTCGAATCCTCCAGCCCCAGCACAAAACACTTCTCGGCGGTTGCGTGATCGGCCGTCAGCAGAAACGCAAGCAGATACAAACGATTCATGTCATTCTCAAAAATCCTGCAAAAGTCCCCGCTCGTTGCATACGCTGTGGAGTTGTGGTGTGCTCTTCGATGTGAACTGTCGTGTGCGCTTTGATTTGTCCCGAGCATCTTCAACTTTCTCCTCTTCTTGATTGATCGTCGTTTGAACCTGAGGAAAATCGACAACCAATTTCTCTTGCCCCATTCTTCTATTCTGTTGTCGACCCGGCGCCCGTCAGCGCCTGCCGGCACCGCCGCGAAAGCTGTTTCAGAACATGCCGTGTCATCACTCCGCAACAGGAAAACCTCGCCCCATCCCTCATCAGCTTCAAAAGCATGCTCTCGCCGTCCGAGCTGATGACCGTGACATCCGCAAGGTCAATGACCAACTTGCGGCCCTTAAGTTGTTCTCCGGCGCTGCGCCAGGCACGCTCCACCTCCGTTGTCCACGGAGGAACCAGCTTGCCTTCCAGAACGAGCCGGCGCTGAACATCGGTATCCACAACTGAGATCTTGAACATTGCTTAGCTTCTTGTGGCTGTACACGGTGCAATGCCCATGCCAATCAAGAAACGTCATCAGCTGTGCGATAACTGATTGATTTGGATTGACTAAAGCAGAATGGCGAGAAGAGCAGTGTCGAAAAGTGTCGATAAACATTTCGACAGATGTCGAAGAATGACGAAGGGTCAGACGACCTGGCGGGCGTCGATTCCGAGTTTCTTCATGCGCGAAATGAGCGTGGTGCGCTTCAGCCCCATGCGAGCCGCTGCGCCATCGGGACCCGCAACGCGGCCCTTCGTGTCCTTAAGGATGCGCAGGATTTCGCTTCGGTCATCAGCCCCGCGCGCATCCTGCACCGGTACACCCTTATTATTATTGGTGCCCAGCTCCCCAATCGGCACCTGAAGCGCCGTGCCGTGTGTCAGGATCACCGAGCGTTCGATGAAGTTTTCCAGCTCGCGAATATTCCCCGGCCAATTCCAGCTCGAAAGCTTCTTCATGGCCGCGGTGGGAATCGATTCGATTTTCTTCTCCATGCGGCGTCCGTATCTTTGCGCGAAGTAGCGGACGAGCAGAGGGATATCCTCTGGCCGCTCGCGCAGCGGCGGAATGCGAATCGGGAAGACGTTCAGCCGGTAATACAAGTCGCTGCGGAACTCCTTGTTCTCGATCATCTTGTCGAGATCGCGATTCGTCGCCGCCACCAGCCGCACATTCACTTTCTTTGTGTGCGTGCTGCCCAGTCGTTCGAACTCGCGCTCCTGGAGAGCGCGCAGCAGCTTCGGCTGGATCTCCAGCGGAATGTCACCCACCTCATCCAGAAACAACGATCCCTGGTCGGCCAGTTCCAGTCGCCCGATCTTCTGCGAAATGGCTCCCGTGAACGCTCCGCGCTCGTGGCCGAAGAGTTCGCTTTCCAAGCAGGCCGGTCGGGATCGCGGCGCAATTGAGCTTCACGAACGTGCGGCCCTTGCGCTTGCTGCGATCGTGAATGGCGCGCGCGATCAGCTCTTTGCCCGTCCCCGTTTCGCCGAGCAGCAGCACCGTGGAGTCGCTCGGAGCCACGGTTTCAACCAGATTCAACACGTGTCGAAGGCCCGAACTCTGCCCCACGATGCCTTCAAAATCCATCTCCCCGCGAATCTCTTCTTCCAGATAGACCTTCTCTTGTGCCAACCGGTCCTTCAGCTCCGCGATCTCCGAATAAGCCAGCGCATTCTCCACGCCGATCGCAACCTGGCTGGCGACCTGTATCAGGAACGAGACTTCGTCCTCGTCAAACGCATTCTCCTCGCGTCGCGCGACCGCCAGAATTCCAAGCAGCCGGTTCTTGCTGATGAGGGGCACATCGCAAAACGAGTTCAAGCCTTCCGCTGAGGCCTTGGCATACATCTCCGGAGGCATTTCCTTCGCATCGAGCCGGTTAATAACGATGGGCTTTCCGCTCCTGAACGAATCACCCGGCATGGTGCCCTCGATGGGAACCAGTGCGCCTTCGATAAAAATTCCCCGGCTGTCCGGATAGTCGAGCGCGTGGACGCGCAAGTTCTTCGATTCGGCGTCAGCCAGCATAATCGCGGCCGCGTCGCAACGCATCACGCGTCGCACACTTCCCGACGCGGCCTGCAAAAGATCGTGGAACTCCAGGTTCGAGACCACCTGATTATTCAGATCGAGAATCAACTTCAACTGGTCCTGCACCCGCTGCGAGATGTAGAAATTCACGGCCGCATCGATGGCGAGTCCGATCTGCTCCGCCGCCAAACCCAGAAAACGGATTTCGTCTTCATCAAATGCGTTCGGGTAACACCGCCCCAAACTTAAAACACCCAGCCGCCGAGATCCTCGCTTCAACGGCAAGGTGCAAGTCGCGCCAATTCCAATCTGGCCCAGAAAACGCCCGTAATTCTGAAATCGAGGCTCCGCGCTCCAATCCAACGTGACCACCGCCTCGCCCGAATCGTGAGCGTATTGGATCGGAGAATTCTCGAGCGGAAGAATTTCGGCAGGAGGCGGGTCCAGCCGCTTGCCGTTTGCGTCCAGCAGCGCGAAACACACCTGGTTCGTGTCTTTGTCAAACGCGACCATGTGCAGGAAGTCAAAGTGCGTGACCTCGCGCAGCTTGCTGACCAGCGCATCGGAGGCGGCATCGCAGTCGCCGCAGGTGGCAATGGCATTGGCCGCTTGCAGCAGCGCCAGATACCGGTCCTCTTCTACCCGTGGAAAAGTTGACGCCGTAGCCGTAGACATCTGTTCATCCCAAATTGCTGGTATGGAGTGGCGATCAAACCAAGCTCTCGCCGGTATATTGGCCGGACGAGAGACGGAAACGTACTTAATCGGATGCCCGACCCACCCAGAAAGCTTCTCAAAGTGTCACATGATTTTGACATGGGGCAGCGATATGGCCGGTCGCCGCGGTCCTCCAAACTCGCCTATTTGACTTGTTTATGAATCCGCGAAAATCCGCGGAGAAGAATTTGCCTGCGGCTAAGCCGCCATACGCGCGACCGGTTTTTCCTGTAGAAGCAGTTCGGTGGCCTGCACGCGCCGGTCAGCGTGGAACCACCGCTGCACAACTTTGTCGCACAGAAAATTCGCAAGCGCGAGCAAGCTCATGCCCTGATGGTGAACCATCCACTGCTGAACAAGTTCGAACCGTGGACCGCCAAAGCGTCGGCGAGAGGCGTTGTAGTCCGCCGCCTCGTAAAATCCGTACGATCCAAACCAGCCCAGTGCATTCATGCTGCTGCAAGTTCGCCAGCGCGCCCTGCCGGTCGACATTCAGAGCGAGAAATGAAGAATAGGGTGAGACGACCAGCGGCGCCGGTTCACTCTTCTGCAACGCAAGGCTGGGCACACCGAATGCTTCATAGTGATAGTCTCCAGCTTCGTTGCGCCTCGCACATGCCGATTCGGAAATACCCCACAGAATTCCCTTCTCGGTCGCGTATTCCTGTTGCGAGCGCACCGCCGCCACCGCGGCCCGGTCAAGCAGCGTGTTCGGGTAGCTCCGCATCCAGATCGATGGCATCAGGTATTCGAACATGGTTCCGGTCCATGACATCAGCACGGGTCGTCCATGATCCTGAGTGAACGGACGATCAAGCCGGAACCAGCAATCCTGCGGCACGTCTTCCTTCGCGATGGAGACGAACACAGCTGTGCGCGGGCTCGGTAGCCAGCAGGTCGTAGCAGTAAGGCACAAGTTCTTCCGACTGCGCGTCGAATCCCACCGACAAAAGCTGCCGCTGCTTGTCCAGCAGGAACGAAAAATCCATATCATTGGCCAGATCCCTCGCCCGCCGCTCTTCTTTCTTCAGCGCCTCGATCAGCCGCAGCGCGTTCTCGCGCGCTGCCGGAAGCATCTCTTTCAATTCCTGGCCCAGCGGCCGGTGCCCATTCTGCGCAGCTTGAATCGTACCCTCAACGCGATTTTCCATCTCGTTAATCAGATCGGGCAATCGTTCGAGAGGCAATGTGTCGTCGACTTCCCTTGCTTCCGCCGACAGTTTTTCTCGCAAATCCGCGAACTCGGGAAGCCGCCACGGCATGTAGGCCCGCACCGCATCGCGTAGATGATGAATGCGCGAATGCGCCTGTTCGCGGAACCATGCGACATCGGAGGCACCGGTGGCATCGCGCGAGCGCTGCTTTTTCTCGTTCAGCGATTCTTCGGGAAAGGTCAGCATTGACTCCAGCCAGCCCTTCTCCCGGACCTGGGTCTCAAAACGCACCAGCACTCGCTTCGACAGCGCGCTCAGCTCAACCAGCGTCCTCAAGTAATCGACAAAACCCTCCGCCAGCGCCCTCGACAAAAGCGGCCGATGTAAATGCTCAAGGCACCCCTGCTGTAAGGTCCAGAGCGAAGCCACCAGGTTGCCGCTGTCCACCGACGAGATGAAAAACGGCGGCTTCGGCTCGAGCGTGTGGGTGTCATACCAGTTCATTACGTGCCCGCGATACTTCGGAAGCCCGTTCAATGTGTCGAGCGTCTTGCCCGTCAACTCGACGAATTCTGGAACGGTGAGATAACCGAATTCCCCAGCCGCCTGCCGCGCGTTCAAAAGTAGCCCCACATTGGTGGGAGAAACGCTGGCTGCTATCTTTCGCGGATTGTCCTGCACGTTATCGGGAATCAGCCAGTGATGTTCCTCATTCGAAAATTCCGCAAAGTACCTCCAGATATGCAATGCAGACCGCCGAAGAAGAAGAGTATCACCCGCGGTAATCTCTTCCGGCGTTTGAATGGGACTTGCGTTCAGCCATACCGCGAGTCCCTTGCTGGACGCCCACAATAGAAGAATCGGAACGGCAGCGAGCAACGATTGCGGGCGTACCCGCCAAATCAGAAGTCCCAGGGCGACTGCCAGAAAAGGCATCCAGTCCAGATAGCGGTCAATCGCCGTCTGGCGCTTGCCAAGCTCCGCCTCCGCTGCCGTCTCCCATTCGAGCAGCCGCTCACGCGTAATCAAGTGCCTCACCAGCGCTCGCACTACCGCATCCAGAGAAAGCAGCGTCTGGTGCGCGAGCAGCGTCAGCGTAAGCAGCACCGTAGAGTTGGCCGCAAAAAGATTGCTGAACGGCTCCCGTACTCTCCGCAAATTTCCCGCTGTGAGCGCACGCGTAATCCCAAAAGCAAATTCCACCCAGGCCGGAACGAACAGAATGCAAATCGTGGCCAGCGTCCACAGGACGGGGTGCCCCATCACGAACCACCCAAACAGCAGCAGTAAAAAGGTCGCGGGCTCGACTAGACTGCGCCGCAGGTTATCCAGAATTTTCCAGCGCGAAACCAGCGAAATTGGATTCGCCACGCGCGCCCCCGACTCGTTCGGCACGCGATCCGTCAGCCAATCCACAATCTGCCAATCGCCGCGCAGCCAGCGATGTTTCCGCCGGTTGTAAGCGCTGTAATGCGATGGGTAGTCCTCGATCACAATGATGTCGGTCGTCAGCCCGACACGCGCGTAAGCCCCTTCGATCAGGTCGTGACTAAGTAGCGAATTTCGCGGAAAACGCCCGTATAGGACGCGAAACATCGTATCGACGTCATAGATGCCTTTGCCGGTAAATGAACCCTCGCCATAAAGGTCTTGATAGACATCCGAAATCGCGCGCGTGTACGGATCGAGCCCCGTCTCGCCCGCAAAGATTGCCGCCAGCCGCGAACGCGCCGTGCATTGCACGCTGATGCCGACCCGCGGCTGCAGAATCCCGTATCCCGCGACCACAATATTACTCACCGGATCAACGATCGCCTGATTCAAGGGATGAGCCAGCGCGCCGATCATCCGATGTGCAGATCCGCGCGGCAGTTCCGTATCCGAGTCGAGCGTGATCACAAACCGGACACTCGGCAAAATCGAGAGGTCTCCAATCTTCACCGGGAAACTGTCGTAGTGCCCGCGCAGCAATTGATTCAGGTCAAGCAACTTTCCGCGCTTCCGTTCCCAGCCCATCCACCCGCGCTCGCGAGGGTTGTAAACCCGGTGCCGATGGAAATGAAAAAACGTTCCCGCATTCTTCGCGGCGTATCGCTCGTTCAACTCCGTGATCAGCCTCGAACACAAAGTTACGAGCGCGTTGTCTTCCGGCGCAGGCTGATGCGCGTCCGGCAGATCGGAAACCAGTGCAAAATGAATATTGCGGTCGTGGTTGCCGAGATAACGGACTTCCAGTTCCTCGACTAACCTGTGCACCTGGTCCTCGCTCAGCAGCAGCGTCGGAATCGCCACCATCGTCACGCAGTCGCCGGGTACGCTTTCGGAGAAGTCCAGCTTGGGCAGCGTCGATGCCGGCAGCAAGTTGGTGGTCACGTAATTCATCAGCTGAACTGCCGCTTGCGAACTCGGCAACAGCAGGATCAGCATCGCAAGCAGCACCAGCGTCACCGGCGTCGTAACCGGAGTCAACAACCAGACCGCAGCCGTAACAATCGCCAGCGTAAGAACTGCGATTCCGCCGAGAAGGAATTCGTCCGGGTGCTTGCGCAAGAACGTCCGAAACCGTTCTTCCGCGGGAGGGTGATAACCGATGCGTTGCGAGAGTTGCGTCATTCCCTCTGCCGCGAGGTAATAACCGATATGCGATTCGCGGAGGGCAATCCTGGGATCGGCGTAACTTCTCCTCTGCGCCTCTCGCGCCAGCGATAGCGCCTTCTTTGCGACCTCCATCTCTGTTCGATCCGATCGCCGCGCCAGCCGGGCCACGCTCTCGCGATAGATGTTTCTGCTCTCCAGCGTCATCGCCGCATACGCTCCCGCGGGATCTCCGCGAAGGATCTCATCAAACGGGATGAGCGACTCCAGTTCGTCCTCCCACGAAGTTTGCGTCACGTGTTGGAAAACTCGAATGTACGGGACAACTCCTTCCGCCGGTTTACTTTCAGAGGGCTCGCTTGCCGAAGACGCGCGCCCCGGATGCTTCACCACCTCGCCGCCCCGTTGCGCAATCGTTTCCAGCAACACCAGCTTCAGCGCCGGGACGAGGGCTCCAATTTCGTGATACTCGAGCGGCGTCGTCTCCTCGAAAGCCAGACAGAATTCCGTGAATTGCGCCTTGGTCAGCGCCGTTCCTGTTTCCGCAACACATACCTGAGTAATGGCCAGCACGCGCGGCACAATCTCACTCTTGTCCGAGACCATCGGCAGAGTCCGCAGCGGCTCCAGATCGTTCGCCACCTGACGCGAGGCCGACATCATCTGCTGCGAATTGTTGCGCAGCCAAAGCAAATCTTCGGAAGAAGAATTTTTCTGAAATGCAGGCTCAACGCGGGCGAACAAATTCTTGAAAGCTGCCAGCAGCGCGCGGCAACGCTTAGTCAAAGCATCGGAGGATGACGCCCCAGGCAGCCAACTCAGAGTGGCGGCAAGCTCTGTCGCGGCTCTCCGCAGCGCCTCATGCTGCGCGGCTGGGCCAACGCCACTTGCGCGACGCTCTTCCTCCAGAAAGCTCTCGATCTGAGTTTCGGGACGCATGCTCGTTAGTCCACCCTCACCAAATCAAAATCGCCTTAATCCGATCCCACCCACCCAAATGAACTACCGGTAACTTGCCGCCTGAAGTTCGAACATCTCCGCATAGCGTCCGCCAAGGTTAGTCAACGCCTCGTGATCGCCTTCTTCGGCGATACGCCCGTTCTCCAGCACCACGATCCGATCCGCCATCCGCACCGTCGAAAAGCGGTGCGAAATAAAAAGCGCCATTTTTCCGGCAGTCAAATCCGCGAATCTCTGAAAGACTTCGTATTCGCTGCGCGCATCAAGCGCTGAAGTAGGTTCATCGAGAATCAGCACCTGGGCATCCCGCAAATAGGCCCGCGCCAGCGCCACCTTCTGCCACTCGCCGCCCGAGAGATCAACGCCTCCGTCAAAGCGCCGGCCCAGCATCTGGTCGTATCCAGCCGGCAGCTTGCCCACGACGTCGTGCGCCAGACTCTTTTCCGCCGATTGCCTTAGCAACTCGAGATCGTCAATCTGCTCAATCCGCCCGACCGCGATGTTCTCCCGTGCCGTCATCTCGTAACGCATGTAGTCCTGAAAGATGACGCCAATCTCGTGATACAGGTCCTCGAGCTTGTACTCACGCAGGTCCACGCCGTCGAGCAGAATCTGTCCCTCGGTTGGGTCGTAAAGTCGCGTCAGCAACTTCACGATTGTGGTTTTGCCTTCTCCGTTTTCGCCGATCAGTGCCACCCGCTCGCCCGGCCGCAAATGAAAATTCAGTTTGTTCAGCACCATCCGGCCGCCGCCCGGATAGCGAAACGACACATCTCGAAACTCGAATCCCTGCCGGATCGGCCGCGGCGCCGGCAGCGCATTCGGCTTCGAAGCGATCGTCGGGCGCATCTCAAAAAACGCAATCAGGTCCGTCATAAACAGCGCCTGGTCGGCAATGGTCGAGAGAGTAGAAAACGTCTGTTGCAAATTCGAACTGGCGTCTCGAATCGCGTTCGCCAGAAAGGTCAGCGTGCCGAAGCTGAATACCCCCGTCACCGTCTTCCATACTGCGAAGACGTAAGCCGTGTAGTAGCCAGCCGTCCCGATCGCCGAAAGAACCGAACCCGCCGCCACCTTGCGCCGCGCCAGCGCAACGTCTTGTTCGTAAACTTCGGTCGAAAGCCTTTTAAAGCGGCTCGTCAGAAAATCCTGAAGCCCAAATAGCTTCAACTCCTTCGCCGCTTCCTTGCTTCCCCCAAGAATTCTCAGGTAATCAAGCTGCCGCCGGATCGGCGTCTGCCCAAAATTCTTGGCATATCCCAGGAATGCAAAATGCGTCTCACCCACGAACGCCGGAATTACGCCGACCACCAGCAGCAACAGAAGCCAGGGCGAAAACACCATGATCGAAATCGACAGCGTGATCGTCGTGATCACCTGCTGCACCAGCCGCCCAATCGCCTGGATCATGTACAGCCGGTCCGTCGCCTGCACCCGTGCCCGCTCCAGACGGTCATAAAAAACAGGGTCTTCATAAGCCAGCAGGTCAAGGCTCGCCGCGTGCTCCATCACGCGCACGCTGATGTGGTGCATGTACCGCCCGGCCAGCAGCGTGTCGAGATAATCGATTCCCCGCCCCAGCACCCCGATCGTCACCGCGATACCAAACTCCACCGCCACTAGCCACCAAAGGCGCGTCCCTGCCGCCTCGTGCGTAGTCAGAATCCGATAAATTGTGTCGATGATGAGCTTGGAAACCCAGAACAGCGCCGGAGGAAGAAGCGCCGCCACGACGCGCGACACCAACCCGAGAGCCACCACTCCTCGGCCCGACTCCCACACAAAACGCAGCACGGCCGGAACATTGCGGAGCGCTGCCAGCCGCTCGCGCCACCCGCTCCAGAACTCAGGTTTGTCGCTCATCGTTGCTCGATACGCCTTGATCGATGTGCCCGTCCGCCTTAAGAAAGTCGTGCCAGAGAGGTTCGCGCGGCGCTTGAAACGTCGACCCAGGTATCAGGTGAAGTGGCGGGAACGCCCAGGCCAGTCGATTCGATTCAAGGCAGACAAAACCAGCTGGTATCTCTCAAACAACCGTTGGATGAGAAAAGTGCTCTTGCGGTTGGGTCGTGGGCTGGGGAAGGCGCGGGCTCAAGAATACTTAGGGCCGGGAGAGCGCAGATTCAGTTTTCCGCGACCTCGACGGAAGGAAGACCGGCGCGGCGCAACTGCTCATTCATCTCTGGCAATGCGCGCTTAAATTTCATCCATTCGCTGATGCGAGCTTTCGCCTGCTCGCTGGCTTCGTTATAAACGGCGATCGCTCCGGCAGGGCGTAGCACGGTCTCCGCTCTCGACTACATGCATGGTAGACGCAAGATTCCGCGATGCGTCTTGCAATCCAAGGTCGTGCTCCGAACCTTCCGGCTGCGGCGCGACCATCTTATGAAGGAGGATCTGATTAAGGACAGCTTGCGCCTCAGCTAAGCGTGCCTTCAGATCAGCGTTCTGCGCGACCGCGCTCTGTGATTGAAGTCTGCTCAGTTGTTCCTGGACCGCTCCGATCTCCCCCATCGCCCGTTTAACCTCCACGGCCTCGTCATAAATCCGCCGCGCCAGTTCGAACTGTTCTCGCAAGACCTCTGCCGTCGCCGGAGAACGCGGGTCCATCACAACGCGCATTGGTTGTGTCATGGATTGCCCGTCGACGGTCAGCCGCACTTGGTAAATTCCGGGGATTGCCTTCGGCGGACTTGGCGGCCGCGATCCTTCCTCTCTTGCGCCAGAGTCCGAACTTCCCCATACAAAGTTCCAAACGAACCGGTGCATGCCCGGACCGGTCGCAACTATCTCAGGCTTGGATAGCCAGCGGTCGGCAATCGCACCCGGTCCTCGCTTAGCAGGCTTGTCTGCGGACGAAAACCTCCGCACCAGATTTGCCTTTTCGTCAAGAATATCCAGCGTCACCTCTTTCGCCGCCGAACTGAGCACGTAGTCGATCACTGCGCCACTCGGAGGATTCTCCGCGCTCGGCTCCTCGGGCGGCAGCGGCGTGCCCACAAAAGAATCGTTGTCGATGCGAACTGCGACCGCAGGCTTGTAGAGCCACGGTGCATTCGCCCGCTCCGCCTCGCGCGCCTGCCGCAACGGAGTAATGTCATCCAGAATCCAGAACGACCTCCCATGCGTAGCAATCACCAGGTCGTCACCATGTACGATAAGGTCGCGTATCGAACATACCGGCAAGTTAAGCTGCAAAGGCTGCCAGTGATCGCCGTCGTCAAACGACACATATACCCCCAGTTCAGTCCCTGCAAACAGCAATCCCAGGGCCTGAGGATCTTCCCGCACCGCGCGCACAAAAGAGGACGGCCCAATCCCCTGCGTCACCAGTTGCCACGTCGCCCCAAAGTCGCGCGTGCGATAGATGTACGGTGCCTGATCGTCCAACCGGCTGCGGCTTACCGCGGCATAGGCCTCCGCCCCCTCGAAATGTGAGGCCTCAATCAGCGAGACCGCGCTCCAGGCGCTCAGTCCCAGCGGAGTCACGTCCTTCCAGGTCTTTCCGCCGTCGCGCGTCAGGTGAATCATTCCTGTGTCGCTGCCCGCCCACAGCACCTGGGCCCTCAGCGGAGACGGCGCAATTGTCGAAACCACTCCATATCCTTCCCGCTTCGCATCCTCCAGCCCCGGCGTTCCCGAAGCCGTCGTCTTCCCCGAATCCTTATCCGCTCCCGTCAGGTCGCCGCTGATCGTCTCCCAGTGCAGGCCGCCATCCACCGTCTTCATCACATACTGTGTCCCGAAATAAAGCGCTCGCGGTTCGGCTGCGGACGGCACCAGGACCGGCGCCCATGGCGCCCGATATTTTCGCTGATTGATTTCGGAGTCGAAAGTCTGCACCGGCCACGGCGTAACGTCCTGACTGAAGCCGGTAAGTCGATTGAACCGCGAAACGCCTCCATAGGCCGAACTGAGATACACGATGTTCGGATCAACCGGATCGATCGCCATGTATCCACTCTCGCTTCCGCCCGCCGGAAACCAATCCCGCGGAGTGATGCGCCCGTGATCGGTTCGACTCAAAACCGCAGCACTGCCGCTATCCTGCTGCGTTCCGTAAACGACATAGGGAAACTGATTGTCAGTCGTTACGTGATAGAGCTGCGCCGTCGGCTGGTTATACCAACTGCTCCACGTCTGCCCGCGGTCCAGACTGACCGACGTTCCCTGATCCGTTCCGAGCACCATGCTCGAAGAGTTTTTGGGATCGATCCAAAGCTGGTGATAGTCGTCTCCGCCCGGCGCGCCCCGCACAATCGAAACCGTCTTGCCCCCATCCTCCGTTCGATAGAGCGCCACGTTCGGCATGTACACCACATCCGCGTTCTGCGGATCAATCGTGACTCCTGTGAAGTACCAGGCTCGGCTGATGAGGCGCGGATCGTTGTTCACCAGCGACCACGTATCTCCGCCGTCATCGGAGCGATAGAGTCCTGATTTCTTAGGCGCACTCGCCTCCTGCGAGTTGTGAATCGAAGATTGAATCAGCGCGTACACGCGCCGCCCGTCGGACGCGACGTCGACACCGGCCCGCCCCCAATCTCCGTCCGGTAATCCATGACCCTGAAGGCGCGACCAGGTCTTGCCCGAATCCTCGGAGCGATAAAGCCCACCTCCCGGCCCGTCAATCGGAGCATAGGTGCTCCACGGCGGGCGATGCGTATGCCATGTAGTTGCAAACAGGAGATCGGGATGGCTCGCGCAAATCGCCAGATCCGCCACGCCGATCTCCGGCCCCTCATCTAGAACCTTCGTCCAGTGCGCGCCGCCGTCGGTCGATTTATAAACCCCGCGCTCAGCATTCGGCCCGTAGGCGTGCCCGAGCGCCCCAACGTAAACCACCTGTGCATCGCGCGGATCGATCACGATGCGGCTGATCTGCCGCGTGTCATCCAATCCAACATGCGCCCAGGTTTTGCCACCATCCACAGACTTGTAGACGCCATTTCCCGAAGAGAGACTCGATCGGATATCGGACTCGCCCGTTCCGGCATAAATTATGTTGTGATCGGATGGAGCCACTGCCAAGGCCCCAATCGAAGCGATGGGCTGGCCATCGAAAATCGGCGTCCACACAACTCCAGCATCGCTGGTCTTCCAGACTCCGCCGTCAACGCTGCCGAAATAAAAGGTGGTGGAATCACCTGGCACGCCTGCCACCGCAACGGCGCGCCCGCCGCGAAACGGACCGATCAGCCGCCATCTCAATCCATCAAAGCGTTCCGAGGGAACCGGCTGCGCCGCCGCTACTACGCAAGCGGCGAGAAGAAACAAAGCCAAGAAACGACTGCGGGGAAGCGCCGTTACATTGCTCAAAATTTTCGGACCTCGCGAACCGGCAGAATGTAATCTGCCTGATTCGACGCCTGAGGTGCAAGTCTGGTTTCACGAAGAGAGGTTTAAGAGACGACGGCATGGGGAGTCAGACGAGGGGCGGCACTTCGGTGAAGGATCTTGAGCAGCTGTGGGTGTTGAAAAGTCTCTTAATAGAAAAACGGTCTCAGTTGGGAATAGAACATGTCTACCCCGGTCGAGAAAATTGCTTGTAAGTCGTCCTCACGCAAATCAGTTTTCGCAAATTTTGAAAAAAAGAGTTTTTCAACAGCCACGCCTGTTTTTACTAGTTAGCAACGTCCTTGCCTACGGTTTCCATGCAGGAGCGTAACTGTCGGCTCGCCAAGCGGTGAGCTTCGTGACCGGATCGTCCATCGAACCGTCCGCGTTCATAATCCAGAGGTTTGAGGTACCGTTTGGCCCCGGGGCATCACTTCCATCCACCGCGCGAATCGAGGAATAAAGGACTTTGGTGAAATCTGTCGACCAGCTAACTTCGTCAACTCCGACTTTGGTCAACTTCGTTAGCGGTTGTGGGTTCGTTCCATCGGAATTCATCAGCCACACATTGGAGTCTTCTAGGTCATTGTCGCTTCCGTCTAGCGCGCGCGTCGAAATAAACAGTAACTTGCTGCTGTCCTGCGACCAGGCGGACGGGCGGCTGGTGGGTTTTGTCAGATTCGTCAGATTCTTCAGGCCTGACCCGTCCGAATTAACGGTCCAGATATTGCCGTCATAACCCGCGAAGGCCAGCGTGCCGCCCTGTCTGGCCCAAACCGGAGCCAGGTTTCCTGCGCCGCTTGTCTGGGTAGTGAGGGCAAGTGCGCCAGAGCCGTCGGGATTGACGACCCAAATATTCGGTGTGTAGTAGGGCATGCTGCCGTTGCCGTTATCGCTGCCATCGAGGGCACGCTGCGAGTCAAAAGCGATCTGGGTGCCGTCGGGAGACCATTGCGGGTTCTCGCTAAACACATACTGCGCGGTCAATTGTGTGACCGGATGATCATTGGAGCCGTCAGCATTTATCACCCAGATGTTATAAGTGGAGGTATCGTTGTCGCTGCCATCCAGCGCCCGGCTGGAAAGATACGCGACCTCGCTGCCATCGGGTGACCATACCGTCGAAAAGCAGTTTGTCTGCGTCAGCTTGGTAAGTGGAGTGTTGCCCGATCCGTCGGCGTTCATCACCCATACGTTCTGAACCCCGAAAGGCTCGTTGGCCCCGTTACTCCCGTCCAAGGCATAACCAGAGGTATAGGTCAACTTGGTGGCATCCGGCGACCACATCGGAGGTGAACTTCCAAAGTCAACCAGGAACGTGCCGCTGTAGTGGGTCAGAGGCATTGCCCCGGAACCGTCCGATTGGATCACCCAGACATTGGTAAGCGCGTTAGTTTCATTCGGAGAATCGCTGCCATCAAGAGCACGGCCCGAGAGGAAGGCTATCGTTCCCTGCGCGCCCGGCGCGGTGCCGGTACCACCACCCCCGCCGCACGCCGTAAGAAGCAAAACGAGCAGGAATGTCGCCTGGGTGGAGGAGAAGATCGAAAATGATCCTGGAGAAGTCGGCCGGGAGGGCAGTAACATAACACCTCACAGGGCTAAGCGAAACTTTCAGTGCAAATAATCACCTAACACCTCGACGCGATCACTTTCTTGGTCGAGCGCGCCAAGCGCAGCAGATACATTAGTCACAGCGCATCAACGAACACTACTCGATTGTTGTCCTTATGCCCATGGACATCTCGTTTGACCAAATCGTGCCCACAAGCGGACGCTCGCAACAACCGGACGGTTCCCAACTTTACGCCCGCATTTCTATGAAACCCCGCCCAGCGAGAACTCAGTTCGCCCATCTACCCACCGGACCGTTCGAACCGAAGTTTGCGTCAAAGTTCGTGTCGGGCGCAATCAACGGAACGTCATTTGTTGATCATTCGGAGGTCATCGGCTAGCATGTTCATTCAATTGGCTCTGAGGATTCTAGTGACAGTGTTGGCGAAACATCCCCATTCCACTCAGAACCCGCGGAATGCCCCCCAACCTAAGCCCTTACCGCCTCCCTACCAGACCCGGCAAGCATTCTCCGAAACCATCGGCTGACCCGCCTTGCATCCGAACGCCTCTTGGAATGCCGCCGAATTCTGCACGGCCCCATTCACGCGAAAACGTCCCGGCGAATGCGGATCCGTCAGCACCCGCTTGCGCGCTTCCTGGTCCGTCACATTCTGGCACCAGATTTGCGCAAAGGACAGGAAGAACCGCTGCTGCGGCGTGTATCCATCGATCTGCCTGATAGGCGTGTCGCGGATCGTATTCATCAGCGCCATATACGCCAGCTTCAATCCGCCGTTATCCGCCGTGTTCTCTCCCAGCGTCAACCGGCCATTCAGCTTGACCTCGCCCTTATCGTCTTTCACCGAAACAAAGCTCGAATACTCATCCGCCGTGCACGTCGCACGCTTCTCAAATTCCTTGCCGTCTTCGGCCGTCCACCAGTCTTTGAAATTTCCATCCGCGTCGAACTTCCGCCCCTGGTCGTCGAATCCATGCGTCAGTTCATGCCCGATCACCACGCCAATCCCGCCGTAGTTCACCGCATCGTCCATCTTTTTGCCGTAAAACGGCGGCTGCAAAATTCCCGCTGGAAAATTAATATCGTTCATCGACGACCGGTAATAGGCATTCACCGTCGGCGGCGTCATCCCCCAATCCTTCTTATCCGTCGGCTTGTCGATCTTCGCGTACACCCGGTGCACCTCAAACGCCGCCGCGCGCTGTGCGTTGCCCGCATAATCATCGCGCTTGATCTTCACACTGCTGTAATCGCGCCATGTGTCGGGATATCCAATGTTATTGACGATCGAATTCAACTTTTCGTACGCCTTCTTTTTCGTCTCGTCCGACATCCAGGTCAGCTGCCCGATGTCCTCGCGCATCGCATTCTCGATGCCCTGCACCATCTTCAACGTCCGCTCTTTGCCCTCCGCTCCAAACGTGCGGTCGACATACAGTTTCCCCAGCGCCATGCCGAGAGCTTCGTCGGTCGACCTCACACATCGCTTCCAGCGCGGAGTAATTTCCTGCTGCCCCGACATGTACTTGCCATTGAACTGAAAATCCTCGTCGACAAACGCCCGCGTCAACGTCGGCGCCATATCGTTAATCGTCTTCCAGCGCAGGTAAGTCTTCCAGTCGCCGAGCGAAGTCTTATCAAGCTGCGCGTTCACCTGCTTGAAGAAATCAGGATTCCCCACGTTCAGCGAAGTGAACTTCGGCGACCCATTGTCGGCAAAATAAGCCGTCAGATCGAAGTTCGGCGCCGCCTCCGCAATTTCCCCCACCGTCATCTTGTGATCGCGATTCTTCGGATCGCGCCGCGCCGTCCGGTCCATCGACGCCTGCGCCAGTCCCGTCTCGACGGCCAGCACGGTCTTCGCCTCGGTCGCAGCGGTCTCCGGTTTGTCGCCCGCCAGTTCAAACATCTTCTGCACATGCTCCACGTACTTCTGCCGCGTCTCCACCGACTTCGCATCGTCCTTGATGTAGTAATCGCGATCCGGCAGCGTCAGTCCGCCCTGGTCCAGCACCGCGATCGTCTGCCTCGAATCGTGCATATCGGCCTGCGAATAAAATGCAAACAGCGCCGGGATGCCATCACGATGCATGGCCGCGACTCGCCCAATCAGTTCCCCGTTCGACTTGATCCCGTCGATCTTCGCCAGTTCTGGCTTGAGTGGCGCCGTTCCCTTCGCCTCAATCGCACTCTCGTCCATGCAGGAGCCGTAATAATTCCCCACCATCGTTTCGATCGCCGAATGCTTTCCCGGCCCCTGCGCCTCGGTCAGAATGTCCCGCAATATGTAAAGATTGTGTTCGGCAAGTTCATCGAACCGTCCCCATCGCGACTTGTCCGGCGGAACCGGATTGTTCTTTCTCCACGTGCCGCAGGAATATTCATAAAAATCCACGCACGGATCGATCGTCTTATCGATCGCATTGATGTCGAACGCCGGAATCTCTTTCGGAGCATCCGATGCAGACTGTGCCTGAATAAGTGGAGACGCCACGATTACCAGCAGGAGAGTAATGCAAAAAATGCGAGTCATTCTGGACCTCGAGATGCGAATTATTGCGCGGCCGTCGATAGTCTGAGCGCGATGGAAGCAACCGCCCGCTATAGAGACGGCCCGCAACTGAACTAACCAGAAACATTACTACAAACAGCTACAACCCGGTCCTATTAAGCCACTCATGATGAAGAAAAAATACATAACACTTTGTTTCCTGCACCCCCGAATCGCAGTACAATCCTCCAATTCGTTGCTGTCAAAGGAGGCCCCGGGATGCCGTCCTCTCGCGCTCCGCTTCGTAATTCCCGCCTCAAGTTCTCGCGGAAAATTGCTGCGCTCTTATTCCTGGCAACCATAGCCTTAGCATCGACCGCAGCCGCTCAATCCGCTTCGCCCGTTGACCGACCCGCTGCCTACAACAAGTCTATTTTCCAAAAGCCCATTCCCGCCGCCCAACTCGCCTTCCTGAATCATTTCTCGGGAGCCGCCTCGGGCGACCTTATTCGCGACAAACAATACCGCAAGCTCATGCACGACGTCATCCCCGACGTCATGTTCCATTACGGCTGGGACATCATGCTGAAGGACGCGCTCGAAAAAGTTATCGCCGGCTCGACCATCCCCGTCCAGATTC
Source organism: uncultured Acidobacteriaceae bacterium (assembly GCA_963806745.1). Lineage (GTDB taxonomy): Bacteria > Acidobacteriota > Terriglobia > Terriglobales > Acidobacteriaceae > Acidiflorens. The sequence continues at coordinate 144,562 of CAWEAB010000011.1, forward strand.
GCGACAACCGCTACGTCCTCGTGTCCGGCCGCAGTGGCCCCTATCTCGGCGGCCGCGGCTTCATGTGGATCGACATGCAGGACGGCATTGCGCTCGGCGGCTTCTATTTTCATCCCACCAACGGCGAGCCCACGCCAACCGTCACCGTCTTCTCGCGCCAGATCAAAGAAGTCTCGCTGAGAATGACCCAGCTTCCTCCAGCCTTCGCCGACGACCTCAAGCAGTGGTCCGCCGACTCCAGCGTGCCGCCCGTCAGCACCCGCTATTTCATCGGCGGCATCAGCCGCAGACTCCTTCTCCAGCACGACGAAGACTACTGCGCGCCTCTCCGCGGGACCGCCGCCTCCACCGACGATTGCGAGCAGATGAACGCCGACGCCGCCGACATCGACCTGAATGCCGCCTATTACCTCGACCAAATCAATTACGCCACCAACGGTACTGCCTGGATGATCAACACCCCCGAGCAGACCTCCTGGATCCAGCTTCGCGACGAAACCTGCCGCCTCCGACCCGACCGCATGGCCTGCAGAATTCGCCTGACCCGCGAGCGCATCCACACCATCATCGAACGCCATCCCGTGCCGCAGCAGCCTCCGCGGCATAAATAAAGGACGTATAAATAGACGCACCGGGCCGATTACCGGCCGTTACCTGAGCACTCATCGTCCTATCACTCCCGTCACTTGTCTCGGCAGCCCGTTCCAGGCTGCAATAAGAAGATCAGAGCCCTCGGAGGCGACCTATGCGCGTGTTCGGCTTTCTCGGCACAGTAATCACGCTGGCCATCGGAATGTACATTTATTCCCAGCAGGTCAAAACGATTGCGCCCGCGGCCGCCGGCGGCAATCCACAGGACGTCACCACGATCACCGGCGTCAAGAACGACCTCATCTCCATCGCCAACGCCGAGCGCGGATACATGGCCAGCCAGGGCAAATACGCCTCTCTCGATGAACTGATCTCCGGCAATTACCTCACTATCAAGACTGAGCGCCCGCCCTACACCTACAACATCGAATCCTCCGGCAACAGCTTTCGCGCCACCGCTACCCGCACAACAAAAGGTTATCCAGCTCAGCTCTGGATCGGCGATGACATGCAGGTGCAATCCTCCGACTAAACTCACTTGCGCCAGGCCCTATCCATTAGTCACCGCAAATCCTTTCACATTGACACCTTCCCCCCGCCCTACTACTCTCTCTAGTTGCGGCCTGGACCACCTGCCAGCAAAGGCGAATCATCGATCCCCCACGATCCTCGCCGCTTCTGCGGATCCGCCCGACTAGCCCGCAAAGTTAATACGTTCCCAGCTCATGTGGAGGTAGGAGATGTCTCGCTCGTTCTACGCCGGTTGTCCGTTTCTTCTCATCCTTTTACTCACCGTCATTCTTTCGGCATTTGCCCCAGCCCAGGTCTCGCTCGTCCAACTCAGTCAGGACACTTTCACCAACCAGTCCAGCCAGCATCAATCCGAAGTTGAGCCCGGCGCGTTCTCCTACGGTTCAACCATTGTGACTGCCTTCCAGGTCGCGCGCATCTACGACGGAGGCGGTGCCGACATCGGGTTTGCCACCTCCACCGACGGCGGTCTCACTTGGACCAATGGCTATTTGCCCGGCCTCACGATTTACGATGGCAACGGAGAGAGCTCCGCCGCCAGCGATGCCGCCGTTGCCTACGACGCACTTCACAGCGTCTGGCTGATCTCGGTTCTCCCCATCGGCAACAACACCTCCGTCGCCGTCAGCCGGTCCTTCGACGGCATCAACTGGAGCAATCCCATCTCGGTCACCACGCAGGGCTCTCCCGACAAAAACTGGATTGTCTGCGACAACACCCCCACCAGCAAATATTACGGCCATTGCTATTCGGAGTGGGATGACACCTAACAGGGAGACGTGATCGAAATGAGCACCTCGACCGACGGCGGACAGACCTGGAGCCGCGGAGCAGCCTACCGCCGGGGACGATTATGGCATCGGCGGCGTGCCGGTTGTGAGGCCGAACGGGTGAAGTCATCGTTCCCATCGACGGTTTCAACGGAGACGTTATCGCATTCACTTCAACCAACGGTGGCGCGACCTGGTCCAAAGCCGTGAACGTCGCCAGCGATGACGAAGCCTACGAGGGAGGGGACCTGCGCAGCGCAGGACTCGTCTCCTCGGCCATCGACGCCAAGGGTAAGGTTTACGTCGCCTGGCCCGACTGCCGCTTCCGCACCAATTGCTCCTCCAATGACATCGTCTACAGTACCTCCACTAATGGTAAGAAGTGGTCCGCTGTGCAGCGCGTGCCCATCGACCCCGTCACTAGCACCGTTGATCACTTCATCACCGGCCTGGCCATCGATCCAGCCACCTCCGGCAAGAAGGCGCACCTCGCCCTCGCTTACTACTACTACCCGGTCGCGAACTGTGGCGTCAGCACTTGTCAGCTCTACGCCGGATTCATCCAATCCTCGACTGCCGGCAAAACCTGGAGCGCTCCAGTAACCCTGGCCGGGCCGATGAAGGTCACCTGGTTGCCGAACACTTTCTCGGGTTACATGGTCGCGGATTACATCTCGGTAGGATTCGCTAATGGCAAGGCATTTCCAATCGCCGCGGTCGCGCAAGCCAACTCCGGCACCACCTTGAACGAAGCCATCTACACCACTTCCACGGGACAGGAGCCATCGCGGGAGGAAGAAGAGTTCCTTACCGCTGAGGGAGATACTCCGGTGCCCAATGTCCACTCCACGCGCGGGCCACGTGAGTATCTGGATCAGGACAACGAGAAGCCGGTCTCCGGCCAGCGTCCACCAGAGAAGAAATAATCTGGTTGCTACTTGTTGGTCGCTAGTCGTTAGTTGCTGGCTCGCATGACTCCGGGGGCTTAACGCCGGGCTTCCGGAAGAATCAGCAACTAGCGGCTGGCAACTAGAAACTCTTCTTTGAATCCAACAAAATCGTAACCGGACCCTCATTTACCAATTCAACTCGCATCGTCTCCTGGAATCGCCCAGTCTCGCATCGCAATCCCGCTTCGCGAATTTTCCCGACAAAATATTCATAAAGCTCTCTCGCCGCCGCCGGAGCCGCCGCCCCATCGAACGACGGCCTCTTCCCACGCCGCACATCTCCGAAGAGCGTAAATTGCGAAACCGCCAGCACCGCCCCTTCAACCTCACCAACCGCCAGATTCATCTTCCCGCCATCATCCTCAAAGATCCGCAGTCCAGCAATCTTCTCGGCAAGATAGTCGGCGTCCATGCGCGTATCGCCCGCGCCCACTCCCAGCAGAACCAGCAATCCGCGCCCGATCTCGCCGGTAATCTCGCCATCCACTGTAACTTTGGCCCGGCTCACGCGCTGTACTACTGCTCGCATCAGCGGCTCACCTCGCCGACCAGCGACTCGTGCCCAAGAATCGCCTGCCAGCGTCCCTCGCGATAAGTGAAGACGTCAGTGAATCGCACCCGCGCCCGGATCTTACCGCCCGGATCCATCACCTCATTGAGGCCTCGTACGTATGCAAAATTTCCTTCGACGTGGGCGCGCATTTCGACCAAATGATTCGATCCCGGCTTGCGCTGCGGAATATGCTCCAGTACCTGGGCGCGAGTGTGCAGCGCGCCGTCCACGTCGGCTTCCTCGAATTCATCGGCCAGCATGCACGCCACCGTATCCGCGTCGTGCCGGCTGAGCGCCGCCGCCCATGTCTGTTCGAGCTCTACCAGCGCGGCCTCGGTCTTAGCTTGATTCTTAGGGCACTCCGCCACGCACGCGAGCGCCATCAGGAAAATTGCGGCTGCCACTGCTATCGTTTTCACGTTCAAATCGTCCCACGCATGTGGCGAACCGGCAAGTGGCACGTCTCGCGCATTGACCCTCGTCCGCTCGCAATCTACAATCCAAGTTCTTCCGGGGATTCTTCTCTGAGGTTTCAACGCATGCACCGACTCGCAAGACTTGTGCTCACGCTCCTCTGCGTCGCAGCCGCAATCACTTTCGCCGCCGCGCAATCCGCGCCTCATCATGACGTCGTCATCAAGAACGCCATCGTGATGACCGCCGCCCACGGCAACATTCAGCACGGCTCGATCCTGATCAAAGACGGCAAAATCGCGGCCATCGGCGAAACCGTAAACGCGCCCGCCGACGCCACCGTCATCGACGCACAAGGCAAGTACGTAACGCCGGGCATCGTCGACTCGCACTCCCACATCGCCCTCGACGACGACATCAACGAAGCCACCAGCCCGGTCACGCCGCAGATGATCATGAAAGACGCCTTCGACTATCAGGACAAGGCCATCTATCGTGCGCTAGCCGGCGGCGTCACAACCAGCCTGCTCCTGCACGGCTCCGCTAACATGATTGGCGGCCAGGCCGTCGTCATCAAGCACAAGTTCGGAGCCACACGCGACGAAATGCTTTTCCCCAACGCCCCTGGCTCCATCAAGTTCGCCAGCGGAGAAAATCCGAAGCGGGTCTACGGCGGGCGCGATCAGCTTCCCTCCACGCGCATGGGCAACTTCGCTGTCCAAAGAGCAGCGCTGGTTGAAGCGCAGGACTACATGAAGGAATGGGACGCCTACAACGAAAAAGTAAAACGCGGCGATAAAGACGCCAGCCCTCCTAAGCACGACCTCAAACTGGATGCTCTCGACGACGTTCTGAATCGCAAATTAATGGTCCAGATCCACTGCTACCGCTCCGACGAAATGCTCACCGAGATGGCCATGGCCAAGGAGTTTGGCTACAACCTGCGCGCCTTCCATCATGCCCTAGAGGCCTACAAAATCGCCGACCAGCTAGCCGCCAACAACGTAGGCATCGCAACTTTCGCGGATTGGTGGGGATATAAAAATGAGGCCTGGGATGCCATTCCTTGGAACGCAGTGATGGCCATGCGTAAAGGTGTCCGCGTAGCCATCAAAAGCGACTCCGAAGATTACACTCGCCGACTGAACCAGGAAGCCGCCAAGACCATGCGCTACGGCGGAGCCACCGAAGAAGAGGCATTAAAGATGATCACCATCAATCCCGCCTGGATCGTAGGCGTTGACGATCGCGTAGGCTCCATTGAGGCAGGCAAAGACGCCGACATCGTCATCTGGGATGGCTACCCGCTCAGCAGCACAGGCGTCCCCAACAAGGTTCTGATTGACGGCGAGATCTATTTCGACCGTTCCCTCCCCGGCCTCGGCACAACCCACTACAAGGAGGGCGAATAAATGTATCCCTCATACAACGCTGTCATCCTGAGCGAAGCGGAGCGTGCGAAGCAAAGCTCCGCGCAGTCGAAGGACCCCTACAGGCTTATTGGCCTCCTCGGCCGCATGAAGGCGTTCCCTCAAACAAACGCCGCGCTCTTGGTCTTGCTCTTAGTGGCGATCGCTACCGCAGCCGCCCAGGACCACCCAGTCGCCCTGAAAGGAGCCAAGCTCCTAACCATCACGCACGGCACCATCGAAAACGGCGTCCTGATAATGCAAGCCGGCAAAATTACCGCCGTAGGCGCCAACGTCTCCATCCCAGCCAACGCGCAAGTGGTCGATGCCACCGGCATGACCGTCTACCCCGGCCTGATCGACTCCGAAACCCAGCTTGGCCTCACCGAAATTTCCGCCGAGAACATGACCAACGATCTAGTCGAGTCCAGCGACGAGATCATGCCCCACATGCACGTCTACGACGCCTTCCACGCCGAGTCCGCTCTCATCCCGGTTGCACGTCTCAACGGCATCACCAACGCCATCGTCGCTCCCGAAAGCGAGGACACGCTTCCCGGCCAGGATTCTTTCATTCAACTGGCCGGACGCGACGCCACAGAAATGCTTCTCATTCGCGACATCGCCATGCCGCTCAACTTCACCGGTGACCAGCGCCGTAATAAAGGTGGATTCGACAAACGCAGATTCCCATCTACCCGCATGGGTCTGATCTCGCAAATGCGCCAGGCCTTTCTAGACGCCAAGGACTACGAAGCCAAGTGGGCCGACTACGAGCGCAAGAAATCCGAATCCGCAACTCCAACCGACGATAAAAACAAATCGGCCGATAAAGCAAAAGACAAACCAAAAGCCGCCCCCATGGCTCCCAAGCGCGACTTGAAACTGGAAGCGCTGATTCCTTATCTCGATGGCAAGAAGACAATCGTCCTGGCCGCCGACAGCCCCAGCGACCTCGAAACCGCCGTCCACCTCGCCAACGACTTTCACCTCAAGTACGTCCTCAACCACATTAGCCATTCGCAGCCGGTTCTCGACTACGTAGCCAGCTTGAAAGTGCCGGTAATCGTAGGACCCATCTACGAAGCGCCCAAAGAGGACGAGCGTTACGATGCCGTCTACAGCCTGCCCGCACAGCTCTACAAGCGAGGAGTAAAAATCGCCTTCGCTTCCTACTCCGCGCACAACGTCCGCAATCTGCCCGACGCCGCAGGATTCGCCACCGCCTTCGGCCTGCCCTACGACGAAGCAATGAAAGCGATCACCCTGAACGCAGCCGAAATCTGGGGCGTAGCCGACAAACTGGGCTCTCTCGACGTAGGCAAAACCGCGAACGTAGTAGTAGCCAATGGTGATCCGCTCGACATGAAGACCGATGTCAAGCAGGTCTACATAGAAGGCAAAGCAATCCCAATGACGAGCCGCCAAACCAGGCTGAGAGACGAGTACTCGAAATAAAAGTTCTCGGTAGTCAGTTCTCAGCTCTCTGTAAAGTCAAACGCCGTTCAAGGCAGCCAACCAGCTTTTGCCTTGTGCGTTTTAACTGAGAACTGACAACTGACGACTGAGAACTTGTTCACGCCCTTTGCATACTTTCCCAATCCCTTTTAGACTATTGGTTTCGTATTCATCATCAAATCGTGTGACCAGAACGCAGTCGTAAAACGCCGGCCCCAATCAGCCGCGCGACCCCAGATTCAGAAACGAGGAGAACATGGCAGCAGTTGACGAAAAAGTGAAGCAGATTATCGTAGAGCAACTAGGTGTGGACGAAGGCGAAGTCACCCCCAGCGCATCCTTCGTGGACGACCTCGGCGCCGATTCGCTTGACACCGTTGAACTCGTTATGGCCTTCGAAGAGGCCTTCGACATCGAGATCCCCGACGAAGACGCGGAAAAAATCCGCACCGTCAACGACGCCGTCGACTACATCGGCAAGCACGCCAAGGCGGGCAAGTAATTTGCAGAGTAATTCAGGAAGACGGGTCGTCATCACCGGCCTCGGCCTGCTCTGCTCCGTCGGCAACACCACTGCCGAGGTCTGGCAGGCCCTGACGGCGGGCAAGAGCGGCGTTGGCCGCATCACCGCCTTTGACGCCTCTGCCTACGCCTGTCAAATTGCCGCTGAAGTCCGCAACTTCGATCCGCTCAACTTCATCGAGAAAAAAGAAGTCAAGAAAATGGGCCGCTTCATTCACTTCGCGCTCGCCGCGTCGGAGGAAGCCATGAAGATGTCGGCCCTTCAGGTCACGCCCGAGAACGCCGAACGCGTCGGCGTTCACATCGGCTCCGGCATCGGCGGATTCGATGTCATCGAGCGCGAGCACAAAGCCCTCCTCGAAGGCGGCCCGCGAAAAATCTCGCCCTTTTTCATCCCCGCCGCCATCGTCAACCTCGCGGCCGGCCACGTTTCCATGAAGTACGGTGCGAAGGGTCCGAATGAAGCGACGGCCACGGCGTGCACCACCAGCGCCCATTCCATCGGCGACTCCTACCGCATCATTCAATACGGCGATGCCGACGTCATGATCGCCGGCGGCGCCGAAGCCGCCATCACTCCCATGGGCGTCGGCGGATTCGCCGCCATGCGCGCCCTCTCCACCCGCAACGACGATCCCACTCGCGCCAGTCGTCCCTGGGACAAAGATCGCGACGGCTTCGTCATGGGCGAAGGCGCAGGCATCATGATTCTCGAAGAACTCGAGCACGCCCGCCGCCGCGGCGCCGCTATCCTTGCCGAAATCGTGGGCTACGGCATGTCCTCCGACGCCTACCACATGACCCAACCCGCGCCCGAGCACGAAGGCGGATACCGGGTAATGCAAAATGCCCTTCGCGACGCCAAACTCGAACCCGAAGCCATCGGCTACCTCAATGCACACGGCACCAGCACGCCCATTGGCGACACGCTGGAGGCCCATGCCATCCGGAATTTATTTGGGAAAAAAGTTCCGGTCAGCTCCACAAAATCGATGACCGGCCATCTCTTGGGCGGAGCAGGCGGTTTGGAGGCAGGCGTGACCGTCCTCGCCTTGCGCGATCAGATTCTTCCGCCCACCATCAACCTGGAGAATCAGGATCCCGAAACCGACAACATGGACTTCGTCCCGAACCAGGCCCGCAAAACCCAGTTCGAGTACGCCATGTCCAACTCCTTCGGCTTCGGAGGCACCAACGGCGCCCTTCTTTTCAAGCGCTGGAGCGAGTAACAATTCCCGATTCCGTGTTTACCTTCGTGCGTGCGAGATTCGACCGAATTCGCTAACATAGGATAATTGCGGGGTTCGATAGCTACCCAAATCATCTGCGTGAGATTATGAAAACTCAATTACCTCTACCGCGCTTCGTTTTACTGATTGCACTGACGCTAGCTCTGTCCCTCTGCTTACCGTGTCTGGTACCCGTTTCCGCCGACGACGTCCCCGACACCCTGCGCCCGCCCAAGGGCTCGCAGACCGCGCTCGTAGTCTTTGAAGACTTGCAATGTCCGCAGTGCGGCCGCGTCGCGCCGCTGCTCGAACAGGCTTCGCGCACGTATAAAATTCCGCTCGTCCAGCACGATTTCCCGCTGCCCATGCACAACTGGTCCTTCGGCGCGGCGGTAATCGCGCGCTATTTCGATACGCACTCGAAAGAGCTCGGCAACCAGTTCCGGCTCGCTGTCTTTGAGCACCAGAGTGAAATCGTGAGCCCGCTTACTATGCATGCCTTTGCCGAAAAATTTGCCTCCGACCACAAACTCAGCCTGCCATTCGCGGTGGACAAGGACCCGAAGCTGATTGCGCTCGTCAATGCCGACAAGGATCTCGGCACAAGCCTGCACATCGAGCACACCCCCACCATCTGGATCGTGAGCAGCAAACACCCGGACAAGCCCTTCGTCGAGGTCAAGGACACTTCTCAGCTTTACGTGATGATTGACGCGATGAAATAAACACCAAAACAAAAATGGAAGGACGGGTGCTCCGCCCGTCTTCCCCACACCTGCCACTTGTCTCGTTTCTTTTTCGCCGCCTGCCCTAAATTCTGCAATAATTCGCCCGGCAACGGATCTCATCTATGAAAAAGACACGCCTGCTCGTCCTCTTTTTTCTCATGGCGGCAATCGCTCTATCTGGGGCCCAAACCGCTCCCGCCAACTCCTCCACTCCCGATTCCACCTCGACGAACGCCGCACCGGGCACTGCCCCCACAGCCGCCCAGCCCACCACCATCCTCGAATACTCCCCGCCTCCTGCCGAATACGCCCGCGCCAAAGAGTATTCCTACGCCCACTATCGCCATTTTTTCTTCAATGCGTTCTTCGGATTCCTAATCCTCCTCGTCATCCTCCGCTGGCGCATCGCTCCAGCCATCCGCAATCTGGCCGAGCGCGTCTCCTCCAACCGCTTCGTTCAGTTGATCATCTTCGCCCCGCTCACCCTGCTCGCCATCTCCATCCCCACCATCGCCACCGACATCAACGACCAGCGCCTCGACCTCGCCTTCGGCGTCTCCGTTCAAAAGTGGTCCGCCTGGATCACCGACTGGATCACCAACCAGATCATCTTTCTGATCGTCGGCACCGTCCTTGTCGCCATCCTCTATGCCGTCGTCCGCCGCAGCCCGCGCCGCTGGTGGTTCTATTTCTGGCTGGCCTCGATCCCGGTAGTTCTGATCGTCATCTTCGCCCAGCCCCTCATCGTCGACCCGCTGTTCTTCAAATTCACCCCGCTCGCCGCCACCGAACCGGTCCTGGTCGCCGATATGCAAAAAGTCATGCACCACGGTGGCATCGACATCCCCTCCGAACGCATGTTCTTAATGAACGCCAGTTCCAAGACCACGCAACTCAACGCCTACGTCACCGGCTTCGGCCAATCCAAGCGCGTGGTCATCTGGGACAACACCATCAATAAAGCCGGCATTCAGGGCACACTTTTCGTCTTCGGACACGAAATGGGTCACTACGTCCTCCTCCACATTCCCAAGGAAATGGCCATCATCGAAGCGCTCATCCTGATTCTGTTTTACCTCGGCTATCGTCTCTCGAATTGGATGCAAGCCCACTGGGGATACCAATGGGCCATTCGCAACGTGCAGGATTGGGCCTCGCTTCCGTTGCTGATCTTCGTCATCTCGCTGCTCGCATTTCTGGCCACTCCAGCCTCCAACGCCGTAAGCCGCCACTTCGAGCACGAAGCCGACCGCTATGGAATCGAGGTCATCCACGGCATCGTTCCCAACGCCAACCAGGTAGCCGCCCATTATTTCGAACAAAGCGGCGAAAATAATCTCGCCGATCCCAGTCCAAACTGGTTCACAAAAGCCTGGTTCTTCGACCACCCAACCCGGCCAGAAAGAGTCCACTTCGTAGCCACCTACGATCCGTGGTCCAAAGGCGAGGAACCCGAATACGTAAAGTAGAAACGGAGCTTTGCCCAGGCCTCTGTCCCGGGCAACTAATTTTGGTGTTGTCATCCTGAGCGGAGCATCAACTTCACGAAGTGAAGTTGATGCGGAGTCGAAGGACCCCTACTCTCTAATAGGCTGTTTGCGTTTGCACAAGGTAGCGGACGGTATCAAGCGAAGGCAAATTGCGGTGGCTAAAGACTATCTACTGCAGATCCTTATCCGGATCTAGATTATAAAAGTAGTAAAACCGCAGCCCAAGATTGCACTTGTCTTCCCGCCCCGGCTGCGCATTGCACTGCTGCACAAACTCCCGCGGCAAGGGCGGAAACGGGTTCGACGCCGTAATGCTTCCCCAAGCCGCCCGATCCAGCGCCACGTCTCCTGAAGGCGTCCGTAACGTCATCCCCATGACCGTACCATTCTTCAGGATGGCAAACTCAATCGCCAGCTTTCCCTGCTTGCGAATCGGCGGATACACCGACGGTGGCATGATGTTGTACCAGTTCGCCTTCACCACCTGCACCACCCGCGTCAAATACGGGCCGAAATCCACGCCCAGCGTATCGGTCAAAATTTCCGCGGGAGCCATCGCTTTAAACCCGCCGCGATTCAGCCCCGCGCCATAATCTCCCGCCTCGCCACCCCCGCCATAGCGCCCGCGATTCTCCGCCGCCGCTCGCGTTGCCTGCTCAATCGCCGAACCCGCCGTCATCGGCACATTAAAATTCGGCTGCACTCTCGACCCGCTCTGCGCAGGTGCCTGCAACTTCGCCACCTGATCGTTCTGCGACGGCTGCGCAAATCCCGCGCTCGGCTGTGGATTCGTCTGCGGCTGCTGTTGCGGCACATTCTGCGCCGCCTGCGGCTGCGGAGGCGGAGTCGCCCCGGCTCCCGGCTGCGGCGCAACCGGCCCTGGCCGTCCTTGGCGCGCGCTCTCCAGAAGCTTCTTCAGATCTTCACGGTTGATCTGCGGAGCCTTCGAAGTCGCCACCCGGTCTTTATCAGAAAGCACCTTGGTATCCGGACGCCGTGTAGCCTTCTGCTCATCCGGAGGCAGTTCCAAAAATGTCGCGTCCTTGTCCGAACTAATCTTGGCCGGCATCTCCAAGGCGACCGTGCGATGCGGGAAGAGCGCCACCAGCCGGTCGCTGTTCCACAAGAGAATTACGACCAGCAAGTGCAGAATCACCGAGAGCCATGCCGCTTCGCGCTTGCGTGCCCGCGAAAGATCATCCTGCAATTGGATCAGAAGATGAGGAACATCGTCAGGATTGAATCCGCGGTAAGCAGTCTCCCAGTGTTGCGCCTCCGAAAGTTCGCGATGGTCGGCTTGCGGCGGCGGGGGTGGAGTCTGGGACGGAATTTGGGTGACTGGCATCAGGCAGCGAACAACTCAGGCAAAAGACCGCAGCTACACAGTTAGAGCGGCGGGCGACCCCCAAAGTTGCGTACACCGCTTCGTAAATTTACGTAAACGCGGGGAGTTATGCCTTTATCCAATATTGTCGCATCTTTTTGGCCGGAAAAGTGAGTACCTGGGTAACGGCGTGCTGGGAGAACGAGAGGACGGGAACGATATACCCCTGCCCGATGGAACGCCTCGTCCAGAATCGCAATCGCCCGCTTACAACAGTTGCCCCAATAGACGGCGATCTTTTCATCCAACTCCCTTCGAAAAGATTTCCTGTCCCGCGTGAGCCGATTAATCTCGAACCGTCGCATGTGTAGGTAAGGAGCGGAGAGGATGCAATTTGTTGACATCCCTCTCAGGGCTCGAAGTACCCGCGCCCTCTTCCCTCGGTCCCCAGAACGGCCAAAGAACTCAGTGTGGTGGGTCCACTCCTTTGTCGTGGCCTGCGCCGGAGGTCTGCGGCAACGAAGGCAAATCAAAAATAAAGAGGAGAAACATTATGAAGCACACGCAAGAAGGAAACGCGATGGGAAGCAACTCTCGGGCGGCGCGGATCGCAGTGTTGGCCGTCCTCGTGCTGGCAACCGTGGTCTCAGCGGTGACGTTGAGCTTCGCCGCCGATCATAAGGCGCAGCCGCAGGTCACCTTGGCGCAATTGAAAGGGACTTGGGGTGGTTCGTTCTTCGGGCAAACGGGTTGCGGGCTCGGAGCGACTTATATCACTTTCACACTCGACTCTAATGGCAATGGCACAGGCACAGCGAAGGAAGCCTACCACACGGCAGGATGCGGCGACGGAACCGGCACCTACGACTTCGTGGTTAAGTCTCTGAACGCGGACGGCAGCGGCACGGCAGGCTTGTCTTGCGGTTCGGGCTGCGGATTCGCGCTTCTGATCCAGGTGTCGAAGAATCACCAGGTCATGACTCTGGTGGACGTCACCGATCCCAACAATTACCTGGAAGGCACGGTGGCTCATCAGTAACGATAAACCTCGCTGCTAACTTTCAGGGGAGCTATCATGGCTCCCCTGATTTTTGCATCCGCGTTTCAAGCGCGAGACAACACGCTCGTATCTCATTCCGCCACAAGTTAATTCTTGCCGATTTCGAAAAAGAGCTTCTCAACAGCTAGGCACTGGGCGCCCTATCCTAAAATCGTGGTCTGTTCGACCTCAGGTGGGAACCACGGCCAACCCGCCCTCAAACCTCAACTCGCCAGGCGTGCCGTGCGATCTTATCCAGAATCACCAACCCAAACTCCAGGGCCCGGGACCCATCCTCCCGAGAAACCACCGGCGTTGACCGCGAGCGCACTGACTCCAGGAACGCCTTGATCTCCGCCAGCGAGGTTCCTCCGCCTTAACCGCCGGCTTAGCTACCTGAGTCTTCGCCTCGCGATCAAAATCTTATGACGATTCCCGCCGAGTACCGCAGTCCGTTGACGCCGACTGGGGCGAAGGGTGTTGGACCGCCGGTATCGGCTATGGGAACGCTTTGCCGCTCGTAATCCAGTTGCATTGGACGGACAGACATTCGGCTCGATATCTTGAAGTCCAAACCTCCTCCGACGGACCATAGAAACTTCGTGTAACTCAGGGTCTGATCGGCTGACGATTTTTGGGTGACGCCCCCGAACAGAACATGGGCAAAAACGCTTACGGGCTGCCAGCGCACCACGTAAGCAGGTCCAAACTGATAACTGTACCTGTTGATGCTGGAAGATGACAGGGCGGCCGTCCCGTTATAGTTTCCGGCAAATTGCGCCGAAATACCTAATGATTTATAAACAAATCCCGTTAATGAGGTTGTCCACCCGCTCATGTTCGTGGCCGGCCCAGGAGTATTTGTGCCGCACCGGTAGTTCGTTCCGCAGCCGGGTGCAATCCGTTCCAGCGAGTACCCGCCGAAAAGTTCCGCCCGCTCCGGCTGAGCCGACGCCAACGACAGGAGGCTGAAGAAGACAACCACCAAGAGCACTATTCGTAATTTTGGCATCCGCACCTCAGTTCGCTAAGGGTTCTGTGCTCGCAAAGATAGGCCTGACGCTTGCCCTGAAATAATCCTGATGCAGGATTGTCGGCAGCCGCAATACAACGAACATCATTTTTTCGTCATTCGGAGGTCATCAGCTATGACGTTCATTTAAATGGGGATGTGCTGGTGGCGCCTTCGCGACTTACCAATCTCAAGGATTGTTGCACCAGAAAATCCGGGCTTGCAGAATCTCGCGTGCTTCCATCGACTTCGCAGCAACCGCGCTCAAACTCCCACCCGCCCCGCGTGCCGGCGAATCTCTCCCAGAATCGACAACCCAAGCTCCAGGGCCCGACGCCCATCCTCCAGCGAAACCAACGGCGTCGATCGCGATCGCACCGAATGAAGGAACGCCTTGATCTCCGCCAGCAGCGGTTCCTCCGCCGTAACCGCCGGCTTCGCCATCTGAATCTGCGGGTTCACCGTAGGCTGAGTTTCCACAAAGCTGTGCCCCAGGTTCGCGCCCGTTTGTTGGGCGCTAACCTGGGTGTCAACCACCGAAAACACCAGCACATCCTGCCGTCCGTAGTCGATCGAAATATATTGTCCCGGCTGAAAGAACCGTACTTTTCTCACGCGCTCGGTCGAAACCCGGCTGGCCGTAAAATTCGCCACGCATCCCGACTCGAATTCCACCCGCACATTTGCGATATCCACCTTGCCCGACAAAATCGGCAACCCCACCGCGCGAATCTCTTTCACCCGCGACTTCACAAACGTCAGCACGATGTCGAGATCGTGGATCATCAGATCCAGCACCACATCCACATCCAGCGCCCGCGGAGAAAACACGCTCAGCCGGTGTACCTCAAAAAACATGGGATGATTGACCAGCGGCAAAGTGGCCCGCACCGCCGGATTAAACCGCTCCAGATGCCCAACCTGCACCACGCGTTTGTGCGCAATCGCCACGCGCGCCAGTTCATCCGCCTCCGCGAGGGTAGCCGCCACCGGCTTTTCGATCAGCACATCGACGCCCTTCTCCATCAGCGCCCGCGCGACTTCCAGATGCAGCACCGTAGGCACTGCCACCGAAGCAGCTTGCACCTCGCTGTGGGTCGTGAGCATTTGCTCGACCGAACCAAACGCCCGGCAGTCGAATTCGCGAGCCACCGCATCCGCCCGCGCCGTATCCGGATCGACCACTCCCACCAGCCGCACTCCGCCCGCAGCCTGTAAAGCGTGATAAACCCGGGCATGGTTGCGCCCAAACGCGCCCACCCCCACCACCGCAACATTGATAGCAGATTCAGAACTCAGAAGATTTCTCCGCCTGAAGAGATGAAAACAATGTGTCGCGAACGAAGCCGTAAAGAAACAACGCGCTATTCTCGCAGCACTCTAGCCAAGTACAAGCCAGGAGGGGACACGCACGCCTGTCATCGTGAGCCAAGTGACGTGAGCGCGGCGGGCCGAAAGCGCGAAGGTTCTCTCTGTCCCTCAAAAACGCTTTGGACTGTAGCGCCGGCGTCCGCCGGCTGTCGCGGGGGCATCCTGGCCCCCGCCGCCACGAACCCGGATGAGCGATCGCTAAATTTTCTTCAGCAACGCAATCTGCCCCGCATGATAAAGCTCATGCTGCGCCAGCCCATCCAGCATGTAGCTGAAGTTGTAGTGCGCCCCGCTCTTCCCCGGCACGGGCTTCCTCAAGTTGGCCTCAGGAAAGTGCGTCACTGCGGCAATCAATTCGTCATGCACGCGCCGCACATGCCTCCAGCGTCTCGGCCCCAGGCTGCATCACTGGTGTTGGTAACCGGTGGAAAATTCTCCGCATCGGAAAGCTGCACCGCCACGCCAGTCATCCGCCGGCGCACCGCCGCATCCCAGGCCGAAATATGCAGCACCAGTTCCCAGATCGTGTGCGCATTCTTGATCGGCCGGGCAGCAGCTTGCGCCGCTGTCACCCCGGTTAGAATTTCAAACAAGGAATCCCCGTGCCACGCACCCCCATAAAACGCGCGTTTCAGTTGGTCGGCGATACGTGAGGTTTCAGACATAGTTCTCCCCTTTTTATGAAATGTTTTGTTGAATCCGAAACTAAGAAATGAGATGTCGGGCGGTCACTCCGCGATCAAACAAATTCCAGCCTCGTCCGCGGCTCGGATCACCGCGTCTCCATCGAGCAGCAAACATCGACCGGCATCGATGTTCAGACAGCTCGCGCCCGCGCGCTTCATTGCCTCGATTGTAGCCACGCCAATCACGGGCACATCAAACCGCATGTCCTGCGCCGGTTTTGCGATCTTCACCACCGTCAGCGCGCGATCCAAAGTCGAAGGCTCGCCCTCCAGTGAACGCATGATCTCTCCCGCCCGCGCGATCGTAGCGTCCGTCCCCTCCATCGCCTCGACCGCAACACAAGCCGCCTCCGCGATCACCACCGTCTGCCCAATGTCATACTCGCCCAGCCGCCGCGCCACCGACGCGCCCATACTCAATATTTTTTTTCTCCTGCTCCAACGGAGCCCGCCGCGAAAGCACGCCCGACTTCGCCAGCAGCGGCTCAAGCAGCGCGGTAGAGTTCTCCAGCATGATCCCCTCATCCGCCAGAACTTTCGCGACCGCGCCCAGCAGGGAATCCGTGTTCCGAGTCCCAAGGGAGAGCAGCAATTTTGCCAGCCGCCAGTCCGGCTTGATGGCAGAAAAAATCTGCTTGTGCTTCACCTGTCCCGCCATCACCGCGCGCGTCACGCCTGCGACCTTGAACGTCTCAATGAGTTTCGAAAGCTCTCCGAGTGACAGCCAGTGAACCACCGCGCCCTTCGACTCGATCTCAGGGAAGGCCTCCTCCTTGATCGCTGCCACCACCACCTCATACCCCTGCGCCCGCGCCGCGTCGAGCACAAGGAAAGGAAACTTCCCGTTCCCCGCGATAAGCCCGATCTTCTCTCCCATTGCCATAAACAGCCCAGTGTAAATGAGATATCGGGAAAGTGGGGATGCGGAGGATGGCAATAGAAACCACGGCCATGCGCTTCGCCGTTTATCCGTAACCCATTGAGAAAGCGAGACCTATTCAAGTTGTACGTACAAAACAGTACATTATTGCTCCACGTGGAGCATTTTCGAGGGGACCCGGCGGTCAGTCCTGGTATTCCGGCTCGCGCTTCCAGCCGGAGAGCATGGAATAGAAATTCGACCAGCCATGCAGCGCGACCATGATGAGGTGCCCTGGGACAAAAGCTACGAAGCCGCACATGGAGACGAAATGCCAGAGTCTGGTGAGATGAAATCCGCCGAAGAGGAAGGCCAGCCATGCGAACTGAGCCGGCTTATACAGGACGAGGCCGGTCAGCAGGGAGAGAATGCCGAATCCTACCGTTGAGGTATAGGCGAGCTTTTGCAGGGGATTGTATTGCTCCGTGACCGGCGGCTTCGGGCCAAAGAAAAAATAGTGGCGGACCATGGGCCAGACGCCGGGAATATCTTTCGGCGTGAAGAGGACGGTGCGGTAGTGACCGCTAGCGAGTTGATAGACAAGATAGAGAATGCCGCTGGCCGCGAAGAGCCACATGAAGGTGAAGTGCCATTGCAGGGCGCCGCCGAGCCAGCCTCCAAGAGTGAGCGCCTTCGGAATGTCGACCAGATCCTGCTGCGGAATCTTGGGTCCGAAGCTCGGGAAGGCGCGGAAGATGCGCAGTCCGCTAGTGACAAGGACGAAGACGCTGATGGCGTTGACCCAGTGCGTCAGACGGATGGCGAAGGGGTGCTCGTAGGCGGCGCGAACTGCCGCTGGCGTTTTGACGGATACCGGGCGCGGCTGTGGGCCTTACCGGGCCGGTGCGGGGTTCCGTGAAGCCCTCCGGCTTTTGTTGCGATGTTGAGGAGCGAGCGCGAGACGCGCTCGCGACAGCCGGCGGGACGCCGGCGCTACGGTCGAGCTCCGTTGGTTTAACGATCGCTTCGGGCGGATGCGATTGGTCAGCGGCTGTCGACGTCTTCGCGGACGACAGCGATCCCCCTGGATGCTGTATCACTTCAGGCGCAGGCTTTGGCGATTCCGGCTTTGGCGATTCTGGCTTCGGCGCTTCCTGCCCGGGGCCGGTCTGTTTATCTTCCGCGTCTGGCATCACAGGCCTCCGAACCAGCTATAGCCCTGGTCCTCCCAATAGCCTTTGCGGTCCGGCTTGAGGACGCTGGTCACTCGCAACGTCACCAGGTACTTGGCCTGCTTATAGCCGAGTTTGGTGGGCATCTGGAGACGAAGCGGGGCGCCGTGTTTTCGGTCGAGTGGCTGACCATACATTTCATAACAGAGCAGCGACTGGGGATGCAGGGCAGAGGCCATGTCGATCGATTCGTAGTAGTCGTCGGCGCATTCAACTTCAATGAAGCGGGCTTGCGTGTTGGCGCCGACAAGGCTCAGAAAATCGGAGATGCGCGTGCCCCCGAAGGCGCCGATTACGTCCCAGCCCTCGACGCAGATGTGGCGCGTGTTCTGATCAATTTTCGGCAGAGCTTGCACCTGCGACAGCTTGTACTCGCCGGGACGCTTCACGTCGCCTTCGACGGTCAGCGTCCAGTGTTCGAGATCGACTTCCGGGTCAAGGACGTCATAGCCGTTGTAAGGGAATTTCTCGAAGGGTACGACGCTTGCGTTCGAGAACGTGGGCGCGAGATGTTCCCGGCGAAAGAGCTTGCCCGAAGCCCAGTCACTGAAACGGACTCCTTCGCCAACCAGCCAATCGCTCGCCTTGGGAAAAGCAAAGACTCCCAGCGCCGCGACCGGGGCAAGCTTCAAGAGCTCGCGGCGGCTGCGCTTCTTTAGTTCACGATCTTCCAGTCGCTCAGTCATGGACTCGGTCAATTATCCAGATTGCCCAGATGGGATGCACGGGTAAACGAAAAGTAACACACTTCGCGAGTCAAGCTCCGCACAACTCAGCCCAATGCCAGTACGCGGCTCGGCCAGATTTCGGTTTGCCTGACCAGGCTACCGCCTCGATTCGCGTGTGTGCGGGTGGACACGGGCGGCCCTCTGAGACACGTGCCGCTCTTTATCTGCGGCAATAAGTCTTTTATTTTCAGCGTGCTATCCGTGGACCTGGAGATGCTTTTCTCATCTGCGCAAGAGCGCCGGAGACGGAGGCCACGGATGAAACGGGCAGCGAGGGCGACGACGAGAGCGACTTGGATCCTGGTAGCGGTGCTGACGATGGCAGCGAGCGGTTCGGCCTTGCAGACTTCGGCATCCTCGGTTTCGGCGCTTGACTCCGTGACGCCCAAGGCCCCGAAATTCGCCGAAGCGACGGTGCATTGGATTCTGGTCAGCATTCCCGACCGCAAGCTGGCGCTTATCGAGAATGGAAAAGTCGTTCGCGTCTACCGGGTCGCTGTGGGGAAAGCTGCGACGCCGAGCCCAACCGGCACTTTCAAGATCGTCAATCGCGTAGCGAACCCGGCTTACTACCACAAGGGACAGGTGATCGCGGCAGGAAAGGGAAACCCGGTTGGCTCGCGGTGGATGGGGCTGAGCGCGAAGGGCTATGGGATTCATGGGACAAACGCCCCGAATTCGATCGGCAAGGCGGCATCGACGGGTTGCATTCGCATGGGGCAGCGCGACCTGGAAGAGTTCTTCACGCTGGTGAACGTGGGTGATGCGGTGGAGATTCGCGGCGAGCGCGATGAGCAGGTGGCGGAGATTTTCGGTGGGGTGACCGAAGTCGAGACAGTTGCGGAGGCTCTCAGCGAGTCGGGTGACGGGATTGGGCAATAGTCCCGGCCTGAGGCCCGTGCTGCGAGCGAGGGAGAGCGTTAACCACAGAGGGCACAGAGTTACACAGAGGAATTCGGAATTCAGTCTCGGGCGGAGCCGCTGGCCTCGCAAGGGGGAAAACGCACTACGGGAGGAAGTTATGGAAACGATGCTGCAAGGGTTGGTGATTGTCGGCGGACTCACATTTTCACTGGCTGCTTCGCTGCTGATTGAAGAGTTGATTTTTGGGCGCATTGTACGGCTCGCATTCGTGCGACGGCCGAAAGAGTTCTCAGTTTCCAGTTCCCAGTTCTCAGTGTCTGGTCCCTTGGCGACTGGCCGGCGAGGGCCGAACGTGGCCGCTGGCGCGATCAAGATACGAGAGCGATGAACCAGGGATCGGGAAATAAGAACCGGGAATGGAGAACTGAGAACTAAAAAAGGAGCACTGCCATGCTGTTCGTGAAGTATCTGCTGCTGAGCGCCGGCATCGGGATGTTTACGATCGCCGCCGCTATCCTCGCTTACGACGCTTACCTGCTGATGTCTCACCGCCGCCGGTTGTTTCCGGAAGGCACAACTCCACCGCCGGAACCGGCGGTGCGCTGGCGCATCCCGACGGCGCTTGTCATGCTGGCGTGGGCGCCGATTCTGGTCTCGGCGGCCATCGTGATTGTGCCCGCCGGAACCGGCGGCGTGCGCGTCAGCCAGACCCGTGGCACACTCGCCGGCACTTTGTATCCGGGTGTGCATTACGTCACGCCCCTGGTCGAGCATGTTGAACTGTTCGACACGCGCGATCAACTTTTTACAACCGGAGTTACGGAAGACTCGCTTGCCAAAGGCGGAGCCAAGGGCGAAGCGCTGCACGTGCAGGCGAAAGAAGGACTGACGCTGGGACTGGCGATTACCGTGCGGTACCAGCTCGATCCGAAGCGGCTTGACTATGTGGAAGCCAATCTGCCGCAACCAGTGGAGAAAGAAATTGTGCCGCCCGTGGTGGCGACGACCTGGCGCGAGATTGTTCCGAATTACAGCGTGCGCGAGGTTTTCTCCGCCAAACGCGAAGAGGTGCGGCAACGGGCGACGGAGCAGATTCGCAAACGGCTGGCCGCCGACGGCATCGTCGTGAAGGAAGTGATGCTGCGCGATATCGAGTTGCCGGCGGAATATGCGAAGGGACTGGAGTCACTGCTGATTAAGGAACAAGAGAACGATCGGATGGGAGTTGAGACGGAGATCCATCAGAAGCAAGTGAAGGTGGCGGAGGCCGACGCCGAAGCCCAGAAGGTAACCGAGGTCAAGCAGGCGGAGGGTCAGGCAGCGGTTCGCGTGTTGCAGGCGAAGAGCGAGTCCGATGCCATGCAGTACACGCTGCCGTTAAAGGAAAAACAGATTCAACAGTCGAAGCTGGAGGCCGAAGCGCGGAAGGAATCGACTGTGAAGAATGCCGAGGCGGCGGGCGAGGCGAAGCTGATCGACAGCAAGGCGGAAGGTGAACGCCGGAAGCTGCTGGCGCAGGCCGAGGCCGAACGCATCCGCTTGACCGCCTCCGCCGATGCCGAACGCATGACGAGCGAGGCGGCGATTCTCAAGCAGAATCCACTGCTTATTAACAAGATTGTCGCCGAGCGGCTATCGGACAAGCTCCAGATCATGATGGTGCCGTCAGATGGCAAATTCTTTTTCACCAACGATGTGCTGCGCGGGATGAATGCGCCCAACCACGTCAGCCAGGCGGATGACGCGGGCGATGGGGATGCGAAGTAAGGGAGCGGGTTACTGGTCACCGGTCACCGGTCGCGGGTTCGTGTTTGTCAGGCGACCGGTGACTTTGTGGCCGGTGACCGGATGGCTTCATTGAGGATGGCAATGAAATTCACGCTCTTCATGGCGCGCTATAATCAGCTCATCCGAAAAATGCGAGCGCGCATGCGACGCCGTTGGCGGCTGGAGTCACGGATTCTTGTCTGGCTCACTTCGTTGCTGCTCGCGATTTGTTTTTCGCCTTCCCTGTTATTTGCCTCAATTCTTGGCGACGCGTCGCGGCAACTGGCGGACCGCATCGCGGGCGCGACCGGACCGGGATCGATCACGCTCCAAGTCGTAAACCGTTCTTCTCTCGACGAAAAATTGGTTCATGAAGTGCGCAGCGCGCTGCAAACGGGGCTGCGCGCGCAAGGCGTGCGTGTGGTCAACGCGGACCAGGCGGTGGGTACGGTCAGCGTCGTGCTTTCGGAGAGTTTGCGCGAGTTTGTGTGGACCGCGGAGATTGCGGTTGGCAACGATCCGCCGCGGGTGGTGCTGGCATCGCTGCCGCGGTCCGCGGCTGGCTTGCCCTTCGCAGCCGCGCTTCCGATCACGCTGAAAGTGACTCCGCTTTTTTCGCAGGAAGAACGGATCCTTGACGCGGCCTTGATCGACAACGCGGCGACACCGGGTTCGCCTCCGTCCAACTCGGCACGACTGCTCGCTCTCGAGGAGACACGCGTGGCCGTTTACCGGCAGCAGTCGGGGCATTGGGAGGTTGACGCTTCGTTGCCGATTACCACATCGCGGGCGTTGCCGCGCGACCTGCGCGGACGCCTGTTGCTGCGGCGCGATCATCTTTTCGACGCATATCTGCCGGGAACATTCTGCAAGTCGAGCGCGGCCATGCCACTGACCATCACGTGCACGGCCAGCGACGATCCCTGGCCGCTGGCTTCGGATGAAGCGGGTCCGGGCGACGTGCGCGCTTTTTATGCGCCGACGCGCAATTTTTTTACGGGCGTGCTGTCTCCGGGCATCGGAAAGATTTCGAATGTGCCCACGTTCTACTCGGCGGCGGCGTTGCCACATCAGGGCTATCAGTTGTGGGCGGTTGCCGCGGTTGATGGATCGGCGCATGTAATCGATGGCGTGACGGACCAGGCGATTCGTGGCGCGCGGTGGGGAGGCGATCTGGCCGCCGTGCGGTCCGGGTGCGGAACCGGGATGCAGCTTTTGGTTTCGAGCGAAAGCGACGCGTTGCGCGATCATGAACATGACGCGGTGCGAGCGTTTGAGATTCCTGATCGCGAGCCGGTTGCGGTAAGCGAGGCGATCGAATTTGATGGAACGATCACCGCGCTGTGGCCGGACGCGAGCGGCACGAGCGCGCTGGTGGTGATGAAACGCGAAGAGACAGGCCGGTATGAAGCGAGTCGCATTAGTATTGCTTGCGCTAATTAGCGGGGTAGGAGCCGCGGCGGGTGAGACGCGTCCGCACTATGGCGGCGTTTTGCGCGTCGAGATGCAATCGGCGCCGGCCGCGCTGGCGCTGCCGGATGCTTCGGACCCGGTCGCGTATTGGGATATGGCGCGGGTGCTGTCGCTGGTCGGCGACACGCTGGTGCGGGTTGATGCCGAGAACCGGCCGCAGCCGGGGCTTGCGGTCGAGTGGCAACGCGATGCGAACGCGCGACACTGGCAATTCGTGTTGCGGCGGGGAGTGAAATTTCACGATGGGAGTATTGCGTCGGCAGCAGCGGTTGCACAGATACTCGGCGCGCTGCATCCGAACTGGGTAGTGCAGGCTTCGTCGGGGCCGGCCGGCGTTCGGGCTTCGGGTGACGGGTCCCGGGGAGACTCGGTCACGATCGACACAGACATTGCGACGCCGTTTCTTCCGGCCGAACTTGCGATGCCGCGCAACCTTATTTTGAAATGCGATGCGAATGGCATTCCGATTGGCACGGGGCCGTTTCGGGTGACGGATTTTCAGGCCGGGAAAATCTTGAAGCTGGCCGCGTCGGATGAAAGCTGGGCGGGGCGCCCGTTTGTTGACGGCCTGGAGATTGAATTAGGAAAGTCGCTGCGCGATGAGGCGCTGGCGCTGGAATTGGGACGGGCGGATCTGGTGGAAGCCTCTCCGGAGGCGGTGGCCGCAACACGCAGCCGGGTTTTGTCGTCGCTGAGAGTCGAAGTGATGGCGCTGGTTTTCGCTTCGAATTCGCGGGCGCAGGATGCGCGGGTGCGGGAAGCGCTGGCGCTGGCGATTGATCGCAAGCCGATACAGTCCGTTTTGCTCAAGGGCGCGGGCGAGCCGACGGCGAGCATTTTGCCGAACTGGATGACCGGGTATAGCGCGGCGTTTTCCACGCAGCCAAATTTGCCGCGAGCAAAGAGTCTGCTGGCGGAAGCGCGGACGGCGGCGCTAACCCTGAGTTACGATCCGCGCGATCCGCAGGCGCAACTGATTGCGGAGCGGATTGCGCTCAATGCGCGCGAAGTGGGGATCACACTGCAGGTGTCGTTGTCGGGAGCTGAGGATGTCCGGCTGGTGCGGATCGCGCTGCCGACGCCGGATCCGGCGCTGGCACTGCGCGACGCAGCGCGCGAGTTTTCTCTTGGCCAGCCGGTAGTGCGCGGAAATTCCGTCGAAGAACTTTACCAGGCGGAACATTCTTTGCTCGAAGGCTATGGCGTGATTCCGCTTTTTCATGTGCCGGTAGCGAGTGCGGCTGGGCCGCGGCTGCGCGGATGGAGCGCGGAGCGGCTCGGATTGTGGGATCTGGCCGACGTGTGGCTGGAGGACGCGCGATGAGCTTTCGGCAGAAATTGTTGCTGCTGTTTGCGGTGACGATTCTGCTGTGCGTCGCGGTAATGTCGATTTCGATTTATGGAACGATGCGGAAGTCGTTCGAGCAGGCGAACCAGGATCGGGCGGAGGCGGTCGCGGCGCAGTTTCGATCGGAGTTTCAGCGGCACGGGCAGGACGTTGCCCGGAAGGTGGAGGCGGTTGCCGCGAGCGAGACGGTGCAGCGCATCGCCCTGGAGATCAACCGGGCAGCGAGTGCGACATCGTCGGGTGCGCCTTCGGCGAGCGGATCATCGCCGTTTGGGTCGTCATCGGGAGTATCGTCCGGTGTTTCGGGTGGCGGCGCGGATTCGAGCGCGTATCCGGCGGAGGCCCGTTCGCTGGCGGTGCAGCAGGGGCTAGATTTCCTGGAATTGGTCGATCATTCGGGAACGATTCTTTCTTCGGCGCAGTGGCAGGCGAAGTTTGGATATCCGGAGCCGGCGATTGCCGCCGCAACGGGACCAGCGGGCGCGTTCCTGAAACGCGAAGATCTGCCGAATGGCGCGTCACTTGGGCTGTTTGCCATTCGCGCGGTGCACGTCGGCGATCAGCCATTGTTTGTGATCGGCGGGGAACGGCTTGATCAACAGTTCCTTTCGACCCTCGACATTCCGGCGGGTACGCGCGTGCTGCTTTACCAGAACCTGGATGCGAAATGGAATGCGGCATCGCTACTCGATTTAAACGGGCCGGCAGCGGGCGGGGATCGGGTGGCGCCGCTGATCGAAAAAGTTCGAAGCAGCGGGCGAGAACAGGAGGCTGCGATCAACTGGGGCGGCGACTCGACGGATGCCGAGACCGTACATGCGATTCCGCTGAACGGACCGAACTCGCAGCTGCTCGGCGTGCTGCTGGTGGGGAGTTCGCGGAGGCCGCTGATCGAGTTGCAGGGGCGCATTATTTCGACGGCGATGCTGGTGGGCGGGGTTGGAATTTTGATCGCGGTGCTGGCCAGTTTATGGTTTGGAGCGCGCGTGACGCGGCCCATTGTCTCGCTGGCGGAGGCGGCGCGGCGCGTGGCGGTGGGAGATCTCTCGGCGAAGGTCGAAGTTGAATCGCACGATGAGTTGGGCGAACTGGCCGAGTCATTCAACCGCATGACGGACGATTTGCTGCGCGAGAAAGATCGCGCGGTGCAGGCCGAGCGCGTGGCGGCGTGGCGGGAGCTGGCGCGGAGGCTGGCGCATGAATTGAAGAATCCACTCTTTCCGTTGCAGGTGACGGTGGAGAATCTGTTGCGCGCGAAGGAGAAATCTCCCGAGATGTTCGAGGAGGTTTTTCGCGAGAGCACGACGACGCTGCTGGCGGAAATTAATAATCTGAAGACGATTGTCGGGCGCTTCAGTGAATTTTCGAAGATGCCGCAGCCGCAGCGGCAAGCCACTCAGGTGAATGACATTCTGCGTTCGGTACTGCGCGTATTTCAGGCGCAATTGCAGGCGAACAACCGCATTTCGGTGCGGAGCGAACTCGGCGAGCTGCCGGAGATTTCGGCAGATCCCGATCTGCTGCACCGCGCCTTCTCGAACCTCATCCTCAACGCGATCGATGCGATGCCGCAGGGCGGAGAGCTGACGATTCGGACTGGCGCGCTTGGCACGGATGGGACGGCATCCGGCGAGCAGGTGGATCGGGTTAGTATCTCGGTCTCCGACACCGGATCGGGGCTGACGCCGGAGGAATGCGCGCGCCTCTTCACTCCGTACTACACGACGAAGCAGCATGGGACCGGGCTGGGACTGGCGATAGTGCAGTCGGTGGTGAGCGATCATGGTGGGAAGATTTCGGTGGAGAGCACGAAGGAACGGGGGACGACGTTTCGGATTGAATTGCCACGCCGGGTACAAGGCGCGTAGGAGTGCTAGTTGACCGCCGAGACGCCGAGCTCGCCGAGAAGAACTAGATCAAGTATTCCTCGGCGTTCTTTGTTCTCTGCGTCTCGGCGGTAGATTTGGTTTGATTGGATACTGAGGTAAACACATTGCCACAAAAAGCGCACCTGCTGATTGTTGACGACGAACCAAATACTCTGGCCTCGCTTTCACGGGCCTTCCGCCTGGAAGGCCATGAGGCGACCGTTTGCGACAACGCGGCGAAGGCGCTGGAACTCGCCACGACGCAGCCGTTCGATCTGATCCTCTCGGACGTGGTCATGCCGGGCAAAGACGGCCTCTCGCTGCTCGAGGAATTGAAGGCGCAGGGCGTGCCGACTCCCGTCGTCATGATGTCGGGGCAGGCGCATATCGAGATGGCGGTGCGGGCTACGCGGCTGGGCGCGCTGGATTTTCTCGAGAAGCCGATCTCGACCGACAAGCTTCTACTCACCGTAGAAAACGCGCTCAAGCTTGGCCGCCTGGAGCGGCAGAACTGCGATCTCGAACGTCGACTGGGTAAGCACGAAATTGTATGGACGGGCGACACCATGCGTCGTGTGATGGCGCAGGTGGAGCGCGTGGCTGCCAGCGAGACACGCGTCTGCATCTTTGGCGAAACCGGGACCGGCAAGGAACTTGTGGCGCGCACGCTGCACGAGCGCAGTCCGCGCGCGGGCGCTCCTTTTATCACACTCAACTGCGCCGCTGTTCCGGCCGAACTGATTGAGTCGGAACTTTTTGGGCATGAAAAAGGCTCATTCACCGGGGCAGGCGCGCGGCATCTGGGAAAGTTTGAGCAGGCACAGCACGGCACGATTTTTCTCGATGAAATCGGAGACATGCCGCTCACCATGCAGGCGAAGTTGCTGCGCGTGCTGGAAGAGGGCGAGGTCGAGCGCATCGGCGGAGACCGCGCGATTGCGGTGGATGTGCGAGTGGTGGTGGCCACGCATCGCGATCTGGAGGCGCTGGTGCGCGAGGGGAAATTCCGGCAGGACTTGTTTCATCGCGTGTTCGTATTTCCGCTGCGACTTCCGCCATTGCGCGAACGGCGCGAAGACATCCCCGTGCTGGTCGAACATTTTGCCGCGCAGGTGAGTGCCACGAATGGATGGAAGCCGATGAAGTTTACGGCGGACGCGATTGTGGCGCTTCAACAGCACGCTTGGCCGGGAAACATTCGCGAACTGCGCAACGCGGTTGAGCGACTGATGCTGCTTGCGACCTCGAACGAGGTCACGGCGGAGACAGTGGCGCTGGCGTTGCCGGGGTCAGGCTCGCCGGATGTCGGGCTTGCGGGCTCCGGCGCGCTGGCTGAGCGGGTGCGAGCTTTTGAGAAGCAGACGATCCTCACGGAACTGAAACGCAACCACAACCAGATTTCGAATACAGCGCGCGCGCTGGGGCTGGAGCGGTCACATCTTTATAAGAAGGCGGAGCAGGTGGGGATTGATTTGAAGGCGGTGCGGGGTGAGATGGAACACTAGCACCACTCCACGCGCTGCGAGGAAAGTGCCTTTATGAAGCTCGGCGTTTTCGTGTTTGCATTTCTTCTACTTGCCTCATCGTCCAAAGCTCAGGGAGAAGGATCTCCATTGAGTGTCTGCTCTCAAACTGCTGTGGATCGGACCGCAGCGCAGTTGGATCTAGTCCGCAAAGGGCTCCTCCAACTCCCGATAGGGGACGGCTTGCAGACAGATGTTTCTCCAGTCGCACGGCGAAGAATCGCCGCAATGAAAACCGCTCTCGCCGACTTTATCGGCGCCTATGTACATTGCGTGCCGGCGCAACCCGATGCCGACAAGATCAGCAACGACCTTTCCGCATTGGGCCACGCATACGAAATGCCTCCCGGCGTGACCTCAATCGAGAAGATTCCTCCTGATTTCGGCAAATATGGATTCGAGCTTTCGTTCAAGACCAGGGTGTTCAAGAATCCTCCTTTACTTGGTATCTCCGCGGAGTTTTCAATTGAGTGTGGTAGCGATACGTTGCTCCTGCTCTTTGCTCCAAGCGGCGGCTCATTGAAGGAGGTGCTCCAGTGGCAGAAAAAGCCTTATCTGACAGTGGCGGGCGGAACGATGGCGTTTGGCTATGGGGTGTCACCAGCGGATGATGACGGACACTGGTTCCTGGTAACGCATGACATTGCACCGTGGTGTAGTTCAACGTGGTCGGGAATTCGATATTCCGTGCAGAGGCCAGCGGCAAGCCCGGTTCGCCCCAAAACCCTTTTCTCGGCCGATGATTTCATGTGGTGGGGTAATGAAGACTATGGAAGTCTTACGATTGAGAAAAACGCATTTGATCTGCGCTTCCACTCCGCAAGCATCGATGTTGGAGTCCACAACCGAGTATTCATTCGTCATTTTTCCGTGATAGGAGATACCGTACGTCGGACTCAGCCGGTTGCGGCTTCGCCCCGCGATTTTGTGGATGAATGGATTGTCTCGCCCTGGAAGGAAGCAGCACAGTGGTCTGCCAACTCCACGCTCGCGACTCTTAGGGATTCGCATGCACTGTGGTCGACGAGGAATGAGGAATAAGGAGGGAAACCAGGTGCTGGGATTCTACTCAATGCGCCTATGTTCCGATAATCGGGACCACTACCAAGTGGAAATTGGCAGAGAGACCGGGCCAAAGCTCCAAAACTCACGCTCTTACTACTTTCAAGTACTAGGCGCCGGGCCTTACACAATGCTTGGAGTCTCGGAGAGTCCTGACGCGAGGTGCACAGGCCCCGACCTCCTTGACGAAGATCATGAGGTCAAGTGATCTGTAGCTGTCGATAATTTCGATGCCCTTAATGCTTTGACTCGGCTAGGATCCCCGAAACGCGTCGCGTCGCGTTTGCTTTTTCCCCACTCCACAGACGACAATCGCATCGTGCCCAGCACTAGCTTTTATCAGGCTCCTGAGCCTGCCATTCCGTTCCGTCCTGGCGCTTTAGTCATTGCCACGCTTGCCAACCCGCGCGAGAAATTCTGGGGCGCGATCCTTCATCTTTCGGCTGTCGGTTTAAGCCTGCGCGGCGTCGATTTATCTTCGTTCGAGGACTTCACCGCGCAGATTCGCGATGGCGAGCCGTTTGCCGCGGGCGTGATGTTCTTCCCCATGCACCGCGTCGAGCGCATGGAACTCGACCTTCCGGAAGGCACTCTGCCATCGCTGGCGCAACGCTTCGCGCAAAAAACGGGACAGGATCCGGCGCCAATTCTGACCGGTGAATTTCTGCCGGTACCGAATGACGACGCCGCGGGAGAGCCCGGCCGGTGAACCTGCGGCAAATTCTGACTGCGCCCAATCAGCTGACGCTGCTGCGCATGATTTTTTTGCCTTTCATCGTCATCAACGTGGTCAAGCACGATTTCAAATGGGCGCTGGCTCTATTTGTGCTGGCGGGGATGAGCGACGGCCTTGACGGGCTGCTGGCGCGCACGCTGCATCAGCAGACGCTGCTCGGGCAGTATCTCGATCCCATCGCCGACAAACTGCTGATGAGCACGATGTTTCTGGTGCTTTCCATCGAGCACCAGATTCCCTGGAAATATACGATCGTGGTTTTCAGCCGCGACATTTCCATCCTCATCATCAGCGGCGTGCTGTTTATGATTGCGGGCCTGCGCGACTTCCGGCCGAGCATCTTCGGCAAGGCCAATACCTGCGCCCAGATTGGTGCTGTCTTTTTTGTGCTTCTATTACAGGTAGAGAAATTTCGATGGGTGCAGATCATCGCCATCGTATTCTTGCGGGCGACATTCCTCTTCACGATCGTTTCGGCCGTTCACTATGCGCTGCTGGTGCAGCATCGACTGCACGAGCACGGGCACGCGTCCGCTTCGCTGCCGGCGAAGAGCTGACGCGTCGCGCCTCTTGCAGCAACGCACTCTCCGTGTAGCCTTCGTCTACTAATTGAAGCCGGTGAGCTCGACCCGTTTGGCGACGTGGTCTTTGATCCAATGCGGGTCCCACCATTCCTTCGGATCGATCTGCACGCCGTCGAGTTGCATGGCAAAGTGAATGTGATCGCCGCCAGCCATCCCGGTCTGACCGCTCAGTCCCATCGCCTGCCCTTGTTTCACCATGTCGCCCTCGTGCACGTTGATCTGGCTCAGGTGGCCGTAGATGGTCTGTAGGCCATAGCCGTGATCGACAACGATGCAATTGCCGTAGATGCCGAGCGGCGCGGCATACACAACCTTGCCATCATTGGAGGCCTCGACGCCGACGTGTTGCGTGACCGCCAAATCGTATCCGAGGTGAACCTGCTGGTCGATCTTGGCGCCATGATAGATGTAGTTCCGCAGGTCGGCGAACGTCGCTTCGGCCTGCGAATGCGCCTGACGGACGAAGGGCCGCGACCACAGGAAATGGTCAGCGGTCTTGAGACGAAGATCAGAGAGCGTCTGGTTGTTGGTGCGGCGCATTTCACTGTTGATCTTCACGAACCGGGCAACGGGATCGCCGGAGCCGTTTGGATCAAGCTCGTTGACGACTTTTTGCAGGAAGGCATCGCTGACTTGAAGATCGTGCGTCGTATATTTTGGCTGCTCTTTTTTCGGAAACTGGACGACGAGAGGACTGGTCGCTTCGTTGCCGGCTCCATTCGTGGCATAGGCGACGGGAACGGTTCCGGCAGGCATATTCCAGGCGAAGGCGTAGAGAGAGAACATGCCCGGCTTGCCACCGGGCATGGGCCATCCGCGGAATTTCTGGTCGCCCACGCGCACCCCGGCTTCGGTCCAACTGCCGGAGACGTTGAAGGTGGCAAGATCGGCCATGCCGAGGTAGAGATAATGCTGATCGGAGTCGGCGGTCACGCTTGGCGGTTGCGTCACCACGGTGACTTCGCGCTGCCAGCGGCCGGTTTTGTGGAGCAGGTCGCTCGAAGTGGCTTCGACGATCAACGTGGCCTTGCCGTCCTTGAGCTGCGGGGTGGTCTTTATTCCGGCAGTGAAATTCCATGTGGTATCTGTCTGTTTGGCAGGCGGAAGAGATTCGCCGATCGGGTAGCGCGTACCGTTTTGCTCAATGAAAGCGGCGACGCTGCGAATGCCGCGCGGATTTTGCACATGCACCGACACGGGCGTGGCTTGGCCGAGGGTTGTGACGGCAGAAGTAGCGTCTACGACCGGAGTTGACGAGCGGAGCACGAGAACGCTGGGGACGACGAGCACGGTGACGACGAGGAGAATAATTATTGTTCGCACAAGTTATTTTACTTCTGGGCGAGACAGTGGAAGCCGAGGTTCCGCGGGAAGCTGTTGTATTTGCTGGCGACCCCGGAGGGACTTGAACTTGAGCCGACTTGCGGGCGTGAGCGAAGCGGGAGCCCGCAGGCGAAATCCCGAACGAAGGGAGGGACCGGACTTAGCTGGCGACCCCGGAGGGACTTGAACCCCCAACCCTTAGTTCCGAAGACTAATGCTCTATCCAATTGAGCTACGGGGCCGCTGCCTGAACTTTATCACCATCCTATCGAAATCGCAGTACTTCATGAGCACGCATCCACGGTTTGCCTGGTCGCGACTCGTGCCTCAAACTCGGGGCCGCTCTCGCGCTTGGCCGCATCATCACCGCGATACAATAAAAGCTTGTCTTGACGCATTCATCCATGGCCATTCGTCTTTACAACACACTCTCCGGGAAAGTTGAAGATTTTCAACCGCTCGACGGCAACCACGTCCGCATGTATGCTTGCGGCCCGACCGTGTACGACTACGGGCACATTGGCAATTTCCGGACCTTCATTGCCGTCGATCTGCTGTATCGCTTTCTGTTGCAGTCGGGATACGACGTGCGCTACGTGATGAACATCACCGACGTAGACGACAAGATCATCCGCAACGCCGCGCGCGATGGCGTTTCCGTGCAGGAGTACACGGCGAAGTATGCGCAGGCGTTTTTTGAGGACTCGGCGCTGCTCAATATTTCGCCGCCTGCGTTTGTGCGCGCGACCGAGCATATCGAAGAGATGGCCGCGTTTATCAGCAAGCTAGTCGAGAAGGGCTTCGCGTATCGAACGGAGGACGGATCTTATTATTTCCGCATCGCCAAGTTTCCCGAGTACGGCAAGCTGTCGAAAAAAGACTTTGCGGGGATGAACGACGGCGCGCGCGTGGACGTGGACGAATACGACAAGGACAATGCTCGCGACTTCGCGCTGTGGAAGGCGCCAAAGCCGGGCGAGGCCTCGTGGGAGACGTCGATCGGTCCGGGGCGGCCGGGATGGCACATCGAGTGCTCGGTAATGTCGATGGAGCAACTGGGTCCGAGTTTCGATCTGCATGCCGGCGGTGAGGATCTGATCTTCCCGCATCATGAAAATGAGATTGCGCAGTCGGAGGCGCTCAGCGGCCAGCAGTTCGCGCGCTACTGGTTTCATGCGCGGTTCCTGCTGGTGGAAGGGCAGAAGATGTCGAAGAGCCTCGGCAACTTTTTCACGTTGCGCGACCTGGTGTTGAAGGGACACAAGCCATCGTCGATCCGCTGGCTGCTGACGCAGGTACCTTATCGCAACCAGTTAAACTTTACTTTCGATGGGCTGAGCGCGGCGGCTAGTTCGGTGGAGAAACTGCGGAATTTCCGCTTCCGGCTGACGAGTTCGCAATTCCAGCCGGGATCGAACGCGGCAATTTCGCAACTGGCGGTGGATACCACCGAGCGCGTTACGAGCGCGCTGAGTGACGATCTAAATACGGCAGAGGCGCAGGGCGCGATCTTCGAGATGCTGCGGGCGGCGAATACCGCGCTCGATGCCGGTCAGGTGAAGCAGGACGACGTGAAGGCGCTGCTCGCGACGCTGGAGCGCTTCGACGCGATTTTTGCCGTGCTTAAAGATGACGACCAGCCGAAGATGAAGACGGTGCTCGAGTGGGCTCGGGCGTCGGGACGTGTGGATATCAGCCCGCAACTCGAGGAGATTGCCGGATCAGCCCAGCTTTCCGATGAGCAGGTGAATCAAAAGATTGCGGAGATGGAAGCGGCACGTAAGGCGCGGAACTTCAAGAGCTCTGACGCGCTGCGCGGGGAGCTGTCGGCGGCGGGAATTATCGTCGAGAACACGAAAGATGGAGTGCGCTGGCGAAGGAAGTGAGGAGATTGAGTAATTGTGTAATTTAGTAATTGGGTAATTGAACCCTCATTTCGAGCGCTCGGTTGGGAATAATAAGGATTTTATCTAATTACAAAATTTCTCAATTTCTCAATGCTCTCCCTCGACGAACTGATCCGCGAAGCTGAAATTGCCCATGGGCATCTCTGTGCCGGGCAGATTCTGGGCGTGCGCCTGGCGATGTTTGGGTTGGCCAAGCTCGGCATCGACGATCCGCGCGGAAAGGACCGCAAGCGGCTGGTCACGTTTGTTGAAATCGACCGCTGCGCTACTGATGCGATCGGCGTCGTCACGGGATGCCGCCTGGGCAAGCGCGCCCTGAAATTTCGCGACTGGGGGAAGATGGCGGCGACGTTTGTCGACCTCGCAGCCCAACTCCCGGACGGCGGCGGCAACTGGTACAAAGCCATTCGCGTGGCCGCGAAGGAATCGTCCAAAAAGCTGGCGCGCGAACTGCATCCGGAGATCGAAAACAAGAACCAGCAGCAGATGCTGGCCTATCGCGAGATGAAGGATGACGATTTGTTTTCGACACAGTGGGTGAAGGTCGAACTTCCGGCAGAGGAATTTCCTGGGTATAAGGGCGAGCGCATCGTGTGCGCCGAATGCGGCGAAGGGATTAACTTCCGGCGCGAAGTGAAGCGCGCCGGGCGCGTGCTTTGCCGCTCATGCGCTGGCGAAAAGTACTACGCTCCTTCGTATAGCGCACGATTCGGCATTCCGGCAGCCTTTCAGCCAATTCCCAGCGCAGCTCAAGGATTCCTATGTCACCAGAACTCGAAACGTTAGATCAGTTGCTTGGTGGCGAGTTGTCCTTAGCTACGGTTCACTCAATTTATCCAGATACTGAAGCATTTAGGCTCGGGGTTCATGGGCTGCTGTCGTCGGGCGACGTTTGTCTCCTGAATGCCGACGGAGCGGATGTTCCTCCTTGGCGTTGGAGAAAGCTCTTCGACAATGAACTCGCGATGACCATGTTGGATGGTTTTAAACTCAGGATAACTGGTCAAGGCATACGCCGGATTAGCTAAACAACGCCGGCGCGGCCTAGTACTTCTGCTCCAAGACATCACCACGTGTAGTGCGCCGTGTAGGTCACCACCTTCTCCTCATCGGGCCCGATCTTCACGGGAAATTCAATCGTGTGGCTGTCGATCTTTCTGTACTCATCGGACTTCACCGTGATCTCCCAGTTCTCGCCGCGATAGAGGTGCTCGACTACGCGCACTTCTACCGGCTCTTTTTTGTGGTTGCGCACTTTGATTTCGAATGACTCCCTGGCTGTCTCCTTGCTGCTGTCGATGAAGTAGTCGACGCGGCGGCGCTCTCCGGTCAGGTCGAAGGCGTTGCCGGTGTAGATGCGAACGGTCTCGTCTTTGGGCGTATGCTCGATCATGTTTTCGCCGGTGAACTCGACCTGGCCGTCGTCGTTGCGGCGATAGAAGCGGACGCGGCCCTTGGGCAGCGGCATGCCGAGGTGGTTCGCCTCGGAGTTGCGGAACTCGCGCATCGCCCAGATTTTCGGGTTCGATTCGGTGCCGTAGGAATGATCGTTGCGGAAGTTGTCCCAGTTCCAGCCGTAGTAGCGGCTTGGGTCGATGCGGGCGCCGTCGTAGATGTAGACCTGCTTTGTCGCGACACCGGAGGCGTGGATGAATTCGACTTGCTTGGTTTCGCGGTCGCGCAGCGTAGTGCGGCGGTCGAGCGTGTAGAGGTGATATTCGTCGAAGGCTTTTTCGGTGACCGCGGGGCTCGCCATGTCGAGCGGCCTTGGCCGCTGTACTGAGGACGAGCCATCTCGTTGGCTCCGGCGCTCGCGCTGGATTTTATTCACGTCACCGGCCATGAGCTTGATGCGGGCGTCGGTGAAGGTCTTTCCGCTTTCGTTGTCCATGGTGACCCAGCCGACCACATCGACGACATCACCTTTCTCAGGCGCGACGATGTTGTAGTCCGCCTGCCAGCTGAGGCCGCCGGTGACGTAGGAAAATTCGGCGGGGAACTTGCCGGGCTTGTCGGTGGAGAGAATCCATTCCAGGCGCGGATGCAGAATCGTATCTTCCGTGAGGTCGGGAAAGACGGGCGTGCCCGGCAGGCCGAAACGAAGCTGGCCATCGACCTCGATGATGGGCTGTTCGGAGGCCGCGACCATTTGCGACTGGTAGTACTGCTGGCCATAGCGATTCATCGCGAAAGAGTTATGCGGCGCGTATCCGCTGCGAATGATTTTGCCTTTGACGGTCTGCCCACCGCTTACCTGGAATTCAATCGTCCGCCCCTCGTAGAGATTGAGCAGCGAGCCTTCATTCACAGGATCAGCGCGATAGTTCTGCTCCAGGACCTTAAGCGAGCGCTTGCCGGAGAGATCCCGCAGAACGACGGAGTCAGGCTCAAGATGGTAAGTGATGTCATTGACGGTGACGTGATTTTCGCCCGCGCTTAAGTCCAGAGGAGTCTCCTGGCGCACTACCGCGAAGTCCTGGTTGTAGATGGTGAGTGAAGGTTGCGAACTCGGTTGAGCGACTGGTTGTGAGGACGGACCGCTCGATGGTTGCGCCAGCGTGCTGGCGAGAAGCAGAAGAAGACAGACGAAGCGACTCTTCATGGAGCCACACTCCCCCGTACAAGTTTGTGAGGTGCTTTCAGTCTACGTTCACCGCGGGCCGGGGGAGCAGTCACTCGCGGTGTGCGTCAGACTGCCTAGTAGAACGGGGGAGTGCGGAATTCTTGCGAATGCACCGGCAACCCCGGTATTTGCAGGCCTGAGGTAACAGCCGACGGGTAACTCACGTGCTACCTGTTGGGTTGAGATCACAGAAATATGTCTATTGTTTGACGGAAACTTGCGGCAGGGGTTTGCGATGAAGCCTTCAGAGGCGAATGTCGATTTTGATCGTGCTTGTCCCGCAGCCGAGGCCGAGCCGGCCGGCGAAAGCAACATTCCTCCACTCAACGAGCAAGCCAATCCAGCGACTATGAGGCGATGGCCGCGCTACTGCGTCGGCATGACTGTGCAGGTGCGCGTCATCACCCAAGGGCCCACCAGAGTTGTGACCTGGGAAGGCCACGGCACTGACATCAGCGCCGGTGGACTGGCTGTCATCGTGAACAGCGACTTGCCGATCGGTTCGCAGGTGGCTGTCCAATTCACGCTGCCGGGTTCCGACCAGCCGATGATTTTCAGGTGTTTCGTCCGCAATCGCGAGGAGAACCGCTACGGCATTGAATTTATTACGGAGAACGACGAGGACTACAGAAACGCCGGGGAACTTCAGGCGCTTCTCGCGACGATGAAAACAAGCTGAGCGCCTGGCGGGTGCGTTAAAGGACGATGGCGGCTGAGGCTGCCGCGCCACCGCTTCTCGGTTGTTCAAGCAGCCGGCCGTATCCCACCTGGCCCGATCAAAGCCTGTCTTTAAGATTCTTAGTAAGTTCCGCGGCCACGGTATGCAGTTCGAAGAGCTGCCCTTTTTGAAACTCGATTTCGCCCCTGCCCAAATCTTCCTGAATGGACCGGCAGAGCTGATAAGCGGCGCGCACGCGTTCCGTGGCCAGGAGCGTGTCGATGGTTGAGGTATCGTTGCCGGAAAGTTGCGACTCGATCGACTGCTGGGCCGCCCAGGCAACGTTACGAACCCGGTTCAGTGCGTCGCGAAAATCTGTGAGTAACCGTGAATCCAGGTCATCAGAGGCAATAAGCCCCTGGAGCGTCTTCAAGTCGGCAATCGCGCTTTTGAGACGTTTTGAAACAGGAATAGCCTGACTGACTTCGCAATTCACTCCACTACCTCCACAGCACCTTTGAGGCTAATCTCGCACCGTCGGCGCGCATAGATTCCGAAAGAACAATACGGAGTTCGTACGAGAATCAGTCACAGTCAATACTTTTCCACTCAGAGTGCAGCGCTTTCGGTTTGATTAGAGCGCGCTTAGAAAAATCGCGGAGGATGCTATGCAAACTTCAGCGATGAGGAAACGACGAGGTAGAACTTACTGTCGCTCATTCGCAGATCGCGGTGGGAAAGAACTAGAATTCCGCTGTGACGTCGCCATCCATCTATCGTGGGCGCCTCGCCCCCTCGCCTACGGGCTTGTTACACATGGGGCACGCGCGGACATTCTGGATCGCTTTTCAACGGGCGATTCAGCACGGCGGAACTTTGATCCTTCGCAACGAGGACCTGGATCCGCAGCGTTCGCGCGTCGAGTTTGTGCGGGCGATGATGGAGGATCTGCGATGGCTCGGAATTAGCTGGCAGGAGGGCCCAGATTGCGGCGGAGATTTCGGCCCCTACTCCCAGAGCGAAAGGCGATCGCATTATCTCGAAGCGTGGCGGCGATTGCGCGATGGAGGACTGATCTATCCATGCACATGCTCACGCAAAGATCTGGCGCAGGCGGCGAGCGCACCCAACGATTCGGACGATGAACCGATCTATCCGGGGCGTTGCCGGGGACGTACCGATGCTGCCTCATTCTCCCAACCCGCAGGCGTGAACTGGAGATTTCGTGTACCAGACAGACGAGACCGTGCAATTTGGCGACTTGAACCTGGGTGCGCAGAGTTACGTCGCGGGGCACGACTTCGGCGACTTTCTGGTGTGGCGGCGCGATGACGTTCCGGCTTATCAACTGGCGGTGGTGGTCGATGACGCGGCGATGCGCGTCACTGAAGTCGTTCGGGGCGCGGATTTGCTGAAGTCGACGGCTCGGCAAATTCTGCTGTTGCGCGCGCTGGGGTTTCCTCTTCCTGAGTACTTTCATTGTGAACTGGTGCGCGATTCCGCAGGCTCCCGTCTTGCCAAACGCAGCGATGCCCTGAGCATTCGACACTTACGCGAGAGCGGAATGTCGCCCCAAGCGATGCTGGAAGCGGCCTTTGGGCGGGCGCCGGAGGGCCATCGCTAGCCGGCGCCGGTAACCTACGGCGGTTACGCGCGTAATCCGCTTGTGGCTGCTAACAGCGCTACGATGAGGCGAACCCTGGGTTTCCTCATCGGGAGGCGAATCATGCGCCCATTCTCCAGCCGCCAAATTGGCTTTGCCGTTCTGCTTTCTCTAACAACTTTGCTGCTTACCTCGTCGGCTTTCGGCCAGTCGCAATCGCTCGGCGACATTGCCCGCGAGAATCGCGAAAAGAAGGAGGAATCATCGGCTACCCCGCCGAAGGTCATCACGAACAAAACTCTGCCCACCGATCCCGACGCGATCACAACCGCTACCGACGAGGCGAATCACAATGCCCCCGGGGCAAAACAAGACCGGGTGCGCGAAGAACAGGAAGCCTCGCAAGGACGCGCCCGGGAGCAACGCGCGGAGGCTCGATGGCACGAGAGAATCATGCAGCAGGCACGCCTGGTCGCGAATCTGCGCATGCGAGTCGACCGGTTGAAGGCGGCGATCCGCTTCACGGATCCAAACTATGGCAATGGTTCCACTGGAGTGACCTATAACGGCGCGCTGGACCGGCGCCTTGATCGGTTGGCGCAGTTGCAGCAGCAATTCGACCGTGAAAAATACAAACTGGAACAGATGCAGGAAGCGGCGCGCCATGCCGGCATGCACAGCAGGGTTTACGAACCATAGCCGCGCCTCGGGCAGGCAATCCATCGGACGATCTCAACTCGTCAAAGGCCGTGAATCTCTCCCGCCGGAGCCGCCATCTTAATTCGTGTGGACTCTGGCCGAATCTTCCTGACCGCGGAGTGGCGTGATCTGGTTTTGCTGAATTACGAAGTCGACCCCGGACTTCTCCTTCCTTACGTCCCGCGCGGCACCGAACTCGATTGCTGGAATTCGAAAGCCTTTATAAGCCTCGTCGGATTTCGCTTCTTGAATACCAGGGTTCTCGGGGTTCGAATTCCATTTCATTCCAACTTTACGGAAGTGAACCTCCGGTTCTATGTGAAACGGCGAGAGCAGGGCAGGGAGCGCCGGGGTGTCGTTTTCATCCGTGAGATCGTACCGCGCGCGGCCATAGCCTTCATTGCGCGAACGCTCTATAACGAGAATTACCTGGCGCTGCCCATGGCGCATGAGATTCGCCGAGGCGCCGACGCCAAGGGCAGCATCGACGCCTCTTATCGATGGAAATTTCGCGGCAACTGGAGCGAACTCGGCTTTCATTCGGAGGGCGATGCCGCACCGCTGCGAGATGGCTCGGAAGAGCAGTTCATCGCCGAGCATTACTGGGGATACTCGGCCCAGCGCGACGGCGGCTGCATGGAGTATGAGGTCCTGCATCCTTCGTGGAAAGTGTGGCAGGCGCGGCAAGCGCGATTCACGGGCGACGTTGAGGCACTTTACGGCCGACGAATTCGCGGACGCGCTCTCCGGCTCGCACGCGTCGGCTTTCCTGGCCGACGGCTCGCCGGTCACCGTCATGCGCGGGCGGAGGATTTAATCGGAGCGGCTTCTAGAAAAGCGCTGTCGGACGCCGCTTCCACGTCTTGCCCTTTTCCTTGGCCACGTTTTCGATGTCGTTTACGTAGGCAGCGGTCTGCGTCAGCACGTGGTGCAGGTCATTGCCGACGCTGATGAAGGTGAAGCCTTTTTCCAGGAACTCGCCGACGCGGGCGGTGCCGAAGAGAAACAGGCCGAGGATGACGTCGTTTTTGCGCGCGTGTTCCACCAGCTTCTGGGTGGCCGCGTTCAGCTCGGGCGAAGTGTACATGTGCGGGAACTCGTATTTGTTGTAGAGGCCCATCGACATGCAGAGATCGTTTTGCCCAAGGAAGAGAATATCGACGCCCGGAACCGCGGCGATCTCAGCGATGTTTTCAATGCAGGAGGCAGTCTCGACCTGAAGCGCGACGATGCCTTCGTTGTTCCAACTGCCGGCATAACCCAGCAGACCGCCCTTATCCATGCTGCGCTGCGGAAAATAAACGGAGCGTGTGCCGACCGTCGGATACTTGGCGCAACTGATGGCTTCGCGGGCTTCGGCGGCGGTGTTGATGTAAGGAATGAGAACGCCATCGGCGCCGAGGTCGAGCGCCTGCTGAATGCCGGGACGATCGGCGTATCCACCGACGCGCACCAGCGACTTCGCTCCGCCATTGGAGATCCCGCAGAGCATGGCCGAAAGCTTTTCGTAGTGCATGGGGCCGTGCTGCGTATCCACCAGCAACCAGTCATAGCCGCTGTGGGCGAGCTGTTCGGCGATGGTGGGGCTGTGCGAATTCACGAACAGGCCCATCTTTGGATTGCCGGCGCGCAATTGCTTTTTGAACTCCGCGCCGCTGAGAGATGCTTCCGCCATTTACGTTCTCCTCTTGCCCTTTTTGGATATCTGGAAATGGTTTTCAGTGTAACGGACTTGCGCGATACCGTCGAACGGTAGAACTGTGATGTCGGTTTCGGCTACGAAAAGGGCTTCCAACCGCAGCTCAACCTGCTCACAAAGCCCGTTTTTGGCCCGTTTTGGAGGGTACCTTTCTTGGAAACCGCATAAAATCTGCATATTTTGCTGGTTTTCCACAGCAACGTGCGTTAAGATGCGGTCGAAATCAACATTCAAGTAGTAGTTTGAAGGAGGACTTCATGGCTAGTGGTATGACCAAAACTCAACTCACCCGTCATCTGGCCGAGAAACTCGGCTCCAACAACAAGACCGCAGCGACGTTCCTTGAGCACCTCGCCGACACGGCGATCAAAGAGACGAAAAAGAACGGCGTATTCGTAGTGCCCGGACTGGGCCGCCTGGTGAAAGCGCACCGCAAAGCCCGCATGGGCCGCAACCCGCAAACCGGCGAACCGATTCAGATCAAGGCAAAGACGGTCGTGAAATTCCGCGTGGCCAAGGCCGCAAAGGACGCGATCGCGCCCAAGAAGTAAGCGCACCATTTTTGAAGTGACGAAGGCCAGCCCGACGGGCTGGCCTTTTCATTTGCTGTGCGCGAGGCGGGAACGAGGAACGCTAGAGAATTGCACACGCCTCTTCGAACGAGAGGCGCGGACTGCGCGGAAAGAGTTTGCTCGGGTCTCCATAGCCCAGGTTGCAGAGGAAGTTCGCCTTCCACTTGCCGTCGGGAAAGAATTCCGCGTTGACTTTGGCGACATCGAAGCCGGACATCGGGCCGCAATCGAGGCCCAGGGCGCGGGCGGCAAGAATGAAGTAACCGCCTTGCAGGGAGCTGTTGCGAAAAGCGGTCTGTTCGATCAGAGCGGCCTTATCCGCGAATATGGAACGCATATCTCTGTGCGGGAAGAGCTTGGGCAGTTTCTCGTGGAACTCGGTATCGTAGGCGATGATTACCGTGACGGGCGCGGCCATGGTCTTGTCGAGATTGCCGGCCGAGAGCGCAGGCCGCAGGCGTTCCTTGGCCTCGGGCGACGTCACGAAGACGAAGCGCGCGGGCGAACTGTTCGCACTCGTGGGCCCGAAGCGGGCAAGATCATAGACCTGGCGCAATAGATCGGCCGGCACTGGTTTGGGCAGCCACTCATTATGGGTGCGGGCGTTGCGGAAAAGCTGGTCGAGAGCGTCATCGGAGAGCGGCGCTTTCAATTGAGCTGAGCATCGTGGTGGCATCAGGCATGTTGCCTCTTTCCGGGCTGGAATGTGTTCGCTGGAATTTGATTGTCCCAGTTGACGCTTGGATGCACATAACGAATGCCATTTGCTAGCGAAGTGACCGGTCGGAGCGTCTAAAGTCAAAAAGGAGCGAAAACTTCATGAAGCGAATGTTGATTGTGGTGGCCCTTGTTTTCCTCGCGGTGTCGTCTCAGACGTATGCGCAGAACCAGAAGCCCGCGCCTACACTCCGCAGCATCCTGCTGGAGCAACTGAAGACGACGCACAATGAAAAAGATTGG
Source organism: uncultured Acidobacteriaceae bacterium (assembly GCA_963806745.1). Classification (GTDB taxonomy): domain Bacteria; phylum Acidobacteriota; class Terriglobia; order Terriglobales; family Acidobacteriaceae; genus Acidiflorens. The sequence continues at coordinate 186,727 of CAWEAB010000011.1, forward strand.
TTTGTCGACGGCAATACCGCGATGGCGGGGCTGACTCCGGAACAAGCTAACTGGAACGATGGCCACGGCAATCATTCCGTCGGCCAACTCGCCTATCACTTGGTTTTTTGGAACGAGCGGAGCCTGGCCAAGTTCAAAGGGCAACCCGAAGCGAAGTTCAGCGGCAACAACGACGAGACCTTTACCCAATTCGATGCCAAGCAGTGGGCGAGACATCGTTCACCGGTTCGATGCCGTGATGACAGACCTGGAAAAGCTGGTGGAGTCTGCAAATGAAAAGCAGCTAGCGGAGTGGGCTCCGACGATCGCGCGCATCGGAACGCACAATGCCTACCACATCGGGGAGATCGTCATGGTGCGTAAGGAGCAAGGCTCGTGGGACGCCGCGAAGGGCGTGAAGTAAGACGCGCGATCGCAGATGTCAGAGGGCAGATCGCAGAAGTGAATCTGCGGTCTGCTCGAATACACGTTGCTCTACTTGGGTTCCGAACCAAGGCGAAGTACGTTGCCGTCGGGATCTTCGACGTGAAACTCCAGCGCCCATGAATAGTTCGTTGGCGGCATGCAGAATTTTTACACCCTTCGCTTTGAACTCTTCGTGGAGTAGTTCGGCGTCTTCGACTCCGACCCAGACCCACGCTCCGCCGCGTCCCTGGCCACCACGGCAAAGGAAGAGATTGGCCCGGTCCCGCGACACGCTCGTAAAGTCGTCGTTGCCCCATTCGACATTCTTGAAGCCGAGCTTGCCGACATAAAAGTCGAGGCTGGCCTGCATATTCTCAACTCGCAGGATGGGCTGACTGCCTTCAAAGCGAACTGCCATACGATCTCCTCAATCGATGCGTTTACGGGATGACTCCCAGCTCTGTGTAAAGCTCCTTGGGGTAATACAAAACTCCATCTTTGACCACGACCACAGTCTTGCGGATGTCGCTGATGTTCTTCGTCGGATCGCCTTCGACCAGCGTGAGGTCGGCGAGCTTGCCGGGCGTGATCGAGCCGAGGTCTTTGTCCATGCTCATGATCTTTGCCGCGTTCAGCGTCGCATTCTGAAGAACCTGCGCCGGCGGGAATGCCGGCCATAACGTCGAGTTCAAGTTCGCGATCGAGCGCAAAGCCGGCCATGTTATCCGTGCCGTCTTCGATTTGAAGGCCGGAGCGATAGAGCAGGCCGGTGAATTCGAGCATCTTCGCGAATGACTTCTTGTAAGTGTCGTCCATGCCAGGGGGCGGAGTCATTCCCGCGGTTAGCAGGCTGCGGCGCACCTGTGCGGGTAGGCGACTGGCAACGTTCGCGTAGCCGGGAGGAATTTGTCCGATGCGGGACATGTACTGATCTTCGAAGACACTCAGCGTGAGGTCGAGCTTGGTGTTGTGATCCTGCAGGAGCTTGATGAAGTCTTTCACCTGCTGCGAGTTCAGGTCGAGTCCAGCTGTAATCTCGCCGGGCTTAGTGAGGCGAGTGATAGTGTTCGTGTCCTTGATCTCGGGGAAGAAATTCAGCACCAGAAAGTTGATGTGCTGAATCTCGTCGTAGCCGAGCTTGACGCACTGATCGGCGGTCATTTCGGCGGGAATGTGTCCGCTGACGCGCATGCCGTTCTTGTGGGCCTCGTCGATGACGGCTGGAACGAGAGCGGGCGGAAGGGAGCTATAAATCTTGATCTGCACGTAGCCGAGCTTTTTGTAGTTGTCGACCGCAGCGCGGGCTTCGGCTTCGGTGGAAACGAGAACTTTGGTCGGACCCTGATAGGGGCCGCGGCCATCGATGATTCCGGCGATGACGATGCGGGTGCCGATTTCCTTGCCGTCGGCGATGCGCTGGCGGCGGGCGAGGAGCGAGTCAGTGTCGTTAGCGAGATCGCGGACGGTGGTGACTCCGGCGGCGAGGTTGAGCAGGCCGTCGTTGTCGCCTACGTGGGCGTGCATGTCCCAGAGGCCGGGAAGGAGGGTTTTGCCCGTGGCCGTCGATGACTTCTGGGGACTGGATCGGCCGTCGTGCTTTGCACGGACTTCCGACATTGACGATGTGATTGCCGTCGATGAGAACGTCGCTGGTCGCGGAGAATCTTTCCCGATTTTGGCATCGAAAAGTTTGACGTGTTTGAAGAGGATGCGGCCATTGCGGGTGTGATGCGCGAGCTTGCCGGCCAGCGTTGCGGCGCGCGAGTGTTTGACCTCATCCTGCGCGGCCAGAAGCGGCTTGACTACCGATTCCCAGCCTTCGGGAACGATCGACCCCCAATCGTCGACTGCCGCAAAGAACTTCTCGTGGCCCTTGTCGTGATCGTCCATCCACAAGTAGGTAGGAGTGAAGTCGAGGCCGGTGATGGAATAGAGCGCGACATGTTTCTTCTGGCCGCCAGCTTCGACGTCCACGTCGGTTATGTGCTGGACGCGGGCTTCGCCGTCGGGGAGCAGAGAGATCTTGCCTCCGTTTTTGAGAGCGGCCTGCGCGAGCAGCCCGACTTCCGAGGGCGCGCCGTTGAGGGGAGAATAGTATGCGGGGCCGGAAACTTTCTTCTCTCCGTGCTCGGCGGTGTTCTTCCAGCGCGCGGTGCCGCCGGCGTTGGTGAAGGATTCATCGACGGGAGACTTCAGGTAGTCATTGCCGGTGATCGTCTCAGAAACGGGAATGCCGCTTGCGTCGAGTTTAATGACGGACGTGGTCTTGGGGCCGCGGCCGCGATCGTTGAACTGGAAAAACATGTGCAGCGTACCGTCGGCAGCGGTCCAGACCGCCTGCTGCCCGCCCAGATTGCCCATGAGCAGCATGGAATAGCGCTCGGCGTTGGCTGGAATGTCGGCGGGCAGCGCGGGAACGGCGGATTGCGGCGCTTGTGCGACTGGCTGCTGTGACCAGAGAGTGACGGTGAGGAGCGTAGAGAAAATAACAGCGAATACATTGCGGAGCAGAGATTTTGCGGTGATCATGGAAAGCCTCAGCGGCTCAAGCCGGCGATGACTAAATCAGCTATTGCAGCGGTAAACCGCTGCGCCACCCAAAAGCGGGGATGCGCTACAGTATAATCTTCGCCTCAAGACGAAAACGTATGACAGACAGCGTAGAGACGACGGCATCGGCCACCACTCCGAAAATTGCGATGGAAATCAACGACATTCTCAAGATTCTGCCGCACCGGTATCCTTTTTTGCTCATCGATCGCGTGCTCGAGCTCGAGCGCATGAAGCGGATCGTGGCGCTGAAAAACGTGACCATTACCGAGCCGTTTTTTCAGGGACATTTTCCTGACAAACCGATCATGCCGGGAGTGCTAATCGTGGAGGCCATCGCGCAGGCGGGCGGCTTGCTGCTCCTGACGGAGGTCCCGAATCGCGACGAGATGCTGATGGTATTTACCGGAATCGAGAAGGCGCGCTTCCGGCGGCCGGTTGTTCCCGGAGATCAGTTGCGCATCGAGGTCGAGGTCCGCGCCTGGCGGAGAATCGCCGCGCGTCTCGAGGGCAAGGCCTACGTCGACGGCAAAGTCGCCGCCGAATCGACCGTAACCTGCCGGCTCGTGCCGCGAGCGATGAACGCCGCTGCCGAAGCCCCAGGAGAACCCTAATTTTTCAAAGTCGGTACTTTGTGTAATTTGATATCCACGCTCTTTTGCAAATTACTCAATTACCATATTTCCCAATTACGCAAACCTCAATGTCGATTCATCCTACGGCGGTCATCGATCCGAAAAGCAGGGTTCATCCTTCCTGCGAAGTCGGCCCTTATTGCGTGATCGGACCGCACGTCGAACTCGGTGAGCGTTGCCAGCTTCTGTCCCACGTCGCGATGGAAGGTCCAACCAAGATCGGCTCGGACAACAGATTTTTCCCGTTCAGCTCGATCGGCATGGCGCCGCAGGACATTTCTTACAAGGGCGAGCCAACGCGCCTCGAAATCGGCGACCACAACGAGATCCGCGAATACGTGACCATCAACCGCGCCACCGCGAAGGCCGAAGGCGTGACCCGCGTCGGCAGCTACAACCTGATCATGGCCTACACGCATATCGCGCACGATTGCCGCATCGGCAATCACATCATTATGGCGAATGCGGCCACGCTCGGCGGACATGTCATTGTCGAAGACTGGGCTACGGTGGGCGCGCTTTGCCCGGTGCACCATTTTGTGCGCATCGGCACCTACGCCTTCATTGGCGGAGGCACGACGATCACGCGCGATGTGTTGCCGTTTTCAAAGACGTCAGCGGAACGCGGCACCCACGCTTATGGACTCAATGCCGTCGGCCTGGAGCGGCGGGGATTTACGAAGGAGCGAATCCGAAGAATTCATCACGCCTACCGCCTGCTGCTCGCCTCAAAGCTGAATACCTCCCAGGCGATTGAAAAGCTGAAAGCCGAAGCTGATCGCGGCGAGGACGTCGACCTCCTGATCCGTTTCATCGAAGCGTCTGAGCGCGGCGTCATCAAATAGCTCGTGCGGACACTCTCGTCCGCGCCGGAGCATCGGTAAACTCTTAGCTTCCGCAGTTACTGAATCGCTCCCGCAGCGTGCAATTGCACCTCGACGACGCTCTCCACGCGCAGGAACAGCACGCTCGGATTCTTCATTCCCCACTTCACATAAGGCACCTGAAACACGGCCTTTGCCGTCCAGGTTCTGCCGTCGATGTGCACAGTAACCGGTAGCGTCAAATCGTGATCGGCCCCGTGGATCGAGAAGATGCCGTGGACCTGGAGAGTCGAATCGCCCGAAGTGGCGAGCGCACCTTCAGCATGATCAGGACGGAAAGAGATTTCCGGGAAGCGCGCGCTTTCGAGCACGTCCTTGTGCATCTTCTTGTCGCGGCCGTCGCTCCCGGTTTTGCCGCTGGTGGCATCGAAGACGATTTCACCGCTCGCCTTGCCTGTAGCGGGATCGTATTCGATCGCGCCATGTTTCAGCGTAAATGAGCCTTCCACGGTGTGAAAGTTGCCGGACAGCAGAATACTCGCACCGCTCTGAACGGCATCCAGCTGAAGCTGAACTTCGCGCGCGGGCTGCGCGGTTTGTGCGGGCGTGTTTTGCGCGACCGCGGTTTGTGCGAACGGCGAAATCGCCAGTAACAACACGGCGATCAGCGGAGTAATGGTCTGAAGTTTTTTCATGAATATTGAGTGAGCCGTCGAGATCACGCGGTAAGAAGTTTCCACCCCAGGGAAATTCCGTTGGCAATATAGTCGCGAGTGGTTCCATCACCAACGTGCATGGCCAGCATGCGCGCAAATGAGCGCGGGCTCGTTTCGAAGACCTGCATGGCGCGGCGGCGAAGACGCGGGTTTCGACCCATCAGCAGCATCAAGCGCGCCATCGCAGCAGGACGACGAAGAAGGCGGCGATGTTCCTTTTGATAATGAGCGAGGTTATTGTCGGCGAGGCACCCAGCCAGCAGCGCCGCTTGGCGGAAGGCCAGGCAAAGACCTCCTCCCGTGATGGCATCGACTCCGCCGGAAGCGTCACCAACCAGGGCGACATTGCCGAGGTAAACGCGAGGCAGCCTTCGGCTGACGGTGATCGCGCCCCGCTCGGTGGAGGTAATTTCGGCATGGCTAAGGAGCGCCTTGAGTTCGGGAAAATTTGCCAGCGCGGCATCGAGGCGCAGATGCGGATCGGAGCTGACGAGTGCGAGGCAGATTTCGTCCGCGCCGACGGGCGTTACATAGATTTGGCAGTCATTGATCTGGCGGTCATTGATCTGGCAATCATTGACCCGGCAATCATTGATCCGGCAATCGCCGCCGGTGCGGTCATTGGCCCAATACAGCTCCATAAACTCGGCTGGGGCAGTGACGCGATAGTGGCGGCGAAATCCGAAACGAGTCGGATGGCTCCGGCGGTCGTCGAGGCCGGCCCAGCGGCGAACAAGGGAATTGGAACCATCTGCGCCGACAATCCAGCGCGCGGGCGCGAAACCATTCGCGAGATGCACGCCAGCCGCCTCAATCCCGGTGACGGCTGTTCCCCAAAGCAAAGACACCCCGCAGGCAGCCGCGTGATCGATAAGGACGCGATGCAGAGCCGTGCGGCGGATTCCGAAGGCCGGGCCTCGAGAGAAGTTTGCTTCGGCTCGTTGGCTTCCGCTCACAAAGCGAATGCCCTGGAAGGGATGGCACGCGCTCGCCGGAATGGTGACGCCGAGGTCGTTCAGCGCAGCGATACCGTCGGGCATGAGGCCCTCGCCACACGGCTTGTCGATGGGAGGAATCGCGCCATCAGCGACGGCAACGCTGAGCCCACGACGGCGCGCCGCGATCGCTGTGGCGAGGCCCGCCGGACCTCCGCCGATGATGAAGACGTCGACTGGATTCTTAGAGTGCAATTTTCCTCGAGGTCACCATTCAAGAAGGACGAATTCCGAACAGAAGCCTGGCCCCATGGCCGCGAGCACACCCAATGTGCCCGGAGCGGGACAGCGATTCTTCATCACTTCTTCGAGCACCACCAGAACGGAAGCCGACGACAGGTTACCGGTCCGGCGTAGACAATCCCACGAGGCGTCAAGCTGTCCATTGTTCAGCTCAAGAGCCTCCGCGGTGGCTTCAAGAATCTTGGGGCCGCCCGTGTGCAAAACCCAACTGCCAATATCGGAGCGCACGAGGCCGCGCGAGGCCAGGAAATCGTCGACGTTGCCGGCCAAATTTTTGCGCACCAGATTCGGAACCTCGCGCGAAAGCACGATGCGAAAGCCTTTCTCGCTAATGTCCCAGCCCATCATCTCTTCGGTGTCGGGATAGAAGACGGAGCGCGTGGCCAGGATGCGAGGGCCCGGACTCGAAAGGCTGCATTCCGCGCCGGCCACAATCACCGCCGCAGCACCATCGCCAAAAAGGCCGGATGAAATCAGGTTGGCCATCGAGAGATCTTCGCGCTGGATGGTGAGCGAGCAAAGTTCGACCGAGAGCACAACGGCAATCTGATCGGGATAGGCCTTGACGTAATCGGCGGCGCGCGAAATTCCCGCCGCGCCGGCAACGCAACCCAGTCCGAAGATTGGAAGGCGGCGAATGTTGGTGCACAGTCCCATTTTGTTGATGAGCAGTGCGTCAATCGATGGACTGCAAATTCCGGTCACAGATGTAAAAAAGAACGCGTTCAGATTCTGACCTTGCAAGCCCGCGGCGGCCAGCGCACCGGCAACCGCCTTTTCGCCGAGCTCGGTGGCGGTCCGAATCCAGTGATGGTTCGCCTCTCCCCAGGTTCTCATCGTCAGATATTCTTCCTTGGGGATCGAGAGGTAACGGCCATCGACTCCGACATGACGATGCAATCGGCGGAGCACTTCGGGCTTTTCGATGCGGTCGCCCCAGAACTGCCGGAGACCGTCCAGGAGTTCATCCTGAGAGTAATAGTGGCGGGGAAACGCGCTGGCTGTGCTGACGATTTGCATAGTTAGAATCGACTAAGGTATCGAGTTCCGATCTACGATACGCCATGCCGCCGGAAAAAGCGTACCAGCCTTCCCGCGAGCGATGGTGTCAACAACTTGTAAATCCCGCCCCAAGCTATACAAGCCGCGACTGGATATCCGTGGTTAGATGCCGATTAAAGATTGACGGCTCGACGAGCAAGACCAAGAGCCTCAGACCAGAATGAGGCTGAAGAATGAGCTAGTTCCACGACCGTGCGAACCGAATCCACAAATTCCTGTATCTGCTCATCGGTTACCACCAACGGAGGCGCGGCTTTGAGGACACTGAAGTTATTGCCGCAAATTTGGGTCAGAATCCCGTGATCGCGGAACAACCGCATGACCATGATTTGGCCGAACATCGCCGGGTGGATCTTCATGAAAGCTTCGTAAGCGATCCGGAGACGCAATTGATGAGGAGCACGGAATTCTATCCCGCAGAGCAGCCCCTCGCCGCGAACGGCTTTCACCATTTCGTATTCGTCGAGGGCTTCGGAAAGCATCTGACGCAGTTGCTCTCCGGCCTCAGTTGCGCGTGCGCCGAGTTCTTCGGATTCGAGCACATCGAGAGTCGCGAGGCCAGCGCGCATGGCAAGGCTGTTTTCACTGAAAGTCGAAGTATGAATGATGGCGCGTCTCAGCGAACCGTAGACCGACGAGTAAATCTCATCGGTCATCAGGACAGCGCTTACAGGAACGAGACCTCCGCTGAGCGCCTTGGCAAGAATGACCATGTCGGGCTGAACGTTGTAAAGATGCGAAGCGAGGAACGGTCCGGTGCGATGCAGGCCGGTCTGCACCTCATCGAGAACAAGCAGCGTACCGTAGCGATGGCAGAGTTCTTGCGCGCTGCGCCAATAGTCGGAGGCGGTAACCTTGATGCCAGCCTCGGCTTGAATAGGCTCGCAGATGAATGCTGCGTAGCGCTCGGTGCGGAGTTGCTGTTCCAGCGATTCGAGGTCGTTGAAGGGCACAGCGACCGTATCAGAGAGCAGCGGGCCGAAGTCGCCTCGCCAGAAGGGATCGTCCATCAGCGAAAGCGCTCCGCAGGTAAGGCCGTGGAAGGCGGCCTTGGCATAGAGCATTCCCGTGCGCCCGGTGTGGGCGCGGGAGAACTTGATGGCTGCTTCAACACCTTCGCTTCCGGAGCTGCCGAAGAAGACTTTGGTCAGATTACCGCCCGCCCTTCGACAAAGACGCTCGGCTAATTGCCCCGCCAGTTGTGCAACGTGCGACTGAACCATCGCGGGGCCGCGCGCGTCGAGTTGATCATGGAGAGCGGAAATGACCGCGGGATGATTGTGCCCGATGTTGTGGACGCAGTATCCAGAGAGGAAATCGAGGATTCGACCGCCGTCAGCCGTGAAAAGTTCGCTGCCGGAGCAGTGCTGGTATTCGACATTCATCTCGAGCAGGTCGAGAAGCCGCACCCATTGCGGGTTTACGTGAGCAACATAGGAAGATACACCGGGTTCAACGGCAGTCTGAGCCATAGGGAAGTTCGGGTGATGCCTGTAGCCAAAAAGCAAGCTGCGCGGCAGAGAGCAGGACGCCGCGAAGAACGGGTTTTAAGGTCGGATGCCGCCAACAGAATGTTTTGTTGCCTGCAAACTCACAGAGAGCACTCTTGCGTTGTAGTCGGTCGCTTATTCGGGCACTCATCAGAGACAGGGGGACTCATCGCGATGGGATATTGACCTGCGGGCATCGTCAGCATGATGCGTGTGCGACTGCGGTAATGAAATGCTAAAGTTAATCACCTTCAGAAAGGCAGGACTCGACCTTGAAATTCGTGGCTGGATTGGTGCTTGGGCTCATCCTGGTTCCCGCGGGACTCTATTTTTACCTGGTAGGTGGCAGCGCTCCGGTAGCGACCACCGATCCTGATATGCCGTTTGAATCTTATCTGGCGCGTAAGGCGCAGCATGTGCGGATCGATCGAGACATGCCGAAGAATGTGCCGATTCAGCCGACCGAGGCGAATTACCTGGCGGGCGCCGAACTCTACAAAGAGCATTGCGCGGTCTGCCACGGTTTGCCGGACTCGAAGAAGACGGCGATTGCGACGGGCATGTATCCGCGGCCGCCGCAACTGTTCATGGGCAAGGGCGTGACCGACGATGAGCCGGGCGAGAGCTACTGGAAAATCTTCAATGGCTTCCGGCTGACCGGAATGCCGGGATTCAGCAAGTCGCTGAACGAAACTCAGATGTGGCAGATGGCGCTGCTGCTGGCCAATGCCGACAAGCTGCCGGCTTCGGTAAAAGCCGCGCTGGCTGTTCCGGCGGCCGCTACAGCGAGCAGTACGCCGCCGTCCGCTCCGGCTGCGCCAGCGACCGCTCCACCGCCCTCTCGCTGAACGGAGTCCAACATGGCATTTGCGCGTCCGCGAAAGCTCTTTACCGAGGCGGAGCTGTATGAATATGCGGTGGGCGCGCTGGCTCGCCGCAGCCGATCGGTGGCCGAGCTCAAGCGGCTGCTGCGCAACCGCGTGGAGCCCGATACCGAATTCGGCAAGACGCTGGTTGAGCTGATAATCGTTCGCCTGAAGGATCAGGGATATCTGAACGACGCGCGCTATGCAGCCGCGTACTCTTCGTATCGCCGCGACACGGAGAAGTTCGGGCGCATGCGCGTGGTGAACGATCTGAAGGCGAAAGGCGTGCACGGCGAGGTCATCGCGAAGGCTGTTGAGTCGGCCTACGAAGAGGTCAAGGAAGAGGAACTGGCGCGAGCTTATCTGAAGCGAAAGCGGCTGAAAAAGCCGAAGGATCAGAAAGAGGCAGCGCGAGTTTTTCGTAATCTGACGCGCGCGGGGTTTGGATCAAAAACGATTTTCACAATTTTGAAAAAGTGGGATGTGGATGAGGAAACGCTAGGCGCGCTGGAAGAGGAAGCGCCTGAGATTCACAGCTAGCGTTTTGAGCTATGGTTTGCAGTACCAGGTGCCGCGATAGAGACGGGGCGTGCCCCGTCTCTACGGCAGCGCGTCTTTCCTGTTGATCAGTTGTTCGGTGGCTTCTCTTTTTTCTTGTCTTCTTTGTCTTTCTTATCGTCCTTCTTGTCCTGCTTCTTATCTGGCGGTGGTGGTTGTTTGTTCGGCTGCGGGCGCGCTGCCGGCTCGTTCCGCTGCGGCGGTTCGGCTGGGCGGTTTGCCTCCGGACGTTGCGGCGGCTGATTCGGCTTTGGCTGCGCCTGATCCGGACGGTTGGGTGGTTGCGCGTTCTGTGGACGGTTGTTGGGCGCGGGCCGGTCCTGATCAGGCCGGTTCATGTCCGGTCGATTCGGCTGAGGACGCTGGGGCTGATTGCGTTCCGGTTGCGCCTGGTCCGGGCGATTATTCTGCGCAGGTGGCATGGGCCGCTCGTTCCGCTGCGGCAGGCGCTCCGGGGGATTGTTCGGCACGGGACGATCGTTGGACATCGGACGATTGTCTTGCGCGCCTGGACGTTCGTTAGCCGGTTGATTATTGGGCCGGTTGCCCGGTTGGTTCGGCGGGGGTTGATTGCCCGGCCGGTTGTCGGGAGCGCCTGGACGTTCATTTGCCGCCGGCTGGTTTCCGGGGCGATTGCCCGGCATATTTCCGGGACGATTTCCGGGCCTCGCCGTCACTGGAGTGGCGGGTTGGGCAGGGGGCGCCTGCTTGATCTGCGGGCGCGCGACTTGGGTATTGGCAGGAGCGGATTTCTCCATCTGCCGCATTTGCTGGCGGGCGATGGGCTGCCCAGGGTTTGCCGCTAACTGCTGCTGACGGGCCGCGAAGGCAGGTGGCGGAGGCGGAGGCGTACGCTTGGCAACGATCGCGCGCTGGGCAATCGCCACGGGTGGCGCTTTCACCCTCCCGGCAGTGTCAGCGTGCAATCCGAGAACGCTGCCTCGCGTCGGAGCGACTGCGACACGCGCGCTCACCGGCATGGAAGCGAATTCCTTGACGTTGACCGTGACTGCGGCGCGTGCGACCGGTTGCGCGCTCACGAAGGCACGTTGAGGAACGGAGACGATGGCCCCCGAGACGCCCCGGTTTACGTATGTGACATTGGTGATATTCGTCTGGTTGCGAATGATGGTTGTGTTGTAGACATTCGTGATTACGGTCTGGTTGATGACGGTGCCGCCCATGTTGATGTTCGTCATATAGCCGCGGCTCACGCGATAGGACGGGATGAACACTTCACGCGGACCGAGCGGGAACCAGGAGACGTTGCCGCCCATCGCCATTCCGCCTCCACCGACAAAAACCACGAGGGCGGGAGCGTAGACGGCCCGGACTTCGCGCGGGCCGGGGATCCATCCCCAACGTCCGGCGATGAAGGCCCAGCGACCATAGTGGAATGGAGCATAGCCCCACGGCTCGTCATCGACCCAGGTCCATCCCCAGGGATCGATCCAGGCCCAATGACCTTCGCGGTAGGGAGCCCATCCCATGGCGACGCGCGGGAACCACACATTGCCATAGCCCATGGCGGGCGCCCATTGGCCATTGTCATCGAGATCCGCGTAGCCTACGACATCGTCGGAGAGGTATTGCGCGGACGGTGAATGCTCGTAGCGGTCGTAACGGCTGTAGCACCAGCGATCAAAGTCATCTGGCCCATCGAGGTTATCCATCTCGGCATTCAACCTGTCCGTGCCGCTCAAGGTCACACTCTGGCCTTCGCGGATCGTATAGGTCGAACCATTGCCGGTCGATTCGCCTTCGCCTTCGCGAACGCTGACCACCGTGTAAGTTCCGTCTTGGCTGGCTTCGACGCGATAGCGGCCAGTTTCATCAATGGTGAAGGCCTGGTTGGGGGTATCGATCTCGAAGTCATCGTCGCGGCCAAGACGGCGCACGCGGATGTTGATTGCGCCGGAGCTGAGCTGGACCTGGATGGTGTTGTCGTCGAGATTGAGGAAGGAAATGCCGGTGTTGCCGTTCAGTTCGATTACGGCCGAACCGAGTTCGACTTCGGCGCGCGAGTTGTTGTCGGCCCAGAGTTGATCGCCAATCGTCATCGGACGGTTGGGAACGGCATCAACCCACTCGTTCTCGCCGGCGGGCTCGAAGGAGACGGAACCTTGCAGGTAGCCGAGACGGGCGACTCGAGTGGGAGGATCGTCCTGATCGGGTTCGTCTTGCGCGGTCAGACGCTGGCTGAACGCGATGCTTACTAGCGCAGCCAAGGAGAGGGCAACTGCCCAACGACGTAATTCGGTAAGAGTTCTCATAGGGTCATCTCGAAATTCTGGATTCTTTTGAAAGTGGATGTCTTAAGTATAGAGATTTAACTGTCGCCGCACGGAAACGGCCTGCTTTCCCATGAACATAATAAAGCTTTGTAAAGATGTGTAAAGTCGAGGGAGGGATGCTTTGAGCCGCCATGTTTACTTGTCCGTCATCGAACCCCTTTTCCACTTGAAATTTTAGAACCAAGATTCTCGAGCGGAGCACCTCCTCAGGTCTTTGAAGCATAAGGAGTTACGCGCAGCCATGGGTGAATAAATTTCTTACCCACCGGCGTTTTGGTAGGCTGTCCGCTATGCCTCCTAACACGGAATCACTCGTTCATGTCGCGGTCGAGTTCACAGAATTACTCCAGAGATGCAAGGTGTCCGGCGAAGGACGTTCTCCAGTAGAGCGTCGTCCATCCGACGAATAGTTTGCTAAACGATCAGGAGCTTCTATGACCTGAGTTGGGGAAGAAATTTTTGCAACCCGCGGAGTTTCCCGCCTGGAGCTATGCACCCACGATCATGCGTTTTGGGCCGCGGGATTCGGGTACTGTTTTGAGGTCGCGCGCTAGCGTGCCCGCGATTTTATGCGTGATGCGGAGACCGAGAGCGGCTATCAGTTTGTCCTGATCTTTCGGGAACGGCCCTTGCTCGAGGCGGAAGGACTCGAGTTCCTGGCGGCAAATCTCGTCGAGCCGGGAGCGGAGGGCGCTCACCTCCGGAGGCACGGCGCCTAGGAGCAACTCCTTTTTGAATTCGCGAACTTCAGCTTGCACGATCTGCTCTGCTTCGAGTTCGCCGGGGCGGGAGCCAGCTGAAACCACGGGCGCCGGCAGATTTCGGCCGCGGTCATCGCGGCGCGAAGCGCGCAGTTCGACCGTGCGGCCTTCTTTTCGCGATGCTTCTTTTTGCGGCACTTCCTTGCGCGGTTCAACGGCGCGTTCAAGATCCTCGAGATCGTAGAGGAGAACTCCGTCGAAGGCGCGGACGGCGGGATCGATGTCGCGAGGGAGAGCAAGATCAATCAGGATGAGCTTGCGTACGGCGGGATCTTCCCTTCGATCGTTCTCCGGGCGGCTGCGATCGCTATTATCGCGGCCGTTGTTGTTGCGCGCGATGGCGAGGCGGCGCATGTCTTCGGCGGTAAAAATAAATTCCGGAGAAGAGGTGGCGCTGATTACGAGATCGGCGCCGGCAAGATGCTGCCAGCGCTCGGCGAATGCGCCCGCGCGGAGGGCGGGCAACTGGGCGCGTAGCTTCAGGACCAGTTCTTTCGCGGGAGAGTCGTTGTGGCTAAGGATGAGCACGGACTGCGGGCCGCGTCCTGACAGCTCACGAGCCGCGCTTTCCGCCATATTGCCGGCGCCAAAAATGACGACGTTTTTTCCCGCAAGCGAGCCAAAGATTTGTTCCGCGAACCTGGTGGCAGCGATCGGAGCGGAGAGCGAGGTGAGAGACGAAGTCGGTCTCTTTGCGCACGCGCCGCCGGACAGCAAGAGCCCTGCGCAAAACGGCATCAAGGTGGCGGCCGGTGCAACCGGTATTGCGGGCGTGCTGCCAGGCGATGGCAAACTGGCGAGCGATGTGGCCTTCGCCGATGTACATGGAATCGAGGCCGCAACTGACGCGGAAAGCGTGGACGAGAGCCTGCTCATCGAGCAGACGATAGAAACTGTTCCACTCCTGGAGCTTGAGGTCGTACTCCGCGGTAAGCAGGCGCAGGATGGAGTTGACGGCAAGGGTCGCATCACCCCAGAGGACAAATTCGGTCCGGTTGGAGGTGGAGAAGACGATAGCCTCTTCAATGCCTTCGGCCTGCGCCAGCATGGAAAGAACTTCGGCTTGACGGCATCCGCTCATCCAGAAACGCTCGCGAATTTCGACCGCCGCCGTTTTATGGTTGAGGCCGACTACAACCAGAGTCGGTTCCAAGAGACACGCTCCCTCGTCGCTTTTCGAAAGTAATAGGGCACCATGAGGGCCAAAGTTATGAGTCCAGAAGATAGCGTGTAAGTCATGGAAAATTATGACGTTAGTTCGAGTGTTGAATTTCGCTATAGCGTTTACAAATCGGCTTGACTGCGAGTTATCACCCCGGCTTGTGGGGAATGACACGGTGACGCCCGGAGATCCGAATTGTGCAGAAAAAATGGGGACGAGAGACTGACCGCAGAATGATGATGAAGACTTTTCCGCGTGCGCCGGGTTTTTGTAGGCGAGGTGCAGTGGACGGAGCTTCGGGAAAAAATGTGAAGGGCCGTTATTTTGTGATATTGTCTGTGCCGCACACCTCTGCTATGAAAATTGCTTCTGGCGGGCAGTCACCTGCTTGGAGCCGTACGTCGCAGGGGCAGCGCTCAGAGAATGGGCGCTTAATTCTTTACTCATAGGAGGAGAACGATGAAGATGATTTTGCGGGCGTCTCTGGCGTTGGTAGCACTAGGGCTGATTTTCTCAACTTATTCATTTGCCGACGCAGGCGCCGACTACAAGGCGAAGTGCGCCATGTGCCACGGTGCAAGCGGCGAAGGCAAGGCTGCGATGAAGACCAAGGACTTCGGATCGCCCGAAGTGCAAAAAATGTCGGATGCCGAACTGGCTGACGTGATTGCGAAGGGCAAGGCGCCGATGAAGGGCTATGAAGGCACGCTCTCGAAAGATCAGATCAACGACCTGGTGAAGTGGATCCGGACGTTGAAGAAGTAAATTTGGTGTAGCCTTACAGAAAAAGCGGCCGCTCAACCGAGGGCCGCTTAGTTTTTGGGAGGAGACTCCAGTTGAAGACGATCCTGAGGCGGTGTCTGGCGCTATTGCCGTTGGTCCTGATTTCAGTCTACGGTTTAGCCGATAGCGGTGCGGAGTTCAAAATGAGATGCGCTCCGTGTCACGGGGCGAAAGGGGCCGGCGAGACAAAACTCGGTCAGTCCCTGCATGTCCGCGACCTCGGTTCGGCGGAGGTACAGAATCAATCGGATGCGGAATTGGCCGAGATCATCTCCAAGGGCAAAGGGAAGATGCCGCCTTACGGCGGCAAACTGCCTAAGGAACAGATCAATGAAATCGTGAAATACATTCGAACGTTGAAGAAGTAGGGGCAGCGGAATTTTGAATTGCGGCCGGGATGATCCCGGCCGTTTTTGTTGGGCAGAATGAAGCGCCGTTAAAGGCATGACGCGATTGTGCCGATGGACGATGACGGGATCGCTATGGCCTGGAAGAAAACGTCAATGAGCTTCGAGGATGCGGTGGTTTGTCACTCGGAATGGAAGCGGAGGCTCCATGACTATGTTGCGCATCCAGACCATTCTCTAAATGCGCGAGAGGTTGCCGCGATCGATGGCTGCAAGCTGGGGAAATGGATTCTTGGTGCTGGTCGGAAATATTCGGTGTACCCCGAATTTGCCAAGCTGGTTGCGGAACACACACGCTTTCACAAAGCAGCGGCGGAGATCATAAGCCGGGCCGACAATGGAGAGAACGTCAGCAGCGAGTTTGCTTTGGGAGTGGGAAGTGAATTCAGTCTGGCTTCGTCCGCCGTGGTATTGGCGCTCATGGACATGAAGAGAAGACATGAGATGCATAAAGATAGCCGGCACAGGGCAGACCGAGCGGCCCGCGGGCACGCAGCGGGTTGGCGGGAATAACGACTGGCTTCGGGAGGCTGCGATCGGTTGACGCGGACAAGGGTGTCCGCGCCACGTGTGCTAGCCTCGCTTCTCAATTTTGGCCCAGCGTATCTTTTAAGGCCACAGTGCGGTTGAAGACTGGCTTGCCGGGTTTGGAATCCGGATCTACGCAGAAATAGCCAAGGCGCTCGAACTGATAGCGGCTCTCTACTGGCGCGTTGGCCAGCGACGGTTCGAGTTTGGCGTGCGTGATTACTTCGAGCGAATTGGGATCGAGGTTGGCGGTAAAGTCCTTGCCTTCGGCGACCTGCGCCTCGGTAAGCCGGTTGGGATCTTCATTGCTGAAGAGTTTGTCGTAAACACGGACTTCGGCGTCGATGGCGTGCTGGGCTGAGACCCAGTGGATGGTCGACTTCACCTTGCGGCCATCGGGCGCGTTGCCGCCGTGGGTCGCGGGATCATAGGTGCAGTGGACTTCAGTCACCTCGCCTTGATCGTTCTTCACCACATTTTTGGCGGTGATGAAATAGCCATAGCGCAGGCGAACTTCTACGCCCGGGCGAGAGGCGGTAATACTTTTTCGGCGGCACCTCGCGGAAATCGTCCTGCTCGATGTAGAGGACTTTCGAGAACGGGACTTTGCGGGTGCCCGCGCTGGCGTCCTCCGGATTATTCACCGCTTCCATTTCTTCCGTCTGGCCTTCGGGATAGTTATCGATAACAACTTTCAGTGGACGGAGAACGCCCATCACGCGCGGAACCCGCTTGTTGAGGTCTTCACGAACGAAGTGTTCGAGCATCGCGAGCTCCAGAATGCCGTTGGTTTTGGAGACTCCGATGGCATTGCAGAAATTGCGCAGCGCTTCGGGCGTGTAACCGCGGCGGCGAATACCGGAGAGCGTGGGCATCCGCGGGTCATCCCACCCGCTGACTAATTTTTCCTGCACGAGTTTGAGCAGCTTACGCTTGCTGAGCAGCGTATAGGTCAGGCTGAGGCGGTCGAATTCGTATTGCTGCGATGGGAAGATGCCCAGGTTCTGAATGAACCAGTTGTAGAGCGGGCGATGGTCTTCGAATTCGAGCGTGCACATGGAGTGCGTGACGCCCTCGATGGAATCGGACTGGCCGTGCGCGTAGTCGTACATCGGGATAGATGCACCACTTGCTGCCGGTACGGTGATGGTCGGCATGCAGGATGCGGTACATGACCGGGTCGCGCATGTTTAAGTTGGGCGAGGCCATGTCAATTTTGGCGCGGAGGACGCGCGTGCCGTCAGGGAATTCGCCCTTGCGCATGCGCTCGAAGAGGTCGAGATTTTCGGCCAGCGGCGCGGTTGCGGTAGGGACTCTCTTTTCCCGGCTCGGTGAGCGTGCCGCGATGCTGGCGGATTTCTTCGGCGCTGAGGTCGTCGACGTAGGCTTTGCCGTCTTTGACTAGCTTGATGGCCCACTCATAGAGCTGGTCGAAATAGTCAGAGGCGTAGCAGAGGCTTTCCCACTCAAAGCCCAGCCACTGGACGTCTTTCTTGATGGAGTCGACGTACTCCTGCTCTTCTTTTTCGGGATTGGTGTCGTCGAAGCGGAGGTTGGTCTTGCCGCCGAATTCGTCGGCGAGGCCGAAGTCGAGACAGATGGCCTTGGCGTGTCCGATGTGCAGATAGCCGTTGGGTTCGGGGGGGAAACGCGTCTGAATGACAGCGTCGCCGTATTTCTTGGATTTCAGGTCCTCGATCATCGCATCGCGGATGAAATTGGAGGGACGGGGCTCGGCGGGCGAATTGGGCGCGGTGTCGCTAGGGCTGGAAGGGAATTAGTCGCGCTCATGCTCTTGCTATTCTATATGTCGTATGGCGCAGTGCGAACAGTGCGGGCGGCAGATGCCAGGGCTTGACCTTCGGCAAGAAGATCTGCCAGTGGTGCAAACAGCATGAGGCGCAGCAGCGGGGCGAGGACGTGCAGTATCAGCGGGTGGAGACGGCGCCTTGGGCGCGGCGGCGAGTCGAGCTCGATGCTGGCGACGCAGATCCTGATTGGTGCGAATGCGATCGTCTTCCTGAAAATGACGCTGGCCGCTGGTATCACGCTGTTTGGAAGTCCAGAGTGGTACGGGCTGGACGTTATGGTGCGGGGCGCGAATTTTGGACCTGCCACTTTGGGTGGCGAGTGGTGGCGCCTGCTGACGAACACATTTATTCATGGCGGGCTGCTTCATTTCGCGTTCAATATGTGGTGTTTGTGGAGCCTGGGACGACTCGCGGAAGCCGTCTACGGCCACTGGACGTTCGTGAGTGTCTATTTACTCTGCGGCCTGTCGGGAAGTATGGGCACAGTCGATATGGAATCCTGGGTGACTTCGAGCGTCGGCGCTTCCGGTGCGATCTTTGGAATCGCAGGGGCACTGATCTCATCGTTTTATCTGGGGGAATTTTCGTTGCCGCGGGCTGCGATCCGGGGCATGTTGCGCAGCGTCGTGGCATTCGTCGGCTACAACCTGCTGTTCGGAGCGATGATTGCCCACGTCGACAATGCGGCGCACGTCGGTGGGCTGGTGATGGGGCTAATACTGGGGGCACTGATCGCAAAGGCTGCGCCAGGCCAAGACGCGATTGTGCGGCGGCTCGGGGTGCTGGCGATCGGAGCGACGCTCGCGGCAAGTCTATGGCTTTACCTGGTCCGCTCCCATGCTTACCTGGTTCATGGGCAACGAGGTGTGGCCAGCCTGAAGGCGGGGGATTTGGATAAGGGCATCAAGGAACTGCAGATGGCGGCGAAGCAGCGGCCAGGGTTCGCTGGAACGCATGAGGTGCTGGCAGACGCGTATCTCGCTAAGGGAGATTTCGAAAACGCAGCGGCGGAGCTGAAGCACGCGATTATTCTCGATCCGAAAAATCAAGATGTTTACTACCGGCTCGGACTGGTCTATATGGAACAGAAACAGCCGGCGAAGGCCGAGGAGATTTTCGGGCAGCTCCTGAAAATCAATCCCAACAGCGCCGACGGACATGCTGGCCTCGGAAGCGCATACAGCGATGAGCACCGGTACGAAGAAGCGCTGGCCGAGTACAAAAGAGTTGTCGAGATCGATTCGCTCTACCGTGATGTGTATTACAACATCGGCGTGGTCGAGGCGCATTTGAATAACGCCGACGAGGCGATCGCTGCACTCCTAAAGCAAAAGGAAACCTGGGACAATCCCGACAACGAACGCCTGCTGGCCGCGGTTTATGACGCGAAGGGGATGAAGCAAGAGGCGGACGCGGCGCGGGCCAAGGCGGCGGAGTTGAGCGGACAAGAGGTAGTGTCTTCAGTTCGGGAGTTGGGTTTTCCTCAAGAAGAACCACTCGCTATCCCAAGAGGGGCCACCGGCCTCCATCTTCCAGGTAGTTCTTAAGCGCCTGAGATTGCTGAGGTACATTTGTGGCCAAAGGTCCTCGGTGCCCCGGGCAGATAATGTCTACGGGCTCGCGCAAGCACCGCAAGGCAGCGGCGCGTGCAGCCGGCAGGTCCGGAGTGACGGGCCTAGCCATAAGGCGAAGGCGATTTGAAATGACTGCCAGCGCGTCTCCACAAAATAAGGTTCGAGTGGGCTTGTGCAAATAAGCAACGTGTCCCGCTGTGTGACCCGGCGTGGACAAAACTCGAAATTCCCGCTCCACAATCTCTCCATCCGTAACTTTATGGTCCGCAGTCACCGATTCAGGCGCAGCTTCTTCCAGCAAACCGCGCAAAAGCACCAAGACGCCTTCTTCCGGAATGCGCCTTCCCAGCCAGGCACGAATTCCTTTGGTCGCACTATGTCGCGTTAGGAAGGGCTCGTCCCCTTCGTGGTAGTACACCTTCAGACCGAAATTCCTCTTCAGGAAGGCTGCACCGGCGGAGTGGTCATTGTGCCAATGCGTGAGGAGAATTGCCTTCAACCGATTTGGTGCAACGCCGGTAGTCGCCAGCCCTTCGAGAAAATCTTCTGCCGTCGAGTCCATGCCGACGTCGATGGCAAACGCATCGGAGCCGCTCGCCACCAAATAGGAACATGCAAAGTAGGAGGGTCTACGAAAGCACCAGATTCCCTCTCTCACCGAGATGACTTCGACCTTAATTCAACCCTCCACTTGTCGCGTACGTGGTACCCATGAACATTAATGTGTCTTTTGCATCGCTCGCTCAATCCTCTTCAGCGTTGTCTCTTTCCCAAGCACCTGCAGAGTTTCGAATAGTGGCGGTGCGTTCTTCCTTCCGCAGACGGCTACCCGGATCGGCTGAAACATTTGGCCGGCTTTGAGGCCCAGTTCCTGGGCGGCGGCGCGCAGGGCATGGTCCAAGGCATCGTGCGTGAACTCGGTTTGGGCCAGGACTTCGCGGGCGCTGGTCAGCGCTTTTTCCGCCATTGCCGCATCACCCTTTTGCGGGATCAATTCGGCGGGGTCGTAGGGCGGAAGTTCGTCGACGAAGAAAAAATCGGCGGCGGTGAGGACGTCGCAGAGAAGCTTGATGCGCTCGCGGATGAGCGGGGTGATGGCTTGCATTTTCTCAGGGGAGACTTTGAACCCCGCCTGCTGAACGATGGGCAGCAATTGCGCGCTTAGGTCCGCAACGGGGAGTGCGCGGATGTGCTCGGCGTTTAGCCAGAGAGCTTTGGGGTCGAAGGTATCTTCGGGAGAAGCGGCGGGCTCCTTGAAATTAACGACTGCATTGGCCCGGTTGATGCCTTCGAGCGAAAAAGCGTCGGTCAACTCCTGCGAGGTCATGAGGGTGCGGTCGTCTTTCGGCGACCAGCCCAGCAAACACAAGAAATTAATGAAGGCAGCGGAGAGGAATCCGGCGTCGCGGTAGGTGGTTACGCTGACTACCGGGCCGTGTTTGCGTTTCGATAGCTTGGATCCGTCGGGCGCGACGAGTAGAGGCAGATGCGCAAACTGGGGAAGAGCCGTGCCAGCCTGCTGTGCGGCCTGAAAGATCAATACATGTTTGTAGGTATTGGAAAGATGGTCCTGGCCACGGATGATGTGACTGATTTTCAGATCGATGTCGTCGGCGCAGGAGGCAAGGTGGTAAGTGGGCATGCCGTCACTGCGGAGGAGGGCGAAGTCTTCGATGTCGTCGGAGGATTTGGTTTGAAAGCCGTAGACCGCGTCTGTGAAGCTGATATTTTCGCCCGTGCCTCGCGGCACACGATAACGAAGCGCGAACGTTTCGCCAGCGGCGGCCCGGCGATCGCTTTCGGCGCGGCTCAGTTCGCGCATACCAGGATTGAACAGCCATGTCTGATTGGCTCCGGACTTTTCGCTGTCGCCGGTGTGGGCAGGGGTGAAGTCGCGGTAGGCGAGGCCTTTCTGGAAGATTGCCTCGGCGATCTGACGGTGCAGCGCCAGGCGCTCGGATTGCTTGTACTCTTCGTCCCAGCCGAGGCCCAGCCAGCGGAGGCCGTCGAAGATGGAATTGACGCTGGCTTCGGTGTTGCGCTCGACGTCGGTGTCGTCCAGGCGGAGAACCATGGCGCCATGGTTGTGGCGCGCATAGAGCCAGTTAAAGATGAAGGTGCGGGCGCTGCCGACATGCAGGAAGCCGGTGGGGGACGGAGCGAATCGGACACGAGGCATAATTTTTGAGTATAGCGGATAGAGAAGATCCAACCGCGGGCGGGAGAGTGGTGGAAGTTGAAGCAAACAAGGCTTTAAGTCTGCAGCACAGGGAGTCGGGGGACCTCACCCGAATGGTCATGTTACCCCATATTACCAAGGTAATACCGAGCGTAAGGAAGAGGCTGGCGGGATCGCATCTTATAAGAAGATACTGTGTCTCAACGATCCTTGAACGAGCCGTGCCCAGGCGGAACCCGCAGCAAAGACAGCGGTTGTTTGGAACTGTCCGCTGTACGATGATGAGGCCAAGTAGTTCCAGCCGGGCCCGCGTTGAGTTTTAGTGAACATCCGTATATAGAGAGCGTTGCTCACGATGATTGGCATTGCCACAGGTCTGGTGCTGATTCCTGGGGCCGTAGCGCTTCTGGTGCTGCTGGTCTTCAGCTATCTGTACGAGCAGAGCCGGCAGAGCTATTTCCGGGCGTGGCAATTGGCCTGGGCGGCCTACACACTTCACTACATCGTTGAAGCGGCGATTTGTTTTCGCGGACCGTCGCCGGTTTTATTCTTCATCAGCTCGCTGCTCCTGGTTGCGGTGGCGATGTGCATTCTCATCTCCACGCGGGTGACCAAAGAACCCTTCCAACTGCAGTGGTATGACATCACCCTGATGGGCGCGGGCATTCTGCTGACCTATCTCAGCCTGCGCGCCCACATGGCAGGCGGGGTGTTTAATCCGGATGCCGCACCGCCGCCGGTATATCTGCGGCTGGAGACCGGACTCGCCGCGGTGCTCTTCTATACATCGTTTCACTATTACCGCTACGGTTTCCGCCGCGATTCGGTGGCTTTCCGCACGCTGGCTTTCTCGCTGGCGCTGTGGGGAGCGTTGATGGGAGCGGGGCAATTCCGGCCGTCGTTTCTTGAGGCTCTGGGCCGGCCGGGTGGGTTTCTGTGGCCGATTCCGCAGATGCTGATGGCGATCGCGATGGTGATGGTGCTCTTTGAAAACGAGCGCAACGCGGTGCAGGAACACGCGCTGGCTTTTTCGACGCTGGGTGTAGATCCCCGGCGGTTGCTGTCGGCGAGTGATCTCGTTCCCAGCATGCAGACATTTGTGGATCGCCTGGTGGCGCCGCTGGCGTCCCGGCGCGGCGTGATTCTTGTTTCTGCGCAGTGGCGCGCGATGTTGCCTTCGGTGCAGAAGGGGTTCTCGCCCGAGTTCATGGAGAAGTTACAGCGGACCCAGGCAGGTGACTACATCTGCGAACTGGCTTACCGGCGCGGCGGCGTGGTGACATTCCGGAACCTGGCGGAGATGGACGAGCCCCTGCCGGCGCTCTCCGGCGGGCGTTTTGAAGCATTCAAGCACACCGTTCTGGCGGAGGGAATCACCGACCTGATGGCGGTGAGCCTGCAAACGCGCGAACACAATTTTGGGGTTCTGCTGTTTCCGCATGCCGAGCGGCGGATGTTCGGATCGTCGAACTTGCGTCTACTGATCGGGCTGGCGCTCCAGATTGCCTTGACTCTGGAAAATTACGTCGTAATGCACGAGGCGCAACGGCGGACGAAAGAGTACGAACTTCTCACCGAGATTGGCCAGGCCGTCAGCTCCCATCTGAATCAGGATGAGGTGTTGCGCACGGTGCAAACTGAACTGGGGCAGATCTTCGACACCAGCGATTTCTATATCGCTTTTCTCGAGGAGGATAAGATTGGCTTCGAGCTGGAGATGGAGAATGGGCAGGCGCTGCCGAAGCGATCGCGCAAAGTGGCCAATGGACTGACTGAGTACATCCTGCGAACCGGACAGCCACTCCTGATTCAGTCCGACCTGGAGGCGATGCGCTCGAAGTTGGGGGTGGACTTCATTCCGCCGCATCCGGCGCGGTGCTTCTGCGGAGTGCCGATTCTGCTGGGGGGGCGGCCCGCCGGCGTGATGGCGGCCTTGAGCACAACGAGGGATTTCCTGTTTCAACCGCGAGACCTCGAAGTAATGCAGACGGCTGCCGGGCAACTGGGCGTGGCGATCGAAAATGCGCGGTTGTTCTCCGAAGAGCAGCGGCGCGCGCGTCATCTTGCATTCTTGAACAATATTTCCCAGATGGCGATCTCAAGCGAGGACGCCGAGCAGATGATGGCCGATATCGTGCGCGAAATTCAGAAGAACTTCCGCTACGACCATATTGGAATCGGCATCATGGATTACGCGACCAAGGATATCGAGATCAAGGCCGAGGCGGGATCGACTTCACAGGCGCTGGGGCGGCGTATCGCGGTGGGAATGGGCGTGCTCGGGAAAGTGGCCCGCACCGGGATGAGCGCGCTGGTGCAGAATGCCGGACCGGGGCAACTCGCGGGTGTGGTGCCGGAATCGCGCGCCGTGCTATGCCTGCCAATCATGTACGGTGAAACGCTGCTGGGCGTGCTGAATGTAGAGAGCCGCTCGGAAAATGCGTTTGCTCCGCAGGACGTGCTGATTTTGAATACGCTCGCTGATTTGCTGGCGACGGCGCTGCACAATTCGTTCGTCTTCCAGAAATTGCAGCAGCAATCGATTACCGACGGTTTGACCGGGATCAAAACACGGCGGTACTTCTGGGAGGCTCTAAGTTCGGAGTGGAAGCGCGCATCACGGTCGGGGCGGCCGTTCTCGGTCGTACTGATCGATCTCGACAAATTCAAAGAGGTGAACGACTCGCAGGGCCACCTGGAAGGCGACCTGGTGCTGGCCCGCGTGGGACGGCTGCTCGAGCAGAAGTGCCGGCAATCGAACGTGGTGGCGCGTTATGGCGGCGACGAATTCATCATTCTGATGCCGGAGACGGGAATCGAGCAGTCGCAGGTGCTGGCGGAACGTTTACGGCTCTGGCTGGCGACCGATCCGATGCTGGAAGAGCACAAGATCACGGGCAGCTTCGGGGTCGCAAGTTTCCCGGTGCACGGGTTCGCGATCGAAGATCTGATTCGCGTGGCCGATGCCGGCATGTACATGGCCAAGCATGCGGGTGGGAACCAGGTAGCGGCGGCGGAGCCGTTCCGCGAGGGCTCGGCGGTTCAGCGGCAACTGCTGTCGTCGTATATCGAAGGATTCCTCCAACGCGAGCACAACGGAGCCGGAACATCTGGAAGAGCTGATCGGGACGCTGCGCAAGCTCTGCGGCAGCGAAAACGGCGACATGGCCGCGATGCGCGAGGCCATCGAGACGCTGGCGCAGACGGCGGAATTGCGCGAGCCGAATTCGGCAGGCCACTCCGATAAAACGCGGCACTTCGCCGGTATCATCGCGCGCGGGTTGAACCTGTCGGCGCATGAAGTGTCCGACATCGCTTTTGCGGGCTCCGTGCACGATGTGGGCAAGCTATTCATCGATGCGAGCATTCTGAACAAGCCCGGCCCACTGACGGAAGAGGAATTCGCGATCATGAAAGCACATCCGCAGCTTGGCGTGGAGGTGCTGCGGGCGATCTCAGACAGTGATCGAGTGGCCGAAGCGGTGTTGTCGCATCACGAAGCCTTTGACGGCACCGGCTACCCGTTTGGGATGCGCGGGGAGAGCATTCCGCTTTCGGGGCGCATTCTTGCGGTCGCGGACCTGTATGCGAACCTGATCAGCGAGCGCTCATACGCTCCCGCGAAAACGCATGAACAGGCGATTGCGGAACTGGAAAAACTGAGCGGCACCCGCCTCGACGGGATGATTGTCCGGCTGTTTGCGCGGCTGCTGAAGATGGAGAGAACGACGTTGTTCAACGGCGGTGGTCAGAGAGTTGAGTAGATTTTGTAGTTGGGTAAGTTTGCAGACCTGATTTTCCGCCAAATTCAGAAATACTCCGCTAGAGTAGGGTTACTTCCAGTTTGGCATCCTTCGGCAAATAGCTTTTGCGACGAAACCAGTCTTCCATCGCGTCCCGGAGCTGATCGAGCGGGACATTGGTTCCAATCTCCAAATAGCCATCGGCCACGGGAAGCGTGTCGTCAAAGACGGACGCATTGGTGAAGTTGCGCATGCTGAAGTTGTCCAGCCAATGCAGCGGACAGAGTTGAAGCTGGCCGTCGTGTTCGTACTCCACGCGAATTTGCGGGCAAACATAGGTAGATTTAAGCACAGTCGGCATTCGCGGAACGACCAAGGTCGTGTTTGTCATTTTTCCGGCCTCGACAAAAAGCATGGTGTAGGATTTGGCGATGGTAACTTTCTCGCCGGATCGATGGCAGCGGATCGAGCGCTTGTTTCATGAAGCAATCGACTTGCCGGAGCCGGCTCGCGCGGCGTTTCTTGAACAGAAGTGCGCGGGCGATCCGGAAATGCGGAAAGAAGTAGAAACGCTGCTCGCGGCTGCTGCGGGCAGCCGATGGACTTTCTTCAACAGTCGGTGCGGCAAGCGGCCGATAGCATGATCACCGACCGCATGTACAGGAAAGTTACGGTCGGCGGAGAAGTCGGGCACTACAAAATCATCGCGCTACTCGGGGCTGGGGGCATGGGCGAGGTTTACCTGGCCGAAGACACGCGGCTACGGCGCAAAGTCGCGCTCAAAGTAATTGGGCGAAATCTGAATGTGGACGAGCGCGGCCTGCGCCGTTTTGAACACGAAGCGCAGGCGGCCTCCGCCCTAAATCATCCCAACATTGTTACGGTTTACGAATTCGGCCAGGTGGATGGCCTGCGCTTTATCGCCTCGGAATATATCGAAGGTACGACTCTCCGGAAGAAGATGAGGGCGGGCCGGTTGGAATTGAAGGAGGCGCTCGACATCGCCATCCAAATGGCCACCGCATTGGCGTCGGCGCATGATAACGGAATCGTGCACCGTGACATCAAGCCAGAAAATGTGATTGTGCGCGCGGACGGGCTGGTAAAAGTTTTGGATTTCGGAATTGCCAAGCTGGTCTCAATGCGAAATAGTGCGGCTACGGTCACATCGTCGATCAGCGAACCGGGCGTGGTCGTGGGCACGGCGAAGTATATGTCTCCGGAACAGGCACGGGGCCAGGAGGTGGACGCCCGCAGTGACATTTTCAGCCTGGGCTCGGTTCTCTACGAGCTGTTTACGGGGAAGCAGGCATTCACAGGAGAGACGTCGAGCGACGTGATTGCCGAAATCTTAAAAGCGGAGCCCGCGCCGCCGATCGAATCGGCTCCCGATCTGCCCTACGAGATTGAGCGGATTATTGGGAAAGCGTTGCGCAAGGAGCGTGAGCAGCGATATCAGTCGGTGAGAGACCTGCTGATCGATCTCCAGGACTATAAAAAAGAGTCTGAATTCCAGGCGAAGTTGCAGAGGGCGCCACGATCGGGCGCGTTGCGCGCGGATGGGACGCGGAGCAGTTCGGGCTGGCGGGTGCCCGCCTACAATCCCGGAGTCTCTCAACCGGTGGCACGAGAATTTCCGCACGGAAAGTTGCTGGTGGGAGTAACCGCTGCGTTCTGCGTCGCGCTGGCCGTTGTCGGATACTTTTATAAATATCGGTCTGGAACGCCGACCAATGGGCCGCAACTTCGCAGCCTGGCCGTGCTGCCATTCAAGAACGTGAAGCAGGATCCGGCAATTGACTTTCTTGGATTCTCGCTGGCGGACGAAATCATCACCAAGCTCTACTACGTAAATACGCTCGCCATTCGTCCGTCGTCTTCTGTCGACAAATACCGCGGCCAGAGCGTCGATCTGAAAAAAGTGGCCGCCGAATTGAACGTGAACACGCTGCTCACGGGCAGCTTCATCAAAGACGGCGACGACCTTCACATCACGACGCAGCTGATCGATGTGAGCGCTGACAAAATTTTGTGGCGTGACGCGATCGACGTGAAGTTTGATAAGCTGCTGACCGTTCAGGACCGCGTTGCACAGCAGATTATCAAGGAATTGGCGGTGAATCTTTCGCCAGCCGAGGCGGCCAATCTCAAGCCAGAAAAACCGATCAGCGCCCTGGGTTATGAATATTATCTGCGCGGAATCGATCTTTATTCGTTGAGTCAATTCTCGGCGGCGATCGGAATGCTGGAGAAGTCTACGGAAATTGAGCCCAATTATGCGCCGGCATGGGCACACCTGGGGCGCGCCTACACGACAAACGCATCGCTGCAATTTGGCGGGCGGGAAGACTATGCCAAAGCCCAGGCTGCTTATGAAAAGGCCATCGCGCTGAATCCGTCGCTGGTAGAGCCGCGAATTTACATGGCAAACCTCTTCACCGACACAGGCCGCGTGGAACAGGCAGTGCCGCTCGCGCGATCTGTATTGCGCGACAGTCCGAATAACGCCGAGGCCCACTGGGAGCTGGGGTATGCCTACAAGTTTGGCGGGATGCTGGAGGAGTCGCTGGCGGAAAGTGAGAAAGCGCGGCAGATCAATCCTCAAGTAAAGATCAACAGCTCCGCTATGAACGCTTACTTATACGTCGGCGAATATCAGAAATTTTTGCAGAGCCTGCCCAACGACGATTCGGTTTACATCTCGTTCTATCGGGGCTTCGGCGAGTACTACCTGGGCGATCGTGATAACGCGGCCAAAGAATTCGATCGCGCGTATGAGAGAGACGGGGCATCACTCCCGGCGATGGTTGGGAAGGCGCTGGGCTTGTCAATTCACCATGACAACGCCCGCGGGTTGCAGTTGCTCAAGGAGACCGAACTGAAAATCACCCAACGCGGGGTGGCCGACGCCGAGGGACTGTACAAAGTCGCGCAGGCCTATGCGGTTCTTGGCGATAGAGCATCAGGATTGCGCATGCTCCGCGCGAGCATTGCCGGCGGGTTCTTCTGTTACCCCTATTTTGTCCGCGACCCGTTACTGGAAAACCTGCGGCACGAGCCGGAATTTCAGAGCCTGATGGATCAGGCGCAACGCCGCCACGAGGAGTTCAAGAGGATGTTCTTCCAGTAGCGGTCCATCCATCGTCAGCAGAGTACACCTACTCTTTGTGGAACCCAGCCCGTTCCATTCCGCGCTGCGCTTCGGGATTTTTCATGAAGGTATCCCAAACGAAGCCGGACCGTAGATTTTCCGCCATCAGCAGGATGATGCCGGTATCGATACCGATTACGTCGGCGTCATACCAGTTGTTGAGCGGGTTGAATGCGTTGACGAATCCATAGCGGGTCCAGGCGGCCGGATAGCGGCTTTTGATTGTCTTCAGGACTCGAATGGTCGCTGCGGGCAAAAACGGTAAGGAGCCGCCAGCGGCGCTTGGAACGACGCTGCCGTCGATCGGTCCAGTAGCTGGAGGGCCGCCCCACGCGACGTAGCCGTGCTGGGAGTCCGATGCGGTGATGCCCCACAGGTCCTCGCTGTAATCCGGAAACTGTTTTCCCAGCTCGATGCAAAAGCGGCGGTGCACTTCGGTGGCCGTCACTGAATTCTGAAAATAGTCGGTGTATTTGTCGCGCTTGCCGCGAAAGTCGAACCACGCCTGCGAATACTGATGCACGAAGAGCGGTGCGAACGATCCGATGTAGCGCAGGCCGTCGTATTCGAAGGTCAGGCGCTTCCATGCGTTCCATGTCTCCTGTTTCAACGGATACACCGAAGAGCCCATCCCTAGGAGGTAGATCATCATCAGTTCGCTGTAGTAATCCCAGCGTGAGGGAAGAAAGCCCACTTCGGGCGTCCAGCCGTGAGTGAGCAAGGAGGTATCTTCCGAGAGCCAGGTCCAATCGACGCGATTGAAAATCAGATTGACCAGTTCGGCAACACCGGCGTGGCGGAAATGCTGACGGACGGTGAGAAGCCCGCAGAGAAGAATGGCGGTATCGGCCGAAGAGACTTCGGAGTCGAACATGCGCTCGCCGGTTTCGGGATTGGCGAAGTGATAGAAAAATCCACGATGGTTGGGCAGCTTCTTCCAAAGAAAACGCAGGGTGGCGAAGACGCGCTCCAACGCTTTGTCGTTTGGGATGAATCCACGCTGTTCGCCAATGCACAGAGCGGTGAGTCCGAAGCCAGTGGCCGCGATGCTGGCGGCGGCTGACTGGCTTGGATCGTGAACGTTACAGCGGTCTTTCACCATGCCCGTGTTCGGGCTACCCTGCTCCCAGAAAAATAGAAAAGCTGGCACTCTCGACGTCATTCAGGAATTGATCGTCTTCGGGGGATAAACCCGAAGCTTGAGGGACCATCGGCCCGCCCGCTCTCGCGACCGGCTTGGGAGTGGGTGTCTGCGCCAGCAAAGACGGCATCATGCCGGCAACGGGCAGGCCAAGCCCCGTGCGTAGGAGGTTACGCAGCACTTGGCGGCGGGAGAGTAGATTGGGCTTTGCGTCGTTTACATGCATTCGTATTTTGTGCGGGGGCCCAAGAAACACGAGTTGTTGCGCCGAACAACCATCAACTTTCCTCTACTGCATGACTCTAAGGATGCACTTCAGGGAAAGATCGTTGCTGATTCTGACAGAAACGTTTGCGTCGAGGCCGTCATCTTACAAAGTGCGTCCGAGGGGTAAGCAATGACTCGCGCTCACAAGATCGAAACCTGGATCGCTCTCAGCGTTGCCCTGCTGGCTTTAGCAAGCACTTTGGCACTGATCCATTGGCAACGGCAAAGAGCGATTTCGATCTGGGGGGCGGTGCTCATTCAGAACACAGATCCACAGAAGCAACAGCCGATCGCCGGCGTCACGGTTTCCGCGGGCGATCTCGGCATCTCCGACGTGAAATCGAATTCCTCCGGACTCTTTGTTTTGCGGCTGCGCAAACCGGTTCGCAAGGGTCATCCGCTGGTTCTTTCGTTTCGCGATTCGCAATACCGCGCTCTTGATGTGAGCGACGTGGTTGCCAACAAGCTTTACGTTGTCCATCTCATTCCGCTGTCGAGCGCTCCGACGAAGAATCAACCTGAGGTGAAAGTCTCGAGCGTGCGCGTTCGATACACCGAGAGGGCAATGACGGAGATGAATGTGGGGAGCGCCGTAAAAACATTTGAGGTCGAAAATACGGGCAATGTGCCGTGCCAGGGACAACACCCTTGCTCGCCGGATGGCCGGTGGAAGGCGACACAAACATCCGCTGGTCTGGACGCGGGAAGCGGCAATCGCTTTCGGAATGCGCGCGCGTCGTGCATTGCCGGTCCTTGCCCGTTTACAAGAATCCGGGATGATCGTGTTTCGGAAAATGGGCAGATGTATACGGTCTCCGCGCTCGATTGGTCGGAGACGGCAACATTTTTATTGGAGGCCGAGGTGTTCCGTCCGATGGTGAGCCAATCCGAGCATTGGTCGTATCCGGTAGTTTTTGGCGATGGACTCTCCTTCACGCTTCCCGGCGATGCACAGAGCGTCAGTATCGAAGCGGATGTGGATGGTCAGACAATCATCTTCCCTCTGGGCCCATCGCTCTTTTTAAGCTGGGCGGCATGCGATGAGACCGTGAATGCCGATCATGGACGCGTCTACCGCTGCACACCGAAGCCGGGATTCCGGTTCCAATAGTCCCTACGCTCCAAGGGCGTCTACGCAATGTAGGATGTGCAACACAGCAGGCCTTTCTTCCCGTGCGGCTTTCTGCGGCGAAAACTACCACATTGACTCGATATTCGTCGCTTGACCCAGATTCTAGAATTTGGCCGGTTAAGTGCACTTGTAATTTAGTACCGCGACGTTGCATCGATGGATGCGTGCACGCAAGTACTTGATGACAGAGAATGACAAGTTCTTTCGCACATTCCGGCCGAAGTGTGGCGCTCGCTGTCGTGCTGGTAATTTTGACTCCAGTCACGGCTCTTTTACTCGATCAGCCCGTGAACGCTTCATCTTCATCATCCATGAGCCGCAATGATGAGATCGCGCAGCTTGTTCGCATTCTCGGCGGCGCATATCAGAACTCGTTAGCGCATGATAGTGGCCGGAGCGATCTTGAGGCGAATGACTTGGCTCTCGAAGACGCTTCCATTCGCTTCTCGAAGCGTGTGCTCGATGAGTTCAGCGAAGGATCCTGCGGCCCGAACGCGGACGAGAGTACTGGAAATCAATGCGAACTTGACGATCCGTCTCTTGCGCTGGGCGATTGGGCCGAGATGATTTCGTATGCGGCCTATAGGCTCGAAAATGCAGCCCGCGTCGGCAACCGCGCGAGGTGGAACCGACAATGCGGAAGCGTCCGCCGGGGAACGAATCGAGTCGATGGAACATCTTTATCGCGTGGTCTTCGCGGTGACGAAAGCTCATCTTGATCGACTCCAGCGCCACACGTATCTCGAAGCCGCCCAGGAGCAACTGGCGTTGGCCCGCGAGCACGTGGAGGCGGAACGGAGTCTGTGCCAGTGCAATGCGGCGAGCTATGCGTCCCGCCTCCAGCAACTCTCTGCACTTGGCAGTCAGATCGATAGTCTGCAAGCGGCGGGACTGCCTTAGCCAAGGCAGCCGTTGCTCGCCGGCCGCAGACAAATGAATCTCAGGCCACGCCATCATCCATCGCGCCATTCATTCTCCGTATAATGGCGTCGCATGGGCTGGCCTGCTCCCTCATCGGTTGGTTGGCTGTTCGGGGCGCAGCACGGCGAGCCTCGCCGTTTGATTCCGCGCTGGCTGTTCCTGCGCGCGCTGGGCGCGATTTACTTCTCGGCGTTCTTCTCACTAATTTTTCAAATCCGCGGATTGATTGGGCCGAATGGAATTCTTCCCGCCGGCACTTATCTTCAGGCCGTCGCCCAATCGCTTGGCCCATGGTTCAAAGTATGGTATGCGCCGACCCTGCTCTGGTGGTCGAGTGGCAACGCTATGCTGCTGGGGCTTTGCTGGGTGGGTATGGCGGCCTCCGTGCTGCTGGCGTTGAATTTCTGGCCGCGGGGGATGCTGCTTGTCTGCTTCGTTTGCTTTCTGTCGTTTGTCAGTGCGGCGCAGGATTTTTCCGGCTACCAGTCCGACGGCATGCTGCTGGAGGCGGGATTTATCGCGCTGTTTTTTGCGCCGCCCGGGCTGCGTCCCGGTCTCGCTCGCTCGCATCCGGCGTCGCGGGCCAGTCTGTTTCTGTTGTTGTGGGAATGGTTCCGAATTTACTTTGAGTCGGGCGCGGCGAAACTCCTGAGCGGCGATCCCGAGTGGCGGCACTTCACCGCCATGGACGAGTACTACCAGAACGGCCCCTTGCCCACGTGGATTGGATGGTATTTGCAGCATCTGCCGCACTGGTTCCACGCGGCGACCGCCGGCGCAACATTGACCCTGGAATTAGCGCTGGTGTGGATGCTGTTTCTTCCGCGCCGCTGGCGCATTGTGTGCTTTTTTATCGTGACACCGTGGGAAATCGGCGTGATCCTCAGCGCGAATTACACATTCCTTAACTATCTGGTGCTGAGTCAGGGCGTGCTGTTGCTCGACGATCGCTTCGTGGAGAGGATATTGCCGGTGCGATGGAGCGGCAGGTTCGGCCGTGGCTCTGGCTTGAGTGAGGCCGTGGCCGCGGAGTCGAGAGATTTGACCGGAAGATCGCAGAGTCCATGGCAGATCGCAAAGCTCTCCACCAGCGTAGTTATTTTCACTTGGATTTTCTATGCGACTACAGCGCAACTGGTCTGGATGTTCGGCAACCTTCCGCTTCCGACTTTCCCCGTAAGCGCGCTCGAGCCCTTTCGAATCGCGAATCGGTATGGCCTTTTCGCGGTGATGACGCGCGGACGGTACGAAATCGAATTTCAAGGGTCCACTGACGGGCAGAACTGGGTCGCGTATCCATTTCGTTACAAGCCGCAGGCGCTGAATGAAGCTCCCCGGGTCTATGCGCCATACCAGCCACGGTTTGACTGGAATTTATGGTTCGCGTCGCTCGGCTCGTGGCGCGAATACCCCATCGTTCCGAATACCGAGGCGCACCTGCTGTCAAACGACCAGGACGTGCTCAGGCTCTTCGCGGGCAATCCATTCGAGGGCAACCCGCCACACCAGATTCGCGTCCTGCTCTGGCAATATTGGTTTACGACGATGAAGCAGAAACACGATACGGGGATGTGGTGGCGGCGGGAACTTGTCGGCTTGTATGCGCCGACCATCGAGCGAACTCCGGAGGGACAAATCAAGGTCGTCGAATGGCCAACGGTCCCGCAGAGAGAATGAATGTATCGAGTTGATTTTCAAAGTTGCGCATTTACCAGATTCTCAATTGCGACATTTCATGGCGACGACTACAAAAGCGTGCGTGATCGGATCCGGCCCCAACGGGCTGGCGGCAGCTATCGTCCTCGCGCAGGAGGGCATGCAGGTAGATGTGCTGGAAGCCGAGTCGATTCCGGGCGGCGGAGCACGCACCATGGAATTGACGCTGCCGGGATTTCTGCACGACTTCGGGTCAGCGGTGCATCCGCTCGCTGCCGGGTCGCCATTCTTTTCATCTCTGCCTCTCCAGGATCACGGCCTGCATTGGATTCATTCGCCCGCGCCGGTCGCCCATCCTCTGGACGATGGCACAGCCGTTATTTTGGAACGCGAATTGAACGACGCCAAGAGAGCGCTCGGCGCGGATGGTGAGGCTTGGGTCCGCCTCATGCAGCCGTTCGTACAGCACTGGCGTGAATTTGCTCCGGAGGTGCTCGGCCCGGTTCGATTGATTCCGAGGCATCCCTTCTTGATGGCGCACTTCGGGCTTCGCGGATTCCGCTCGGCGCAAGCCATCGCAGCGAACTTTCAGACCGAGCGGACTCGCGCACTGTTCGCGGGTCTCGCCGCACATTCCTTTCTTGCCCTCGATGAGCCGTTGAGCGGGGCGTTCGGCATGGTGATGGCGGTGAGCGCGCACGCCGTCGGGTGGCCAATTCCGCGGGGAGGGGCGCAGTCAATTACGAACGCGCTCTGCGAATTCTTGTCGACGCTCGGAGGCGCCGTTCGGACTTCGTCGCGGGTCGAATCGCTTTCGACATTGGCAGGCTACGATTTGATTCTCTGCGACGTCACGCCGCGGCAGCTTCTTCGTATTGCAGGCGAGCGGCTATCCAGAAGCTACAAACAGGCGCTCGGCAAATTCCGGTACGGGCCGGGTGTTTTCAAGGTCGATTATGCCCTGAGCGGGCCGATCCCGTGGAAGGCTCGGGAATGCGTGCGTGCAACGACCGTCCATCTTGGCGGAACTTTTGAGGAACTTGCCGCCGGTGAGAGGTTAACCCGTAGCGGAGAACTTGCTGAAAAGCCATTTGTTTTGCTGGTTCAACCTAGTCTGTTTGACCCGACGCGCGCGCCTGCGGGCAAGCACACGGCATGGGCGTACTGCCATGTTCCAAATGGATCGAAGGCCGACATGCTGCCGAGAATCGAGGCGCAGATTGAGCGCTTCGCGCCTGGGTTTCGCGAAGTTGTATTAGCGCGGCGCGTGTTCGCGCCCGCAGATCTTGAGGCCATGGATGCAAACCTCGTCGGCGGCGATGTGGCCGGTGGCATCGTCGATATCAGGCAATTCTTATTTCGGCCGACGCGGCGGCACTATGCCACATCGGTACCCGATGTGTACATTTGTTCGGCGTCGACACCTCCGGGTGGCGGCGTGCACGGGATGTGCGGTTATCATGCGGCAAAGTCGGCACTGGCGGGATTGGGGCAATAGGAAACCCTGAAGGCTGAATGCTTGCCCTCAGGGCTTGTAGTCCGGATCGATCAGCCCTTCCGTTTTTGCCGATCTGCTTAGTGCGACCTACTTCGAGGCGCGGGTCGAGGAGCCTTTCACCATTGGCTCGATCCGTTGCGCCTCCTGAAGGTGATCTTTCAACGTCGGTAGCGTGCTCGTAGCAAACTGCTTGATTGCGTCATTTTTGCCGCTGCCGCTTTCCTTCGTGAAATCGGCGACATCGGTCTTGTGATCCTTGACCATACTCTCCATGTAGGCCTTGTCGAAACTCGCGCCGCTAAGCTTCGAAAGGCGAGCCTTCAGAGCCTTGTCCTTAGAACTCATATCTTGTGGTAGATCGATCCCCTGGCTGGTTGCGATCTGCTTGAGTTCATCGTTGGCCTTGGAATGGTCGTCGACCATGCGCTGGCCGAACTTCTTGACATCATCGCTGGTGGCTTTTTCGGCTGCGAGTCTGCCCAGTTCTACTTCCGCCATACCGCCCTGAGCCGCATCGCGCACGAATTTTTTGTCACTCATTGACATGTTCGAACTCATCTTGTCATGGCTCATGCCAGATTGCCCCATGTCTGAGTTCTGCGATCCCGATTGCGCAAAACCCGTCATGGGAAGGCACGCCAGAGCGATGCCAACGATAACCGAGCGGGAGTAATTCGAAATTATTTTCATAGGCTCATCTCCATAAAGGTGGCTGAGACGGGATCACGGATTCGCCCACACAAGAACCAATAACACGTTGACCGTGACCCAGTCTTGCCTTGTATAGATCACGGTAGAGAAGGCGGCGTTGGCGGACAATCGGGTTCTTTTTGTACTTTGAAGCCGCTGGCAACCTGCGCCGGACGTACAGGGGCTGCCCGATGGCAAGGACGAAATCCTCGACCACGTTATTGGATCGGACTAGACAACTTCTCCGGGATTGCCAGGTCGATAAGGTCGGCTGGAACGGAAACCACAAGGGTTTGAGCTTCAGACTGAGGCTCCCACAGCGACCACACGCCGAGTGCGAAAGAGGCCAGCAGCACCACGAGTTCAACCGGCCACCACGACGGGGCAAATACGGTCAGCAGATTGGGAACCAGGAAACATCCAACGCCAACGAGAATCAAAAAACGACTTGAGGGCGCGGCCGCGAAGGGATAGGGATTGGACCGCTTGTGCAAGAACGCGCGCAATCCCCGCCACGCAATCAACAACATGGGAATCGTAATGGGGGCCATATCATATTTCATGATGCGCGGATTCAGCAGAAACGTACCCACCAGTGCGACAGGGAGCCAGAGATCGCGCGACAACGTTTCTTCGCGGGCCTGGTAGGAGAAGAACAGCAGAATAAGCCCAATCGTACCCGCGAAGGCCAGGTACAGCATGATGGTCTGGGACGAGTAGGGCAGCCCCTCATTCCACAACCCTTGTCCGAGGACCCCGACGGGCCCATATCCAAAATCGTGACCGACATCAAACATCACGCGCGTGGTGGCCAGATACTCGCGAAACAGGTCGGGCCAAAGGCGAGCCTGGGCGGCGATAATGAGCAACCCAATCGCTGCCGTGCCAGCGGAGGGGTAGCGCTGGCGTTTGCCCACCAACACCGGGAATGCAAGCAAGGTCAGCATTGGCGCTTTGAAGACTGACGCGGCGAGCACCGCGAGGTAGAACCAAATCCAGCGTCCATGCTTCCAGCCGGGTACCGCAGCCGTCAAAATCAGCCCGTAAAGTATGTAGGCAAGGTTTCCACTCAGAAGAGCATCGTCGGTGATAAGCCCGGGGAAAAAAGCGACGGCGGGAAGCAAGAACGCCAGCCATCGACGTTCGTCTTCACTTGCCAAGCGAAAGCCCGCGCTTAATTGGAGAAGAACTCCACCCGTCAGCGTCATCCAGAAAAAAATCACCAAAAGCCCGTTCGGGAGTCGAGCCAGCAACCGAAGCAAGGGCAGCGTAAGCGGGGGGTAGGCGTAAAGAGAACGCGCCTGGGCCCGACGTGTGCCGGGATCGTTTTGAACCGCGTGCAGTTCGGTGAGACCTGTGGCATAAGGGTCTGCGCCCAGACGGAGAGATTGGATCGCCTTCCGGCAAACCTGTGCATCCCATCCGACCGGCCCTCTGACGGCCATAATCAGTACTGTGCCGAATGC
The DNA here is from genome assembly GCA_963806745.1 of uncultured Acidobacteriaceae bacterium. Lineage (GTDB taxonomy): Bacteria > Acidobacteriota > Terriglobia > Terriglobales > Acidobacteriaceae > Acidiflorens. The sequence goes on from CAWEAB010000011.1 coordinate 224,235, forward strand.
GACTATGGAAAACAAAATGATGACGGGTGTCCGGCCCGAGCGCTGAGAATGGAAAGCAGGCGATATTTCAGCCGAGGCTGGTGCGCGGAGATTTTGTCGGACCCATGAAGAGGCCAATAGGCACCAAAGCCGTATAAACCCTGACTGGAGGAAAAATACTTGCCACATAACATAACACAAACAGTTCTCACAAAAAGTCAAATCTAAGTTATTTGCCGTAGTCCTTATAAGAAGAAACTGCCTTCCCCTCGCAGTATGATGTTTGCGTCATGAAGAAACTCCTCACCTGCTCTTTCATTCTTTGTTGCTTTGCTCTGTCTGCTCTTGCGCAGCCCTCGACAACTAATCCGCCTGCAGATCCTTACAAGGCCACGCTTGACCGGTTGCAATCGCTGGTAACGGTACCGCTTCCCGACTGGCGTTTTCATTCGGACTTGCCGCATCCGGAAGACATGAGTCTCGATGACAGCAACTGGCAGCCACTCAAAGTGCGGGAGGAATGGGAGACCGGTCCCCGCGTGCTGCGGCGGTGGATTGAGATTCCCGAGAAAGTGAACGGCTACGCCCTCCATGGTGCGCGGGTTGACCTCAAGCTGGTCATTCGCAGTGACGACGCCGAGATGCTCACCGTTTTTGTGAATGGGGGCATTATTTATCGCGGCGATGAAGACATGCAGCAGCCGATTCTGCTGACGGAGAACGCGCAGCCCGGGCAAAAATTTCTGGTTGCGGTGCGCATCAATTGCTCTACCGGGAAAACCGGCATTTTCGAGAGCGAGCTCACGATTCATCCACCTTCGAACCGGCCCGATCCGGCGTTCATCCGCATGGAGTTGCTCTCGGCGCAGCCGATGGTCGCGGCCTACGAAGATGGCAAGGCGGAAAGACAGGAACTGCTCGAGGCAGCGATCAAGACGATAGATTTTTCGCCTCTCGAACGCGGCGATCAGGCGGCGTTCGATCAATCATTGAGCGCGGCCCAGACGAAACTCGCGGCCCTGAAGCCGTGGTTGCGGCAATTCACCATTCACGCTGCCGGCAATTCCCACATCGACATGGCATGGCTGTGGCCATGGACGGAAACAGTCGAAGTTGTGCGCAACACATTCCAAAGCGTGCTCGATCTGATGCGTGAGTATCCCGACTTCAAGTTCACCATGTCGTCAGCGCGGACCTACGAGTGGATCGAAGAAAAATATCCTGCCATGTTCAAGGAAATTCAGCAGCGCGTTCGCGAAGGCCGATGGGAGGTGATCGGCGGAATGTGGGTCGAACCCGACCTGAACATGCCGGACGGCGAATCCCTGACGCGCCAGATTTTGATCGGCAAACGTTACTTCCAGAGCCGGTTTGGTGTTGACGTAAAGATCGGATGGAATCCGGATTCATTTGGCTACAACTGGCAGCTGCCCCAGATTTATAAGAAGTCGGGGATGGATTATTTCGTCACGCAGAAACTGCTCTGGGCGCACGAATTCACCACGTTTCCCTACAAGCTGTTTCTGGTGGCAGGCGCCAGATGGCAGCCGCTTGCTGACCTATTTTCCCCACGACTATGCGTCGGGTATTGAAGGACCGGTCATGGCAAAAGATCTGTCTGTGTGGGCGCCTGCGATTTATGGTCCGAAGCTCAACGACACGCCCGAGATGCTGCATCTTTACGGCGTCGGCGATCACGGCGGCGGACCGACGCGCGAGATGCTCGACAACGCTGCCGAGTTGATGTCGCCGGACACGATTTATCCGAAACTGGAGCTGGGCACGGCGTCTGCCTTTTTTGACGACCTTGGCAGGAAACTGCCCAGCATGGACGTGCCAACGTGGAATGGCGAACTTTATTTTCAATATCACCGCGGTGTGTTTACCACCCAAGCGGAGACGAAACAGCGCATCCGGCACAGTGAAGAAGTCATGCTGAACGCCGAGAAATTTGGGGCGCTCGCCATGCTGGATGGAAAGTTTTATCCGCAAGAGGGGATGAATCGCGCGTGGAAGCGACTGCTGTTCGACGACTTTCACGACATCATGCCGGGCTCGGGCATTGGCGTAAATTATCTGGACGCCCGCCGCAATCTCGAGGACGTGCGGCTATTTGGCAACAACGTGATTGAAGATTCTCTGAGCGAAATCGCGGCGCACGTCAACACGACGGGCGGCGGGGCACCGTTGATCGTCTTTAATTCGCTGTCTTGGGGACGAACAGGAGTGGTTGAGGCGGAGATGCAATTGCCCGGACGAGCGCAATCCGTTCGCGTGACGGACGCCGCCGGGAAAGAGGCCAAGTCGCAATTACTGAGTATCGACCCGGCCACGCACCGCGCGCATTTCCTGCTCCAGGCAGCGACTCCCGCGCTCGGGTACAAAACATATTTTGTGCGCGAGGCCCCCGGGACAGAGCGTGACCGGTCGGATCTACAGGCGACGGCCGACACGCTTGAGAACGCATTAATTCGTGTGAAAATCGATCCGCGCACCGGATGCATGACCAGCCTCTTCGACAAGCGCAACCATCAGGAGGCGCTTGCCCCTGCCGAAACCGATACGGGCGGCCCGAAAGATAGAATCTGCGGCAATCTGCTGCAAGCCTTCGTCGATAAGCCGGAGCGCTGGGATGCCTGGAATATTGATGCCAACTTTGAGGAACACAAATGGGACCTCGATCAGGCCGATGAAGTGAAGCTGCTCGAGAACGGGCCGCTGCGCGCGATCATCCGAATCAAGAAACACTTCCAGAATTCGACGTTCATTCAAGACGTCACGCTCGACGCTGGGAGTCCGCGGGTCGACGTCAACATGCAGGTGGAGTGGCACGAAAAGCACATTCTGCTGAAGGTTGCGTTTCCGGTCAGCGCGCACAGCGACAAGGCGACTTACGAAATTCCTTACGGCTCAGTCGAGAGGCCGACCACGCGCAACACGCCGGCAGAAAAAGCTCAGTTCGAGGTCCCGGGGATGCGCTGGGCTGACATCTCGGATGACAAGCATGGCTTCAGCCTGCTGAACAACAGCAAGTATGGCTACGATGCCAAGGGCAATGTGCTGCGGCTTTCGCTGCTCCGCTCGCCCGAATGGCCCGACCCGCACGCCGATGAAGGCCATCACGAATTCACTTACTCACTCTATCCCCACGCGGGAAGCTGGCGCGAGGCACTCACGGTGCGGCAGGGGTACGAGCTTAACTACAAGCTGCTTGCCATGCAGACCGAAAGACACGAAGGGGCATTGCCTCGGTGAACATGCGTTTCGTGAACGTGACACCGGAGAATGTGGTTTTGACCGCAATGAAAAAAGCGGAAGATGACGACAGCATAATCCTTCGTTTTTATGAGTGGGCAGGTCGCGACACAGAAGTCAAGATTCAGCTTCCGCCCGGTGCTGCGAGTGCACAGGATGCGGACCTGATGGAGCGCCCGATCGGCGACCTCTCCATGCAGGGAGGCGTGGTGACCGTGCATAGCAAGCCATTCGAGATTAAAACGGTTAGGGTGAAATTCAACCTGCCGCACATCGATGAACCGGTTCCGATTGCCAAATGAGAACGGACTTGAGAGGCGTGACGGTGCTAAGAGGTAGGCGCCGCTTTCTCGTGAGGAGATTCCGTCTGGCCTTGATCTCTTAATTTTTGCAACTGATGCTGGGTCTTTTGCCATGCTGCCCCGTCTTGCTCGGTCGAGAGCGGAGCTTTGGGGTCTGCGTAAAAGGCAAGAATATTTGCGCGCAGTTCGGGAGAGATGTTTTCGAAATTATGTCCCGCGAGTTTGTCGAGCAGGTAGGCATAGGTTTTGTCGCTCAGTTTGTATTCGCCAGCGCGCGTTATTCTTCCGGTGTCGAAGTCGGTATTCAGGAGCGATAGCTTCTTTGAATTTGTCTCTTGCAGAAGGCTCTTGTAGTTGTCGAGTGTGTGATTGACGCTGGCAACGTACATGTCTTCGGTCTGCTGCGTCGGAATCTTGAAGTCGACGGCTTTAAACGGCCCGACCTTCGGAACAATCTTGAGAAAGAACGCCAGCACGCGAGTGCCGAAGCCCGGCCGGCGATAGCCTTTGCCCCATTCCTTCTGGTAGTTCGCGCGTGACAGATTGTAGCGAAACTTCCTCGCGTTGAAGTTGGGTGTTTCTTTGACAATCTCCTTTTTACGCGCCACCAGCGCCACTCGCGTCATTTCGGGGATAATCTTGCCGATCGTGCGCCTAAAAGTTCCAATGGCCAGATCTTCATTCGTCATGACGTCGTTGAGGGGAACACCGTACGTATCCTGAAAGGCGCGCTCCAACAGGGGCTTTGAAACCTCAAAGCCAATGAAGTCGTGATAGCGGTCCGAGGTGTAATGATTTTTGGCCACCTGGGTCATGTCGAAGCCGAACTCCACGCGGATGTGAGCCTTGGGATTGTCTTCGTACGTGACTTCGGTGCCAAACTTCTTTTGCAGCTTCGGGAATTCCAGCGCCACCGCGCGATTGACGGTTGGATGGCCGATATTGTCAGCAGAGTAGTGCGACAGCGCGCCGAGCGCGAAGGCGTATTCGTTGAGGTCCGTCGAGTCGTTAATGAGATTGACGATGAAGTCCCCGCTTCGCACGTAGTGGGTAAGGTCGCTGAAATTCTTGCTTCCGAACGGGTAATATCCCATGTCTTGCACAAGAGAGCCTCCGTAGGCAAAAGCATGTGCATGGCGCAGGTCGTCCGGGGTCGAGGCAGGATACCGCTTCAGCAGCAACGGTTGAATATCGTCCTTCCAAAGCAAGTCCACGACCTGTTCGTGCGTCAGAACGGAATAGGCAGAACAAAGGGTGGGAAAGCGACAGTCAGTGCAAACATCAAAATGCACAAGAGGCCTGCGACCGCATTATTTCAGTTTCTGGAGTCATTATTTATGATTTATGCGCTTGCACGGCTTGGGATTTAGCCAAGAAATCGCTGCCTCAACCTTTTTGCGGAAGCACCACACAGCACATCTATAAATGCAGAATATGCCTTCGTCGCAACGCCCCGCAACACCACCAATGGAAAAGCGCTAGCTCATGAAAGGGAGTTGCCCATCCGCGGCACTGAGGAGGCAATAGCGCCTCGCGAAAGCCTCCAACGTTCCGCTTCAAGCGGTCGCGAGCGTTAACTGCGATGCAGCCGGAATCGCGGCCGGGATACTGACTTCCACGATCGTGCCTGGGTTCCCGTTGACGATCCGCAATTCTCCGCCAAACTCGCGCACGCGCTCCCGCATTCCTCCAAGGCCGATACCGATACTGCCAGGCTGCATTTGCGAGGTCTGCTCGCCTATGCCTTTGCCGTTATCCTGCACGGAAAGCAAAAGACCGCGCTCTTTCTGGGTCAGGGTCACGCAAGCTTTTTGGGCGCGCGAATGGCGCAGCACGTTGGTCAGCGCCTCCTGCACGATGCGGAAGACGGCGCGTTCGAGCGAGGCTGAAAGCCGCGGGAAATCGTTCGGCTGCACAGTCAAAGAAGTCTCGATGCCGCTCCGCTCGCCCATGCCTTCGAGCAACCAGCGCAGCGCCGAAGAGAGCCCGCCTTCGTCGAGCAGCGGGGGATGCAGCAGGTATGACATGCTCCGGACTTGCTGAATGGCGCGATCGATCATCTCGCTCGCCTCGCCAACCGCCGGTTCGTTTTTCATCGCCGGGAGTTGAGATAATCCATCCAGCATCATTTTGGCGGCGGCAAGCTCCTGCCCGATATCGTCGTGCAGATCGCGCGCAAAGCGACGCCGCTCTTCATCCTGCGCGGTCATCAGACGACTGGAGAGCCGCCGCAGTTCGTTGTTCAGCGTCTCCAGTTGTTGCGCACGCCGATGCAATTCGGCAAACACGCTGACCTTGGCCCGCAGAAGTTCCGGGACGACGGGAACGGAGATGTAATCGACCGCTCCCCGCTGATATCCCTTCAGGTAATCCATATCCGTCAGGTGCACGCCCGAGATGAAAATCACTGCAATCCTTTGAAATCGCGGGTGCTGCCGGATCATCCCCGCGAGCTCGAACCCGTCCATCTCTGGCATGCTGACGTCCATAAGCACGACGGCAACGTCATTCTTCAGCAGCAATTCGAGAGCTTCCCTGCCGGAATTGGCCTTGATGAGATTTTCTCCCAACTCAGCCAGCATGACCTCGTAAGTCAGCAGCTTTGACGGCTGATCGTCCACCATCAGAATGTTGACCTTCTCGTGTTTGCTCATCGTATTCCCTCTCGATCCGCCCGCCGGAAGCGCGTCATCCCGGCGGGCGGGACGACCCCCACACTATCTGTGCAACCAGGTTCGAAGCGCGGCCAGCAACTGATCCGTGTTGACTGGTTTCGCCAAATATTCCGATGCGCCCGCCTCCAGACACTTTTCGCGATCACCCTTCATCGCCTTCGCCGTCAGCGCGATGATCGGTAAACGCCGCAGCGCCGATTTCTGGCGGATGACCTGCATGGTTTCGTAGCCATCCATTTCGGGCATCATGATGTCCATGAGCACGATCGCGACATCCGGCGTCGACTCGAGCAGTTCGATTGCCTGGCGGCCCGTTCCGGCCGTCAGCACGCTCATGCCGCGCCGTTCCAGCACGCTGCTGAGCGCAAAGATGTTGCGCACGTCATCGTCGACGACCAGCACTTTCTTGCCGATCAGCGCGTCATCGGAACGATGCAACCGGTCAAGCATTCTCTGTTTTTCGACGGGAAGGTCAGAAACGATCCGGTGCAGGAAGAGCGCGGTTTCGTCGAGCAGCCGCTCCGGCGACTCCACATTCTTTACGACTACGCTCCGCGCCAGAGTATGGAGTTGAGCATCTTCTTCGGAGGAAAGCTCGCGCCCCGTGAACACCACCACCGGCAAATCGCTCATCGCGGGATTGTCGCGGAAGCGTTCGAGAATTTCGAAGCCCGACATATCCGGCAAGCGCAGGTCGAGGACGGCACAATCGAAGCTCTGTGCTTCGGCCGCCTCCAATGCTTCCGCGCCGGTCGAAACCGTGGTCACGTCGATGTCGTCGTAGCCGAGCAATTCCCTGATACTGAGCTGCTCGGCGGGATTGTCTTCCACAACCAGCAGCCGCTTGCGTCGCGGCGTTGCATACTCCTTCAGCCGGGTCAGCGCCGCTTCCAGGCCTTCCGGGGTTGTCGGCTTCGTCACGAACGAGAATGCGCCGCGGGCGAGCCCGTGGTGCCGATCCTCGTCGAGAGTGAGCATCTGCACCGGAATGTGCCGCGTGGCCGGATCCTGCTTTAAGTGGTTCAGAACGGTCCACCCCAGCATGTCGGGCAGGAAAACATCCAGTGAAATAGCGGCCGGATGGAATTCGTGTGCAAGCGACAGCGCTTCGCTGCCACGCCTTGCAACAAGGACTTTAAAGCCCTTGTCGCGCGACAGGTCGCACAGCACGCGAGCATAGTGCGGATCGTCTTCGACGATCAGCAGCACCGAATCCTGTGGGCCGAGATTTTCGCGATCGTCAGGTACAGCTTCGATTGGTTGTTCCGATACAGTCAGCTTGGCGAGTTGTACCGGAAGCGTCGGCGAAGTTCTTTCCGGAACCGCAACCGCCGATGGACCCACATAGGTTTGCGGCAGGTAAAGAGTGAACGTGCTGCCGTGACCAGGCAAGCTGCTCAACTGAATCTCTCCACCGAGCAAGTTGGCAAGCTCGCGGCTGATCGCAAGGCCCAGTCCGGTTCCGCCGTACTTGCGGCTCGTCCCTGCGTCTGCTTGCTGAAAGGCCTCGAAGATGATGCGTTGCTTCTCTGCGGGAATACCGATGCCGGTGTCGGCCACCTCGAAGGCGATTACCGATGCAGCGCTGCCCAGGATCGGATGATCGTGCGACCACCCGCTCTTGGCCGGAGACACCGTCAACCGAACGCCGCCTTCTTCCGTGAACTTGAAAGCATTCGAGAGGAGGTTCTTCAGCACCTGCTGCAAGCGTTTCGAGTCCGTCACCATGCTGCGCGCGAGATGTTGATCGGTCGCAACCTCAAACGTGAGTTTGCGGTTGTCAGCCTCGTGCCGGAACGGCCGGGCGACCATCTCGAGCACGCTGCCGAAGAAAATTTCCTCGGCTTCGACTGAAACCGTGCCCGACTCGATCTTGGAAAGATCGAGAATGTCGGAGATGAGGTTGAGCAAGTCCGTACCCGCGCCGTGAATGGTGCGCGCAAATTCGACTTGCTTTGCGGACAGGTTTCCCTCCGGATTGTCTCCGAGCTGCTGGCCCAGCACGAGAATACTGTTGAGCGGCGTGCGCAACTCGTGCGACATGTTGGCCAGGAATTCCGATTTGTACTTCGAGGTGAGCGCCAGCTCTTTGGCTTTCTCTTCGAGAGCGCGGCGGGCCTGCTCGATTTCCTGGTTCTTGCGTTCGACTTCGACGTTCTGTTCGGCGAGCTGTTGCGCTTTTTGCGCCAGCTGCTCGTTGGTCTGCTGCAGCTCGCGTTGTTGAGTCTGCAATTCCGTAGCGAGCTGCTGCGATTGCTTGAGCAGGCTTTCCGTCTGCATCGTCGCTTCGATACTGTTCAGCACGATGCCGATGCTGGCCGTGAGCTGCTCAAGGAACGCGAGGTGCGACGCCGTAAAGTTGTTCAATGAGGCGAGCTCGATGACCGCTTTGACGCTGTCTTCAAAGAGCACCGGCAGGACGATTACGTTGCGCGGCACAGCTTCGAACAGTCCCGAGCGAATGGGGACCGTATTCGGGGGCAGATCGTTGATCAGCATGCGCCGCTTTTCGGCAGCGCATTGCCCGATCAATCCCTCGCCCAGATTCAACCGTTTCAGGTGACCGTCGGGACCATCCGATGCAAATGCGGAGAGCAGTACCATCCCCGCTTCTTCCTCCGATTCCATCTGGTAAATCACGCCTTGTTGTGCGTTCACCAGCGGCACCAGTTCGGAGAGCATCATGCGTCCGACCGTCGTCAGATCGCGCTGCCCTTGCAACATGCCGGTAAAGCGCGCGAGATTCGTCTTCAGCCAATCTTGTTCCGTATTGCGCTCCGTCGTGCCGCGGAGGTTGTTGATCATGGTATTGATGTTGTCTTTGAGTTCGGCGACCTCGCCGCTGGCTTCCACCTGAATTGATCGCGTCAGGTCGCCCTTCGTCACGGCGGTCGCAACTTCGGCGATGGCGCGCACCTGGTTCGTCAGGTTGTCGGCTAGGAGGTTGACGTTCCCGGTCAAGTCCTTCCAGGTTCCGGCGGCGCCGGGCACGTTCGCCTGTCCGCCAAGGCGGCCTTCCACGCCGACTTCGCGCGCTACCGTTGTTACCTGATCCGCGAACGTCGCCAGCGTGTCGGTCATGTTGTTGATCGTTTCCGCGAGCGCCGCTACTTCGCCCTTCGCGTTGACGGTGAGCTTCTTGGTCAGCTCACCATTGGCGACGGCGGTCACAACCTTCACGATGCCGCGCACCTGTTCGGTGAGGTTCGCGGCCATGACGTTGACGTTATCCGTCAAGTCCTTCCACGTTCCGGCGACGCCCGGCACTTTGGCTTGGCCTCCGAGTTTGCCGTCGGTGCCGACTTCGCGGGCCACGCGTGTCACTTCCGCGGCGAATGCGTTGAGTTGGTCCACCATCGTGTTGATGGTGTTCTTCAGTTCGAGAATTTCTCCCTTCACGTCGACCGTGATCTTGCGCGAGAGATCACCGCGAGCCACAGCCGTCGTCACTTCGGCGATGTTACGTACCTGCGCGGTCAAGTTGCCGGCCATGGCGTTGACCGAGTCGGTCAAATCCTTCCACGTTCCAGCGACGCCTGGGACGTTCGCCTGACCGCCGAGACGGCCTTCGGAGCCAACTTCGCGAGCCACGCGCGTTACTTCGGCGGCGAACGATCGCAACTGCTCGACCATCGTGTTCAGCGTTTCTTTGAGCTGTAAGATTTCGCCGCGCACGTCGACCGTGATCTTCTTTGACAAATCGCCGTTGGCGATAGCCGTTGCAACCTCCGCGATGTTTCGCACCTGTCCGGTAAGGTTGCTGGCCATGAAGTTCACGTTGTCGGTGAGATCCTTCCAGGTGCCGCCAACGCCGGGCACCTGCGCCTGCCCGCCGAGTTTTCCTTCCGTCCCGACTTCGCGTGCCACGCGCGTCACTTCGCCGGCAAATGCGTTGAGCTGGTCCACCATCGTGTTGATGGTGTTCTTGAGTTCGAGAATCTCGCCCTTCACGTCGACCGTGATCTTGCGCGACAAGTCACCGCGGGCCACGGCCGTCGTTACTTCGGCGATGTTTCGCACCTGGCCAGTCAAGTTGCCGGCCATCGAGTTCACCGAATCGGTCAAGTCCTTCCACGTGCCGGCGACACCGGGAACGTTCGCCTGACCACCGAGACGCCCTTCGGTTCCAACTTCGCGGGCCACACGCGTTACTTCTCCGGCGAACGCGTTGAGCTGGTCCACCATCGTATTGATGGTTTCTTTCAGCAGCAGGATCTCGCCGCTGACGTTCACCGTGATTTTCTTCGAGAGGTTTCCGCTGGCGATGGCCGTCGAAACTTCAGCGATGTTTCGAACCTGGCCGGTGAGGTTGCTGGCCATCGAATTGACCGAGTCCGTGAGATCCTTCCAGGTTCCAGCAACGCCGGGCACCTGCGCCTGTCCGCCGAGTTTGCCGTCGGTTCCCACCTCGCGGGCTACGCGCGTCACTTCTGACGCGAACGACCGGAGCTGGTCGACCATCGTGTTGATGGTGTCCTTCAGTTCGAGAATTTCGCCTTTCACATCAACCGTGATCTTGCGCGACAGGTCGCCTCGAGCCACCGCTGTCGTGACCTCTGCGATATTGCGCACCTGGCCGGTCAAGTTACTGGCCAGGAAGTTAACGTTGTCGGTGAGATCCTTCCAGGTGCCGCCAACGCCGGGCACCTGCGCCTGCCCGCCGAGTTTTCCTTCCGTTCCCACTTCGCGGGCCACGCGCGTCACTTCGCCGGCAAATGCGTTGAGCTGGTCCACCATCGTGTTGATGGTGTTCTTGAGTTCGAGAATTTCGCCTTTGACATCGACCGTGATCTTGCGCGACAAGTCACCGCGTGCCACGGCCGTCGTTACTTCGGCGATATTTCGCACCTGGCCGGTCAGGTTGCCTGCCATCGAGTTCACCGAGTCGGTCAAGTCCTTCCACGTGCCCGCGACACCAGGCACATTGGCCTGACCACCAAGACGCCCTTCGGTTCCGACTTCGCGCGCTACACGGGTCACTTCGCCGGCGAACCGGTTGAGCTGGTCCACCATCGTGTTCAAAGTTTCCTTGAGCTGGAGAATTTCGCCGCGCACATCCACCGTAATTTTGCGCGACAAGTCGCCGCTGGCGATGGCCGATGCGACCTCGGCAATGTTTCGGACCTGGCCAGTCAGGTTGCTGGCCATGAAGTTCACGTTGTCGGTGAGGTCCTTCCACGTGCCTCCGACGCCGGGCACCTGCGCCTGGCCGCCGAGTTTGCCTTCGGTTCCGACTTCGCGGGCAACGCGCGTCACTTCTCCGGCAAACGCGTTCAGCTGGTCCACCATGGTGTTGATGGTGTCTTTGAGTTCGAGAATTTCGCCCTTCACGTCGACCGTGATTTTGCGCGACAGGTCGCCGCGGGCCACAGCCGTCGTCACCTCGGCGATATTTCGCACCTGTGCCGTCAGGTTCCCGGCCATCGCGTTGACCGAATCCGTCAGGTCCTTCCAGGTTCCAGCCACGCCGGGCACCACGGCTTGTCCGCCGAGTTTGCCGTCGGTACCAACTTCGCGGGCTACGCGCGTAACTTCGGAAGCGAACGATCGCAGCTGGTCCACCATGGTGTTGATGGCTTCTTTGAGCTGGAGAATTTCGCCGCGCACATCGACCGTGATCTTGCGCGACAAGTCGCCGCTGGCCACGGCGGTTGCTACCTCGGCGATGTTTCGCACCTGGCCGGTCAGGTTGCTGGCCATGGAGTTGACCGAATCCGTGAGGTCCTTCCACGTTCCCGCGACGCCCGGCACTTGTGCCTGTCCGCCGAGTTTGCCATCAGTCCCGACCTCGCGGGCCACGCGCGTCACTTCGGCCGTAAACACGCCAAGCTGCTGAATCATGGTGTTCACGATTTCTGCGGAACGCAAAAACTCGCCTTCCAGCGGCCGGCCGTCGACTTCGAGTCGCACGGTCTGCGTCAAATTCCCTTGCGCCACGGCTGAGATCGCGCGCGTGACTTCAGTCGTCGGCCGCAGTAGATCTTCAACCAGCGTATTGACCGAGGACTCCATGTCGCCCCAGGACCCACGCGATTCGTAGAACCTCGCCCGCTCGCGTGTTTTGCCCTGTTTGCCGACGACCTGGCCGAGCCGTTTAAGTTCGAGAGCCATCTTCTGATCGGCCGCCGCAATGTCATTGAACGTATCCGCGATTTTCCCGGCCAGCCCAACCCAGGAGCCGGGCAAGCGCACCGAAAAGTCTCCGTCACGCAAGGTTTGCAGGCTCGCCAGAATCGCAACCAGGTCAGGCGAGGCCTCGCCCTTCGAGTGACCGTTATTCTGTGCGGCAGAATTCTGTTCAACGACGGTTGGCCCGTTGGCGTTTTGCTCGCCTACCATCACGGTCCCGCCATTGCCTTGGGCGGTTGTTGCGGTGCGATTCTTTCTCATCTTCTCCCCCAAACAAGGAGCCGTGCAGACGGGGCAGCCCTTCCCATCCTGCTCAATCGAATTTTTGACCCCACTTCACGGTAACGTGGAAAGGAGAGACTGCTGGCGAGGCAGTCCATGAGCACTCCGTCGGGCCCAGTCAAAGGGCACAGAAATCAGGAGAGGTGGAGTGCCATAGGGAATGGATACCAGAAAAAGCTAAGCAAGGCTCTACAGTGTTTTCTGTAGGCTAGATAATCAACGTATCAGGGGAAAGGCGGGTCTCGAGATCACGGCCAAGTCCAGCCCATGGCGTTTAAGGTGCGACTTACGAAAGTCCGGCCGGCGTACGTGGCCTCGATTGCAGCCAACAAGTCGAGGCCGGCATCGGACTTGACCACGTATCCATACGCGCCACCGCGCAAAGCGTCTTTTGCCAGAGGGATCGATATGTGCTGGCTTACGAAAATGATTCGCGACTCGGGGGAAAGGCTTCGAATGCCTGAAGCAACCTCGATGCCGCTCATGTCCGGAAGCCCGATATCCAACAGAACAATATCGGGCTTCAGCTCTTCGACTTTCTTCACAGCTTCTTTACCCTCCGACGCCTCGCCCATTACTTGGAGGTTTGGATTCGTCCGCAGAACGGAGCGAAGGGCACGCCTTGCTACCTCATGATCATCGACCAGTACGATCCTTATCGAGGGCATCACTTCCTGAGGGGTCCGCGAACGAATAAGTCAATATATTCGTGGCAACACTTTTTTCTATAGGGTCATTACCGCAGATGCGGAGCGAATACTACACCAATTTTTCCGGAGTCGCAAAGATGAAAGCAATTGCAATGTGCCGCGAAAAGTTGCAATGGGAGCAAATACTCGGCGCCAGTAACTCTCGAAAGGGTTGTGAGACAGCGACGATTGCACTGTCAAATCGCGCGGTTGGCGTGCGACACTGTTTTGCATGAACGTCGTAGCCGTCATCCCGGCGCGGCTCGCCTCAACCCGCCTGCCGCGCAAAATGCTGCGCGAGATCGCCGGCGTGCCGCTGCTGGCGTGGGTTTACCGAGGCGTGCAGCGGTCGGCAACACTGGGCAGCATCATCGTAGCTACGGACTCGGACGAAATACGCGCGTTCTGCGAGGACCTCGGCTTCAACGTTCGAATGACATCGCCCGCCCACCGATCCGGGACTGAACGCGTCCATGAGATCTCAAATTCCGTTCAGGCTGATGTTTATCTCAACGTACAGGGCGACGAGCCTCTCACGCGACCCGAGCATATCGAGACTCTGATCGATCTGATGCACGACTCGACCGTCGAAGTCGGAACGCTGAAGACGCCGGCGGCCGAAGTCGACGTAAACAACCCGAGCGCGGTCAAGGTCGTCACCGATGGCATGGGACGAGCGCTCTATTTCTCCCGTGCCACGATCCCTCATGACCGCGATGGCATTCATCCGCCTTACTACAAGCATCTCGGGTTTTACGCTTACCGCAAAGCCGCGCTCGACAAGTTCGTAAGCTGGCCGGACTCGTCACTGGAGCGCAGTGAGCGACTGGAGCAATTGCGCTTTCTCGAAAACGGGACGACGATTTACGTAGCGGAAACGCCATTTGACACCGTGGGAGTCGACACCGAGGAGGACTTAAGGCGGGTAGAAGAGATTCTGCGGAAGAGCTAGCAGGTCTCACTTTCCCAATCTCACTTCTGACTTTTTACTTCTGCAATCTGACCTCTAAAGTCTGCAATCTCTAGTGCACTCGGGCCCAGGTCTGGGCCGCGGCCACGCGCTTTGCAATCGCCGGATGCGAATGAAACAGCCACTCCACCCAGCGTGAAGGCGTTTTCTCGGCGAGGTTCTGCTCGGCTAGTTTGTTCATCGACGAGATAAACGGCTCAACACTCGCCACTGACTCGAAGCAGTAACGATCAGCCTGCCGCTCGTTGAAGCGCGAATAAGCATTCAATGCCGGCATAAGAAGCAGGGACAGGACGGTGGATACGAGGATCAACAGAGGAAGGTTCGCAAAATCGGAGAGCGATGCAAACATGTCACGCCGCTCTACGGCGTAATGCAGAACGGTATTCGCCAGCCAGAAACCGATCAGCGTAATTCCGGCCTGCACGAAGATGCTCTTCAGGATGTGCCGGTGGACGTGGTGGCCGAGTTCGTGCGCCAGCACCGCCTCGATTTCGTCGTCGGAATAGTGATCGAGCAATGTGTCGGCGAGAATAATGCGGCGCGTTGCGCCAAGGCCAGTGAGCGCGGCATTCGCCTTTTTACTCTTTTCCGACAGATTCCACTTGTATACACCGCGTACGCGCGTTCCGGCGCGCTCGCTCAGCACGATCAGGCGGCGTTTCAGTTCTTCGTTATCGAGGGGCTCAAACTTGTAGAAAACCGGAAAAAGAACAACAGGAGCCAATTGCGCGAACAGTACAAATAGCCCCATGAACACGGCCCACGCAATCAGCCACCAATACTGCGGATTCTGGCGCAGCAAGAGATAGATCAACTCAACCACGACGCTGGCCAGAACCAGTCCGATCAGCAGGCCTTTAACTTCGTCCCAGACCCACGAGCGCAGACGCTGGTTGGAGAGATGAAATCGATGCTCGAGCCGGAACCCGTAGAACTCCAGCGGCAAACCGATCACCTTGGTGATCAGCATCAGCATCAGCACATACAGGAAGACGGCGAAGGTGTAGTTTTGCGCGGCACCACGGTACGCCCAATCGCGCAAAGTACCCGTCCATCCGGTCGCAAGCAGCACAATGAGCAGCCCGAATCCGATGGCGGTATCGGCGAAGCTCATCCACCGCTTGATGCGGTTGTAACGGCGTGACTCCGGCGAATCGGATGAATGGACTGGCTGCGTTACGGTTTCTGTGGTGCTCATGGACCCCAAGGTTTACCTATTATCTTATCGTGTTTGAGGGCCCGCCAGACGCGAAAGTGCTTGGCCCACGCGAGTGTCTGGTGGGTAAAATGCATCGAGCACAGCTTCATTCAGCTCGGCGACTACTACGCCTCTAACGAGAAACGTTCAGACGTTTCCAGAATTTCCGTCACCAGTTCGGGAGTTGCGGCCTCCACATAGACACGCAACAGCCGCTCGGTTCCCGAGGCGCGGAACAAAACCCAGGCATCGGCGCCATTGCCGTTCTTCGGAGCGTCCAAAAAAAGCTTTATCCCATCGCGATTTTCTTTGCGGATCACTCGGTACCGCCCCATTCGGGTTGTTGCCGCATCGCCCGCGCGCCGCACCGCCCCATTCTTTAGCTCGTCCGAAATATGCAGATCGCGGCGACCGTAATAGTGCGCACCATATTCGCGTTGCAGATCGGTGACCAACTGGCCAAGCGGCTTGCGTTCCTCCGCCATCACATTTGCGAGCAGCAAGGCATTTAAGATGCCGTCACGCTCCGGCAGAAAACGCCCGTATCCGATGCCCCCGGATTCTTCTCCCGCGATCAGAATTTCCCGCTCCATCATCAAATCGGCTGCGTATTTGAAGCCAATGGACACTTCGTGCAATTTACGGCCGTGGCGAGCGGCGATGCGATCGAGCATACCGGTGGTGTTGAAGGCCCGAACCACGTCTCCCGGCCATTTCTTGCGCACCAGCAGCCAGTTCAGGAGCACCGCAAAACATTTGTGTGAGTCGACGAAAGTGCCGTCTTCCGCAACTGCCCCGATGCGATCCGCATCGCCGTCCGTAACCAGTCCGGCGTGGCATTTTTCTTTCAAGACGGTTTCCTGAAGCAACGCGACATGCGGGACGATCGGCTCGGGATTGATTCCTGGAAAGAGAGGATTCACGTCCTGGCGAATGGCGACGTATCTGATTCCGTTGTTGTCGAAGATTCCCGGTAAAACGCCGCGGCCCGAGCCATACATCGAGTCAATGGCAAATTTGAAGTTTGCTTTGCGGATCAATTCGAGGTCGGCAAACTGGCACACTCCCTCGACATAAGCCGCTTTCAGGTCGGCCTCTTCGATCTTTGCGGCCTGGCCGCGCGGCATGGCGCCCGCAGCCAATTCTCCTTCGATCAGCTTCATGATCGCGGGCGTGGCCGAACCGCCAAACTTGGCTTTAAACTTCACACCATTCCAGTTCCATGGATTGTGGCTCGAAGTGACCATCACTCCGCCGGCCGCGCCCAATTTTTTCACGTTGAAGGAAACCGCCGGCGTAGGGACGTAATCAATGGAAAGCCGCACCGGAATCCCCGCGGCCGCTACTACCTCGGCCACGATCCGGGCCGCGCGATCTGAAGCAAAGCGCGTGTCATAGCCAATAATCACGCCCCGGGCGAGATCTTCATGCTTCAAGACATATGACGAGATTGCGCCCGCCACGCGGCGAACGTTTTCGAACGTGAAGTCATCGGCGATAATGCCGCGCCAGCCGTCGGTGCCAAATTTAATGTCGGTCATGGTCAGTGGTTGGGCGTTAGTCGATAGTCGTTGGGCCAGGTGGAAATGCCGCCATCACAGGGCCTCCCGAACGACCCACGACGAGCGACAAACGACTTCTACACAAGTTTCTCCAGCTTTCTTTCATCCAGATACTTCACAACTTTTCCAACATCCTGGGATTGATCGAGTGTGGTGATGAGCAACGCATCCTCGGTCACGACCACAACCAGGTTATTGACGCCGACGGTCGCGACAAATTTGCCCGGCGCGTGCACATAATTATTGCCGGCATTCAGCGCATAGCTCCCGGCGGAGCGCCCCGGACCTCCGTCACCGGACTTGCTTTTCGCCGTGTGGTGTTCGTGCAGAGCGGTCCATGACCCCAGATCGTTCCAGCCGAAATCGGAAGGCAGGCAGAAAATGCGCGCCGCGTCTTCGCCTTTTGCTGAACGCGGCTCGAGAATCGCATAGTCGACGCTGATGTTCTCGCATTTCGGATAGAGCTTCTGAAACGTTGTTGCGAATCTGCGCGTGCCGTAAGTTGCCGCAATTTTCTCGAGAATTGCCGCTGTCTTCGGCAAGTGTTCGCGCAACGCATTGGCCAGCGTATCCGCACGCCACAGGAACATTCCGCTGTTCCAGAAATAATTGCCGGCATCGAGAAACTTTCGCGCCCGCGCCAAGTCTGGCTTCTCGGTGAAGCGCAGCACGCGCCGGGAACCATCGCTGCACTGCTGGCCCGCTTCGATATATCCGTATCCCGTTTCCGGCCGCGTGGGGCGGATACCCAGCACGACAATGTTTTCACCGGCGTCCGCGATTGCGATGCCTTCCTTCAGCGTGGCCCGAAACTTCTCCGGTTCGGCGATCACGTGATCGGAGGGAAATAACCCGAGCACCGCTTCGGGATCGGCTCGCAACAACAAGAACGCCGCCAAGCCGATCGCGGGCGCGGTATTTCGACCGGCCGGTTCGGCGACGACCTGCCTGGAAGGCAGTTTGGGCAGTTGCCGAAGGATCGCCGGCCGCAGGTCGTCATTCGTGATGACCCAAAAACTCTTCGATGGCGCGAGCGGCAAGAGCCGCGCCACTGTCTGCTGGATCATCGTCTGCTTGCCGTCGAGCGCAAGCAGTTGCTTGGCGCGGCGCTTCCGGCTCAGTGGCCAGAACCGCGTGCCGCGGCCGCCAGCGAGAATGACGGGATAGAAATGTGGATTCGGCTTCACAGGCATTCAAAGCCTATCATCTCGCAGCAAAAAGCTTAAACCACAGAGGACACAAGCGCGCAAAGCGTCGCCAGTTGCATCCCAGTGTTTCCTTCGTGATGAGTGATCTTAGAGACGCGTAGCGGGCTCCGGCGCTGGCGTCCCGGGCACAAATGCTTTCAGAAATTCCACCGCCCACTGCGGACGCACCGTGAACTCGCCATGGGCCGCTGGAATTACGACCGCATCTCCCTTGGTCAGCGTGACCGGAGCGAGGCCTGCAACCTCCACGATCCCGCAGCCTTCGATAGCGGTAAGAATCTGCACCGAGTTCTTGTCCGACTCGTCGCGCGTGGAAAATTCGTGCGATTCCTTCAACTCGAATAAATCCACGGTAAAGTAAGGCGCCACAATCATCGCTGACCGCCGGTTCTTGCCGCCATTGATCGTGACGGGAGCCGACCGAATCACCTTGCCTGAAGCCACCTGCTCCTTCACCGATGCAAGGCCACGCTCCAGATGCAGAGGCCGCGGACGCCCGTAGTCATACAGCCGATACGTCGTGTCGGACTGCTGCTGCGTTTCAACGATCACCGCGCCCGGCCCCAGCGTGTGCACTGTGCCGCCGGCCACGTAAATCATCTCTCCCTGGTAGACGTTCACCCAATTGAGCAACTCTTCCGCGCGCTTCTCGTGAATCGACTGCTCGAACTGCGCTCGCGTAACGCCCGCTTTCAACCCCAGCGCAATCTGCGCTCCCGGACGCGCATGGGCCACATACCAGCATTCCGTCTTTCCCCAAGGCTCGCCGAAGCGGTGGGCGGTGGCATCGTCGGGATGCACCTGTACCGAAAGGTTCTCTTCAGGGAACAGAAACTTCAGTAGCAGAGGAAAGCGCCGCGAATCGCGAGCCGCCGTGCCCACAAGCTCAGGCCCAAATTCGTTGCTCAAGTCGGCAAGCGTTCGCCTGGCAAGCGACCCATTCGCAACCAGGCAATTGTCGCCGGTAAGCCATGCCTCGCCGATTTTTTCGTTGAACTTGTGGTTGGGATAAATCGGCGACGAGGTCGAGCGTCCCCCACGGTCGCGGGTCAAACATCGGCGACATCAGGAGTGGATAAAGTTGGGTCATGGAGATTGCTCTATCGTGAACTAGCCAGGAGCGGAAGGCTTCATCAGGAGCCGCCCAAATAACGCCGCGCCCCCTGCGCCGACGCAACTGCCGACGGCTAGCGGGAATACCGTGCTAAAGAACGCCACGTTCATTCCCGAGCCTGTACTGGCTCGATGGAGGAACCAGTCAGAAAAAAGAGACAGCAGGCTTATAACGAACCCGGCGAGCGCGCCGTGAATTGTCAGCAACAGCCTGCTTCGGCAATTCCATCCCACGGCGCCCAACCAAATTCCCGCCAACAGACCACACGCCGCGCCTATCGGTGCGGCGATCACAGCTGCCATCAGGACAAGCGAACCAAACATCATGACGCTAAAGCCGCGGAACCCGCCAGTACCAACGACCAGAAACAGAGCCGCTATTATAGGGGTGACCACAGCACCGAAGATAACTCCGATGACCGCAGATAGAAGTAAGCGTCGAAATCGACCGTCCGGCACAAGATGATTCTAATGCTTCGCCACGAGGCAAAACTCTCCTAGAGTTCCGCGAAGTACTTCCGCATCCGATCCAGCGCTTTATCCAGATTCTCCATGGAAGTCGCATACGAGAACCGCACATGCTCGGTCGTTCCGAAGCCTTCCCCGGCCACCGTGGCCACGTGCGCCTTGTGCAGCAGGCCATGCGCCACGTCGGCGCCGCACTTGATCCCACTCTTCCCGAAAAATGCCGACACATTCGGATAGGCGTAAAATGCGCCCTCCGGCATCTGACAAGTGATTCCCGGGATCGATTTCAGCCCGCTCACAATGTGATCGCGCAGCCGGATATATTCCGCGCGCATATCAGCCACGCACTGCTGCGAGCCCGACAATGCAGCCACCGCAGCTTTCTGCACAATCGACGCCGGATTCGACGTCTGCTGGCTTTGCAGTTTCTGCATGGCGCCGACCACCGCCGCCGGGCCAAGCGTGTATCCCAGCCGCCATCCCGTCATGGCATAAGTTTTCGAAAGCGATCCCACCACCAGGAACTGATCGCGGTATTCGTTCAGTGACCCCACCGAAAAATTCTTGTCCGTGTAATTGAGATACACGTAGCACTCATCCGAGATCACCCAGATGCCGCGTTCGTGGGCGAGCCGCACAACCTCGGTCATGTCTTCAGGACTCATCACCGCGCCTGAAGGATTCGACGGCGAATTGAGAATAATCAGCTTCGTCTTCGGCGTGACCAGCCGCGCCACCATCAGCGCGGTCACGCGGAAGCCGTGCGCTTCGTCGGCTTTCAGGAGCACGCACTTGCCGCCGACGTAATTCACCATGTCTTTAAACGAAACCCAGTACGGGACCGGCAGAATCACTTCGTCGCCGTGATCGACGAGCACGGAGATCGCATTGAAGAGTGCATGCTTACCGCCCACGGAAGCGCAAGTTTCTTCGCGCTTGTACGCCGAACCGAAATCGGCCGCATGGCGCTTAATGATCGCGTCCTTCAATTCGGTAGTTCCGCCCACTGGCGTGTAGCGCGAAAAATTGCCGCGAATGGCGGCGATGGCCGCTTCCTTAATGTGCTCGGGCGTTGTGAAGTGCGGCTCGCCCGCGGTCGCGTCCACCACATCGATGCCCTGCTGGCGCAGCTTTTCCGCTTCCGCCACCGCGGCCATGGTCGCCGAAGGTTCGATCCGGTTAATGCGCTCCGCCAGATGCACGGGACGGCTCATGACGCTCAATACACTACTCATGCTTTCTTTTTCCTCGGTTTAGTTTTTCGTTGTTTTGCCCGTTCTGCGGTTGCGCGTTCTGCCACCCCTGCCTCGCGCGTCTCCACACCCGCGTCGCCGAACTTATTCGCCACATCTATTTTCTCACGCAACTTTTGCGCCACCAGATCCGGGACCAGGCAATCGACCGGGCCGCCCAGTTGCGCTACCTCGCGCACCAGTCGTGAACTCAGGTAAGAATATTTTGCCGCCGGCATCATGAAAACGGTCTCAAGCCCTGGCTGGAGTTTGCGGTTCATCAGTGCCATCTGCAGTTCGTACTCGTAATCGCTGATGGCGCGAATGCCTCGCAGAATCGCCTGTGCCCCTACGCGGAGGGCGTAGTCGACCGTGAGCCCATTGAAGGTATCGATGGAGACGTTGTCGAAGCCGGCCATCATCGACTCGAGCATCTGCCGGCGTTCGTTCACGCTGAAGAGAGGGTCTTTTTCAGGGTTGCGCAGGATAGCAACGATCAGCTCGTCAAAAATCTTGCTGCCGCGCTCAATTAAATCGAGATGCCCATTGGTGGGAGGATCGAACGATCCGGGATAGACAGCCTTGACTCGCTTCACGCGACCCTCATCGTGGAAAGCCTAGATTGTATGCGGGGAGAAACAGGAATGGCAATCAAACCGAAATAGATGCGAGAAAAATGCAGGCACGGGCGGGGCGCCCGTGCCTCTGCGACCAGCTATCTTCTTGCCGCTGGCACTTTCGCAGCCTCGGCCGTCGCCGGCATAGTCGCCACTTTCCCGCTACCGGGCGCAGCCGCCGCCGGGGGCGCCGCCACCGGAGCCGCGGCCGGCACCAGCCCCAGCGCCTTGCGTACCTCCGCATCCAGCTTCACCAGCGTGTCTTTATTCTCTTTCAGGAACGTCCGTGCATTCTCCCGCCCCTGACCGATGCGCTCGCCCTTGTAGCTGAACCACGATCCCGACTTCTCGAGAATATTGTTGTTCACTGCCAGGTCGAGCAGGTCTCCTTCGCGCGAAATGCCTTCGCCGTAAAGAATGTCGAACTCGGCTTCCCGGAAGGGCGCGGCCACCTTGTTCTTCACGACCTTCACGCGTGTGCGCGAGCCGGTCACGATGTCGCCTTCCTTGATCGCCGCAATTCTCCGAATATCGATGCGCACCGACGAATAGAACTTCAGCGCGCGACCGCCCGTCGTCGTCTCCGGATTGCCGAACATCACGCCGATCTTTTCGCGAATCTGGTTGATGAAAATCAGGCTGGTCCGCGACTTCGACACTGTCCCGGTCAGTTTCCGTAGCGCCTGCGACATAAGCCGCGCCTGCAGGCCCATGTGGCTGTCGCCCATTTCGCCGTCGAGTTCGGCCTTGGGCACGAGCGCCGCCACCGAGTCGACCACCAGCACGTCAATCGCGTTCGAGCGCACCAGCGCCTCGGTGATCTCCAGCGCTTGCTCGCCATAGTCAGGCTGCGAAACCAGCAGGTTGTCCACGTCCACGCCCAAGCTTCTTGGCGTAGCCCGGATCGAGCGCGTGCTCGGCGTCGACAAACGCCGCCATGCCGCCATTTTTCTGCGCTTCGGCAATCACCTGGAGCGCAATGGTCGTTTTGCCCGACGACTCCGGCCCGAAAATTTCAATCACGCGTCCCCGCGGCACGCCGCCTACCCCGAGCGCCGCATCAAATGAAATCGCGCCCGTCGAGATCACCGAGATCGGAACGATCGCTTCTTTCGATCCGAGCCGCATGATGGAACCTTTGCCAAACTGTTTTTCAATTTGTGAAAACGCGAGATCGATTGCCTTGTTGCGCTCGTCTGTTCTGCTGTCGGCCATGATGGCTGCTCCTGATTAACCTCATTGAATCATTGAATGATTAGACATTGAGCGATTGGACGGATCGATTCATTGTTCTTAATGAGTCAATCTCCTAATCATCCAATGGAGCAATCTATACACCCGCGGGCTGGAGCGAAAAGTGTTGGCTGTCACATCAATTTCGTTCAGTTTAGCACGAAGCGAACGAAAAGCGAATCTGGTAATTGACGGGCCCGTTATTGACTCGGCACATGCCCGCTTTTAACAAGATGTAAATAAAGCCGCCATTTTCCCTGCGCTAGACTCAAAAGATTCGAATTCGTGACGCATGCGCAAAGCCACCATCCTCTTCAATCCTAATTCGGGACGCAAAGGCAAGAGCCGCGACCGTGAACTCGACATCGCCATCGGCGTCATCCAGTCCGCCGGAGTCCACACCGATCTGACCGTCTGCCGCTCGAGCCATGAGGCTACCATCCACACTCGTTACGCTGTCGCCGGAGGCAGCGACACGGTTTTTGCCTGCGGCGGCGACGGCACCCTGCATGACGTGATTCAGGAACTCGCGGGCACGCCGGTCGCGCTAGCCATTCTGCCCTTCGGCACCGCGAACGCCCTCGCCCACGATCTCAGGCTGCCGATGCGTCCGAGCGAAGCCGCGCGCGTCGCGGTGAATGGCATTGTTCGCCGTATTCCGCTCGGCCGTGTCGAGTACGAGGATTTTCACGGCAAGCCCGCCGCGCGCTACTTCACGGTCGCAGCGGGAATCGGAGTTGACGCCCACCTCTTCTACAAGCTCACTGCCGACCTGAAAAACCGGTCCGGCATGGCCGCCTACTATCTGAAGGCGTGGCAACTCTGGGCCACGCATCGCATGCGCCGTTTTGAAGCCGAGTATTCCAACGGCTCCGGCCACAAGCAGACCGCGCTCCTGACGGAACTGCTGGTCGTCCGCATTCGATTCTTCGGCAATGTTCTGCGCGAACTCGTCCCCGGAGCTGACCTCGATTGCCCCGACCTTCGCGCCGTCATGTGCCGCACCGATAGCCGAAATGCTTACCTGCAGTACGTGGCGGGCGCGCTCTTAGGATGGCGGCGCGAGATCCCTGGTATCGATCTGGTGAGCTGCTCGGAAATCGCGTGCCGCCTGCCCGAGCAGGGCGATGCCGCTGACCGGGTCTACGTCGAGGCCGATGGCGAACTCTTAGGACGGCTGCCTGCACGCATGACGATCCAGCCCGACGCGCTGTCGCTGGTCGTTCCAGCGCCAACCAAGAAATAGAACAAGCCATTCCTCTGAGTTCCTGAGTGCAACCTCAGAGGGCAGGCGTCTCAACACTCGAGAGGAGTCAAGCGGCTTTGGTTTCGGGATTTTCCTCTGTCGAACTCGTTTCTGAATTCTGATCTCTCTCCGCCTCCTGCCTCTCTTTGGTGCTCTCCCGCTCCGAATTCCGGCCCTCCACCGGCTCTGCGGCCTTCCTGCCGGTCTCCTCGTTATTTTTCACGTCGTACTCTGGGGATCGTGATTCCGCTTCTTTGGAGTTGCCACTGATGTCGCCCCTCCGATTCTCCGCAACCACGCGAGATTCCTGCACCTCAGGCGGCTCCGATTCTCTTCGCTCCTCAATCTTTCGCGCGAACTCTTCTTCCACCTCTTTGACCGCTGCAGCGAGCAATGCATCCATTCGAAGCCGTGCAGCGCGCCATCGCACCTCGCTCGCGACTGGCCGCGGCTTCCAGGTAAGGCGCAAGTTCCTCGTCGGTGGCGAGGCCTTTGTCCTTCAGAAACTGCACGACCCCGGCGCTCTGCGTCTCCAGGTCCTCCAGCGCGGAAAATAGCTCATCCAGGAATTGGCCGCCCACTTTGCCGTCCGCTTCACGATCACTCATAGCTCACTCCTTCCGATCCGATCCTTTGATGCGGCAGTCGCGGCCTCTGTTATTCGGCGTGCAGATTTGTTCTTTTGCTTTTCGCTCTGACGTCTGCCCTCAACCCTCGAACCTCGGATACACTCTCCTAAGCCTCTTGGAACCCGTCACTCATTTCTTGTTCGGAGCCAATCTGGGTCGCGCCGGCCTGAACCGCAAGACCGCGCTCGCGACCGCCACGCTCACGCTCGCCGCCGAGGCCCCTGATCTCGATGTTTTCAGCCGCTTCGGTGGCTCGGCCTTCGCTCTCAACCACCATCGCGGCTTCACGCACTCATTCCTTGGCGTTCCGATCGTGGCCGCTGTTGTGGTCGCTTTCATGTATGGAATCTGGCGCCTGCGCAAACGCAAAACGCGCAACCCGAATCTTCCGCCGCGCTGGGGACTGCTTTACGCCTACGCCTGTCTCGCCGGTGTGAGCCACATCCTGCTCGACTACACCAACAGCTACGGCGTCAGACCCTGGTGGCCGTTCTCGGAGCGCTGGATCTCCTGGGACATCGTTTACATCGTTGACCCGATCCTTCTCGCCCTCCTGATCCTCGGCCTCACGGTCCCCGTGTTGTTTTCGCTCATCAATCAGGAGATCAGTTCGAGCCGCAGACGCGACCAGTCACCGCCAGGGCGCGTGGCTGCAACCGTCGCCTTGGTTGCCGTGGTCGCGCTCTGGGGATTGCGCGACTACGAGCATCGCCGCGCCCTCGCCGCGCTCGAGGCTAGAACCTACCAAGGGGTCGACGCGCTTCGCGTCTCCGCCTACTCCTATCCGCCGAATCCCTTTCGCTGGTTCGCTGTCGCTGAAACACCCGCGTTCTTCGCAACGATGGACGTCAATTCTCTCGGCCCGGAAGTCGATCCCCAGGGCAAAATGCAGATTCGCTTCAAGCCCGAGGAGACGCCCATCACGCTGGCTGCCAAGCAAAGTTATCTCGGCCGCGTCTACCTGAGCTGGGCGCAATACCCGATCACCGAGACCGAAGAACTCGCGCCCGGACTCGCCAATCATCAGGCTGCCTACCGGGTACGCTTCCGCGATCTGCGTTACGCCTATCCCGGGCAGGGCGCAAGATCGCCCCTTGGCGCCTACGTCCTGCTGACGAAGGACCTCAAAGTGATCGATGAACAGATGGGGATGCGCGGCGACAGTGACAAAAACCGGCCCTGAAGGCCACGTGCCGCGCGATAGTCGTGTTCGTGACAAAAATCTGACGTGCCAATGTGGCGGCTTCCCTTGACCAACTCCCGCTCCACGCGCCACAATCCTAACTGTTAATTTTGTGAGGTGATCATGCTGGCTTATTTGTTCGTCGTCTTTGCCGTTGCCATGCGCATGCCGTTCATGCCGCATCCCTGGAACTTCACTCCGGTAGCTGCTGCCCTGCTGTACTTTGGCGCGCGTGGCTCACGCCGCCAGCTATGGATTCCCTTCGTCATGCTCGCCGCCTCCGACGTGATCCTGACTAAATTCGTCTATGCCTACCAGTTCACCTGGGATCACTATTTCACCTGGCTCTGGTATGCCGCGATTCTCTGGCTGGGCACGAGTCTGAGCGAGAACACCCGCCTCCGCGAAGTGAAAGACTGGCTGCGCGTCGGCGGAGCCGCTGTTGCCGGCTCGGTTTCATTTTTTGTTGTGAGCAATTTTGCGGTGTGGGCCTGCTGGCCGACCTATCCCAAGAGCTTTGCCGGGCTGATGACCTGCTACGCCGCCGGCATTCCATTCTTCCGCAACACGTTCGCGGGCGACATGCTGTTTGCCGCCGCCATGTTCGGCCTTCCTGCGCTCGCCGCGGCGCTGTCGCACTCCGGCGAAGCGCGTCGAGCCACAGCCGCATAGTCGATCAGTTTAGTGGATTATTCGCGCAGTGTGAGACCTCTTACGCTGCGCGTTTTGTTTTCTGCCTTCTGCTGCTGCTCATCTGGCGCCATGCCAGCCACGCTAGTAGCAGCATGACTACCGCAATCAGCACACCCCAGTAGTGATGCGCGAAAAGATTGCCCGCCAGCGTAACCACCTCGGGCCCAAACCACAGTGTGAGCAATGCCTCGATCAGAAACCGAATAAATCTGCCCGCAAAAATCGCCAGCAGGAAATGCCCGAAGTTCATCTCAAAACCGGCCGCCGCCAGCACTACGATTTTGAAGGGAGTCGGCGGCGGCAGCATGGCCGGAAACATCAGCGCCCAGAATTCATGCTTCTCAAACGAGGCATGAATTTTCTCAAACTTTGCCGGCGACAGCCGCTTCCGTAGCAGCACCTCGCCACCCGCATATCCGATCACATACCAGACAATGCTCCCCAATGCTGATCCCAAAGACGCCAGCAGAACATAGAGCAGAAATCGCGATCTGTCGGAATATACATAGCCGCAAAAAATGGCGTCGAGTGGCATCCCGAGAAACGACCCATCCACGGCAGCGAACGCCAGCATGCCCCATGGCCCAAGCGGCGCGAGCGCGTGCCTGATCCACACGGCATAGCGTTGGAGAAAATGTTTGATCTTGCTCAAAAGAGAGGGCCTTCGTTAACTATGGCCTCACGCCCTGATCGGTCCCGCATAGAAGCTATCAGCTTACCATCCACCATTTATCTGGCGCGGTGTCGCCCGGCTGCTCTTGGCTTTTCTTGAACTTTTCTTTTTTGTCGGCGCTTTGGAACTTACCAGTTCATAGGATTGCCGGATCAAATCCTCGAGTTCGGCTGCGGGCAGGAGATTCGAACTCGCGATCTGAACCCATTTGTAGCGGCCGACGTACGGGGCCGACTGTAATTCCCTCGGTTTCGAGCAGTTCATGAAACCTCTCGGGAGAACTTTTCAAAGTGACGCGGGGAAACCTGCCATCAGAGAGAACGATGCCGGTGAAGATTTTGCCGCGAACTTTAAAGCAGAGATCGTCTCCCCAAGGCATGTCCTCAGCCACATCAGGGAATGAGAGGCAGAACTTGCGAATCCAATCAATGTCTGGCATGCCAAGATAATACTGCGCCGACGCCGAGGTCTCGGGTCAAAGCCATTCGCAGCGCTCTCCGCTAACCGCACTGGAATGCGTGACGTTTACCCGGATACAGACTAAGAATTTCAGGGGCGCGTCGACTGTAACGCTGCTGTAACAAGCCGGGTTTTATCATAAAACATTGTCTGTTGCGGGGTTCGCCTTATTATGTTAACTATAGTTAACCAATTCTGGGATATATCGATTAATGCTCTGTAGAATTATTGTCTTTCTTGCAGGCGCGATTCTTGTATTGGCGCCACCGACGGTTTCGCCTGCCTGGGCCCAGTCGGGCTCAGGCGCCACCGTGCCTGCGCGAATTTCCTCTCAAGCTCCTCCGGATGCGCCCTCGTCGAACTCTCCCGGCCAAGCCTCTGCTGCCGACCCCGCACCCCCCAACGACACGACGGAGTCAATGTTTCCGCATTTCAAGAGCACGCGCTACTGGCTCTCAGGCCAGGCGAACTTCATTTTCCAGACGCACGCGCCCTTCCCCGCGCTTTATAGCGGCACCCACAGCCTTGGTTCGAATTATGAAAAGGCCACGTCTCGCGTCTTGACGCTCTATACCGGCGTTCGGCTGAACAACTCAACCGAACTTCTGGTTGATATCGAAGAAGCAGGCGGAGATGCTCTGAGCCAGGGATTTGGACTCGCCGGCAACACCGACTTGGATATCGTCCGCAATCCGTCCCTCAGCAAGGCGCCATATCTCGGCCGGGGCATGATCCACACCGTTATCTCGTTGAGCAAAGACAAGGTTGAGAACGATCGCAATGCGCTTTCGCTGTTCGACGAACTGCCCCGCCGGCGCCTGGAAATCCGCTTCGGCAAGTTCAGTATGCCGGATTTCTTCGACATTAATTCGGTTGGAAGCGATACCCACCTTCAGTTCATCAACTGGACCACCGACAACAACGGCGCATGGGATTACCCGGCAGACACCCGCGGCTACACGGTGGGCCTGCTCGCCGATTATGAAGATCGCAACTGGGGATTTCGTTTCGCCGAGGCCCTGATGCCGAAGGTCGCCAATGGCATTGATCTGGTTTGGAAACCGTGGCAGGTGCATGCGGAAAATTTCGAATATGAGTTGCGTCACGGCTTCATCCCGAAGAAAGCGGGAGTGGTTCGCCTGCTTGCCTATACGAATTACGCGAACATGGGAATTTATCGTGAGGCCATCGCGCAGTTTGAGGAAGGACAGGTCCCGGTTCCGGACATTACCAACCATCCCTGGCACATTACGCGTAAGTACGGATTCGGAGCGAATGTCGAGCAGAACCTGACCTCGAATCTGACCGCCTTTGCGCGATTCGGCTGGGACAACGGCAAGACCGAGTCGTTCGCCTACACAGAGGTTGACCAGACGTTCGCCGCTGGCCTCGGCGCGCGCGGGGCGTGGTGGCATCGGCGGCAGGATCGGGCGGGAATCGCCGTTGTCACCAACGGCATCTGCAAAGACCACCAGCAGTACTTGCGGCTGGGAGGACTGGGATTTCTACTTGGCGACGGGAACCTGAACTATGGACGCGAAAATATCGTCGAGAGCTATTACACCGCGCACCTCTGGCGCGGGATCTACGTCGCTCCGGGCGTGCAACACATCAACGATCCCGGATATAACCGCGACCGCGGGCCAGTGCTGGTGCCGACGTTCCGCGCGCACGTGGAGTTCTGATTTGAATGCGAAGAAACGCGGGTAGACGTCTCTCTCCCGCTAGCCGGAACGTTCCGTCCCCGCTTCCAGCTTCTCTGCCGTGCGTACGGCCCAGGCCATACGAGGAGTATTGTGGGCGATGCCAAAGCGCCCTTGCGCGTCGAGCAGAATAATCCCGCCGTGACCATTCAGCCGCTGCTTGAGATAGTTCATCGCCTCCTTGGCGACCCATTCGGGTAGATTGCCGGAGGCAACGCGATCAGCTGCCCACTTCGCCAGCACCAGTTTCATGATGGGCTCGCCCCAGCCGGTGGTGGAAGCGGCGGCGCTCTCGTTATCGGCATAGCAGCCACAGCCAATCAGCGAGGAGTCGCCGAGGCGGCCGGGAGCTTTATTGATCGTGCCGCCGGTGGAAGTTGAGGCGGCGATATTGCCGTTGCGATCGAGCGCGACCGCGCCCACCGTATCGTGCGAAAGCACATCGTCCGGAATTTCCGGCGCAAACAGGTCGTTGCCATGGGTCGAGGCCTGGGCCTGGTATTCGCGCAGGCGCTCCACTTCCCGGGGAATGATCAGGTCTTCATTGCGGCAAAGCTCGATGCCATGCTCTGCCGCAAAGCGCTCCGCACCTTCGGCCACAAAATACACATGCGGGCTGTTGCTCAGAATCTGACGCGCGGCGCGGACAGGATTGCGCAAGCGCTCCACACCTCCAACGCCGCCGCCGCGCAGCGTTTCTCCGTCCATGATGAAGGCGTCCAGTTGCACCTTGCCATCGCGATTCAGGAAGCTGCCGCGACCGGCATCGAAAGTTTCGTCGTCTTCCATGACGACGATCGCCTCTTCGACCGCGTCGAGCGCGGAGCCGCCAAGTTCCAGCGCACGCCAACCGGCAGACGCGGCGTTGCGGACGCCATGGAGGTGCGCCTCGACCATGTCATCAGGAATGGCCCAGGCACCACCGTGAACGACTAGGGTTGGTTTTGTCGGCAAGTTCAGCTCCCCACGAAAAGTTCGGCGTCTAGTCTAGCATTCAGGCAGTCGGAGTTTGGTCGCGGCGCGGGTAGTTGACAATTGCAAGCAGGATGCCTGCGATCCACAAACTGTACATCGCAAAGCGGAAGATCTGGCTGCTGTGGAGTCCTCTGGCGGGATCGACAAAAAAAGCGGCGATCAGAAGAAACGGCGCGACCATAATCAGAATCGACGCTGCCCGTTGGGCGCGGTGAATGGGTTGACTGCTGGAAAGTGCGATATTGGCGACTCCGGCAGCAAGAAGCAACAAGTGGCGAGAACGGAAGATCAGCCGGGTGACGTCATCGAGATGCGGGACATTGGCGACATGGCGCATGTATTGCCCGGTCAGGGGAAAAGCAAGCAGCGCCAGCACTCCCACAATCCAATGCGCACGCGACCAACGCACCGTGCCTCCTGGTCAACCGACAAGCTTATCAAGTAGAGGTTTGCGGGAGATAGATGGCCGCTGGCAAGAAATCTGGGATTCCCTAAGCCGCTTTGGCGGGAGCGTCCATCTCCGTGGTTCGCTGCCATGTGTAGAGAACGCGGTGGATGACCGTGATGGTCGAAAGCACGGCAATCACCCAGAGCACCGGCGCCATGACGTTAAACAGCGCACCGATGATAAGCAGGACCAGGCGTTCAGGGCGTTCCATGAAGCCGACACGGCAGGTACCAATGAGTGACTCCGCCCGGGCCCGAGCATAGCTCACCATAATCGCGCTGATCATGGCCAGTGCCGCCAGCACCACGTAGAAGAAGCGGTTGCCGCGGCCGTAAAAAACCAGCAATCCAAGGAAGAGCGATGCATCGCTGTAGCGGTCGACGATGGAGTCGAAGAATCCGCCAAAGCGGGTCACCTGATTCGAGGCGCGCGCCACCCGGCCGTCCACCAGGTCAAAAAAACCGCTGCCGATTATGACCAGCCCCGCATAGAAAAACATCCGCCGCTGGTTATCGCCATTGGCATAGCCGAACAAGAAGGCAGCGTAGCTGTTAACGAGGAGCCCCATGAGGGTCAGGAGGTTGGGGTTAATACGCGATAAGGCAAGTAAACGCACAATGGCATCCAGCAAAACGCCACAGGCGCGTCCCACACTGCTTGTCCAAGTCATAAAAATTCGACTACCGCTTCGTTCTTAAATACCGGTACCTGCTCAGGGCTTGCATCACCGATCACCGGTCGCCAGTGACCTCGTATTACTTCGGATCCGTACCCGTGTCCAGATCGGCGAGATCGTGCATCGTCGACAGCTTGAGGATTTCCATCTCGCGGTTGCCGTTGGGCGTTACGACCACGGCGCTATCGCCCACTTTCTTGTTCAGTAACGCACGCCCGATGGGCGAAGTCGTCGAAATCTTACCAGCCGTCACGTCCGATTCCTCGCTCATCACCAACTGGTATTCCATTTCCTCGCCCTTGACGTTGTCATAGACCTTAACCGTCGAGCCGAGACCCACCTTGTCCCTGGGAATGTTGTTCATGTTGATCAGGGACAGGTCAGCCAGGCGCTTGCCGAGTTGGCGCACGCGCGCTTTCAGGTATTCCTGGCGCTGCTTGGCCGTGTGATACTCGGCGTTTTCGCTGAGATCGCCGAGGGCGACTGCTTTCTTGAGCTCGCGGGGAATATCGTAGGCGAGTTCGTGCTCAAGCGTGTTGAGCTCGTCTCGCAGCTTTTTCTTGATTTGCTCGGTCATGAAATCGTCGATAGGCGCGTTGGTCATTATACGCCCGACTCTCCTCAGTCGCGCCTCCGGATGCCTTGGGGAAGTCTGGCATGAAGCAAGCAAGACATTTAATATGAATAACTTAGGAGGAAAATCACGGCCCGGCGCGAAATGTTGGATAAAAAGGCACAGAATTCCCGGGGCCGTAGTGCTTCCGGTCGTTCGGGTCGCTGTTTGCTTTAGGGTACGCCCTCCGCTAGACTTGACAAAGCGCGCACCTTCCCGGGGAGAGGCCTTCATGAGTAGCGGACAGGTTTTCCACATCGGCGACAAGGTCGTCTATCCCAATCACGGGGTTGGAATTATCGAACAAATCAGCAGCCGCACCATCGGCACCACGGTGGAGCGATTCTACCTGCTGAAAATCGCCGCCAGCAGCCTCAAGGTCATGATTCCGTTCAGCAATGCCGGCAACGTCGGGATGCGCCCAGTTGTCCGCAACGGCGAGGTGCAAAAGATAGTGGATTACCTCTCGACCGGCGAATGTATCAATGCGGCCGATTGGAAGGACCGGTTCAAGGAAAATTCCGATCGCATGCGCAGCGGTTCGCTCTCTGATGTGGCCATGGTACTCAAGAGCCTGCTCCTGCTCGCCCAGCAGAAGTCGCTCTCCTTCCGTGAAAAGAAAATGCTGGAACGGGCCCGCTACCTGCTCGTCAGCGAGATCGCTATTTCTCGCAACTGCGACGAGCCCGCCATCGAAGAGGCTCTCACGAAGGCCCTCACGAAGTGCAATCTGCGGCTCCCAGAAATCACCGAACTGGCTTCGTAGCGCCTCCCCTTAAATCGCCGGGTTATCGGATTGCAACCTGTGCGCCTCCAGCCAGGATTGCAAGATCAATATTGCCGCCATTCGGTCCACTGCCTTCCCGCGTTTTTCGATCGACAGGTTCGTTTCCCGCAACAATCGGTTCGCCTCAGTTGAAGTCCACCGTTCGTCCCAGAGGTGGACCGGCAGGCCGAAATGCCCCTTGAGGTCGTCGGCAAACTCCCGCATTTTTTCCGATTGCGTTCCCTCGGCACCCGTCAGACGCAGCGGCAGGCCCACCACGATCTCAGCGACCTCGTACTTCGTGAGCACCGCGCGCAGCGCCTCCCGATCCCGCCGTTTATTCTGGCGCTGGATCGTATCGAGTCCCTGCGCGGTGATCCCGAGCGGGTCGGAAACGGCAACTCCAATCCGCTTCGAGCCCACATCAAGCCCCATGATCCGGCGGCACAATGACATACCAGGATCATGGCTGGGGAACAGGAGAACGTCAAGGCAGCAAGTCAGAAGTCAGATGGGAACTCCGGAGAGGGCTTCACTTGCGATCGGCCAGGGGACCTCTGCAATCGGCCTCACTTCTTCAATTTGACCTCTCACTTTCAACTTGCTTCTCTTTCCTTCGTGCAATTCACCGCGTGCTAAGGCAAAATTGGTTGCCGGACGCGGCGGCGGCTCACCTATGGAAATGGTAGAAAAACAGGAAAACGGGCACCACTGGTCGTTGACCCTGCTCGGCATTGCCTTGATCATCTTGTTCGCCTACTTTGGAGAGTCGGTCCTGGCTGTACTGTTTTTCTCCATCCTGCTGAGCTTTACTCTCTCCCCGCTGGTGCAGGCATTCGAGTACCTCCACATCCCAAGAGCTATGGCCGCACTGATCAGCGTGGCCTTGTTTCTGGTTGTGCTTTATGGGATAACGATCGCCTCCTATACCGAGGCCGCCGTCTTTGCGGACAATCTGCCGAAGTACTCTTCGAAAATCGGCACCATCCTTCAGCCCTTTCGTCAGCAGGCGGAAAAAATCGAAAAGACCGGGGAAGCCGTCGCCGCGGCCGACAAGAACGTGATTCAGGTCCGCCAAGTGAGCAGTTGGAGTGACGTACTCACCCACGGCGCCGGCAGCGTCACCGACACCCTGCTCTCTGCGTCCTTTGTCCCGTTCCTTACCTACTTCCTGCTGACCTGGCAAAGCCATGCGCGGTCCGCCACGGTCATGCTCTTCCCGCTCCATCACCGGCACACTGCGTTCGTAACTCTCGGCCTGATCGGAAAGATGTTGCAGAGCTTCATAGTCGGAAATTTCCTGATCGGCCTTCTGATATCGGGCGTGAGTGTGGCCGTCTTCGGCCTGTTGCACGTCCCGTTCTTCTATTTCGTCGGAGTCCTCAGCGGCTTCCTCAGCCTCGTCCCGTATTTGGGAGTGGTCCTGGCCATGTTTCCCCCGATCCTCGTCGGCTTTGGACAGCTCGAGGCGGGCGATCTGCTCATCGTTGTCGTGAGCGTGATCGCCATGCACCTGATTGCGCTCAACGTCCTCTACCCGAAGCTTTTGGGCAGCCGCCTGCGGATCAATCCTCTGGCCGTCACGCTGGCATTGCTCTTCTGGGGAGCGGTCTGGGGAGCCATTGGATTGCTTCTCGCCATCCCCATTACCGGCGCGCTGAAGATTATCTGCGACCACGTGGAAACTCTGAAGCCATACGCGGACTGGCTGGGAGAATAGAAGGCAAGTCAGAAGGTGAATCGAAGAAGGAAAAGTCCAGTCAGCGTGGTCCAGGCCGGGACTACTTCTTCAATTTGAGTTCTGACTTTTGACTTGGAATTAATCGGCATCACCGATCTTATTGTTCCATCCCGTAGCTGCATCTAAACTACCCGCTTGCGTGTTCTCATCACACTATTCTTGATCGCCGTTTTGGCGATCGCTGGTTTTGCCGCGTGGCAGATCTATGTCCCGGTTGCATCCCCTCCGGTCAGACCTTTGTCATGCTGCGCTCCGGCTACTCTACCCGTCACATCGCTGCGGAACTCAAGAAGGCTGGCATCATTCGCAGTGAACTCGCCTTCCGCCTCTGGCACACTCTTCATCCGAAGCCGACCTTAAAGGCGGGCGAATACCTCTTTGAACGCGAGGCTACACTCCCTCAGGTTTATGGCCGCATCGCTCGCGGCGACATCTATTTTCACGTCGTCACGATTCCCGAAGGCTTCACCATCTTCGACATCGCCCAGGCTATCGAAGACGCTAAGCTCGGCTCCGCCGCGGACTTTCTCCACATTGCCCAAACCCAGACCCAGCTAGTTTCCGACATCGCCCCCGACGCCAAGTCACTGGAAGGCTACCTGTTCCCCAACACCTACCAGTTCACCCGCACCCAGAGCCTCGAGGAAATGGCCGGTGCCATGGTGCATCAGTTTCGACAGGTAGCGCTCCAGATTGGTCTGGCGCCACCCGCGTCCTCGCGCGCCACTGCTATCCCGGATCTCGACGTAAACCAGATCGTCACCATGGCATCAATTGTCGAAAAAGAGACCGCGGCCCCCGAAGAGCGCGCCCTGGTAGCCAGCGTCTACTACAACCGGCTGACCCACAGGATGGCCCTCGACGCCGACCCAAGCGTCATCTACGCCGAGTTGCTGCAAGGTACCTACGGCGGAGCCCTGCACCATGCCGACCTGGCCGTCAACTCTCCCTACAATACCTACCGCTTCCCCGGCCTCCCGCCCGGTCCCATCGGAAATCCCGGCCGCAGCTCGCTGGAGGCGTCCTTGCACCCGGAAAACACGAAATTTCTTTATTTTGTCAGTGATGGCAACGGCCACCACCGCTTCGCCACCACCCTCGAAGAGCACAATCGCAATGTGGCCGCCTATCGTCATGCACTGGGCTTGCGCTAAAACGCATCCTCGGGTGCCTTATACTAATCAGATTGCTAATGGTCATTCGTTCTTATAGTTCTGGAACCGGACTGCGTCGTCCTCATCTGCGCCGGTTGTTCCTGATTTTTCTGGTCGCGTCGACTTTTCCTCTCGGCGGCTGCCTCTTCCGCACCCGTCCGCTTGAACGCCAGTACTCGAACGCTCCGCTTAAGACCGCGACTCAGAAGGATTTAATCGACTACGTCAACCGGCAGGCCGACAAGATCCAGTCCTTTCAGGCGACCGTGGACATCGACGCCTCGGCCGCCGACCCGAAAAATGGCCGTGTCACCGATTACAAGGAGATTCGCGGCTACATCCTCGCCCGCAAACCTGACATGCTCCGCATGAAGGGCCTCATGCCAGTCGTGCGCAACACCGCCTTCGACATGGTCAGCGACGGCAAGCAATTCAAGCTCTGGGTACCGCCGAAAGATAAATTCTTCGTCGGGGCCGCCACCGGGGATAACTATCAGCCCGACAAACGCATGGAGAACATGCGACCGCAATACATCTATGAGGCTCTCTTGCTGCCCCAGATCGGCCCCGAATGTCCGGCCCCCGACTGCGAGATCGCAGTGCTTGAAAACGGCTACGAGACAGTGCTCGATTCCAAGAAACATCGCGTCCAGCAGCCGGACTATGAACTGGCGGTCATTCGGCAGGGACAGCAGGGCTGGTATCTCTGGCGTCGGATTCAGTTCAGCCGCACCGACCTGCTTCCCCACAAACAGAGAATCTATGATTTCCAGGGAAATGTTGCCACCGAGGCGACCTATAACAATTACAAGGATTTCGGCGGCACATCATTCCCCGCCACGGTCGAGATCGAGCGGCCACGGGAAAATTACGACATAACTCTCAATATCCTTAAGCTGGACGTCAATAAGCCGCTCACCAACGATCAGTTTGCGCTCGACCAGCCGTCGGGCGCCGAAGTGGTGCATGTAGGCGCTAAGCCCGATCCGGCCAGTGCCTCGGCTCGACCCGGAGACCCGGGCAAGTAATTCAGCGACCAAAAACATGATGAACCGAATGATTGTCGGCAATCTGGCCCACCGGCCCATCCGATCGTTGATCAGCATTGTGGCCGTTGCGCTTGAGGTCACGCTGATTTTGCTGATCGTCGGGCTCTCGCTTGGGATGCTACAGGACCAGCGCACGCGAAACGGCGGCATCGGTGCCGACGTGATCGTGCTGCCGCCGGGGTCGTCCTTTATCGCCGGACTTACTGGCGCGCCCATGCCGATCAAGATCAAAGACAAGCTCGTCGAACTACCTCATGTGAAGAGCGTCGCCCCAGTAGTCACGACGATCGGCTCAGCCGGCACTATCGAAATCATCGCGGGCATCGATTTGCCCAGCTATGAGAGCCTATCGGGGGGATTTCGTTACTTAGCGGGAGGTCCTTTCCAGGGGCCGTACGACGTTCTAGTCGATGACCTGTTTGCCAAGTCCAAGCAAGCCAAAGTCGGAGACACCCTCGATATCCTCAACAATAAGTTCCGTATCAGCGGCGTCGTCGAACGCGGTAAAGGTGCGCGTAAATTCCTTCCAATAAGCACTTTGCAGGATCTCATCGGCGCCAAAGACAAAGCGACGATCTTCTACCTCAAGCTCGACGACCCCGCCAATGCCGACGCGGTCGTCGAAGAGATCAAGCATATGCCGGGAATGGAACGTTATGTCGTGAATTCCATGGCGAATTATCTGGCAGCCATGAGCACCGGCAATATTCCCATGTTGTCCACGTTTATCGATGTGGTTGTCGGAATATCGGTAATCATCGGGTTCATTGTCATCTTCCAGGCAATGTATACGGCGGTCATGGAACGGACTCGCGAGATCGGTATCCTGAAGGCCATGGGAGCATCGAAACTCTACATCGTCAATGTCGTGCTGCGAGAAACGGTCCTGCTCGCTATCGGCGGCATTGTCCTCGGCATCGTTGCCAGCGTCGGAGCGCGTGCCGGATTAGCCCACCGGTTCCCGCTGTTGCAGGTCGTCGTGGACGGAGGTTGGATCGTGAGGGCGACGCTCATCGCCATCGTTGGCGCCATCGCCGGCGCGCTTTATCCCGCTTTCAAAGCCGCCCAGAAGGACCCTATCGACGCCCTGGCTTACGAATAAGGCCGGGGCTGGGCCAGACTCTTCGTTATTTATTCGCTCTTCATGTTCGGCCGGTCGGCCCCGCAAAGCAGTCCGCACAATTTTCTCTCGCAAATATCGAGCGAATGCACGATACTGCCCGTGAAACTGCCCATGCTATAATCGCGGCCCGTTACGAAAAAGCAGGGAGGGTTTCGCGGACAGTAGTCTTAATTCCCTGGGCCCGTGCGCGAAGTGCGCGGGGGCCACAAATATACAGGAGGAGATATGCCTTTCGACGATCCGACTCTCTACGGTCGGGATGATGAAACCGATGAATTTGGCGACAGCGGCGCCTTTTCCGAATCGCTGGAAGAAGATTTTGACGAAGAGGAAGAAGAGGAAGAAGAACCAGCCATGACCGACGAAGAGGACGAGGTCGCCGAACCCGAGCCTCACTCGGAACCCGCCCCGACAATGACGTCCGGTGGCGGAGCGCCTCCTCCGAGGAAGCCCGCCGCCAAGAAGCCTGCACCGAAAAAGGCTGCCCCCAAAAAAGCAGCGAAAAAACCAGCTCCGGAAAAAGCGGCCAAGAAAGCGGCGAAGAAAAAGCCAGCAAAAAAAGCAGCCAAAAAGAAGGCCGCGAAAAAACCAGCTCCGAAAAAAGCAAAGAAGAAAGCAGCCAAGAAGAAGGGCCGTCGCTAACAACTGAAGTTTGGGCAGAAGACGGGGCTCGCTCGCCCCGTCTCTTCTTCTACCCGGCAAATGGCGAGCTATGGTTTTTCTCTGCACGATCGCGTCCGCCTCAATCTCCAGCAGCATCTCCGGCGCCACCAGAGCCGTAACCGCCAACATCGAGCATGCTGGACGAATCTCTCCAAAGAACTCGCCGTGCGCTTTGCCAACCTTCTGCCAATCGGAAATATCTGTCAGGAACACTCGCGTGCGCACCACATCTTTGAGTGACGCTCCCGCGCGCACCAGCGCACTCTCGATGTTCTTCAGCACCTGAACCGCTTGTTCGTACGCACCGCCGCCGATGATCTTGCCGTCCGGTCCCGTCGCGGTTGTGCCTGAAACTTGAACGTACGGCCCGACTCGCACCGCACGAGAGTAACCGACGACCGGCTCCCACGGTGTTCCACTTGCTATGTTCATTCGCTCCACGCTTTCCCTCCTTTGCAAGGGTTTCTCGCCTCTCTGCTCGCAATAGATGAAATTATTTCACCGCGGGACTCCCGCAATCGGGCCAATTAGCAGCCGCCCCGGTCGACTGCCAGCAACCATGCCGCGAAACCCAGCGCCCACTGCGGGGTTTCAGTATTCGGGTGGCACGATGGTGACTTGTTTTCGATCGAAAACTACAGTATCTAATCTGCACGAGCTTTGGCCCTGCTGAATCAAATAGGGTGAGGTGACGATTAAGTAGTTGAAGTGGGGGCTAATCATGATTCCGGAAACGCATCCGTTGCAGCAGTTGTTCGTAGAACTCGTGGGTCGCCACTACGCGCAGGAGATCGGCATTCGTGATCCGCAGGTAATCGGTTACGTCGCGCAACTGCTCTCCGAGTTCTGCGACGCCGAGCAACTGCTGAAGATTCGGACCGCTTCCGGACGTCCGCTTAACGATGTGGGCGAAATGCTGATCGAATCCGATCCAATTTATGGGCCCGCGCCGTCATTCGATCGCGAGCGCCAGGTCCGCAAGCATATCGGCGACTACACGCTGTTTTTTGCGGGCATGTTCCCGGAGAGCATCAATCACTATCGCCTGCGCCGCCAGCGGGTAGAGAATTTTGTGGAATGGGTAAAAGCCGGCAAAGAGAGCTATTACATCGTTTCGAAATTCGAGCACTTCGAATACGCGAAAGTAGCGCCGGTTTTCGCCCAGCTTTCGAAAAAGTTTGAAGACTGCGTGTACGGACTCAACCTCGTCAAGAACGAGCTTGAGGTGATGCAGCACCCGATTGTGCGCGGAACCGGCGAACTGATCATGTAATTGCGGATAGCTAAACCCCAACCAGTCGCCGGCCAACAATCCTGAATTTTCCCTCAAGCACGATGCGGATCGCCTCGCTGTAAGCAACATGCTCCTGGTCCAGTATGCGTTCCGCCAGCGTGTGTTCGTCGTCATCGTCGAGCACGGGCACCGTCTTCTGCACGATGATCGCTCCATGATCCAGTTCCTCGTCGACGAAGTGCACCGTGCAGCCGCTCACCTTTACTCCGTAAGCGAAGGCCTGCTGTTGCGCCTCCAGCCCCGGAAAAGCAGGCAACAGCGACGGATGAATGTTCAGAATTTTCTGTGGAAACTGACGCACGAACCAAGGTGAAAGCAGCCGCATGTAGCCGGCAAGACAGACCAGATCAACTTTATGTTCCCG
Organism: uncultured Acidobacteriaceae bacterium; assembly: GCA_963806745.1. Classification (GTDB taxonomy): domain Bacteria; phylum Acidobacteriota; class Terriglobia; order Terriglobales; family Acidobacteriaceae; genus Acidiflorens. Next base: position 264,602 of record CAWEAB010000011.1, read on the forward strand.
TAACGCAGCCACAATTTCGCGATCGTGCTGCTCGCGTTCTTTGCCTTTGGAGGGAATCAGCAGCGCGTTCAGATTGCGCGATCGGGCTGTCTCAAGCCCAGGTGCATCTGCCCGATTCGAGATGACGACCGCAATGCGAGCATCCGGAATTCGGCCGGCTTCAATACTGTCGGCAATGGCAACAAAGTTCGATCCGCGACCCGAGAGCAGAATCCCAAGATTTTTCATGCGGGAACATTATTTCATCGGAAAGGGAAGTACAGTGCGGGGTCAACGAATGTTTCTGGGAATTCGGCTCGATTGAGTCTCGACGCCGATCTTCACTTTTTCAATTCGACTTCTGAATTTTGACTTAGCTGTAAATGACTTTCCGCTCGCCCTTCACAATCCGCCCCACGCTGTAGAATTTCTCGCTGGCGCGCTCCAGCAGCGTCTGCGCCTTCTTGAATTTTTTCGCCGGAACCACCACCAGCATGCCCAGCCCCATGTTAAAGGTGCGCAGCATCTCCTCCTGCTCGACCTTGCCCAGATGCTGCAAGTGCTCAAAAATGGGCGGAACCGGCCACGTTCCCAGCTCAATAACGGCAGACGTACCCTTGGGCAACACACGCGGCAAGTTTTCGGTGATCCCCCCGCCCGTGATGTGCGCCAAGGCAGCCACGCATTCTCCCGCAATCAGCTTGCGAATAATCGGCCAGTAACTGCGGTGCGTGCGCATCAGTTCGTTGCCGACCTTATTCTTGATTTCGCTGACGAATGTCTCCGGCGAATAGCCCGCGATCTCAAACAGCAGTTTGCGGGCCAGCGAGTATCCGTTGGTGTGCAGCCCATTCGAAGGCAAGCCCAGCACGCAATCGCCGATCTGCACATCTTTGCCATTGATGATTTTTTCGCGCTCGACCACGCCCACGATAAAACCGGCCAAGTCGTATTCGCCTTGGGGATAAAATCCCGGCATCTCGGCAGTCTCGCCGCCGATCAGCGCGCAGCCATTGTGCTTGCAGGCTTCCGCGAGTCCGCCAACGATCTTTTCCGCGACCTCGGGCTCAAGCGTTCCGGTCGCCAGATAGTCCATGAAAAACAACGGCGCTGCGCCCTGCACGGCAATGTCGTTGACGCAGTGGTTCACCAGGTCCGCGCCCACCGTGTGATGCATGTTCATTTCGAAGGCGACCTTCAGCTTCGTGCCCACGCCATCCACGCTCGAGACCAGCACCGGATCCAGATACTTTTTATCGACCGAGTACAGCCCGCCAAAGCCGCCGATCTCGCTCAACACGCCCTTGGTGAAAGTCTTGTGGGCGAGATACTTGATCCGCTGCTTGGTGCGGTTGCCGCGATCAATATTTACGCCGGCATCGGCGTAGGTGATCGGTCCACTGGTTTGGGTAGGGTTCGGGGCCACGTTTGAGTCCGTCATGTCCGGGAAGAATCTGGCGTGCACGAGCCCGGGGAATGATTTCGAGCGAATCAAATTCTAGCACGTTCCTTAAGTGATCCGGCCACCCCTGCCTCTCTAAACAAAAAACCCAGCGGGAACTCGCCGGGTTTCGAAAAATTCGGGAATAGAAAGTCGACTTACTTGCTCATGTTGTCCTTTTTGTCGTCCTTCTTCATGTCGTCTTTCTTTTCTTTCTTGGCAGCCTTCTTCTTGGGCGCCTTCTTGTCCTTCGCGTCCGCTTTTTTGTCCATATTGTCACCGGCCTTTGCATCGGCCTGGGCAAAGGCAAACGACGACATTGAAACCGTCAGTGCTAATGCGAACATCAACGCCAATACTTTCTTCATTTTTTCTGCTCCTTAGATTATTCGTGACACACAGAACCCCGGGGAGCAAATGGTTGAGGTTGTCCCCGGGGCGGGGGAATTGTATCCCTCCCGCCCCGGTTTTCCAAGCTGCCTCGCAAAAACCGCTCGGTGTCCCCGGTCACAGACCCGCAAACACCCGCTGGTACACTATTGCGGAATGAGCGCGACCATCGACGGGACAAGGACCGGAAAAGTCAGCAAACACCGCCCTACGCAAGACAAGGCGCACGACGTTCTGCGTACTGAGGGCCACCCTCTTGATCCGATTTTCAAACCGCAGAGCGTTGCCGTCATCGGCGCTTCCGACCGGGCCGGCGGCGTCGGCCGCGCCGTTCTTTGGAGCCTCGTCAGCAGCCCGTTCGGCGGCACGGTTTATCCAGTCAGCCCCAAGCACGCAAGCGTGCTCGGGATTAAGGCGTATGCCAATGTCGAGCAGATTCCGGAAACCGTCGATCTCGCCGTGATCGTCACGCCGGCCGACACCGTGCCCGGCATTATCGGCGAGTGCATCGCCGCCGGCGTGCGCGGCGCAATCGTCATCTCCGCCGGCTTCAAGGAGCACGGCGAACACGGCAAGGAACTCGAACGCCAGATCCTCGAGCAGTTGCGCGGCTCGCGCATGCGACTGATTGGCCCAAACTGCCTCGGCGTGATGAATCCCATCAGCGGCCTGAATGCCACCTTTGCCTCGAATATGGCGCGCGCTGGCAACGTCGCCTTTATCAGCCAGAGCGGTGCGCTCTGCACCGCCATTCTCGATTGGGCGCAAAAGGAGGTCGTCGGCTTCAGTGCCTTTGTCTCCATCGGGTCCATGCTCGATGTGGGCTGGGGAGACCTGATCGACTACCTCGGCAACGATTCACGCACGCATTCGATCATCATGTACATGGAGTCCGTCGGCGATGCACGCAGTTTCTTGTCGGCGGCGCGTGAAGTCTCGCTGAGCAAGCCCATCATCGTGATTAAGGCCGGACGCACTGCCGCCGCCGCCCATGCGGCCGCCTCGCACACCGGCGCCATGGCCGGCAGTGATGAGGTGCTTGAGGCCGCGTTTCGCCGCTGCGGCGTGCTACGCGTCAACACCATCGCTGACCTGTTTTACATGGCGGAAACGCTAAGTAAACAGCCGCGTCCCAAGGGCCCACGTCTCGCTGTCGTGACCAATGCCGGCGGTCCCGGCGTGCTGGCCGCCGATTCCATCATCGGAGTCGGAGGCGAACTCGCCGAGCTTTCTCCCGCCACGCTCGAGCAACTCAATCAGACTCTGCCACCACATTGGAGCCACAACAATCCCGTCGACATCCTGGGTGATGCGTTGCCTGACCGGTATGCCAAGGTCGTCGAACTGGTCGGCGCCGACACGAATAATGACGGCCTCCTAGCAGTCCTCTGTCCGCAGGGAATGTCGCATCCCACCATCACTGCCGAGCGCCTTGCCCCGCTCGCCAAGAGCTTGGGCAAACCCGTGCTCGCCTGCTGGATGGGTGGGTCTGAAATGACTGCCGGTATCGAAATCCTGAATCGCGCCGGCATCCCCACCTTCGCCTACCCTGACGCTGCCGCCCGAATTTTTCATTACATGTGGCGTTACAGCTATTTGCTGCGCGGTCTATACGAAACGCCCGTGCTGCCCCAGGGAGCCGAAGCGCCTGACCGCGCCTCCGCCGGAAGCATCATCGACCGAGTCCGGCAAACCGGCCGCACGCTCCTCACCGAGCCCGAATCGAAAGAGTTGCTGGCCTGCTACCGGATTCCAACTGCACCAACTCTCGAAGCCCATACCGCCGATGAAGCCGCCGCCCAGGCCGATGCGCTGGGCTATCCCGTAGTCGTCAAGCTGCTCTCGCACACCATTACGCACAAGACTGACGTCGGCGGCGTGAAATTGAATTTGAGCAATGCCGAGGCCGTCCGCACCGCGTGGCGCGAGATCGAGGCTTCTGTTCGCGAAAAAGCCGGTGCAGAGCATTTCCTCGGCGTCACAGTCCAGCCATTCTTCCGCGCCGAAGGTTACGAACTTATTCTCGGCAGCACGGTCGACTCGCAGTTCGGTCCGGTCATTCTGTTCGGAACCGGCGGCCAGCTGGTCGAGGTTTTCGGCGACCGCGCCCTCGCGCTCCCGCCCCTGAATACGACCCTCGCACGCCGATTGATGGAGCACACCAAGATCTTCAAGGCTTTGCAGGGCGTTCGCGGCCGCCAGCCCATCGATCTCGCCGCCCTCGAGCAACTACTGGTGCGGTTCAGCCAGCTCGTCGCCGAGCAACGCTGGATCAAAGAGATTGACATCAATCCCCTGCTGGCTTCTCCCGACCGCTTGACCGCGCTCGACGCACGCATCGTTCTCTATCCTCAATCGACAACCAAAGAAGAGATCCCACGTCTGGCCATTCGTCCCTTTCCCAACCGGTATGTCCGTCCCGGCACGATGAAAAATGGCGAGGAGATCATGGTTCGTCCGATTCGCCCCGAAGACGAGCCTCTCCTCATCAAGCTCCACCAGGTCTTATCGGAGCGGACGGTCTACCTGCGCTACTTCCAGCCTCTGCGGCTTAGCCAGCGCACCGCGCATGACCGGCTCACGCGTATCTGCTTCATCGACTACGACCGTGAAATGGCTCTGGTCGTCGAGCACAAGACCAAAGACGATCAGGTCGAAATCATCGCCATCGGCCGCCTCAGTCGCGTTCGCGGCAAAGATGAAGCCGAGATGGCCGTCCTGGTCGACGACCGCTTCCAGCACCAGGGACTCGGAACGGAACTCTACCGCCGCCTGATCGAAGTCGCGCGTGACGAACAACTGACCAGCGTGGTCTCAACCATCCTGTCTGAAAATCGCGAGATGCAAACCATTTGCCGCAAGCTCGGCTTCAAGCTCGAGTCCTCGCTCGAGGATGGAACGGTGGAGGCCAGGCTGAAGCTCTAGCACATCGCGAAGGCGACCGTGCTCCGAAGGCCGTTGTACCGCCGGCTTTCCAGAGGTCGCCCAACCCTCCGATATAATATTTACGATACTGCGATGACTTCTGGCCGAATAGGAGCGGAACTGGCGGTTCTGGCTGTGTTCTGCATCCTCACCATCTTCTTGTTTCCCGTACTCCAAGGCCCTTACTCTGCCGTAAATGGTCCTGTCAGTGCGTTGCAGGCGGCGCGCAACGCGGCTCGAGTGCGGCTTTCCATCATCCAGTCTGCGTTGAAGTCTCTTGGAAATATCTCAGCGTTATCGCTCGTATTCCTCTTCTATATGGGAGCGGCACTTGCGGATGCCCAGCCCGCCAGCTTCCCGGCCTGCGACAACGTTCTCCGTTGCTGATTCTCCAGTCCAGAACGTCCTATCTCGAACAAGGGAGCGTTTGTAAAGCAGTTATCGAGCGCTTCATGCCGAATAGTTTGTGACCATAAGGAGAATTCCAGTGACCTACAGAAAATTACATCTATATCCAGTTCTATTGGCTTTCGCGGTTGTGTTCCTATCCGTGGGCTGCGCAAAGAAGGCGGCAAAAGTGACGCCGGCTGCGCCTCCCGCGCCGGCTACACCCGCGCCTGCGGTGGCTGCAAAGCCTCCCGCCGAGCAACCGAAAGTGGCCGCCGTAACGCCATCTCCCTCGGATGAGGATTTGTTCGCACGGAACGTCAAAGACGTTTTCTTCGACTACAACAAATCCGACATCCGCACCGATGAAACGACCATCACCGACCAGGATGCCGTTTTCCTTCGGCAGCATCCTAACGTCAAAGTGCTCATCGAAGGGCACTGCGATGACCGCGGATCGATTGAATACAATCTCGCCCTCGGCACCAGCCGCGCAGAATCGGTGAAGCAAACGCTCCTGCAGGAAGGCGTCTCTGCGGATCGAATCCGGACCATCAGCTACGGCAAAGAGAAGCCGTTCTGTACCCAGGACGATGAGCATTGCTGGCAGCAAAATCGCGTCGACCACTTCGCTTTTCAACACTGAACGCACAAAAAGGCGGCCTATCCAAGGCCGCCTTTTCTCTCAAGACCTCATCTAGATTGGTCCAGGTCGTTTTGCACGTAATATGAAGGTAGTTCTCGGAGTGGAGGGATCCCCGATACCGACGATGACTGCTGAGTCCACAGCGCGGCAAAAAGTCGAAACGTATTTCAGCCGCCGTCCAGTCGTGCTGGCTCTGCTTTTTTTCGCCGCGATCGTATCGTTCCTGGCAGTGACCGCGCTGTCACGAGCTTTTCAGGCTCGGCAGGACGCGCTTGCCGACCGCTGGTTCACCCGCGGCATCGCCGAACTCAACGCGCAGCGCTTTCAGAATGCGGCCCTCGATTTCCGGTCAGCTCTTCGCTATTCCCGAGATAACTATTCCTATCAGCTCAATCTTGCCGAAGCCCTGCTCGGCCTCAACAAGCCCGATGAGGCCGAGGCCTACCTTGTTAATCTCTGGGAGCGCCAGCCCGAGAACGGTTTCGTCAACCTCGAACTCGCCCGCGTCGCCGCTCAGCGCGGGCAAACTGACCACGCCCTCCGCTATTACCACAATGCGATCTATGCCACGTGGGAGGGCAATCAGGACGTGTCACGGCGTTTCACGCGGCTGGAGCTGATCGAGTATCTCCTGAAGATCAACGCCAAGACGCAAGCCCAGGCCGAGTTGATCGCGCTCGCCGCCAACGATGGCAATGATGCCATCGAGCAGGCGCAACTCGGCACGCTCTTCCTTCGCGCGCAGGATTACGAACACGCTTTTGGCGCGTTTCGCCAAAGCCTCAAGTCGGATTCGCACGACCACATCGCCCTCGCCGGCGCGGGCCTCGCGGCATTCAAGCTTGCCCGTTACGACGTGGCGGAGAAATATCTTCAGGAAGCCGTCACGGCCGATCCGCAGGACACGCAAAGCGCTGCCCAGCTGAAAACCGCGAAGGATGTCCTGCTCTTCGATCCCTTTCATCACGAGCTCTCAGCCAACCAGCGAGCCCACATCGTCATCGAGGACTTTAATATTGCGGGTGACCGGCTGAAGTCTTGCTCCACGCCCGGCGCTTCGGGGCAGCCGGCCACCAGCCAGACAACTCTCGCCGACAACTGGGCCCGGATGAAGCCGCGCATCGTCGAATCCACCCTGCGCCGCGATCCCGATCTGGTCGAATCCGCCATGGAGCTCGTATTCAACATTGAGCGCCAGACGAGCACGAGCTGTGGAGTTCCCACGGGCCCCGACATGGCATTGCTGTTGATCGCGCGTTTACATGAAGGGAGTTAATTTGGAGCGGCAACTCGAGTCGCAGTCCGGCGTCATCACCGAAAACGTGCCTCTGCCGTCTTCGGTCGAGGCCGTTGCCGTGCCGGCCAAAAGCGCGCTGTTGCAGATCGTTTTCCGCGAGGAACGATTCTTCCTCATCCTTTCGGTTTTCATCGGTATTTTCTCCGGCTTGGCCGTTGTTTGTTTCCGTTTCGCGATCGACTGGTGCCGCATCCTGCTGCTCGGCTCGGGAGACAAGCTTTCGACAATGCGCCTGCTTCTGGCTCCCACCCTCGCCGGACTCGCAGTCGCGTTGCTGGTTATTCACGTCTTCCCGCAAACACGCGGCAGCGGAGTGAATCAGACCAAGGCTGCCCTCTACATCTACAACGGCTACATTCCTTTTCGGACGGCGATCGGAAAATTTATCACCGCCGCGCTCGCCATCGGATCCGGGCACTCATTGGGCCCGGAAGATCCGTCTCTGCAAATAGGTGCTGGCCTGGCTTCAGCGCTGGGACGGTGGATGCGCTTGTCGCGCGACCGGATGCGTCTGATCGCGCCGGTGGGAGCGGCGGCCGGTCTCGCTGCCGCCTTCAACGCGCCCATCTCCGCGGTCCTCTTCGTGATCGAAGAGGTAATCGGCCGCTGGACCGCCGGCATTCTCGGTTCCGTCGTGCTCTCTGCCGTCTCCAGCGTCGTCGTCATGCGCTGGTTCCTGGGTTCGGAATCAATGTTCCGAATTCCCGCCGTCGAACTCAAGCGCCCTTCCGAACTCGTTGCCTACTCCATTCTCGGAGTCATCGGAGGACTCGCCTCCGTCGCGTTCGCCAAGGGTATCGCGAATCTCCGCGCCCGCTCCCGTTCGTTGCCGCAATGGTCACAGTATTTTCAACCCGCCGTTGCCGGCTTGCTCATCGGACTCATCGCCGTTCTCGGCTACCCGCAAGTGATGGGCGCTGGTTATGAATACATCGATCAGGCGATGCACGGCCAATTCACCTGGCAAATGCTGGCCATTCTCGCGGGTCTTAAGATCATCGCCACCTTGCTATCGTTCTCCAGTGGAACGCCCGGCGGCATGTTCGCTCCCACCTTGTTTATCGGCGCCATGCTTGGAGCCTCGGTCGGAGGCGTCGAGCATTATTTCTTTCCTCATTTATCCGTCTCACCCGGAACCTACGCACTGGTTGGCATGGGCGTCCTCTTCGCGGGATTCCTGCGCGCTCCCATGACTTCCGTCTTCATGGTGCTCGAAGTGAGCGGGAATTACTCGATCATCTTGCCCGTCATGGTCGCCAATACTTTTGCCTATTTCATCTCGCGCACCTTGCAGCCAGTGGCCATCTTCGACGTCCTCACGCGCCAGGACGGTCTCGACCTGCCGTCCATGGAGGAACAACGCGAGGAAAGCATCCTGCGGGTGGAGGACGCCATGCAGCCACCAAGCGAAGTGCTGGACGCCTCGGAAAGCATCGATCGTGCTCTTCAGCGAGTGGACGGAAAATCGCCCGACCCGATGCTAGTCCGCCTGGATCCGACTGGATGGGGCAGCATTACAGCCAAGGAACTCGAAACTATGGTGAAGGAGGGCAAAGGGGCCCTGACGCTCGGTTCAGTTCTCGCCACTCGCCAGGTTCCTTACCTGCATCCCGATCACCCTCTTGAAATGGCGCTGCGCTATGTCGACCGCTGGCCAGTCTTACCCGTAGTGAGCCGCGCTGACTTCCGCAAACTCGAGGGCGTGATCTCACAGAACGACGTCCTCGGCAGCTATCGCGGAGTTGCTGCGGGATAAGACGACAGTTTCGCCATGGCGGAGCCAGTTCTCAATCCGTGCCGCTTACCGGAACCGGCAAATAGCACTCGCCGACAAGACGTGTTCGCACTGTCTCGTGAATGTCGCCGCTTCACATCGCACGTGGAGCCATCCATGACTCCTGCTATCATGTTTCCCCAGTTCACTTGGTGGGGGTGTTATGAGAGTTTTCACGCTTCTTCTTCTTGCCGTTTTGACCGCGCAAATTGTAACGGCGCAACCGCAAGAATCAACCGACAAGCCCGACGCCGCGAAGCAGGCGGCCGCAAAAAAGGATAGATCCAAAAAAGAACCGTCGTCCGCCACCGCAACCGAGAAGGCCGAGACGAAGCCTGCCGAGCCTGCGAAGTCCGAAGAAGCCACCGACAAGGAAGAGCATTTCGACGTGAGCGAAGTTCCACCCGTCGTCACCCATCACACGATCACGGTTGGCGGGAAGGCGCTAGCCTACACCGCGACTGCGGGCCGCCTTCCGCTCAAGCGCGCTGACGGCAAGATCGAAGCGGAAATGTTCTTCGTCGCCTACACGCTCGATGGTCAGGAAGCCGCGAATCGGCCTCTGACCTTCTCTTTCAACGGCGGCCCCGGCTCCGCGTCGGTCTGGCTGCACATGGGAGCCCTCGGCCCCAAGCGCGTCGTGCTTCAGCAGAATGGCTTCATGCCCGCCGCGCCTTATCGTGTCGAAGACAATCCCGACACTATCCTTGATCGCAGCGACATCGTGATGGTCGACGCCATGGCTACCGGCTATTCGCGCGCCGCGAATGCGGAACTCACCCGGAAATTCCTCGGCGTCAAAGGCGATGTGCAGGCCTTCGGAGAATTTATTCGCCTCTATCTGTCGCGCTACGAGCGCTGGAGTTCGCCTCTGTTTCTGCTCGGCGAAAGCTACGGAACCACCCGCGCAGCGGGCCTCTCCGGCTATCTCGCCGATCATGGAATCGCCTTCAACGGCGTCACCCTGCTTTCGACCGCCGTCGATTTCGCTACTCTCGAGTGGAGCGACACGAACGATCTGCCCTACCCGCTTCTCGTTCCAACCTTCAGCATGATCGCCGCCTATCACCATAAAATTGCGGCGGACCTCACTGCGGACATCAATAAGACGCGCGACGAAGTCGTGCACTGGTCATTGAACGACTATGCGGCCGCGCTCGCCAAGGGTGACGCCCTCAGCCCCGACGACCATCGCAAGATCGTCGAGCAACTCTCCCGTTACATCGGACTACGTGCGGATGTCATTGAAGCGCACAATATGCGCATCGACGTCCCAACCTTCATGCGCGAACTGCTGCTCGATCAGAAGCTGATCACCGGCCGCCTCGATGGCCGCTTCACCAGCCCGAACCCCGGCGAGCGTTTCTTCGATCCGACCAGCGCAGCCATCCTGCCCCCGTATACATCCGCTTTTTACAATTACCTGCGCACCGAACTGAACTATAAGATCGATATGCCCTACCGCGTCTTCGCATACGATGAGCCCGTTTTTCAGAAGTGGGATTGGGGCGATGCCGAACAGGGCTTCCCCAGCACGGCGGATGGTCTGCGTTCCGCGATCATCAAGAATCCCTACATGAAGGTCCTCGTGATGGAAGGCTACTACGATCTGGCCACGCCCTTCGCGGCAGCCAATTGGACGGTCGATCACTTGAACCTTGATCCAAAATCTCGCGCGGCCATCTCCTTCGCAACCTATAACTCCGGGCACATGGTCTACGTCGATCGCGCAGAGCACGACAAGATGAAAAAAGATCTGGTGCAGTTCATGGACAAGTGTTTGAAATAAAAATGTAGCGCCGGCAAGGCAAGCGTCGAAAATCGAGATCAAGCCAATCTTCATGCGCGCAGCCGCGATTTTTGGATGGGGAACCTCGCCCTCGGAGTTAACCAGGTTTCAAGCCGGTTCCTCAACGACCTGGACTGAAGGCCTCCCCGGCGCGCAAGGTGATGCCGATGCTGTCGTAATTTTCGGCGGCGATGGCACCATCCATCGTCATCTTCCGGCGCTGGTACGGCTCCAGTTGCCGTTGCTGGTCGCTCCCTCCGGAAGCGGCAACGACTTTGCCCGCGCGCTCGGCCTGCGCGCCGTCACCGACTCATTGCGGGCCTGGCGAAATTTCGAGTCAGGCAAAATCCAACCGCGAGCCATCGACCTCGGTGTCATCCGCCCCGCTGCCGACCCCGAAACTGAGCATTACTTCTGCTGCATCGCGGGTTGCGGGCTCGATTCTCTAACCGCCCGCCGAGCTAACCGGATGCCGCGCTGGCTGCGTGGTCACGGAGGATATGTACTCGCTCTCCTGCCCGCCCTGCTTAAACTTCCCGCATATCCGATGCGAATCACATCGTGGAGTGGCGGCGGCGAGCGCCGCGATGCTGTACACACCCGTGATGAGGCCCCGCGTCCCACGCTATTAGCGGCCTTCGCCAACACGCAGTTTTACGGCGATGGCATGCGCATCGCGCCGCAAGCCGACCTGGCCGACGGCCAGCTCGACATCTGCCGCATTTCGAAGATAAATGCGGCGGAACTTTTTTGCTTATTTCCCACCATCTACTTCGGACGCCATCTGCTCTCGTCGAAGGTAGAGTATTCGAAGGCGGAGCGCGCGTGCCTCGAGTCCGATGTGCCCCTGGAGATCTACGCTGACGGAGAGTTTGTTTGTAATACGCCCGCCGAGATTTCCATCGCCGCAGGCGCGCTTCGTGTGATCACCGGAACGGACCATCAAACCTAATTGTGGGCCGCTGGCGGAAAGCGCTCATCCAGCGCCAGATTCAGTTCAAGAACATTCACGCGCGGCTCGCCCAGAAATCCCCACTGCCGGTTGGCCGTGTGCTCGAGAACCAATTTCTCGATCTCGGCTTCTGGCGCCTTGCGCTCCGCCGCCACTCGCCGAATCTGAAATTTCGCCGCCGCCGGCGTGATGTCGGGATCAAGCCCCGAGGCCGACGTCGTCACCAGATCCACCGGAACCGGCACGCCAGGATTGTCCGCCTGCGCGCTCGCCACGTCGCCCTTCACGCGGTCGACGAGTTTCTGATTCGTCGGACCAAGCTGCGATCCATTGGAATTCGCAGCGTCATAACCATTTCCCGCGGCCGATGGACGAGGATGAAAATATCCCGGGCCCGAAAAACCCTGTGCGATCAGCGACGAGCCAATGACTCTTCCGTCTTTGTTGTAAATCAACTGCCCGTTGGCCTGGTGCGGAAAAATCACCTGCGCCAGTCCCGTCACAATCAGCGGATAGATGATCCCAAGAAGAATCGTGGTCGCGATCGTCATCAATACTGCTGTAATCAGATTTTTCTTCATAGCAACTCCACTCGTCTCACGACACTATGCGAGGCCGACCGTCGTAATCAGCATGTCAATCAGCTTGATTCCGATAAAGGGCACGATGATCCCACCCACGCCGTAAACCAGCAGGTTATTTCGAAGCAGCGCTGCGGCGGGCATCAGCGTGATACTTCACCCCGCGCAGAGCCAGCGGGATCAAGCCGACAATGATCAGCGCGTTGAAGATCACAGCCGACAAAACAGCCGACTCAGCGGTCTTCAGGTGCATAATGTTCAGCGCATTCAAGCACGGGAAATGTTCCCGCAAACATCGCCGGAATGATCGCGAAATACTTCGCCACATCGTTGGCGATCGAAAAAGTAGTCAGCGCCCCGCGCGTCATCAGCAACTGCTTGCCGATTTCCACGATCTCGATGAGCTTGGTCGGATTCGAATCGAGGTCGACCATGTTGCCGGCTTCCTTGGCGGCTTGCGTGCCGGTATTCATCGCGACGCCAACGTCCGCCTGGGCTAGCGCCGGGAGCATCGTTCGTGCCGTCGCCCGTCATCGCGACCAGTTTCCCGTCCGCCTGCTCGCGGCGAATCAAATCCATTTTGTCTTTTGGCGTTGCCTCGGCAAGAAAATCGTCCACTCCTGCTTCCCGCGCAATTGCCGCGGCAGTCAGCGGATTGTCGCCGGTAATCATCACCGTCTTGATGCCCATGGCGCGCAGTTGCTTGAAGCGGTCGCTCATGCCGCCCTTCACGATGTCCTTCAGATAAATGACGCCCAGCGCGCGCTGGTTTTCGGCCACCACCAGCGGCGTGCCGCCGGAACGCGAAATCTGTTCGACGCTCGCCTGAATTTCGCGCGGCAGGGAAGTGCCGAAATGATTGAGATATTTCGTGATCGAATCCACCGCGCCCTTGCGAATCTCGCGGCCATCCAGGTTCACGCCTGACATGCGCGTCTGCGCCGTGAACGGAACAAAGACTGCCTCGTGCGCCGACAGTTCGCGACCACGTAGTCCATACCGCTCTTTCGCCAGGACGACAATCGATCGCCCCTCCGGCGTCTCATCGGCGAGCGACGAGAGTTGCGCGGCATCGGCCATTTCCGCCTCGGTGATCCCCGGAGCAGGAATGAATTCCGCTGCCTGGCGATTGCCCAGCGTAATCGTCCCGGTCTTGTCCAGCAGAAGAGTGTTGACGTCACCCGCCGCCTCCACCGCGCGTCCTGACATGGCCAGTACGTTGTGCTGCACGAGTCGATCCATGCCCGCAATTCCGATTGCCGAAAGCAAGCCGCCGATCGTCGTGGGAATAAGACAAACAAGCAGTGAAACCAGCACGAACACCGTCTGCGGCGATCCCGAATAAATCGCAAACGGCTGGAGCGTCACCACTGCGAGCAGGAAAATAATGGTCAGTCCCGCCAGCAGGATGTTGAGCGCAATTTCATTCGGCGTCTTCTGTCGCTCCGCGCCCTCGACCAGCGCAATCATGCGGTCAAGAAAAGTCTCGCCCGGATTCGAGGTGATCTTGATTTTGATTTTGTCCGACAACACGCGCGTGCCGCCGGTCACGGCCGAGCGATCTCCGCCGGCCTCACGGATGACCGGCGCTGACTCGCCCGTGATCGCAGATTCATCCACCGAGGCGACGCCTTCAATAATTTCGCCATCGGAGGGAATCAGTTCTCCAGCCGAGCAATACACCAGGTCTCCCGTTCTCAGCTTGGAGCTCGCCACCTGCTCAACCGTGCCACTCGCACCAATGCGGTTCGCCACCGTCTCCGATCGCGCCTTGCGCAGAGTCTCGGCCTGCGCTTTGCCGCGGCCTTCGGCCATCGCCTCGGCAAAGTTCGCGAACAGCACTGTGAACCACAGCCACAGCGTGATCTGAAGATTGAACTTAAACGCCGCTCCACCCTTGAACAGCAGCGCAGTCGTGATGACGCTGCCGATCTCCACCACGAACATGACGGGATTGCCCATCATTTTGCGGGGATTCAGCTTCAGGAACGCGTCCACGAGCGCGCTGAGAACGATCTTCCACTCCCAGATCGCTTTTTTCCCCGCCCGCTTCTTCGGAGCCTCGCCCATCCGCATAACCGGCGGCTCCATCGTCTCTTTGATTTCAGCTGTTGGCGCCATCGTCAAATCCCCTAGAACGTCTTGCCCGTCATCATGAGCAGAGTGCTCAAGGATCGGGCCCAAACTCAATGCCGGAAAGAAAGTCAGCGCGCCGACGATCAGAATCACGCCAATCAGCAGCACCGTGAACAAAGGTGTCGTCACCGGAAACGTTCCCAGCGACGGCGGAACATATTTCTTTCCCGCAAGATTTCCGGCAATGGCGAGCATCGGAATAATCATCAGAAAACGCCCGGCCAGCATCGTTAGAGCAAGCGTGTTGTCATACCAGGGCGTATTCACGGTTAGTCCGGCAAATGCCGAACCGTTGTTGCCCGCCGCCGACACATACGCATAAAGCATCTGGCTCAACCCGTGAGGGCCAGGATTCGAAATGCTCGACGTGCCGAATCCGCTTCACGCTCGAAATTGCCGCGAAGCTCAGAATCACCAGCGGAAACACCAGCGTGACCAGCATGGCCATCTTGACGTCATAGGCCTCGATTTTCTTGCCGAGATACTCTGGCGTGCGGCCCACCATCAAGCCGGCAATAAATACCGCCAGCACGATGTAGATCAACATGCCGTACATGCCCGCGCCCACACCGCCGAAAATCACTTCGCTCAGCATGATGTTGACCAGCGGAACCATGCCGCCAAGGGGAGTAAACGAGTCGTGCCATCCGTTGATCGCGCCGCAGCTCGCATCGGTAGTGACGGTCGCGAACAGAGCGGAGTTGGCGATGCCGAATCGGACTTCCTTGCCCTCCATGTTTCCGCCGGATTGAAGCGCAGTAGCGCGCTGATCGGTACCGGCGAGAAGATGATTGCCATTCGCCTCCGCCCAGTAGGCCACCGTGACGCCGGCCAGAAACAGAATCGCCATGGCCGCCCAAACTGCCCAGCCATGCCGCTGCGAACCCGTCATCCGCCCTAACGTGTAAGTGAGCCCGGCCCCGATGGCGAAGATCGAGCACCAACTCAGACAGATTCGTGAACGGCGTCGGATTCTCGAACGGGTGTGCGCTGTTTGCGTTAAAAAATCCGCCACCGTTGGTGCCGAATTCCTTGATGATCTCCTGCGACGCCACCGGCCCCTGCGCGATGGTCTGCTCGGTCACCGTATCCATCACCGGCTTGCCTTGCGCATCGACGACTGGCTTACCGTCGGCCGCGACTCTCTGCACCTGCATCGGCTCGACCAGCTTCACCGTGTCGTAAGGCTTCAGGTTCTGCACTACCCCCTGTGACACCAGTACCAGCGCGCCGACAATCGATACCGGCAGCAGAATCCAGAGGCAACTGCGGACCAGATCCACCCAGAAATTTCCAATCGTCTGCATCTGGCGCCGCGCGATCCCGCGAATAAACGCAATCGCCAGCGCGATGCCCGTCGCCGCGGAAACGAAGTTGTGATAAGCAAGCCCCGCCATCTGCGTGAAGTAGCTCATCGTCGTCTCGCCCGAGTACGCCTGCCAGTTCGTATTCGTGGTAAACGACGCGGCGGTATTGAACGCAACATGCGCCGGCGTAACCGCGCCAAACTTCTGCGGATTGAACGGCAGATAGCCTTGCATGCGCTGCATCAGGTACAGCAGCAACATCGACACGCCGCTGAACAGCAGCATGGCGAAGGCGTATTCCGTCCAGCGCATCTCGTGCTTCTCATCGACGCCCGTCACGCGATACAGCAAGCGCTCAAGCGGCCGAACCACCGGGTCGAAAAACGTGCGCTCTCCGCTGAAGACCCGGCCATGTAGACGCCCAGCGGCTTGGTGACCGCCAGCACAAGCGCGAGAAAAACAAATATCTGTAGCCAACCGTTGCTGGTCATTAGAATTTCTCCGGCCTCAGCAGGGCATACAGCAGGTAGACCATCAGACCGGCGCAAACAACGAGCATGATGATCGATTCAACGCTCATAAACATGCCTCAGTGAATGCGGTCGCAGAAATGCACGTACGCCAGCGACAGCGCGAAAAACGCGATTGTGACCACGACAAAAATGAAGTCGTGACAAGTCGCTACCTCCAATTCACAGCTACTGGACGCTCTACTCCGGTCGTCATCGCGTCAGAACTTCACCATGATGTCGATGTCGACCAGTGACTGGTCCCGCCTCAAGATCGGGAAACCATACGCTGCTGCCCATCGCGCCGCACGCAGTTTGCGCGCCACTCAGAGACAGCGACATGGAAGAGCTTCCGTTATTACACGCAAAGTATTCCGGATACTCCGTTGTTCGTGTATGGCACTCCGCCGATCCCCGGCGGAGTTATGCCTCCGCGACCAGTCCAGTACGGCACACTCGCGTGCCGGTAGTCATACTCCCAGCGAAAAGTGATCCACTGCTTGGGCATGTAGTCGTACGTAACGGACATGTCCCAGGCCTTGAACGGATCGCGACGGATTCTCCGGAAAAGTAGGGCGAACTGATTGCCGCCGTCGGCGGCTGTCTCGCCGTTGATCGGCGGAATCAGAACCAGATAACGCCCGGGGTTATTGATCTTGCCGCCGCCGATCGTTACCGCATATTTGTCTTTGTTGAACCACGTGCGGTCGTAGAGCATGAAGCCGATAAAGCTTTGCTTCGGATTAATTCCCGGCGCAAAGTGGTCGCCCCCCACCGACTTCGGATCTCTCGTATCCCCGTGGCAACCGACGCCCTGTAAGTAGGTGCCCGATGCAGTCACCGCGCTGGGGCCAAACTCGCAGCCCATGTCCCCGGTGAAAGTGAAGGCCATCTTGTCGATCATTCTGTCCAGGCTTGTCAAAATACTTGATCTCGATGCTGTCGTCGGTATGGACGCGCCCGCGGTTCGGAATATAGAGGTCGTCGTGGCCGAGACCATAATTGTTGGAGATGATGTTCATCCAGGGTCGCGGGGTCCACTTGATCTGTCCGCCGACGCCTTTCCGGCTATTGGCGGAGCCATAGGACTGCCAGCCATTGATGAACCACGGCTCAATCTTCAAGTGCGGCGTCGGAAAAATCTGTATCCGCAGGCCCTCAAAAAACCAGGGCGTATTGGAAGACACATACGACGGCTGGTAGGCCCAGTTATCGTAGTTGTAATAGCTGAACAGGCCGACGTAAGACATAAAAATTCCAGCATCAACGTTGATCCCGTTCAGCGCGTCGATATGATAACCGCCGTAAGCTTCGGCCAGATAGCGATGCGCGGTATCCAGGTCCCACTGGCCCTTGCCTGGGCTGGGATCGTTGCGCGGCGTGGTCGCGGAATACATTCCGAACTGCGTCATCAGTCGCGCCCGAACATTGTCGTAGTGGAAGTCTCCGCCCACTCCGAGTTGTTCGATCTGAAGTTCATTGGCGCGGAACAGTTCGCTTGATCCGCCCATGGAATCGTCGACGGGCCGGTTGAAGTCATAGTTGTAAGTGACATCGGCCACGGATCTCGGGCGTGAAGAACTTTGAGTCAAAAGCGACGTCCTTGTTGCGCGGGTTGCCGTTCAGCCAGGTCCAATCCCAATCGGAAAACGGCGCAATTTTTGCCGGTTTCGTAGGCTCGACGGATGAAGTCTGTTCCGCTGGCAGAGCGACAACCGGAGCCGGCGCTACTAACGCCTGGACCGGAGCGGTCGCCTTCGCCGAGTGCACCACTGTGTTCGGTTGCTCGTAAGCTTCGTGGTTTTTCAACTGCTGTTCGAGCTGTTCGACCCGCTTGGTCAGGGCCTCAATTTGCTTCGCCACGTCGGGCGGGAGCGCGGAAGAGCCTCCCTGCGCCGAACTGCTTGCGGTCGGCGTCGGGGTACTTGCCTCCTGCGCGGAGAGCGGATGCGCGGCCACAACGGTAAGGAGCACCACTCCGACCAGCACCAGCGCCGCGCTCTTCGGGCCGGATGATTGTCCGCCTTTCAACTTGCTGTTTCTCGTTTCCAAAGTCATAGAAAAAAGTTCTTCTTTCTCTCTAGTCTCGAACGGCGTAGCTCTTCCGCTCGGTCCCAGTGCTGCGTGTCGCCGCCATCCTTCACCAGCGCCAAAAGGAACCGGAGGAGGAAGGCATCGCTTAACGCACACACCGCCAGAAGCGAGTACATCGTCCTGCTCTGTAGAGGGAGCCAGCAGGTTCCGAGACAATTAGACAGGGATGTCCATAAAGGGGCCGTAAGGAATTCCTAAGGAATTCATAAAGGACGGAATCGGAAGTACCGATCCCCTTCGGAACGACTAGCAACCCCACTCGGCTTCGCCGGGCTTCGCGAAATACCGCCGCGACTGCCGTTCCGTCGGAACGACTTCCACTTCCAGCAGCGCAAGCCGCGCGGCCGCGATCAATCTGGTTCTTTTCGGCGGGAGGTACATTCGCCCAGGCATGGCAGGTGCGCAAGTGCGCCGTATTTCCCGAATCTTCAGCTCAGCGCCTGGTGATAGTGATGAAACAGTTGCGCAAACCGTTCGACAGATACTTCTTCAATCGACATGAATTCGATCCCCTTCTGCCGGCCCACATCCCCCGGCATCAACCACATTTGATTCGAAGGGCCATAAATTGTGCGTAAATTGAAAATAAGGGAATCGTAAGGGAACCTGAACGAGTGAACAAAGTCACAGATATAAGGACTTGTCATTCCGAGCGCAGCGAGGAATCGGTTTGTGCCCTGCGGTCTGATGCCGCCTACGCGCCCGGTTCGAACCGGTAGCCCACCCACGGGATCGGTCACAATGTAGCGCGGAGAATCCTTCTCCGGCTCCAATTTCTTCCGCAACTGTCCGACGAAAACGCGCAGATACTCCACCTGCTCCGTACTCTCGCCACCCCAAACCGCCCCAAGCAGCGCGCGATGCGTGATCACCTTGCCCGGGTGACGCGCCAGATAAAGCAGCAGCTCAAATTCCTTCGGCGTCAAATGGACGGCACGATCTTTGACGAGCACACTGCGCGCCCCCGGATCGATACGAAAATCGCCCAGCTCGATCGGTGCCGATTCCGATTCTTCCGCCCGTCCTCCCCGGCGCAAATTGGCCCGCACCCGCGCCAGCAACTCTTCCATGCCGAACGGTTTCGTCACGTAGTCATCCGCGCCCGCATCCAGGGCCTTCACCTTCGTCCGCTCCTCGCCCCGCACCGAAAGCACGATAATCGGCACCTTAGTTCTCGTACGCAGCTGCCTGCATAACTCCAGACCATCCATGTTCGGCATCGCCAGATCGGTAATCACCAGATCCGGCGTCCAATCCTTCATGATCTCCAGCGCCGTCTCGCCGTCATTGGCGGCGCGGATGTCATACCCATGGCTCGAAAGCGAAGTCCGCAGTACTCGCGTGATCTGCGATTCGTCGTCCACCACCAGAATGTGTTTGTGCTCCGTCATCGCCCCTTTGCGTAATTTAGTTCGGCTCCTGCGTAACAATATGCACGTCGACCGCCGGAGCGTCCCGCAAAAACTGATGAATGGCCGACAGGTAAAAATATCGTTTCCATCCGCGCGTCGCCGAACGCCCAAACACCACCTGCGTAATATGCTTCTCGTTGACGAATTCCGCCACCGCCTCCGCCACGCTCTTGCCCGTGAGCCGCACGACCTTTCGCTCCCACGTTCTCCGCGAAGCGAATGTTCGCATTCAACGTCCGCTGGTTCTCGTCGCTCTTGTCCTGCCCGAGATCGATATAAAGAACGAACAGCTCCGCATTCATTGCCTGCGACATACGCGCCCCACGCGCAATTAGATACTGCGCCGCCGGATTCGAGCTGATGCATACCCCGATACGCTCGCGAATCGCCACCGCCGTCTTGTCTTTCTCCAGGACCTCGCGGCGCTCCTCCAGGCTGTGATCCACCGCCTGCGCTACTTGCCGCAATGCCAGTTCGCGGAGGGCAATCAGATTCGTCTCGCGAAAGAAATTTTCCAGCGCTCGCCCCACCCGCTCCTGCGGATAAACATCTCCGCGTCGCATGCGGTTTTGAAGCGCCTCGGGCGTCAAGTCGATCATCACCACTTCGTTGACGCGTTGCAGCACCCAGTCGGGCACCGTCTCCCGCACTTGAATGCCGGTCACCCCCTGCACCGTCGGCGTCACGCTCTCCAGATGTTGGATATTCATCGTCGACAGCACATCGATCCCGGCATCCAGCAGCTCGAATACGTCTTCATAGCGCTTGCGATGTTTGCTGCCCTCGATATTCGTATGGGCCAACTCGTCGATCAGCGCGACCTTTGGCTTCCGCGCCAGGATCGCGTCCACATCCATCTCCTCAAACTGCGCGCCTTTGTATTCGATCGCTTTTCGCGGCACGATCTCGAGTTGCTTCACCAGTTCCGCTACGGCCTTCCGCCCGTGCGTCTCAATCACTCCAATGACTACATCCTCGCCGCGGCTCTTGCGGCGAATCGCCTCCGTCAGCATGGTGTGCGTCTTGCCCACGCCCGGCGCGTACCCGAGAAAGAGCTTGAACACCCCACTCTTCTTCGCGGCCGGCGCCGCTTCCTCGAGCCATTGTTCCGGAGTCTTGGTCATCGCAATTGCGATTATTGTCGTCGAGACTTCGATCTTTGTCGATTGCGACCAGCCAATCGGGTCTCAGACGATGCTCACAGCATGCGACTTTCTGCCCCGATTGCTCACAGCTCAGAGCTCGAAGCTCAGTTACAATTCTCCTCGTGAAACCAGCCGCCCGATCCGTTGCCGGATACTTGATTGCGGCATTCTGGGTCGCCGCCGTCACTCTGGTCGGGTACCGCTGGCTTCATCTCAACGCCACCACCACCGCCCTCCTGTTTCTCCTAGGCGTCCTCGGCATCTCCGCCTTTTACGGCATTCGGCAGGCGGTCTTGATGTCGATCATCGCCACCCTTGCCTTCAACTATTTTTTTCTTCCTCCCATCGGCACGCTGACCATCGCCGACCCGCAAAACTGGATCGCCCTCTTCGCCTTCCTCACCACCGCCGTCGCCGCCAGCGAACTCTCCGCGCGCGCCCAGCGCGGGCAGCGCACCGCCAGTCGAACGCCGCCGTGAACTTGAACGCCTCTACGCCTTCAGCCAGTTATTGCTCTCGAGTGACAACGCCGCCGAGCTGCTCAATGCCATCCCGCGCCACATCGTCGAGAACTTCGGCGTTCGCTCCGCCGCCATCGCGCTCTCCAACCGCGCCGACGTCTACCGCTCCAGCGCCGAAATCGACGGCCTCGATTCGCAGGATCTGCAATTCGTCACTCTGCGCGGCGAGCCCCGCCTCGATGCCGAACAGCCAGCTCGCCTTCATGCCCCTCCGCATCGGCATGCGCGTCGTCGGCAGCATGGGCGTCGCGGGGTCGAGCCTCTCCCGTCAAACCCTGGAAGCAATCGGCAGCCTCGTCGCCATCGCGGTGGAGCGTGCCAGCTCTTTCGAAAAGCTGAGCCGCGCCGAGGCCGCGCGTGAAAGCGAACAGCTCCGCTCCGTGCTCCTCGATTCGGTCACCCACGAATTCCGCACGCCCCTCACCTCCATCAAGGCGTCCGCAACCGCCTTGCTCGGCACGGGAACTCACTCGCCCGACGAAACTCACGAACTCCTCACCGTCATCAATGAGGAGAGCGACCGCCTCAACCGCCTGATCGGCGAAGCTGCTGAGATGGCGCAGCTCGACGCCAACAAAGTCGAGTTCACCTTCGCTGCCGCGCCCGTCCGCCCCGTCGTCGACGAGTCGCTCGACGAACTCAAGCAACTCCTCGCCCAGCATCCCGTCGATGTCCGCATCCCCGCCGACCTCCCCGCTGCCCGCATGGATCCGGCCCACGTCAGGGAAGTTCTCGTTCATCTCATCGAAAATGCGGCCAAGTACTCGCCTGCCGGAGCCCCCATCCGCATCACCGCTGAAGCTCGCGACTCGATTACCAACAAGCCCCGCATGCTTACCATCAGCATCGCCGACCGCGGTCCCGGCATCGACGACTTCGAGCAGTCCCTCGTCTTCGAAAAGTTTTATCGCGGACGCAACCAGCGTGTGCAGGTACACGGTACCGGCATGGGCCTGGCCATCTGCAAAGCCATTGTGGAAGCCCACGGCGGCCGCCTCGGCCTGACCAGTCAGTTACGGTCATGGCTCGGTTTTTTACTTCACTTTGCCGTTCGCGTAAGGGCCCTGCCCAAAATCCCGCTTCCCGGATCGCGCCGGCGATAGTACAGTTCATCATCGGCGTCCGGGTTCAGTGCGTCACAAGCATTTAGGTTAGAATCGTGGGGCGCGACTTCGTTTCAAAAAACCAGCCCGGCTGCCCGATCGGCTCCGGCTTTTGAGGTGCATTGTGAAGCGAACCCTCCCCGCGCAAACCACTATTATTGTCCTCTCGATTCTCTGCCTGACTGTCTTCGCCGTCGTCCAGATCCGTCATGTCCCTGTTACAAATGCCGCCGGTACCTTCAAAGGCGTCCTCACCTGGCACAACGACAATCTCCGTACCGGCCGGAACACCAGCGAAAGCACTCTCACGCTCAAGAACGTCAACTCGACTAATTTCGGCAAGCTCTTTACTCTCACCACGGATGGCCTCGTCGACGCCGAGCCGCTCTACGTTCCGAACGTGACCATCGGCGGTGCCAGCCATAACGCCCTCTTCGTAGTCAGCGAGAACGATAGCGTGTACGCCTTCGACGCTGACAATGGTTCCCCGCTTTGGCAGGTCACAGCCCTGGTTGGCAGCGAAGTCGCCTCTGACAATCGCAGCTGCGGACAAGTCACGCCCAAAATCGGCATCACTTCGACTCCCGTCATTGATCCGTCATCCGGGCCGCACGGCACCATCTATCTCGTCGCCATGAGCAAGGACTCAAGCGGCAATTATCATCAGCGCCTGCACGCGCTCGATATCACCACCGGCGACGAGCAATTCGGTGGACCGGTAGACATCTCCGCCAAATATCCGGGCACCGGCGATAACAGCCAGAATGGCTTCGTTGTCTTCGATCCCAAGCAATATAAAGACCGCGCCGCTCTTCTGCTCATCGGCCACACCATCTATACCTCGTGGGCGTCGCATTGCGACTTCCGCCCCTACACCGGATGGATCATCAGCTACGACGAGACCACACTCGCGCAGCAGGCGGTCCTGAACGTGACGCCCAACGGGAACGAGGGCGCGATCTGGGCGGCCGGCTCGGGTCTTGCCGCGGACTCCCAGGGAAATATCTACTTCGACGACGCCAACGGCACCTTCGACACGACCCTTGACGGCAACGGGTTTCCCGTCAATGGCGACTATGGCAACGCCATCGTGAAGTTATCCACGAAAAAGAAGACGCTCGCCGTCGCCGACTACTTCAACATGTACAACACGGTCTCTGAATCAAACGCGGATGAAGACCTCGGCTCCGGCGGCGCCATGGTCATTCCCAACGTGAAAGACTCGAGCGGCGGTGTCCATCAACTTGTGGTCGGGGCCGGGAAAGATGCCAACATCTATCTCGCCGACCGCACCAATATGGGCAAGTTCAATCCGAACAACAACAATCAGCTTTACCAGGAGCTGTCGGGCGCGCTCGCCGGCTCGGTGTTCTCCGCGCCCGCCTTCAGCCAGAACATGATTTACTATGGCTCCGTCAACGACAACATCAAGGCCTTCGCCTTCAACTCCAGCGCCAAGCTGAATTCAACTCCGCAATCGAAGACGGCCACATCCTTCGGGTATCCCGGCGCCACGCCCAGCATCTCCGGCAACTCGAAAAAAGATACGATTCTCTGGGCCACCGAGAATACCTCTCCAGCGGTGTTGCATGCCTACAATGCCAACAATCTTGCCGTCGAACTTTACAACTCCAACCAGGCCTCGGGCGGCCGCGACCACTTCGGTAACGGCAACAAATACATCACGCCCATGATCGCCAATGGCAAGGTCTACGTCGGAACTCAGACCGGGGTGGGAGTGTTTGGCCTGTTGCAGTAGCGCCGAGACGTTCGAGAAAAACGTGTGGAATTCAAAAAATCAGGGACGCGGAAGTTCTTTAATCCCCGAGTCCCTGAATTTTCTAGAATTGCCGTGCGCTTGTTTCCTGGTAACCAACCGCAGGCAGACCGTGTCAAGTTATGACGCTTTTCCAAAGTTCTGAAGAAGGCCGCCCACCATCTCCATAACATTGTTGTGCGCAGGAACCTCTCCGTTCGGCGTGAGCTTGTCCACGATACCGGGTAACAACTGTGCGATCGCCGCACCAGCCTGATCGGGAGAAATTCCCACCTTCGCGGCCAGTGCTTGTACCTGCTCGCTCCCCAGCACCTGATGAACCTGGTCGGCCGAGATCGGCATGTTCTGCCCGTGCCGACCCACGACGAGGCCACCGCGCCCAGACCCTTGCCATGAAATCCCTGGAGCAGACCTGCCAATCCTCCCGGTTGGTTTTGAATCATCTGCAGTAGTCCGGAGGCCATGGGATTCGAAGTGCTCCCCATAACCTTTCCGATCGCTTCATTCTCAAGATTGTCGAGTAATCCCATAATTTCCTCCGAAAATTTTGCCTTCCTTAAAAAATTTCCTGCAAATAACTTTCCCTACAAACAAAGATCGCGGAGAACCACATTCCGTCTCCGCGATCTCTGCCCGCTAATCGATCCGCGTCCGCTACTTCTTCTGCTTCGCGATGATTTTGTCTTTGATCTTGTTGTAAGTCGCCTGCGGAAGAACTTTCTTCGTCACTAGATCGGTCTTCTTCGCATACGGCCGTCCATCGATGATCTTCTGCGAGTAAGCCGCGCCGATACCCGGCAGCGCATCAAGCTGGTCTTTGGTCGCCGAATTGATGTCGACCAGGTCCGCGGATTTCGCCATCGAGTCCGAGCTCGCCGGTGCCGCCTTCTTTGCCGCCTGCGCGAACGCCGTCCCTCCAATCAGACTTAGTGCAAACAACGCGATAAGTACTCTGCGCATGAAATTCCTGGACATCAGTCATCTCTCCTTTTAAGTATTTTTCCAACTCTAAAACTTACTGGCCGTTCGAATTCCTGCTTC
Source organism: uncultured Acidobacteriaceae bacterium (assembly GCA_963806745.1). Taxonomy (GTDB): domain Bacteria; phylum Acidobacteriota; class Terriglobia; order Terriglobales; family Acidobacteriaceae; genus Acidiflorens. The sequence goes on from CAWEAB010000011.1 coordinate 289,808, forward strand.
GCCTACTCCTTGGCGGCTGCCTTATAACCGGCGGCTTTCGCTTCGTCTTCGGTCATAAACTTTCCCTGCTTGGTCTTTCCATACCAGCGTCCGCTCTTGTGATAAACGCCGCTCTCGGTATTGACCCAAACCTTGCCGCTCGCCTGGGCAGCCGAGATGTCAGAACTGGAAGCCGACGCCGCCGGAGCTTTGCTTGCCTTTGGGGCGCTGGCCGGAGCCGCGCTGGCCGCGGGTTTCGCCGCCGGCGCCGAGGCTGCGGGTGCCGCTGCAGCAGGTTTTGCCGCGGGTTCGGCTGCTGCTGGCGCGCTCGCCGGCGCACTTTCAGCTTTCGCCTTCTTGCTCTTCTTCTTGCTCGCGGTCGCATCGGCCGGTGCAGCCGAACTCTTTGCGGCCTCGTCCCCTGCTTCCGCTTTCTTGCTCTTTGACTTCTTGGTCTTCGTCTTTGCAGTGGAAGCGTCCGCATCCGCCGCTTTCTTGTCGCCGGCCGCGGTCGCATCGCTCGCCGCCGCTTTGTCCTTCTTAGCCTTTTTCTTCGACTTCTTGGTTGTCGTGTCGCTGCTGGTTGTATCGGTTGCGGTCGATTGCGCCGCAGCTACCGCCGGCGCTAGTGTCAGCACGAAACAGAAAATTGCTGCTAACAACAAAGCTTTGCTTCGAAAGTAATTCATTTTCTTATGTCCTCTTGGATATGGGGCAACGAACAAGCCCCGGATTTTACGGATTCTTGCTCTTAAACCTGGATTGCAGACGGAAGTTGCGCTGGATAAGCCCCGCCATAATTACACTGCGGAGGTCAGATGGTCAACAGGAATTAGAATGACGGGGCTTCCGGGCGGAAGCCCCTTCTTTAATGAACTAAGCGTAGATCCCGCGCTGCCGTATCGTGTAAGCCACGCGATCGATCGCCAGCATATACGCGGCGATGCGGTTGTTCACGCCATGCGTTTCCGCATAGCGCACCACATCTTCAAACGCCGTCACCATGATGTCCGAAAGATGTTCGTTCACCACCGATTCCTTCCAGAAATATCCCTGCCGGTCCTGCACCCACTCGAAATACGACGTAGTCACGCCGCCGGCGTTCGCCAGAATATCCGGAATCACAAACACTTTCTTCTCGGCCAGAATCTCATCCGCGACCGCCGTCGTCGGCCCGTTCGCGCCCTCGGCCAGAATCTTGCACTTCACCCGATCCGCATTCTGGCTGGTGATCACGTTCTCGGTCGCCGCCGGAATCAGAATGTCGCAATCTTCCAGCAACAGATCGTTGCTGTCGTATTTCTCCGCTCCAGGAAAGCCGTGAATCGTGCCGTTGCGCTGCCGGAACTCCCACAGCGCCTCAAGATCGATGCCCTTCGTGTTGTAGAGCCCGCCGCCCACTTCAAGAATTCCAATGATCTTGTATCCCGCCTCAGCCATCAGCCGCGCCGCGTTCGAGCCCACGTTGCCGAAGCCCTGCACAATGACCCGCGTCTCGTCTGCGATTCAACCGCAGCTTCTTCACCGCCTGTTCGCACACCATGAGCACGCCGCGTCCGGTGGCCTCGCGCCGCCCGCGCGATCCGCCGATATTGATCGGCTTGCCCGTCACCACTGCCGTTACCGTCTGGCGGGCATGCATCGAATACGTATCCATCATCCACGCCATGATCTGTTCGTTGGTGTTCACGTCGGGCGCGGGCACGTCTTTTTCCGGCCCAATAAATTCGAACAGCTCCGCCGTATAGCGCCGTGTCATGCGCTCCAGTTCGCCCATCGACATCTTGTGCGGATCGCAAATGATTCCGCCCTTCGCCCCGCCAAACGGAATGTTCACCACCGCGCACTTCCACGTCATCCAGCTCGCCAGCGCGCGCACTTCATCGAGATTGACATCCGGCGCATACCGAATCCCGCCTTTCGCCGGACCGCGCGCAATCGAATGCTGCACCCGATATCCGGTAAACACCTCCAGGTGTCCATCATCCATCTGCACCGGAATATGAACGGTAATTTCACGGCTGGAGGTCCGCAGCACCCTCCACAAGCCGTCATCAAGATTTAGTTTCTTGGCCGCCAGGTCAAAGCGCGCCGCTTGTGCCATCCATGGATTTGTTTCCTGAGCCAGGTCGATGGTCGTAGTCATAGAGATCTCCGGTATGGATTGCGTGTCGCGCCGCTTGGCTGTCACCCCATCACGCGATCATGAAGCGTGCCGTGGGCCCAGGGCGCAGGTTGGTCGTCACCTCATGAGGGTAGACGAAACTGCAAGTATAGTGATGCCCCAAAGGTCAAGCAAGCGGACCGCCCCAACAATAGTAAATAGGGAGATTCACTAGCTATTAATTCTTGGACGGGGCCGAACCGAAGGGCTCTCCTGTAATTGCAGCCAGATGTCCTAGTGCAGCCAGAACGCCGCCGCCACCAGATACGCCACCTGCGCCGCCGCCAGCGTAATCCATATCCGCTGCCGAATTCTCGACCGCCGTATATCGCGCAGCAGATCCGCGGACGTCAGCTCCGCCACCTTCATCTCCTGAATCTGCTCCACGGTAGGCGCCGGCTTCGAATTAACCGGTCGTGGCGCATCCACTGCCTTCGGTTTGTCCGGATAAAACACTTTGGGCCCGTCAATGACCTCCGACCACATCGGCAGCAGCATCCATGCCTTCGGAACGATATCGAAAATCGGCTTGGCGGTAAGTTGCAGGGCGGGTTGCCTCTCCGGCGAAATCCGATCCGCAAGATTCCGCAGCAACGAACCCATCCACCAGTGGCTAAGCTGATCCGTAATCAGTTCACCCACATCCACAGGCTGAGACTCGAGCTCAAGCGGCGGCAAAGTCTCCGGAGAAATCACATCCCCGATATTGGTGAACACAGTCCGAAACCAGGGCAGACTGATCCGGTCCCCAAGCAGCAATCCAACATTGACCGGCCGCGAAGTCAGATGCAAAGGCGGCAATTTTTCTGGCGCAAACGTATCACGCAGATTGCCAGCCAGAGACCTCCAGAGCGGCTGCGTCAGGCTGGCAGGGGGAAGAAGATCAATCGGAACGTCTGACGACCCCGCAGTGGCCTGCGGTTCCTGGTACCACGCCTCGGCAGCATTCGAACGATAAGCCATGAAGGTCTGAACGACTAAAAGAACGGCAGCCGGGCATTGCCATCGGCCCACATCACTCTCTACATGTTAGATGCGACTTGGGCTCCTGTCACGCCCAATCGCGGCCTCCAACACCCGGCCGGATCAGGTTCAAACCTCTGCCATCTAACCTCTGACCCGGTTCCACCCCATACGCTACAATACGACTCATGTCGCAAGCCGCATCCGCGATCACCCGCAGCCCCGCGGAGATCGTTCAATCGAGCCCCGTCATCGCAGGCCGCCAATGGCATCTGCTACGCCCGCGCGGGCGAAGTCAACCTGTCCGATAACGATCTCGACCGCCTGATCGCCGCCGTCCCCATCCCCATCGCCGCCGCCCTCACCCGCAAGGCCTATTATTTCGTCCCCCTGACCGTCAATCAGAACGACGACACGGTAATTGCTGACCGTTACGACGTCGCCCTCAGCGATAACGCCGTCTGCCATCGCAATCTCAACATCGGCGACGCCCAATGCGTGTTCATCTCCACCCGCCTGATGGACGACACTTTCTCTATTGCCTTCGAGTTCTATATCAACGTCGGCCATGCGCTGGTGGAGCGCGCTGGCGTCTCCGCAGCCTTCGCCGATCTGGCCTGGCAACAGGTAGAGGCCGGCGTCCGCGGCGAAACTTCGCTCGACGCCTGGGAAGCCCGCAAACTCGCCACCGCTAACGGCCCTGACGCCGAGAAATATAAGAACGAATATCTCGCCGCCAGCTTCGCCGACGCGATTTCGATCTACCTGCTCTCCATCTACCTGGACGTCGACTATCACGATCTTCGCGAGCGCGATTACCCGCTCCTCGCCCCCACTCCCATGGCCGAGCGCCTCCGCAAAGTAGCGGAGATTTTCCCGCCCAATCCCGGCTTCGAATTCAACATCTACTATCGCCGGCGCGGCTCAGCCCAGTAACCGATGCCGACTGAGGGTTTGAGCGTCGGCCCGCTTACTTGCTCGAAAGCACGAACTGGTTCCCATCCACATCTTTGAAAATCGACGTGGTCCCCCAAGGTTCTTTTTTCGGTTCAAGCGCGAACTCCACCCCTTTAGACTTCATCACCTTGGCCGTCGCGAACACATCATCCGTCCAGAACGCGATCGGCTGAAATCCCCCAATGCGATTTTCATGTCCCTCCGGTGTGAACAAAACCAATTGTGAATCCGCGCCCGGAATGCCAAGTTCGATCCAGCGCTGCTCTCCAAAGGGCTGGTCGGTCATCACTCGGAAACCGAGTTTCTCAGTAAAGAATTTCAAAGACTGATCCTGATCGCGAACTGGAACGCACGCAAACTTGATCCCACGAATCATGATTTTCCTTCCTCCAATCGCCGCATCTCGAAATCGCAACGCTCAATGCTCGGCGAAAACTCGTCGAGCATAGAAAAAACCTCTCCTCGACGCAATCAGCTAGTCGATGCTATATTAACCGTCGGTATAGTTATGATCACTCTCGACGATTACGTCACCGATGTCCTGATGCGCGACCTCGTCGGCCACGACCGCCGGCCAGCAAGTTTCCTCGTTTATCTGTGGATTGCCGCCGAACAGCGCCGCGGCAATGGGATCGTGCAAGCGAGCTATCAGGAGATTGCCGAGTCGATCGGAATATCAAAGAGTTCGGCGCAAGCCGCGGTGGGTTGGTTAATCAGACGAGAATTGTTGTCCTGCACCAAGAAGACCGTCACTGCCACTCCACGTTATCGCGCCCTCACCCCATGGCGCGACCGCGAAGCCCGTTTCCGGCGCCGTTCCTAGCAGCGTGGCCATCCCGTTTTCTACAAAACAATACAGGGACCGGGTGTGGGACCGGCCCCTGTTTGTTTCACGAACTCAACTAACCTTTACGTCACGCAGTCCCGTGTAGTCCCCCACGACCTTTGCTTCGTAAGGCTGGTCGAGTTCGTTGAAAACTCGCGGAAACACTCTCGTGTGCCAGGAGATTTTCCCGGCACGCACGAAAACTTTACTTCGCCGTCCCGGGTTAAGTTGTCAAGAAACTGTCACTTTCATGTCAATTCTCTGTATGTGGCACGGGGCATTTCCGGTCCTTGGCAGACTCCAGGCAAAGTGCGAAGCCCGTTACGCATCTATCTCAATTCACTTAAGTAACCATCTTTTAGGAGTTGAAATGCGCAGGCTTTGGGTTGTTTTGTTATTAGCAACGGCATCGAGTTCAGCGTGGGCACAGGTCCCCAAGGGCAACGTCTTCTTCGGATATTCGTACGAGAACACCGCGATTTCCACAGGCGACGGCGGAAACCTCAACGGCTGGGATGGTTCTCTGGAAGGCAAGGTCCTTCCCTTCCTCGGGCTGGTTGTCGATGTCGACGGGCACTACGGGAGCCGGGATTACGTGCTGCCGTGCCCGACCGGAACATGTTCGACGCATGCGGATGTTGCGGCGCACAATGTGTTGCTCGGCCCGCGCGCGTCCTTTCAGGTGCGTGCCTTCCGTCCGTTCGCCGAAGTCTTGATCGGCGCGGGCCATATCAGCCGCAGCAATGGCATCTCCGATTCGGATACCTCGTTCGCGAACGCGGTCGGCGGAGGACTCGACTACCGCGTGGCTGGCCCTGTTTCACTTCGCGGCCAGCTCGACTGGATCGAAACTCGTTTCTACGGCAACACGCAAAACGGTGTCCGCTTCTCAACCGGAATTGCTATCCACTTTTGAAAATAAGTTCCGAGAGTAGCGCCGGCTGTCGGAGAACCAGCCCGGAGCTTGTCGAGGGCCGTCTCGCCCTCGGCTGATCGATAGGCAAAATCGCATGAACAAATCCGACAATTCGCCGAATCCCCCGGGTCCGGTCCGGGGCCCCGATCCCGATCCTCCGCCAGTGAAAGAACCGCCGCAAGAAGATCCGGAAAGTCCCAACGCGCCGGTCGATGAACCAGATCCGGTCATCCCCAAGCACGTGTAGAGACGGGGCAAGCCGCGTATCGATAAACCCAGGCAGCATCATCGCGCGCGTAGCTCTAATTTTTCCTGGGGAAAAGGGAGAACTGGTAAGGGCACGACCTCGGTCGTGCCGGTAAGCCACGCCACTGATGCGGGCTTTAGCCCCTGAGGGCCACGGCCTCCGTCCCCGCCGCGTGCGTCCCCGCGTAACATCGATCAAGAATCTCCGAAACTTCCGCCAATGCGCGATTCCTGTATCGCTGCGTGTTGCTGCAAAACTCCCGAAACGCCTCCGGCTCAATCAACTTCTTCACCGCCGGCGCAATCTCCCGAAAACTCGGCACCACAATCCCGTATCCCTTCTCCGCCACCCACTCCGCGTTATACCGCTCCTGCGGAAGCGTCTTGTTGTTGCATTCAACAATCACCGGCAAATGAAACTGCAACGCTTCGCTGATCGATCCCGGCCCGGGCTTCCCGATAAAGAAATCGGCGAGCGCCATGTAGTGCTCGACATTCTGCGTGAATCCCAGTACCAGCTTCGGTTTGCGCGTCGGCAGCGCCCGGATCTTCTCCTCGAGTTTGGTGTTGTGCCCGCAAATCAGAATCAGTTGTACTCCCGCGCCGCTCTCATCGAGACGCTTGACGATATCGGTCATCACGCTCGATCCATGCCCGCCAAACAAAACGATTCCCGTCGAGCAGTCGGCCTCAAGCCCCAGCCGAGTCCGCTCCCGAACGCGTTCTTCGCGCGTCACCGTCAAAGATTTTTGGTCATAAAACTTCGGCTTCAAAACCATGCCTGAGGTCTCAAAAACATGATCCTCGCCGAGCCCCATGGCCAGCGCCTGCCGTTTGGCTTTCTCGGTTCCGGCGATCACATACTCTGACTCGCGCTCCACCCAGAAACGCGGCGGATAATCCGCAAGATCGGTAATCAAGGTGACGAACACCGGCCTCTTCGCCTCACCGCCAACTCCGAGGCTCTCCGCTATTTCGCGGTTGAAATGTGGAATCACCGACAGCACAACATCCGTCGGATGCGTCTCCCAATACGCCGCGAACGCCTTCACAATCGGCCGGTGATACAAACGAATCGTCGCCTGCAAAATCCGCAGCATCTGCGGCGTAAATCGCGTCCAGCCGCGCCGCAGAATCTGGTTATAGGTTTCCTGAATTCGAATGCCCGTCAACCGGCGCAGAACGTCGAGCGGATCGAGCAGGTCCTGCGTGTCCAGCAGCGTTACGTCCCACGGATCGCTCTGCTCCATGAGCGTGCTGCGGACCGCCTCCGCCGCGTTGCGATGCCCGCCCCCGGCGTGATGAAAGACGATGGTTAATTTCCGCAAAGAGTTTGCCCAGTCAGTTGCCGCATATCCGCATTTCAGCGGCCGGCGTTCTGATATTCGCTGTCCTCAACCAAGTCTCGACTCACAAAACTGCTGTCCTCGTCGAACTCATCGGCAAATTCGTCCGCCGCTTTGTAGTCATGGTCCGCATGGCGCTCGTCGCCATATACACGCTCCCCATCTCTGGGCGACAAATCGCGCGCCCTGTCATGATCCTCGCTCTCTTCATGCCCCGACTCTTCATGTCCAGCTTCGGCGGTTCGGTCATATTCGTGAATCTGCACCCCATCTTCGCCTACCGTGATATACGTCAGCTTCTCGTCGATCCACGCCCCACAGTTGTAGTAATCGCATCCATCGCGCCGCTTGTGCAGCGCGGCATGTGTGTGCCCGCAGAATACGCGCGCCGCGCCCAACCGTGCCGCATGCGCCAGCGCCCCGTCCGCAACTTTTTCCGAGAGCCGCTGCCACCGCGTCCCCAACCGGTCCAGGAGCCTCGTCACCGCCTGCCCCTTGGTGTCCCATTTTTGCAGCTGAAGATAGAGGAGCGTCCCGAACCAATAGTGCAGCCGAACGTTCTTCACGACAAAACTATCGAATTGGTGCCCATGCACTGCTATGTGGCGCAGGCCCCGGTAATTCCACTGATACTCCTGGTACACCTCGACCCCGACCAGGTGCGACATGATTTCCGTCAGCCCGTGGTCGTGATTGCCCTCGACCCACACCACTTCGACATGACGCTTGGGATTGGAGAGCTTGCGGATGAAGCCGAGAAATTTCCAGTGCTCCTTCTTCAGGCGACCGAAGTTCAAATCCGCAAAAATATCGCCGAGCAGGATCAGCCGCCGGTAGCGGGTCTCCCGCAGCACCCGCAGCGCCTCGCGCGCATGGCTCATGTCTGCGCCCAGGTGCAGATCCGAGAGGATCAGCGTGTCATATGCCGGCATTACAACAGGTGCGGCCACGCTACTTATTGTTCCGAGAAATTGTTACGAGGTGATGAATTGGATACTACGAATGCCCCGCGAGGTAACCGCGAAGTAATCTCCATGGGATGCCTGCCGCGCCGGGGAGTTGCTGCAACATTGCGCGGTGGCAAAGCGAGCCTTAAGGACTGCGCGTCAGTCCAGGGAATCAGCGCAGGCCTTGGCCTCCCGCGCCTCTCTGCAGCGAATCTAATGCGCAGGCGGAACATATTCCTTCGGACGCTCCGCACCGTCACCAAAGAAAAACTGCTCCATCTGATGGACGATTACTTCCTGGTCCTGTTTACGAGCTGGATTCAGTCGGTATTCGTTCAGCAGCATCTTGCAATGCTCCGTCCACTGACTCCACGCCTGTTGCGACACGTTCTCATAGATCTTGTTTCCGAGCTCGCTGTCGAACGGAGGCTCGGGTAGCCCAGGCAATTGCTGTTTCAATTTCGCGCAAAAAACGGTGTGTTCAGCCATAGTTTTTCAGATTATCGCACACGACCATGAGATTCATTCGGCCAAGTGGAGGCACGGGCGTCTCGCCGTTCAGAACAGAAATTGGGAGTGCTCGGGATGTTTCTGGCACCGCAAGGTTCGACCGCCCATTGCATGCCGCTCTCCAATCCTCAATTTTTGTGTTGACAAATTACAGACCAGTGGCAATATCTTGTAGTAGGACAGCTGCTCATACCACAAGTTGGGTAGCACGGGCATCAAGGTGCCCTGTCGAACCTTGGGAGAACAAATAAAGTTCAAACGGAGGGAAACTTCATGGCAACCAAGAAAAAGGCCGCCAAGAAAAAGAAACACTAAGCGGTTCATGCTCGTCCAGAAATTCCCCAAAGCCTCTCGCGAGAAGCACCTTTCGAGAGGCTTTTCCGTTTGCCTTTTATCCCCGCCGGAACAACCCCCCGTCCCCCCCACCCATCCAAGCGCTGGATTGTAGAAACTGATTTGCGCAAACCACAAAATACCTTGCACAGGCATGCTCCTTCGGACGGCTTGTGCGCGGGATGGTGAAAGTGCTGCCTTCTTTTTTTGTTGTCGGACCTCCCCGCACCGGGACTACCTGGCTGCACGAAGTCCTGAAAGATCGCGTCAGCCTTCCCTCGATCAAGGAAACTCGCTTCTTCGACTTCAATTTTCATTACGGCATGCTTTGGTATCGCGCCCAGTTTGAGGATGCGCTGCGCCACCTGACCATGGGCGAAGATCGCTCCCACCTATTTCGTTTCCGCCGCAGCTCGCGAACGCATCTCCGCTTTCATCCCGGAAGCCAAAATCATCTGCGTCTTTCGCAACCCGGTCGAGCGCGTCCTCTCCCTCTACCGCCTCAAGATTGCCTATGGCATGATTCCCGTGGAATTTCGATCAAGCCATCGTCCGCGATCCCGAACTGATCGAGTCTGGACGTTACGCCACCAATCTAAAAGCCTGGCGCCGCACCTTCGGCGAACAACAGGTTCTCGCAACTCTCTACGACGATCTTCGTGATCACCCGCAGACCTATCTCGATCGACTGGTCGACTTCATCGGCATCCCCCGCTTCGAACTCACATCGTCGCAGCGCGGCTTCGTCAATGCCTCCGAGCACATGACCCACCCCCGAAATTACGAGCGCACCCGTCGCGCCAGTCTCGCCGCCGACTGGTTTAAGGCCCGTCGCTTGGGCCGCCTGGTGGCCCGCTTCAAGAAGTCGCCGCTATGCCGCTTCGTTCTCGGTGGTGGCTCTCCTTTCGCGGAGGTTTCCTCTGAAACCTCGGGCCAGATGTGCGAGGTCTTTCGTCCTGAAGTAGAAGAGCTCGAAACCATTCTGAACCGGGACCTTTCCGCCTGGAAAAACTACCCGCCCAGAATGCCGGCTCCAAGAATCGCGCCCGCCGAGACCCTCGGCTAATCGAAAGAAAGACAATCGCATCTCGTGTGATCGCCTGCCGCCTCATCGCAAGACCGCCTCATCGAGACAAGGCCAGCGAGTTTTCCCAGTGCACCTCTGTGTACCCTGTGGTTTCCGGCTTTCCTCGCCTTCTGACCAACTTGATACCATGAACTCATCTTGCCGTCTTCCAGTTCAGATAATCTCGCGGCTCCAGCGCAGACGCGCACAACCGCGCGACACCTGGCCCTCTGGCTCTTCGCGTCTTTTCAGTTTTTCTATCTCCTCACCTCAACCGGCCGCGTCCGCACCGCCGACGAATACAACACCCTCTACACCACCGAAAGCCTGGTCCTGCACGGTACTACCGCCGTGCCGCAGGCTGTCGCCCTGCACAATTTCTACGGACGCTACGACGTCCACGGCCTTCCACGCGCCGCCTACCCGCCCGGCCAGGCTTTAGCCTGCGCGCCCTGGTATGCGGTCGGCCAATATATCCTCGCTCGTCTGCCCGGTGTCCCGCCCGATGACACCGACCTGATCGTAGCCTTCGCCTCCACTCTAAGCAGCGCCACCTTCGCGGCGTTGACCGTCACCTTCTTCTTCCTGCTACTCGATGGAATCGGAATCCCGCTCGACGCCGCTCTGATGGCCACTGCCCTGCTCGGCCTGGCCACGCCAATCTTCGCCTACTCGGGCTATCTCTTCTCCGAGCCTCTCACCACCGCGATCTTTACTGGCGCAGCCTGGCTTCTGTTCGCGCATCCCAGCGCAACGCTGTCATTACGCAGAGCTGCGGCAGCAGGCTTATTTCTAGGCCTGACCACGCTCATCCGCCCGACCAACATTCTGGCGGTCGCCATCTTCGCGCTGGCAATTTTCGCCAGCGAACGAAGGAACGCGCTCCACCCTGCGCTTGCGTTATGCGTTGCTTCTTCCGTCGGAGTCGCGCTTCTCCTGGCCCACAACACCGTACTCTTCGGAAGCCCTCTCTCCTTCGGCTATCCCGCCGCCGCCGAAGGCGCCAAACAACTGAACCGCTTCGACACTCCATTCTTCACCGGCCTTTACGGATTTCTGCTCTCTCCGGGCAAATCGATCTTCATCTTTGCGCCGCCCATACTCCTTGCCTTCGCCGGACTGGCAGCACTCTGGCGCCGCCATCGCGCTCTTGCCACACTAGCCATACTGTTCCCCGTCATCGACCTCTTCTTTTATGCCAAATATTCGCAGTGGGAGGGCGGCTACTGCGTAGGTCCGCGCTACCTCGTCCCGGCAATCGTGTTCCTCTGTCTCGGACTAGGTCCAGCCCTCGCGCCAGATCGCACCGCAATCCCGCTTCCGTCTGAAAGCAATCGCCGCCGCCCTTCTAGTCGTCGGCGCGCTCGTTCAGGCCCTGTCCCTCGCCACCAGCTTCATGGAAGACCAGGTGCCCCGCGGCCGCTACTACGGCGCGAATTGGACCTACCGCCTCGACTACTCGCTGAGCGGCCCAGTCCATCTGTTCTGGAAGTATCTGACCAGCTCGCAACCCGCCCGCCTCGGCCTCGGATGGGACCGCTGGTTCGTATTTCTCGCCAAAGCCGGCGTCTCCCGCGCCACCCTGGCTGTATTTGGCGCAGCCATGTTAGCCGGCCTCGCGATTAGCTTGATTGGTTTGTCCAAAAGTGCGGCTCTGGAAGGATGACGTCTCATCTAGCGCATAGCCTGTGCCAGGAAAAGATGTATCCAAAGGTCCCTGCGTACTTTTGGGGATTGTCCGAACCCCGCGTCCCGTGCTAGAAACGCCTATACTGGACTCACGGAAAGCGCTCCATGACCATCCGAAAAAAGGGATCGAAGAAGTCAGCCCGTCAAGCTGAAATCATCATCCCTGACAAGCTTTACTTCCGCATCGGCGAAGTTGCCGAGCTCTGCCGCTTGCCCGCCTACGTGCTGCGATTCTGGGAAACAGAATTCCCCCAGCTCAAGCCCGTCAAAAGCAGCACCGGCCAGCGCATGTATCGCAAGCGCGATGTCGAATCCGTCGTGCGCATCAAAAAACTTCTCTACGAAGATGGTTTCACCATCGCCGGCGCCCGTGCGCAACTTCGCGAAGAAACCAAGCCGGAGCGCAATCAAACTGCCCTGCCATTTCCCGCCGCCGCGACCACCAACGTAGCCTATCTCCGCAACGAGCTTCAGCAGATCCTCCACATCCTGCAAGCCCGCCACTAAACAAAAAAACGCGGACCGAATGACGATCCGCGTTCGCACTCGCTGTGCGTAAATCCGGCCACCGATGACCGGTGACCCGAACTATGCCGACCGCTTCACTGCCTCGCCCTCACTGTCCGCTTCCACCAGCGGCTCATTCACCAGATGCTCGCTCACAAACCATGCCTGCAATTCATTCGTCCGCAGTACATCGCTGACGGCCAGATCGTTCGTCCCGGCGTCGCCCAGCTTATCCGCCCGATCCGCCAGCTCGCGCACGTTCTCAATAATGACCTGGTGCGCATCCAGCAGCCGCGAAAGCTGTACCGGAACCTCTTCGCGCCCCTTCGGAGGCCGCGGAATCCGCGTCGTCTCGGCCACGTCCGCCGCCATCGCAATGCTGATCCCGCCCAGTAACTGAATCCGCTCCGCGATCGTGTCCACCAGTTCGCTTTGCTCTTCATAATGCTTGTCGAAAAGCAAATGCAGTTGATAGAAGGTCGGCCCCGCCACCTGCCAGTGCGACTTCTTGTACAGATCGCGCAACGTCATCGTGTCTGCCAGCAGAAGGTTAAGCTGCTCGGTCATCTCCAACCGCACCGGCTCTTCCAGTTGCAACGGCTGCATGCTGGTCACCGTGCCAAACGCCTGAATCTCGCGCGCACTCTGATGAAAGCGCGGCTGGGCCGAAACTCGGCTGTTCTTCGACGAATTATCCGGACGTGTTGCTGGAATTCTTCTTGGCCATAAAACGCTCCTCTAGACGGCTGAATTTTGTTGCGGAAAACGGATTTCTTGAAGCCAGGCAGCAACCACCATGAAAATGATCAGAAGCAACCGGACAGTCAAAGCCCGGTTGCCACCCCGTGATTTTTGGATGCAGATCGCCGCGAAAGGATTACAGAAGTTGCAAAAAGAGAGGGCGGTGGGAGGAAACGCGTGACAGGAGCCCGCTCAAGCCCATTTGTAGCCTGAGCGGGTTGAAAGCATTGCGTCGGACTTAGTCTGCGGCGCTTCGCCGGATGCTGAACATCTCGGTCAGATACTCGACCCGCGGCGTACTCCTGACCCCGGCACTCGCCATCCGGGTCTTCAACTCGTCCGAACCGATAAACGCATGCGCCTTTTCGAAACTCTCCCACTCAAACATCAGCGTTAGTTCGTTCGGGTTTTGCACGCCGCGAAAAATCCGGCAATTGCGTTCGCCGTGTTTGGTGCGCCAGTCAAGCGCAGAATCGAAGGCCGCCTTCCAGGCGGGATAATCGGCAACTTCGTGGTGGACGAGCAGATAGATCATTGTGCAGGCACTCCTTTCGCCACCAAAACCGTAGTCCCAAAGCGCCTAAAAATGCAAGGGCGCAAATCACGGCGAACGCCGCCGCGGACCGCGCCCGGCGCTTTACCGATCGGCGGAGGCCGGCGTACCAGTTAGACAACTCGGCTACATCGGATCCCAAGCTCAAAATGAAAGGCCGGGAAGGAGGACTTCTACTCCGCCACGCTCCCGGCCTGGATTCTATCTTCGACTGGAACTGATCTTTCCGGTCTCCGCCCTTTATGCCGCCGCCTCGGCAGCTTCGGTCGTTCGCGCCTTCTTCCGCAGCACCGCCGCCGACAACAGCGTAATCAGCAGCCCCACCGGAAACGGCTCAATAAACGTCATCGCCGCATTGATCAGCGGATTGTCATACATCTCTTTGTATTTCTTCACCTCTTGCGTCTTGGCGAGAATCGCCGCATCGCTGGCCCCCGAAGCCCGCAGCTTCTCCACCATGTGCGCGCCGTACTTGTCCATAAAATCGGGCATAAACTTGAAGTACAGAACCTCCCACGTCGCCACATAAAAGAGACACGAAATCACCGTAATCGAGATTCCAACCGCAAACGCCTTACCGAATGTGATCTGCCCGCTGCTCAACTCATCCCGATACGACCGGATCCCAAAGTACACCAGCAGGAACGACAGCACGATGGTGGTGTAGCCAAGTAAATAGCCGCGGTCAAAGCCAATCTTGTCCGCAAACAGCATCGTGCTGATCATCAGCACCGAAGAAACTGCGCCCGAAATCACCCCGAAAACAACAATGGTCTTTTTCATAGATCCCCCTCTAAAATTGACTGACGTTCACATGTGCTGGTCGACCAGAATCGGATTCCCCCGGATCAAGTGCGGGAAAAATCTGAAATCCGCCCACACCATACCGCCCATGCACGATTTCTGTCGTCATTCTTTCGGGTGATTTTGTCATCGCAAGCGAAAAATCATTCCTTCGGATGACCAGAACTGCCCAGCAGAACAGCAAACATTACAATGCTGGGATCGCCAAAGACCACAAATGCCGCGCGTCAATGACAAATGCGCCCGCATCTGCCGTGGAAGAGCGGCCCTTCAGGGCCGCGTAACCGGCAAAATTGGTTGCGGGTTTAGCCGCCGAGGTCCCCAAACTCACGGCAGCAACCCGAACTCCTTCCCCATCTGTACCGCCTGTGTCCGCCGCTTTGCCCCAAGCTTTTCAAACACGCGGCTCGAATGCGTCTTGACCGTGTTCTCGCTGACAAAAAGTTTCTCCGCAATCTCCCGGTTGCTAAGACCTTGGGCAATCAGTTCTAAAATGTCCAGCTCCCGGGGAGTAATCCCAAGTTCCTCCTGCCGCCGCTCGTCCCGGGCGAATGGTTCCCCGGCCGCCACTGCTACCGGCACTTCCTTAATAACCTCAACTTCCCGCACCACAATCTCCTTCTTCACCTTCGTCAGCTTGATCCCCAGCCAGATCCCCAGCCCGGCAAACATCGCCGCGATCAGCCCGCCATAGATCTGAATCGAATGTTCGATCACCACAAAGCGGTATTCCGTCCATTGCATCAAGGCAATGAGCACGCCGCCGATGACCCCGTAGATCAATACATGCCGCTTCATTGCGGGCGACTCCTATCGCTGATAGTTGTAGAATGGCTCTGTAAACGAAAGAGCTAAACCTGCAACTGTACCCGTCAGGGGCAATTGTCGAAATCGACCATAACAACCAACGCCCCAAGGAGGGCGTAAAGCATGACCCGGAAACTTGTAAGTGTAATTCTCTTCGTGGGCCTCAGCACAGCGTTGTTATACGCGGCTCCGCAAATGGCGGACGACAAGGCATCAGCCGCGCAAACCATAACCGGCTGCCTGCAAAAAGGCACCGAATCCGGTGGCTTCTTCCTCGTCAGCTCTGAGAACAAGCACTGGGAGCTCTATCCCGATGCCGGAGTCGATCTAGCCAAGCACGTCGGCCACACCGTGGCCGTAACCGGAACGGTAGCCCATCGCAGCTCAGCCCAGGAAGAAAAAAGTCAACCCAGCGAAAAGAAAGAAATGGGCAAGATGGAACATGCCGACCTGAAGGTTTCCAGCGTGAAACACATCAGCGCAACCTGCAGCAAGTAGGCCCAGAACAGAAGACTGACCCTTCTCCCGGCGAGGTCACCTTCCCAGTCGGGAGAAGGGATTCCAAACTCACGACCGAATCCCGCGCAATCCTACCTAAGCACGCCCTACTTCAGAACATAACTGTTGGTATTGAGGTCTCCTCCCTAAATGGTGGGGCGATCAACAACACGCCTGGCCAGGTCGGCCCTGGCAACAGGCGCGCCATTCGGGGATGGAGGTTCATCGCTTCCTGCACCTGGCCCCGCTTGTCGAGTTGAAAACGATTGCGGAAGACTGCCCCGAATGAAAAGTGACGACCAAGAATTGTGCGCTCGCTTGAGCCAATTGTGCCGACATTCTCGCATTCAACATTAGGAAGCCAAAACAAGGCGAGGGAGGAACAATATGAACTCACGCAAAACCCATACGATCGGAAACAACCGATTCAGCATTGTGTGTGTCCGGCGGGAGCGCATTTTGCGGCAGGCGGCCCGCGCAGTCTCCCGTCCCGCCCTGGCCATCGCCTTCCTTGCAGCGCTGCTAGTCTCTGCTGGCAGCCTCGCGCAAGCCCAAACGCTAAATGTGCTCCACGCCTTCACCGGCGCAGACGGGTCGCACTCCCAATCCGGCGTGATCGCGGATGCACTAGGCAATCTCTACGGCATGACCTACGACGGCGGCACTTACGGCTACGGCACCGTTTTCGAGTTGCCTGCGTCCGGCCGATTGAAAGTGCTCTACAACTTCACCGGCGCGGACGGCGCTTTCCCTCTTGCCAGCCTAGTCCGGGATGCACAGGGCAATCTCTACGGCACCGCCTCCGGTTACGGTAATTACGGCGGCGGAACGGCGTTCATCCTCACTCCGTCCGGCGTGGAGAAAGTGCTCTTCGACTTCAATGGGGCCAACGGAAATTTCCCCGCTTCCACTCTTGTCCCGGATATGCAGGGCAATCTCTTTGGCACCACCTTCAGGGGCGGCGCTTATGGCTACGGAATGATCTTCACGGTATCTCCGACCGCAAAATCGAAAGTGGTCTACAGCTTCACCGGGGGTGCGGACGGGGGAAATCCTTTTGGCGGCTTGATCCGGGATAGCCAGGGTAATCTCTATGGCACCACCTTCACGGGCGGCGCGGCCGGCATTAACGGCGCGGGAACGGTCTTCGTCATAACTCCTCCGGCCTACAGACCGCGCGTGCTCTACAACTTCATTCCGAGCCGGGACGGCTGGGGAGTCTATGGGAGTTTGGTTCAGGATGCGCAGGGCAATCTCTATGGCGCAACTTACTTTGGCGGCGCGCATGGCGACGGCACTGTGTTTGAGATTCCGACCACGGCAAAGAAAAAGTGCTCTACAGCTTCACTGGGACTGCTGGAGATGGAGCGGGTCCCTATGGCACCTTGATCCTCGATGCCAAAGGCAATCTCTATGGCACCACGCTCAGTGGGGGTGCTCAGGGCTACGGAACCGTGTTTACAGTGAGCCCGTCGGGCTCTGAAAAAGTGCTCTACAGCTTCACCGCAGGTTCGGACGGGGCCGGCCCTTATAGTGGCGTGATCCAGGATGCGAAAGGCAATCTTTACGGCACCACCCACACCAATGGCGCGAACGGCATGGGAACCGTGTTCAGGCTGACGCCTTGATGACCCGTGTAGCGCGGGCGCCCTCGCCCGCGTAGCCGCGGGAACGGAGCCTTCGGCAGCGGGTGTCAGCGTGGCGCCCGACGATGTGGCTCCGCTTCATCGCTCGTGTAGCGCGGACACTCCTGTCCGCGCCGACGTCGCCACCGACACATCCGATGTCACCGAATCGCATATCCGCCATCCACCCGAATCGTAGTGCCAGTAACAAAGTCCGAAGCCCGCGACGCCAGATACACCGCCGGTTCCCGCCAGTTCCTCCGGCAGACCGAATCGACGGCCGGCGTCCGCAAAAGAATTTCGTCATTCAGCGGCATGGACCGCACCGGCGCCGTCATATCCGGGAAATGGGGAAGTTGGTCGGGACGGAAGATCTGAATTCGGCTGATTAGACAACCGTGTCGTCTCCCAGCCCTGTGAGGGTCCGTGAAAGCCAGTACACAAGCAAGTCGGCTTGCTAACGACTCCGCACTAATCGTTTTTTAGGCCGGAGGTGACTTGGCCAAGTCCATAAGAGCCGAATACCAATCATTAGTAACAGGACAACGCATAATACAAGGATGGCCATGTCGAAGATTGTCGGGAAGACCTTCATCTCCGATGCCAAGATTCCCCGAGTGGACCAAACTGAGAAGAAGAATGATGCGACAGAAGTGGACAGTGCTTCTCTCTTCACCGTGAACGGAATAATCAAGGCGAAGAGAGCGGCAGAAACCATGATGACAACGGCCATTAATTGCACAAGCGGTTTCCGACGCATCACGAATTTGACGTGAATCCTGTCGTGCTCACTCCTGATCTCTACTTGATCGCATGGGAGGTTGAAACTTGGATTGAAATTTCTCAAAACTACGCCACGTATGAGTAACGGAGGATTGAATGTTGTATCAAATTCCACCGTTGTTGTATCAAATGGGAAATCACTCGGCGCTCCGGATTTCCGAACGAGGGGAATCTCTTCGGACTCTTTCCTCATCCAAAAAGTCTTGTTCTGCTCATCGTGAAAAAGCTCGACATGGGTAACGGTGCTTCCGTAGAGTGGTGCGGCCGTCGTGGTTATTTCTGCCTGCGACGGACCCGAAGCCTCACCCAGATTGATGAACAGGTTGCCCTTAAAATAGGGTTCGACTGCTTGATCCTTGATACCGTATTGAATGTAGGAGTGAGGCGTATCAGTCGGAAGCGTTCCGCAGCTTAGCGAGGGCCGTTCCTGGGCCCGCCATGCCGAGATCGTTGCAGAAAAGAACGACAGCACAATAACGATGATAAGGGCTGAGAATAAGCCAATACCTATCCACTTTGGCCGAATCGCCCTTAGAGCATTAAGGACGGACGAAGCCTAGGCATGCAACCGAGTCTAAGTTAGCCGTCAACTGTCACGCAATGCCTACTTAGAGGGTTTGCCGTCACTTATGCTCTACCCCTTCGATTTTCTCGCGAAACCTCAATGGGATCGGGCACGCAGCAATCCCTTTGCCTTTAGATCTCTCGCCGGACTGCAGAGATCGTTGCCGCATAATTTGAAATTTGGTCGGGACGGCGAGATTTGAACTCGCGACCCCTTGCACCCCAAGCAAGTGCGCTACCAGGCTGCGCTACGTCCCGACATGATTTCGCTGCGGAGAACAGCGTGGGGTTAAACCTGAAAAGCTAATCTCAAAATCCAACCAGAAAATCCATTTTGAAATTCTGACCACCAAATTCTACACTGCCTGCCCGAATCATTGCTTGACTTAGCCGCAAAAACCTTCAAACATCGAGGTAGAGTACAAAACGTGCTCAAGCTCTTGCTCTTTGACAAATGAATCCACCGGCAAACCCATGTCAAGGTTGTCATCCTGAGGGTATGTGAGGTGAGCGCATCGGGGCCCCCAGCACGCGCGGTTTTCGCGTGATGGGGTGGAGGAGCGAGCCGAACGAGTCGAAGAGCCTGCAAAAAGCCGAAAACCAAAGGCTAACTCCCACGCACTCAATACTTTAACTGTAAAGCATTATTTTTGAATATTTTGGAAGGAATTTCGCGCTAAAGTATTGATTCTAATATACCGACTGAAAGGGGGCGGTACCCTCCCAACAACTTGCCATTGCACCGCCGGGCTTCATCAAGCTTCTTTCTGCGAAGGCTCCGGCTCCGGATCGTCCGCGTGTCCCAGGCCAAATTTCTTCAGCTTGTAGCGCAGCGCGTCGCGAGAAATATCAAGCAGCTTGGCCGCATGAGTCTGGTTGTTGCTCGACTGCTTCATGGCAATCTCGACCATCGCCCGCTCCACTTCTTCAAGCGACGTCCCGCCCTCGGGAATGTAAAGTCGCGGCAGGAAGCGTCCGTTGGGCAGGCTCTGCCCGCTGTCGCGAGCCGAACTGTGCTCGAACGCCGTCAGCCCGGCGCCCGCCTGGTTCACGGCAAATGGCAAATAAGCCGGCCGCAGAAGCGGTTCGTCTTCCAGAATCATCGCGCGCTCGATCGAATTGCGCAGCTCGCGGATGTTGCCCGGCCAGTTGCTCTGCAGGAGCGCCGCCACGTTCATCGGTAATGCCGCGAATCGACTTGCGAAAACGCTGGTTGTAGCGATCGATGAAAAAATCGACCAGCGGCAAAATATCTTCTTTATGTTCGCGCAGCGGCGGAATAAAAATCGCAATGATCGCCAGCCTGTAATAGAGGTCTTGCCGGAAATTTCCCTCGCGCACTTCTTTTTCCAGGTCGCGATTCGACGCCGCGATCACGCGCACATTCACCTGCATGTCGCGCACTCCGCCGATGCGGCGAATCACCTGGTCTTCCAGCACGCGCAAAAGCTTCGCTTGCAAGAGCGGTGAAAGCTCTCCGATCTCGTCGAGGAAAAGTGTTCCGCCATCGGCCACTTCGAACAGGCCCTTCTTCAGTGCCTTGGCGTCGGTGAACGCGCCTTTTTCATGCCCGAACAGTTCCGCCTCCATCAGCTGTTCGGAGATCGCCGAGCAGTTGATGGCCACGAAAGCCCGCTCCTGGCGCGAACTTTCGTAGTGAATGGCTTTGGCGATCAGATCTTTTCCGGTTCCGCTTTCGCCCTGAATCAGAATCGTGGTCGCTTCGCTGGCCGCGACCTTGCGCACGAAGTTCATCAGCTCGGTCATCTTCGGAGAGTCGGCAACAATCTCGTGATAACCAGCGCGCCGCTTCATCTCTCCGCGCAGCGACTGCACCTCGGAACGCAAACGCGTCGCTTCCAGCGCGTTCTTGATCGTGACGTGAAGTTCGTCGAAGTCGAGCGGCTTGCCGACAAAGTCGTAAGCTCCCAGCTTGATCGCCACCTTCACGTCATCAAGCTGCGGATCAGCCGTAATCATAATCACCGCAGGAGCGCCTTCAGCCTTCTTCAGTTGCTCCAGTACCTGAATGCCATTGATGTCAGGCAAACGCACGTCGAGCAGCACCAGATCTGGAGATTCGTGCTGCGCCAGCTTCAGTCCAGGTTCGCCGGCCTCAGCCTCGAACACCTGATAACCCCATTCTTCACACTTCTGGCGCAGCGACCAGCGCACCAGGCGCTCATCGTCCACCACCAGGATTTTCTCGGTTGCCATGTCGGAACAGGGACTATTCTAGCCTACAACCGAAGCGCACCGCGCAAGCGACTGCCCTGTGATCTCCATCACAATCGCCTGTGATCGCACCAGTTGTTGCTCCGCGCACAGGAAAGTAAGGTATTGGCAGTCAGCATCGAGAGAGAATCTCGCGGGGTGAAACAGTCAGGTAGAGTTGAGACAGGGAAAAGGGGCGATTGCCCGCGACTGAAAAGGTATCAGGAGTCAACCATGGCGAATGAAACAGAGTCACCTAAGGCAGCGCCCGGCTGGAAAGCGTCTCAGGTTTACGCGCTCGCGGTCGTATGCCTCGTAATCGGCCTCGCGGTCGGCTACTTGTTCCGCGGATCGCGTTCACCAGCGCAGCCCTCGCCAAGTTCCGCGCAAGCGGCCATTCCTCCCGGAATGCCTGCTGGAATGGGCAATCCGGGCGCAAACCCGCACGCCGGAATGGGCAACCAGCCTCCAACTCTCGAGCAGATGAAGCAGATGGCCGACAAGAAAGCCGAGCCTCTGCTGGCCAAGTTGAAGGACGATCCGAAAAACACCGACACGCTCATGCAACTCGGCAACATCTATCTCGCAACCCATCAGTTCCCGGAAGCCGCAAACTACTTCGCCAAAGCGGTCGAGATCAAGCCAAAGGACGTTCCGATCCGCACCAGCCTCGCTTCGGTCCTCTATTACCAGGGCGATGTCGATGGTGCGATCAAGCAACTCACGCAGGCCACCACGGACAATCCGAAAGACGCGAACTCGCTCTTCAATCTCGGCATGGTTCGCTGGAAGGGCAAGAACGATTCCAAGGGTGCGCTCTCCGCATGGGCGCAACTGCTCAAGGCCAATCCTCAACTCGAGCCGGCCAAGAAAGCCCAAGTCGAGAAGCTGATGGCCGAAGTACGGGAAGGAAAGACAGCGAATTAGGCTTCGCCGGAGGAGTTCGGCGATTTCTGCAATTTTAGGGTTCTGCAACAACGACAAGGAGCATGGCAATGTCAGACACAAGCAATAATTCGGTAACCTGGACAAGTGTTCAAGCCTACACACTGGCAGTCGTTTGCCTTCTGCTGGGAATGGCTGGAGGATGGCTGATTCGCGGCTCGCAATCGCCAGCCGCGCCCGTTGAGGCCGCAAGCGTCAGCGCGCCAGCGCCCGCCGGAATGGGCGCAGCGCCCAATGCGCAGCCGACTCCCGAGCAGATGAAGAAGATGGCGGACGCGCAAGCCGCGCCGCTGATCGAGAAGCTCAAGTCCGACCCGAACAATCCCGAGCTGCTCGCCAACATCGGCAACTTCTACTATGACGCGCAGGTGTACCCAATCGCGGTCGACTACTACGGCCGCGCGCTGAAAGCGAAGCCCGCCGACGCAGGCGTTCGCACCGACATGGCAACCGCCTACTGGTACATGGGAAATGCCGACGACGCCATCAGCGAGTTCAACAAGGCGCTCACCTACGAGCCCAACAAGCCGAACACGCTATTCAACCGCGGCCTGGTGAAATGGCAAGGCAAGATGGACATCAACGGCGCAGTCGCGGATTGGGAGAAACTGCTGGCCACCAACCCCAACTACGAAGGCAAAGACAAAGTGGAACAGATGATCGCCGAAGCCAAGAAGCATTCCGACGTGAAACCGGGAACCAAGGCGAAGCCGCTACCACAGTAACGAAGGCTGCTAATCGACACAAAGAGAGAGCGAGAGAGCGGGACAAATCTCCCGCTCTCAACTCTTTTGAAGTCGATCGCAGTACGTAAATAACCCACGGTGCAATGCGAGTCTCGCTAACCCATCGGTAAGGTTCGTCCCCATTCGCTAAAGGTTTGCGCATCTCGACAATCTCCAGACCAGCTTGGCAATACGTTTCAACATACGATTCGTGCGGCCAGAGAATGTCGACCGCGGGCGAATGGTCCTCAAAATCGGTAGTGATGATCTTGACCTGATCGCCGGCGCGAGCCTGACGGTTTTCTGGATAATCCTTAGTTGAGAACGAAGCCCACTCGTTCACGTAGATCTCAGGCGCAGAAACGATGTTGACGAGAACTCCGTCCGGTGCAAGCAGCGCGCGCAAGTCCCGAAACAGGCGCACCTTGGTTTCCATGCCCGGAATGTTGTCAAACGTAAAGGCCGATTGGATCAGAGAGAATCCGGCGCGCGGCAGAGCGCTCATGTCGTCGCCAGGAATGAGCCGGTAATCGCCATCGGGATCGGCCTGTCGAGCGCGCGCCAGCATCTCGTCTGAGATATCCACGCCGATCGCGTGAAAGCCCAGGCTGCGGAGAAATCGCGTCGAGCGCCCGGTTCCGCAACCGAAGTCGAGCGCAACGGTGCCCTTCACATGCTCGCGATAGAGTTGCGGCAGGTCGCGGAAGGCCAGGTGATATGTGTTGGCGAATTCCAGCTTCGCGTAGGCATCCGCGCGGGTGGCGTTTTCGTAGACATTCACGAAGTTCATGCGATCCAGCTTTCCGCCGCGGCAGCCCTCGACGTTCGGCGCGTGAGCGACCGCGTGCCCAATGGCTTACAATTCCTCTTCCTGTATTCCTGATTCTATGACAGTCGCGGTTCGCTCATTTGCCAAGATCAATCTCGGCCTCTATATCGGTGCGCGGCGCGCAGACGGCTTCCATGACCTGCGCACGGTGTACCAGACGATCGCACTGCACGACGTAATCCGCGTAAGCGTCGATAGGAGCAGCAAGGCCCGCGGGAGCGGAATCGAGATACTCTGCGATGACCCTCGCGTGCCGCTGGATTCGTCGAACACCTGCCATCGCATGGCTGCCTTGGTGATGGAAGCGTTAGGATCTCGCGGCAAGGTCACGGTTGAGATCGAGAAAAGACTCCCGGTCCAAGGTGGGCTAGGCGCAGCCTCGTCCAATGCCATTGCGACAATGCTGGGGTTGGAGCGGGAACTGAAGAAACGTCTGGACGGGGCAACTCGCCTGCGCATCGCAGCCGAAGTGGGCTCCGATCTACCGCTGTTCGTCATTGGCGGAACTGTGCTCGGCGTCGGACGTGGAGAGGAAGTCTACCCGTTGCCGGATTTACCCTCGACGGCCTTGGTGGTCGTGACGCCCGAGGCTGGCGTATCTACGCCGAAAGCGTTCGCCGATTGGGACTCACGAACGGAAGATCGCGCAACTGCCAAAAGCGGATTGACGCACTCTGGCCCGTCCGATAGACTGACTTGAGGTTGGCCGCGCGCTGTCGGCGTGGCTTATTGGCAACCCCAACGCTGGTGCTCCCGCCGCAAGTAAGAGTGGGGGCCGGGCCGGAAGCCTGCTATCCGACCTTGTCCGAGCCGGGATTGAAAACGACTTCGAAACGGTCGTCTTTCCGCAACTTCCCGAACTGCGAGACATGAAACGTGCGCTGGTGCGCGCGGGGTCGAAATACGCGTCGCTATCCGGATCCGGGTCGACGCTGTATGGGCTGTTCGAGTCCGAAAAAGCGGCTGTGAAAGCGGCTCGGGAGCTGCGCAAGCAGGGTTTGAAGGCGACTGCCACGCGGACGTTGACTCGCCGGGAATATTGGAAGTGGTCGGCGCTTAAGTGTTCGTCAGTCTGATTGGCAGTGCCGTCAAGTTTATTGTTTGCGGAGCGGTTGGATTTGGGCATACTAGTCACCGACCATTTCCACAGGTTTTGAGCCGTCGACTAATGGTAGGTTGAGGCGTTTAGCGGGCGTCTGAGCCCGCTGCCGAAATCCCGAGTGCAGCGAGGGATCTCTCAGCCTAGCATGGTGGGCGCTAGAAATTGGGCCGTCGACTAATGGTAGGTCAAGTGCCTTTGGAGCACTTTGTCTAGGTTCGAATCCTAGCGGCCCAGCCAGTACACCAGTTCTCAGTTCCCGGCTCTCAGTTCTCAGCGAGAGTCAGAGCCAAAACTGAGAGCTGAGAACCGAAGACTGAGATGACTATGGCCACTGCGACCACGACTACGACAGCGGAGAAGTTGGAAAAAAAGCCCACTCCGGACGAGAAGACGGAACGCAAGCCTCAGCGCGCCCGGGTAGACGACCGGTTCAAGATTTTCTGCGGCACCGCCAACGAGGCGCTCGCCGACGAGGTCTGCGCGTTTCTCGGTTTGACGCGCGGCCAGGCGCTGGTAACGCGCTTCAAGGACGGCGAGGCGTACGTGCAGATTCAGGAGAACGTGCGCGGGGCCGACGTTTTTGTGATGCAGCCCACCTGCCAGCCGGTGGACATGCATTTGATGGAATTGCTTTTGATGATGGACGCGCTCAAGCGCGCGTCGGCGCGGCGAATCACTGCGGTGATACCGTACTTCGGCTATGCGCGGCAGGATCGCAAGGACAAGCCGCGGGTGCCGATCTCATCGAAGCTGGTGGCGGATTTGCTGACCACGGCGGGCGCGGATCGTGCGCTGGTAGTAGATCTGCACGCGCCGCAGTTGCAGGGATTTTTCAATATTCCGGTGGATCATTTATTTGCTTCACCGGTGCTGGTGGATTATTTCCGCAAGCTGAGTCTGCCCGATTTGACGGTAGTTTCGCCGGACGCGGGCGGCGTGGAGCGCGCGCGCTTTTTTGCAAAGAAGATGGACGCGGCATTGGCCATCGTCGATAAACGGCGCGTGGAAATGAACGTTGCCGAAGTCATGCACGTGATCGGCGATGTCGAAGGACGAACATGCTTGATCATCGACGACTTGATTGACACGGCCGGAACACTGGTCAAGGTCGCGCAGGCTCTGAAGACGAATGGCGCGGGAACGATCTATGCGTGCTGCTCGCATCCGGTGCTGTCGGGGCCGGCGGCGGAGAATCTGTTGAACTCGCCGATCAGCGAAGTCGTCGTGACAAACACGATTCCGCTGAATGAAGCGGCGCGCAGACTGCCGAAGATTAAAGTGCTTTCGATCGCCGGGCTGATTGGAAGGGCGATCCAGTCGATTCACGAGGAGACTTCCGTGAGCCGGCTGTTTATATAGTTCACACGCTTTTACTGCCGGCAGTGTCTTGGTTGCCGCTTGTCGAGAACGATTTGGGTAGGGCACGGCTTTAGCCGTGCCGCTAGCGGCCACAAGCCAGGGGGGCTTTAGCCCCTGAGGGCAATACTTTTAGAAGGACGGAAACGCGATTATGGCGACAGCAACCGAAGTAAACATTCTGGAAGCGCAGACGCGCGAACCAGGCAATAAGAACGCGGCCCGGCGTGTGCGGGTAGCCGGCAAGATTCCGGCGGTTGTGTACGGCGCCGGAAAAGATACGGCGACAGTGGCGGTCGATCCGCGGCAGGTGCTGCGCATTCTCCGCTCTGAAAGCGGGCACAACACGATTTTCGATCTCGCGCTCGACAGCGATCGCGTGAAGGCAATGATCGTCGACTGGCAGTTCGAGCCCATCAAAGGCAAGCTCCTTCACGTTGACCTTCAGCGCATCGCGATGGACAAGAAGCTCACCGTCACTGTGCCGGTTGTGCTCAAGGGCGAGGCCGCAGGCGTGAAGCAGGAAGGCGGCATTCTGGAGCAGATCCTGCGTGAAATCGAGATCGAGTGTCTGCCTGCGGATATTCCGAAATCGATCGAGGTTGACATCAGCCATTTGACCTTCGGCGTTGAAGTACGTGTAAAGGACGTCGCGCACAGCGACAAGCTGAAATTCATCAGCGACCCAAATCAGATGATCGCTCACGTCACCTCGGTTAAGGAAGAGGTTGTGGCCACGCCGGAAGCGGCGGCGGCGGACGCAGCGGCAGCTCCGGCTGAGCCCGAAGTCATCAAGAAGGGCAAGCAGGAAGTTGAGGGTGAAGAGGGCGCCGAAGACGATAAGGGCAAGGGCAAAGCCGAGCCCAAGGCTGAGAAGAAGGAAAAGAAGTAGCGTGAGCATTCCCAGGTTCAGCGCGCGAAGGGTGCGCGCGAATCCGGGGCGCAAAGCGCGAGATGACGTGGCAGCGATGAGCTTCTAGCTAAAGGCTGGGAGCTGGAAGCTAAGAGCTGATTTCGTGAAACTGATCATCGGTTTGGGCAATCCTGGAATCGAGTACCAGTTCACGCCCCACAATCTCGGCTTCCTCACGATCGATCGGATTGCGACCGATCGCGGAATTGAAGTTAGAAATCGGCAGTGCCGGGCGCTGACAGCAAGGGTTGAGATCGCTGGCCAGCCGGTGATTTTGGCGAAACCGGAAACCTACATGAACTTGAGTGGGCTTTCGGTACGCGAGTTGGTGGCTGAACATCAGGTCGAAGTGAAATCGGACCTGATTGTGATTTACGACGAGTTGGACCTGCCGTTCGGAACGATGCGCATCCGGCAGCGCGGCGGTACGGCGGGGCACAACGGCATGGAATCGATTCTGGGCGCGCTTGGGACCGATGAGTTCCTGCGGATTCGGTTGGGAATCGCGCCCGACCATAAAGTCGGCGACGGCGCGAAGTATGTGCTGGCGCCGTTTCGTAAGGCGCAGGAAAAAGTCGTGGACGAGATGCTCGACGCGGCGGCGCAAGCAGTGGAAGTGATTCTGAAAGACGGGCCGGCGGCGGCGATGAATAAGTTCAATCGCAAGAATGAGCCCGACGAAAAGTGTGAGTAAGGGGTTGATCGTTAGCAAGCGGCTTACTATGAACCGCGATCGACTGATGACCAACGACCAGCGACTGTCTGAGAGTTTTGGAGAAAACGAATGAATCGCAGCTATGAAGTGATGTTCATCGTTCGGCCCGATACGGTCGACGAAGATTTGAATAAGTTGATTTCGACGCTGGAGTCTTCGGTGACCTCCGCGGGCGGAACGTCGAAGAGCGAGGTCTGGGGCAAACGCCGGCTCGCGTACAAAGTGGGCAAGTTTAACGACGGCATTTTTGTGCTCTTCATGATCGAGGGCCCGGACGGCGCAATTGTGCATGAAGTGGAACGGCGCCTGCGCGTCACCGAGCAGGTGATCAAGTTCATCACCGTGCGTACGGATGAAGAGCTGAAGCGGCTCGACAAGGTGAAGAAGCTGCGCGACGCGAAGAAGAAGACCAGCGCGATGCCCGCGGCTGCCGCTCCCGCACCGGTGACGCCGGAAGCGAGCGCAGAGCCAGCGGCGGCACCGACGGTTTAGGGTCAACGCCAGATTTTTCTTCGGTGAGACTGGCGGGGACCTGTCGCTACAGCGACACATGAATTCGAAATTTCTATAGGACCTTAAGGAGCACTATGGCAGAAGAAACGAAAGCACACGCGCCGGAAGGCGGGAGCAGCAGCGGCGGTGGAAGCCGTCCGGAAGGACGTGGCGGCGATCGCGGTGGGCCTCGCGGCCCGCGTCCCGGCGGCGGACCAGGCGGCCCGCGCGAAGGCGGACGCAAATATTTCCGGCGCAAGAAGGTTTGCAAGTTCTGCGTCGAAAAAATCGAAGCCGTGAATTACAAAGACGTGCGGCTCCTGGCGCAGTTCGTGGCCGAGAGCGGCAAGATCACGCCGCGCCGGCTGACCGGCGTGTGCACGCCTCATCAACGCCGTCTGTCACGGGCGATCAAGCAGGCCCGCAATATCGCTCTGCTGCCCTTCGCGGGACGCGCGCAGTAGAAAAGCAGCTTCTAGCTCCTGGCTTCTAGCCTGTAGTACAAGGGCGCGGAAGTCTTGGTTGGCTGGAAGCTAACAGCTATAAGCTAGGAGCTATCATGGAAGTCATTCTCAAAGAAGATGTGCCGAAGCTGGGAAACCGCGGCGAGGTGGTCAAGGTCGCCGAAGGATATGGGCGGAATTTCCTCCTGCCCCGCAAACTCGCGATCGAAGCCACGGTCGCCAACAAAACTGTCATCGAGCAGATGAAGGCAGCAGCCGTGCGGCGCTCGGCGAAAGAGAAGTCGGAAGCCGAAGCGTTGTCGAAACAGTTCGACGGGCTCGACGTGTCATTCACGCGCAAGTCGGGCGAGAACGATCAGCTCTTTGGGTCGGTCACGGCGAGCGATATCGCCGATGCGCTCGCGAAGAAGAGCTTCCACATCGACAAGCGCAAAATTCAGCTGCACGAATCGCTCAAGACGGTGGGCGAGTTCATCGTCCCGATCAGGCTACACAAGGACGTGACCACGCACCTGAAAGTGGTCGTCGCAAAGGAAGCGACGGAAGAGTAGATCCAGTTGTTGAATGGAGGGACGGGTGCCCCACTCGTCCCTTTATTCCCGCATCACTTCACGTCCCGCAAACCGAAGAACGCCTCTACCTTTCGCAAATCCGTCGTCTTCGTGTAGTTCGGCAAGCTCTCCACAAATACCCGTCCATAAGATTTTTTCAGAATCCGATTGTCGAGCAGCGCCAGCAGCCCGCGGTCATGCAGAGAGCGAATCAGGCGTCCAAAGCCTTGTTTGAGCGTGATCACGGCGCTCGGCACCTGGTAGTCGCTGAATGCGTTGCCGCCCGTCCGGTCGATCGCTTTCACGCGCGCGGCAACGATCGGGTCGCTTGGCACCGCGAAAGGCAAGCGGTCGATGATCACGCAGCTCAATTGCTCGCCCTGCACGTCCACTCCTTGCCAGAACGAGACTTGTGCCAAACAGGACCGCATTGGGCGTCAGTCGAAATTCCTCCAGCAGCGCGGATTTCGGCGCGTCCCCCTGTTTGAGCATCGGGAATTCGATCAGGCCGAGCAGTCGGTCGTAGATTTCGTTCATCTGCGCGTAGCTGGTAAAAAGCACGAAGGCGCGCCCGCGCGTGATTTCAAGCAGGCGCCGGATAACATCCGTGGCTTCGCCCGGAAATTGAGGCGTGCGCGGATCGGGCAGATTGGGCGGTACGTAGAGAATCGCCTGGCTCTCGTAGTCGAAATGCGAAGGAACGACAAGTTCGCGCGCATGCTCGAGGCCCAGCCGCTGCCGGATATAACCGAAACCGCCGCCGACCGCGAGCGTCGCCGATGTGAGCACGGCAGTTTCGAGCTTCGACCACAGGCATTCGCGCAGGATCTGCCCGACTTCGATGGGCGTGGCCTGGAGGAAAACGTTGGTGCGCCCGCTGATGCTTTTTTCCTCCAGCATTCCGCGCTTGCCTCTCCCGGCTCCGCCACGAAATCCGCGCCGCTCAATCCAGAAGACAGTATTGGGGTCTTCATTTTCCATCACGAAGCTGAGCTGCACCTGCAATTGCTGGGCGCGCCGCGCCAAGGTGAAGACTTCGTCCGGCTTTTGAGGTAACTGCTCAAATTCGGCGACCAGTCGGACGAGCGCTTGATTGAGCGCGATGAACTCCTCTCCGTTTTCTTCCAGGAATTCGCGGCGGGAGTCGAACGCAAATCGCCCTTCCTGCGCTGGCAGCAGCGAGAAGAATAGTTGGGAGCGTTCGCGCAATGCCTGGATCGCCCCCGACATCTGCGGCGTGTAGAGTTTCTCACGCTGGAGCAGATTTTCCGTATCGCGCGCCAGTTCGTCTATGCGGAAATTGCTGACCGAAATGCCGAAATAGTTTCCGGCCACGTCTTCGAGTTCGTGCGCTTCGTCGAAGATAACCGCGCCGGCATCCGGAAGAACGCCGGCGTCGGGCGCGCCGTCAGCCTCAAGCTTGATGGCGAGGTCGGCGAAGAAGAGATGATGGTTGACGATAATGATGTCGCTCTCGGCCGCGCGCCGCCGCATCTCGGTGATGAAGCAGCGGTCGTACTCCTTGCACTTCTGTCCAAGACAGGTGTCGGCGCGCGCGTCGAGCTTGTGCCAAAGCGCGCTCGCCTCGGGCAGTTCGGCGAGTTCGGCGCGGTCGCCCGAATGCGTCGTCTTTTCCCACGCCGCGATGGCCTGATAGTGTTCGATTTCTTCCAGACCGCTGAGGACCGGCTGATCGGTGAGGTCATAGAGCTTTTTGCGGCAGAGATAATTGTTGCGGCCCTTCATGTAGCAGACGGAAAGTTTCCGCCCGGAACTCTCACCCAACATATTGTCATTCCGAGCGAAGCGAGGAATCTGCTTTTCGCCGCGGTCGTCACGGTCTTCGCCGAACAGCGCCCGCTCCAGAAACGGCACGTCCTTGAAGTAGAGTTGCTCCTGCAGATTCTTGGTCCCGGTTGAGATGATTACGCGCTTCCCGGAACGGATTACCGGCAGCAGATACGCGAGCGTTTTTCCGGTCCCGGTGCCGGCCTCGGCGATCAAGTGGCGCTTCTCTTCCAGCGCTTCCTCCACCGCCTGCGCCATCTGGAGCTGGCCGCGACGAAATTCATAGGCAGGATGGCTCTTCGCCAGAACTCCCCCAGGCGCAAAGAACTGGTAGAGCGAGACTCCGGCGATGGAGGCGGGATGGGAGGACGGAGCCACAGAGTCTCTATAATAAATACTTCTCAGTTCTCGGTTGTCAGTTCTCGGTTCTCATTGAAAAAAACTTCCAACAATTCGAATGCACTTCCTCTCCTCGCCATCGTCGGCCGCCCGAACGTCGGCAAATCCACGCTGTTCAACAAGCTGACCGGTTCACGCCGCGCGATCGTTGGCGACGAGCCTGGCATCACCCGCGACCGGCTCTATGGCGAGGCGGAATGGCGCGGGCACGCCTTTCGCGTGGTCGACACGGGTGGCATCGTTCCCGAAGACAAAGAATTTATTCCCGCCGAAATTTTCCGCCAGGCGAAAGTCGCGCTCAAGGAAGCGGTTGGCATCATCATGGTGGTGGATGCCCGCACCGAGCTCGCCGGTCCCGATCTTGAACTGGTACGTCAGCTTCAGCGCATGGGCAAGCCCCTGTTCCTCGCGGTGAACAAAGTTGACAGCGACAAGCAGGAATCGCTGGTCGGGGAATTCCATGAGCTGGGAATTCGCGAAGTCTTTCCGATCTCGGCCGAGCACGGGCGCGGGCTCGACGATCTGCTGGACGCGGTGCTGCCCCTCGTTGCCGGACGGTCCAAGAGCCTTTAGCCGCAGAGGACACAGAGGTACTCAGAGAAAACTGACGCTGATACGAGAGTCGAAGGCAGGAAGTCCCGACGACGAACGACCCGCGACGGCCGACCTTCCTCCCCACGAAATCAAAGTTGCCATCATCGGGCACCCCAACGTCGGCAAATCCACGCTGCTGAATCAGCTCACCGGCGTCGATCGCGCCATCGTTTCGCCCATCGCCGGCACTACGCGCGACTCCATCGACGAAGTCATCGAGTACAAGGGCCGCAAGATTCGCTTCATTGACACGGCGGGCATTCGCCGTAAAGGCAAGACCGAGCTGATGGCGGAAAAGCTCTCGGTAGTGATGGCGCGCAAGAATATTGAAAGCTCCGACATCGTGCTCTTCATGGTGGATGCGACCGAGGGCGCCAGCGGCCTCGACGCGAACATCGCCGGCTACGCGCATGAGAGCGGGCGCTCGGTCATCATTCTCGTCAATAAATGGGACCTCATCATGAGCGGCGAAAAGCGTGCCATCAGCCAGTCGAAGACGGCGCGCATTCAGGACGCCAAGCGGCCGCAGGATCGCAAACTCTATGAAGAACGGCTGCGCTACGGCCTGAAATTTCTGGGCTATGCGCCAGTGCTGTTCATCTCCGCGCACACCGGCAAGGGCACGGAGAAGATATTGCCGCTGATCGAGAAGGTGGCGGCGGAGCGGCGCAAACGCATTTCGACCAGCGAGATGAACCGCTTTGTGAAGAAGATCGATTTCGATCGCGCGTCGGTACCGGTCAGCAAGCGCGTCCGGATTTATTACATGACGCAGGCGTCGGTGGCTCCGCCAACGTTTGTGCTGTTTACGGACCGGAAGGTGAAGCTGCATTTTTCCTACGAGCGGTTTCTTGAGAACCAAATTCGCGCGGAGTTTGGGTTCCTGGGGACGCCGATTTGGATCAAGAGCCGGGCGAGCTAGGCCTTGGCAACTAACCTGTTATCAATATGTTGCGTGAATCAACATTTATCTTGATTAATCAAGATACGACCGGATATGATTTGAAGAGCAGAAAGAGCCCGAGCCCATGGCTAGCCGTGATGCGATGACCAAGAAGTTCACTCCCGAGATCGACGCCCAACTCTACGACGAATTGGTTGCTGTCGCCGAGCAGAACGGTCAAACCAAGCGGCATGTTCTCGAGCAAGCGCTCCGGTTCTACCTCCATAACGTAGTCCCTTCCCAGCACCTTGTTCGCGCCGAGGTCGTGGATGCGTTCGAGCAATCGGTGGCTCGTAACCGTGACCTGTTGCAGCGTCTCGCCAAGTAGGTGTCCGATTACCTCACGGTCGCGGAAGTTTACCGAATGCAGCATCGGTTAATCGAGCTATTCGGCGGGAGTCACGGCGTCCGCGACACGAGAGCGGTTGAGGCCGCGGTCTTTCGTCCGCAAATCGGATACTACAACTCCATCGAGGAAGAGGCGGCGGCGTTGATGGAGTCACTCGGAAACAACCACGGCTTTCTCGATGGCAACAAACGGATCGCGTTTACCGCCGCCGACGTCTTCCTGCGGCGCAATGGTGCTTACATTGAGGTCGAAGCCGCCGAGGGGTACGCCTTCATCATGGACTCGATGGAGCGGCAGCAATTTCGCTTTGGGCAAATCCTGGAGTGGATCCGGAAGCATGTCAGGCCGCTGGTCTAAGGATCAGGCGAGCGAGTCGAGAGCGTACGAAAAACGAGGAGCAGAAATCCGGCCACTCCGCCGAGCGAACCGTAAACTGCCGCACTAATAGGAGCGACAAGCAACAAAACAGTCTCAACCGAAAGATCAGTCGCAAGCGTCAGCGCACAAGCGGGGCAGATGGAAAACACGAACCAAGGGTTAGGTCGCCAGTTAAGCGGAGCGAAACAGAGGCCGACATTCACAAGGTAAGAGAGTAAGGCAAAGCCACCGAGCGTTTTGATGGGAACCGACAAGAGGCGGCGATCGCTCGGTCCGTTTTCGCAGGTCCGTTCAACCCATCCAATGGGCAGGACTGCGATAACGATGGCTGATCCGCCCACTATCATTAAGACAACAGAAGATAGATCCCAGTGGGCGTTGACGACAGGCCCAGGGGCTCCCGTTAGATTTCTGTAGAGATTGCCAATCAAGATAGCGATCGTTCCGCACACGGCGAACGCGAAGCGAGACAGTACTTGAACGGGCCTGTTCGCCATGCGGCGAATTCTAGCAGCAATCCGGCAGGGGATGGTTGACATAGAAGTCTATGTGTCAGCTCTTCAGTGGAGTTTGGCGCGACCCGCCCCTATCCCGTCATCGCCCCATGCTTCCCATCCTCCGTGAGTAATCCCACCCGATCCACTCCAGCAACGCGTGCAATCGCGATTACGTCCGCCACATCCTGAAAGTCGATATCATCGTCGGCCTCAATGAAGGCGATGCGCTCGACGCGAATGGCGAAGATGTCGGCCAGACGCTGGCGCAGGTGATCCCAGTCGACGACGTCCTCGTTGATCTTCACCTCGAGATGCCCATCACTCGTCTTTGCGTGGCTTACGCGGATCACGATCGTACGTTGCGGCGGCGGAACGTTGTTCGGCACAACCGGCGCCGGTTGCGGGATCTCGGCCTTCAGCCCGGTCGGCCGCTGCTCGATGACCACCACCATGAAAATAATGATCAGCACCAATAGAACGTCAATCAGGGGAGTGACGTTCATCTGCGGTGAATTCGGATTGCTGCCTGAGAATGCCATTGCCGGTCTCCTGTCGTCTTCAGAAAATCGCCTTCGGAGATTCGGCACGCGCGTGTCTTGTGGTATTGGACACGCGGAACTGCCACGGAGTTCCCGGCGCGTCACCAGAGACGCGCGATCCTGGAGCATGCGAGTGCGCAACAAACTGGGAACTTTTTCTGCCTCCTGACAAATCCCTTATAGAATCGAGAGCAGCGGCAACCGGGAGCACCGCGCACACCATCCATGCTGAAGAAAGCCCGACCGCTGGTCCCCTCCCTGGCTCCGCCCCGTGTCTCCATAGCCGTGCTTGTGGCCGCGCTCGCCGCTTTCTGTGTGTCCGCATCGGCGCAGGATAATTATGAAATTCAGGTCTACCCGTCGGACACGGTTCCGGCGGGAATGACGATGGTTGAAATTCACTCCAATTTCACCATCGACGGCCAGAAGACGGTGGTCAATGGCGTGTTGCCATCAAACCACGCGCAGCACGAGACGCTCGAGATCACGCAGGGATGGACAAGCTGGTTCGAAACCGGCTTCTATGTTTTTTCCAGCATTCAGCCCGGATCGAGTCCGGACAGCGGCTGGCAGTGGGTGGGAGATCACATCCGTCCGCGGATTGCCGTGCCGGAATCGTGGCATTGGCCGGTGGGCCTGAGCGTCTCGCAGGAGATTGGCTACCAGCGCCGGCAGTTCGCGGAAGACAGCTGGGATTACGAACTGCGTCCCATCATCGACAAGAAAATCGGCCCTTGGTATCTCGACTTCAATCCAGCCTTCGATCGCTCGCTGCACGGCATGAATGTGGGCAAGGGATGGGAGTTCTCGCCGAATGTAAAGGTCAGCTACGACTTCACAAAGAAAATCGCGGGCGGGATTGAATACTACGGAGCACTCGGGCCAGTCTCAAACTTCGATCCGGTCGACCAGCAGTCGCACCAGATTTTCCCGACGATCGATCTGAATCTCTCTCCCGACTGGGAATTTAACTTTGGCGTGGGTGTAGACGTGTCGAACTCCAGCGATCATTTGATCGTGAAATGCATTGTCGGACGCCGCTTCAGTTGGAAGCGCGGGCACAAGAGCGCCGAACCCGGCATGACCCCGCCAAGCAAGTAAGCATGGGTCACGATAGACGTCGATCCGGTCACCGACTCGAAGCGCGGCATTCCTGACGACGAGAAATCTTTCCCCTGAGATCCCCCTCTGTGCGTTAGCCGATCGATTCGGGAGTTTGCGGCAGTGGCGGCGCCTCATCCGGCGGAGACTCGATCGGCGGCAATTCGGAAGCTGGGGTCACGTTGACAGGTGGTGGCGGATGCAGAATAGCGTCCAGCTTTGGGTAACGTGCTGCGAAGAAATGGATCGCAAACGCGGGGAAGAAAACCGTGGCCGGCACGCTTACAAACGAGATCGCGTAAATCAAGAGAACAAGCAAAAACGTCCCGCAGATCACGGCCAGGCTGATGGTGGCCACCGTCCACGTCATGCCTGCGCTATGCGCCGCGACCGCCACAAGCACCGCGGGTAGAACAATGACGAGCGCCGGGATAATGGCAAGAATGCCAAACAGGATCGCGGCCGCGATTCCCAGCGCGAATTTCAGGAGCAGGTAAACGGCGAACTTCCCCGGCTCCGGCCGAATCAGCGCGATCAGTCGGCTCCAGCCGTCGGCAAAGTCGACATCGTCGAGAGCCATGATGGGAACAAGAAAATCCGAGGCCAGCAGCTGTACCGTCACGATCGCGAGGAGCCAGAAGATAAAAATAAAGATCAGCAGCGCGATGCCCAGCACCGTCCTCGCCATGTGCTGGTCGACATTGTTGAACCATCCGAGAGCCGCGGCGATTGCCAGCGGCACCGCAACCAGCACGCCGAGGAATAGTCCCTGCGCGATGAGCAGCACAATCTGCCAGAGAAAATATCTGCGCCCGGCGCGATGCCAGCGATGCCAGCCTTCGCGAATCGCGCAGCGCTTGGAGAGAACAGAGTCGAACAGGATGAAGCGGAAGACACTGTTGATATACAGGAAGATAAGTCCGAGCACAATTGCCAGCAAAACCACCGCGATAATGAGCCCAGCAAATTCGGCGATGCGCGAGGGATCAAAGTTATCGAGCCCGGGGAAGGGCGAGGTGGAAAATTCCTGCGCCCGGCGGGGATGCGGCCAGTTGAAATTGGTAGGGAAGTTGCAACTCGCACTCCGCATTTGCGTGGCCAGAATTCCAACCAGCGCCAGGCGTGACCACTGGCCGAAGTGAAACGGCCGGAAGAGTTGTTCACGGGTATGCTGAATAGCGGGCTGAACGCAATCAACGGCCGAGACGGGCACGGAATTACCTCGCGTCGCCAAAGGTATCGCCTCGGGAAGCGGGGCGTCAACGGTTACTCGTACCGCAGCGCCTCGACGGGATCGAGGTTGGCGGCGCGCGCCGCGGGAAGAACAGCGCTCAGCACGCCGACCAGCAGCAGCACCACCGTCGAGACCATCACCGTGAACATTGAAATTTTGAGATGAATATCGGCTTTGCCCGAGTTGTCTTCAAAAAGCGGCCCCATCAGCGGCAGGGTTCCGACCGCCAGAGCAACAATATAAGAAACAATGATGCCGAAAATCCCACCAAGCAGCATGATGAGCAACGTCTCTGCGAGAAACTGCGTTTTGATGTGCCATTTTCTGGCGCCCAGCGCGCGCCGCAGGCCGATCTCGCGAATGCGCTCCTCAACCGACACCAGCATGATATTCATCACGCCCACGCCTCCGATCCCAAGCGTCAGAATGCCAATAAAAATGAGCAGCACTTGCAGACCGATGGTTATCCCGTTAATCACGGGACGAAATTCTTCGCGGCCGAACATTTGGACAGCCTTCTTGTCGGTAGGAGAAAAATCCTGGCGCGTCGCAATCGCCGCCAGCACCTGCGCCTCGGCGCGCTGCTCGAACTGTGGCGCGATCGGCTCGAAGACCAGAACATCGCCGTATTTCGTATTCCAGAGATCCCCGGCGGTGGAGTAGGGAATCCAGGTCGATTCGTCGTCGCTCGAAAAATAATTGCTGAGCTGGATCTTGCGATCCATCGTGCCAATGACGGTGAAGTGAACACCAGCAATGACAACCGTCTCACCCACAGCGGGACGCCCGCCAAACAACTGCTCGCGCACGCGCGCGCCGAGAAAAACCACGCGACGCCGTTCGAGCGAGTCAAGCGAGTTGATCCACCGCCCTTCAGATGGCACCTCGTTGCGCATGTCGCCATATTCCGGGCAAACACCGCGCACCGGCGCCGTACCCACCATGCGATCGCCATAGGCGATTCCGGGCCGACGTACCGTTTCAAGGCACGCATGTCGAACATACGTAGCCGTCTCCTTGATCATGTCGAGGTCAGCCTGCTCAAGGACCACCTTCTTGCCGGCGCGCTGCCCGCCAGGCTGCTCGCTGGTTTGCTGCGGCCAGCAGATGACCGCTCCCTTGCCGAACGCATTGAAGCCCGACACCAGAATCTGGCGAAAGCTGCCGCCATAAGCGATCAGCAGCGTCACCGTGGCAATTCCCCACACGATGCCGAGCATGGTGAGCGCGCTGCGCGTGCGATTGCGCCTCAGAGCGGCCCACGCTTCGCCAAGAATTTGCAGCAGCATCTCAGCCTCCCGCCTCGTTGCGCAGAGCCTCGATGGGATCTACAGCCGCTGCGCGCCTCGCCGGATAGAGCGCCGACAGGATGGCGATCGTGCCGAGAACAGCCAGAGCGAGTGTGCCGGTCTGCCAGGTGGGAAGCAATCCGGCGAAGAAGTCAGGCATGGGCAGCAAGATCGATCAAGCGCGCAGATGTCCAAACGCAGTCGCCAGCCCGACACCGCCGCTGACAAAGGCGATCAACAGCGCCTCGAGGAAAAACTGCCGCAGAATGCTGCTGGAGGGCGCCCCGATCGCTTTTCGCACTCCGATCTCGCGCGTGCGCTCACGCACCGCGACCAGCATGACATTCATCACGCCAAGGCCGCCGAGAAAGAGCGTCACGATCCCCACCGCGCCGAGGAAATACTTCATCCCGTCGGTCATGGTGCGGAACGCCTTAGCTTCCTGCACCGTGTCCCAGATGGGGCAAGCTTCCTTGTCGCTCGGATCAAAGCCATGCAGACGCCCCAGCACGCGCCGGATCTCGCCCTTGCACGCCTCATGATGTTCGACGTCGCGCGGCACAACTAACAACTGATCGAACGTGTAAGGCGTGCCCGGAGGGCGATCCGGAAAGTCGCGCCGCATCACCGAAAACGGAATGAAAATTTTGTTGATGTCCCATCCGTCGTAGCTGGAGTCCTGCTTTTTCGACGACATCACGCCGACCACGGTGAACGGCACGTCATTGAGATATACCAACTGCCCGACCGCCGGACGGCTGGCGAACAACTGTTTCTTCGCGTCAGAGCCAAGGAACGCGACCCGACGGGCCTCCCGCAGATCATCCTGATCGTAAAAGCGCCCTTCGCTGACGCCGAGGCTGCGAATCTCCGCGAACTCCGGTGTCGAACCGGTCACGGTGAAGGCGGCTGAATTAAATGCGGTGTGCGAGCGAACAGTATTTTGCTCAAGCTCGGGAATCGCGTACTGGCAGTCGCTGGCTTCGTCTTGAATGTACGGCAGATCGGAGTCAATCCAGTGCACCAGACGGCCCGCGCGCAAACCTCCGGCCTGTAAGCTGGTGCGGCCGTGAAAAACGATCATAAGATCGCGGCCGAGGGTTTCCGCCTGTTTCTGCTGACCCACACGCAAGCCCTCGCCCGCTGCCGTCATCAGGACGATCGACACCACTCCCCATGCGATCCCAAACATGGTGAGAAAAGTGCGGATTCGATGCGCCCAGAGCGTCCGAAAAACGTCGTGGATAAGGTCCCAAAATGCCATCTGATCGTTCGACGCGCCTCTTGTTGAAACGAAAGCGCGTGGCTCTCCTGAGATACGCGGAAGGAGCGGCGCTTGGTTCCCCAAACGCTGGCGGCGTTGACGTTGAAGATGGTTTTGCGCGCTACTGTCGCAGGCCGATCGGCTGGAGCGCTGTGTGCTCGATCCAGGATTGAAATTCGCGCAGGCCCAGTTCGCACTGCAGGCGGTGACGCTCTTTGCGATCGCGAACGCGATTTTCGAGCGCAGGCAGAAGGTCGAACGTTATGTTCGCCGGCTGGAAATTCTTGCTGTCAGCCTGGGTGACGTAATGCACGAGTGACCCAAAGGCTGAAGCACGAGGCGGAGGCACCGGCTCAGCGTTCGTCGCAAGGGCGGCCGCGTTCATGCCCGCCAGCAGACCGGTGGCAATCGATTCGACGTAGCCCTCGACGCCGCAGATCTGTCCCGCAAAAAGAACCCGCGGATGCGCTTTCATTTGCAGGGTTGCGGTCAGCAGTGCGGGCGCATTGATGTACGTGTTGCGGTGAATCTGGCCGTAACGCAGAAATCGCGCGTGCTCCAGTCCAGGAATAAGGCTGAGCACACGCGCCTGCTCGCCGAACTTGAGGTGATTTTGAAATCCAACTAGATTGTAGGAATCGGCGCGCAAATTTTCCTGGCGCAATTGCACGACCGCGTACGGCCTCCTGCCGGAGCGAGGATCGATCAGGCCCACCGGCTTCATCGGACCGAAACGCAGCGTGTCGCGTCCGCGACGCGCAATTTCTTCGATCGGCAGGCAGCTCTCGAAGTAGTTCAGGTTCTCCCAGTCTTTTTGCTCAACCGATTGCGCTGCGATCAGCGCGTCATAAAAGGCGTCGTACTCTTCTTTCGACATCGGACAGTTGATGTAGTCGGCCGAACCTTTGTCGTAGCGCGCCGCCATATACACCTTGCTCATGTCGATGGAATCGGCTTCCACGATCGGGCTGATGGAATCGTAGAAATAAAGTTGGGTCGTATTTCCATCGGTTGCGCTCAGTTTTGCAATCTCCCGTGCCAGCGCATCGGATGTCAGCGGGCCGGTGGCGATCACGGTAATTTCACTATCGTCAACCTGCGTGGCCTCTTCGCGGCGCACGCTGATCAAAGGCTCGCCCGCGAGCATCGCTTCCGTCACCCGTCGCGAAAATTCCGCTCGATCCACGGCCAGCGCGTGTCCCGCGGGAACCGCCGTTGCGCGTGCGATTTCGAGGAGCAGCGAACCAGCGCGCCGCATTTCTTCCTTAAGCAACCACGGCGCGGTGTTTTCGCTGTCCGATTTCAAAGAGTTCGAGCAGACCAGTTCCGCGAAGTCGGCAGTCTGATGCGCCGGAGTCGCACGCACGGGCCGCATCTCGATCAAATCGACAGCCACTCCGCGCCGCGCGCACTGCCACGCCGCTTCGGATCCGGCCAACCCCGCGCCAATGATGCGCACTTTGATCATGTCTAGTTCGTGCGTAGAAAGAAGTTTGAAGTTGATTTTACTTCTTCAATTTGACTCCGTACGTTTGCCTTGCTTTACAGGATCACTCGATCGTCCCCAACGCGCCGGGTGACACGTTCGCGGTCCAGATATTCCAGGAGCGGGATTGCGTACTTGCGGCTAACGCCGGTCATGTCTTTGAATCGAGCTACGTCGATCTTTGGCGTTGTGCTCTTGAGTGCCACGACTCTCTGCCGCAGATCGGCGAGCACGCTTTGATGGAAGACGAGATCATCGGATAGTTTGATCAGCGCCCGATCGCGCAGAAGGAGCGTCATAATTTTTTGAGCGCGGACCTTGTCCACCTTTACGCCCGCCAGTACGTCTTTCAGCAGTGGAACTTTCAGCCCGGCAGACTGAAATGCCTGCTCGATGATTTTCTTCGATTCAGCCTCTTCATCTTTCATGGCGACGCCGCGCCCCGGAAGATGAATCTGCTCGCCGGCAATTTCGAGTTTCTTATCGGTCACGGCCTTTGCGAGGACAGCAACAAAAACTTCGGCAGCGAGGTCGACACGCTCTCGCAACTCCTCCTTGCCGATGCCCGCCACCAGAGGATTCGCGTCATGAAAATTCCTGAGAGCTTGATGCACGCGCGCCATGGCCTCGGTGAACGCGGCTGGCGCGACCAGAATTCCAGCGCAGCGCACGCAATCCTGCCTTGGCAGCAAGTCTTTCGGCCTCTTCACGGCGGATATTCATTTCGCTCGGCACATGGCTCAGAGCGCAAACCCGCCGATCCGCGCCGTTCCACGCGCGCTACAAGCGCTCGCTCCGGCGAACTCTCCAACATTGTCTTCAGGAATGCGACGGTTTCTTCCGCGCGCCGCTTACGGGCTGGAGGCGACGCATCGAGCACCGTCCCTCCACCGATCGTTATGACCGGAGAAAATTGCCGGATGATGAACCGGTCCCCGGGCAAGAGAAGCGCGGGTTCGGCCAGTTTGAGTTGGGCGAACGCTTCGTCTCCCGGTTTGAGAAGCTTGATTCCGTAGAGGCGGACCTCCGCGATCGTCTCCATTGTGAAAGCGTGGAAGTGCACGCGGGCGCCGTCTCTCAGTGCCTTTGCGGATTTCAGCAGCGCAAGCCGCGCGTCAATTCGCGAGGTCGAGCGAAACGTCTCCGCCCATGCGAGCGTCATGCCGCGCGTCAGATCCTCGGTTGAAACACCGGCCAGATTCAGGGCGGTACGCTGTCCCGCGATCGCCTCGGCGGCGGACGAGCCGTGTACCTGCACTCCGCGCACTCGCACGCGGTGGCCCGAGGGAAAGACTTCGAGCTCCTCTTCTTTTCGAATTGTTCCCGCGACCAGAGTTCCGGTAACGACGGTTCCAAATCCTTTCATGGTGAACACGCGATCGATGGGAAGCCGCACCAGCGCCGCTGAATCCTTAGCCGTGGCTTCTGCCGCAACTCTCGCCAGTGCCGCTTTTACATCGTCGATGCCTGCGCCCGTGAGCGAACTGGCCGCTACCAGCGGAGCGCGTGCCGTGTCGAGAAACGATCCGCGCAGAAATTCGGCCACCTCCATCCGCACCACTTCCAGCGTCTCTGCATCGACCGCGTCGGACTTGTTCAGCACAGTGAGACCACGCCGCACGCCCAGCAGCCGGCAGATATCGAAATGCTCACGTGTTTGCGGCATGATGCCTTCATCGGCCGCGATCACGAGCACGACCAGATCGATGCCGCCAATGCCGGCCAGCATGTTGCGCACGAAGCGCTCATGTCCGGGCACGTCAACGAAGCCGAGGCGCAGCATCTCACCATTGGGCGCGGGCAATTCGAGGTGCGCAAAACCGATGTCAATGGTGATGCCGCGACGCTTTTCTTCCTCCAGGCGGTCGGCGTCCGTTCCGGTTAGGGCTTTGACGAGTGCGGTTTTGCCGTGGTCGATGTGGCCGGCCGTGCCGACAATGACGGACTTCACGTCGAACAGTATAGACGGCTAGGTCGGCCAGATTGTTGGTCGACCCCCGGAACAAGTGGCGCGACATGGTCCACGCGGCTTCTGATTGGATGATGGTTTGTTCAGTCAGCCCCAGTCCTTCACTTCGGCCAGATTTTCCGCCAGCGTTCCGAAGTTTTGGCCCGAGGCAAATATTGCGCAACACGGAAAGGGTAGCTGCCGGAGCTGTTTTCGGGTGTAGGCAGACGAACTGTATTTATAGGATTGATCAATATATCTGAATGTGAAAAGGCTTCGACCGTGCGAAAATAGAACTTCCCGACATGCCCACCGCCACGATTCCTGCCATTACACCCGAAGTGATCCGGGAACATGGGCTCACGCCGGACGAATTCGAAAAAATCAGACAACTGCTCGGCGACCGCGAGCCAACCATCACCGAACTCGGCATCTTCAGCGTGATGTGGAGCGAGCACTGCTCCTACAAGTCGTCGCGCGTGCATCTCAAGCGCCTGCCGACGCGCAGCAAGTTGGTGCTCCAGGGGCCCGGCGAGAATGCCGGCATCGTCGACATCGGCGACGGTTGGGCCTGCGCCTTCAAAATCGAGTCGCACAACCATCCGTCATTCATCGAGCCCTTTCAGGGCGCAGCCACCGGAGTAGGCGGCATTCTGCGCGATATTTTTACGATGGGCGCGAGGCCCGTTGCAGTGATGGATTCGCTGCGCTTCGGGCCAATCTCAGCCGAGCTTCGCTCAGCTGGACAGCCGGGAGCGGCTGTCCCCACGCAAGCGGAAATTCATAAAAATCATTCCGTGATGGAAGGCGTAGTCAGCGGCGTCGCCTCCTACGGCAACTGCTTTGGCGTCCCCAACCTCGGCGGCGAAGTAAAGTTCGAGCCCTGCTACTCGGGCAATCCGCTGGTGAATGCATTTGCCTTAGGGCTGGTTCGTAAAGACCAGATTTTCTACGCGCGCGCCGCCGGCGAGGGCAATCCCGTCATCTATGTCGGCTCCAAGACGGGACGCGACGGCATCCACGGCGCGACCATGGCGAGCGAGGAATTCAGCGAAGGCTCGGAAG
Organism: uncultured Acidobacteriaceae bacterium; assembly: GCA_963806745.1. GTDB lineage: Bacteria > Acidobacteriota > Terriglobia > Terriglobales > Acidobacteriaceae > Acidiflorens. Next base: position 333,812 of record CAWEAB010000011.1, read on the forward strand.
CCAAGCGCCCAAATGTGCAGGTGGGCGACCCATTCCTCGAAAAACTTTTGCTCGAAGCCTGCCTGGAAGCCATGCAGACCGGCGCAATCGTCGGCATTCAGGACATGGGAGCCGCGGGCCTCACCTGCTCGACCTGCGAGATGGGCGCGCGCGGCGGCACCGGTATCGAGATCGAATTGGACCGCGTTCCGCAGCGCGAGACTGGCATGACTCCCTACGAGATCATGCTGAGCGAATCGCAGGAGCGCATGCTTCTCGTCGCCCAAAAAGGCCGCGAAGATGAGGTCTTCCGCGTCTTTGAAAAATGGGGACTCGACGCGGTCGAAGTCGGACGCGTAACGCAAGACGCGAAGATGCGCGTGCTCCAGCATGGCGAAGTCGTCGCGGAGATTCCAAATGCCGCCCTCACCGATGACGCTCCCGTCTACAAGCGTCCGCTGGCTCGCTGGGAGCCGCCGGTGGAGACGCGAGAAGCCGGAGCACATCAAACTCGCCCCGGGCGGCGATCTCACCGCCCAACTCAAAGCATTGCTGGCCAGCCCGAACATCTGCTCCAAGCGCTGGGTGTGGCAGCAATACGATCACATGGTGCAGACCAATACCGTCGAAGCTCCGGGCGCGGGCGACGCGGGCGTACTTCGCATTAAAGGCTCGAAGCGCGGTCTGGCCATGTCGCTCGATGGCAATGGTCGCTGGTGCTATCTCGACCCGCGCCTGGGAGCGATGCATGCCGTTGCCGAAGCCGCGCGCAAAGTGGCTTGTACGGGCGCGACTCCAATCGGCGCAACCAACTGCCTCAACTTTGGCAATCCTGAAAAGCCCCACATCATGTGGCAGTTCTCGCAAGTGATCGACGGTATGACCAAGGCCTGCGAAGAACTGGACACACCTATCACCGGCGGCAACGTCAGTTTCTACAACGAAACGCTGGGTGAGGGAATTTATCCCACGCCCGTCATTGGAGTAGTTGGAATTCTCGAGGATGTGCACAAAGCCGCGAGGATGCACTTCACCCGGCCAGACCGCACCATTGTCTTAGTCCGCGCCAACAATCCCGGCGACGCCGTGGACGCCGAATCCGAGTTCGGCTCTTCCGAATACGCGAAGGAGGTCCTCGGCGCGGTCTGGGGATATCCTCCCGAACTCGATATTGAGAAAGAAGCCACACTACAGCGCGCTCTCATTGCGACGATCCAGGCCGGTCTGGTTGAATCCGCGCATGACTGCGCGGATGGTGGTTTGGCCGTAGCTCTGGTAGAGTGCGCCCTACCCTCCGGGATCGGTTTGCGAGTCAATCTGACCGGACAAAGGCTGCCACTTGAGTTTCGCCTGTTCGGAGAGGACGCCAGCCGCGTGGTGTTAACCTGCGACCCATCTCACCTGGCGCGAATCAAACAGATAGCGGAAGATTTTGGCGTCTCCGTGGATGTGCTGGGTGAAACGGGCGGTGAGCGCGTAGAAATTGCAATGAACAATCAACCGGCAATCTCAGCCAGCATCGAAGAATTGAGGGCAGCATACGAGGGTGCTCTGGAAAAGGCGTTGCGAACCGAACAAGGCTTAGCTTCAGACTGATACCGGATCATGCGAAGACCAAGAATCGAAACACGAATAGCGAGTGACCGCCGACTAGCGACCAGCGATTAACGAATTTATGCCTTCCGACAAATTTCGCGATGAATGCGGCGTAGTAGCCATCCACGCCCACCCCGAAGCCGAGAAGCTCGCCTATCTCGGTCTGCACGCTCTCCAGCATCGCGGGCAGGAATCGGCAGGCATCGTGACCTCCGACGGCGAGCATCTGAGCCAGCACAAGTCCATGGGGCTGGTCGCCGACATTTTCAGCGAGGAAGTCCTCACCTCGCTCCGCGGCATTCTTGCCATCGGACATACGCGCTATTCCACGGCTGGCGATTCAGCGCTGCTCAACGCGCAGCCGATCATGGTGCAATCCAATAAGGGCACCATCGGCATTGCGCACAATGGCAACCTCGTCAACGCGCTCGAGATCCGGCGCAAGCTCGAAGGCCATGGCTCGATTTTCCAGACCAACAGCGACACCGAGGTACTGGTTCACCTGATTGCACTCTCGCGCGAGCAAACCTTGCCCGACGCCATCGCCGACGCGCTCCGCCGCGTCGAAGGCGCATTTTCGCTCGTGATGATCAGCCGCGACCGCATCTTTGCCGCCCGCGATCCGCGCGGCTTCCGGCCCTTGGCCATGGGACGTATTCCTGCTCTCACCGGTGAGAAGAAAGATACCGTCGTCTTCGCTTCCGAGACTTGCGCCTTCGATCTGATCGGGGCCGTTTACGAACGCGATGTTAAGCCGGGAGAATTGGTAATCGTTGGTCCGGAAGGCATCAGTTCGCGCTTTTACTCTCCGTCTCCCGCGCTGTCGAGCTGCATCTTCGAGCACGTTTATTTTTCCCGTCCGGACAGCATCGTCTTCGGCCGTTCCGTCGATCACAGCCGCGACAACATGGGTCGTCAACTCGCGCGCGAGGCCCCGGTTGACGCCGACATTGTCGTACCCGTCCCCGACTCCGGCAATACTGCCGCCATCGGATATGCCGCCGAAAGCGGCATCCCCTTCCGCCTCGGCCTGATCCGCAATCACTATGTGGGCCGCACCTTCATCGAGCCGCAGCAATCGGTGCGTGACTTCGGGGTCAAGCTCAAACTCAACGCCGTTCACAGCATGCTCGAAGGCAAACGCGTAATCCTCGTCGATGATTCCATCGTGCGCGGCACCACCAGCCGCAAGATCGTGCGCATGATTCGCCACGCTGGGGCCAAAGGAAGTGCACATGCGCATCTCCTGCCCGCCCACAATTTCGCCGTGCTTTTATGGTGTGGATACACCCTCAAAGCGCGAATTGATTGCTGCCAATAAGTCGGTCGACGAAATTCGGAAGTTCATAGATGCCGATTCGCTAGCCTACCTCTCGTTGGAAGGCTTGAAAATAGCGTGCGCCGATGGCGACAAGACTACCTACTGCTCAGCCTGTTACACCGGTAGTTACCCGACCAAAATCGATGTGGAAGAGATTTTGCCCGCAGCAGCCGCGATTTAGCCCAAACCTACCGCGTTGCCCGCAGTGTGCAAACTCTTGCCGTCGCCTGTTAGGAATTGCCGCCTTGACCCCTTTTTTCGAATACCCCGTGGTAGCGTGGTGATATAGTTCGAAGAGGGATGAGCCCCACATCCTTCTGTTTGCAGCCTGCAATGGGTGTGTTTCTTAATGACAACGAAATTCTCCATTTTTGGTAGTGCCTCTACGCCGCAGCTGGGTCCATTTGAGCAGCAATTGCTGCGCGAACTCTGGACGCGCGGCTCGGCCACCGTTCGCGAGATGGTCGCTGACACGGGCATTCGTCAGGCCTACACCACGGTCATGACGACCATGGACCGGCTCTACAAGAAGGGCCTGCTCGATCGCGTCGCCGAAGGCCGAGCCTTCCGCTATACACCGCGGCTGAGTTCCGAAGAACTCCAGCGCAGTGCTGCCCTCGACGGTATCCGCCAATTGCTCGGATCCAATGACACTTCGGCCCTCCCTCTCTCGTACCTGGTGGAGGCTTTGAGCGCACATGATGCGCAGTTGCTCGACGAACTCCAGCGCTTGATCGAACGCAAACGCCAGGAACTCAAGGTCAACGGAACCCATACTCAAGGACAGGAAGCCAGGACCAGGGAGCGGCGCTAAATGTTCGCGCTTCGCGGCATCGCCGTCTCGCTTACTTTTTTTGTTCTACTGTATTGTCTTCTCTCGGCCATCGCGGTCGTCTCCTGGAGATGGCTCAGATTAATTCGCGCGGCTGAACAAAGTGTCGCTGATCTTCTCTTCGCCCTGCGCGTTTTGCCCTTATTCGCCTCCATTCTGATTACAGCGACCTTTGTCATTCCCTCGTTCGATATTCTCGAGCCGCGTTCCGTGGACGAAGGCATGGGCAGAATGACGCTGGGGCTGGGCGTCGCGGCGCTTCTCCTAATCGCTTATGGCTCCTATCGAGTGTTTGCGGCTCAAGTGCGGACCTCCCGCATTGTCGCCCGCTGGCTCGAAGGCGCTAGCCCGCTTGAAACCGGAGCTCAGGCTGCGACACTTTGTTCGCGCCACGAGACACCCCCGCTAACCTTGATTGGCATGCGCGAACCGCGTGTACTTGTGTCCGAGGCTGCTATCGCCGTGCTCGGCGATGACGAGCTGCGTGTCGCCCTCAAACACGAACTGGCTCACATTCGCTCCTGGGACAATCTGAAGAAGCTCCTCTTCCGTTTTGCGCCGTTCCCCGGACTCGCAAAACTCGAAGCCGCATGGTCGCAGGCCGCCGAACTCGCCGCCGACGATGCCGCTGTTTCGAACATCAATGACGCACTCGATCTGGCGGCAGCTTTGGTCAAGCTTTCACGTCTGGTTCCTGTCGAAGCTGCGCCCGCCTGCACGGTCGGATTTGTCACCGGATCAATCCGCGCCCGCATCGCCCGCCTCCTCGCTTGGGAGGAAGGCGGCCAGGCGCGGCAGAGACGAATTCCACGGTGGTTCGCAATCCCTCCGATGGCTGTGGCAATCTTCTGCGCATTTGTCGTCTACGGGCCCGTTCTCAACTTTACCCACGAATTGACGGAGTGGCTGGTCCGCTAGCTCTCTCCTGCCTTATTTAACCCGTCTCACGACTATAACTGGTAGTAGTTCGCCGCGAGCCTCTATCCTGCCTACGAGCCAGTCTGCTCGGCCGCTGCACAATAATCCCCTTGCCAGGCCCGAATCGCAGCTGCAATCTCTGCATTTTTTGCTGGGTGATATTTCATGAAATTCGTATTTGGAAGAGTGCGCTCCTCGTTTGTCTTGGCGGTTTTACTGCTTACGCTCCTCTTGGTCCCCTTCAGTCTGTTGGCGCAGAATCCGAATGGCGCTCTCCGCGGGGAAGTTCAGGACGCAAGCCAGGCGCGGGTCGGCGGCGCCCACATCACGGTGCAGGCGATTGAATCTTCCCTCACTCGCGAGGCCACCTCGAATGCCAGCGGAGAGTTCCGCATCGAGGGCGTTTTGCCCGGCCGTTATCATATGGTGGTCAGCGCAAAAGGCTTTGCCGATGCCTCGGCTGACGTAGAGGTCGCGGTCAGCGTGGTGCGCGATGTCGCCATCACTCTACGGCCACAAACGGGCCGGGAAACCGTTACTGTACAGGGCACAGCTTCGTCCATCACGACGGAATCCATTGACACGGCCAGCGCCGTTCATCAGGGAGTTGTGACCAGACAGGATCTTGAGACCTTGCCGCTCGCCGCGCGCAGCTTCGCCAATATCGCCTACCTGATTCCCGGGACCGAGCCAGTTGAACCTTCCGACCCGACCAAGGCCCGTATCACGGCCGTCTCTACCGGCGGAAGCTCGGGCTTAAACAACGAACTGTCCGTCGACGGCGGCGACAACTCCGACGACTGGATCGGCGGTTTCCTCCAGAACTTCTCGCCGGACACCGTTCAGGAATTCGACTTTCGCACCGCGGCGCAGGATGCCGATACCGGCGGCACCACCGCGGGATCAGTGGTGATTACTACCAAGCGCGGCACCAACGAATGGCACGGCGACGCGGCTTTCTACGGACGCGCAGCGGACTTGAACGCCCGCTTCCCCATCGAGAATCCGGCCGAGACCTGCACTGACGGCGTTTGCGTACACAATCCGAAACAGCCTTTTTCGCGCCAGAATTATGTCGCCACCATCGGCGGCCCGATCGCGAAAAATAAAGCCTGGCTGTTTGCCTCCTTCGAACACGTGCACGAGAATGCGAGCATCGCCTACAGTCCGGCCAGCATCGATCAGTTCGACGCGCTGTCACAGATTGCCTCCGATGGCCTGATCCCGGGCGTCGCTTCGATCCCCGTCCCAGCCACCGTCCCGATTCCTTTCCGCGACTATCTGGGTTCGCTCCGGTTTGACTGGGCGCAGTCGTCGAAATCGAACTGGTTCCTGCGCTTTGCGGAAGACAGCTATCTCACGCACAACAATCTCGTGCAGCAAGCCACCCTGCCTTCCACCGGCCTGACCACGCACAACAACTACTTCAACACGGTCATCAGCAACCAGTACACTTTCAGCCCGTCGTGGGTGGGCAGCTTCGTCTTCGACGCCAGCGAGTTACATCTGACGCAGTCGCGCAATACGAACCTGGGCTTCGCGCTCGCCTTCCCATTCAGTTCAACGTCGCTGACCGTTTCCGGCTTTGAAACGTTCGGCGACAACCAGTTCGCCACGCCCATCACATTCTTTCCCACGTTGCGCAATCAGGAGAAATATCAGTTCCGCTACGATGTCAGCCATATCGCTGGCCATCACGCGCCCAAGTTCGGCATCAACTTCATTCACGAGCCCGTGTTGAGCGGAGCCTTCCCGGGAAATCAGGAAACACAAATTTTGTTTCCGATGAATCCGACCGACTACATCAACGACCTCTCGCAGTTCCCGATCGACTACGCGGCAGGAACCACCGTCATTCCAGCCTACGACGGCAGCTTCTCGCAAAGCGTCCAGCGCCTCGCCCTCTACGCCGAGGATTCGTGGCACGCAACACCGCATCTCACCATCAACTACGGACTGCGTTGGCAGACAACCTTTGGCCTGTTCAAGGCTTCCGGCCGCGACCAGACGGCGAATCCTTTCTTCGACGGCCTCGCGGAATGGGGTTATCCCTCAGCCGCTCCTCAGGACTATCGCAAACAAATTGGCCCTCGCCTGGGAATCGCCTACAGCCCTGGCGGCAGCGAGCGGACGGTCATTCGCGCCGGCTTCGGAATGTACTACAACGACCTCGCGCAAAACGGCTGGGCCCCCGCCTTTCAGGCTGTTAATAATGGAAACGTTGCTTCCTGTATCCAAGACTCACCGACCTGCCCGGCGCCCCCGGCCCTCATCGATCCGCGCTATAAGACGCCCTACTCCATCCACGTCACCGGCGGCATTCAGCACGCGATCAATCAGCACTGGGTCGCGAGCGCCGATTATGTCTATGAAGATGGCCAGCACGGTTATCGCGCCTACGGTTATCCAGACGTGACCGTCTTCCAGTCCAACAATCGCTCCAGCTACAACGGGCTGATGCTCCAACTTCGCGGCAACATTACGCATCGCCTGAACCTGACGGCCAACTACACGCTCTCCAAGGCCCAAACCTGGGGATGCGTGCTGGGCGAACTGTTTGATTATGTCAACGGCGTCTGTAACGACCCGAACAGTGGGCTGCCCAACGGCTTCGGCGCGGGCGACTACGGCCCGTCGGGCGAAGATGTACGTTCCCGTTTCGTGCTGGGCGCAATCGTTCATGTGCCCGGAGGCTTTGAGGTTTCGACAATTACGCAGGCCGAAAGCGCGCGTCCGTTCACGGTTACGACTGCCGATGGCAGCGGCCGGGTGTCCATCTCGTTCAACAACGGCACCCCGGTCTATACGAGCCTCGATGAATTCCGGGGCACGCCGTACATTCAGGCCGACCTGCGCGTAGCCCGGCCAATCAAGCTCAACGAACGCTGGCAGCTTTACCCCTTTGCGGAAATGTTCAACCTCTTCAACCGCAACAATCCCGGCGCAAATTTCGTGACCAACGTCGCGGTGCTTCCGGTGCAGACCGACATAACCGGCACCATCATCACTGGAGTATGCAATCCCAATTGCGGACCGGTCACCAGCCTGAAGCAACTCGAAATTCCCTCCGGCGGCCTGGGCGATTTCTTCGGCCCAGGCACAACGGTAGGAATTCCGTTCGCCGCGCAATTAGGTGTGCGCGTGAACTTCTGATCGGCAGTTCCGTGTGCGGTAACTGAAAACAGAGAGGACACAGAGGAAGGGAGGATTTTCGAATCTAGACTCCCCTGTGTCCTCGGCGTCCTCTGTGGTCTTAATTTGACTTTCAGATGCCGGGCGATTTCCTGGCCATGCGCCACGCGCGGAATTCCCTGCAAGTCATTCTTGATCGCGACTTCTGACCATCCGGCAAGCAGCCCGCGCACTCCGACCGCAATCGTGCCGCTGATTTCAAAAACCAGCCAGCCTCCTGGTCGCAGTGCCGCATGCGCCTGCGGAATGAGGCGCTTGATCACTTCGAGCCCGGTCGGACCAGCAAATACCGCGGCGCGCGGCTCAAATTTGCGGACTTCCAGCTGAACCGAGTCTTCCTCAGCGTCCCCAACGTAAGGAGGATTCGAGACGACGAAATCGAATGCGGCGAGCGGCAGTCCCGATAGCAAATCACCCCGGTGAAAAGCAATTCGCGAACTCAACTCATGTCGAGCGGCATTGGCCCGCGCCACTTCAAGCGCCTCCTCGGAAATATCAGTCGCGAAAATCTCGGCAGCGGGCAATTCCCGAGCCAGCGCCAGCGCAATAGCGCCCGATCCAGTGCCAACATCGACCATGCGCAAGTGTGGCGCGGACACTCCTGTCCGCGGCTGTTGATCTCTTGATCTTGGTGTCTTGCTTTACCCCCACACAACGAAGCCGCCTCCAGCACCGCCTCAACCACATGCTCCGTCTCCGGCCGGGGAATCAGCACCGCGGGTGACACAATCAGATCCATCCCCCAAAATTCCTGATGTCCGGTAATGTACTGTGCCGGAACGCCAGTCGCGCGGCGCGCCAGCGCAGCATCATAGCGAGCGATCTCATCGTCTGTGAGTTCGCGCTCCGGATGCGCATACAGGTAGGCCCGGTCGCAATCGAGGGTGAACATGATGAGCAACTCGGCGTTCATCCTTGGGGAAGGAACATTTGCGGAGGTGAGCCGCGAGACGGCCGCAGTCAAAGCCTGGCGAAGTTGCACGATTCTATTTCACCACGGAACATATGGAAGAAGAGACGAACTTAGATCGAATGCGATCGGTGATGCTGGAATTCAGCCCACAATCTCGAAAGCATGACGGCGTTTCGGACCAAAGCGGAATACCGCAAAGTGCTCGTCAAACGAAGCTGCGCGCTCGATTCCGAGGCGGCGCATGACCGCAAAACTCGTGCGATCGACCAGAGAGAAGTCTTGATCGCGATAGGCCATTCCAATTTGCCAAGCCGCCTCCATATCGGCAGGACCGACCGCTTCCACCGCCGCCGTTCCATTTCGCAATCCATCCCAAAAGCGTTCCGCTGCATGGCGATGAATCCGCCATCGCAACAAAGTCCAGGTCTCCACCAGAACGTGGTCCGTGGTCAGCAGAGGCTCCCCGCTGGCAAGGGTGGCTTTGGCACGATTGTTATCCAAGTCTGACGAGTCGGCTGCGGCATACCAGACCGAAGTGTCCACGAAAACACTCATAAGGACAAATCCTAATCAGGAATCACGCGCGTCGCGAGCTCTTGCGTTGGGAGTTGAAGGCGTCCGCGATCATCGCAGCTTTGTTCTTGGCAATGTTGGAAGAGCCGGAGTTGCCTAAGTCGAACACACAGGTGACATCTACTTTGGTCTGGGGACTGGCAAGGTCCCGCGTTACAAGCCGTCGCACATACTCCGCCAGCGAGACCCCGAGTTCACTGGCACGTTGACGAGCACGCCGGTGCATTTGGTGTTCCAGGGTAATTTGAGTACGTGCCATCATGATGGCACCATCATACCATGGGCCATCGTCGACCCCGAAAGTGAAAGGGGCGACTCCTGCAATCCCCTCTACCATCCCCCTCACACTACCGTCGCCGTCTCCTGCTTCAGTTTCTCAGCCTCAAAGTGTGTGATCAGCGCGTCGATCAGCGGTTGAATCTTGCCATCCATCACCTGCTCCAGTTGATGGATCGTGAATCCAATGCGGTGATCCGTAAGCCGGTTCTGCGGGAAATTGTAAGTACGAATCTTCTCCGACCGGTCGCCCGAGCCCACCATCTGCTTGCGTTCTTTGGCCAGAGCTTCCTGCTGCTTCTGCATCTCGAGCTCGTAAAGCCGCGAACGCAAAACGCGCATGCCCTTTTCGCGATTCTTGATCTGCGATTTTTCGTCCTGGCAGCTCACCACCGTATTCGTAGGAATATGCGTGATACGCACCGCCGAATAAGTCGTATTCACCGACTGGCCACCCGGCCCAGACGAGCAGAAAGTATCAATCCGCAGGTCTTTCGCCTCAATCTTGACGTCGACATCTTCGGCCTCGGGCAGAACCGCTACCGTGATCGCCGACGTATGCACTCGCCCCTGCTGCTCGGTCGCGGGCACACGCTGCACACGGTGCACGCCGCTTTCATACTTCATCCGCGAATACACACGGTCGCCTTCGATCAGCGCAATCACTTCTTTCAGCCCGCCCACTCCCGACTCCGAAGTCGACAGAACTTCAACCTTCCACTTCTGGCTCTCTGCATAGCGGTTGTACATGCGAAACACTTCGGCAACGAACAGAGTGCTCTCATCGCCGCCCGTTCCCGCGCGAATTTCAAGGATGACGTTCTTTTCGTCATTCGGATCCTTCGGCAGCAGCAATACCTTCAGATCTTCTTCCACGCCGCCCACGCGCGCTTCGAGCTTGGCCAGTTCCTCCGAAGCATAGGCACGCATCTCGGCATCGGTCTCGTCGGCCAGGAGAGCCTTACTCTCGGCAATGCCGCGCGTCAGGTCCTTATACTCGCGATATTTCTCGACCACCGGCGCGATTTCGCTGTGCGCCTTGGCCGTCTTCTGGTATCTCGCCGAATCGCTGGTAATCTCCGGCGAAGCAAGAGCGCTCGTCAGCTCTTCGTAGCGCGCTTCGATCTGGTCTAAGCGTTCAAACATAAGTTTTCAATTCTCGGTTCTCAGCTCTCAGCAAAGCAAATGGAATAACGTAACAATTCGCGCGGAAACCACGAGCGGCCTTCGGTTCCCATGGGTTTCATTTTATGGGTTTTACTGAGAACTGAGAACTGACAACTGAGAACTAAATTAGCGGCGGGCGCCGCTAGGCAATCACCAGTTCGCCGCCATGCTGCTTCTCGAGAGCCATCGCCTGGTCGAGCGCCACGATCGCGCATTCCACCTGGCGGTCATCCGGAGGCTGCGTCGTGATCCGCTGCAACCACAACCCCGGCGCTGTCATCAGCGAAAACAGAGACGTGCCTTTGTGCTCGGAGAAACGCTTGCCCGCATAACGAATAATCTCGTACGAAACACCGGCAATCACCGGCAGCAGCGCAATGCGAATTCCCAAACCGCGCCCAGAAGGTCGTCACGGGAATCGACCATGTAGACGAACATCGAAATGATCATCACCGTCATCAGGAAACTCGTGCCGCAGCGCGGATGGTAGGTCGAATATTTCTGCACGGCCGAGGTCTGTAATGGGTCGCCGTTCTCGAATGCAAACACAGTCTTGTGTTCGGCGCCGTGATATTCATACACCCGGTGAATATCCTTCCAGAGCGAGACCCCCCACACAAACAGCAGGAACATCGCAATGCGAATCAGTCCATCAACCAGGTTGAACAAAAACTGGTTGCCGAACACGGGATCCACGCGCTTGAGCTCGGTCGTCGCCAGTAGCGGCAGGTATTTGTACATGAAGATAAAGAACAGGATTGAGAAGGCCATGTTCAGGCCAGCCATCCAGCCCGTGATCTCCCACTTCTTACCCTGATCTTTCGAGTCTGAATCTCCCGCCTCGCCGGACAGGTCTTCCAGCACCGCATTCGCGGAAAACTTCAGCGCCCGGAACCCCAGCGTCATGGCATGGCCGAGCGTCATCACGCCCCGCACCACCGGCCAGCCCATCCACTTATGCTGCTCCGATGGTCGCTCCAGTGGTTCGCTATGGGTGACGATCTCTCCCGAAGGCTTGCGGACGGCAATTCCCCAGGCATGCGGCGAGCGCATCATGACGCCCTCCAGCACAGCCTGCCCGCCGACCAGAGTGGTTTCTTCCCCACTTTCCAGCGCAGGGAGCAGCTGTACCGCTGCCAGAAATCGTAGAATTTGCCGCCAACGTCGCATAGAAAACCCGGACTCTTGCCACTTCAGAAACTGATGATTGGATGTCGCTGCGGGGTGGGACGACTCCTCGCAATAGGGTACCACACCGAATCGCTGTGATTGACCCCGAATCGGCTCGTATATATCTCTTTAAATCAGCATGTTATCCCAACGGCATAGCCGTTTTCGAGTATGTCTACTGGGATTCGCATTGACGAACGACCTTGTCTCCACGATCGGGCCTCCAGACTCTGACGCCTGGAAATTCATCCAACGTAAAATCCTATCCACATGCTGCGTTTTCGCCCAGACTGCGGAATCGATTGCTGCCACCACCAGCAAGCTGGCCAAGACGGCACTCGTCGCCGACTATCTCCGCTCCCTTTCCACCTCCGAGGCTGCCATCGCAGCGATCTTTTTTTCCGGACGCCCCTTTGCCAGCTTCGTCGAAGCGACCTTGCAAGTCGGAGGCGCTCTCCTCTGGCGCGTGATCGCCGATCTCTCTGGCAAATCGGAGCACGAACTCTCCGAGATTTACCGCCGTCGTGGCGATGCCGGGGCCGTCGCAGCAGAAGCCCTTCCGGCGAAGTCCGCCGCGGTTCTGTCTCTGACCGACGTACAGCGCAGTTTCAAGACATCGCCGCCGCCCGCGGCCCCACTCCAAAAGCTGCCTTGTTGCGCCAACTCCTCGAGCGCGCCTCTCCTCTCGAAGCTAAGTACATCGTCAAAATCATCAGCGGAGATTTGCGCATCGGCCTCAAGGAGAGTTTGGTCGAAGAAGCCATCGCCCGCGCCTTCGAGGCTCCCCTCGATCAGGTCAAACGCGCCAATATGCTGCTCGGCGATCTTGGCGAAACCCTCACCCTCGCCTCTGCCGGAAGTCTGGCGGACGCGCGTATGCGCCTTTTTCATCCCCTCGGTTTTATGCTTGCAAGCCCCGTCGAGTCCGCCGAGGAAGCGGTCAGTTATTTCGCGAATGCCGCTGTTGAAGACAAGTACGACGGAATCCGTGCGCAAGCCCACATTGGACAAGGTGAAGTCCGCCTCTTCTCCCGCACCCGTGATGAAATCACGGAGTCGTTTCCCGAACTTCCGCCGGCACTAGCAGGCCTGCCCAAAGACGCGATCCTCGACGGCGAAATCATCGCCTGGGACACCACATCCCACGCGGGGACAGCCGCCCCCGGCTGTCCAGCCGACCAAGGCTCTGCTCTTGGTCGCGCGCTCCCGTTTAGCACTCTTCAGCAGCGCCTCGGCCGTAAGAAAGTCAGCGCCCGGCTCATCCGCGAAGTTCCCGTGGCTTACATGGTTTTCGACGTTCTTTATGCCGATGGCCAACTCCTCCTCGAGCGCCCGCTCCGTGAGCGCGCGCAAATTCTCGACGATCTGCTTGCACTACCGCGCGCCAAGTCAGTTCGCACGCTCTCTGGGCAATCAGCTCTCGCATTCGACGAACCAGATGCTGAGCCGCAAGCGCACATTCTTCGCGCTCCCGTCGCCATCGCTCATACCGCGGAGGACCTCGAGCAACTCTTCCTCGCTGCTCGCGCTCGCGGCAATGAAGGACTGATGATCAAGGACCTCGACTCTCTCTACACGCCCGGACGCCGCGGCAAATCCTGGCTCAAGATGAAGCGTGAACTCGCCACCCTCGACGTCGTCGTCACCGCAGTCGAATACGGACATGGCAAGCGCATCGGCGTGCTCAGCGATTACACGTTTGCCGTTTGGGATAACGATCGCCTGGTTAATATCGGCAAGGCTTATTCCGGCCTCACCGATGCCGAGATTCTAGCGATGACGAAATGGTTCCTGGCCCACAAAATCAGCGAGCGCGGTTTAAGGCTTGAGGTTGAGCCGAAGATCGTTCTCGAGGTCGCGTTCAACAACATGATGCTCTCGACGCGCCACGAAAGCGGCTACGCGTTGCGCTTTCCGCGCATCGTGCGTTTGCGCCCGGACAAGCTTCCCGAAGACGCAGACACGGTCGAAACTGTTAAAAAAATTTTCGAGCAGCAGCACGAATAGGCAGCAACGACTTCAGTGCCGGTGTCCCGTGCTCGTGCTCGGAATGAACGTGCTCGGCCTCGCGTTCGTCGCGCACCGCGATCACGCAAGCGTGCGCCGTCTCGCACACGACGTGCTCCAGTTGGATCGTCGTGTGCTGGATCCCGAACGCCCGCCCGAGCATTTCGTTGATCTCCCGCAAAATTGTGTCGCTCTCCGACGTCGGCATGTCCGCAATTTTCACATGCGCCGAGAGCGCGTGGTTCTCCGAACCGATACTCCAGACGTGCAAATCATGCACGTCGCTCACGCCAGTAATCCCACGCACCGCCACTTCCACTTCTTCAAGGCTCATGCCCCGCGGCGTGCCTTCAAGCAGAATGTTGAGCGTCTCGCGAACGATGCCGAAGCTGGACCAAAGAATCAGCGCTCCGATGCCGAATGACAGCGCCGGGTCAATCCAATACTGGCCCGTCATCAGGATCACCCAGCCGCCAACGATCACGGCCGCGGTTGAAACCGTGTCGCCCACTTCGTGCAGCAGCGCGCTGCGCACGTTTACATCACGCCCGGATCGCCACAGCAGCAGCGCAATTGCGCCATTCATGACTACGCCTGCCGCCGCCACCCAGATCATCAGCCCGGCGCGCACCTGCTCCGGATGCTGAACTCGGCGATACGCCTCGTAGAAAATAAAAAATGAAACGACGACAAGCGACAGGGAATTCACCAGCGCCGCCAGCACTCCGGCTCGCCGATAGCCATACGTTTTCGTCGCGCTCGGTGGGCGGCCTTCCAGATATACCGCCACCAGCGAAAGCAGCAGGGCCAGCAGATCGGAGAGATTGTGTCCCGCCTCCGACAGCAGCGCCAGAGAATGGGCGCGAATGCCCGCTACCACCAGCAGCGCGATATAGAGCGCCGTCACGCCCAGTGATATCTGGAGCACACGACCTGTGCCATGAGAATGTACGTGAGCGCGGTGCGCGTGCATGCTATCAGGATATCGCACAAGTACCGGGAGTCAGCGGCGCACCAAGCTTATTGAAAACGTTAGTTTCAGGGCGTAAGTTCAAACACCACTCCGCAGCCGCCACCACAGCCTCGTCTTCCCCCATAGTAGGTTGTGCCGTAAAGGTTGCCGTGTTGGTCCATGATCAGGCCGCCTTCAGGGTACTCTCCGCCCGCGCCACCAGGAAAGCTGTAGAGCACGGTGAACTGCCATTCGCCATTCTGTTGCGTGACCTTGAAAACCGTGCCACACCCTCCGCCTTTACAGTTAGTGCTCGAGCCGCCGCTGCCCGTTCCATAGAGATTGCCGTCAGCACCGATCATGAGCGAATACGGCGATACTCCGCCGCTACCGCCCGGGTCGGTGTAAATCGTCGAATAGTTCCAACCGCCTTTCGACGGAGATAACTCAAATATCCCTCCATAAGTAACGCCGTACATATTGCCATTCTTATCGAACACGAGAGGAGGCCAGGGATTGACTTGCTCGTTCCTGGGAAAATTGTAGAGAACAGTTTGGCTCCATCCCCCGCCTGAGGGCGAAAGTTCAAACACGGTTCCCGTCCCGTTCAGCCCGCCCAGATAGCTCGTGGAATAAATATTCCCCGACGAGTCGAAGGTCACGGGCGCGCTCAAATATGCAGGATTACTTCCCGTGCCGGGGAAGCAGCCTAACTGATTCTCTATCCATCCGCTCCCCCCGTTGGGTGAGAGTTCGAAGACCATGCCCTCGCCGCAAGGAGTCTCACCTTCGTAGCTCGTACCATACAAATTGCCGCTCTGGTCGAAGACGAGAGGTCCGGGATATTCCCCATCTCCCGCCGCGGATGGGAAGGAATGAAGCACCGTCTCGGTCCATCCGTTTGGGCCCGGAGAAAGCTCATAGGCAATGCCGTAATTTTCGGCGCCGCCCGCCCCTGCTGTGCCATAGAGATTGCCGTCGCTGTCGAAAATCACGCCCGCATAGATCAAGTATCCATCCGTGCCGCCGACGAACTGGTGAATCAACTGGTGTGTCCAGGCTCCGCTCGGTTGAGGCGTAAGCTCGAAAACAGTCCCGCAGCCCTTGTAGAAGGCCGTGCATTTGATGCCTCCCTCCTGCGCTGTACCGTAGAGATTACCCGCGCGGTCGAATGTCAAACCGCCCCATAGGTGAGCGCCCTGACTCGGCTTGGGACTGAAAAGAATTTTCACTGTGGTGCCCGAAGAGACTGGAGCGAACAGCAAACACGAAAGACCAATGATCGCGCAAGCTTTGAACATCGAAGCTGCAAGTCGGGGAGAAAGCTGGTGGGCTGGCATGAGGGTACTCCTCTCAGCTGGACTGCGGGATGGGAAGTCGGCAACCGGCCTGCCAACTGCGCAACATCGTAGCCCGCGACCGAAAGAAGTTCAAGATCGAATCCGCCCGCCCAAGATTAGTTCGCGATGGAGCACGAGATGCTCGTGTGGCGAAGACACTCCCGTCCGCGTTATGCTGGCAAGCGCCTCGGAGGATGGCCCATGAAACTAACTTTTGCCCTGCCCCTGCTTTTGCTCGCCGCGTCCGCAACCGCCCAAGTCAAGAACCCGATCGCCACCGCTCTCAAAGAAGTTTTTCCCAATCGCCAGAAAAACACCATCGCCGCGGTCGAAGCAATGCCGGCCGACAAGTTCAGCCTACAAACCAAGCGCCGACCAGATGACGTTCGGCCACCTCGTAGCGCACATGATCGAAGCAAACTACACGCTCTGTAGTGGCGCCTCCGCCGTCCCTGCCCCGAAGACTCAGGAACCCAAAGAAACCGACGCGAAAGACAAACTGGTGGCCGCGCTGAAGTCCTCCTTCGATTTTTGCGAAGAAGCGATCGGCAAGATGGACGATTCGAAGCTCGGCGAGATGACGGCCGGCGGCCCGGGAGGCCAGCAGGTCTCGCGCGCCCGATTTGCGCTCGGCATCGCCAGCAACTGGGCTGACCACTACGCCGAAGCCGCAATGTATCTCCGGCTGAACGGGCTGACGCCGCCGACCGCGAAACATTGAGTGGTCGAGTCCCGCCGCTGGAGGCGCGGACAGGAGTGTCCGCGCTGCACAAGATTTGCGCCTGCACGGGCGAGGGCGCCCGTGCCTCCACGGGGGGTACCCCCCCCCCCATGTGCCGGTCTATTAGATTCAGCACTTTAGCGAGATTTTCCCGCCAAAGTCTTGAGCTGAATTGACTTAGAGGCAAAGTCTTGAGCGCGTGGTACTTAGCTGCGAAAATCGGCCATTCCTGCGCTTCCTCGCGTGTCTCTTGCTCGCAAAGTATTGATTCCAAAAGCATAAATTTCGCAAAATCTTGACAATAAAACGCTTAGGGACCGCTTCGCTGCGATCGGATTGTCAAAGAACGCTCTCGGCATTCCACTCGGATTGAGAGCCTCATGGCGCCGCCGCACCTATCGTGCTGAATTCAGTTGAGGTCCGGGCTCGAGCTTAAGTCAAGCAATATCGGCGAAAGATGCAGGCGGAATTCGTGCCTGCGGCACTTCGAGACCGTTATTCTCCGATCCTCCGGCCACGCGGCATTCGGAACAGGACGATGCGGCCCGGTGGCCTTCGGAGAATCTGGCAAGAACTTCATCGAAATAGGCAAGCGGATCAAGATACCGGAAAGTATGCTTAGGGTTGGGCTAAGGCAGACGGAATTTCGCAGCGAAGGAGAAACAATGCAAAGACGAAAACTTGGAAAGAGCAATCTGGAAGTATCAGCCATCGGCCTCGGCTGCATGGGATTGAGTTTCGGCTACGGACCTGCGGTCGAAAAGCAGGCGGTGAATCTCGCTGATTCGGTCGGCCGTCGAACGCGGCGTTACATTCTTCGACACCGCGGAGGCATATGGTCCGTTCGCCAACGAGGAGCTCGTGGGCGAAGCGCTCGCTCCTTTCCGCAGTCAGGTGGTCATCGCGACGAAATTCGGTTTCAAGTTCGATCCCAAGACACTAGCTATGGATGGAGTCGACAGCCGGCCCGAGCACATCAAGGAAGTCGCCGAGGCCTCGCTCAAGCGCCTCAAGACCGACGTCATCGATTTGCTCTACCAGCACCGCGTGGATCCGAGCGTCCCGATCGAAGACGTGGCGGGAGCCGTGAAGGACCTGATCCAGCAAGGCAAGGTGAAGCACTTCGGTCTTTCTGAAGCGGGAGTGCAGACGATCCGCCGCGCCCATGCGGTGCAGCCGGTCGCGGCACTCCAGAGCGAGTACTCGCTGTGGTGGAGAGAGCCGGAGGAGGAAATTTTACCGGCGCTCGAGGAACTGGGAATCGGATTTGTTCCATTCAGTCCTTTGGGCAAGGGCTTCCTGACGGGCAAAATCGACGAGAATACGAAGTTCGACAGCACCGATTTCCGCAACGTCGTCCCGCGCTTTACCCCGGACGCCCGGAAAGCGAATCAGGCCGTAGTTGATTTGCTTGGCCAGGTGGCGCGAACGAAAGAAGGCGACACCGGCGCAGATCGCGCTGGCCTGGCTGCTCGCGCAAAAGCCGTGGATCGTGCCGATCCCCGGTACGACCAAGCTGCACCGGCTGGAAGAAAATATTGGAGCCGCAGCCGTCGAACTCACGCCCGACGATCTCCGCCTGATCGATTCCGCCGCGGCGAAGATCCCGGTGCAGGGGGAACGGTATCCGGAGAAATTGCAAAAATTGATCAATCGATAAAGGACGATCACGGGCGTATCGTTTCAAGCGGGTCGGAGAACAAGCATCATCATGTCAGAGCTCGCCAAATGGGACGGTTTTTACGTAATCGTCGGATCGGCTGCCGGCGCATTGATCGGACTGCAATTTGTAGTCCTCACGCTCATTGCTGAAAGGCCGCCTACCGGGGGTGCGGACGCGGGCGCCGCGTTTAGCAGCCCGACGGTTGTTCATTTTGGCTCCGTTTTGTTTTTGGCGGCGCTGCTGCATGTTCCGTGGCAAACGATCACCGGCGCCGCGATTCTTTGGGGACTGTTGGGCTTCGGCGGAGCAGCGTACGCGCTGATTGTAGCCAGGCGTATGCGAAAGCAAGCTGCCTACAAACCAATATTCGAGGACTGGCTTTTTCATGTTGCGCTGCCCCTGGCCGCGTACGCAATACTCGCGCTGTCCTCAATATTCGCGTCTCCGTACCGGTTGCGCGAAGCCCTGTTTGGGGTTGGAGGCGCGGCACTGCTATTGCTTCTCATCGGCATCCACAACGCCTGGGATGGCGTTGCTTACCACGTATTCGTTCACCGGGCGGAAACGGACATCAAGCAACCCCGGAACTCGACGAAATAGCGCGTCAAGGAAAGGAATTGAGAAATGGAAATCAAACGAGCCGGCACGCAACCTTCCGCCAAGGGCCCGGCGGAGTGGTTCACGGGCACCGTGCGGATCGATCCGCTTTTTCAGGCGCCCGATCCGGCATTTGTTCAAGGCGCCAGCGTCACCTTCGAACCGGGCGCGCGGACCGCGTGGCACACGCATCCCCTCGGCCAGACTCTCATCGTCACGGCCGGCTGCGGCCGGGCACAGCGCTGGGGAGGGCCGATCGAGGAAATCCGGCCGGGCGATGTGGTCTGGTTCTCGCCTGGCGAGAAGCATTGGCACGGGGCTGCGCCGGCGACAGCGATGACGCACATCGCCGTTCAGGAAAAGCTCGACGGCAAGGTGGTTGACTGGATGGAACAGGTCAGCGACGAGCAATACCGCACCGGGAAATAAAGGACATTTGCATGAGCAAAAAGCCAAAAGAGAACGATTCTCTAAAAGACCGCCTTTCCCGATATAGCGAAATTACGATTAGCGTAACCGGCAGAAAGTCAGGACGCATCATCTCGATCCCGATATGGTTTGTCTGGGATGACGACAAGCTGTACCTCTTGCCGGTGCACGGGTCAGACACACAGTGGTACAAGAACGTGCTGAAGAACCCGTCGATGCGAATTGGCGCGCGGGGCGCCGAGGCGGAATCCAAGGCGGTTCCTATCACAGATGCCAAACAAGTGTCGTCCGTAGTCGACAAATTCCGCGCCAAGTACGGGGCGGGCGACGTGAAGAAGTACTATTCAAAGTTCGACGTTGCTGTTCTCGCTCCGATCTAAGGAACGTCATCATGATCCCAAAAGGAGTTATTCTCGAAGGCGTGAAGAGCAACGGCAAATCCGCGCCTTCGCACGCGGGCAACGGAGCGGGAGGAAGTAAGCCGGATGTGGCGAAGCTCGCTCGTTTGCTGGCCGCCTACGCCCCTCATGACGGCAGTTTTGAGCTACGCATCCCCGGAGTGCACGCCAGCCGTTTTTCGCGAATCAACAATGAGTGTGTGCACGCCCTCCGGGTGCCCTCGTTGTGCATCGTGGCACAGGGAGCCAAAACCACCATCGTCGCGGACGCGGTCTACGAGTACGACGCGTCGCGCATGATCGTGTTTTCCGTTGCCCTGCCGGTAGCTTCCCAGATCACGCAAGCCAGCCAGTCCGAACCCTACCTGGCTTTTAAGATGGACCTCGACCCGCACAAGATTGCCGAGCTGGTCTTGAAGGTGTATCCGCACGGTCTGCCTCCGGTTCACGAGAGGAGCGCGGTCTACATCGCTCCGGTCGAAGCGAGCATTGTCAACGCCGCGACGAGGTTGATGGAGTGTTTGGCGCAGCCCGGCGATCCTGAATTACTCGCCCCCCTTGTGATCGATGAAATCTTGATCCGGCTACTGCGCGGCCCCATAGGGGCTCGCGTGGCGCAAATGGGATTTGCAGAATCCAGCGTGCCCCGGATCGCGAAGGCGATTTCCTGGCTACGCGACAATTTCTCTCAGCCCATGAAGGTCGAAGACCTGGCCGGGCTGGTCAATATGAGCGTTTCCTCCTTCCATGAACACTTTAAGTCGGTGACCTCGATGAGCCCACTGCACTATCAGAAGGTCCTGCGACTTCAGGAGGCGAGGCGTCTCATGTTGTCCACGATGATGGATGCGGGCATTGCGAGTCAGCGTGTCGGCTATCTGAGCGCTTCGCAGTTCAGCAGAGAGTACAACCGCTTCTTTGGGAGTGCGCCCACCCGGGACATCGCCAGACTGCGTCAGGAAACCGGACTTTTGGTTTGACCTCGGGATTGATCGGCAAGAATGATGTGCCCTCAACCTCCGCCTTTCATTGACTTGCCCTTTTCACCCACGTAAGATTTGCGGCTGATGATCGGCCAGACCATCTCGCACTACCGCATTCTGGAAAAGCTCGGCGGAGGCGGCATGGGCGTGGTCTTCAAGGCCGAGGATACGGAACTTGGCCGCTTCGTCGCCCTGAAATTCCTGCCTGACGAAGTAGCGCATGACGAGCCCGCCCTCGAACGCTTCCGGCGCGAAGCGCGCGCGGCCTCCGCGCTGAATCATCCCAACATTTGCACGATCTACGAGATCGGCAGGCATGAAGGCCAGTCCTTCATCGCGATGGAGTACCTCGAAGGCTCCACGCTCAAGCACCTGATCGGCGTGCGGCCGATGGAACTGGATCCGCTCCTCGAAATCGCCATTGAAATCGCGGACGCGCTCGATGCGGCGCACACCAAGGGAATCGTTCACCGCGACATCAAGCCGGCGAACATTTTTGTCTCCAAGCGCGGGCACGCCAAGATTCTCGACTTCGGATTGGCGAAGATCGCCGCTTCGCCCAAGTCTGTGAGCGCCGATTCTCTGACGATGGCCGACGCCAACGCGTTGAGTCTCACGAGCCCGGGGACGGCGATCGGCACGGTTGCGTATATGTCGCCCGAGCAGGTACGCGGCAAGGACCTCGACGGGCGTACCGATCTTTTTTCGTTTGGCATCGTTCTCTATGAAATGTCCACGGCAACGCTGCCGTTCCGCGGAGACACACAGGGCGTCATCACCGAGGCCATTCTCAATCGCGCGCCCACGGCCCCGATCCGGCTGAATCCCGACCTGCCCGCCGAGATCGAACGCATCGTGCAGAAGTTGCTGGAAAAGGATATTGAGCTGCGCTACCAGAGTGCGGCCGAGGTCAGGGCTGACCTGAAGAGGCTCAAACGGGAGCGGGACTCGGCGCGCGTATCTTCTACGTCCGTCGCCAGTGAAGCGCCGAGCGGTTCGGCTGCGACGAGGACCTCGGGCACGACGTCTGCACTGGCGCGACCTCTGGCGCGACATCTGTGTCGACGTCTTTCTCGTCGGGAACGCACGCAACTCCTCAAGCGCAATCGCGCCGGCTTGTGATGGCTCTGGGCGCGGCGTTGCTCCTGGCCCTGGCTGCCATCGCGTTCCTCCTGCTGCGGCCCAAGGGCCCGATTGCAACTCCTGCCTATCACCTGCTGACCTATCGCCGGGGCACGATTCGCATGGCCAGGTTCGCGCCCGACGGGCAAACCATCGTCTACTCGGCGGCCTGGGAAGGCGGGCCGGTTGAGATTTTCAGCACGCGTTTCGGCAATCCTGAATCGCGGTCCGTGGGCGTTCCCGGCGCTGAAATTCTCGGCATCTCCTCCAATGGAGAAATGGCGGTGCTGTTGCACAGCCAGCAGTCGAAATCGCAGGTCCATACCGGGACGCTGGCGCAGATGCCGCTCGGCGGAGGCGCGCCGCGCGAAATCCTGGAAAACATTCAGTGGGCCGACTGGTCTCCCGACGGCACGCAGTTCGCCATCGTGCGCGACGTCAACGGACGGAACCGGCTGGAATGTCCTCCGGGCAAGGTCTTGTACGAAACGGGCGGCTGGATCAGCCATCCCCGCATTTCGCGCAAGGGCGACATGATCGCTTTTGTGGAGCATCCCATCCAGGGAGATTCGATCGGAAGCGTCGCCGTCGTGGACATGAACGGCAAGAAGCAGTCGCTGAGCCAGACCTACGGGGGCGGTGCGGATGGCCTGGCGTGGTCGCCAAAAGGGGACGAGGTTTGGGTGACGGCGACTCTGGTTGGGATCGACCGATCGTTGTTTGCGGTGACGCTCGCGGGCAAGGAGCGGCTGGTGGTGCGCGTGCCGGCCGATCTCACGTTGCAGGACGTTAGGACGGACGGGCGGGTTCTGCTGGCCCGCGATAGCTGGCGGCGCGGCCTGATCGTGCATCGCGCGGAAGACGCGACGGAGCACGACTTCACCTGGCTTGACTGGTCGTTCCCGGTGACGCTTTCCGACGACGGTAAGACGCTTCTTTTCCGCGAAGAGGGCGAGGCGGGCGGACCGAGCTATGCCGTCTACGTGCGTAAGACGGACGGCTCGGCGGCGGTGCGGCTGGGCGATGGCCAGTCGCTGGCTTTGTCTCCTGACGGAAAATGGGCGTTGTCGTGCCGCGGCGATAACGGTACCGATTTGTTTCTTCTGCCGACCGGCCCGGGCGAGCCCAAACATTTGCAAGGACACGACATCATCCACAGCGCAGCCATGTTTTTTCCCGACGGCAAGCGGGTTCTGCTGGCGGGCACGGAACCGAATCATGGCCTGAGGCTCTACGTGCAGAACATTGACGTGGACAAAGTCGAGGCGGTCACTCCGGAAGGGACGAACGGCTTCTCGTTTGCGCTGTCGCCCGACGGAACTTCGATCGCCGCCGTGGGCCCGGACGATAAGGCGTATCTTTTCCCGGTTCCCTCCGGGCAGCCTCGTCCGATTAAAGGACTGGAGACGGGTGAGGTGCCGGTGGCGTGGACTGCCGATGGACGCTCTTTGTTTATCTATCGAGGAGGAGAACTGCCCGCCAAGGTTTACCGGCTGGAACTCGCGACCGGCAAACGCGTTTTGTGGAAGCAGCTCATGCCTCCCGATCCGGCGGGCGTCGAGTTCGTCGGTCCGGTGCTGCCCACGCCCGACGGCAAAGCCTATGTTTATGGCTACCGGCGGCTGCTGTCGGATCTTTACCTTGTCGAAGGGCTACAGTAGAGCGCGCCATTCGGCCTCCATTCCGATTGTTCCGTGCTGAGCTACACGAAAACGCGGTTTCATGAAATCCGCCTGCGGCTCGAAGAGCATGTTGCGACCAGCAGACTCAACGGATTTCTCTGGGAATTTTTTCTATTCGGATTCAAGTCGGCATGGGCGTGCCTTTTTCGGCGCGACGATCCTGGCTCTGGTGCTGCTTACAAAATGGTTCTGGCCGCATCATGCGTGGCTGGCCCGCTATGACTTTCTGTTTTTGGCGGCCATCGCCATACAGGTTCTGCTGCTGGTTCTGCGCATGGAGACGCTGCGCGAGGCCAAGGTCATCCTGATTTTCCATATCGTTGGGACGCTGATGGAGCTTTTCAAGACCAGCGTCGGTTCCTGGACTTATCCCGAAAGCAATTTCTTCCGCATCGGCCATGTGCCGCTTTTTTCCGGATTCATGTACTCATCGGTGGGCAGTTACATGGCGCGCGTCACCCGCATCTTCGACATGCGATACACGCGCTATCCCAATACTTACGCGACGGTCGCGCTGGCGATTCTGATTTACGCCAACTTCTTTACGCATCACTTCATCGCGGATCTGCGCATTGCGCTGTTTGCAGCGGTGGTGGCCGTGTTTGGTCCGACGTGGGTTTACTACCGTCCCTATCAGAAATTCCGTCGCATGCCGTTGCTGGTGGGATTTGGGCTGGTCGCTCTGTTTATCTGGGCGGCGGAAAATGTTGGGACGTTCGCGGTCGTGTGGGTTTATCCCCATCAGAGGAATGGCTGGCAGCTTGTGCGTTTTGGTAAGTATGGGTCGTGGTTTCTGCTGATGATCATCAGCTTCATTCTCGTTTCATTGGTGCATCGGCCGCGGGGGCCGGAGGAGGGGAGGCGACGGAGGCTTTGGCGTGAGATGGTTTGATCTCGCACGCGCTGATGAGCACGACGATTGGATTACCTATTCGCTCCGGAGACTGACAATTCGCTGAAAATCGCTTTCGCCGAGAATGCGGATCTTCTGGCCCTTCGCAATGAGATCTTCCACTTTGCGATGCTTGGAGCTCTTTTCATGGCCAGCGAGCTTTCTTACGTCCTCATCGCCCACAACTAATACAGTGGTGCGCTTCGTCACCCCGGCGTCAACCTCGCACCCTGCAGCAGACGCCGCATCAGATGCCTCGCGCCGCAATATCGAGAGCGCCCCCGTGAAAACTAAAACCTCACCGTAGAGGGGGCCGTCTGGATCTCCGACGCGCACGACGGGAGGCTTCTCAGGTGGATGGATTGGTTGATTTGCGCGTTCAAGCCACTCCTCTGTACTCACGCCCGTCTCGGCAATCGCCCGCAGCACAATCTCACCTGCGCAGCGAGCGTCCTCCAAAGCATTGTGCGCTCGATACTGAATGTCGAAATGATAAGCGACATTTGCGAGGCCGTACCCTGATCTCGAAAACATTGGCCATGCCCGTCTTACGACTCTCGCTGAATCAAGCCAGCGTGAGGCCGGAAACGCTAACGCGTTCTTTTCGCACGCACGGAGAACCGCCGCACGATCAAAAGCAGTGTGACTAACTACGATACAGTTCTCAAAAAGGACGTACAGATACGGATAGACTTGGCTCCAGGTGGGTGACTGCCGTACGTCGTCTTCGCCAATACCGTGGATAGAAACGTTAATCGGATGGAAATAATCTTCCGGGTTGACTAGAGACTCCCATGAACCGAGCAAGTGTCCATTTCGAAACGACGCGATGCCGACCTGACAGATGCTAGAGAGCGCTGGGTTCGCTATCTCTACGTCAATCGCGAGAAAGTCGACCCCTAGCGGCTTGCTGATGGACAGCGCGCCGAGACAGCCGTCTCCATCTGAGTTCATCGCCCTAGTAGCTCATTCAGCTCTCGCTCGCTGATCTCGCGAATCCCGAGCCTGCGAGCCTCAGCCAGCTTGGAACCGGGCGAAGCGCCGACAACGAGATAGTCCGTTTTACTGGTCACTGAATCCGTGACTTTCCCGCCCTCTTGCCGGATCATGCTCTTGGCTTCTTCGCGCGGGAGAGATTCAAGTTCACCGGTAATGACGAAGGTCTTACCAACGAGGTTGGTTCCGATCTTGCGCTGTCCCTTCTCTTCGAGAGTGAGCCCCAGTTCCTTTAGGTCTGAGATGAGCCGCAGATTCGAAGGCTCATGCAAGAATTCATAGACGCTCTGCGCAACAGTAGGTCCAATATCCGTTACTTGCTGGAGTTCCGCGACGCTGGCACTCATCAAAGCACTCATGCTCGGGAAGTGTTGTACTAGCGCCGCGGCCGTTCGTTCGCCGACGTGGGGAATGCCCAAGCCGTAGACGACACGATGAAATGGTTTTGACTTTGACTCCACAATCTCCCTCAGAATATTACTAGCGCTTCGGCTCTCCATTCGGCTCAACAGCTTTTGCAACTGCTGTGGCGGGGTTAGTTCGGCGAGTTCGGACCAAAACTGGCCGCGCTCCGAGGCATGTAAGTACTCGTGCACCTCACCGCCGATTTTTTGACCAAGCGTTTCTTGTAGCCCACGTAGGGAGGCTTGGTAGAAGCCAGAGATCGTGCCAAACTTATCAGCAATCATCTTTGCACGGCTCGGCTTCCCGTCCTCCGGTTCAGTTTTCTTGTGGATGGGGATGCTGGGAATGCGAAACTCTTCGAGGCCCAATAAATTCACCAAGGGAACGTGTCCCTTCTCCCTGGTAGCCTTCGCGAGGTCCGCGGATTGCGGCCGCACAGCAGGGCATAAGAGCAAGTCTTCCTTCTTAAGCCTGTAGATATCGGCCAACCTAGTTACGAGACCCTGACTAACAAGTTGCTCGACGAGAGACTCACCAATGTGGTCAATGTCCATGACGCCGCGGGAAGCAAAATGTAGGATGCTGCCTCGAAGCTTGGCAGGACAATTGCTGTTGACGCAATAGTATCGACTTCGCCTTCGGACCGCACCACCTTCCTACCACATTCCGGGCAATCCTTCGGCTATTTTGAACGATTTATGGCCGCGCGGGTGCTCCGCGTCCTCGACCACCTTCACCACTTTCGGAATCACGTCGCCGCCGCGCTCGACCTCGACCCAGTCGCCGATCTTCACGCCCAGCTCATCGACAAAATCCATATTGTGCAAGGTCGCGCGCGAGACCATCGTTCCGCCAATGGGTACGGGCTTCAGCCATGCAACCGGAGTCAGCTTTCCGGTGCGTCCGACCTGCGGAACGATGTCTTCGACTTGGGTAACCGCGCCGTGCGCCGCAAACTTGTAGGCGATCGCCCAGCGCGGCGCTTTGCCCGTGAATCCCAGTTCCTGCTGGAGAGCGGTGCGATCGACCTTGATCACGATGCCGTCGATCTCATACGGCAGCGACTCGCGCTTGCCTTCCCAGCTCTGAATAAACTTCCAGACGTCGTCGAGATTCTTCGCCAGCTTGCGATTTGGGTTCACCTTGAAATCCGGCGGCTTCGAGCGCATCCATGGTTTTCGACTGCCGGTCGAAATACGTGCGCCCGTCTTTCAACAGCATGTAGGCGAAGTAATCCATGCGGCGCTGGGCGGTAATCGACGGCTCAAGTTGCCGCACCGTACCGGCGGTAAAGTTGCGCGGATTCGCGAAAGTGGCCAGGCCCTGCTTTTGCCGGTCTTCATTCAGCTTGCGAAAGGCAGCGATGGGCATCAGCATTTCGCCGCGGGTTTCGAAGTCAGCAGGAATGCCTGCCTTTTTCAATTTGTCTTTCGAAACCGAAAGCGGAATCGAGCGCACCGTGCGCACATTCAAAGTGACGTCTTCGCCGACCGTGCCGTCGCCGCGCGTGATGCCGCGTTCCAGGCGGCCGTCTTCATAGACGAGCGCCAGCGACATGCCATCCAGCTTCAGCTCGCACATGTACTCGACATCATCGCGCCCGCTCAGCTCGTGCACACGTCGCTCCCAATCGCGCAGCTCTTCTTCGCTGTAGGCGTTGTCGAGCGAGAGCATGGGCGACGAATGTTTTGCCTTCACGAATCCTTCGCGCGGCTTGCCGCCGACGCGCTGCGTGGGCGAATCGGGCGTGACGAGCTCTGGATGCTCCGCCTCAAGCCGCTTCAACTCGTTCATCAGCTTGTCGAATTCGGCGTCGGTCAGTTCGGGATTATCCTGGACGTAGTAGAGATATTCATGGTGCCGGATTTTGTCGCGCAGGGATTCGATTCTCTTTTGGAGAGCGGACGGGGACATGACGGGAAAGATTATAAAAGTTCTCAGTTCTCAGTTCTCAGTTCTCAGTTCTCAGTTCTCAGTTCTCAGTTCTCAGTTCTCAGTTCTCAGTTCTCAGTTCTCAGTTCTCAGTTCTCAGTTCTCAGTTCTCAGTTAAGAGATCGCTTACCGCACGGTTGGGGTTGCCATATCAGGTGTCCCATGATTTCTATGGGAGTGCGCTTAACGCGCTGGAAACTGAGAACCGAGAACTGAGAACTGCCTTATTGTCTTCTCGCCTTCCGAATGCGCTCACCGCCCACCGCTGCCCGTCCCACGCTGGACGGTGGTTTCCGCCCGCCTTCGAGCAATTCCTTCAGCACGGTCGCATTGTTGCGCTCTTCGTCTCGCGAGGCATAGAGCAGCGTCAGTTTCTTTTTCCCTTCCGCCAGGTCATACAGCGTCTCGACCGCGGCCGTCGCCTTTGCGTCCTTGAGTTCCTTCAAATAACGCTTGCGAAACAGCGCCCACGCCCCGGGATTCGCGTGATACCACTGCCGCAATTCGTTCGACGGCGCCAGATCGCGCAGCCAGTACTTCGCCGCGGCAGCTTCTTTTGTCAGGCCACGCGGCCAAAGGCGATCCACCAGCACACGCACGCCGTCTGCTGTCGCCGGCCGTTCGTACACGCGTTTGATCGCTACCGCCATCGCGAACGTATTATCCTACTTCTACGCACCCGCGTGCGAGCGCGTCCCATATGATGCGTATTCATAGCAGTTTTTCCCTTCGCCATTCCATCCCGGGCGCAATCGCAGCGTTGATTCTCATATCTCGCCGCCACCGCCTGCGACGTCGAGCGCCGCAAGTCCGACGCCGAACTTGGCCTCAATCCGCAGCAGGCTGCCGGGCGCAAGCTCTACGACAATTACTGCGATCGCTGCCACGAGCCGTATTCATCGCGCGGTAAAAAAGGCCCCAGCATGAAGGGCGTTTTCAAGCGGCAATATCTGGAACTCAGCGGCCTGCCCGCGAACGACGACCGCGTCGCCGACATCGTCAAGTACGGCCGCTCCAAGATGGAAGGCTTCGGACAGGTCATGACCGACCAGCAGATTAAGGATCTGCTCGCCTATCTGCACACACTGTAGCTCGTTTGGAGTACCAGTCCTCTGGTAATCCGGTTTTTGGCGGACGGAGTAGCGCGCTCCTGCCCACTCCGTGTCATAATCCCGTCGATGTCCTCGACCCCAAACACGGCGCTTTTCCGCAAGCTTCCGTCGACCGATGAACTTCTGCGCCGGCCGGAGATTCACGCGCTCACGGAGCGGGATGGCATAGCGGCGGTCGGAGACGCAATCCGCACCATACTCGAGCGCCTGCGCAACGAGATTGCCGACAGCCATCTCGACGAAAATTCTCTGGACCTGGCTCTCAGCGGCCTCTCCGGCGCGGTGGAGCGCGAGCTTCGCCAGTCGTTGCGCTACTCACTTCGGCCCGTGATCAATGCGACCGGCGTGATCCTGCACACGAATCTCGGACGTGCTCCGCTCGCCAGCGCCGCGCTCGACCACATTCGCGAAACGGCAAGCGCTTATTCGAACCTGGAATTCAATCTGGAGAGCGGCGAACGCGGCAAGCGCGATGTGCACGTCGACCGACTATTTCAGAAACTCTTCGAAGGCCACGTGGGGACAGCCGCCCTCGGCGGTCCAGCCGAGCGAAGCTCCGCAGCAATCTCCACCATTGTCGTCAACAACAACGCCGCCGCCGTCCTGCTCGCCCTCAACTCTCTAGCCGAAGGCGGCGAGGTCATCGTCTCGCGCGGCGAGTTGGTCGAAATCGGCGGCTCCTTCCGCATTCCAGACGTGATGTCGAAGTCGCAGGCCACGCTGCGCGAGGTCGGCACCACCAATCGCACCCGCATCGCGGACTACGAGCGCGCCATCACAGAACGCACGCGGCTCCTTCTCCGCGTCCATCGCTCGAATTTCGCCATCACCGGATTCACCGAGCAGCCCGCTCTCAACGAACTGGTCGCACTGGCCCGCCTCCGCAGTATTCCTCTGGTCGAAGATCTCGGCAGCGGCGCGCTTTTCGATCTGCGCGAAATCGGCATCGCCAACGAAGCCAGCGTTTTTGACAGCCTGCGCGCTGGCGTCGACGTTGTAACTTACAGCGGCGACAAGCTGCTCGGCGGTCCGCAAGCCGGACTGATCACCGGCCGCGCCGATCTGGTCGCGCGCATGCGCTCCAATTCGCTCTTTCGCGCCCTGCGCGTCGACAAGCTCACTTATGCCGCGCTCGAAGCCACGCTGCTCGCCTATGTCAAGCACGATCATGACGCCGTCCCCGTACTGCGCATGATGCATTTGTCCAAAGATGAAATTGCCGCGCGCGCCGGGGCGCTCGCGTCGCACGTGAATTCCAGGGCGAAGGCATCGTCAAAGTTGCATCTTGAACTCATCGACGGAGAATCCGTCATCGGAGGCGGCGCCGCTCCCACGGCCGTCCTGCCGACGCAGGCCCATAGCTCTTACTCATGCGGAGCTAAGTGCCGATGAATTATGCGCCCGGCTGCGGCACTCCGACCCACCGGTGATCGCCCGCGTGGAAGAAGGGCGCGTTCTCCTCGATTTGCGCACCGTCTTCCCCGAGCAGGATTCACGACTCGTTGAGGCGTTGAGTTTGATCGCCTGATTCGGTCGAAACCAAAACCACAGAGGACGCAGAGGGCACGGAGGATTGAATTTCAAAGCCCTCTGAGTCCTCCGCGTCCTCTGCGGTTTTCATTTCATTCATGATGAAATGGAGCCGTGGCGATGCTCTACACCATCGGACACTCAACGCGCACGCTCGATGAACTTGTCGCGGCGCTCAAGGCTCACGGCATCGAGACTCTCGTCGACATTCGCGCCTTCCCCATGTCACGCCGTCTGCCCCACTTCAATCGGGAAGCGCTGGAAAAGGAGTTATCAAAGCAAGGCATCCGCTACCTTTGGATGAAATCTCTTGGCGGATACCGCAAAGCCACGCGCCCGGACTCGCCGCACACCGCCCTGCGCAACGCCAGTTTCCGCAACTACGCTGACTACACCCTCACGCCTGAGTTCGAGCAGACAATGACCGAACTGCTGCGAATCGCCGGGGAATCGCGCACTGCCTACATGTGCGCCGAGCGCGTCTACTTTCATTGCCATCGCATGATCGTCTCCGACTGGCTGGTCGCGCATGGGCACGAGGTTCTGCATATTGATGCCGAGGGTCCGGCGCGCCCGCACAAATTGATGGCCGAAGCGCGCATGATCGATGGCCAGATGATCTACCGTGGCGATCAGCTTTTCTAGAATCCCGGGCGACCGCAATTCCAAATTACAAATTTCCAATCCCCAGTTACCATGTCTGCATGATCATCGGCACAGGCGTCGACATCGCCGAAGTTCCCCGCATTCGCGAATCGATTGAGCGCTACGGCGACCGCTTCATCCGCCGCATTTTTACCGAGGGCGAAATTCGCTACTGTGAAGCCAAAGCCACACGCTTTGAAAGTTATGCGGCCCGCTTTGCCGCTAAGGAAGCTGGAATGAAAGCGCTCGGCACCGGCTGGAATCACGGTGTGCGCTGGCGCGATATCGAAGTTGTGCGGCCTAAAGGCCAGCGTCCCACACTACAGTTGCACGGGCAGGCCGCGGCCATCGCCGCAAAACTAGGCTACAAAAATATCGCCCTCTCGCTCACCCATACCTCCGAGCAGGCACTCGCGCACGTCATTATGGAGAATTAGCCGCCGCGCTACTTTAGCTGAATCCGCGGCACTCGCTCCCTTTGCCGGCTGCGCGTTCTTCACGTATTTGTCCATCCACGTGTTCATCTCCCAGAACATGTGCAGCACCGATTCCCGCCCCGCATAGCCGTGCGATTCGAGCGGCAGCAGCACAAAGCGCACCGTCCCGCCCTGGCCTTTGATGGCACTGAAAAGCCGCTCGCTCTGAATCGGAAACGTCCCTGTATTGTTGTCGGCCTCGCCGTGGATCAGCAGGAGCGGCGTTTTGATTTTGTCCGCGTACGAGAAGGGCGACATCTTGTAATACACCTCGGGCGCCTGCCAGTAGGTTCGCTCTTCATTCTGAAAACCAAACGGCGTAAGCGTGCGGTTATACGCTCCGCTGCGCGCGATGCCCGCTTTGAACAGATTGCTGTGCGCCAGCAAATTCGCGGTCATGAACGCTCCATAGGAATGCCCCATGACCGCGACCCGATTGCGATCCACGACTCCCAGCCGCGCGCCTTCATCGATCGCTGCCTGCGCGCTCGCCACCAGTTGTTCGACATAGGTATCATTCGGCTCAGCCTTCCCCTCGCCGACAATTGGAATCGTCGCATTCTCCAGAACCGCGTAGCCCACGGCAACAAACGGAATCGGCGAGCCCCAATACAAAATTGGAAATTCATTCGGCGACCCCTGGATCTGTCCGGCCGCTGATTTCGTCTTGTACTCCGTCGGGTAGGCCTCCATCAGGGTCGGCAGCGGCCCGTCACTCGGCTTGTAGCCCGGAGGCAGATAAAGATTCGCGCTCAGATCCACGCCGTCGGCTCGCTTGTATTTCAGCACCTGCTTCTTCGGCAAAGGCGCGTTACCGTAAGGACTCGGGAAAAATGTCACCTGCTTCAGCTCGTCTTTCCCAGCCACTTTCACGTAGTAGTTCGGACTCATCTCCTGCGACTCTTTGCGGATCAAAATGGTCGCATTCGCTGCGTCAAGCACTGCCCTCGGACTCTCGAAGAACTTCGCTTCCGATTGCCAGAGCCGCTTGCTCTCGCCAGTCGACGCGCTCATCACCGCAACAAACGGGCGATCGCCTTCGGGAGACGCACCCTGCGCATGCAAGTAAATACCGCCCTCCGGCGAGGTTTGCAGCACCTCCTTGCCCGCCATATTCATCACCGTAAACGGCTTGCCCGGATCGTGATAGCGATCTTCGAACGAGCCCTCGAAGAGTGTCACAAGCGCTGGCTCCGCCGTCGGGCGCAACTGCCAGCATGATGCGCTTCCGATCCTTCCACCGCTCCTCTTCGACTAACGCGAGCTTTCCGCTTCCCCACACGACGCTTCCAAAGCGCACGGGAATTTCCGCCAGCTTCCGCGGCTGGCCATCAAAAGGTGCGTCCTGCAAGAACAGGGTGTCGCGCACGGCAACGTCTTTTCGCGGATCGCCGCCGTCTCCCGCTTCCACCCAGAATGCGGTGGCCGGCAGCGTCGCTGCGCCACTCGAATTCGCGCGGGCCGGCCACGACCGCATCATGAATATTTGGGATCGTGTCGGCGAGGGGCTTGTCGACCAGTTGCTTGCTGGCACCCGTCGCAAGGTTGATCGCCAGCACTCGCTCCGGAAAATGTGGATAGGGCAGCAAATACGAGTATGGATGATGCCGCTCGTCCACGAGCACGTAGTGTCCATCCGGCGAGGGCGATGCGCTCTCAATAACCGCTGCCTCCCCAATTGCTTTGCTCGTCCCGTCGAGGCGCACCAACTCGACTTGCGCGGTCGCATAGTAATCGAAGATCCGTTCGTCCTCGGGACTCTTCAGCAAATCTTCGAACGTCGGCCCGGGCGTCACGCGTCCCAGGTTTTCCTGCACCACCGGCCCACTCGGAACCTCAGCCCGTTTCGGTGCCTCTCCTCGTCCCGGCGGCACGGTTTTGCAGATCAGACTCGCGCTGTCGCTCGTCCACTCGCACGGCGCACCAAAAATTCCGTTGAGCCGAATCCCATCCAGGCGCTTCGCATCCCCCGTTGCCACATCCACGATCCACAAACTCAGACCCGCGTCGGCCCCGTCGTCGCTGACGTTCACAAACGCCACATGGCGCGCATCCGGAGCCCACTCCGCAAACCGGATCTTCGCGTTCGAGGGCAGTCCCGTCACCACCTTCTCCGCGCCATCCGGCAACATCTTCAGTTTCAGCCCGGTGATGTAACGCCCGCGGCTCGGACCATTTGTCTTCGGATTGAAGCGCAGTCCTGCCAGCCGCAGCTCCGGCTGTGCCAGATCCGCAATCGACGGTAGGCCGGAGATCTCTTCGATCAAAATCCATTGCTTGCCGTCTTTGTCTTTTGGGGACACGTCGATCATTGGCGTTGGCCGCGTATCGACCAGGTCCACAATCGCCTTCGGCGGCGTCTGATACTTCAGATCAGTCTGGGCATGAATCGAAACAGCGGAACTGAAAAGAACGAATGTGACCGCGTGCGCAAGCGTGAGGGAGCGGATCGGACGCATGGGTGGACTCTCCAACGAGATAGGAAATGTTTGCGCGCACATTGTCCCTTCAAATGCCAATTCAAAGCAACCCGTGCATTAGCGAGAGCGTCGATTTCTTATTGCTGAGCTTCCGCCCTCACGGTCGTCACTGCGCCAACTGATACTCGAACTCATAGAAGTGCTTGCCGCCGTCTTTGATAATGATGGTCATCGATCCGCTGATTCCCGCAAGCTCTCCCGTCCCCGAATCAGGCACAACCGTGATGGTCATCTGTTGCGCGCCGTGCGCCATGGTGCCGCTGTGTTGGAGGACAAACGTTCCGCTTCGGCCGTTCAGCGTTCCTGTGACGCGCTCCATCGCCACATACCCGGCCGAGCCCTTCACCTCCGTCATCGCTCCGATCATCTCGCCCTTGCTCGTCGCTTCCAGATCGCCATGGAACTGTTTGTCGAGCGACATGCGCCCGAAGCCTGCGGCCTCGGCTTCTTTGTTGTCCGGTTTTTGCGGAATCACTTTTACGTCGAATGCTCCACTGGCGTGCTTGGTCATCGCTGTTCCTTTTTGATTCGAAGTTGAAGTCGTGTTCGCCGCATCGCTGGATCGGGGCGGTTGCGCTTGTGCGGCGACCTCCCATCCGGCTGTGCAAGCCAGGAGCGCCACCAGGACTCGCGCGGTTAGAATCTTCATGTTTGTCATCCTGTTCGCGGCTTTACTGCCGTAAGTCTCTACGTCTGATGCGACTCTAAACCGGACATGATCGCAATGATTGGAAAAACGCGACAGACACTTTCAGCAAACGTGGAGGAAGTGTTTGATCCGGAAGTCGGGCAGGCCCGCGGAATGTTGCGGCGCGGCCTGAAGTCAGGGAAGATGCGCCACTCGCGCCGCCGGCCAGCTGCTGATCTTACGCTCCTGGATCGCCCACTACTGGATCATTCACTGGGATCTGCGCGGCTGCGAGCCCTTTGTGGCCGAGAGCCTTCCGCATCCCAACATTCATTTGATCTTCGAAGATCAAACTTCCGTGATCGCGGGAGTCCAAACGCATAAATTCTCCCGCCTGCTCGAAGGAGAGGGGCGAGTGTTTGGTGTAAAGTTCCGGCCCGGCGGATTTCGGCCGTTCTACAAGCATCAGGTCTCAAAGCTCGCCGATAGAACAATTCCCGCGAGACGCGTCTTCGGTAAGGACATAGCGGCGTTCGAAGAAATCGCCCTTTCTTCTTCCAAAGAAGACGAAAAGGTCCAAGCTGCCAATGCCTTCTTTCATGCCCGCATGCCGGGAGCCGATTGCTCCATCTCTCTCGCCGGCAAACTCGTCGACTTGATTCTTCAGGAGCCCGCGATCAAGTCGGTCCAAGATCTCGCAAGCCGCGCCACCATGAGCCAACGCTCGTTGCAACGCCTGTTCAGCGAATACGTGGGTGCAAGCCCGAAGTGGGTCATCCGCCGCTATCGCCTCCATGAGCTGATCGAGAAATTTAATTCCGGCGCAAAAGTCAATTGGGCCCAACTCGCTCTCGACCTCGGCTATTTCGACCAGGCTCACCTGATCAACGACTTCAAGTCCATTGTCGGTGTTTCTCCCGTCGAGTATGGAAAAATGATTTCACCCTCGTAACAGATTTCCCTACAGTGTTTGCCCGAGCGAGCCAACTGTTTCATAAACAAGGCATCTCACACGCGGCAGCAACTCCGGTGCGCTTTCGGTGTTTGCATCTCTGAGTTCTAGCTAGGACGAAATTAGCGCCACCGTCTAAAGGACCTTATGAAAACGAAAAATGTTCGTTGGTTGATTCTAGGAATCTTGATGCTCTCCTTCTCGGCGGCATCGTTCGCGCAAATCGGAATTGGTTTTTCCGTGCGCTTCGGACCGCCTGCACTTCCCGTCTATGAACAGCCTCCTTGTCCGGGCGCGGGATATCTCTGTACTCCCGGTTACTGGTCATGGAGCGATGACGATGGCTACTACTGGGTCCCCGGAACGTGGGTGATGGCTCCGGTTGGTTTGCTTTGGACACCCGGGTACTGGGGATGGAACGACGGCGCTTATCTTTGGCATGACGGCTATTGGGGCCCGCAAGTCGGCTTCTATGGCGGCATCAATTACGGCTTCGGATATACCGGCGAAGGCTTTTATGGCGGCGAGTGGAGAGGAAGATCTTTCTACTACAACGGCGCGGTAATGAATGTTCGCAATACGCGCATCACGAACGTGTATGAGAAGACCGTCATCGTCAATAACAACCACGTCGCATTTAACGGCGGCCAAGGCGGAGTTTCGGCTCGTCCCACGGCGGAACAGGAACGTTTTGCGCATGAGCGTCACACAGCGGCAGTGGCGGCACAGCGGGAACAGATGCGAGCCGCCAGCCATAACCGGGCGTTATTCGCTTCGCAGAATCACGGGCGCCCCGCAATCGCAGCCACCGAGAAGCCTGGCGATTTTAAGACTCATGTAGTCGCCGCCAGGGAAGCGGGCGCGGAGTATCGTGCACCGGCGATGTCTCCTCGCGAAGCTCGCGCCAAAGCCGGCGAGAATCGTCCGGCTGAGAGTCGCAACGCGCGAAGAAAACCGCAACTCTCAAGCGGCCGCAACTCGGAAGAAAAGCGTAATGCTGGGGAAAATCGCAAGGCGGCCAACGAAGAAAGCCGCGCCAACGCCAGGGGGGATGCTCAACAACAAAAAAACGAGCAGAAAAACACCCGGCGTGAACAGGCTCAGCAACAAAAGACCGAGCAGCAGCGCAATGAACGTCAGCAGGCGGAGCAACGCAAGAACGAGCAGAAAAACACTCAGCGCCAGCAGGCTCAACAGCAAAAGGCCGAGCAGCAGCGCAATGAACGCCAGCAGGCCGAGCAGCGCAAGAACGAGCAGAAAAACACTCAGCGCCAGCAGGCTCAACAGCAAAAGGCAGACGCAGCAGCGCAATGAACGCCAGCAGGCCGAGCAGCGCAAGAACGAGCAGAAAAACATTCAGCGCCAGCAAGCTCAAGCGCAAAAGCAGCAGGCTCAAAAGACTGAACAGCACCAGGCTCAGCAACAACGTCAGGCCCAGCAGCAACAGCAAAAGGCTCAGCAGCGGGAGCAGAAACAACAACAGCAGCGTGAGCAAAAAGAAGCACAGAAGAAACCGCAGCCGGGCCGCAAAACTGAAAAGGGTCCGGGCCGCTAACCGGCGCGGAAGTCTCTAATTGGCCTTTTTGGGGCTCCCATCGCGCAAAAGTGATGGGGGCCTTTTCCTTTTAGTCCCAGACATTTGAGACTCAGCAACAGGCCCGGTCCTGTCGCTTGACCTTCCGCGCCCTCCTCCGCTTTTCATACCCCCCAAAACTCTCCGCTTGAAATTCGTTTTCCTTTGCTATCATGCTTCTTTCGGTTTGGGGTTTCCGGACCACCGTGCCTAGCCAAAAACAGCTCAAATGGTCGCAGCTTCGCGTCGGACTCACCGTCGTGGTCGCCAGCATTATTCTCATGGTCTTGATTTTTCTCATGAGCGGCACGGGCGGCTGGTTCACTCACAAGATCCATCTCATCGCTTATCTTGATAACGCGGGCGGTCTGCGCCAGGGTGCTCCGGTTCGCCTGGCCGGAGTCGATATCGGCAATGTCACCCAGATCCGCGTGATTCCCGACAAACCGCTCACGCCGGTCGAAGTGACGCTCAAAGTCGCCACCACTTACGCTTTCGGGTTGCACAAGGACTCCGTGGCCACGCTCGCCACGGCGGGCGTGCTCGGCGAGACCTTTGTCGACATCGACAGTTCCATCGCCAAGGGCCCTCCGGTGCAGGACGGCGACACGCTCGCCGCCAAATCCGTCCCGGATATTCAGGATGTGGTGCGTTCCACCCAGGGCACTCTCGTCAACGTCGATGCCTTGATCAAGCGCCTCGACCGCATCATCGGATTTATCGAAAGCGGCCAGGGCTCGATTGGAAAGATCATCTACTCTTCCGACATGTATGACCGCTTGAATGCCACCGTCGCCGAGTTCAAGGGTTTGATGGATGACATTCAGCAAGGCAAGGGTTCAATCGGTCCTCTGCTTACCAGCGATGAAGCCTACAAAAAGGCAATCGCCGCCATCGACAAAGTCAATGCGATGATCGACGATCTTCAGGCCGGCAAGGGATCGGCCGGCAAGTTGCTCAAGGATCCTGAACTTTACGACAACACCAACAAAACCATCGCCAATATCCGCCAGTTGACCGACGACATGAACGCCGGCAAAGGCGCGCTGGGCAAGTTTACGCACGATCAGGAATTCGCCAACAAGCTGCAACAGACCTTGAACAATCTTACGGCGCTCACCGATCGCATGGAAAAGGGCGAGGGAAGTGTGGGCATGCTGTTCAAGGATCCTGCCCTCTACAACAACAGCAACCAGATGCTGGTTGAGACACGCGAACTGGTTAAGTCGATTCGCGAAAATCCCAAGAAGTACCTGACCTTCCACGTCAAGGTGTTTTGAGGTGCGTGAGCGGCGGACACTCGTGTCCACCCGCCAGCGCCTGAAATCTGGAGGTGGCGGAGCTGTTGTGGTGACGATCTCGACCTTCTCGCGTCCAACCCTGTCAGCACTCCCCTCGTTCGACCAAAAATCCTGAGGAAATCCATGCCCTACAAAACGCTCTTAACCACCGTGCTCACGTTTGCGCTAGCGTTCACAATCGCCGCGACCCGCGCGCAGGCTCAAGAAAAAGAGGCCGATGCCGGCAAGACTGCTCCCATCCGCTTCTCGCCTGACATGATCGACAAGACCATCGATCCCTGCACCGACTTCTTCCGCTACGCGTGTGGCAAATGGATGGCTCAGCATCCCATTCCCGCCGATCGTTCTTCGTGGGGCCGCTTCGACGAACTGCACGAACGCGGCGAATACATCGTGCGCGACATTCTGGAAAAGGCCGCCGTCGAGCGCGCCGGACGCAGCGCCAACGAGCAGAAGATCGGCGACTACTATGCAACCTGCATGGATGAAGGCGCCATCGAGAAGGCCGGGACCAAGCCGCTCGGCCCGGACTTTCAGAGCATCGCGGCCCTGAGTTCCAAGAAAGATCTGCCATCAGAGATCGTCCGCCTCCATCGCGAAGGCGCCGACGTGCTCTTCGGCTTCGATTCCGGCGCCGACTTCAAAGACGCCAGCCGGATCATCGCGCAACTCGATCAGGGCGGTCTCGGCATGCCCGACCGCGATTATTACTTCAAGGACGATGCCAAATCGGTGGAGCTGCGCGAAAAATATGTCGCGCACGTGCAGAAGATGTTCGAACTGCTCGGCGACGCACCCGCCAAGGCCGCGGCAGAAGCCAAGACCGTGATGGACATTGAAACCGGCCTCGCGAAAAGTGCCCTCGACCAGACCACCCGCCGCGATCCCCAGAAGATTTACCACAAGATGTCAGACAAGGAACTCGCCGCGCTGAATTCGGAGTTCGACTGGAACGCCTATTTCGACGGCGTAAAAGCCCCCAAATTCGATTCGCTCAATGTCGTCGAGCCTGACTTCATCAAGGGAATGCAGTCCGTTCTCGACGCGCACTCGCTCGACGACTGGAAAATCTATCTGCGCTGGCACGTCGTGCATGCCAATGCGGCCATCCTGCCTTCGGCCTTCGTGAACGAGAATTTTGAGTTCTTCTCCAAGACGCTGGAAGGAACCAAGGAATTGCGGCCACGCTGGAAGCGTTGCGTCAGCTATGTGGATGGCGATCTCGGCGAGGCGATCGGCCAGATATATGTGGAGAAGAATTTTCCGGCCGACAGCAAGGCCCGCATGCTGGCCCTGGTTGCCGCCGTCGAAAAAGCCCTCGGTCAGGATATCCAGAGCCTCCCGTGGATGGGTGACGATACCAAGAAACAGGCGCTCGTCAAGCTGGCCGCCGTCACGAATCGCATCGGCTATCCTGACAAGTGGCGCGATTACTCCGACGCTCGAAATCGTTCGCGGTGACGAATTCGGAAACTCACAGCGTGCCAATCAATATGACTTTCAGCGGCGCATGAATAAGATCGGCAAGCCGCTCGACAAGCGCGACTGGCCCTATCCACCCACCACGGTCAACGCCAGCTACAACGCCAACGAAAACAACATCACCTTTCCGGCGGCGATTCTCCAGCCTCCGTTCTTCGATAACCAGGCGACGACGCCATGAACTTCGGCGCCATCGGCGCGGGCATCGGCCACGAACTCACTCACGGCTTCGACGATGAAGGCAGCCAGTTCGATGCCGACGGCAATCTGCGTGACTGGTGGACCGCGGACGACAAGAAGAAGTTTGAAGAGCGAACCAGTTGCATCCGCGACCAGTACGGCAGCTTCGTTGCCGTCGACGATCTGAAACTGAATGGCCAACTCACGCTCGGTGAAAACACGGCCGACAACGGCGGCATGCGCATCGCCTACATGGCGTTGTTGAGCACGCTCGGCGGTAAGACTCCAGCGCCTATCGATGGCCTCACCGCGCAGCAGCGCTTCTTCCTGGGATGGGCCAACGTCTGGTGCCAGCAACGCACAGATGCCTTCACGCGCATGCTGACCACCATCGATCCGCACTCGCCATCCAGGTATCGCGTGAACGGCACCGTCTCAAATATGCCGGAATTCCGCGAGGCATTTCACTGTGC
Organism: uncultured Acidobacteriaceae bacterium; assembly: GCA_963806745.1. Lineage (GTDB taxonomy): Bacteria > Acidobacteriota > Terriglobia > Terriglobales > Acidobacteriaceae > Acidiflorens. The sequence continues at coordinate 374,700 of CAWEAB010000011.1, forward strand.
GGCCAACGCGCCGATGGTAAATCAGAACGCGTGCCGGGTATGGTGAGAGATTCGTCGTTAGTCTCGGTCATTCGGCAGCGGTCTCAGGGCGTGTGATGAACTGAACGTTTTAATCAAGGCGTTGAGCCCTCGGGCGATTTGGTCGCTGCGCGCGCAAAGTTCGCCGCTTTTTTCAGCCGATAAATACTGTAGGCGGCGGCTAATGTAACAGCTGCGTTCGGAGTTCGAGCAGAGATCCTCTGGCATGAAATAGGAATCGCGCAAACTCAGGGTCCGATCTGTGTCCTTTGCCCTCTGCGATGTTGCTGGGCACGGAAACCGCCGCACGCCTCATCTGTGAAGTTAATCCGTAGATTTCATGTTTAGGAAAAGTATTCGTGACCTCGTATATCGCGACAGTCAAGTCCATCGAGTCACGCCAAATCCGCAAATCTTCGAAAGAGGAGTTCGTACCCATGCTTCGCGCCTCAGCACGAATCTAGTCGCAATGTTCTCAAGCGACTAGGACGACTAAACATTGAGATTGTGATGATTTGATAAGGACGCGGGGTCCAACGACCAGCGACTAACGACCAGCGACAGTTTTCCCCGCTTGCTCGTGCGCGTGATAGCTCGACCGCACCAGCGGTCCCGACTCGACGTGTTTGAACCCGAAGCGCATCGCCTCTTCTTTCAGAAAGGCGAATTCTTCCGGACGGTAGTAACGCGTCATCGGCAGATGATCTTTTGAAGGCCGCAAGTACTGGCCAACCGTCAGAATGTCGACCCCGCGTTCGCCGAGGTCGCGAAAGACCTCAATCAGTTCGTCTGTTTCTTCGCCAATCCCCACCATCACCCCGCTCTTCGTGACGGTCGCCGCGATCCCACGCCTTGCGCATTCGCCAGCAGATCGAGCGTCCGCTCATAGCGCGCCCCGGAGCGCACGGCCCGGTATAGCCGCGGTACAGTTTCGGTGTTGTGATTCAGCACGTCAGGCTTGGCTTCAAGCACAATACGCAGCGGCTCTTCGAGTCCTTGAAAATCAGGAATCAGCACTTCTACGCGACAACCTGGAACCAGTTCGCGAATTTGGCGGATGGTCTGCGCAAAAATCTTCGCGCCACCAACATTGTCGTCGTCGCGATTCACGCTGGTCACCACCGCATGCTTCAAGCCAAGCGTCGCGACCGCCTCGGCCACCCGCCGCGGCTCATCCCAATCGATCGGCTCAGGACGGCCCTTCGGCACCGCGCAGAATCCGCACCGCCGCGTGCAGATATCGCCCAGCAACATGAAAGTCGCGGTCTTGTGATGCCAGCACTCGCCAATATTTGGACACTGCGCCGACTCGCAAACGGTATGCAGCCCAAGCCCGCGGGCCAGCTTTTTAAGATTGTGAAAGTTATCGCCGACCGGCGCCTTGGCCTTCAACCAGGAAGGCTTCGGGCTGGGAATGCGCGGCCCAATATCGATCTGAACGAGTTGAGAAGAGGCTGACATTGCTATAGAAATTCTAGCATTGTTAGCCGATTAGCCTTCTGGTAAAGGCCATCTACCCAGTGCTTGCGGTTTTCCTAGCGACTGATGGATGACGGCAGAAACCTAATGTTTCGCCTGCACCGCCACCTTCACCTGATACGTGCCGCCCTGAGGCTGGACATAAATCCTTTCCCCGCCGCCCACGTAAGCCTTCACAACGCTCGGATCCTTCCAGTCCAAGTCCCAGCCATCGGCCACGGCGATCACCGTGTAGTTTCCCGGCACCACATGTCGCAGCGTGAAAGTGCCGTCGCTGTCACTCTGGTCGCGCCGCATCAGAACCAGGTTGTGCGCGGGGTCCTTCGGCAGCAAAACAACGGCAGTCTGACTGACTGGCTTGCCATCCTGCAAGGCGATTCCGTCGATCGTCCCCAGGGCCTTGGTCATAAAGATCGTCATTCGCACGGCCGCCCCAGCAGGTATTTCTACCTGAGTTCCAGTAACGCGCGCGCCCACGGCCGCGATCGTTCGCACTTCGTAATCTTCGGCATTGAACAGCCAGACAAGATATCGTCCGGCGCGTACGCCCCCGTCGACTTCGAACTTTTTCCCCACGATCTGCGCTCCGAAGTCCTCCCCCGACACGACATTCGTCAACCTCACGAAACACCGCAAGCAGGGAACGTCTCCGCCATCCCCCTCTAACATGCCCGTCACGCTGCTGGAGAGTTTCCCCATTGTGCCCGCGCTCACCTCCATGTCGCCGGTGATGTCGAGCGGTTGTTGCCGGACCGCCTCCGAGTTTCCTCTCGCCGAAACCTGCAAAATGTAATGACCGGGAGCAAAGCCGCTCAGAACTGCTCCATTCTCCGTCGCGCTCTGCACCGCTACCTGGCGCGAGTGGTTGAAGATGGGCTCCAGCAGGGTCATCGTGCCGGGGTTCTTGGCGGAAGCAGCCGAGCCGTGCACTTTCAAGCGCACCGCTGGCACCGCGTAGAGATGAAAATCGGCCGTTGCTCGCTCGCCCGGCTTCACCACAATCGGCGTGGCCTGCCCCGCGTCGTTGGCATTGGCGTAATAAGTGGTCAGAAAGGCAACATCGAATTCAGAATGCCGCCCCAAAGCTTGCGCATCGGGATTGCTCGCCACTTCGGCGGCAGCGTCAGTGGCATCGGAAGCGCCCGCCGTGCCGCGGACACGCACCCCCTCTTCCGTCTCATCTCCCTCCTGGTGCGCGTACCAAGGCGCCCCGTATGCAACCAGGTAATACGTGCCCTCCTGGAGATGGCTGAAATGGAAATGGCCGGCATCATCCGTCATCACCTCCGACTGGAGAAGGACCAATTGCGAAACGTCGCGCATTCCGGTCCGAAACAAAAGCACGTGGGCCAGCGCTGCCGGTTCGTTGAATTCATCGTTCACCGTACCGGCGATCGAAGCATCCGGCTTTAACCGGAACACCAGGTCCTCGGAAATCATTCCCGGCCCGGTGACAATACCCGTGAAGAATCCTTCATGCTCCTCGAATCCCTGGGAACGATAACCGCGCCCGCGAGCCGTCATGGCGAACTTGGCTGCGCCGAGTCCATCGAACTCGAAGCGGCCATCTGGTCCCGTCGTCACCGTCTGCTGGAGCCCTTCAGCCTGGCTCAAAGCGATCGACACTTCGATATCCGGCAGCACTCCGCCGCCAATCGCGTCAATCACCGTGCCGCTGATGCGGAATTTTGCGGGCGCTCGCGAACTGGCAGGTTGCGCCGCCACAGCAAGGGCAAGAATCGGAACCAGAATCCAACCACGCCACATAAGGGTCATTCCAGTCGGCCAACGTCCACCAACAACAATCCCGTGTGTGTCGACCCCAAACACCCCCACATTGTCATTCCGAGCGGCTAAGCGAGGAATCTCATGTTCCTCTGCCCCGCCATGGATCGCCACAAGGCAGTCAGAACCATCACCGGCCGGTCGCAATCAATTCCAGTGTCGCCTTCACTTGCTGCTTCGGCGACACGCTGATGTGCGTTGCGCTCGACAAATAAGCGCTCAGCACATCGGGATTCTGATATTCCAGTTCGTCACCGTGCTCGATGGCCAGCAGCAAGTAATCGCCCGGCCGAACCTGCTCGAAATGAAAGCCGCCATTAGCCTGCACATCCGCGGTCGTCACCTGTCCGCCTGCTCCACGCTCCGGCACCAGGAGCACGGTTGTGCCACTAATGCGATCGGGCAGATGCACGTTGCCGCTCACGCCGCCGCCATCGCTACCCAGCACGATCTCAATCGGCTCCGCTCTTCCATCGGCCCCAACCGTCAGATCATTGCGCAGAAGATCAGTTGAACCCGAAGTCGCCGAGACAACGTACTTGTCATAGGCGTTGATCTCAACCGAATAAGTCGTGCCTTCCGCGCCGACGATCTCAAGGCTTCCCCGCCGCCCGGCAACGGGTCGCGCCCAGAGTTGCGCAAGATTGGAGCCGTTCGGCGTCGGCAATAAAGTAACGCTCACGTTTGCCATCTGCTCACGACCACCACCCGAGTCGGTGTGCACATTGACCGGAATTGTCGCCCGCGCCCCCAGAGCAATTTGAATTCCCGCCGTATTGCCCGTGACATTCAAGGGTATTGTCCCGGACAAGGATTGCGTGTCGATGGAAGCGAAGGCCTTCAACGTATATCGGCCCGGAGCGACATACGTCGAAAAATCGTGCCGCTCGGAATGCATCTGCTGGATCGGCAAAGGCTCGCCTGCGCTATTCATCAGTTGCACTCCGACATCGACCGCCGGAGGAACTCCCACCACTTGCCCTGAGATCTCGAAGAGCGTTTCCTGGGCCAGCGAAAAATCCGCTTCCACCTGCTGTCCGGCCGCCACTGAGATCACGCTGGCGGACGAGAAATCGATCCCGTTCGGATAAAACACCTGACCGTATCCCCGCGGCCGCGACCCGGGAGCCCGCTCCCGCCAGTTTTCCGGACCAACCGAAAGGCAGTACGAACCGGGAGCCAGACCCGCAAGTCGAAATTGCCCATCATCGTCGGAAGTTACCATGTTCGCAGTCTGCCATTGCAGTCTGCCGTTGACGTAGGTGCGCCGGTAAAGATGCACCGGGAGATCCTCGATCGGCACATTCTGGAGGGAGGCGACCCGGCCGCTTATCACGGCGTGCGGGATGAGCGACAGCACAAGGCCATCAATGTCGCCGGTGATTGAGAATGGACGAGCGCGTTCATCCGGGCGCGAAAAGCCCGGCCTCTCTGCCGCCACAAACCCGGTTCCCTCCGGCACGTCGTCAAAATGAAATGATCCGCTGCCATCGGTCATCGCACTTTTCTCGCCGCCCGCGACGAGCGTTACCAGAGCTCGCACGATGGGCTCACCCGTGACCGAGTTGACGACGCTGCCGCGAACCGAATGACGCTTAGCCTCACTGCCGGCGGGTCGCCGCTCGACCTGCCCATATCCCGGCTGGGCATAGGACGCGGGCACCAAATACCAGCAAGCGAACGATCAAACAGGCCGCGAGGAGCGAAAGTCGCAGCCCCGGGCGAAATCGCGGAAGGAAATTCATAGCTGGTTCAAAGGTGTGACGCGCTCGCCATTTGGCCGGTTGCTTACTACTTGAGATGCACGGCGCCTTCGCTCGCCCGCGACCGCCCGGAGCCTCCTTGGCGCGTTTTCGGAACCGCATACTTCGGCCGAATTTCGTGGCATCCCTCAACACAATAGACACCGCCCGCCGCCGATTCGGGCTCTGGCATCGGAGAATTCACGGCAAATTCACGATCGGCTTCGAGCTGCCGCTCCACATCCGAAATGAGCGCGTGATTCTCCTCCGCCGTCAGCCACTTCTTTTTATTCACGAGATAATCTTCCAGACGCGCGATCGGATCGCGCTTTTTCCAGTATTCAAATAACGGCTTCGGCACATATTCCGCCGCATCGTGAATGGCGTGGCCCTTTCATGCGCATCATCTTCGCCTCGATCAAAGTCGGGCCCTTCGCCGCGCCGCGCCCGCTCGCAGGCCTCATGGCAGGCGTCATAAACCTGGCATGCGTCCGTGCCGTCGACAATCACGCCCGGCATTCCATAAGCGATCGCCCGCTCCGCCAGATCCTTGACGCAGAACTGCATGTCGGCTGGAGTCGAATATCCCCACAAATTATTTTCGACCATCAGCACCAGTCCAAGTTTCTGCACCGCCGCAAAATTGAGGCCTTCGTAGGTCACGCCGGTCGACTGCCCGCCGTCGCCGATGTAAGTCATGACGGCGATGTCTTTTCCCTGCAAGCGCGCGCCCAGCGCGACGCCGGCCAGCACGGGGATGAGATCGCCCAGGGTAGAAATCGGCGAAACCACGTTGCGCGTTTTAATATCGCCAAAGTGCGAAGAAGCATCGCGGCCCTTGGTCGGCGAGCCCGACTTCGCCATGTACTGCATCATGATGTCGGCCGGAGAAAATCCGCGAACGAGAAGCGCGCCCTGGTTGCGAATCATGGGGCCCAGCCACTCGTCTTTGCGGAGCGCATAGGCCGAGGCGCACGAGCAGCCTTCCTGCCCGAGTCCGAAGTAAACGCCGCCGACCACCTTGCCTTGCTTGTAGAGATTTTCCAGTGCAGTTTCCATGCGCCGATTGAGCAGCATCCAGCGATAGATCTCGATCACCTGCTGCTTGGACAGGTATTTCGAGTCGCGGATGGGAGGCGCGGGGCGGGAGAGATCACCGCTCTCGACTTCGTAGCGTGTTTCGTCGCCTGCGCGGACCTGGCGAAGTGTGAAGCTGGGCTTTTCGAGCCGGTAGTCGAGGATGGTGTAGGTGCGGTTCTGGTCAGAGCGACCGATGCTTCGAGTTGGGGGTTGTGAGTTCCGAGCCTTCTTGATTGCGGTTTTCTTTCTCGCCATGGTCAGTCCGCGAACATGCTATCACCGTGAGCCGCCCATGTAGCGCGGACACTCTTGTCCGCGCCGGCAACTGCCCGGCAGCTAAAGTTCACGGGAGGAAATGCGTCCTCAGGCAAAATGTAAATCGTCTTCGCCGCGTAGCGCGCGCTGCTCCGCCGGTGCCTTCATGGGAATGCCCACCGAATTCCCCAACAGTGCATCGACCGTTTCCACCCACACCATCTGCCGCCCGAACGACGCGCCAAAGTTCCGCGAAAGCGATTCCGCAACTTGATTCAAGGCCACTTCGCGCCCCAATTCCTTGCGCATCGAGGTCACCGGCTTCGCGGCAATTCCGCAAGGAACGATCAAATCGAAGTAGCTAAGATCGGTATTCACATTGAGCGCAAACCCATGCGAAGTAACCGACCGTGAAATGTGCACGCCAATGGCGGCGATCTTAGCTTCGCGCGTGGGGACAGCCGCCCCCGGCTGTCCAGCCGAGCAAAGCTCGGCGACATCCTCCGTCCAAACACCCGTCAGTCCCGCCACGCGTTTACTCGGAATTCCAAAATCAGCGCAAGTGCGAATCAGCACTTCTTCCAACCGCCGCACATAATCGACCGCGCCCAAGGTCTTGCGACCAACGCTCAAGTCGAGTGAAGTGGTTTGTTTTTCCGGAAACCTGAGACCTGTGACCGGTGACCTTTCAAACCCGCGCAGATCAAAAATCGGGTAGCCGACAATCTGTCCTGGCCCATGGAACGTCACATCGCCGCCGCGGTCGCACTCAAATACCTCAACTCCGCGCGCTGCCAAGACCTCCGTCGACACCAGCACGTTCCCCGTCTTCGCATTCCGCCCGAGCGTAATGACCGGAGTGTGCTCCAGCAGCAGAAGCACATCGCCAATCTCGCCCTTCTTGCGTAGCTCGATGAGTTTTTTCTGCAGACGCAGACCTTCCGAATAGCTCAGCGCCCCGAGTTGAACCACCGAAATCATTCTTCGATTGTAGCGCCGGTATCCTGCCGGCGGTTAGGCGGCGTCCCGTCCGTCGCTTCGCCCAAGTCAGCAAGTACCGCAGAACCAGCACGTTCCACCCAGGAAACCCGGCCTTCAAATCTCCCAGCCCAGCGAACGACCGAGGACCAGCGACCGCCGACCGCCTTCCTCCTGTGCACTTCAAGTAACTTTTTTGATTCTCCGCTTGCATTCCTGGGAACGTTTGATATAAATCTTGAGATCGAGGACAGTGACTGAGTGTCTATAGCTGCCTGCTGAATCCGCGCGGGCGCTTCTGGCATCCAATTAGAAAGCCTCAGATGACCCCGGTTCCGGGGTTCGCATTCGGGGACAGAGTTCCCTGAAGGGTTTCCGCGTAGAGCAGAGCCTCCAAGCGATCTTTAATTTTGAAGCAAGCTTCCGCGTCGGCGTGCGCTGAATATTGGCTATTCGCCTGCGGAAGAGCGTTCGTGACGCGTTTGAAAGAGTTCTTCAGCAGCCAGTTGCACTCTGTGCCTCTCTCCTGATTGAGACTCCCCGCACTGTTGAAAACAGGTGGAAATCCTGTGAAATCAGCGGGTTGACAGCGCTTCCGGCAACGCGATAGCTTTAACGAGTTTCGAGGACGCACGGATTTCGGTCTGTGCGGATTGAAAACGCACCGCTCAGGCGGCAAAAATTGTTTCGCGGTTTCCGTGGAACATGCGATTTCGATCTTTGACAAAAAGGTTGAACGAGCCAGTTGTGATGTTCGCGTGGACACTTGTGTTCATGCG